>JACKCB010000001.1 GCA_020634235.1 Ardenticatenaceae bacterium | reverse complement strand
CAACCGAGGAAGATGATTTCGACCGCCTGCGTCGCAAGAGTACACTGGCCAGTGCGGTGTACGACGATATGTCCTACGAGGATGAGAGCGGGGGGGGCTCTGTCCTGGGCAACCTGACGCCCTTGCAGGTGATTATCCTGGCTTTGCTGCTGATTTTGGACCTGGTGGCTCTGGGTGCCCTGGTGATGATCTTCACCGGCGCTATCTAGTTTATTGCGCCGGTGGCTTGCACAACGCTGTCCTGCGGCAAATAATGCTGGCCGGCTCCTGCGGCGGCCTGTGTGGCGCGTGGTGGGGCCTGCATGAAAGGGCGTTGGTTATTTGTAGAAAATGGGCGTGCCAGCCCGGCCGGGCGGGCACGCCGTTTCTTTGTGGGGAGTTAGGAATGGGGAGCTAAGACCCGGCCGGTTTTAGCAATAGGCGGTCAACGGTGGCCTCTTCCACGGCGCTGCGTGAGTAGGGCAGCGGGTGGTACTCACCGTCCAGCCACAGTTGGATCATGTCGTCGTAATGCCTGTTGAAGGGGTGGCCGCTCTGGCCGGTGGGAATGACTGCCAGGCTGGCGTCCAGGTTGCTCAGGTCGACGATCAGGCGCATGGAGGGGTGGCCGCGCACCGCGGCCGGGTTGCTCCAACTCCAACTGGCCGCATTTACCAGGTCGCGGCCGCCATCGGCCGGGAATGGACCCCGGTTGACGATGGCCTCTATGGGGGCAATCCCGCTCTGGCCCAGGGGGTCGCTGACGAAGGTGGCGGTGTGAATGCTGCCCCAGGTCCAGTTGTCGGAGCGGGTGCCAACGTTTTCTTCCAGCCAGGTGATGGCGTCGGCCAATGAAGCTAGCAGGATTTCTTCGCGCGTCTCTTTGGCTGGCGTGGTCTGGTCATCCCACCAGGTGGCGTCTGGTTGGGTGGCGAGGGCGTGGTAGAAGGGGGCGTTGGCGACGGTGTCTACGTTGTCTGCGCCGACATCGTCGGCCAGGAGGTTTTGGGCCAACTGCATGAAGAAGATTTCGAAGATGGTCGCGGGCACGCTGTCGCGCCGCTCTTGCATGTCCCAGCCGCGCAGCCGCTCAATGGCGGCCTGCACTTTGGGGTCGTCGCTGGATAGCCCGGCGAAGAGGGGGATGTAGCTTTCGGCCAGCAGGGAGTGGCTGTCGAACTGGATGGCGGCGATGTCGGCGGCGGTGATGTCGCTGCCGGCGGCCAGGATCATGTCGGTGATGCGCTGGGCGCGGTCGCCGCTGGACCAGTCGCGGGCGATGAAGTAGGGGTAGTTGGGGTCGACGACGGCGTTGTTGGCGGTGACGATGAACCCGGCCGGGGGATTGAAGAGCGCCGGCATCTCCTCGTAGGGAATGAAGCCGGTCCATTCATATTCGCCGGTCCAGCCGGGTACCGGTAGTTGGCCGTCTCCCTGGCTGCGGATGGGAACCCGGCCGGGGGTCTGGTAGGCGATGTTACCGGCTACGTCGGCATAGACAAAGTTCTGCGAGGGGATGTCCCAGTAGGCCAGGGCGTCTTTGAAGGCGTCGTAATCCTGGGCTTTGTCCAGCATGAGGACGGAGCTGAGGATGGTGGAGGGTTCCTGGGCGGTCCAGCGCATGGCCAGGACATCTTTCTCGTCATCGACGACGTCGCTGATGATGGGACCATGGCGGGTGATCAGCACTTCCAGCTCTACCGGCTCGCCGTTGGCTACCAGGATGGTTTCGGTCACGACTTCCATGTCTTGCCATTGGCCCTGGTATTCGTACTGGCGGGCATTGCTGGGGTTGATCTTTTCAATGTACAGGTCCTGGGTGTCGGGGCCAACGTTGGTCACGCCCCAGGCGATTTGCTGGTTGTGGCCGATGATGACGCCGGGCACGCCGGGGAAGGTGAAGCCGACGACGTCGTAGCTGCCGCCGTGCAAGCCGGCTTCGTACCAGATGGAGGGCATCTGGATGCCCAGGTGGGGGTCGTTGGCCAGCATGGGCAGGCCGCTGGCGGTGAGGTCGCCGCCGATGACCCAGTTGTTGCTGCCGACGAAGGGGCCGCTGCCAAAGGCGAGGTCGCCGGGCGGTTGGCCGACCAGGCTGGTGTTGATGCGGGACCAGTCGACGACCCCGGCCGGGAGGGGAGTGTGGCTGCTGGGGGGCAGGTCGTTGGTTTGGATGTCGGTGGGGGCGATGACCGGCCGGGTGTCATAGGGGTATCCGGGCACCAGGTTTTCCATGGCTGCTTCGCCAATATCGGCCGTGATGCGGGCCCGATCCAGTTCTTCTGACCAGTTGCCGCTCAACTGGTAGGCCATGACCACCCCCCAGGAGATGGTGTCCAGCGGCTCCCACGGCTCAACCGTAATGTCGCCGCTGCTCAGTCCCAGAATGGTGTAATTCAGCGACAATGTGTCGCGGTTGGCTTCGATGTAGGCGTTTACGCCGTCACTGTAGGCTTCCAGCGTGGCCACAAATTCCGGGTCGGCGGCGGCCAGGGTCTGTGTGGCCATGCGGTTCCAGCCCAGGGTACGGACGAATTTGTCAGTATCCAGCGTGGCTTCGCCTACCAGCTCCGACAGGCGGCCCTGGCCAATGTGGCGTGAGAAGTCCATTTGCCAGAAGCGGTCCTGGGCATGGATGTAGCCCTGGGCAAAGAAAAGATCGTGTTCGTTGCTGGCGTAGATGTGGGGAATGCCGTAGGCATCACGCAATACTTCGACTTCCCCTTGCAGCCCGGCAACTGTCAGGCTGCCGTCTGTTTTGGGGAAGGGGCGGCGGGCAACTCCCGCTGCGCCTATGGCGGCCAGAGCCACCAGAACAATGACTGCCCCCAGGATGATCAGGCCAATGCGGCCAAGACGACTCATTGCAATTCCTCCTCCAGCGAGCCTGGCCTTCGGCTCATTCTGTTGTCCCTATCTGTTTTGGCTCTGTCTCCACCTTGGATAGGGGAATGTAGCATGGCTCCGGGGAATGGTCAATGGTCGGGGAAAAATGAAGAAGGATGCCGGGGAAGCCTGGTCAACGTATCTGACGCAAAGCGGAATGGTTACTGGTCGGAGAAAAAGAAAGAAGGACGCCCCCGGCCGGGGATGTCCTTCTTTCCGCTCATCAAGTAAAGAATCAGGCCGGCTGCTATTCGGTCGGCTTTTCGTCTTTTTCGTCTAGTTCGTCCTGGCCCTCACGGATGCCTTCGCGGAAGGCGCGGATGCCTTTGCCCAGTTCGCTGCCGAGCTTGCCAATCCGCCCCACGCCAAACACCAGAAGAACAATTACCAGGACGATGAGTAATTCTGTTGTGCCTAGACCAGCCATTTTTGCCTCGCGCATGGCGCAAACAATGGAATGCGCCCGATTCAACTTGTAAAGATTATAAGCCCGGCCGGGGCGCGGCGCAATAGCACCAGCGGCGGCGCGCTGAATACTCACGCTTTCCTAACTTTGTGCCGGGGCTGCCTGTGGGGGCCATTGCCTTTGCCGATGGCCTGGCAAACTGCTAAACTAACCTCATGTCTCAAGCTTTGTACCGCAAATGGCGGCCCGCCCGATTTGACGACGTTATTGGCCAGGAACACATTACCCGAACCTTGCGGAACGCGGTGGTGGGGGACCGGGTGGGGCACGCCTACCTGTTTTGTGGGCCGCGGGGCACGGGCAAGACGACGACGGCGCGTCTGCTGGCCAAAGCGGTTAACTGCCTGGATGCCGATCCGGCGCAGCGTCCTTGCAACCGGTGTGCGCGCTGCCTGGCCATTAACCAGGGGCGCTTTTTGGACCTGATTGAGATTGACGCGGCTTCTAACACGGGCGTAGACGACATTCGCGATTTGCGCGATAAGATTAACTTCTCGCCTAGCGAAGGGCGCTTCAAGGTCTACATCATCGACGAGGTGCACATGTTGTCGACAGCGGCGTTTAATGCGCTGTTGAAGACGCTGGAAGAGCCACCGGCGCACGCCATGTTTGTGCTGGCCACTACGGAAGAGCATAAGGTACCCATGACGATTAAGTCGCGCTGCCAGCAGTTTAATTTCCGGCTGCTGTCGGTGCAGGAGATTGTGGGCCGCCTGCTGTGGCTGACGGAGCAGGAAGGGCTGACGGTGGAGCCGGAGGCGCTGGCGCTGGTGGCGCGGCAGGGGGCGGGCAGTTTGCGCGATGCGGAGAGTTTGCTGGACCAGTTGGTGACTGCGCCGGGTGACACGATCACGCTGGCGCGGGCGCAGATGGTGCTGGGTACGGCGTCTATGGGGATGGTGCGGCAGTTGACGGAGGCCTGGCTGGCGGGGGATGCCCCGGCCGGGCTGCGGCTGATTCATGAGGCGCTCTCTTCAGGGGTGGATACGCGCCAGTTTTGCCGGCAGATGGTGACTTATTTGCGCCAGGTGCTGCTGCTGCAAGCGGCTGGCCCGGATTTGGTGCTGGAGGTGCCGGCTGAGCAGAAGGGTGAGATGTTGGTCCAGGCGGAACGCGCGGAGCGCAAGGACCTGGTGGCTGCGATTAAGGCTTTTAATGAGGCGGCGTTGACCCCGGCCAGTAGTTGGCAGCCGCAGCTGCCGTTGGAGTTGGCCTTTATTGGGCTGCTGCCGGCCACGCCCCGGCCGGTGGTGGCGAGTGATAGACCGCAGCCGGTGCCTACCCCCGCGCCGGCCGTGGTTGTGACCCCGCCGCCGGCAACTGCCAGCCCGCGGCCTGCCGCTCCCGGCCGGGTACCGGCGGCGGCCAGCCCTGCGCCGCCAGCCACCAGCATCCCCCTGAGCAGCTTCCAGGGGCAGTGGCCGGCCATGGTTAGCCAGGTGATGCAGCAGGATAAGAACTTGCCGCCGCTGCTGTCGATGTGCAAGCCGCTGGCGGTGGAGGGCAATACGCTCATTTTGGGCTTTGAGTTCCCGGTGCTAAAAGATAAGTTTGAGAGTAAATCGACTGGGCCAAATCTGGTGGCGATCATTTTTAGTGATCTGCTGGGGGCCAAATGCTTTGTGCGCTGTGTGGTGACCGGGGAGTATAAACCACCGGCGGTGGCCGAGCTGTCCCCGGCAGTTGTGTCGCCCCCGGCGGTCGCATCGCCTGAGGCGGACAGGGCTGCTTTTCTGGCCCTGGCCAAAGAGTTGGGCGGCGAAATACAGGAAACGTAGGTGGCCCGGTGGCTGGGTAGTTGATCCCCGGCCGGGTGACCGACTGACAAACCAAGAGGTGAAAACGATGGCAAAACGTCCTTATCGCGGCGGCCGGAGCAGCAAGCCGGCTAAGAAGATGAACCCTAACGATTTGATGGGGCAGTTTCAGGAGATGCAGCAGCAAATGGCCGCGCAGCAGCAGGCCCTGGCTGAGGAGACGGTAACGGTTACCGCCGCCGGCGGGGCGATCACGATCGTCATTACTGGCCACCAGCGGCTGGAATCGATTGCCATTGATCCGGAGATGCTGAATCCGGAAGATGTGGAGATGCTGCAGGATGCGCTGCTGGCGGGTATTAATGCGGCTATCGAGCAGTCGCAGACGATGGCCGCGGCCAAGATGGAGGGGATTACCGGTGGCCTGGATGTGAACAGCCTGTTGGGTGGGCTGTAAGCGGTGGCGGCGGGTAATGTCTTGCCCCGGCCGGTGCAAAATCTCATCAACGAGTTTGCCCGGCTGCCCGGAATTGGCCCCAAGTCGGCGGCGCGGCTGACCTTTTACTTGCTGCGTGCCGCCAGCGACCAGGCGTTGGAGCTGGCGGCGGCCCTGCAGGACCTGAAGGAGAAGACCCAATTGTGCAGCGTTTGCTACAACATCACCGAGGAGAACCCCTGCCTCATTTGCAGCGCCGATGACCGGGAACGGCAGGTGTTGTGTGTGGTAGAAGAACCGTTGGACGTGCTGGCCATTGAACGGGCGCATGCCTACGGCGGCCTGTACCACGTTTTGCACGGCGCGATCTCGCCGGTGGAAGGCATTGGGCCAGACGATCTGAAGATCGCCGAGCTGGTGCAGCGGTTGGAGCAGGGCGGCTTTCGCGAGGTGATCATCGCGACGAACGCGACGCTGGAGGGGGATGCGACCACGCTCTATTTGCAGCGCCGGCTGGCGGGGCTGCCCGGACTGCGGCTGACTCGCCTGGCAAGGGGGCTTTCCGTGGGTGGTGACCTGGAATATACCGATGCCATTACGCTGGGCCGTGCTTTGGAAGGACGGCAGGAGCTGTTGTAGCCAGCGAGGATGTTTTCTGAAGCAGGAGTGGTGGCTGAATGCTAACAGATATTGCACCGGCGTTTTTGCTTAGTATGACCATTAGCGGCCTGGCCTATTGGCGTGGCTCGCTTTCGCGTTCGGGGGTGTTGGGGGCGGTGGTGGTGGGTACGCTCACTTTTGGTTTCGGTGGCTGGTTGTGGGGGGGGTTGTTGGGGATCTTCTTTGTCAGCTCTAGTCTGTTGTCTCACTTTAAGGAGTCGGATAAGCGGCAGGCGGCGGAGAAGTTTGATAAGGGTCACCAGCGTGATATTGGCCAGGCGCTGGCCAACGGGGGGGTGGGGGCGGTGGTGGCGTTGTTGAGTGTGCTGCTGCCCTGGCCCGGCTGGTTTCCGCTGTTTATTGGTATTATGGCCACGGTGAATGCCGATACCTGGGCCACGGAATTGGGCACGCTGAGTAAAAGCCCGCCGCGGCTGGTGACCACCGGCCGGGTGGTGGAGGTGGGCACGTCGGGGGGGGTCTCGCCGTTGGGTACGCTGGTGTCGCTGCTGGGGGGGCTGGTTATTGGGCTCCCGGCCGGGTTGTTCAGCGCCGATTTGCCCATCCTGGCCGCTAGCCTGATGGGTGGCCTGGGTGGCCTGGCCGGCTCCTTGTGCGACAGTCTGCTGGGGGCCACGGTGCAGCAGATTTACTACTGCGACCATTGCCAGAAAGATACGGAACGCAAGATACACAAATGTGGCCACCAGACGCGCTCCCTGCGCGGCTGGTCCTGGCTGAACAACGACCTGGTGAACCTGATTTCCTCGCTGTTTGGCGGCCTGGTGGCGCTGGCTGTCTGGCGTGCGCTGCAAGCCGGGTAGTTGCGGTTTTGCTGTTGGTTGGTTTTTTCTGTCCCCTCATCCTTGTGAAGATAACGTGAAATATCGGCTGGCCCCGGCCGGGTCCATGCTAGAATGCAGCGGTTCTGTTTCATTTGCCGTATGGTCAACCGGAGTATGGGTCTGGGCAGATGCAGCACGTTGCTGGTGACGCGTAAGAGGTAATGGCCAACAGCGCGGCGAGTCTGCGGTCTTTCCCATAGGCTGGCTCTTTTTTCAGGTTATCTCAACCATGATTGCCGTGAATTCCGAAAGGCTAGATATGTTGCAGCAGGCGTTCCCCAGCCTCAACGAGCGTGAGATCCGTGATCTGGACAGCGCGGCGCAGGTGGGCCATTACCCGGCCGGGGCGGTCATCTGCCGACAGGGAGAATGGGCCTCCGTTTTCTACGTGCTGTGCGCCGGCGATGTCACTGTGACCAGCGTGTTGGGCGGCGGGGAGTGGGAGACCGTCCTGCACCGTGCCAGCGCACCCTACTACTTCGGTGAGCTGGCGCTGTTGGGGGATGGCGTGCGCTCGGCCACCATCCGTGCCGCCACGACATGCGAGACGCTGGAAATCGAGAAGCAGACTTTTCGGCGGCTGGCCAACAACAACCCCGGCCTGCGCCAGGAGCTGTTTCGCCAGCTCAGCCAGCGGATGCAGACCAACGACCGCTTGATCATTGACCAGCTCAACCGGCAAAACGCCGCCCTACAGGCAGCCTATGAAAACCTGGCCCGGCAAGACCGGATGCGTTCGGAGTTCATCACCAATTTGTCGCATGAGCTGCGCACGCCGCTCACCGCTATTCAGGGCTTTACGCACCTGATCAAGCTGGGAGTGGTGCGGGGCGAGGCGCTGCAAGAAGGGGTGGAGGCTATTGCGCGGAATGTAGACAAGATGACCTGGCTGGTGAACAGCTTGCTGGTACTCTATGAGATGCAGCTCACCGCACCGCGCCTGAGTCCGACGAACCTGAATGACCTGCTGACGGCGGCTCTGAATGAGGCCCTGACCTCACCGGAGTATGCGGATCGGGTGGTATCGGTGGCGCTGGCCCCCGACTTGCCGTCTGTTTTCCTGGATGTGGCCGGCGTGACGCTGGCGCTGCGGCTGCTGATTGATAATGCCCTGAAGTTCAGCCCCGGCCGGGCACCGGTGCTGATTCGCGCTTCCCGGCCGGAGGCGGCGTGGCTGACCATCGAGGTGATTGACGAGGGGGTGGGTATCCCAGTCGAGATGCAGGGCCAGATATTTGAGCCGTTTTTTCATTGGAGCCATTCCGATGACCAGCGGCTGTTTTCTGGGCTGGGGGTTGGCCTATCGATTGCCGATTACATCATCCACAGCCATGGCGGCCGCATTGAGCTGGAAAGCGACCCCGGCCGGGGCAGCACCTTCCGCGTTTTCTTGCCCGCCGCGGCCCCAGCGCCCTTGAGCCAGGGGACCCCATCTTCACCTAACCCACTTACCGCCTGATCAGAGGTACCAGGGTTGCGTCTGTTGGCCGCAACAGAGCCAGGTCCAGGTCGGTGATGGGGGAAAGCACCCCAAAGACCGGGCCAACCAGCGGCGCGTAGCCCGGCGCGGTCACCTTCACGAACCAGCAGGCGGCAGACAGGTCCCAGCCAAACTGCCCGGCCGGGTCGGTCAATACTTGGGGCACATCTGGCACAAGGAATGGATTCGATTGATAGGCAAAGGCCAGCACCCCCTTGCCTACTGGGGCTGGTTGGCTCCACGGCGCACCAGGGGGCCGGGAGCGGTCAGATTCGCAGGTGTCGGGGCGCGTATCCAGGAGGCTGGTGCGCGGTACCCAGCCGGGCACGTAATACAACTGCACCGTCGCCCCGGTGATGGGCTGCCCGGTGGCCCGGTCCTTGATGTGGCCGATAGGGTCGTAGAGGTTGATGTCGCCGACGTTGATGGGGGAGGTGGTGCCGCTGCAGGTAACCCATATGGTTAGCCAGGCGTCCTCGTTCTGGTCCCCGGCCGGGATGGTTGCGCTGTAAAGATCGTTGCCGGTTGTGGTCATGGTGTAGGTGCTGCTTGCCCCACTGGCCGTGCCCTTGTCCAGCACCACCAGTTCCGGTGGCGTTCCTCCGCCACAGGTAACGGTGCGCGTGACCGTGATGTCGGAGAAAGTGGCGTTGGCCATGTTGATGGTCACGTCACCAGTCCACAGGTTGGCGGTGACGACGCCGGTGTCGCTATGAACCAGGATAGTGGGGGGGGCAACAGCCGCCAGGCTGGCATCGATGCCGGTTCGCGTCATGCCCAGGGTGACGGTTACCGGGGTATGGATGTCCCATGGTGGTTTGTCATCGAAGTCTTCGGGGGTAAAGGCCCCGGCCGGGTCGGCAAAATGCACCCTGAACTCAATCCCCGCGCCCAGGTCAGTAAAGCGGTAATGGCCATCGCCAGCAGTATAGGTGACGCCAATCAGGTTGTTGCCCAGTGGCTGGTACAGGGCAACTTCCACGCCGCCCAATGGCTGCTGCTGGGGATCCAAGACGATGCCCGTGAACGCCCCGGCCGGGAGACCGCATACCCGGCCGGTGCCCGTGACAATGCTGAGACCCTCCAGCCAGGCCAGTATTACTGGGTCATCGGGCACACACCAGTCTGTACGATAAAAAGTGAGGACTCTGAGATTTTGCAGGCCGGTTAGAAGAGCCGGGATGGGACCGGTCAGCGGATTATCGGCTAAGTGCAGCCCATACAGGCGCGGCAGGCTGCCAAGCTCAGCCGGCAGGTCACTGAGCTGGTTGTGATCCAGTGACAGACTAAACAAATAGGTCAGGTTGCTGATCTCGGGCGGTAGGCTAGTTAGTTGATTGTAGAAGAGATACAGCTCCTGTAGACTGGTCAGATTGCCAATTTCAGGGGGCAGGCTGCTCAGGTAGTTGTTTCCCAAATCCAACTGACAAATGTTATCGAGGTCACCGATTTCAGCCGGCAAACTGGTTAACTGGTTACCATACACCCACAGGTAACAGAGCGCGTCCAGATCACCGATGCTGGATGGTAGGGTGCTCAGCTGGTTGTCGGTCAGGACCAGAAGGTACAGCCTGGTCAGGCCGCCAATCTCAGATGGTAGTTCGCTCAGCTGGTTATTATCCAGGTACAGCAAGCGCAGATTGCCCAGGTTACCGATTTGAGGGGGCAGGCTGCTCAGTCGGTTGTTGGCTAGGTGCAGGCTTTCCAGATTACCCAGGTTGCCGATTTGAGGGGGTAGGCTGCTCAGTTGATTTTCCGACAAGCCCAGGACCTGCAAATTTGCCAGGCTGCCCATTTCGGCCGGCAGGCTTTGCAGTTGATTCCGATGTAGTCTGAGTGCCTGCAAGCTGGCCAGATCACCAATTTCCGCTGGAACAGCCCCCGACAAATTGTTCTCTTGCAGCGCCAATTCGGTGACATGATCTGAACTGCATATGACGCCGTACCAGGTGCAAGGTGTGTTGGTCACGAGCCAGCCGCTGCGGTCAATCCAATGCGGGCCATCGGTGGCGTTGTAAAATGCCACCAGAGCCTGGCACTCGGCCAACGGGATCTGGCTGACATTAGCACAGTCAAATCCCTCGCCAGCCTGCACCGGCCGGGTGTCCAGCACCCGCCCGAAGAGCATCAGGAGCAGCAGAAGACTGCTAAGAGTAACCAAACAGGCAGAGCGCTTATTCATGTTTTCCTCCTGCAGAACTGTGGCGTGAAATGGCATTGTGCGCGGCGTCTTGTCGTTCCTCGTGGCGCGCCGGTGCATTGTGTCTCCCACGAAAAATGCCATTTGGGTCACCGGCCGGGGGACGGTATGCCTGCTCCTGGCCTCCGCACAAGCCGGTAAGCTGATCGCTGTTACGCACGTAGGGGGTGTTGGCTGCTGTGAGTGTCCCCTGGCAACATCCCCCAGACCTCAATCCATTCTAGCATCTGGCGGGCACGGCCGCAATGGGTTGCCACCTTTTCACCAGGATGCCGCCGCCTGTCACCTCTGGCCTCTTCCCTGTTCGCTTCCCCTTCGCACATCGGGTAAAATGAACCCCGCTGGCCTGGCTAAAAATCCACCCGGAGGTGCGTCCAATGTTTAGGGCGATAGCAGACCATAACATTTCGATCGACGTTTCAGGAGTGCCGGCATTGGGCCAGCCAGATGCCGCCCTTCTCAAGTGACCCGACTCATGACCCATCTACTTGAAGTGCGTGACCTGGTAACCCGATTCTATACCCAAGACGGCATTGTCCATGCCGTTAATGGCGTCTCCTTCACCCTGGATGAAGGAGAATCGCTGGCCATTGTGGGCGAAAGCGGCTCCGGCAAATCGGTAAGCATGTTGTCTATTATGGGGCTGGTGCCCAGCCCGCCCGGCCTGGTAGAAAGCGGCCAGGTGCTGTTCAAGGGCGAAGATCTATTGCAGTTGTCGGACAGGCGGATGCGTGACATTCGGGGCAAGGAGATCGGCATGATCTTCCAGGACCCCATGACCTCGCTGAATCCGGTACTCTCTATCGGCCGCCAGCTAAAGGAGAGCCTGAAGCTGCATCTGCACACTGGCGACAACGAGGCCCGCCAGCGAGCGGTGGAGCTGTTGGAACTGGTGGGCATCCCCAACGCGGCCGACCGCCTGAATGATTACCCGCACCAATTCTCCGGCGGCCAGCGGCAGCGCATCATCATCGCTATGGCGCTCTCCTGCGGCCCGGCGCTGCTCATTGCCGACGAGCCAACCACCGCCCTGGATGTGACCATCCAGGCGCAGATCATCAACCTGATCAAGCAGCTTAAAGAGCAGTTGGGCATGGCCGTCATCTGGATTACGCATGATATGGGCATTGTGGCCGGGCTGGTGGATAAGGTGGCGGTGATGTATGGCGGCTTTGTGGTGGAGGAAGCACCGGTGCGGGCGCTTTACAAGCGCCCCAGCCACCCCTACACGCTGGGGCTGCTGCAATCGCTGCCCAAGATAGATATGCAGACAAAGGTGCGCCTGCAGCCGATTGATGGGTTGCCGCCCGATCTGCTGGTGACTCCCACCAACTGCCCTTTTGCTCCCCGCTGCCCCTACGTGGTGGACAAGTGCCGGGAAGCGAACCCGCCGCTGTTCCCGGCCGGGGCCTACCACAAATCCGCCTGCTGGCGCTGGGAAGAGGTCCGCCAGGAGTCCCTAACGAGAGAGACCGCATGAGCCAGAATAACCACGCAGCGAACGCCAATGGGGCCACCCTTGTTCAAGTTCGTAACCTGAAGAAGTATTTTCCCATCCGCGAAGGCGCTCTGCGCCGCCAGGTTGGGGCCGTCCAGGCCGTGGATGGCATCAGCTTCGACATCGTCCGCGGCGAAACCCTGGGACTGGTCGGCGAAAGTGGCTGCGGCAAATCCACCGCCGGCCGGGCCATCTTACAGCTCATCACCCCCACCAGCGGCCAGGTCATCTTCGACGGCCGCGACCTCACCCAGATGGGCAAGAGCGAACTGCGCAAAGCCCGCCGCGACATGCAGATGATCTTCCAGGACCCCTACGCCTCCCTCAACCCGCGCATGATGGTGGGCAACATCATCGACGAGCCACTGCTGATCCATAACCTGGGCAACGCCAAAGAGCGCGCCGAGCGGGTCCAGGAAATGTTGAAGCTGGTGGGGTTAAATCCCTACTTCGCCAACCGCTACCCACACGAATTCTCCGGCGGCCAGCGGCAGCGCATTGGCCTGGCCCGCGCCCTGGCTACCAACCCCTCCTTCATCGTGGCCGACGAGCCTATCTCCGCCCTGGACGTGTCGATTCAGGCCCAGGTGGTGAACCTGCTGGATGACCTGAAGCGGGAACTGGGGCTGACCTACCTGTTCATTGCCCATGACCTGGCCATGGTGCGCTACATCAGCGACCGGGTGGCGGTGATGTACCTGGGGCGGATTGTGGAGTTGAGCACCCGCGACGAGGTGTATGACCACCCCCTGCACCCCTACACCCAGGCGCTTCTCTCGGCCATTCCCATCCCCGACCCGGAGAAGGAAGCGCGCCGGCACCATTTTATCCTGGAAGGGGAGGTGCCCAGCCCGGCCAATCCCCCGGCCGCGTGCCGCTTCAACCCCCGCTGTGCTTACGCCACCGACGTTTGTCGCACCGAAGACCCGCCCCTCCGCAATTTGGGCAGCGACACCGTGCCGCACATGGTGGCCTGCCATCATGCCGAACGGTTTGTGTAAGGACGGAACCACCCCGGCCGGGTGAGACAACATCCATGCACCTGCCCCACCGCCTATTCTTGCTGCTCACCGGCCTGATCTGGGGGATAGCCGCCTGCACCGCCCCGGCCGAGCCGGCCACGCGGATCGTCGAAGTGACCCGCGTTGTGTCTGTGACCCCGATTGTTGAGGCTAGCCCGGCCGTGCCCAGCACGCCGGTGCCCGGCCTGCTCATCACCCCCACCCCGGCCCCACTGCCCGGCCAGACATTCATCAGCAGCTCGCCCGACACGCTCGTCTACCTGGCGGCCGCAGAACCGTTGACGCTGGACCCGGTGCTGGCTGCCGACCCGGCCGGGATGACCCTGCTGCAAAACGTGTCAGAGCCTTTGCTCATGGCCAATCCAAACGACCCGGCCGAATTCCTGCCCCTGCTGGCCACCAGTTGGGACATTGCCGAAGATGGCCTGACCTACGTCTTGCGCCTCCGGCCGGGCGTGACCTTTTCCGATGGCACGCCCCTGGCCGCCAGCGATGTGGCCTACAGCTTGCAGCGCGCCCTGCTGCAATCCGACCCGGCCGGGTGGCAAGGCCAGCTCATTCCCCCCCTGTTGGGCTACAGCGGCAGCGACGTCACCGCCGAGATTGACGACGGGGCCTACATCGGTGACCGCGAAGCGCTCATCGCCAACGCCAACGCCCGTGACCTGGTGGCCGTTTGCGAACAGGTTAAAGCGGCCATCATGGCCGACGACCCGGCCGGGACGGTAACCTTGAACCTGACCCAATCGTGGGGGCCGCTGCTGGCCACGCTCAGCCAACCCTGGACCGGTATCCTCAGCCGCAGTTGGGCCATTGCCCAGGGGGATTGGGACGACAACTGCGATACCTGGCAGGCCTGGTACGCGCCCGGCCCGGCCGGCAGCCCGTTGGCCGGCCAACTGCTGGGCACCGGCCCCTACGTGTTGGACCATTGGACGCCGGGCACGGAATACACGCTGGTGGCCAACCAAAACTACTGGCGGCCGGCCAATGAGCCACTGGGGAGCGCGCCTGATGGCCCGGCCGGCGCGCCCGCCATCGCCACCGTGCAAGTGCGCGTCCTGCCCGACGCCGCCGACCGGCTGGCGCTGCTGCGCCAGGGCCTGGCTGACCTGGCGGAGATCCCGGCCGGACTGCGCACGCTGGCCGATGCCTGGGTGGGCGAGCAGTGTGACTGGTCGGCCCAAACTTGCACGGCCACCGACGACCCGGCCGGGTCGCTGCGCAAGATCGGCCCCTTACCCGCCACAACCCGCACCGACTTGCTCTTCAATTACAGCATCAGCGCCGAGAACAACCCGTACATTGGCAGCGGCCTGCTAGACGGCAGCGGCATCCCGCCCGACTTCTTCAGTGATCTGAATGTGCGCCGCGCCTTCAGCTACTGCCTGGACAGCGCGCAGGTCATCAGCCGCGCCTATTTTGGCTTGGGCATCCCCAACAACAGCGTCATCCCCCCCTTCATGCTGGGCTACAATCCGGAGCAGGAGGCGCGGGACGTGGACCCGGACCGCTGCCGCGATGAGTTGGTGCTGGCCTGGGGGACGCAGCTGGCGCCGGTGGGCTTTCGGGTGCAACTGCCTTATGTCAGCGGTGATGCGGTGCAGGTGGCGGCGCTGGAGTCGCTGCAAGCCAACCTGACGGCGCTCAACCCGGCCTTTCGCGTGGAGCTGGTGGGCCTGCCCCGGCCGGTCTACCAGGAGCAACTGCGCGCCGGGCAACTGCCGCTCATCTTCCTTACCTGGAACGAGACGCTGCACGACCCCCACAACTGGGCGGCCCCCTATTTCAGCGGTGAATATGCCGATTACCAGCGCCTGCCGGATGAACTGCGCGAGCAGTTGGGCGCGCTGGTCTCGGCCGGACTGACAGCTACCGTCCCGGCCGGGCGTGACCGCATCTACCAGGATTTGGGCCGGGTGCGCTACACCACCACGGCCAACATCATCCTGCCCCAACCGGCCGGGGTGCAGTACCAGCAGCGCTGGCTGCGCACAACCTTCCTAAACCCCATCCTGCCCGGCCCCTATTTCTACGGCTACACCCTTCACCAAGCCCCCTAGCGCCGCCGCAGCCACCACTTCTCCAACTCAATGGCCCAAAAGGCCAGGCTGCCCAGCAGCACACAGGCCAGCAGTTCCGGCCACGTCAGCGGATCCACACTGAAGAAGCGCTCCAGCGCCGGCAGATAAACCACCACCAATTGCAGCAGCACCACCACCAGCGTCAGCCACACCAGTGTCATGTTCGAGCGCCAGCCCAGCTCAAAAAAGGAGCGCCGGCTGGAGCGGGAGGCCAGCGCCTGTCCCACCTGCAAGAAGGCCAGCGTGGTAAAGAGCATTGTCTGCCACGTCTCGTCCTCAATCTGTGCCGGGTTAAAGCGGAAGGAGGCCACGAACATCGCCACAACGCCGACCAGCACGCCCACCCAGACAATGTGCCGTCCCAGCCCTTCGTCGAACAGGCTGGCCTTGGGCGAGCGGGGCGGGCGGCGCATAATGCCCTTCTCCGACGGTTCTACCCCCAACCCCAGCCCCAACAAACCATCGGTGAGCAGGTTCAGCCACAGCAGTTGCAGTGGCTCCAGGGCGATGGCAATGCCAAACAGCGGCGCGGCCAGCATGACCAGGATTTTGCCCAGGTTGCCGGCGATAGAGAACTTGACAAAGCGGCGGATGTTGTCGTAGATGACCCGCCCCTCTTCCACCGCGGCCACAATGGTGGCAAAGTTATCGTCCAGCAGCACCATCTCCGACGCCTCCTTCGAGACGTCGGTGCCGGTGATGCCCATGGCAATGCCGATATCCGCCCGGCGCAGCGCCGGCGAGTCGTTGACCCCGTCGCCGGTCATGGCTACCACCTGCCCCTGCTGCTGCAAGACGGACACAATGCGCAGTTTGTGTTCTGGCGAGACACGGGCATATACGCTGACTTCGCGCACGGCTTCGGCCAGCTCTTCGTCGCTCATCTGGTCCAGGTTCTGGCCCGTTTTCACCCGGCCGTTGTCGGTAATGCCCAGGTCATGGGCAATGAAGCGGGCGGTCAGGGGATGGTCGCCGGTGATCATGATGGGGCGAATGCCGGCTGTCTTGCAGGTGGCCACGGCTTCGCGGACCTCCGGCCGGGGCGGGTCGATCATGCCCACCAGCCCGATGAGGGTCAGGGATTGCTCCAGGGGGGCATCGGCGCTGTCTAGCTGCTGTAGGGCCAATCCCAGTACGCGCATCCCCTTCTGGGCCATCTCGTCGTTGGCAATCTCAATCCGCGTGCGCCAGCTCTCATCCAGCGGCACGATCTCGTTGTTGGTCCAGACGCGGTCGGCAATCTCCAGCAAGCCATCGACCGCCCCCTTGGTGAAGGCGATGTAAGGGGCCTCGATTACGGGTAGTGCCTGCACTATCGCCGGCAGCGCATCGGGGGCGGCGGCCAGGTGGTGAACGGTGGTCATGCGTTTGCGCTCAGAGTCGAACGGGAGCTCGGTTACGCGCGGGAGAACGGTTTCCAGCCCCGGCCGGGACAGGCCAGCCTGCTGCGCGGCCACCAACAGCGCCCCCTCCGTCGGGTCACCCAGGAAGGAGTAGCGGCCCGTTTCCGGGTCCGGGTTGAGCGAGGCATCATTACACAGCGCCCCGGCCGTCAAGGTCAGGCCAATCGCCGGCGGGTAAGCGCCAAACAACCTTTCCGGCGTGTCGGCAATCTGGAATGAGATCCGCTGTTGGTCGCCGGTGCCGGCCAGCTCCAGCGCATGCCCGGCCACGTCAATTACCGTCACCGTCATGCGGTTCACGGTGAGCGTGCCCGTTTTGTCAGAGCAAATCACCGTCACGCCGCCCAACGTTTCCACGGCCGGCAGCTTGCGGATGAGCGCCCGCCGGCGCAGCATCCGCTGTGCCCCCAGCGCCAGGGTGATGGTGACCACTGCCGGCAGCCCTTCGGGCACCACGGCCACGGCCACGCTCACCCCCGTCAGGAACATCTGGTCCAGCGATTCACCGGCCAGGAGACCGATGACCAGCACCAACAGGGCAACCACCACGCCGGCCACAGCCAGCAGTTGCCCCAGCCGGTCTAGCTGGCGCTGCAGCGGCGTCAGGCCCTCATCCACGTTCTGGATCAGAGTAGCGATTTTGCCCAACTCAGTCTCCATGCCGGTGCCGGTGACCACGGCTGTTCCCCGGCCATAGGTTACGTTGGTGCCCATGTAGGCCATGTTCCGCCGGTCCCCCAGTGGCAGATCGGCCCGCGCCAGCGCGCCCGTCTCCTTCTCCACTGCTTCCGATTCGCCGGTGAGCGCCGCTTCTTGCACGCGCAAGTTGGCGCTGCTGATCAGGCGCACGTCGGCCGGCACGGTGTTGCCGGCCTCCAGCACGATGATGTCGCCGGGCACCAGCTCTTGTGCCGGCAGCTCTTGCAGCGTGCCCCCCCGCCGCACGCGGACCAGCGGCACGGACATCTTTTTCAGGGCGGCCATGGCCTGCTCGGCGCGGTATTCCTGGACAAAGCCCAGGATAACAAAGAGGACCACGATGGCTCCAATGGCCACCGCTTCGGTCACTTTGCCCAGCAGGGCAGAGATGACGACGGCGCCAATGAGGATGAGCACCATGGTGCTGCTGGCCTGCTCCCACAACAAGCGCAGGGGGTGTTTGCCGCCTCGCTCAATCAGTTCGTTGCGACCATGTTGCTGCAAGCGTTCCTGTGCCTGGGCGTCGGTCAGCCCGTTGTCTGGGTCGCTGGTCAACGCGGT
This sequence comes from Ardenticatenaceae bacterium, assembly GCA_020634235.1. Taxonomy (GTDB): domain Bacteria; phylum Chloroflexota; class Anaerolineae; order Promineifilales; family Promineifilaceae; genus JACKCB01. The sequence goes on along the minus strand of JACKCB010000001.1, from coordinate 1,826,465 downwards.
CAGGACGGCTTCAACGCTTTCGGTGTGCCATGTTTTGATCATCGCGGTATGTTCCTCTGTGTACAAATGATGATCCGGCGCTGTAGCGGCCGGCTTATTGGGGTGGGTCGGCGGGCTGCTCCGGGGGTGGCCCCGGCCGGGGTTCCGCTATTTTCGGCAGCCAGCGGTCGTAAAAGAACTCGGCCAGGATTTTTAGTGTGGCCAGGGTTGGCACAATGACCAGCGCCCCTAGCACGCCGGTGAGTACCAGGGCGGCCAGCAGGGCCACCACGACCACGCCGGGGTGCAGTTTTAGTGCATGGCCCATATACTGCGGCCGCAGCCACAAGTTGTCAATTTGCTGGATGGCGGCGTAGACCAGAACCAGCAGAATGACCAGGCCCACCGGCGACAGCGGCAGCCAGCCACGACGGAAAAACCACAGCAGCAAGGTGGTGCTGAGGACCAGCAGCACGCCGAGAATGATGAAGATGAGGAGCTGCACGCGCAAGAAGACCCGCCACACATTGTCGATGTCGGCCAGCAGCGCATTGGTCTCGGCCTGGTAGGCAGGGGGCAGCAGCCGCACCAGGGAGGGGGCGATATCCCGCCCGTCGCGCATGAGGTAGTAGAGGCTGATCAGAATGACCAGGCTCCACAGCAGGTTGTCGGCGATGCCGCCGAGTAGGCCACCGGGAACGGCCGGTATGGCGGCCACGCCGCTGGCCCCAATCTGCTGGGCGTAGTTTAGTAGGGCCTGCGGTTCTATGGTGAAGCCTAGAAGGATGAAGGGGCGTTCCAGCCACTGCTCCATTTCGATGAGTGCATCGCCCAGTTCAAGGCTCCAGGCGGGCACGCGGCCGACGATGAGCGCGCCCACCGCGGACACAAAGCCGGCCAGGATGAGAATGGACACGGTGTAGATGAGGATGACGGCCAGATTACGCCGGCCACCTAACCGCTTTTCCAGGAGGTTGACCACGGGGTTGAGCAGGTAGGCCAGCAGGGCGGCGACGAGTAGGGCTGGCCAGAGGGGGGCGCTGATGAGGATAAACGCGACAATCCCCACGGTTCCGAGCAAGAGAAGGAGGAGGGAGAATGGGGTAAGGGATTTCATCATAGGTCGTTGTGCCTGAGGGTCGTCTGGTGCTCACCCGGCCGGGTATGGCCGGCTACGGGGTGGCGGGCATGGCGCAGCGAAAGCCGAAGTTGGGCCGGGAGGTGTCGGGGAAATCGACCAGGCGGTCGGCGGTGCGCAGGGTGATTGCGGTATTGAGCCAACTGCCGCCGCGCACGATTTTGGTCTCACCCCCGGCCGGGCCGCCAGGGTTGGAGGAAGGGGAGATCAGGTAGTAGTCGTCGCTGTACCAGTCATTGACCCATTCCCAGACGTTGCCGCCCAGGTCTAGCGCGCCGGCCCAACTGGCCCCGGCCGGGAAGGTGCCGACCGGCGCGGCTTCGGCAAAGCCATCGTCAAAGCGCAAGTCTTTGGTGTCCAGGTCGCAGCGCTGGTCGCAGAAATTGGCTCGCTGACCATCGAAGCCATTGCCCCAGGGGTAAATGAGGTTGGCCGGGCCGCGGGCGCCATACTCCCACTGCGCTTCGCTGGGCAGTTGGCCGCCCACCCAGCGGCAGTAGGCCGCCGCGCCATACCAGGTCACTTCGACCACCGGCAGATCGGCCCGGCCGGGGAGCGGGGCGAAGCTGCCGTCCCGCTGCTCAATCTGGACGTCTGTGTCGCCGATGTCCAGCCAGGGCACGTCGTCCTCGGTCTGGTTGCCGCGCGCGTTCAGGAAAGTGGCGAACTGAGCGTTGCTGACTTCAAGCTGGTCCAGCCAGAAGGGGGCCAGGCTGACCTCGTGCTGGGGGAATTCGTTGTCGAAGGCATCTGGGTCCAGGTCGGGATTGCTGCCCATCAGGAAGCGCCCGGCCGGGAGGTAAACCAGGGTCATGCCATCTTGTGACCGCACCCAACTGTCGCCCAGGCGCGGGTTGGGCGGCGGCTGGCTGCCACCCTGCGCCGGTGTAACCGGCGGCGGCTCGGTGACGGAAGGCGGCGCAGTGACGTCTGGCGGCAGCGTGACCGTGACCACCGGGTCGGGTGGTTCGCCGGGCGTGGTAGGTGTGGGATCATTGTCGATAGGTGGGGTGCCTGGGCTGTCTGGCGTGGTTTCTACCACCTCGATGGGCGTGGTGGCCGGCGGCGGCGTGGGCGATTGGAGCAGGCTAAAGACGTACCAGCCGCCCCCTACCGCCAGCAAGCAAAACATGCCCACCAACCCTATGACAACCAGCAGCCCTACCCCGGCCGGGACGCGCCACAACAATGGTGCATCGGGTGCCGGCGCGGGCGGCGGCGGATTGGGGGTGAGGTAGGCCGGTGGGGCGGGCGGCGGCGCATAGGCTGGGGGAATGTAGGCGGCCGGCGTATAAGCGCCAGGGGGCGGGGTAAGCTCCAGTTCGGTGCCCGGCAGGGCCATTTCCAGCACGGTGGCGGCGGCCCCGCCGGCGGCCCCGGCGGCGGGGGCCACTTGCTGCAGCGCGCCGGCCAGGGCGGCCACCGATGGATAGCGGGCGTTTGGCTCCTTGGCCATGGCCCGGTTGATGATGGTTTGCACCCCGGCCGGGAGCGTCCCCACCGCCCGGCGCACATCCGGCACTGGCTCATAGACGTGCTTGAACATCAACTGCGGCGGCGTGTTAGCCTGGTAAGGAGCCTGCCCGGTCAGCATCTCATACAGCACCACCCCCAGGGCGTAAATGTCCGCCCGGTAATCCAGCGCCCGGTCTCCCTGCACCTGCTCCGGGCTCATGTAGGTAGGTGTGCCCACAATGGTCATGCTTTGCGTTGCTTCGGCCATGCGGGCGATGCCAAAATCGGCCAGGTAAGGCTCGTTGTGCTCGTCGAAGAGCACGTTGTCCGGCTTCAGGTCGCGGTGGATGATGCCCCGGCCGTGAGCCATGTCCAGGGCGGGAGCCAGGCGGGCCAGGATGCGCGCCGCTTCTGGCAGGGGCATGGCCCGCGCCAGGCGGTCGCGCAGCGAACCGCCGCCCATGTAGCGCATGACCAGGTAGGGCTGTTCTTCGTGCTCGCCGTAATCGTAGATGGGCACGATGGCCGGGTGCTCCAGGGCGGCGATGATTTGCGCCTCGCGGTGGAAGCGCTGGCGCTGGTTGGCGTCGAAAGTCCACTGGCGGGGCAGCAATTTGATGGCCACCGTCCGTTTCATCAGCGGGTCGCGCGCCAGGTAAACAACGGCCATGCCGCCGTGACCCAATAGACGCTCCACCTCATAACGCCCTATTTTTTGCGGATGGTTCACAGAGACTCTCCGGCCGGCATCCCGGCCTCCAGATGATCAATCGGCAGAAGTATAGCACAGGTTGCGGCTGCAAGTTGCAGCGGCGCTCTCAATCCGGCCATTTTCGCTGCTGGATGAAGGCATCATGGCCGGGGAGGAGCGCGGGAGCGTTTGCGGCGACCGTCTTTTTACAAAGCGTTTACAAACCGGTTGCAACTTCTTTGCGCCCGGCCGGTATCTTGTATTGCAGGTTGGTAAGCGGCGGCCACAGAGTATGCTCTCAGCCTGCATCATTGCCCATTCACAATCTGGGTAACTACCAGGGCGGCTACCTGAGCTTGTCGAAGGCGGCCGGGCTTCGACAGGCTCAGCCCTCGAGAGGCTTGGTAGTGACCAATCTGGAGGTAATCATGGCTGAAGTTTACACTGTAACCCTGATCATCATCGCTATTTTGCTCAGCGTGCCCGCCTTGCTGGTGGCCCTGAACCTGCTGCTGCCCACCACCACCACCCACGCCTACAACCGCCTGAAGCAGACGCCCGGCCGGAGCCTGGCCCTGGGGCTGCCCGTGACCCTTTTCTTCGTCGGCTGGGTGCTGGTGACGGCGCAGGCTAATTTCGCCCTGCTGCGGGCGCTGGCCTTTATCTCTGCCGTGGTGGGTATGGGCGTAGGGGCCATTGGCGGTGCGGGTCTGGCCCGCCTGCTGGGCGAACGGCTGGGCGGTATGTCCCGGCCCAACTCCAGCCTGGCCAACCTGGTGCGCGGGGCGGTGGTGTATGAACTGGCCTGCCTGGTGCCTTTTGTCGGCTGGTTCCTGTTCATTCCCCTGGCCGGAACGGCGGCCATGGGGGCGGCTATCTTCGGGCTGCTGCGCTGGGCACCCCGGCCGGGTGCTGCCCCACAATCCCCACCGCTGGCGCAGACCGACCCCAACCTGCCGCGCCCGCTCATCATCCAACAGCCGGAATCGTCCTGACCCGCAGACCTGCTGAATGCCAAACGGAGTGACCCATGCCCCTCTCGCGACGTGACTTTCTGAAACTGGGTGGCCTGACGGCCTCGGCGGCGGCGCTCAGCTCGTGCAGCGTGGTGGGCCGGGAACTGGCGCAGCACGAACTGCCGGAGACGCTGGCTTTGCCTACCGCCGCCCCGGCCGGGACGCCCACCACCGCCAGTGATCCCGTTGTGCGCCTGCTAAACCGGGCTGGTTATGGCCCCCGGCCGGGGGACGTGCAGCGCGCCACAGCCATGGGGCTGGCCGCCTACCTGGAAGAACAGCTCAACCCGGAGGCCATCGACGATGCCCCGGCCGGGCTAATTGTGCGCAGCCTCAGCTATTACAACATGGATATCAGCCAGTTGTACGCCAGCGACGAACCACTGGAAGCGGCCCGTGACCTGGGCGTGGCCACCATCAGCCGCGCCCTCTACTCGCGCCGCCAGTTGTCCGAGGCCATGGTTGAGTTTTGGTCCGACCATTTCAATATCTACCTGCGCAAGAGCCAGTTCATGCCCTTCCTCAAGATCATTGACGACCGGGAGGTGATCCGGCCGCACGCTCTGGGTAAATTCCATGACCTGCTGAGCGCGGTAGCCCACAGCCCGGCCATGCTGGTCTACCTGGACAATACGCGCAACGTGCAGGAGCAGCCCAATGAGAACTACGCCCGCGAACTGCTGGAGCTGCACACCCTGGGGGTGGATGGCGGCTATACGCAGCAAGATGTGCAGGAGGTGGCCCGCGCTCTCACTGGCTGGGGGGTGCAGCGGCGCGGCCCACGCGGCGGGCAGTTCCGCTTCTTCACCGAGGCGCACGACACGGGCCAGAAGCAGGTGCTGGGGCGGACGCTCCCGGCCGGGCGCGGCGCCGAGGATGTGACCGACGTGCTGACCATCCTGGCCGAGCATCCGGCTACGGCCCATTTTGTGGCCGGCAAGCTGGTGCGCCGGTTTGTGGCCGACGACCCCCCGGCCGGGTTGGTCGAGCGCGTTGCCCAGACCTACCAGGAGAGCGACGGGGACATCAAGGCGATGCTGCGCACGATCTTCCTGAGCGAGGCGTTTGCCACCGCGCCGCCCAAGCTCAAGCGCCCCTACAGCTTCATGCTCTCGGCCATGCGTGCCCTCAACGCCAACGCCACCGCCGCCGAAAGCGGCCTGGGGCGCTGGTTGAATATGCTGGGACAGCCCCTCTTCCAGTGGCCGCCGCCCAATGGCTACCCCGACGTGGCCGCCGCCTGGGCCGCTAACCTGCTGCCCCGCTGGAACTTCAGCCTGGCCCTGGTCAGCGGGCGGATGCCGGGAGTGGAAATCTCCCTGGAAAGGCTGACCGATGCCGCCCCGGCCGGGGCCATCAGCAGCGTCCAAGAGGCCCTGCACTTCTTCGCCGGCCTCATCCTCCACCAGCCCCTGCCCGCCGCCGACGAGGCGCTGTTCCTGGACTACATCGGCTCCGGGCCGCTCACCCGGCCGGAGACCCGCCTGCGCCTGGCCGAAAGCGTGGCCCTCATGCTGGCCAGCCCCGCCTTCCAATGGATGTGAACCCCGCTCCCGGTAACCTTATCTCTGGAGAGATCCCATGCCCAACCCAACCTGCTGCACCGAGTATGCCCGCCTCGACCGGCGCACCTTTTTGGCCCGCAGTATGCAATCTGCCGCGGCGCTGATGTTTGGTAACAAGCTGGTGGCCCTGCCCCGCTGGGCACCGCGTATCAGTCTGGCCGATCCGCACGTGGGGCCGCGCGGCGACACCCTGGTCTGCGTGTTCCTGCGCGGCGGGGCCGACGGCCTGAACATGGTGGTGCCTCATGGCGACGCGAGCTACTACACGCACCGGCCGCTCATTGGCATTGCCCGGCCGGATGACCGGCAGGCCAGCGCCAAGGCTGTTGACCTGGACGGCTTCTTTGGCCTGCACCCCGCCCTGGCCCCGCTAAGCAACATCTACCGCGCCGGCCAGATGGCCTTTGTCCACGCCACCGGCTCGCCCGACGAAACGCGCTCCCACTTTGAGGCGATGGACCTGATGGAGCGCGGCGCGGTGACGGGCGAGTACAGCGGCTGGCTGGCCCGCCACCTGGCTACGCTGGACACGCAAAATGAGTCGGCGCTGCGGGCGGTGGGCATTGGCGATATGCTGCAAGCCTCGCTCACCGGCACCGTGTCGGCCACGGCGCTGCAATCCATTGCCGATTACCACCTGCTGGGCCGGGATGAGCGGGTGGGCGAGATGCAGACGCTGTTGTACGCGCTGTACAGCCGCGGCAGCGATTTGCTGGCGGCCACGGCGCAGCAGACGTTTGCGGCGATTGAGGTGCTGGGCAAGATTGATACGCAGAATTACACCCCGGCCGGGGCCGCCTACCCCGACGATGAGTTTGGCCTGGGCTTGCAAACCATTGCCCAGCTCATCAAAGCCGACGTAGGGGTGGAGGTAGCCTGTATTGACCTGGGCGGCTGGGATACGCACGTGGCCCAGGGCGGGACCGAGGGGCTGATGGCCAATAACCTGGCCGCGCTGGCCAACGGTTTGACCGCCTTCCACCAGGACCTGCAAGAGCAGATGGGCAGTGTCACCCTGGTGGTGATGTCTGAATTTGGCCGGCGGCTGCAAGAAAACGGTGGCCTGGGCACCGACCACGGCCATGGCAACATGATGATGTTGTTGGGTGGGGGCATTGCCGGTGGGCAGGTGTTTAGCCGCTGGCCCGGCTTGCAGCAGGAGCAGTTGGTGGGTCCCGGCGACCTGGCCGTGACCACTGACTACCGCGATGTGTTGGGCGAAATCCTGCGCAAGCGGCTGAATAACCCCCTGGTGGCCGACGTTTTTCCCGATTATGCCATTACGGAGCATGGGCTGGCGGTGCCGCGCGCGTAAGACGGGCTCCCAATGGCTCCCAATGGCTCCCAATGGCTCCCAGTGGCTCCCCATGAACTGTTCCTAAAAGCGTAGGGGGGCGCCCCCGGCCGGGACGCCCCCCCGTCAACAAGGAGATAGGAGAAAGAAAGCGTCAGTCTGAGCCTAGATGACTACCTCGTCGAACTGCTCTTCTTCTGTTGAGCCGGCCAGCGCGGCCGTCGTTGCCTGTCCACCGGTAATCACCAGTTGAACCTCATCGAAATAGCCCGCCCCCACAAAGCTCTGGTGCTTCACGGCGGCATAGCCATGTTCCCGCTCCAGATCGAACTCCTTCTGCTGCAGCCGGGAGTAGGCGGCCATGCCTTCCTGCTTGTAGCCCAGCGCCAGCTCAAACATGCTGGCATTGAGCGCATGGAAACCGGCCAGGGTCACGAACTGGAATTTGTAGCCCATGGCTCCCAGCTCTTCCTGGAAGCGCGCAATGGTCTTCTCGTCCAGATGCCGCCGCCAGTTGAATGATGGCGAGCAGTTGTAGGCCAGCATCTTGCCCGGATACTTGGCGTGGATTCCTTCGGCAAATTCGCGGGCCTCATCCAGGTCCGGCCGGGACGTTTCACACCAGACCACGTCGGCATAAGGCGCATAAGCCAGGCCACGGGCAATAGCATATTGCACGCCGCCCTTCACGTAGTAGTAACCCTCGTAGCTGCGCTCGCCCGTCAGGAAAGGCTCGTCCAGCGGGTCTACATCGCTGCGCAGCAGCGTGGCCGAATCCGCGTCGGTACGGGCGATCAGCACGGTGGGCACGTTCATCACGTCGGCGGCCAGGCGGGCGGCCACCAGCTTACGGATGAACTCCTGGGCCGGCACCAGCACTTTGCCGCCCATATGGCCACATTTCTTGGCCGAAGAGAGTTGGTCTTCCAGGTGCACCCCGGCCGCGCCCGCGGTAATCATGTCCTTCATCAGCTCAAACGTATTCAAGGGACCGCCAAAGCCCGATTCGGCGTCGGCCACAATGGGGGCCATCCAGTTGACGCCGTTCTTGCCCTGCATGTGGTGAATCTGGTCGGCCCGCAGCAGCGCTCTGTTCAGGCGGCGCACCAGGTTCGGCGCACTGTCTACCGGATAGAGGCTTTGGTCAGGATAGGTTTCGGCGGCGCCGTTGGCGTCGGCTGCTACCTGCCAGCCGCTGAGGTAGATGGCTTGCAGCCCGGCCTGCACCATTTGCACTGCCTGGCCACCGGTCAGCGCCCCCAGGGCGCGTACAAATGGCTCCTTCTGCATCAATCGCCATAGGCGCTCGGCGCCCATGCGGGCCAGGGTGTACTCAATGTGCACTGTGCCGCGCAGCCGCAGTACATCTTCTGGCTTGTATGGCCGTTGGATGCCCTGCCAGCGTGACTGCTTGCTCCAGGCTTCGGCCATCTCTGTCGCAACGACTTTGTCAAACATCATGAAAAACCTCCCTAATCCTTGGTAATTGCTAGTTAGGCTGGAACCCGGCCGGGTTCGCAGAAGAAAACCGGACCTGACACGCTGCCGACTGGCGCAAATGCTCACAAATAGTCATATGCCAGTAGCGTCAGGAACCCTATGAAGCGCCGAGCCGAAACGAGCTGGTCAAGAATCTCGGCCGCCAGGGCAAATTTGCCGGCGGCAAAGGCCGCCTCGCCCACCAACGCCTCGATTTTGGCCATCTCTTCGGGGATCATGCGGCGCACCAGTTCAACGCTGATTTTGCGCCCGTCGGTGAGGGCGGCGCTGCTGTGGTTGATCCATTGCCATATTTGCGCCCGCGAGATTTCGGCGGTGGCAGTGTCTTCCATCAGATCATAAAGGGCGGCGGCGCCCACCCCATCTAGCCAGGAAGCCAGATACAGCAGGCTGACGTTGATGTTCAGGCGCAGGCCTTCTTCATCAATGTAGCCGCCGGCCACGGTGAAGTTTAGCAGGTCGGCCGGAGCGACGTGTACGTCCGCACGCTGGCGCTCTTTCTGGTGCGGCCGGTCGCCCAGCACCTCCTCAAAGATTTGCCGGGCCACGGGCACCAGGCCAGGATGGGCCACCCAGGTGCCATCGAAGCCGTCGGCCGATTCGCGCTCTTTGTCGGCCCGGACTTTGGCAAAGGCGAGTTCATTGGCCGCGGGGTCTTTGCGCGGGATGTAGGCGGCCATGCCGCCAATGGCGTGCGCACCGCGCTTGTGGCAAGTTTGCACCAGCAGTTCGGTGTAGGCGCGCATGAAGGGGGTGGTCATGCTGATCTGGGCGCGGTTGGGCAGCAGGAACTCCGGCCGGTTGCGGAATTTCTTGATGACGCTGAAGATGTAGTCCCAGCGCCCGGCATTTAGCCCGGCCGCGTGTTGGCGCAGCTCGTAGAGAATCTCTTCCATTTCAAAGGCGGCCAGGATGTTCTCGATGAGCACGGTGGCCCGGATGGTGCCCTGGGGAATGTTCAAGGCATCTTGGGCCATGATGAAGACGTCGTTCCACAACCGGGCTTCTTCGTGGCTTTCCAGCTTGGCCAGGTAAAAGTAGGGGCCGTATCCTTTGTCGAGCAGGGCGTGGACGTTGTGGAAGAAGTAGAGGCCAAAATCGAACAGCGAGCCGGACATGGGCTGGCCATCTACCAGGAGGTGTTTTTCCACCAGGTGCCAGCCGCGCGGCCGGACGAGGAGGGTGGCGGTTTGGGGGTTGAGCTGGTATTTTTTGCCGTCGGGGCTGGTGTAGACGATGGTGCCGCGGATGGCGTCACGAAGGTTGATCTGGCCTTCGACCATGTTGGCCCAGGAGGGTGAGTTGGCGTCTTCGAAGTCGGCCATGAAGATGTCGGCCCCGGAGTTGAGGGCGTTGATCAGCATTTTGCGGTCGGTGGGGCCGGTGATTTCAACCCAGCGTTTTTGCAGCCCGGCCGGGGTGGGGGCCACCTGCCATGTTCCCTGGCGTGCCTCGCTGTTGGCTGGCAAAAAGGTCGGCATCTCCCCGGCGTCGATGGCGGCCTGCCGGGCATCTCGCTTTTGCAGCAGTGCTTGCCGCCGCTCCCCAAAGGCTCGCTCCAGGCTGGCGACAAAGGCCAGCGCCTCTGGCGTCAGTATTCCGGCAAATTCAGGGGGTATGGCCCCTCTAACTTCAACCCCGGATAAAGGCATGATACAATCTCCTGGTTTGCTGTTAAGCGAAACATCGTCCTGAGCGAACTGTTGTTGTGCGCAAAAGAGCGCCCGCAGCGAATATTCGCTGATCTTTTAACACATTGTGAAAAATGTGTCAAGCAAATTGATGCACTGCGTCAAAACGCTTTCTGGCCCGTTCATCTCTGCCGGGTGGCCGTTTCTTGGACTGGTGGTGGCCGGGTTCTGCTGGCCTGCTGCCGCGGGGGTGAACATGACAGTTAAAGCTTGCTGAGTTTCGCCGGCTGTCCTGCCCATCTCCGGCCGGTTTAGGTACAATAACCTTAGCGGCTTCCATGTGGCCGGCTGTTAACTTGTGGTGTCCGGGTGCCGCCCGGCTTGTTGTTTGTTTGTGACTGATTTGCTTACAGTTATGCGCCAACGTGTCTTGCTCATTGTGTTGCTGTTGCTGCTGTTAACGGCCTGCGGTTTGCTCCCGGCCGGGGAGACGCCCACCGCACCGCCCGCTGCCAGCGCAAGCGTTACCGTGGCGACGGCCACGGCCGAAGCGGCAACCCTCCCTCCGCCCGCACCGCCCACGGCAACGGAACTGCCCCCCACGCCGGAACCAACAGCCACCGCTTTACCAACTACGGCCCCTGCGCCGCTCGATCTCTCGCTGTTGGCGGGTGATGTCTTTTTGTACCCTGGCCCGGCGATCTACGCTGGTGATGAAGTTACGGTACAGGTGCTGGCTCACGTGCCGGAGAGCCTGTCGCCGGGGGAGGTGCAGGTGGCGCTGCTGGTTGACGGCGTGAACCTGGCGACGACCCCGCTGAACGGGCGTAACCTGGGTGGGGATGCGGTGGGGTTGTTTGCCTGGGCCTGGGATACTGCGGACCTGGCCGGCATTCACCGGGTGAGTGTGGTGCTAGACCCGCAAGATGCCATTATCATTGGCGATGAGAATCCGGATAACAACCGGATAGACCTGGACGTAGAAATACAACCGGCGGCGGCCCTCCCGGCCGGGGAGGTGAACGCCCACTGGATCACCGCCGAAACCGAATACGCCACCATCCACGTGGTCAGCGGCACAGCCGCCGCCCGCGACCTGGAGCAGCTAAAGCAGGCCACCGACATTGCCGTGCAGCAGGCCAGCGAAAAGCTAGACCAGCCGCCCGACCGCAAATACGACATCTACTTCATCGATCGGGTCTTGGGACAGGGTGGTTATGCAGGTTCTTCTATTGTCGTTTCCTACCTGGACCGCGACTACGCCGGCGGCGGGCTGCACGAAGTGCTGGTGCACGAGATTACCCACCTCATCGACCAGCAGATCACCGACCACCGCATCCCCTTTCTGGTAGAAGGCGTGGCGGTGTGGGTCACCGGCGGCCACTACAAGCAAGAGAACCTGGACCAGCGCGCGGCGGCCCTGCGTGAAAGCGGCCTCTACGTGCCCCTGCCGGAGCTAATCAATGACTTCTACCCCAACCAGCACGAGGTGGGGTACCTGGAAGGGGCTGGCTTCATCAACTACCTGGTAAGCAGCTATGGTTGGCCGGCCACACGCGCCTTCTATGCCGACGTGGACCCCAACGACGCCCAGACGTTGGCGGAAGCGGTGAGCCTGGCGCTGCAGCGCCACTTTGGCATGTCTCTGGCGGCGTTTGAGGTGGAATGGAACGCCTATCTGGATCGCGTCCCCTATGATCGCAATGCCGCGCCCGATTTGCTGACGACCATCCGTTATTACGATCTCATGCGCCACTACCAGTTGCAGTATGATCCCACAGCCCACTTTTTGCAGGCGTGGCTGCCCTTCCCGCAAGAGCTGGAGAATCGGGCTATCATTGCCGATGTCACCCGGCATACCGATGGCGAGATGAATGTGATTCTGGAGACGATGCTGCACGCAGTCAATACGGCCCTGATGACGGGCAATTATAACCGGGCCAATGCCTTGCTGGACAGCGTGGAGCGAATTCTAAACAATGATGGGCAGTTTATTGATCCCATCGCCAAAAGTTACCGGGAGATTGTGCGCAAATTGACGGCTGTGGGTTACCGGGTGCAGAGCATTGAGCTAAATGGCACCGAGGCGACGGTGATGGTGCGCAATGGTGTTTCGCTAAATCTGGCGCAGTTGAGTCTGGTGCTGCGCAATCAGAACTGGGTAGTAACGAATTGACCCGGCCGGGTTTGGCAGGTGAACCATTTCAGATTTTATGCTACAATGCCCGCATGGTCTGGGATGGCCCTGGCCATGGCTTATTTTCTAGCTGAAAGACGACACGCGTCGAGAGAGGGTAAGTATGATTGAGGTTGTAATTGACAGCATCCGCATTAGCCTCGTTTCGCAGCACCGTATTGTGATGCTGAAAGACCCCGAGACAGAAAGCCAGTTAGCCATCTGGATTGGTCCTTGCGAAGCCGATGCCATCACCATCGAACTGCAAAACACCGAAGTTGCCCGTCCGCTGACGCATGACCTGTTGAAAAACGCCATCGAACAGTTGGGGGCCCGTATCTCCCACATCCTGATCAGTGAACTGCGCGATCAGGTCTTCTATGCCCGTCTTTACGTAGATGTTGCCGGCAAGAACAGGGAGATCGACTGCCGCCCATCGGATGCTATTGCCCTGGCCGTGCGCGCGAAAGTACCCATCTTTGTGGAAGCGGCGGTGATGGAAGAGGCCGGCATTGTGGCCGAAACCCCGGAGCCAGAGGGCGGCGAAGGCGAGGCGGGAGAACCCAAGCCCCTGGATGCGTTTGCCGACTTCGTAGACACCCTCGACTTCGATGACTTCGACGAATCATAAGCCATAAGACGTGCTGTGCCCGCATGGCCACGTTTTGTCACCTTCTGCCACCCCATAAACAAAGACCCACGAACGTGAAGCGCAGGTTAACTTGTGTTTCACGTTTTGTTATCTCAAGCTAGCGAGGTTTTGACTCAATGAGTTCGGTTGAGCGTCTGCCACCCCGTAACATTGAAGCGGAAGAAGCAGTCCTGGGTTCGTTACTGATCGACCCGGATGCCATCCTGGATGTGGCTTCCTTCCTGAAAGCGGACGCTTTCTCGCGGGAGAAGAATGCCTGGATTTACCAGGCAATTCTGGACCTGCATGATGCGCGGGAGGCCATTGATTTCCTGACCCTATCTGACCTCCTGCGCAACCGCTCCCAACTGGAGCCGTTGGGTGGTGAGGCGTACCTGATCGGGCTGATCAACGTGGTGCCCACCTCGATCAACGCCGAGAGCTATGGCCGGATTGTGGAAGGGGCGGCCACCCGCCGCCGGTTAATTGAGGCCGCCAGCAAGATCGCCGACCTGGCTTACCAGGAGTCGGAAGATATCAGCGTGGTGATCGATCGGGCGGAACAGGCGCTGTTTGGGGTGAGCGAAAAGCGCACCACCAGCGATCTGGTGCCGGTGAAAGAGATCGCCCGCAGTTTCATGGATCGCATCGAAGAGCTGCATGCCCGTGGCGAGGACATGATCGGGATTCCCACCGGGTTCACCGACATGGATAAGCTGCTGGGTGGGTTGAACAAGTCAGATTTGTTGATTGTTGCCGCCCGGCCGGGGATGGGCAAAACCAGTCTGCAGCTCTCCATCGCCCTCAATGCCGGGCTGCGCCTGAACAAGCGGGTTGCCATGTTCAACCTGGAAATGTCCGGTGAACAGCTCCTCCAGCGCCTCATCGCCGCCGAAACCCGCATCGACTCGCAGCGGCTGCGGCGGGGCAAGCTGTACGACAACGAATGGGAAGTCTTCTACGAAGCGGTTGGCCGCCTGGCCAACACCCAGATCTTCATCGATGACACGCCCTTCACCACCCCCATGCAGTTGCGCACCAAATGCCGCCGCCTGAAAGCGGAATACGGCCTCGACCTGGTCATGATCGACTACTTGCAGTTGATGCAGGCGGAACGCACCTCCAATAACCGCGTGCAAGAAATCAGCGAGATATCGCGCGCCCTCAAAGGGCTGGCGCGCGAGCTGGATGTGCCCGTGGTTGCGGCGTCCCAGCTAAGCCGGGCGGTAGAAAGCCGCCAGGATAAGCGCCCACAGCTTTCCGACCTGCGTGATTCGGGCAGCATTGAGCAAGACTCAGATATTGTGATGTTCATCTACCGGGACGAGTATTACAACCCGGAAACCACCGAGCGCCCCAACATTGCCGAGGTAAGCATTGCCAAACACCGCAATGGCCCCACCGGCGTCGTGGACCTCTTTTGGCATGGCAAGCTGGCAACCTTCAGCAATTTGCAGCGGCAGGAAGTGAGGCTGTAATGGCCACCGCTGCGGAGGGTTAACCTATGAAAGGTTTTTCTGGATTCCCCGACGGCAAGCTGCGGCTGACGCCGGTGCCAAACCTCTTCTTCAGCGACCTGCTGCCCATCATCGATAACCTGGCAGAAATGAAGGTGACGCTGTATGCCTTCTGGGCTTTGGTGCAGCGGGATGGGCAGGTGCGCTACCTGCGCCTGGCGGACTTCATGGGCGATCCGCAGTTGATGCAGGGTCTGGGGCCAACGCCGACGCTGGCCGCCGAGGCGCTGCTGGATGCGCTGGAGCGGGCCGTGGTCCGCGGCACATTTCTGCATGTGAATATCGAAAGTGCCGACGGCCAGACCGACCTCTATTTCTTGAATACGGAGAAGGGGCGCGCGGCGGTGGAGGGGATCACGCGCGGTGAATGGCGCCCCGGCCGGGTCGAGGATGAACCGGTCACTTTGCTCATCGAACGCCCCAACATCTTTGTGCTCTACGAACAAAACATTGGCCCCCTCACGCCGCTCATTGCCGACGAACTGCGCGACGCCGAACAAACCTACCCGGTGCGCTGGATCGAAGAAGCCATCCAGGCCGCAGTCACCAACAATGTGCGCAAATGGCGCTACGTGCTGGCCATCTTAGAGCGCTGGCGACAGGAAGGAAAGCAAGATGGAATCGACAGCCGAGATTCTCAGAAAGAGCTTCGCCGACAAATTCCCGATCAATACCGGGACATCATCAAGCGCTGACCAACCGCCCGCCCCCCCGGCCGGGAGCGGTTCCGGCCGGCCCGATTGCCCCCACTGCGGCGGATTGGGCTTTGTCATCCCCAACCTGGAACCCGACGACCCTGGCTTTGGCCGGGCCATTGTGTGCGGCTGTCGCCAAGCCGAACTGGAGACCAAACGCCTGGATAACCTGACCCGGCTCAGCCAGCTAGGTGCCCTGCGCAGTTGCACCTTCGACACCTTCCTCCCCGACGGGCATGGCCTGACCCCCACCATGCAGCGCAACCTGCGCATGGCCTACGACACCACCCGGCAATACGCCAGAGACCCCGAAGGTTGGTTGGTGCTGAAGGGCGGCTACGGCTGCGGCAAGACTCACCTGGCGGCAGCCATCGCCAACTGGCAGTTGGACAACGGCCGCCCCGCCCTCTTCATCAACACCCCCGACCTGCTGGACCATCTGCGCGCCGCCTACAGCCCCAACGCCCCTACCAGCTACGACGAGCGCTTTGAGCAAGTGCGCACCGCTCCCCTGCTCATCCTGGATGACCTGGGCACGCAGAGCAACACCGAGTGGGCACAGGAAAAGCTCTACCAGATTTTCAACTTTCGCTACAATGCCCGGCTGCCCACCGTCATCACCACTAACGAGGAGCTGGAAACGGTGGAAATCCGCATCCGCTCGCGCATGGTGGACCCCAGCCTGGTGCGGGTTCTGCATATCTCCGCGCCCGACTTTCGCCGCACGGGCGTGGGGCAGGACCAATCGGACCTCTCTTCGCTGGAACTGCACAGCCACAAGCGCTTCGAGACCTTCGACTTGCGGGAAAGGGAACTGCCACGCGGACAGTCAGACAATTTGCGCCGTGCTTTGGAGACCGCCCAAGAGTTTGCCGCCAACCCGGCCGGGTGGCTCGTCTTCAACAGCATCGGCTACGGCAACGGTAAAACCCACCTGGCCGCGGCTATCGCCAACGAAATCACCAACCGGGGCGAGGCCGTCCTCTTCGTGGTGGTGCCCGACCTGCTGGACCACCTGCGGGCCGCCTTCAACCCCGCCGCCGGCGTACCCTACGACAAGCGCTTCAAAGAAGTCAAAACCGCTCCCCTGCTCATCCTGGACGACCTGGGCACCGAAAGCGCCACCCCCTGGGTACGAGAAAAGCTCTACCAGCTCTTCAACTACCGCTACAACGCCCAACTGCCCACCGTCATCACCACCGCCACGCCCATCGACGAAATCGACGACCGGCTGAAGTCGCGCATGCTAGATGGCCGAATGTGTACCTTCTTCCTCATCGAAGCGCCCAGCTACCAGGGCGGCCTGAAACCGCGCGCCCGGCGCAGCAGCAGCAGCCGGCGCAGCTAACGCCTACTTGCGTCCATCCAGGAAGAGCAGCACCACCAGCACCGCCTCAATGGCCTTGGTGAGCAGCCCCAGCACACTGGTCAGCGCATCCGGGTTCATGACAAAATAGAGGATAATCGTCACCACGGTGTAGGCGATGAAGGCCCAACGCACCAGGCCGCGATAGGGCAACAAGAAGGGAATGGGCAGCAGCAGCGCACCTAACAGACCCAGGTAGCCCAGGCCATTGAGAATGAAGATGGCGCTGCCAAACATGATGCCCAGGGGGACCAGGTGAATAACGGCGGTAATCAACGTCAGGCCAATGATGCCGATCTGCAAGGGGGTAAGGGCTGTCTTCTTATCCATTCGATTGTCTCCTGTTTTCACTAGACGGATTGCAACACACCAGGCAGGCTGGCCAGCGGGCGCTGGCCACTTGCCGCCTAATGTATCTTACCTGTTGTAGGAAGACAACCAGCGCTGGCAGCAAACAGCAATCCCAAACTTGACCCAGTTCGTTTTTAACAAACCCATCTTTACAAACCGGCCGCTTGTTGCTGACCAAACTCAGGGGCGTCGCCTCGGCGCTTCGCGCCTGGCGACGCCAAGAGGCGTGGGTTTTTTCAATTTCGGGGGTCAAAGACCCCCGAAATTGAAAAAAACCCTTACATCTATCCCGCGCGAGGGCGCTTCGCGCCCCGCGCGGGTCAGCGCCATAAGACCATAAGTTGTAAAGATGAACAGGCCGTTTTTGTACCATGCCCCAAATTTTGAATTATTGCGGACAAAATGAATGGGAGGCGAGGCTGGACCCGGAAGCTCCCCACCGGCCACTAGCGCGCCAACTGCCACAACCCAACCCCACCCAGCAGCAAATCCCGGGCGCGGATGAGGATGGCCATACTTAGCCCCCCGGCCGGGTCAAACCCCAACCCCCGCAGCCCCAGCACCAGCGCCGCCTCCAACGTCCCCAGGCCGCCCGGCGAGGGCAGCAGCAGCGCCACCCGCGTGGCCAACAGCAGCGCTACTGCCTGCCCCAGGCTCAGCGGCAGCCCCAAAAAGCGCCAGCTCAGCCAAAACTCCGCCACCAGCGCCAGCCAGCTCAACCCCGACAACAGCAGCGACAGCAGCAGTGCCCGCGGATGGTGGCGGCAGAAGCGCGTCGTCAGCACTTCCGTGGCCTGTGCCTGCGCAGAGAGCCGCTGCCAGCGCCCGGCCGGGACCATCCCCCCATACCACCAGCGCCCCACCCCACCCAGCAGCCGCGTCACCGGATACAGTCCGGCCCAGGTAGCCAGCAAGAACCCGGCCGGGAAAGCCAGCAGCAGCAGCGCCAACGGCACCACCTGCGCCGCGCTCACCTGCGGCAGCAGCCGTAAATACAGCACATACACCACCCCCGCCGCCAGAAACGTAAAATTCGCCAGCAGCTCCAACGCCTTATCCAGCGTGACCGCGGCCAGCGCCGCCGGTGCCGGCACCCCATGCCGCCGCTGCACGCGCAGCACCTGCACCGGTTCGCCGCCAAACTGCGGGCCGGGCGTGAAATAGCTCACCCCAAAGGCCGCCAGCCGGTAGCCGGCCAGCGCCCGCAGCGGCAGCCGGTATCCCTGCGCCACCAGAATCACCCACCAGCGCCCAATCAGCGGCAGCAGCACCAACCCATTGGCCAGCGCCAGCAGCAGCAGTTGCCCCAGCGTCAGGCGGCGCAGCACCGCCCAGGTCTCGGCCAGCGACACCTGGCGCAGGCTCCACAGCAGCAGCGCCAGCCCCAGCAGCACCAGCAGCAGCGGTAGGCGCGGTTTCAGGCGCGCGGCCAGCGCCCTCATGGCTGTTTCTCACCCAGGCGGCGATGCATATACGGCTCCTCCGGCTGCCATAACGCGTAGCGGCCAGAACCGGCCAACAGCACAACCAGGCTGGCCACCAGCAGCAGGCCGTGCCCCGGCCGGGCGGCCACATCCGCCCCCAACGTCACAAAATCAATCGCCGTCGCCAGCATTACCCCAAAGGCGGCCAGCCGTCCCACAACCCCCAAGGCCAGCGCCGGACCGGCTACCAGCGCTACCAGCCCCAACAGCAGCGCCAACCCCTGCGGCCAGGGCAACCCCCAATCGCCAAACAGGGCCACCCAGGCCGGCCAGCCGGACAAATCGGGCGGCAGCAGGCCAACCCACAGCATCAATGGCAGAATGAGCAGGCGCAGCCCGGCCGGGAGCCAGCCGGTAGTCAGGGCAATGGTTTGCCGCCGGGCGACCTGGTAGCGCGGGCTGGCCACGTCGATGCGCCCACTGGCCACCAGCCAGTCGCGAGCAAAAATCAGCAGCGTGGGGATGATGAACACCAACCCGGCCAGGTAGCTCCCGGCCGGGGGCACAATCGGCCACAACACCACCGTTAGAAAGCCCATCTGGAAGCCGGCCACCATGCGCCGGTAGCTGCTTTCGGGAATGGGGTGCAGCGGATGGCCGCGCCATTCGCGCCAGCGTCCACCCCACACAAACAGGTAACGGGCCACGCCCAGCAGCAGGTAGACGGGGGCCAACTGCCCCCACTGCACCCCCAAAACGCACACCACCAGCACCCCCAGGGCATCAAAGTCCATGTCCAACACCGCGCCCAACTGGGTGGCGTGTCCCGCCCGGCGGGCAACGTAGCCGTCCAGCCCGTCGGCAATGCTGGCCAGGGTGTAGAGGATGGCCGGCAGCCAGCCGGCCAGGCCGTCACCCGGCCGGGGTACAGCCAGGAAACCGGCCAGCAAACCAATCGCCAGCCCCCGCGCCAGCGTCAGCCGGTTGCCGGGACCGAAATTGGGCAGTAGGGTGGTCTCGCCCGGCCGGGTGTTGAGGGGCAACCCTTGCCACACCAGCCACAGCACGTAGGCCAGGGCCAACCCGGCCAACGCCCCCCAGCGCAGCCCCCACTGGCCGCTGCCGGCCAGCAGCAGCAGCCCCGCCAATCCGGCCAGCACGCCCCAACGATAACGCAGGCCGCGCCCGGCCGGGTCAGCGAGGCGCACGGAGAGGCACGCCCTCAAAATCGCGCGCCTGCCAGGCGGCATAGAGGGCCACCGCCCCGGCCGCGGCCGCATTCAGCGAAGCCACGTGGCCGCGCATTGGCAGCTCCAGCAAAAAATCGCACGATTCGCGCACCAGCCGGCGCAGCCCGCTGCCCTCATTGCCCACCACAATCGCCAGCGGCATATTCAGGTCAATTTGCCCCAGGCGCTGCGTTTGCTCGTCCAGGTCCAGCCCCACCACCCACACATCTTGCTGCTGCAAGCGGCGCATCGTCTCCACCAGGTTCGTCACCTGGGCAATGAGCAGATGCTCGCTGGCCCCGGCCGCGTAGCTAACCACGTGGGGCGTTATCTCCGGCGCACGCCGGTCTTGCATAATCACCCCATGCACGCCGCAGATTTCGGCCGTGCGCAGCAGACTGCCAATGTTTTGCGGCCCATGCAGCAGGTCGAACAGCAGCAAAAAGGGTTTCTCGCCCCGGCCGGAGGCCAGGGCCAGCATCTCCTCCACCTGGCTGTAGACGTAAGGCCCTGCCTCCAGCACCGCCCCCTGGTGGCTGCTGTCGCCGGCCAGTTGACCAAGTTTCTGTTTGCTGGCCAACTGGACCGGCACCCGGCGTGCCGCTGCGGCCTTCTCCAGCGCCTGGTTTTGTTTGGCCGGCGCGCCCTCTTGCAGCCACAGCCGAAACAACTGGCGGCGGCTGCCCCGCAGGGCTTCCAGAACAGCATTGCGCCGAAAGAGATATTCGTTGTCTGTTTGGCCAGACATTAGCTTTCGCTGATGCGCCAGATGGTGCCGTCGGGGCGGTCTTCCAGGACAATGCCCACCGCTTTGAGCTGGTCGCGGATCTGGTCGGCGGTGGCCCAGTCGCGGTTCTGGCGGGCCTGGGCGCGCAGGGCGATGAGCAGGCGCATCAGCCCCTCTTCGCGCTCCGCCGAGCCACCGCCGCTGCCGGCCGTTTCGTCGGGGATAATCCCCAGGACCTGGCCGCCCAGTTCCCGGTAGACCTGGTCGATGGCTTGCAGGCTGCCCTGGGTCTGCGGGCCGCCTTCGTTGAGCAGGCTGTTGACCTGGCGGGTCAGCTCTTGCAGTACAGCCAACCCGGCCGGGGCGTTGAAATCATCGTCCATACGCTCCATGAAGTTGGCTTTGGCCACTGCCACCATCTCCAGCACGGCGGGACTGGCTTCACCCGGCCGGGCCGTGCGCAGTTGCTCCCGCGCCAGCCGCACCGCACCATACAGCCGTTCCCAGCCCTTGCGCGCCGCTTCCACCGCTTCGCTGGAGAAGTCGATGGGGTTGCTGTAATGGCTGGACAGGATGAAAGTGCGGATGGCTTCTGGCCGCCAGCGCTGCAGTGCCTCTTGCAAGGTCAGGGTGTTGCCCAGGCTCTTGCTCATTTTCACCCCATCCAGCGTCAGCGAGCCAACCAGCATCCAGTAGCGGGCAAAATCCTTGCCGTGGGCGGCCTCGCTCTGGGCAATTTCGCACTCGTTGTGCGGGAAAATATTGTCGATGCCACCGCCGTGAATGTCGAAGGTTTCGCCCAGATATTTGCGGGCCATGGCCGAGCATTCGATGTGCCAACCCGGGAAACCCTCGCCCCAGGGGCTGTTCCAGCGCAGCAGATGCTCCGGCTCCGCGCGCTTCCACAGGGCAAAGTCGGCCGGGTGGCGCTTCTCGTCTAGCACGGCCACGCGTGCCCCGCCCTCCAGCTCTTCCACGACGCGCCCGCTCAGCTTGCCATAGTCGGGAAAGGAGGAGACGTCGAAATAGACGGAGCCATTGGACTCGTAGGCATGTTCCAGTTCGATGAGCTGCTGTACCATCTCGATCTGTTCGGGCACGTGGGCACTGGCGCGCGGGCTGATGTCGGGACGCTGCACGCCCAGGGCGTCCATGTTGTCGAAGTAGATGCGGGTGTATTTTTCCACCACCTGCATCGGCGTTACCGAGGATTGGCGCGCTTTTTTCAGGACGCGGTCTTCGCCGCTGTCTAGCAGGTGGCCCACGTCGGTGAGGTTTTGCACGTAGAGGACATCGTAGCCGCTGTAGCGCAGATAGCGCACCACGACGTCGAAGTTGACGTAGGTTTTGGCGTGCCCAATGTGGACGTAATCCTGCACGGTTGGCCCGCAGACGTACATGTTCACCTTGCCCTCAAACACAGGCTGGAACGTTTCTTTCTGGCGGGTAAGCACGTTGTAGATTTTCAAGCTCATTGCAGTTCCTTTATTGGCCATCAGGCGAATCGTTCACTTGTGACGTTATCCGACTGATTTTACTGTGAATTGGATGGAAACGAAAGCGCGTGCTGGTTTGGATGCCTGGCCAGCGGTTGGCTAATCTTGCCGGGTGAGTTGGAATGCGGCGGCCAGCCGCGCCATACAGCGCTGTTTGCCCAGCAGGCCCATGATGTCGGCCAGGGGGGGGCCTTTTACCCGGCCGGTGAGGGCGGCGCGAATGGGCCAGAAAAGCGCCCGCTGGTTCCAGCCGTGGGGCTGGCCCAGCCGGTGGCGCAGGCCGGCCAGAATGCTGCCGGCGGTGGCGGCGTCTAGCAGGACGGTTTGGGCCAGTTCGGCAATGAGGTGGGGGAGGATGATCCCGGCCGGGGGGCTGGCCAGCGCCGCCTGTGCCTCCGCCACGTAATCAAACGTGTCGACGAAGGCCCATTCGGCCAGGTCTACCGCGTCGGCCAGGCGCACCAGTTCGGTGCGCAGCAGGGCTGTTAGCTGCCGCAGCCAGGCTGTGTTGGCCGGCAGCGTGCCGTAGGCCTCCTCCAGGAAAGGGGCCAGCAGCCCGGTGAGCTGTTCGTCGTCCAGCCGCTGCATGTACTGACGGTTGACCCAGTTCAGCTTGTCCCAATCGAACACGGCCGGGCTGGCCGACAGACGCGCCAGCCGGAACTGCTGCCGTACCGTCCATTTGTCTATGATCTCCTGCTCGCCGTCGGGCGACCAGCCCATGAGCAGCAGGTAGTTCCACAACGCGGCCGGCAGGTAGCCGGCGGCCTGGAAATCGCTGATCAGGTAGCCGCCTTCGGGATCGCGCTTGCTCAGCTTTTCGCCCCGCTTGTTGAGGATGAGCGGCAGGTGGACCCACACTGGTTGGGGCCAGCCCATGGCCTGGTACAGCCGGATGTGGATGGGGGTGGAGGAGATCCACTCTTCGCCGCGCACGACGTGGGTAATGCCCATGTCGTGGTCGTCGGTCATGGCGGCCAGGTGGTAGAGGGGGCGGCCGTCGCTGCGGAGGAGGATGGGGTCTTCCCGGCCGGGGCGGTGGCTGCTGTCAAAACGGATGGGGCCGCGCAGGGCGTCGTGGAGGATGATGGCCCCGTGGCGGGGCATGCGCAGGCGGAGGGGCTGGTTGTTCGCCCCGGCCGGGTGCTGCGGATCATCCCCATAATAGGCGTGGCCACTGGCCAGCAATGCTTTGGCCACCGCCAGATGGCGTTCCAGCCGCTGCGACTGGACATAGGGGCCATAATCGCCGCCCACATCTGGCCCTTCGTCCCAATCGATGCCCAGCCAGGCCAGCGCCGCCAGCATCTGTTGGATAGCTTCCGGCGTGTTGCGCGCCTGGTCGGTATCCTCGATGCGCAGGATAAAATCACCACCCAGGGCGCGGGCCAGCGCCCAGCAGAAGAGAGCGGTGTGTAGATTGCCGATGTGGGGGATGCCGGTGGGACTGGGCGCAAAGCGCAGGCGTGGCACACGGTTGGCGTCTGGGTTCATCGGGCGGACGGGTGATTGGTCAGCCGGCAGTTTTGGGCTGCCAGTTGGTATGCTGGCCGCTAAATCAGGGACGGGCGAAAATCATGCGGCCGGCGGTGGTTTGCAGCACCTTCGTCACCGTGACATTCAACGTCTTGTTGATGTGGTTACGCCCGTCTTCCACCACAACCATCGTGCCGTCTTCCAGGTAGCCGACGCCCTGGCCATACTCTTTGCCTTCCTGAATAATGCGCACATCCAGCTCTTCGCCGGGCAAGAAGGCCGCCTTGACGGCATTGGCCAGGTCATTGATGTTTAACACGCCTACCCCTTGCAGTTCGGCCACGCGGTTGAGGTTGTAGTCGTTGGTCATGATGGGGCAGCGCAGTTCCCGCGCCAGGGCGACCAGCTTGCTGTCCACTTCGCGCACTTCGCTAACGTCCATGTCGGTGATCTGGATGGGGATGGGGGCTTCCTGCTGCAAAATGCGCAGCACTTCCAGGCCGCGCCGGCCGCGATTACGGCGCAAGGTGTCGGCGCTGTCGGCGATGTGCTGCAGCTCGTTCAGCACGAAGTTGGGCACCACCAGCACCGAGCGGATGAAGCCGGTGCGGCTGATGTCGGTGATGCGCCCATCGATGATGACGCTGGTGTCCAGCAAGATGTAAGCCTCTTCTGGCTCCGCCTGGGCCGCGGCTACGTTCTCCGGGCTGGGCCGCAGGGAGGCGAAGAAGATGCGCAGGTCGTTTTGCCGCAGCGTTAGCACCACAATGCTGAAGTAGCAAAAGATGACCACGGCGACCAGTGGCCCAACGGATCCGAAAGGATCGGGCAGCGAGGAGAGGGGGAAGGAGATGAGGGCGGCCGCTATCAGGCCCATGAAGATGCCGAGGATGATCGCCCCCAGCCGCTCTGGGGGCATGCGCACCAACCGGTTGCGCAGACTGCGGATGGGCCGGGTGGTGATGTAGGGGGTTAGAATGAGTCCGGCGAGAATGCCTACCAGGCCAAAGACAACGGCGTAGCCGGCGACGGAGGCGGAAAACAACTCAGCTACGGTCTGGCCGATGGCGGCAAAGAGTACGCCGGCAACAAGGGCTCCAAGGATTCGGGCGAAGAAATCGACGCTTAATTGCATGTTGGTCCGTTTCGATAAAGGCAGTTTGATCAGGTGGATGGATGGGAATGGCCATTCCCCGGCCGGGAATGTGCGGTAATCAGGTTCAGGGGTGATGATCTGGGCAATACGTCCATACCCGGCCGGGTGCCGCCCGTCACCACCAGAACTCGCTGTTGTGTTCAAAGTTGTTGGCCAGTTGACTTGCTCCGGCGTGGCTCAATCCCGGGAGCGAAACGAGTGAAAGAAGGAAAATGAGTGCTTACAAGAACCCGGCCGGGCGGGCAAGTGCAACAGTGGCGCAGACGCTAAACAATGACGGCAGCCAGGAATTTCCCGGCTGCAGCATAGGAAAATGGTAACATATCAACAGCCAAATAGCAACCGGCGCTGTGTTGTGGGGTGTGCGGGAACTCGGTTGATGGTAGGCGTGAAGTATCAGGCACAGGGCAGCAAAACCTGCTCTACATGACATCGTTCCGCCCTGTGCCTGGCACTTGCCAGAGCTGCCGCCTGGCTAACGGATGCACCACGGCGATCTGGCTAGAGCTGGCCAGTCATGTAGCGGCGGGCAGTCTCGGCCAGGATGGCGGCCCCGGTGGGCAGGACACCCTCATCAATGTCAAAAACGTCGGTGTGGTGGTTGCGCAGCAGCCCATCGGGCAGCGCCGCGCCCAGCATGAACATCGCGCCCGGAGCCGCCCTGGCCATGTAGGCAAAATCTTCCGCGCCCATGCCAAATTCCGCATCCTGCACCGGCTGTTCGCCCAGGAGATCGCGAGCCACCTGGCGCAGCCAGTTGTTGACCTGCGGATTGTTGTTGAGCGACGGATACCCTTTGTGCAGCTTGAATTCATAGCTCCCGCCAAAGGCCTGGCTCAGGCTGAGGGCGCGCTCTACTTCATGCCACAGCTTCTGGCGCGTCGTTTCGTCCATGCTGCGGATGGTGCCTTCCAGGTAGACTTCGCTGGGGATGACGTTGGTGGTGAAGCCGCCCTGCACATGCCCCAGGCTGACCACGCAGGGGCGCAGCGGGTTGACGTGGCGCGAGGGAATGGCATAGAGGGCGTTTAGGATGGGGGCAAGCATGAAGATGGGGTCGCTGCCTTCGTGGGGATAGGCGCCGTGCCCCCCCTTGCCACGAATCCAGGCCTCGAAGGCGTCTACGGCGGCCATGCTGTAGCCATCGTAGAAGTGCAGCTCCCCGGCCGGGACGGTAGAGGCCACGTGCAGGGCAATCACCGCATCCACGCCCGCCAGGGCGCCATCTTCAATCATGGCTGTTGCGCCGCTGACGCCGTTGGCATCAAACGCCTCCTCCGAGGGCTGGAAGAGCAGGCGCACCTTGCCGTGCCAGTTGTCTTCGGCCAGGCTTTGCTTTAGCAGGTGGGCCACGCCCAGCAGGATGGCCGTGTGGGCGTCGTGGCCGCAGGCGTGCATCACGCCGTCGTTGGTTGAGCCGTAGGGCTGGCCGGTCTTCTCGATGATGGGCAGGGCGTCCATGTCGGCGCGGATGGCGATGGTTGGCCCATTGCCCGGCCCAAGCTCGGCCACCACGCCGGTGCGCCCGACCCCGGTTTGCACCGTCAGGCCACCGATTTCTTGGAGGGTGTCGGCTACCAGGGCGGCGGTACGGAACTCCTGAAAGCCCAGTTCGGGGTGCTGGTGAATGTCACGGCGCAGGCGCACCAGTTCTGCAGCAATCGCGTTGGCTCGTTCAATCATCTCTATTCCTCGGGTTTGGATTGTGGTTTACGGGGACAAACTGAATCCGGTCGCCAGTCTGTACGGCGGACAGCAGTTGGGGGTGTCCTTCAATGACGTAGCGGGCCGGGGCTTGCGGGGCGTAGGAGAGCCGCCACGGTTTGGCCAGGGCGGTGTCTACCACCCGGCCGGCGTCGTTGACCCACAGCACGCCCAGCTCGAAAAAGACGAACAGCATGTGGATGGCGCTGTTGACGCGGCTGTCTTTCTTCTCCACCAGGACCAGGCCGTTGGTGGGGGCCAGGCTGCGCTGCCAGGTGAAGCCGCGCAGCTTGCTGCCAAAGCTGTTGCACCACCTGGCCTGGGGGATCAGTACCCGGCCGGTCGCCTGATGCACTACCTGAACGTGGGATGTCATGCGCTTCCTGTCGCAGCCTGTTCACAATGGGATGTAGGCTGGGAGTATAGAAGCAAGGCTGAAGCCGGGCAAGCGGAATGGCCTGAATTGAGAGGAATGGCCTATTGCCATCCCCGGCCGGGTTGTTCTCGCAAATCCGGCCCTTTTTGCTACAATCTTTTCTGTCGCGTGCCCGGCCTCCCCGGCCGGGTAAATTCAATGCCAACAAGCGCATAGGAGGATTGTGTTATGACAAGTATGTCTGCAAAAGCTACGGGTGTATCTGCCCTCCCCTGGTGGCTGGTGCTGCTCAATGGCATCGCCGGGGTTATCATCGGTTTCCTGCTAATCACTTCGCCCGCAGGAACCCTGGTGTTCCTGATCCAGGTGATTGGCCTTTACTGGTTCATCAGCGGGATCTTCTCGATTGTGGCCATTTTCATTGACAGTACCGGATGGGGATGGAATCTCTTCTCCGGCATTCTGGGGATCATTGCCGGTATTGTGGTGCTGAACCACCCGCTGTGGAGTGCCGTCTTGCTGCCTAACGTGCTGATCCTTATCCTGGGTATCGAGGGGTTGATCATTGGCGTGATTGGCCTTATCCAGGGTTTTCGTGGGGCCGGCTGGGGCGCTATCATCCTGGGCGCGCTTAGCGTTGTCTTCGGCATTATCCTCATCGGCGCTTATGGCAACAACCCCATCTTAACTGCGGTCACTGTGGCCTGGATTGGCGGCATCTTTGCCCTGGTTGCGGGGATTGGCGGCATTTTCGCGGCCTTCCGTATGCGCAAATAGGCCGGCGACCAGTCGCCAGGTTATTGCCAGCAAAGGCCGGGCCACCCCCCGGCCTTTTTTTTGTCCCGGCCGGGTAGCCCACGCCGCGCCAATTAGCCGCCCGGCCACGTTTGCAGGTAAGCCTCCAGGTGGGCCAGCGCGGCCGGGAAGTTGACCCGGCCGGTGCCCAGCCGCACGTGCCGGTCATCGTAGCCCAGGTAAGGGCCGGGCAGCAGCAGCACACCTGCCTCGTCGATAAGCTGCCGGCAAAAGGCCGTGGCCGATGGCTGGTTGACGCCCACCAGGGCCACCGAGCCTGCCTGCTGTGGCCGCCAGACAAAAAGGTCGGGCCAGCGGGCGAAGAAGGCGTTGGCCGCGGCCAGATTGTCGTTGATGATACGCCGGCTGCGGGCCACCAGTTGGGGATGGGCGGCCAGCGCCGCCTGGGCCAGGAATTCGGTGGGCGCGGCGGCGCAGATGGTGGTGTAATGCTTCCAGTTGATGAGCCGCTGCCGCAGTGCCTCATTGTGGATGATGAGCCAGCCGGCGCGCAGGCCGGGCAGGCCGTGCACTTTGGACAGTCCGGCCAGCACCAGGCTGCGCTCGTACAGGTCGGCCGCGGAGGGAAGGGTGTCCCGGCCGGGCAGCTCCAGCCCGCGGTAGATTTCGTCACAAAACAGCCACAGGTTGTGCTGCCGGGCTATCTCTATGATGGCTTGCAGCTCCGCCAGCGTGGGCAGGAAGCCGGTGGGGTTGTGGGGAAAGTTGACAATGAGCAGCCGCGTTTGGGGCGTGATCAACCGGTGCAGTTGGGCCAGGTCTAGCTGCCAGCCCTGCCCGGCCGGGGTGAGCGGCCAGGGTTTTACCCGGCCGGGGCCACAAATGTGGGCCGCCACATTGCGCAGCGAATCATACGCCGGCAGCAGCACAATCACCTCATCCTCTGGCTCCAACAGCGTTTGCATCGCCAGGTAAATCCCTTCCTCCGGCGCGCCCAGGAACACCACCGCCTGCGGCGGTACCTGGGCATACTGCCCGGCAATCGCCTGGCGCAGCGCCGGGTGACCCTGCGACTCGGTGTAGCCCAGGTGCAGGCTGCCCAGGTCGGTCAGCGGCCGGCCGGCCAGCGCTAGCAGTTCGGCCACCGTCAGCGCCTCGCAGTCCGAGGCACACAGCAGGTGCGGCACCTGGAATTCATACAGGGCGAAGTATTCTTCAATGGCAAAGGGCGCAATGTTCATGATCGTCCACCTTTTTTACGTTATGATATGCGGCAAATGACAATGGCGCGCCAGCGTCCAGGAGGTATTATCCGTGCATTCCCAACTGGCATCACACGTTGACTATGCCGACGAGACTTTTACCGGGCTGCACCTGGCGCACGCCAGCCTGGCGGGCAGCACCTTCGCCGATTGTACCTTCAGCGGCTGCCATTTCATGGAAGCGGTGTGGTCCGACTGCCGCTTTGTGGGCTGCACATTTCACGCCTGCGATTTGAGCCTGGCGCAACTGCCGGGCACCGGCTTTTCGGCCACCCGTTTCGAGGATTGCCGCCTGCCAGGCATCGATTGGACCCGCGCTGCCTGGCCCAGGGCTATGAGCGGCTCGCCGGTTGGCTTTTGGCGCTCTGTCGTCAGCCACAGCACGTTTATTGGCCTGAGCCTGCCGCGCTTGCAGCTTAAGGATTGTACTGCAATAGACGTGGACTTCCGCGAGGCGGACCTGAGCCGGGCTGATTTTGGCGGCACAGACCTGGGCGAAACGCTTTTTGGCGACACTAACCTGACCCAGGCGGACTTGAGCCGGGCGCGCAATTACCAGATTGATCCCGGCCGGAACACGCTCAAAAGGGCCAGGTTCAGCCTGCCAGAGGCGCTGTCCTTGTTGTACAGCCTGGATATTGTTCTGCTGGATTCGTAACCACAACCCGCACCGAGGCGCGCGCTCCTGCTCCGCCCCCCAGACTCCCGAGAGAGGTAGGCAATGATCCCTGAAACTATGACTGCTATTGAACTGCGCAATTATGACGGCCCAGACGGCCTGGCCGTGACTCAGAAGCCGGTGCCTCGCCCCGGCCGGGGTGAGGTGCTGGTGAAAATCGCCGCCGCCAGTGTCAACCCCTCCGACCTGATGTTCATCCAGGGCCGCTATGGTTTTAGCAAGCCCTTGCCGGTGGTGGGCGGCTTTGAGGGCAGTGGCACTGTGGTTGCCGCCGGCGAAGGGTTGCGCGCTCGCTACCTGGTAGGCCGCCGCGTGGCCTGTGCGGTGCAGGAAAGTGGAGATGGCACCTGGGCGGAGTACGTGCGCACCGGGGCCGACTTCTGCGTTCCCCTGCGCAGGGAGGTGACGCTGGAGCAAGGGGCCATGCTCGTTGTTAACCCTTTTACTGCCTGGGCCTTGGTGGACCTGGCGCAGCGGGGCGGGCACCGGTTTGTGGTGCAAACGGCCGCGGCTAGCGCTCTGGGCCAGATGATGATCCGCCTGGGCAAAACGCGGGGCATTGAATTTATCAACGTTGTGCGCCGGCCGGCGCAGGTGGCGCTGCTGCAAGAGCTGGGGGCGAAGCACGTACTGGACAGCAGCGACCCTGATTTTGACCGGCAGTTGGCCCAGCTTTGCCATGATTTGGGTGCCCGGCTGGCTTTTGATGCGGTGGCGGGCAGTCTCACCGGCCGGGTGCTGAGCGCCATGCCCCGTCACAGCACCGTCACTGTGTACGGCGGATTGTCAGAAGAAGCGTGCCGGATAGAACCCGGCCAGCTTCTTTTTGGCGATAAGCAGGTGAACGGCTTCTGGCTCACCCCCTGGCTGCGGCGGATGAATCTGCTGAAGCTGTTGGCCACGGCCGACAAGGTGCAGCGGGCGCTGTCCCAGGAGCTGCGCAGTGAGGTACAGGCGCGCTATCCCATTGCCCAGGGCATTGAGGGCGTCCGCCAATACATGGCCAACATGACCGCCGGCAAGGTGCTGCTGTTAGGGGAGGCGGGGTAGCGTGGCCCGCATCCTCGTTTGTGGTCTCATCAATGTGGAGACGACGGTGCCGGTGGTGAATACCATTGGCGCGGGCGACGCCCTCTTCGCGGCTTTCCTGCATGGCTAGGTCAGCCACGGCGACCTGATCACTCGTTCAATCCGGGCGCACCATCTTTTTCCCGCGCTTTCCCTGCAAAGCCGGTGCGTTTCCGCTGCTGAAAACCTGCGCCATACTTGCGTCTATTAAACGCGAACCTCCCTAGAATACAAGTCAGCCAGTTGAGGAGCCAGCCAATCGACAGCTGACTCTACAGCAAAAAAAGACATCGAGCGGCAGCATAGCCTTTTCTATCTGCCCACAAGTTCAAAGGGAGGTCCAAAGTCATGACAAAGCGTAAGGTCCAGTTTCTTTTAGCCGTTGCTCTGATCTTTTTGCTCATCGCCAGTCAGGGGAACCGTATACCACAAGCACTGGCGGGTGCGGAGCCAGCAGTTGCCGGCACCGCACCTGACACAATAGTAACCGACGACGGCTTAACTTTCTCAGCTAGCGAATTCCTGACTGAGGAGATGCTGGCAACAGAATATCAACCAAGTTTCACCGGCATTGATGGTGCAGCCGATACCTCACTGTTTGTGGACGACGAGCCATTCCCTGGTCTTGATGGTCCCACTCCAGGCTCCGTTATCGGCGCTGATGGCCGCATTCGAGTTAACCCAACAACCTCTTTTCCCTATCGTGCAATAGCTCAATTACGTGTGACTTTCCCCAATGGTGGAACCTACGGGTGCACAGGTTGGTTCATTGGCCCCAGAACCGTAGCAACTGCCGGACATTGTGTTTACAATTCTTCATATGGAGGGTGGGCAACAGCGATTACGGCGTATCCTGGCAAAAATGGAACTTCTACCCCCTATGGCAGTTCAACAGCCTATCGCAAGTTTTCTGTTACAGGATGGACACAGAGCCGGAACTGGAATTATGATTACGGGGCCATTCAGCTAAATAGCCCACTTGGTAATACAGTCGGCTGGTTTGGGTTTCGGTGGCAAAGCAGCAATACTTTCTCCGGCTCCTATACTGTAACTGGCTACCCTTGTGACAAACCATCCGGAACAATGTGGAGAATGTCAGATAATCCTGGTATTCGTGGTGTTAACACATACCACCTGTTTTATCAAATTGATACATATGGTTGTCAAAGCGGTTCTCCTGTTTACCATAACTATAGCAGCTCGTGCAGCACATGCAGTACGGCCATTCACAGCTATGGCACTGGCCAAAGCCCATACCCACAATACAACAGTGGTACCCGTATAACCCAGTCTGTCTTCAATAATCTGGTTGCCTGGAAAAATTACACTTATCCGTAAACCTGTCTGGCCAAAGCGAGGAAATTGGGCCAATGACCGCCTGTCATTGGCCCAATTCAATACCGAACCGATGCCACGAACACAAGAACCAATAGGGAAGTACTCGCGGTGAAATATCTCACAGTTATCACTATGCTCGTTCTTCTTGTTGTCGCCTTAACGACTGGCTGTACAAGCACAAACGCGTCGGACCCGGATGCGGTGCCTGTTACCAACGAGACCCCAGTCGTCACCACGCCTTCGGTCAGTCAGATTGTCCAGGGAAGAGTAACTGACGGTACAGGAACGCCCGTAAGCGAAGCAATCGTAATTGCTGAAGGACCAGGCGCGCCAGAAATGGCCGCCATTACAAATGAAAAAGGGGAATATTTCTGGGATTTGCCGGAAGGAACCTTCACGCTTACGGTAACAAAAGATGGGTTCAGCTCGCAGTCTACGACGATTGCTCTGACAGTAGGGCAAACGCTTGTCCAGGATTTTGTTCTCACACCTGCCCCCTAGCGCCATTCCTCCTGGTACATGGGTTCGTTTACAAATGATTTCTGATCAGAAAACGAACCCTAAGGCTTGACCATTTACCAAAACTCAAAATCGGTCAACAAGCCCATAGGGTTCCAGGCGGAGACAACCTCATCCTGGGGACGAGGCAGGACTGATGCAGGCTCTGGTCAAGGTCCCGCAGTGTCAGCAAGATGAAAGCGGCACTCTGTTGGGTACTTCCCCTGCACGGGTTACTATGGTAGGTGTCCAGCTCGAGAATTGCGGTCAAGGGTATCCTCTATTTCGATCAAGATGCTCGCCAGTTCCTCTAGAGCTAATGCCCGATTCTCCTGGTAAGTACGCTCAGGCATGTTGAGACTTAGGGCTACTGCGTAAGGCTCTTCACCGTGAACGAACTCCTGTACCAGGATTTGCCGTAAGCGGTACAGTTTCTTGTTTCGCTGATTCGTCTCTGGACCGTTGCCCATCTGGTCAATAGCAGCGCGAAGGACCTCGCGCAGGCTCAAGCCCAGGAGGGGGGGCGTGTTGGGACGCCGCAATTTCTGGTGGTGGTGGTACACGATGTTGGTTTGGGTTAGGGGATGCTGACCCAACTTGATGACGTTGGACCAGTTGTTTAGGGCTTGCCGTAAGGATGCACGGCTAAACGGATCACTTACTACTTGATTGGGCATTTGGACCCCCTCTAGGTTTGCTAGGAACAGACATCCTCTTTCGCTTGTCGAAGGCCGTTGGTTTCAACAGGCCCAACCAACCTGGCCACGATTTACTGAGAAGATACACCTGACAGAATTTCGAGCCAATTCCTGACTCATATCTATGGTATCAAATCGCTCAGGTCTGCACGGTTGCACTTACGTTAAGGAAAGGCAGTGTGACATGGCCAATTATACACTGGTCATATGACAAATGTCTATTGGATAGTTGGGACTCCCAGGTGTGCGCAGGGGTTTTCCTCAGGAGACAGTCGCTGTTTCTGCTCTGGGGAATGATGGCTTAGCGTCATCGGTCACTGTTAAGTACTAACAGTACAGAATGGATTGGTATAGTGATCCCCTTTGCTTCAAAAATCGTATCTAGGAGGTAAATTGTGAAGAGTCGTATACAAAGATGGTTAGCTGCGGAGCCAATGCCTTTATGAATAGCTATGTTGCTGGTATTACCAATTGGCTAAATACGGAAGGGCGTTGGGTAACCCGTTATGCCTGGTATGGCAATTACGATGGGGCACACATTGATAGTTCTATGCTTCGCAGTAACAACCCGCCGCCTAATTGGACTTCATTGGGTCTATATTATGCTCAAGTGACCCCTCAATCCGTGCAACCCTTTCCCGAACTTGTCCCCCAAAGGTTTTTTCCAATTGTCGCCTAAGGTGACCCCCAGTTATAGATGGTGCGCGGGCTGCTGGCTCAATGCTGATTAGAAAGTGACGCTCGCTTCTGCGAATTCAGCGGTAGACTTGGGTCACCTGGCTGCGCCAGTCGATCAGGATGGGCTGCAGGCAGTCGATCATGGCCGCCAGCCGGCGGGCAAGCTGCTCCTGGTAGGCTGTGGTCAGCGTTGTCTCCGGATGGACTTCATAGACCTTGGTCCAGCCGCGGACCCACATCTCGGCCTCCACCGCCGGCCCCAGTGTGTCCTTAATCTCGAACAGGTGGCGGCGGAAGCCCATGAGCAGGAAGCGGTTCAGGTGGGCATCGCGTGCTTCACAGTGCAGCCCTAACTCCCACCCCGGCCGGGACCAGGCCCGCGATAATTCGTAATGCAGCGCCGGCTCGCCAAAATGAAACTGCACCAGCCATTGAAACGGCTGGCGCGACTGAATCCCCTGCCAGCGCGCCGGCAAGTGAGGCATAACGGCATCGGGAAAACTCTTCAGAAATCTGGTTTGCGGCAACATTTGTCCTAAGCTGCACCCGGCCGGGACGGGAACCGGGGGTGCGCCACACACCCCATTATCACACCGCCCCCAATCAGTCGCAACAGATTCGCCAGGTGCGGTATAATGCCCCCATGCCAGACAAACAGCGGACGTTGGGGCAATTTGAAACACCGCCAGATGTAGCCGACTTGCTGTTGGGGCTGTGCCTGCGCCACCCGGCCGGGCGCGTGTTAGACCCCAGCTGCGGCACCGGCGCCTTCCTGGCGCGGGTGGCCCGCTGGCAGCAGGGGATGGGCAGCCTAGCGGGGAACCCGGCCGGGGACTTGTGGGGCGTGGAGCTAGACGCAACCGCCGCGCAGCAGGCCGCGGGGCAACTGCCCCAGGCCATTATCCTCAACCACAACTTCTTCGCCTTACAGCCGGGTCAGGTAGCCGGGGCACCATTCGATGCCATCCTGGGCAACCCCCCCTACACGCGCGCCGGCTGGTTGGACCGCATGGAAGCGCAGTTGGGCCAGCAGTTACCCCTGTTTGACCCGGCCAGCCCGGATGAGCGCGTGACCGCCGCCCGGCCGGGCAAACGCGCCCAGGCCATCCTCCCCGGCCGGATGTGGGGGCGGGTGCTGAACCGGCGCGCCGGGCTGCACGCCTACTTCTTTGTGCACAGTGCCGCCTTCTTGCGCGAGGGTGGCCGCCTGGGCTTTGTGGTGCCCAATGGCTGGCTGGACGTGGCCTATGGCGAAGCGCTGAAACAGTTCCTGCTGGACGATTTCAAGATTGTGGCCCTGATTGAGTCGCAGGTGGAGCGCTGGTTTCCGGCGGCCAAGGTCAATACCTGCCTGGTGGTGTTGGAGAGGTGCCAGGACCCGGCCGGGCGTGCCCATAACCTGGTGCGTTTCATCCGGCTGCGCCGCCCGCTGAGGCAGCTCATCCCCCCCGGCCGGGAACGGTACAGCGCCATCGAGCAGTTAGCCATCCGCCTGCTGCCGGCCGCCAGGCGGGACAGCGACGATATGCACATCCAGGTTGTGCCGCAGGCCGAACTGCGCGCTGCTGACAAGTGGGGGGTAACGCTGCGCGCCCCGGCCGGCTATCGTCGCCAGCACGCCCGGCCGGGATTGGTGCCGCTGCACACCTGGGCCAGCATCCAGCGCGGTTATACCAGCGGGGCCAACCGTTTCTTCTATCTAACGCCGGCCATCATTGCCCAGTGGGGCATCGAGCCACAGTTCCGCCGGCCGCTGCTGAAGTCGCTGCGCGGCCAGCCCCGCTTGCAGCTTCGTCCAGCCGACTGTACCCACGAGGTGCTGCTCATCCCGCCCACGGCCAGGCTGGAAGGCACGGCGGCCGCCGAATACGTGGCCTGGGGCGAAGCGCAGGGGCTGGGCCAGGTGGTGACCTGCGCTGCGCGCCGCCCCTGGTATGCTTTGCCGCCGCAAACACCACCGCCGCTGGTTCTGCCCAAAGGGGTGTGGCGCTGGCATATGGCGCCCCGCTTGCTGGGGGAGATTCTGGTGGACCAGCAGTTGTATGCTGTCTACCCGGCCGGGGGCATCGACCCTCAGGTGGCGGCGGCGCTGCTCAACAGCAGTTGGCTAGCGCTGCAATTGGAGCTGCACGGCCGGGTGAATTTTGGTGCGGGTGTGCTGTGGCTGGCCACTTATGAACTGGAGAATGTGCGCCTGCCCAATCCGCGCCAGATCCCGGCCGGGCTGGCCGCCCGGTTGGCCGGCTGTTTTGCCGCCCTGGCCGCCGAGCCAGCCCCGGCACGTACTGCTGATGTGGCCGCGCTTACCCCCGGCCGGGAAGCACTGGACGAGGCCGTGTCTGACCTGCTGGGCCTGGCCCCAGCGGAGCGGCTTGCTGTCCGGCAGGCCCTGGCCGAGCGCCTGGCTGTTCGCCGCCAGCGGGCGCAGTTGCCGCCCCCCCATACCCGCTAAGGATAACCATGCTCAAGCGATTCTTTAACCTGCTCAAAGATACCGTCGATGCCTGGAGCGCCGACAAAGCGTCGCGGCAGGCCGCCGCCCTGGCCTATTACAGTATTTTCACCATTGCCCCGTTTATTGTGCTGCTTTCGGTACTGGTGGGGCAGGTTGTCAGGGGGCAAATTGCCGCCCAACTGGGGCCGCAGCTCACGCCGGAACAGGTGCAGCAGGAACTCATCGACCAGATTGGCGAGTTTGTCGGGCCTGAAAGCGCCGCGATTATCGCCGACCTGGTGGTGAATTTGCAGCAGCAGCAGACTGGCCCCCTGACCACCATTGCCAGTGTGGGCATCATCCTCTTTGCCGTGACTGGGCTGATTGGCCAGTTGCAGACCTCGCTGGACATCATCTGGAACGTGGCTCCCGATCCTGCCCGGGGGGTATTGGGCGTGGTGATAGACCGCTTTCTGGCGTTTGCTCTGGTGTTGGTGATTGGTGGCCTGCTGCTGCTGACCCTGGTTTTGCGCACGTTTCTGACGGCAATCAACACCTTGCTGGCCGATTATCTGCCGGAGTCGGCGCGTTTTTTGCCGTATGTGGATTTCCTGGTCTTTTTCCTGGTGATCACGATTCTGTTTGCCATGGTGTACAAGATTCTGACCCGGGTCAGCATTAGCTGGCGGGATGTGTGGATTGGCGCGGCGGTGACGTCGCTGCTGTTTAACCTGGGCACTACGGGGATCAGTTTTTATCTGGGCAACAGCAGCATTACCTCCGCCTATGGCGCGGCGGGGTCGTTTGTGGTGATTCTGGTCTGGATCTACTATTCGGCCCAGATTTTTCTGCTGGGGGCGGAGTTTACGAAGGTGTATGCCAGCCAGTATGGTTCGCGCCTGGTTGTCCCGGCCGGGGGGGCAATCTATCGTATTCCGGTGGCCTCTGCGCCGCTGCCGCCGCCCGCCCCACCGCCTGGTTCCCCGGCCGGGTTGGCTCCGGCAGACACCCGGCCGGGGGCGTCCCCCAACTATCTGCGTCATGCCCCCTGGCTGGTTAGCCTGGCCATTAGCTTTGTGTTGGGTTTGCTGGTGGGCGGCGAGCGGCGCTAGTTTTCCCGGCCGGGGGACGCATTTTTAGTTAAGGGTGGCACAAGGAGCCTCCAATATGGTACTATCCTGTTCTAAGTACCATGATGTAAGTCAGCAGAAGTTGTGACAGTTTGAACCTGGCGCCTGGGCGCGCCAGTTCAGATTTCCTGATGTAGTGCCGGCTTTCTCTGGATAGGCTGGCCGTTCAAGAGATGTATTGTTGCCGGCTGTGTAGGCAGCCGTTTGTATCTGATTTCTTTGCCTTGCGCCGGGTCGCGGTCGGCGGGGCAGCATAGCTCTTGATTCCTGGCAATGCTCTGCGAGGGCAGGCCTTGAATCGGGCAGGAGGAGCAGTTTGCCATGCGACATCATCTGGAGTGCGTTTGCTGCAAGGAACGTTTCTATTATGATGCTGCTCACAACAGATCGTCTACCTGGCAGGGGGATGGGCGATTTGGTGGGGAAGGTTCCCGGCCGGGTTTGTTTTGTCCGCGCTGCGGCACCAACAACAGCACCTGGTATGCCCTGTGTAACCCACGCCACCCGGCCGGGGTGCAGACCTACAACCCCATGCAGGAAGGGTTGTCCTACCCCAATTTCAACCTGAGCGTGGGACCCTCTCCCCAGGCGGCGACCCAGATCCGATGGTTCCCAGACCTCTCTTTGTTGGATTCCCTGGTGCCGGCGCATCCCCACTTTAGGGCGCTGCTGATACAGGTCGTGGTCCTCATTGCCCTTCTGGCCGTGCTGGCGACTGTGGCCGTGCCCGGAGCCGTAGACCGTACAGCGCTGGTGGTCCTGATTCTGGCGGTGAATTTGTACGTGCTGAAGACCATCACCCAGAGCTGGCCCGAATTACACGAGTGGCAGCATGTGCGCAAGGTGCGCCGGGCTGCCCTGGCCAATACTGTTCCCCCAGTTTTGTGGCGGGTTATCTTGGTGGTGTTGGCCTTTGCCCTGCTGATGCCCCTGTTATTCTACGTGTTGGGGCCGTGGGGTCTGGACGTGATACAGGAACAGTTTGCCCCGGTTGTCGCTTCCCCGGAGCAGCGCGTGCTGGTGGCCCGTGATGACTTGCTGGCCATGGTAGAGGCGGTGGGTGAGGACATGGGGCCAGAGGTCGTGCAGGAAAGCCAGGGTCTGGTAAGCCGCCTGAACGCTTACCTGAATACGCACAATGGCGCGACTGTGGAAGCACCGCACGCCAACGCCTGGGAAATTAGACCGCGCATGCTCATGGTCTGGCTAATGCTGCTCTGTTTGTCTGGCTTCATTACGGTGCTTTTTGGTATGGTCAGTACCTGGAAGTTTGTGGCTGATCAGGAGCGGACGCTGCCCCGGCCGGTGTTCCGTGACCTGAGCCTGATGCGTATGGTCGCCCTGCGTGACGCCGAACGGACTTTTAACCTGGACGCCTTCGCGCTGAACCAGGTGACGTGGACCCACATTTACCAGAATGGGGCGGGTGGGCTGGAGTTGAAGGGGCAGCAGCGCACCGGCCGGGTGCAGTGCGATGCCTACACCATAAAGACCGATCTGTGGGCCCGGATTCTCACGGCTGAGGTGAAGCCGCTTTTTAGCCAGGATCGCTAGCGATTGGCCGGGCCATTCCCCTAAATCCGCAGTTGGCGGTATAATTACGCAGCCTCGTAACCGCTGCACTGCGCTGTTCCCAGAGGCAAACATGGCCGCCGGACACCCGGCCGGGTGCTTACCTGGCCCAGCGTGCTGCGTCTTGCAATTTTCCAACGAATCCATGAACCAAATTCATACAGGAGATAGCAGAAAGATGTCTTTCGAAAAAATCGTTGTGCCTGCGGGCGACAAAATCACTTACCAGAACGGGAAACTGCACGTGCCCGATCATCCCATCGTGGCCTTCATTGAGGGTGATGGCATTGGCGTGGACATTACGCCGGCCTCGAAGCGCGTGTGGGATGCAGCCGTGGAAAAGGCTTACGGCGGCCGCCGCAAAATCGCCTGGATGGAAATCTACTCCGGCGAAAAAGCGGCCCAGTTGTATGACGGTGACTACATGCCCGACGAGAGCTTTGCCGCCATGCGCGAGTATGTGGTAGGGATCAAAGGGCCTCTCACCACCCCCATCGGCGGCGGCTTCCGCAGCCTGAACGTAACCCTGCGCCAGGTGCTGGACCTGTATGCCTGCGTCCGGCCAGTCGCTTACATCCCCGGCACGCCCAGCCCCATGCGCAGCCCGGAGAAGATGAATATCACCATCTTCCGCGAGAACACCGAAGATGTTTATTCGGGCATTGAGTGGGAAGCTGGCTCCGAAGGGGCCGAAGCGCTGATCAAGTTTATGCGCGAACAACTGGGCAAAGATGTGCGCGAGCATTCGGCCATTGGTATTAAGCCGGTAAGCGAATTTGGCACCAAGCGCCTGGTGCGCCAGGCGATTCAATATGCCATTGACCGCGGGCGCGGCAGCGTGACGCTGGTGCACAAGGGTAACATCATGAAGTTCACCGAGGGCGCGTTCAAGAACTGGGGCTATGAGCTGGCGGCTGCTGAATTTGGCGATGTCACCATCACGGAAGATGAACTGTGGGCCAATTATGATGGCCACGCCCCGGCCGGGAAGGTGGTGATCAAGGACCGCATCGCCGACAACATGCTGCAGCAGTTGCTGACGCGCACCGACGAGTATGAGGTCATCGCCACGCTGAACCTGAATGGCGACTACATGAGCGACGCCGCCGCGGCCCAGGTCGGCGGCCTGGGCATGGCCCCCGGTGGCAATATCGGCGACGGGGTGGCCCTGTTTGAAGCGACTCACGGTACCGCGCCCAAATATGCCGGCAAGGATATGGTCAATCCCGGCAGCCTCATCCTGAGCGGGGTGATGATGCTGGAATACATGGGCTGGCAAGAAGCGGCCGACCTGGTGATGAAGGCGATGTCTAAGGCGATTAGCAATAAGACGGTAACCTACGACCTGCACCGGCAGATGGAAGGGGCTACCAAGTTGAGCTGCTCTGGCTTTGCCCAGGCTATCATTGACAATATGTAACCCTCCGGCGGAATTTGGCAGGGGGATAGCGCGTGGGGCGTGCGGCGCAAGCTGCCGAACGCCGGCGCTGCTGCTTGATGGTTGTGTTTTTGGCACAGGGCCACCCGGCCGGGTGGCCCTGTGCGATCCTGGAGAGATGATGCCCGAACCGGTGAAGCTGCTCACAATTGCCGGATCAGACAGTGGTGGGGCGGCCGGGCTGCAGGCCGATCTGAAGACGTGGACGGCGCTGGGGGTGTATGGCATGAGCGCGGTTACGGTGGTGACGGCGCAAAATAGTGTGCAGGTGGCGGGGGTGCAGTTTCTCCCGGCCGGGTTCGTGGCCCAGCAGATCGATGCCGTCCTCAGCGATTATGGCGCGGCCGGGGTGAAGACGGGTTTTCTGGGACAGGTTGCCCTCATTGAGGCGGTGGCCGAACGGCTGGCCGCCTATGCGCTGCCCCACGTGGTAGTAGACCCGGTGCTGGTGAACCACCGCGGCGAGCCGCTGTTTGCCGCCGACGTGGCGGCGGCTTACCGGGCTTTGCTGCTGCCCCTGGCCACGCTGGCCACCCCCAACTGGCGCGAGGCGGCGCTGCTGGCCGGCCGGCCCCGGCCGGGCAGCCTGCCTGAGGTGGTGGCTGTGGCCCAGGCGCTGCCGCCGCCGGTCCTGGTGACCGGCTGGGCGGCGGGAGAAGAGATGGTGGATGTATTCTGCCCCGGCCGGGAGACCCACCTGCTGCACGCCCCACGCCACGCCACCACCAACACCCACGGCAGCGGCGACACCCTCTCCGCCGCCATTACCGCTTATCTGGCCCTGGGCCAGCCCCTCTTCCAGGCCATCCACAGCGCCCGCAGCTACACCGGCCGGGCCATCGCCCGCGCGGCCGGCTGGCACCTGGGGGCGGGCCACGGACCGCTAGACCACCTCTGGCACCATGCGTGATCCGGCAGCGCCACGCCCACAAAACATGCTTGCCTGTTCCCGGCGGTTTTGTTATGATTCATTCAAAACGTTCTGAATGTAGGGTGGCATGCACAAGAGTCTGGTGGCCGTTAATGATAGTACCGTGGCCGGTATCGGGCGTCTGGCCCGTTTCTTTGGCTTTAGCGAGGTGATGGGACGTCTCTATGGCACGTTGCTGCTTAGCCCAGAGCCGCTTTCCCTGGACGACCTGACCCAACTGCTGCAGATTAGCAAGGGGTCGGTGAGCATGAATATGCGCGCCCTGGAGCGCTGGGGCATGGCCAAAGAGGTCTGGATGCGCGGCGAACGCAAGAAGTACTACGAAGCTGAGCCGGAGCTGTGGAAGGTGATCCGCAACGTACTCAACGGCCGGGAGCGGCGCGAGGTGCAGTTGGCGCTGCAGGTCTTGGGCGAAAATGTAGCCCGCCTGCGCGCCGCCGAGGAGAATCTCTCGGACGAGGAGAAGGCGCTGGCCGGCTTCTACCTGGAGCGTATCGACGACCTGGAGGCGTTTTTCAAAGTGGCCCAACTGGCCCTGGAAACGGTTCTAGGCTCAGATAAAACCCTAGATTTTGACGACATTACCAAAATCGACATTGGCTAGCTTGTCAGCCGGCCAACAAAAGTAGGAGGTTGTGCTATGGAAACCGTTATTCTGCGCACCAATCCGCGCAAGGATAACACCGGCCTGAAGATCACCTATGAGGTGATTGGCAGCGGTGCAAGTGGGGAAGCGATGCGCCAGGCGATCCGCGGCCTGGAGAATTACCCGGCGCGGGCCGAGCGGCGGGCACTGGTGGATGTGTTGGGCCTGATTGAGGCGGGCCGCTACCAGGTTTGCCACGTGGAGCATGGCCCGGACCCGGATGCGGAGGGGGTGGAGTACTGGCTGTTTTTGTTGCAGCGTTAATGCTCCGTATCCCCACAGGACAGGCCAGATGAAGATTGCTGTTGGCTCTACCAACCCCACCAAGCTCAACGCGGTGCGTACCGTTGTTGAACAGGTGTGGCCGGCGGCTGAACTGCTGCCGGTGGCTGTGCCCACCGGCGTTTCGGCCATGCCCATGAGCGATGCGGAGTGCATTGCCGGGGCGCGAAACCGGGCCAAAGAAGCCCGCGAACTGACCGGGGCAACGTTTGGCGTGGGGTTGGAAGGGGGGGTGCATCAGGACCCGGCCGGGTTGATGTTACTCGGTTGGGTGGTTGTCGTTCATGAGTCCGGCCGGGAGGGGTTGGGTGGCACG
Source organism: Ardenticatenaceae bacterium (assembly GCA_020634235.1). GTDB lineage: Bacteria > Chloroflexota > Anaerolineae > Promineifilales > Promineifilaceae > JACKCB01. The sequence continues at coordinate 1,784,146 of JACKCB010000001.1, read as the reverse complement.
GCGCGCCTGCCGCTCCCGGCCGGGATTGCCCGCCGCGTGCTGGCCGGCGAAGAGCTGGGGCCGGTGATGGACGACCTGCTGGGTGAGACCAAGAGCAACCATCGCGGTGGGGCCATTGGCGCCCTGACCAACGGATTGGTACCCCGTAACCGGGCCTTTGCCATGGCCGTGGCCTATGCGTTTGCCCCATTTCTGGCACCGGTTTTCTATGAGTGAGGGGGTGCGGCGGTGAATAGGTGCGGGGGTGTGGGGGTGAATGGGTGAGTTGGCTCATTTGTGCTACACTCTTGGCCACGACTCACAGGTCACGAAGCAGGCCAACATGCTGGAATTTGAGAAGCTGGCACCGGAAATTGAGCAAATGGCCCAGGGGGCGTACCAGCGTGCGCAGCAGCATGACGCGCTGCTAGAGGCGGCCCTGGCCCGGCTGCACGCCCATGCCACCGACTGGGGCGGCCTGGCGCAGTCGCTGCAAATGGCCTTGAGCCAGGTAGACGGGAAGCTGTTTCGTTCGGCCCGGCCGGTGGACGACAATGAGCCGCTGGATGTGGTTGTCGATGCGCCGCCGCCCCCGCCCCAGGCCACGCTCATGGCCAGCGATGGTTCGCAGATTTTGCCAGACCGCCACGCTGCTTACCTCTATTCGCTCATCAACATTGGGGTTATTACCTATTACCACGGCCAGGGGCGCAGCCCGGCCGGGCTGACGTACCCCACCCTCGATTATCCCGACGGCGGCGGCCCGGCCGGGGAAGCCCCCCTCGAACCCTTTGTGGACAATGGGGCCATCGTTTACCTGCGGCGTGACCTGGCCGAGATTGAAACGCTGGCCAACACCGCCTGGGACAACCGCCGCGAGACCGCCCCCCGGCTGGCGGTGCTGGACCAGCGGCTGCTTTATTGGCCCACCGGCGGCACCAGCAACCCGGAAGGCCAGCGGGTGCTGGACGGCTGGCAGCGGGCTATGGTGAAGGCACGCGACAGCGGCGCGCTGCTGGCCGGCTACATCGTCAAGCCCGGCAAGCGGTCGGTGCTCACCATGCTGGAAACGCTGCGTGTCCTGGCTGAGCCAGGCTACGATGCCAAAAAGCTGGAGCTGTTTAGCTCCCGGCCGGGGCCAACCGACGCCCACCTTTTCCAGCGCCTGCTGCGCCAGCCCGGCCAGCGCAGCAAAGTCTTTGTAGACGTCTCGCAGCAAAACAACAACTTCCGCGACCGTGACGCTGGCAACGAGGTTTGCTTCTTCTATTTCAACCCCGGCCGGGGCAGCAGCCAGCTTGCCCGCGTCGATATCCCCCTCTCTGTGGCCCAGGACCCGGCCGCCGTGGCCGCCGTCCACGCCCTGCTCTTTGACCAATGCCAGATTATGGGCGGCTATCCCTACATCCTCACCCGCGCCGATGAGCTGGCCGTGGTCAGCTACCAGGACCAGGAAGGGCTGAACCTGATGATCGACACCGCCATGCAGCGCTACGACCTGCGCGGCGACATCACCGCCAAGCAGAGCGGCAAGAACGACGCCCGCGCCGGCCAGACAAAGCACGGGTTGTGAGAATACGAGTCATGCTTATGGATCTGTTTGATGATTCCCCCGAACCTGTTGAAATTGGCCGCGTGCTGCGAGCCAGCACGGCCGGTTTTGCCATTGGCAGCCGGGTGCAGCAGTTGTCGCTCCCCAGCTTTGGCAGCCTGGTACAGGCCCGGCCGGTGCAGAGCGGCGAAGCCATCTACGGCCTCATCTACGAGATGAACATTAACGATGACCCGCTGGTGCGCCGCCTGGTGTTGGCCGAGAATCCGCGCGCGGCGGTCATTGAGGACCAGCGCAACAACCGGCTGTTGCCCATCGAGATGAGTGTGCTGACCATTGGCTACGAGCTGAATGGCACGCTGGTGCATGGCCTCCCGCCACGCCCGCCGCTCAACCTGGACCCGGTGCTGCTGTGTACGGATGGTGAAGAGGTGCGGCGGTTTACCACCCGGCCGGGATACCTCCGTCTCATTTTGCGCGCCGTGAACCAGGTGCCGGTCGACCAACTGCTGGTGGCCCATATCCGCGACACCTACCTGCGCCGCGGGGCCGATGCCGCCTGGGCGCTGGCCACCGTGCGCGAGCTAATCGAGCTGCTGCGCAACAACTACGACCTGCTCATCCCCATCCTGGAGGCCATCAGCGAAGCGCTGCCCGATTTGCCGGCGGTAACGCCCGCATGACCCATCCCTCCACTTGCGTATGACGCCCCACATTACCGGAATCACCATGAACGATCATCCTTCTCCCACCAACCAACCCGTCGGCTACATCATTGGCGGCGGACTGAAAGAGAGCTTCCGCGTGCGGCTTACTGTGCCGGCCGACGAAGTGCAGGAAGGTGGCTTTGTCGTCTGCGACAGCGGGCGCTATCGTTACTATGGCCTGGTCACCGACTTGCAGCTAGGGGCCACCGACCCCCGCTTTGCGGACGAACAGACCACGCGCCTCCAGCCAGCCATTGGCCGCCTGCTGCAAGGCAAAACACTCTACACCAGCCTGAGCATGTACCCCACCCTCATGCTGGACCGCGGCCCCGACGACCCCTCCGAACTGCTCGATTGGCAGGAGCGGGTGGAAAACCAGCAGGAAAATCCCGGCCCCAAGCCGGTGAAAACGGTGCCCGCCCACCATGCCCCGGTGCGCCTGGCCGACGAAGGAGATGTGGCCGAAATCTTCCCCGGCAGCTTCATCATTGGCCACACCATCGAGCAGGGGCACCCGGTGCGGCTCGATTTGAAGCGCTTCATCAAGCGTTCCAGCGGCATATTTGGCGCGACCGGCACCGGCAAGAGCTTCCTCACCCGCATGGTGCTGGCCGGATTGATGGGCGAAGATGCGGCCGCGGCGCTGGTCTTCGATATGCACAATGAATACGCCTTCGACGACCTGGATTCGGACCAGGGCACAACGGTCTTGGGGCTGCGCTCGCTTTTCGGCGTGAAGGTGCAGGTAGCCGCCCTGGGCGCTGGGGCCACGGTCCGCGGCCACACGCCCGACTTCACCCTGGAGCTGGCCCTGCGCGATTTCCAGACCAGCGACATTAGCCTGCTGGCCGAAGCGCTGAACCTGACCGACACCGCCCCGGTCACCCTGAATGCGCTGGATCGCGAGTTTGGCCCGGACTGGTTCGAGAAGTTCATGGCCCTGGAACCGGGGGCCACAGAGACGTACACGACTGAATCGGGCAAGACGGTAACCGAGCCGGCGGCTAATTCGGTGGCGGCCTGGTCCAGGGCCAACAATGTGCATGAGAAGGCGGCTGAAGCGCTGCACCGCAAGCTGAAGCAGATTTATGATAAGCCCTATGTGGTGGCCAACCCGGCCGGGGACGCCGTCAGCGCCATTGTGGACAAGCTAGAAAACGGCCGGCACGTCATCCTCACCTTTGGGGAGCACGACAGCGACCTGGATTACCTGCTGGTTTCCAACATCCTCACCCGGCGCATCCGCCAGCACTGGGTGCAGAAGACGGAAAAGCACAAGACCCACAACGACCCCGCTCCGCGGCCGCTGCTCATTGCCATCGAAGAGGCCCACAAACTGCTCAACCCGCGCCTCTCCGGCCAGACCGCCTTTGGTATCATCGCCCGCGAGCTGCGCAAATATTTCGTCACCCTGCTGGTGGTAGACCAGCGCCCCTCCGGCATCGACGATGAGGTGATGTCCCAGTTGGGCACGCGCATCACCGGCTGGCTGGGGGACGAAGACGACATCCGTGCCGTGCTCACCGGGCTGGCCGGCCGGGATCAGCTGCGCGGCATGTTGGCCCGTTTGCAAGAGAAAGAAGAGGTTCTGCTGCTGGGCTGGGGGGTGAAAATGCCCATCCCGGTAAAATCCCGCCGCTATGACCAGCAGTTCTACGACGAAATGCGCGGCAGCAGTGCTGCCAACCGCCCCCACCGCGACATCAACATGCTGCGCTGAAGCTGGCCGCCACCAGGCACAATCAACCGCTTACAATACCTGTAGCAAGCCGTATGGATACCCACTCCTATTCACTGCAGGGCCAGATTGCCCTGGTCACCGGTGCCAGCCGGCGCATGGGCCTGGGAGCGGCCATTGCCCGCGAGCTGGCCGCGGCCGGGGCCGATATCTGCCTGACCTATTACCAGCCCTATGACACAACCATGCCCTGGGGCAGCGACCCGGCCGGGCCAACGCAGCTGCTCACCGAATTGCAGGCCCTGGGCCGGCGCGCCGCCGGGCTGCCCCTGAACCTGACCCGGCCGGGAGCCGCCGCCACCCTCTTCGACTTCGCCAACGCCGAGCTAGGCCCGGTCGATATCCTCATCAACAACGCCACCCACTCTGAAATGGGCGGCATCGACACTTTGGACGGTGACCAACTGGATCGCCACTACGCCATGAATCTGCGCGCCATGGCCCTGCTGTGTGCCGAATTCGCCCGCCGTTTTCGCCCCGGCCGGGAAGGACGCATCATCAACCTTACCTCCGGGCAGGGAGTTGGCCCCATGCCCGACGAACTGGCCTACGCCGCCACCAAGGGTGCGGTAGATGCCTTCACCGTCAGCCTGAGCGCCGCCCTGGCCCCACGGGGCATCACCGTCAACGCCGTGGACCCTGGCGTTACCGACACCGGCTGGTTGTCGCCCGACCTCAAGGCCGGCCTGGAGGCGCGCATTCCACTGGGGCGCGTGGCTCAGCCCCAAGATGCCGCTCGCCTCATCTGCTTTTTGGCCTCCCCGGCCGGGGGCTACATCACCGGCCAGGTCCTCCACGCCCGCGGCGGCTTCTAGCGCCTGCCGGCAGTCCGCAGCGGTTGTTTGTTGCCATTCCGCCAACAGGCTAAAATGCAGTCACGCACCCGCCGCCCACCGCCAGGCCCCAAGGAGGTCCCATGGCCGAAAACGACAACAACCTGGCTCAACTGAGCCACGACATTCACCTGCTAGGCGACATTCTGGGGCGGGTAATTCGTCAACAGGCCGGCATCGACACCTTCGACCTGGTAGAGCGCATCCGCGCCCTGGCCAAAACGCGGCGCAGCGACGCCAACCCGGCCATCGACAACTACCTGGCCGGCCTGGTGCAAACCCTAACGCTGGCCCAGGCTGAGGATGTGGCCCGCGCCTTCACCACCTACTTCGAGCTGATCAATCTGGCCGAGGAGAACCACCGTGTGCGCATGCTGCGCGCGCGTGAACGGCGCGCCTATCCGCTGCCGCCCGGCGAATCCATTGCCGCGGCGGTGGCTACCCTGCGCCAGAATGGGGTCGACGAGGCTGCTATGCGCCGCCTGCTCGACCAACTGCACATCGAGCTGGTCTTCACGGCCCACCCTACCGAGGCCAAGCGCCGTTCGGTGCTCTCTAAGCTGCGCCGCATTGGCGACGATTTGCACCGGCTGGAAACGCAGGATCCGCTGCCGGCCGAGGTAGCGCGCTTGCAGGCCCAAATGATGGCCGAGGTGACTGCCCTATGGCTGACGGAGCGCAGCCGCACGCGCAAACCGCAGGTGACGGACGAGGTACGCACTGGCTTGCACTACTTCGAGACGGCCATCTGGCAGGTTATGCCGCAGGTTTACCAGGCTATGCATGATGCCCTGACCCGCTACTACCCCAACCTGACGCCACCCGGCCGGTTCCTCACCTTTGGCTCCTGGATTGGTGGCGACCGGGACGGCAACCCCAATGTCATTACCCCGACCACCATGGAGACGATACGGCTGCATCGCGGCCTGGCTGTGGTTCACCACCGGGACGAGGTGCGCCGGCTGGGGCGCTTCCTCAGCCTGTCTAGCCGGCTGGCCCCCACCAGCGAGGCGTTCCGCCATGCGCTGGATCAGGTGGCCGAAACGCCGCACGTGGCCTATTTGCGCCGCCGCTACCCGACGGAAACCTACCGCATTCAGGCGGCGCTGCTGGCTGATGGGTTGGACGAGGCGGCGCATGATGACGTGGTGGCCCGTTTGCAGGGCAGCCCGGCCGGGGCACTGCCCACCATCCGCACCAGCCAGGACCTGCTCACCCCGCTGCAGCTCATGGCTGGCAGCTTGCAGCAAAGCGGCGGCGCGTCCATTGTGGAGACGCAGTTGCAGCCTTTTCTGACCCAGGCCCAGGTATTTGGCCTGCACACCGCCCGGCTGGATATCCGCCAATACAGCGATTATCACGTGGCCGTGCTGGCCGAATTGTGCCGCAAGCTGGGGCTGCACGACGATTTTGCCGCGCTGGACCCGGCCGGGCGCACCGCCTTCCTCACCACGCAGCTTGAGGCCGCTGTTCCCGACCTGGGCCAGCTCAGTGATCTCTCCCCCCAGACCAGTGAGAGCTTGCAGTTGTTCCAGGCTTTGGGGCGGGCGGTTAGCAGCTATGGGCCGGAGGTGATTGGCCCATACATTGTCAGCATGTCGCGCCGCCCTGATGATATTTTGGCCGTGCTGCTGCTGGCGCGCTGGACGGGGCTTTGTCTGTCCCCGGCCGGGGGCGAAAACCTCAGCCTTACCCCCCTGTTCGAGACCCGCGACGACCTGGACCGGGCGGCGGAAACGATGGCCGCCCTGTTCAACCATCCGGTCTACGCCCGCCACCTGGCCGCCCGTGGCCAGCAGCAAACCATCATGGTGGGCTACTCCGACAGTAATAAGGATGCCGGCTACCTGGCCGCCAACTGGGAGCTGTACCAGGCGCAGGAGCGGCTGGCCGAAGTGTGCCGCCAGCACGGGGTGACGCTGACTCTGTTCCATGGCCGGGGCGGCACGGTGGCCCGTGGCGGCGGCCCGGCCAATCGCGCCGTGCTGGCCCAACCGGCCGGGACTGTGGGTGGGCGGCTGCGGCTGACCGAGCAGGGAGAGGTGATTGATGAGCGTTATGGCCATCCGGCCATAGCGCGCCGCCACCTGGAGCAGATGGTGCACGCTGTGCTGCTGGCCAGCACGCCCGACTACGCTGCCAAAAACACGCCCCAGCCGTTGTGGCGCGGCATCATGGATGAGTTATCGGCCACCGCCTACCGCACCTATCACCGCTTCATTTACGAGTCGCCAGAGACGCTGCTTTACTGGCAGCAGGCCACGCCCATCGGCGAAATTGGCCAACTGCGGATTGGCTCCCGGCCGGCGCGCCGCCAGTCTGGTGACCCCCTGGCCGGGCTGCGGGCTATCCCCTGGGTCTTTAGCTGGATGCAGAGCCGCCATGGGCTGCCCGGTTGGTACGGGGTGGGCAGCGCCCTGGCAGCCTACGCCACCACCGATGAACGGCTGCACGAGCTGCGCACCATGTACCGCGAGTGGCCCTTTTTCCGCACGGTCATCGACAGCGCCCAGATGGCCCTGGGCAAGGCGGACATGGGCATTGCCCGCCTGTATGCCGGGCTGGTGACGGATGCCGCGCTGCGCGAGCGCGTGTTTGGCGAGATTCTGGCGGCCTATGAGCGCACTGAGCAGTGGATTTTGCGCGTGAGCGGCCAACTGGCGATTCTGGACAACGCGGCCACGCTAAAGCACTCTATCCAGCGGCGCAACCCGTATGTGGACCCGTTGAACTTTGTCCAGGTGAGTTTGCTGCGCCGGCTGCGGGCGCTGGACGACCCGGCCGGGGCGGAGGCGCAGGCGCTGTTGGAGGCGGTTTTCCTGACCATCAATGGCATTGCCGCCGGGCTAAAGAATACAGGCTGATGCTGTGCCATAGGGTGGGCCAGGAGGTGGCGATGTGGCGATGGAATGCATTGACACAAACTCCAAAACACTCTTTAATTGTGCCAGACAAAATTCCGAGGAGGATCCCACATGTTCATACCCAGCCTTGTCCTGAAACAACTATACACTTTTGGCAGCCTGCAGAACATTGATGGCGGCGTGAAGTTTTCCATCAAGAACCGCCTGAGCGATGCCAAAATGACGGAACTGCTGCAAGTGAAGCTCAACGGCCAGCCCATGCCCCTGGATGGCATCCGCTTGCAGCTAAGCGATGGCCGTTCGCTGACGCCGGGGCAGATTTCTGCCCAAAACCCGGTGGACTTTCCACTGCGCCAGGTACTGGATGTGCATGTGCGTACCGACCCGCTGCCAAACGGCAAGCACAAGATTGTGGTGCAGTTCAAGAGCGAGCCGTTTGGCAAGCTGAAGCTAGAAGTGGAAGATGCTATCTCCGAGGATGGCCAGGATTTGGTGCGCGTGCCGCGCGACCGCACCGACGACTACGCCGAATCGGCCATTAAGCAGCGGCAGGCGTTTGCCAGCGAGTATACCGGTGCCAAATTGCAGCATTTGTTCCAATACTCGTTTGATCCGCATATTACCAAGGGCAACGTGGAGCATTTTACCGGTGTGGCCCAGGTGCCCATTGGCCTGGCCGGCCCGCTGCAAATAAACGGCGAATATGCCCAGGGGCAGTTCCTTATCCCCATGGCCACGACGGAAGGGACGCTGGTTGCTTCGTATAATCGGGGCATTAAGGTGCTGAATTTGTGTGGCGGCGTGAAGTGCACCGTGGTGGCCGATGCCATGCAGCGTGCCCCGGTGTTCGTTTTTGAGGATGCGCGCGGGGCGCGGGAGTTTGTCCGCTGGGTGGACGAGAACATGGGCAAGATCCGCGAAGAGGCGGAGGCGACCTCCAGCGTGGCCAAATTACAGAATGTGGACCCGTATCAGGCCAATAAGTTTGCTTATCTGCGCTTCAACTACACCACTGGTGACGCGGCCGGGCAAAACATGGTTGGCCGGGCAACCTTTGCCGCCTGTAGTTGGATTCTGGATCGATACCCGGGGATCAAGCATTTCTACCTGGAATCCAACTTCGCGACGGACAAGAAGGCGTCGCAGATTAACATTATGCGTACCCGCGGTAAGCGGGTGACGGCGGAAGCGACCATTAAGCGCAATGTGCTGATTGAGAATATGCGCGTTGAGCCGGAGAGCCTGACGTATCATGCCGGCGTGGCCAATGTGGGGGCGATTTTGTCCGGGGCCAACAACAACGGCCTGCATTCGGCCAATGGTATCACGGCGATGTTTATTGCCACGGGGCAAGATGTAGCCAATGTGGCGGAATCGTCGGCTGGTATCATTTACTCCGAGCTGACGCCGGAGAAGGACCTGTACATTTCGATCACCATTCCATCGCTGATTGTGGCCACCCATGGTGGTGGTACCAGCCTGGCCACGCAGCGGGAATGCCTGGAGATGCTGGGCTGTGTGGGGCGCGACAAGGTGCACAAGCTGGCTGAGATTGTGGCCGGTGTGGTCCTGGCCGGGGAGATTTCCCTGGCGGCCGCCATTTCTTCTTCTGACTGGGTCTCCAGCCATGAGCAGTATGGCCGGAACCGGTAGGGAGAAGTAGGTCGGCCGCTCGATCATGCAGGCAGCGGCTCATGGTCAGTAAGTGAGCGCCAATAGCCCGAGGTGTGCCAGCACAAAACAGGCAGCAAGTAACCCGCAATACGAATCACGAGTGACGCTTATGTCTACCATTATCATTACCGGCTTTCCTGGTTTTCTTGGTTCGGCGCTTTTGGAACGGCTGATACCGCGCTACCCGGCCGGGGATCAATTCCTCTGCCTGATTCAGGCCAAGTTTCGCCCGCTGGCGGAGCAGCGACTGGCCGAGATTGTGGCGCGCGTCCCGGCCGGGGCGGGGCGCATCTTGCTGGTCGATGGCGACATCACCGTGCCCGACCTGGGGTTAGGGGAGCGGTATGCCTCCTGGCAGCAGACGACCAGTGAAATTTACCACCTGGCGGCCGTCTACGACCTGGGCGTTGGCCGCAGCCTGGCCATGCGCGTCAATGTAGACGGCACCCGCCACATGCTGGCTTTTGCCGAGGGCTGCCCTGGCTTGCAGCGCTTCCAATATGTCAGCACCTGCTTCGTCAGCGGCCGGCATCCCGGCGTCTTCAGCGAGAGCGACCTCAGCGTTAGCCAGAGCTTCAATAACTTCTATGAAGAGACGAAGTTCCTGGCCGAGCTGGCCGTGCAGCAAAAAATGGCCGCCGGCCTGCCTGTAACCATCTACCGCCCATCGATAGTGGTGGGCAACAGCCAGAGTGGGGCCACGCAGAAGTACGATGGACCTTATTACTACATCCGCTGGCTGCTGGTGCAGCCGCCCATCGCGCTAATGCCGGCCGGGCGCGGAGCTGCCCACATCGAGTTCAACGTGGTGCCCAGCGACTACGTCGTGGACAGCCTTGTCTATCTGAGCGGGCTGCCCAAGGCCCTGGGACAGGTGTACCATCTCAGCGACCCGGAACCGATGACGATGATGGCCATGGGCAAACTGCTGGGGCAGCTCACCGGGCGCCATCCGGTGTGGGTGCCCATTCCCGTGGCGGTGACTAAGGGGGTGCTGCGGGCTACGCGCCTCTATCGCTGGCTGCACGTGGAGCCGGAATCGGTGAATTATGTGCGCCACCCCACACGCTACAGCTGCGATAACACCTTGCGCGACCTGGCCGGCAGCGGTATTACATGCCCACCGTTTGCCAGCTATGCGCCGCACATGGTGGAATTTGTCCGTTCCCATCCAGAAATCACCGCGGCGGCCATGGTTTAGGACCGAGCGGCAAACAGGCTCACAAGGAGGGTTATGAGCGAGGAAACGAGACAGTGCCAGGCCATCACCAGGGCGGGTATGCCGTGCAAGCTGCCGCCCCGGCCGGGATCCGACTACTGCCATATTCACCAGACCGAGAGCGTGGCGGCCACGGCCCCACCGGCACCAGCGGCTCCGGCCCCGGCCGGGCAAGGCCAGTTCCGTGAGCTGGTAGCCGAGCTAAACGCCCTGGCCGACGAGCTGCAAGCGCGCGTGCCGGCCTTCAACCCGCCCCCCTTCTCCCCGGAGGGGCTGCTGCGCCTGCTGCGCGACAACATCGACCGCATGACCCCGGACATGCGGCTGGGGCTGCTGCGCGATCTGCAAGCCAACTTGCAGGGCGCTTCCCCGCGTGATTTCTTTGACCCCGATACCTGGAAGGGGCTGTGGTTCTTGCTGAACTACACCTGGCAAACAGAAGCCAGCGCCCTGAAGGACACCCTTGCTGCCCAGCTTGGCCGCCTGCCCGGCGCGGGAGCCGTGGCCAACCTGGGGGGTATGCTGCAAGGCTCTTCGCCGCGCGATCTTCTGGAGATTGATACCTGGAAAGGGGTGTGGTTTTTGTTGAATTACACCCTGCAAGCCCAGGTGGCCGACGTGAAGCGGCGCGTTTTGGGGGATGACGAAGCCGGCGGCTAGCTAGGGTTGAGCGGCGGCGATGGCCTGGGCCATCGCCAGCGTGGGGGCGCGGACGATGAAGCTCTGGTCGCCCAGCCGGTAGAAGCAGGTGACGTCGCTGCCTTGCCAGCACACGCCACCGTCGCTCTCTACCCGGCCGGGGCCGCCATAGCTCGCCGTGGTGTAGTCGGCCAGCGCCGTGGCAAACTCCTCGCCATCTTGGGCCGAATCCCACGCCAGCCGCAGCACCATCACCAGCCCATCCGTGTCTTCATTCCAATAGACGGCATACTGGTCGCCACCCCAGCCAGAAGCGGCGCTGTCTACCTGGGGGGCGAGCAGCTTCTGCTCCAGGTACTGGCGCAAATAGAACTCGCCAAACACATCTTGATCCAACTGCCGCCAGCCGGTACCCAGCGTATCTGTCAGTGGGGCGATGCTAACCAACTGCGGCATATCGCCGGCAAGGTAGCGATCCGGGTGCAGAATGTGCTCGGTGGATTGTGGCGGGTTGGCCCAGGCCTCATCAATGGCGTCGAAGCCGCCCTGGTTGTACAGCGTCTGCATAAACTCGTAGCCGCTGGTGTAGGGGAAGATCAGGTCGTTGGCCAATACGGGTGGGGCGCTGTCGAAGACGGGCGACTCTGTCTCGGTGGACAGGGACAGCATCTGGTTTAGTTCGTCGAAGCTGAAGTAGCCGCCCAATAAGTAGAGGTTTTGCACCAGTACCGCCTCGCCCTCAACCATAGACAGCAGCGCGGCGCTGGCCTCAGAGTCTAACGACTCGTCATCCAGGCTGTCCAGGTCGTAGTATTGGTCTTGCAGGGCGTGGACAAATTCGTGGGCGTGGGTCCACTGTTCCAGCGCATCCAATTCCGCGTCGTCGCTAACCACGACAAACTCGTTGGTTTCCGGGTCGTAGAAGCCGGCGATCTGCTCGGCATACAGGTCCAGAGTAAAGTTGTAGTAGTCGAAATCGCGCGGCACGAAGTCGAAGGCGTTTAGCAGCAGGGTGAAATCACGGGCATCTTCCTGGGTTAGTTCGGCAAACAGGTCTTCTTCTACTCGCTGCCGCAGCTCTTCGCGGCTGAGCAGGACGGTTACAACCGGCTCCAAGGGTTCCAGGCCGCGTATGTCGGAGACGTTGGCCTCAATGCGGGCGCGCACGTCGGCGTTGGGGTCGCCGGTGGGGCCGGTGGGGCCGGTGGGAGCCTCCCCGGCCGGGGGCGTTTCTGTCTCTGGGGCTGGGGCGGTGCTGGTAGGCTCCCCGGCCGGGGTATTGGTGGGCGGCACGGTGGCCGTGGCTGGCGGCGTCGCCGGCTGGTCGGCGACCACCGTTATCGCCACCGGGGCTGGCGGCTGGGCCACCGGGCTGCCGCCGACCACAAACATGGCCACGGCAGCCACCAGCACCCCGCAAACACAGATACTCACAAACAGCATCAGGCCCACAATCCAGGCCCAGGCTGGCACCCCACGCTTCGCTTCATTGTCCATTTAGTCTTAACTCCATAGAAAGTTAATCAGGTAGTTGCATAAGTTCCGACAATTTTGGCCTATGCCGCGCCCTATACGCAAGCCTGGCCGGAATGTATCAGGCCCGGCCGGGCTACTCAGGAAACTCACAGGAACGACGCCCCCCGGCCGGGTTACACCGACAGCGCAATCAGCCACTGCGCCAGGAAATAGCTGCCCAGCACCAGCAGCCGCGCCAGGCGGAAGGGCTGGCGAAAGCGGTTCAGGGCCAACAGCGAATCAGAAATGGCGAACAGGACTGCGCCCGTCAGGGCCAGCGCCGCCGCTGTGCCCCCTACCTGGGCCAACTGCTCCACCGCCCGCCAGACCATCGACAGAATGACGACCATGTAGAGGCTCACCGGGAGCTTCATCTTGCCCGGCACGTGCGGCAGCAGCAGGGCGAACATGGCCGCGCCGTACAGCAGCAGGGGCAGCAGCCCCCAACTGGTGAGCAGCGCCGGGGTGTTCAGCGAGAAAGCGCCAATATACCAGAGGTGGGCCACCAGAAAGCTGGCCAGCCCGGCGATGAAGCGGTCGGAAGGCAGCATCAGGAAGATGTCGCCGCCCAGCGAGAAGAGCAGCCCCAGCAGGATGGCGATCTTGTAGAAGGGGGTGGCCGGGGGGGGCGCGCTGAGGGCCAGCAGGATGATAAGGCTGGTGGTCAGGGGTTTGAACAGGTAAATGTGCCACTGCGGACCGCGATATTCGGCGCGGATGTGCAGGCTGCCGCTGAGCAGGGCGGCCAGGGTCAGGATGGTGGGGAGCATTGGGTCAGGTTGCCTCGGGGGATGGGGTGCCAGCGACCGGCCGGTCTATGGCCGACAAATGGAACTCGATGGTATGAAGCAGTTGTTTCAGGCCGATGGGTTTGCCCAGGTAGCTATTGGCCCCGGCGGCCAGGCAGCGCTCTTCTTCACCTGGCATGGTGACGCCGGTAATGGCGATGATGGGGATGTGGGCGGTCCGGGGATCGCTGCGCAGCAGGCGGATGGCTTCTAGTCCGTTTAGCTCCGGCATCTGAATGTCCATCATGATGAGGTCTGGCCGGGCTTCCTGGGCTTGGCGAATGGCTTCCCGGCCGGTGCGGGCCAATATCACCTGGTAGCCATAAAAAAGCAGGTAATCCTCAAAAGTTGTGGCGCTCATTTCATTGTCTTCGGCCAGCAGCACGGTGTAACTTCGGCTGCCATCCAGCGTCTGCTGTTCTGTTTCTGCGGCCGGATCTCTGTCAGCTTCCGGGGCAGGTTCGGCCCCGGCCGGGTGCCAGGGCAGCGTCACGGTGAAGCGGCTGCCCCGCCCCAGCTCGCTTTCCACCGTCACCGAGCCATGGTGCAGGATGGCCAGCCGGTTTACCAGCGACAGTCCCAGGCCGGTGCCCTCGTGCTGCCGGGCCAGGCTGCTGTCTAACTGCACAAAGGGCAGGAACAGCCGGTCCATGTCGGCCTTGGCAATCCCGATGCCCGTATCCCAAATTGTCAGGCGCGCCACCCCGGCCGGGGCATCCCCCTCAATTTCCAGGCCAATCTGCCCCTTTTCCGGGGTGAACTTCACCGCATTGCTGAGCAGGTTTACCAGAATCTGCTTCAGGCGGCGCTCATCGCCCACCAGCACCTGCACTGCCGGATCGGGCGTGTAGGAGACTTGCAGCCCTTTTTGGTTGGCCATTTGGGAGATCAGGCGCAGGCTGGATTGGCACAGGGCGGGCACGTTCACCGGCCGGGCTAGCAGCCGCACCTGGCCAGAGGCAATCTTGGCCGCATCCAGGATGTCGGAGATGAGGGCCAACAGGTGGCGGCCGCTTTCCTCCACAATGTGCAGCGAAGCGATCTGCGCTTTGGTCAGGGGGCCATGAATGCCTTCCTGCAGAAGCTGGCACTGGCCTAGAATGGCGTTTAGCGGCGTGCGCAGTTCATGGCTGATGGTGGCCAGAAAGTCGTCCCGGGCCTGCAGCGCACGCCCCAACTCGGCGTTGGCCAGGCTCAATTCGGCCGTGCGTTCAGCCACACGCTGGGCCAGAAATGCTCGCTCGTTTTCGATGGCCCGGCGTGCCTCTACGCGTTCGGTCAGGTCGCGCACAACCAGGGTCACTTCGGCCGGACCGCTGACCACCGCTCGTCCCTCCAGGTAATAAGTGCGGCCATCGTCAAAGGTTCGCTCAAACTCAAAGGTCTGCATCCGGCCGGTTTGCAGGGCCAGCGTGATGTTCTGCATCGCTTGTTCAGCCAGGTAACTTGGCGCAACTTCCTGCACATTGCGGCCGATCAGCTTGCTGGCCGGGTTGGGCCAGGCGATATCCCCCTCGGCCAGGCGCACGTCCAGGTAGGTGCCGTCGGCCCCGAAGCGAAAGAAGGAGTCGGGGATGGCATTTAGCAGGGCCTGGGTGCGCTCGTTGCTCTGGCGCAGCGCTTCTTCCACCCGCTTGCGCTCGCTGATGTCCAGCGCCTGGCCAATGAAGCGCACCGGGTTGCCGGCCATGTCCCGTTCCAGGGTGATTTTCATCAGCGTGTGGACCAGACTTCCCCCCGGCCGGGTCAGGCGGACCTCCATTTCAAAATCGTTCATCTGCCCGGCAATCAGGAAGCGGCCCAGCCGTTCATGCAGCGGCCAATCCTCGCTGTAGATAATATCGCGCATCTGCATCGTATGCAGTTCGCTGGACAGATAGCCGGTCATATGGCAAAAAGCGGCATTGGCTTGCAGGAACTCGCCGGTTAGCGAAAAGACAGACATGCCGATGGGCGCTTTTTCGAAGAAAGTGCGGAACTGCGCCGCGCTGTGCGCCAGGCGTGATTCCGCTTCCATGCGGGCGCTAATGTCGCGGGCAAAGGCCACCACAAAGCGTGAGTCGCCAAATGTCAGCCGGGCCATGTTCACTTCGATGTGCGCTGTTTGCCCCTGGCGGTGCTTGATGGTGGCAACGAAGCGGACTGTCTCGCCGCCCATGACCTGTTCCACCAGGCGCGCCAGGGTGCTGGTGGACACGCGCAGGTCGAGCTGCCCAATCTGCATCTGGCACAGGTCGGTTACGGATAGGCCGGTGATCTGGGCCATGGCTTCGTTGGCGTCTATAATGTTCCCGGCCGGGTCCACCAAAATATAGGCATCCAACGCCGTGCGCAGAATTAACGCTGTGCGCTGTACCTGGGCTTTGTACGCCTCATCGACATAGCGGACGCGGGCCAGGACGCGTGTTGTAACCCAGCTCAGCAGGGGAGCCACAATCAGAGGGATGACGAAGGCGACAAACAGGGCCGTGGGCAGTATGGCTGGGGCCAGGGACAGGACAATGATCGTGGTCAATAGCTGGGATAGCAGGAGGGCGGCCAGCGTTGTGGCAACCACAACGCGGCGGGGGCTGGCCCGGGAGGCACTGTCGATTAGCTGGTCAATCATTGGACACTCAATTCCTCGGACAGCGCATTGCGCAGGACTTCGGCCGGATGGTGGGCAACCCGGCCGGTGCCATGCCGGATTTGCTGGCGGCAGCTAACCCCGGCGGCCACGATCACCGTCGCCGGGTCTGCCTGGCGCACAGCCGGCAGCAGCCGCTGCTCGGCCATTTGCCGCGAAATCTCGTCATGCTCTGCCTCGTAGCCAAATGAGCCGGCCATGCCGCAGCAGCCGGAATCGACCTCGGTCACGTTGTAGTTGGGCGGTAGACTCAGCGCCTGCCGGCCAGGCCCGGTGCCCACCAGTGCCTTCTGGTGGCAGTGGCCGTGCAGTAAGATGTGGCATGGCGCGCTGCTGAAGGTGAGCGGCAGCGTGCCGGCCGCGGCTTGCTGGGCGATGAACTCCTCAAAAGTCACGGCCTGGGCGGCGACCTGTGCCCCGGCCGGGTCGTTGGGCAGTAAGTAGAGATACTCGTCGCGCAGGGTGAGCAGGCTGCTGGGTTCCAGGCCGATGATGGGCAGCCCCTGGGCGGCGTAAGGAGCCAGCCGGGCGACGGTGGCCTGCGCGGCGGCCCGCGCCTGGGGCACCAATCCTTTGGAGATGGCCGGCCGCCCTTCGTCCAGGTGGCCGGAAGGGATGACGCGGAAACCGGCTGCTTCTAGCAGTTCGGTGGCGGCGATGGCGATGTGGGGTTCGTTGTAGGTGGTGAAGGTGTCGTTGAACAGGACGACCTGGGGGGCGTGGGGGTTGGGGCTGTCCCCGGCCGGGCGTTTGCGCCACCAATCCAGGTAGGAATGGCGGGCAAAGGGGGGCAGCGCGCGTTGGCGGCTGATGCCTAACCACCGCGCCATGAAGCCGCGTGCCGGCCCGTTGTGCAGGCTCCAGTTGGCCAGCGGGGCGGCCGGCCCACTGGCCAGCCGGCTAATGTGACCTATTGAAGCGAACAGGCGGCTGCGCAGGGGCACGCCGTGTTCTTGCTGGTATTCGGCCAGGAATTGGACCTTGATCTTGGCCATGTCTACGGCCGACGGGCATTCGGCCTGGCACGCTTTGCACTCAATGCACAGGTCCATGACGTCGTACAGTTCGCGGCTGGTCAGCGCCCCGGCCGGGAGCCGGCCAGACATAGCGGCGCGCAGCATATTGGCTCGCCCCCGCGTGCTGTGCATCTCTTCCCGCGTGACCATGAAGCTGGGGCACATGGTGCCTGCCGTACGCTTGCGGCACACGCCCGCGCCATTGCACATCTCCACCGCCCGCTGGTAGCCCAGCTCATGGCTAAAATCGATATGCTCCCGCAAGGGGATCACCTCGTAGGCCGCGCCATAGCGCAGCTTCTCTGTCATGGGGGCGGCGTTTACAATCATGCCTGGGTTTAGGAGGGTGTGGGGGTCAAAAATCTGCTTTACCTGCTGGTACAGGCGGTATAAATCGGGGCCAAAGAAATGCTCGTTGATCCAACTGCGCGCCCGGCCGTCGCCATGTTCACTGGAGAGCGCCCCGCCAGACTGCCCCAGCAGCGCTACCGAGAAGCGGGTGATGGCCGGCAGT
The DNA here is from genome assembly GCA_020634235.1 of Ardenticatenaceae bacterium. Taxonomy (GTDB): domain Bacteria; phylum Chloroflexota; class Anaerolineae; order Promineifilales; family Promineifilaceae; genus JACKCB01. Next base: position 1,766,482 of record JACKCB010000001.1, on the reverse strand, counting down.
TTAGCCAGATCCCGGGCGTCTTTGGTGTTGATGAGCGGCCGGATGTGGATGCAGCCGGCGCTGGCATGGGCATAGTAGGCCACATTGGTGCCCAAATCGTTGCAGAACCGCTCCACCTGGTGAACGTAGTTGGCCAGGTGGTCCACGGGCACGGCGGCGTCCTCGATGAAGGGGATGGGCTTGTGGTCGCCCTTGACGCTCATCATCAGCCCCAGTCCTGCTTTGCGTACCTGCCAGACATTGGCTTGCAGCGCCGGGCTGTAGGCGGGGGTGATGGCCGTGGCGCCAGCCTTTTCGGCTTGCAAATGCCGCTGCAAGTGGGCTACCCTGGCTTGCAGTTCGGCCTCGCTCTCGCCGTCGTATTCGGTGATGAGCACGCAGTGGGGGTTGCCGGCCAGGAAGGTGCGCAGCAGGCGGGCGTATTCCGGTACCTGGCGGCACATGGTCAGCCCCAGGTTGTCTAGCAGTTCTACGGCGGAGGGGTCTGTTTGCAGGATGCTGGGCACGGCCGATAGGGCGGTGTGCAGGCTGTCGAAGTGGACGATGGCCAGGGCGGTGTGGGTGGGGCGGGGCACCAGGTTGAGGGTGATCTCGGTTATGACGGCCAGGGTGCCTTCGGCGCCGCTGACCAGCCGGGCCAGGTTGAAGCGTTCGTCGGGTGGCCAGTTGAAGGTGAGGGGTGGTGTGCCCCCGGCCGGGAGGAGGCGATCCAGGTTGTAGCCGCCGCAGCGCCGCCAGTGGCGCGGCGTGCCTTGCCGGATGGCGGCCTGGTTGGCCGGGTCGCTGACCAGGGCGTGGAGCTGGCGGTAGAGGGTGCCTTCTAGCCCCGGCCGGGTGGCAACCTGGGCCAGTTCGGCGGCCGTTAGCGGCGCAAAGCGGGCGGCTGAACCATCGCTCAGAATGACGTTCATGGCCAGCACGTGATCGGCGGTCATGCCATAGCGGATGGAGTGGCTGCCGGTGGAATTATTGGAGACGATGCCGCCCATGGCTGCCCGGTTGCTGCTAGCCGGGTCGGGGCCAAATTGCAGCCCATAGGGGCGAAGCTGCACGTTGAGTTCATCCAGCACCATGCCCGGCTGCACCCGCACCCAACGCTCTTCGGGGTTGACCGCCAGCACCTGGTCCAGGTGGCGGGTCATGTCGATGACCAGGGCTTCGTTGACGGCCTGGCCGGCCAGGCTGCTGCCCCCGGTGCGCGGCAGCAGGGGCACGCCGTGGGCGGCGGCTACCTCCACCGCGGCCTGGACATCCTCCACGCTTTGCGGCAGCAGCACGGCCAGGGGCATGACCTGGTAGATGCTGGCGTCGGTGCTGTAGAGCAGCCGGCTGGTCTGGTCGGTGCGCAGGTCGCCACGGACGCGCTTTTTTAGCGCTTGCAGGCAGGCCTGAACGGTGGCGTCGGATGGTTGGGGCATGATTTTTAGTGAGTGTCTAAGAACAACTTCCCTTTTCTGGTTGTAGTAACCGCTTTAGCGGTCTGGGCGGCTGAAGCCGCTACTACGAACTAATTTCTGGACGCTTACTCAGTTTCACAGCGTCTGCTGCAGGGCGGCGAGGAGGAGCAGGACGTTTTCGGGGCGGCTGTTGAAGCCCATTAGCCCGATGCGCCAGACGCGGCCGGCCAGTTGGCCCAGCCCGCCGGCGATCTCAATGTTGTAGTTGGTCAGTAGGGTGCGGGCGACGGCTTTGGCATCGACCCCGGCCGGGACGCGGACCGTAGTCAGGCTGGGCAGGCGATATTCGGGGGCCACGTGGCATTCCAGTCCCAGTCCGGCCAGACCATCCCACAGCAGTTGGGCGTTAGCCTGGTGGCGGGCCCAGCGGGCGGCCAGCCCTTCCTCGGCCACCAGCCGCAGCGCTTCACGCAGGCCATAGTTCATGTTGATGGGCGCGGTGTGGTGGTAGGTGCGTTCATTGCCCCAATATTTGCTGACCAACGAGAGGTCCAGATACCAGTTGGGCACCTGGCCCTGACGCCGGTGCAGCTTCTCGACCGCGCGCGGGCCAAAGGTCAGCGGAGACAGTCCCGGGGGGCAGCTCAGGCATTTCTGGCTGCCGCTGTAGGCAATGTCAATGCCCCAATCATCCAGGAACAGGGGGACGCCGCCCAGACTGGTGACGCTGTCTACCAGGAGCAGGCAGTTGAATTCACGGCATAGGTCGCCCACGCCGGTTAGTGGTTGGCACGCGCCGGTGGAGGTTTCGGCGTGGACCAGGGCCAGCACGGCCGGGTGGTGTTGGGCCAGCGCGGTACGCAGTTCTTGCAGGCTAAAGACCTCGCCCCAGGGCTTATCGATGCGGCGCACGTCTGCGCCGTAGCGGCCGGCCATGTCTACCAGCCGTTCGCCGAAGTAGCCGTTCACGCCGATCAGCACCACGTCGCCTGGCTCTACGCTGTTGGCCAGGCTGGCTTCCATGGCGGCGCTGCCGGTGCCGCTGACGGGAATGGTGAGCGGGTTGTCGGTTTGCCAGGCATAGCGCAGCAGTTCCTGAATCTCGTTCATCAGGCTGATGAACTGCGGGTCCAGGTGGCCTATCTGGCGCATGCCCAGCGCTTGCAGCACCCGTGGGTGGGCGTTGGATGGCCCTGGCCCCAGCAGCAGGCGCGGCGGTACATCTAGTTGGGGAACTTGTTGGCGGTGCTTGTCGTTTATGGTGTATGTGGCACTGTTCATTGGGGATTCTCTCTTTTAGGTTTCTTGGGGAATTTGGCGGGTTGGAAGGTACGTAATGCGCCGCCAGCGAGCACGATGCTTCGCGCACTGCGCCTGGCGGACTTTCTCGCACAAGTTCCCAAAGAGCTTCTTTAGGTGACTAGAAATGGCATGATAAGAGAATCATACGCTCCGCAAGCTGTTTTTTCAAGCGCGGCCGGTGGCGGGAAATCGCGCCGGCCATGCTATAATCCGGCTAACGTTATCCAGGACGAGGTGCAACATGTCGCGAAAAATGGTGAATGGGCTGGCTCTTTTGGGCCTGGTGCTGCTGTTGATTGGGGGGGTAACGCTGTGGCAGCTAAGTGCGTGGGCCACGGAGGCCATTGGGCTAGATGAAGTGTCAGGGGCAAATCCTGATATCCCTCTCTCCTGCCCTGACCTGACAATGAGCACCAATTTGCCGCGCCGGGTGATGAGCGAGAATGAGTCGCAGTCGCTAACTGTGGCCCTGTCGCTGGCTGGGGAGGTGACGTGTGAGGTGACATTGACGCTGCTGGCACCTGACTTTGTTGTTTCGCCGGCGCAGACGGTGCAGGTGCTGTCGATGTCGCCAGGGGATTCGGTGATTCAGGTATGGGTGTTGCAGCCGCAAAGACTGGGGACATTTGCCGTGGTTGTTTCTTCGAATAGGGCGGTGGAGACGTTGGGGCTAACGGTGACCAATGTGCTGGGGATGACGGCGGCGCAGGCGCGGATTTTGTCGGCGGTGGGCACCTTTTTGGGGCCGATGCTGACGGCTCCCTGGTGGTATGAGCAATGGAAGGAGCGGCAGAAGAAGAAGGAAGAGGAGGTACGGCAGGCGGCGGAGGCGGAAGCAAAGCGCAAGGCGGCCGCGGAGAAGAAGGGGCAGGCCCCCGGCCGGGACATGCCTTTTGAATAATCCTGCTTTTCAGGATGGCGCGCCGCCGGAGCGGCGGGCTGCCTACGGCGCGGTAGCTGCCCAGGCCCGCAGTAGTTCGGCCACACCCCACGCCTGGGCCGGGCAGCCGCGCGGGGCGAAGGGGGCATCTCCCTCGAATATCTCGCTGATGCTGCCCACGCCATGGTCCACCAGGTGCTGTACCAGCGGTTGTAGGAAAGAGCGCGCCGTCCCCCGGTTGTTGTAGACGCGCAGATGGGCCATGACAAAGGGGCCGATGAGCCAGGACCAGACCGCGCCCTGATGGTAGGCCCCGTCGCGCTGCTTCTGATCGCCACGATAGCTGCCTTTGTAATCGGGGTGGGTGGGGGCCAGGCTGCGCAGGCCGTAGGAGGTCAGAAGCTGGCGGGCGCACACGTCGACCACGCTTTTTTGTTGTGCGGGGGTGAGGGGGCTGTGGGGTAGGGAGATGGCCAGGAGTTGGTTGGGGCGGAGGGCGTCGTCGTCCCCGGCCGGGCCATCCAGCACATCGTAGCAGTAGCCGGCTTCCGCCTGCCAGAAGCGGGCAAACCCGGCCTGGGTCTGCCGGGCCAGGGCGCTGTAAGGAGCGCCATCCTGGCCCACAATGGCGGCCATATCGGCCATGATGCGCAGAGCGTTGTACCATAGGGCGTTGATCTCTACCGGCTTGCCGATGCGCGGCGTTACTACCCAATCGTCCACCTTGGCATCCATCCAGGTGAGCTGCACCCCTTCTTCGCCGGCGTACAGCAGCCCGTCGGCCGGGTCCAGGTGGATGTTGTAGCGCGTGCCCTGCTGGTGCCAGTGGATAATTTCTTGCAGGACCGGGAAGAGATCGTGCAGCAGTGCGGTGTCGTTGGTGGCCTGGTAGTAGGCGCGGATGGCTTCGAAGTACCACAGGGTGGCGTCCACGGTGTTGTACTCCGGCTCTTCACCGGCATCGGGGAAGCGGTTGGGCAGCATCCCCCGGTCGACAAAGTTGGCGAAGGTGCGTAGGATTTTGGCGGCGATCTCGACCCGGCCGGTGTTCAAGGTTAGACCAGTCAGGCTGATCATGGTGTCGCGGCCCCAGTCGCTGAACCAGGGGTAGCCGGCAATTACTGTGCGCCCGTCGGGGTCGCCGGGGGTGGCGCGCCGGGCAATGAATTGATCGGCAGCCAGGACCAGTCGTGGCAAGGGAGGTGGGTTTAACCTGGCGGCCTGGGCAATCAACTGGCGCTCATGCTGGCGGCGCTCCTGCAAGGCGGCCTGCCCGTCCAGGTTGGGCTGCGGTTCCGTGCTGGCCACCAGGGTGAAGGAGTCGCCGGGCTGCAAGGTGGCCCCAAAGACCCCCACGTCGATGTGGTCTTCAACGACATCATTCTGGCCGCGAAACTCTTCGATGCTGAGGAGATAATCCTCGTACCAGGTGTGTTCTGGCCAATATTCGGCTTGCCGGCTGAGCAGGTAGAGGGGTTGGGCTTCTTCATGGACGACGATGCGCGCCCCGTGGGCGATGGGTTCGCACGCAGTGTCCCAATCGTTGGCGATGGTGGTGTGGTGGTAGTCGCGGTAGTTAACCAGTGCCTTGGCGTACAGTTCCAGCGGCCCGCTGGCGCGGCGCAGGTGGTATTGTACGTAGGTTGTGTTGGCCCCGGGCTGCATCCAGATCCGCTTTTCCAGCAGGGCGTCGCCAATGGCGTAGCGCCAGACGGGGGTGGTGCCCTCCAGGCAGAAGCTTTCCAGGTAGCGCAGCCCTTCGCTTTCTACGGTGCCATCTTCCCAGCGATTGGCAAACAGTTTGAAGCGCTGGCCATCATATTTGGCGTCTTCATCCAGCTTGGCCAGCATTAGGGTGCGGCCTAGCGGCGGGGCCAGGGCGGCGATGAGCAGGCCGTGGTAGCGGCGCGTTAGCAGGCCGGCTATGGTGCCCATGGCAAAGCCGCCTATGCCGTTGGTGACGAGCCATTCGCGCGATTCGGCGCTGGCCAACTGCCCACAGATTTCTCGTCCAAATTCAATCATGCTGTGCCTCTTTGCTCCGTTTGCCGGCTTGTTAGCCTGTCTGGCTGTTGGATGCAGGTGGAAGATGTTCTTGCCTATTGTGATGCGAACTGCCCGCCTGTGCAAGCGGTCTGGGAGTTTTGGCCTGTGGGGCGATCAACCGATCGGTTGATGGGGGAATCAACCGGCTGCTGTCTGTGTTCCCATCCACCGGTGGGTTACGGGACGCCCCGGCCGGGGTATGCTGTAGGTATCGTTTGAAAAAGCAAGTTGAACGGAGGCACGCTGATGAAAGACCAGAACGATGAGATTAAGGATTTGAAGTTGGAGGAACAGGGCGCAAGCAATACCCGGCCGGGGATGAGCCTGGCAACGGGTGGCTTTTTCATTTTGCTGGGGCTTATCTATCTGGTCCAGCAGATCGCCGGACTGGATTGGGGACGCATGTGGGTCTTGTTTCTGCTTATTCCTGTGTACTGGGTGCTGTATGATGCCTGGTGCAAGTACAAGGCTGCCGGCCAGACCGTGACCCCGGCCGTGGTCCAGCGGCTGCTGTGGGGGCTTTTTCCCTTTGTCATGGTTGGCGCGAACGCCCTGTTCAATATTAGCTGGGGCGTGATGTGGCCGTTCATGCTGATTCTCATTGGTGTGTCGGCGCTTGTCAACCAGCGTTCCTGAGCGCAGCGCGTGGCCCCCGGCCGGGTTGGCCGCACAGGCCACGGGGCATGGGCGCGGATGGCTGAACGCCGCTAATGATGATAGGATTGGGCCAACGTGCCAGGAGAATAGGGCGGATAGAGATGACCCCCGGCCGGGAAAGCAGCATGAACCAGATAAAACCCCAACCACAATCTATGGCTGACGTTTGGGAGCGCTGGGCCTGGGTCTGGTCAGCCATCTTTTACGTGGCCCTGGCCGCTTCCCTTGTCCTGGCCTTCATGGGTGATGTACCCACCCGCGGCGTGAGCCGCCAGATCCTCTTCTGGGCCAGCCTCAGCGCCGTGTGGCATCTGTTGGGCGCTGTCTACCTGGTCCGCCGGCTGCCCGACTTCCGCGCTGTGCCCTGGCTGATGAGCATCTACCTGGTGGGCGCTTTTGGCATGTGGTGGCTGCTGATCGGACTGAATCCGGCTTTCTACTTTATGCTGTTTGGCCTGTACGGCCAGATTTTTGCCTTCTTGCCCCTTCGCTGGGCGGTGCCTGGGGCGGTCTTGCTGGCGGCGTTGGTGGTGAGTGCGGTCACTGGAGATGAGGCAGATGGCCCTCTGTGGCTAAACCCCACCTTTTGGCTGTTTCAAGCCATCACTGCCTCGGGGCTGTTGATTGCCGCCTGGCTCAATGCCATTATCTCCCAGAGTGTGCAGCGGCGGGAGTTGATTGAAGTGCTGCAAGCCACGCAAGCTGATCTGGCCTGGGCGGAGCGTGAGGCGGGCATATTGGCCGAGCGGCAGCGGTTGGCGAATGAGATTCACGATACGCTGGCCCAGGGCTTTGCCAGCATTGTGGTACACCTGGAAGCATCAGAACAGGCGCTGCCGCCCGGTGCCACGGCGGCGCAGCAGCATCTGGACCAGGCGCGCCGCGTGGCCCGGGACAGCCTGGCGGAGGCGCGCGGCCTGGTGTGGGCGCTGCAGCCAGAGCGGCTGCAGCGAGGGTCATTGCCAGAAGCGGTGGCGCGAGTGGCGCAGCAGTGGTCGGCAGTTACTGGCATCCCGGCCGGGGTTACCATTACCGGTGACGTTCGGCCGCTGCCCCCACAGGCGGAAGTGGCGCTGCTGCGGGCGGCGCAAGAAGCGCTGACCAATGCCGGCAAATATGCGGCGGCCCGTGAGGTGGCCGTTACCCTGTCTTACATGGGGGATGTAGTGGTTTTGGACGTGCAGGATGATGGGCGTGGTTTTGACCCGGCACAGTTGGCAAACGCCCCGGCCGGGCCTGATGGCAGCTTTGGTTTGTCTGGCATGCGCGAACGGGCGGCCCAGTTAGGCGGCACCGTTGAAATAGAAAGCGCCCCCGGCGAAGGCACAACCGTTGTCGTGGAGATACCACTCAGCTAGCAGCCTGTCGGAGAACTGGCGATAGATACGCGGATAGGCAGACGGATGACGCAGATCAAGATACTGATTGTGGATGACCACCCGGTGGTGCGCAGTGGGTTGGCCGGGATGCTGCAAGGGCAGCCCGATTTTTTGGTGGTGGGGCAGGCGGCCAATGGCCAGGAAGCGCTGCCACTGGTGATTTCGACCCGGCCGGATGTGGTGCTGACCGATCTGCGGATGCCGGTGATGGATGGCGTAACCCTCATCCAGACGCTCAGGAGCCGCCAACTACCGGTTCATACGCTGGTGCTGACGACCTACGACAGTGAGGCAGACATTCTACCGGCCATTGAGGCGGGGGCCACCGGTTATTTGCTGAAGGACGCGCCACGGGAGGAGCTGTTTCGGGCGGTGCGGGCGGCGGCGAGAGGGGAGTCGGTGTTGGCGCCGGCAGTGGCGGCCCGGCTCATGGGGCAGTTGCGTGCCCCGGCCGGGACCCAGCTAAGCAGCCGCGAAATCGAAGTGTTGGCGCTTGTGGCCCGCGGGCACAGTAACCGGGCCATTGGCAAAGCGCTGCACATCAGCACCGCCACCGTCAAAACCCACCTTATCCACATCTTTGGCAAGCTAGAGGTCAGTGACCGCACCGCCGCGGTGACGGTTGCTCTGGAACGAGGCATCATTCGCCTGTCATAACGCGCCCGGCCGGGCCTGTCCGGGTGGTCAGCGAATGAGGGGTAAGGGGATGCGCCCGGCCGGGGACTTCTGCTTGCGCTCGCTAATCTTCGTCACCGGCGGGCATTCCCACGCCTCCGGCGGCGTCTCGCGCCGCAGCTCCTTCAGCTTGGGCAGAATACCACAGGCAAAACATTGCTCGCGGCAGTCAATGCGTGTCTCACCCGCCTGGCTCATCAGGTAATCCTGGGTCAGGAAGCGGCGCGTTACCGCCACGTCAATATGCTCCCAGGGGAAAACCTCGTCGATGCGCCGTTGGCGATAGGTGTAAAAAGCCATATCCAGCCCTTCGGCGGCAAACGCGGCTTCCCACTGCGCCATGTCGTGATGCTCTGCCCAGGCGTCGAACCTGGCACCGCTGCGCCATGCGCGCTCCACCACTGCCGCCACCCGCCGGTCACCACGCGCCAGGAAGCCCTCATAAACCGACTCCAAAGGATCATTCCAGCGCAGGCGCAGCCCCCGGCCGCGTAGATCGCGGTGCAGCAGATCGATCTTGGCCTGCACGCTGGCCAGGCTGTCCATCGCTTCCCACTGGAAGGGGGTGTGCGGCTTGGGAATGAAGGTGCTGACCCCCACATTCACGCTGGCCTTGTTGCCGTGGAACTTGCGCCCCTCAGCCAGCACCGCCTTCGACAGGTCGATGATGGCCTGCACGTCCGCCAGCGTTTCCTGCGGATGGCCAATCATGAAGTAAAGCTTGATGGTGCGCCAGTTGCGCCGGAAGATCTCCCGCGCCGTTTCCAGCAGCTCCTCGTCGCTAACGTATTTGTTAATGGTGTTGCGCATCTTCTCCGTGGCTGCCTCGGGGGCCAGGGTGAAGCCGCTGCGCCGGCTGTCGCCCAGATTGTCCATGAGCCGCGTGGAGACGGTTTCGATGCGCAGTGAGGGCAGGGCAATGTTTAGCCCCAGGTCGCCAAACTCCGCTTTGATACGCTCGGTGAGTTCCAGCACGTGGGTGTAATCGCTGGAGGAGAGGGAGAGCAGGGCGATCTCCTCGTAGCCGGTGCTTGCCAGAATCTGGTGCATGGCGGCGATGATCTCTGCGACCGGGCGTTCGCGCACCGGCCGGGTGACCATGCCGGCGTGGCAGAAGCGGCAGCCCCGCGTGCAGCCGCGCATAATCTCGATGGGGGCGCGGTTGTGGACCGTCTCCACAAAAGGGATGATGAAGTTGGTCACCGGCGGTGGCAGCACCGGCACAATTGTTTTCAGCACCTTGGGCGGCGCTTCTGGCGCCGTGGGGGTGATGCGGGCGATGGTGCCGTCCGCGTGATAATCCACCTCGTAAAAGCGCGGCACGTAGCAGCCTTCCAACTGGGCCAGGTAGCGCAGTTGTGTTTCGCGGTCCAGGTGGGCGGCGGCGCGCATGGTGGCAATGATGCGCAAGATCGCTTCTTCCCCCTCACCAATCACAAAAACGTCAATGAACGGGGCCATCGGTTCCGGGTTATAGCAGGCGTGGCCCCCGGCAATGACCAGCGGGTCGCCGGCGCTGCGGTCGGCAGAATGCAGGGGCAGCCCGGCCAGGTCGAGCAGGTTGAGAGCATTGGTAAAGAGCTGCTCGTAGGGCAGGCTGATGGCCAGCATGTCGAAGTCGCGAATGGCGTGTTTGGTTTCCAGCGAGAAGAGGGGCAGGTCGGCAGCTCGCATCTCCGCTTCCATGTCGGTCCAGGGGCAGTAGACGCGCTCGGCCAGCAGATTTTTGTGCTTGTTGACAATGTCATACAAGATCATCAGCCCCAGGTTGGACATGCCCAGGTCGTAGATATCGGGGAAGGCCAGGGCGACTTTGTAGTCGACCTGGTCCCAATCTTTGCAGACCTGGTTGTATTCGCCGCCGGTGTACCGGCCGGGTTTGGTCACCCGTGGCAGCAGCCGCTCCAAAGTCCGCTCAATGGTGGCTGGGGTTGGGGTCATGGTTATTCTCCACGCGCAGGGGGATTCAAGATTTCAGGGATTATAGCGAAAAGCGTGCTGGCAACAATTATGCGGCGAATGCGCCCCCTTTGCAGCGGCCGGACTTATGCTAAACTGAACGCCATGCACGAACTAGCCGTTACGCAAAGTATCCTCGAAATTGCCAACCAACACGCTGCCCAGGCCGGGGCGGTTCGCGTCACTAATCTCTATCTCGTTATTGGGCAGCTTTCCAGCATTGTGGATGACTCCATCCAGTTCTATTGGGACATTGTCAGCAGGGGCACGCTGTGCGAAGGAGCGGCCCTGCATTTTGAGCGCATCCCGGCCGGGCTGCGCTGCCTGGATTGTGGTACCAGCTATACCCTACCCGGCGAACTCATCGCCTGCCCCCACTGCCAAAGCATCCGCGCACAGGTCACACAAGGTGAGGAATTCCGCCTGGACAGCATTGACATAGAGACGGCAGAGGAGGACGGCGACAACGTCCGCGATGAACTGACGCCATGAGTTTGCGGCGACCCTTTCTCTGGCTAATAGGTGGCCTGCTGCTGGTGGCGCTGGCCTGCGGCGCGCCCGCGCCCACACCCGCGCCTGTGGATGTCCCGGCCGGGATTCCGTCAGGACCCAGCCCTACCCCCCCGCCGCTAGCCGGCACCCCGGTGGCCATCGACAGCCGCCTGCTGCCCCCCGCCCAACCCTTTGCGCCCTATGTGGCCAATCCCGCCAATACCACGGCCGGCGCGCCGGGCTACCCTTTTGACCTGAACAATATTGCCAATCCAAACGACGTGGCCCTGACGGCGGCCCAGCGGGCAGAATTGGCGGCCGACGGCTTTGTGTTGGCCCCGGCCGGGACCGGGGCACCCGCCAGCCTCCCCAACCTTTACCGTGCGGCCCAGGCCGCCGGACAGCCGCTCTTCATTACCGCCGGCTGGCTGCTGCAAACCACCCACGCCCTGCACCGGCAGGCCGTGCAGCAGGCCGAACAGGATTACCTGGCGGCCGATTTGCAAGCCCTGAGTGAAGCTCTGGTGGCCGCCAGCGAGGCGCAGATGAGCGCGGCCGGCGAGGAAGCTGTGAGCATGGCGGCACGGCAAAACCTGGCTTTCTTCAGCGTGGGCGCGTCTTTGTTGGCCCCCGATTTTGCGCCGCCGGAGGCGGTGGCCGGTGTGGTGGCCGAGGAGCTGGCGCTCATCCGGCAGGCGGGGGCGGCCTTCATCTCTCCCCTGCGCGGCGAGTTGTATGATTATGCGGTTTACGCCCCGGCCGGGACCGGCGCGGCGCACACCGGCTATGCCCAGGCCATGACCTGGTATGGCCAGACCCTGTTGCCGACGTCGCCGGCGGCCGACGTGGCCGCCGACCCGGCCACGCTGCGACTGGCGGCGCGGCAGGTGCTGCTGCTGCTGGCGGCGCTGCGCAGCACGCAAAATGAGTCGCGCTGGGAGCGGGTGTACACTCCTTCCGCCTACTTCCATGGGCAGGATGGGGCGTTGTCACCGGCCGCGGCCGGGGTGGCTGCCCAGGCAGTTTATGGCGCATGGCCGGCGCCGGACGCCCTGGCCGATGAGGCTCAACTGGACAATTTTGTGGTGACACTGGGCGGGCTGGCTACCCGGCCGGGGCTGCGCTTTATGCCCTGGGCTACCCGGCCGGATGCGCACATCTTCCCCGAACTCGTCTTTAACCGGGTGGGCAGCTATAACGGCCCGGCCGACCCGCTGCCCTTCACTGCCCTGTCCACCAACATCGGCCCGGTGCGTGCCCTGCCCCGCGGCCTGGATGTGGCTGCCGTACTGGGGTCGCGGCCGGCGCTGGATTATTTGCAGGCGGCCGGCGATACCGCCTACGAGGGCTACGCGGCGCAGGTGACGGCGCTGGCCGCCCCCTTTGCTGCGCTGGATGAAGCGGGCTGGACGCAAGACTGGCCGTCTGGCTGGCTGTATGGTTTGCAGCCGCTGGCCGCGCCGGCTGAACCCGGCCGGCCATCCTTCATGCAGACGGCGGCCTGGACCGGCCAGCAGTTGGGCAGTTGGTTTGGCGGGTGGGCGCTGCTGCGCCGCCCGGCCGGGGAGGAACAGCCGGCGGCCGAACCGGAGGGGGCGTTTGCGGGGGCAGTTGGCTATGTGGAGCCGCAGCCGCTGCTGTATGCCCGGCTGGCGGCCCAGACGCGGCAGTTGGCCACCGGGTTGGACAGTCGCGGGGTGCTGGAAAAGGGGATGGGCGAGCGGCTGAACCGGCTGGCGCGCCTGCTAGATCGCTTGCAGGCGGCGGCCGAGCGGGAACTGCGCGGCGAAGCGCCCACGGCTGAGGACCTGGCGGCTATCGCCGAGGCGCTGCCCATGCTGGCCCAACTGGCCGGCCCGGTTCCGCAAGATGGGCTGCCGTTTGTGGCCGACGTGTACCAGAATCCGCAAAATGGGTTGTGGCTGCAAGCGGCGCTGGGCGATGCGTGGCTTATCTATGTGCTGGTGCCGCTGGAGGGGCGGCTGGTGCTGGCTGCGGGGGCGGTGCCTGGCGGCTATGAATTTGCCCGGCCGGGGAGTGAGCGTTGGACGAACGCGGCCTGGCAGGTGGCCGCTGAACGCGGCCCGGCGCTGGATTTCGTGGTTCGATAAACCTGGCTATAATTCCCGCCATGATCTATCTCCTCTTTGCTTTGTTTGGTCTGTTGGTGGCGCTGCTGCTGAATGTGTTGGCGGATGATTTACCGGCGCGGGCGCGGGTGCGGCGGCCGCATTGTACGCAGTGTGGCCATGGGTTTGCCCCGGCCGGGTGGCTGGCGCTGGGGCGGCTGATGTTTCAGGGTGGGCATTGCCCGCAGTGTGGGCGGGCCACGGCGCGGCGCGCGGTGGCCCTGGAGATTGGCCTGCCGTTCCTTTTTGCCCTGCTGCCGCTGGTGTTCACCCGGCCGGGGGACCTCATCTTTGGTGCCCTCTACACCGCCATCCTCATCCTGATCATTATCACCGACCTGGAACACCGGCTTATTTTGCACATTGTAACCTTTCCCAGCACCCTGCTGGCCCTGCTGGGCAGCTTCTTTGTGTCCCACACCAACCTGAAGCTGGCCCTCATTGGGGCGGTGGTCGGCTTTGTGGCCTTTTATCTTTTCTTTCTGCTGGGGCAGTTCCTGTTTGGGCCGGGGGCGTTGGGTTTTGGCGACGTCACCCTCTCGATGACCATGGGGGCGATGCTGGGCTTTCCGTACATTGTCTTTGCCCTGGTGATTGGTATCTTGCTGGGTGGCGTGGTCAGCCTGCTCCTGGTCTTTACCCGCCGGCGGGCGCGCCGCAGCTACATCCCCTACGGCCCTTACCTGGCGCTGGGCGGGCTGTTGATGTTGTGGTGGGGAGCCGAGATTTTTCGTTGGTATATTACCTGACCAGAGCTGGCGCTAGCAGAAAGTAAATTTAGCCACGAATGAACACGAATGAACACGAATTTGGTTCTGTTTTCCGCGCAAATCCGTGTTAATCGGTGGCAAAATAACCATATCCTGGACTTTTCTGACAAGCTGCTAGCTTGAAAAACTGAGGCCTATGATTGATATCCATGCCATTGACGGGGAGGCGGAACTGCGGCAGTTGGAAGCGCTGCAGCGGGACGTGTGGCAAATGAGCGACGTGGAGATTATCCCGGTGCGGATGATGCACGCGCTGCAGTTTAACGGCTCGCTGCTGCTGGGTGCTTTTGATGGTGCCCGGCTGGTGGGCTTCTTGCTGGGTGTGCTGGGCACGCGGCTGACAACGATGCTGCCGCCAACCCCGGCCGGGGCTGGCCAGCACCAACTCTATTCCGTTATCATGGGCGTGCTGCCCGGCTACCAGAACCAGCACGTGGGCTACCGGCTAAAGCTGGCCCAGCGCGACTTTGCCCGCCGCCGCGGCCTGGCCCTGGTCACCTGGACGTATGACCCGCTGGAGGGGCGCAACGCCTGGCTAAACATTGGCCGGCTGGGCGCGGTGTGTGGCCATTATTTGCGCAACTTCCACGGCGAGATGACCGGCATCAACGCCGGGTTGGCCTCGGATCGCTTCTATGTGGCCTGGTGGGTTGGCAGCGAGCATGTGACCGGGCGGCTGGCCCCGCAGCGCCCCCGGCCGGATTATGCCGCGCTGCTGGCCGGCGGCGCGGTGCCGCTGAACACGCCCACCGGCGGCGGGCCGGGGCTGGCGATCCCCCCGGCCGGGTTTGTGCACAGCGACCAACCCCTCCTCCTGGCCGAAATCCCGGCCGATTTTCAGCGCCTGAAGCAGCAAGACATGCCCCTGGCCCGCCAATGGCGCGACCACACCCGCCAGCTCTTTGAACATTACTTTGCTGCCGGCTACCAGGTCACCGATTTTGTCCGCAGTGACCCCGGCCGGGCTTTTTACACGTTGGAACGTGCGAGCGCACGAACGAATGAGGTCGTATGAAACTGGAACAGATTGAGCTTTTTCACATTAGCCAGCGGCTTGTGGCACCGTTTGTCACCAGCTTTGGGCCGCAGCAGCAGCGTGATTCACTGATCCTGGCCGTCCGCAGTGCGGGGGCGACGGGTTGGGGGGAGTGCGTGGCCACCAACACCCCCGGCTACAGCTATGAAACGGTGGGCACGGCCTGGCACATCCTGAGCGATTTCTTGATCCCGGCCGCGTTGGGCCAGGAGGTCGAGGAACCGGAAGAGCTGGTGGGTCTGATGCAGTTCGTGCGCGGCCATCCGCTGGCCAAGGCGGGATTGGAGCAGGCGGTGTGGGACCTGGCGGCCCAGCGTGATGGCCTTTCCCTGGCCCACAAGCTGGCCCGCCCCTACCCCGAAGGGGCGCGCTCGCGGGTGAAGGTGGGGGTGAGCATTGGCTTGCAGCCGACCATTGACGCGACGCTGGCGGTGATTCAGGGTTACCTGGAGCAGGGGTATGGGCGCATTAAGCTGAAGATTAAACCCGGCCGGGACGTGGACCTGGCCCGCCGCGCCCGCGAAGCCTTCCCCGATGTGCCCATCATGCTAGATGCCAACTCCGCTTATCAGTTGAGCGATGCGCCCCTCTTGCAGCAGTTGGACGACCTGGACCTGCTCATGCTGGAGCAGCCGCTGGGCTACGAGGATATCTACGACCACAGCCTGCTGCGGCCGCAAATCCAGACGCCGCTCTGCCTGGACGAAAGCATTCACTCGGCCGACCATGCCCGCTACGCGTTGGCCCTGGGTGCCTGTGACATCATCAATATCAAGCCTTCGCGGGTGACGGGTTGGGTGGAAGCGCGGCGCATCCATGACCTGTGCTGGGCGGCCGGTGTGCCGGTTTGGTGCGGCGGCATGTTGGAGACGGGCGTGGGGCGGGCGGCGCAGCTAGCTTTGGCTGCGCTGCCTGGCTTCACGCTGCCGGGCGATATTTCGGCCACGGCGCGCTATTACGAAGTGGATATTACCGCGCCGTTTGTGCTGAATGCAGAGGACAGCACCATGACCGTCCCAACCCGGCCGGGGCTGGGTGTGGAAGTTGACCGGAAGCAGTTGGCCGCCGTGACCGTGCGCCGGCAGACGTTTGGAGCAACTCATGTTTGAGAACAATATCATCTCCTTTATTGGCAGCGGCATGATGGCCGAAGCGATGATTCGCGGCCTGTTGGCGCTGAAGATTGTGAAACCGGAGCAGATTATTGCCGCCGGTCCCCGGCCGGAGCGCGGCATACACCTGCACGACCGGCACGGCATTCGCACCACGACCAGCAACCGCGACGCCGCCGAAGCGGGTGACATCGTTGTGTTGTCGGTGAAGCCGCAAGTGTTGGTTAGCGCCATGAATGAGATTCGCGGCCAACTGCGGCGGCAGAACTTGCTGCTGTCCATTGTGGCCGGTGCGCCCATTCGCAAGCTGGCCGATGGCACAGCCCATGCGGCGGTGGTGCGGGCCATGCCCAACACCCCGGCCCAGATTGGCCAGGGGATGACGGTTTGGACGGCTACGCTGGAGGTGGAAGAGCGGCAGCAGCAGCAGGCCCAGGCGATCTTAGGCTCGTTGGGGCAGGAGCTGTATGTGGATGAGGAGGATTACCTGGACATGGCCACCGCGCTCAGTGGCACCGGCCCGGCGTACGTGTTTATGTTCATGGAGGCGATGATTGATGCCGGGGTGCATATGGGCTTTTCGCGCCGGGTGGCCACGCAGTTGGTGATGCAAACGCTGCGTGGCTCGGTGGCGTATGCTGCCCAGGCGCACAAGCATGAGGCGGAACTGCGCAACCAGGTAACCTCGCCGGGGGGGACCACGGCCGCGGCTTTGTATGAAATGGAGAAGGGCGGGCTGCGCACCGTGATCTCCCACGGCATCTTTGCCGCTTACCAGCGCTCCATCTCCCTGGGCCAGGGCAAAAAACGCCCCACGCTCGACCTGTAACCTGTGAACGGGCCTAACCGGACAACGTGAGAGTTCTCTTGCAGGATGAGGGGGGGTGGCTGCAATTTGCGGCGGCAGAACGGGTGTTGGTGGCTTCCCGGCCGGGCGAGGTGTGGCCGTGCCTGCAAGCGGCAGAGGCGGCGACTGCGGCGGGTTATTACGCGGCCGGGTTTGTGGCTTATGAGGCGGCCGCGGCCTTTGGCTTGGCGGTGCACCCGGCCGGGTCGCCCGATTATCCGCTGCTGTGCCTGGGGCTGTACCGGCCGGGAAATGTGCGCCCGGTAGATTGGCCCCCGGCCGGGGTGGGGGCGTACCAGTTAGGTCCGTGGCAGGCGGGCGTGGACCGGGCGGCTTATGCCCAGGCTATCGCGGCTATCAAAACGCACATCGCTCGGGGAGAGACGTACCAGGTCAACTACACCTTTCCGCTGCGGGCCGATTTTTTGGGGCAGCCGCTGGCGCTGTTTGCCGACCTGGTAAGGGCACAGCAGGAACGGCGGTTGCCGCAGGAGCCGCAGGGGCGCTATGCCGCTTTTGTGGACACCGGCCGGCTGGCCATCTGCTCTGCCTCGCCGGAGCTGTTTTTCCGGCTGGATGGCTCCCGGCTGGTTTCGCGGCCGATGAAGGGCACGGCCGGCCGGGCATTGACCCAGGCTGAGGATGTGACCCGGCCGGGGTGGCTGCAGCAGTCGGCCAAGAACCGGGCCGAGAATGTGATGATTGTGGACATGATTCGCAATGATATGGGGCGGGTGGCGGCGGTGGGCAGCGTGCAGGTGCCGGCGTTGTTTGCCGTGGAGCGTTATCCTACGGTGTGGCAAATGACCTCCACGGTGATGGCGGAGACGAGCGCGCCGCTCAGCGAGATCATGGCGGCGATGTTCCCCTGTGCCTCGATTACGGGCGCGCCGAAGCACAGCACCATGCGTATTATCCGGGCCTTGGAGGCGGAGCCGCGTGGGGTTTATACGGGGGCGATTGGCTACCTGGCTCCCGGCCGGCGGGCGCAGTTTAACGTGGCTATTCGTACGGTGGTGGTGGAGAAGGAACCCGGCCGGGCGACGTATGGCGTGGGCGGCGGCATTGTGTGGGATTCGACGGCCGAGGAGGAGTACCAGGAGTGCCAGGTCAAGGCGCAGGTGCTGGCGGCGCGGCGACCTGCTTTTTCGCTGCTGGAGACGATGCTGTGGACGCCGGAGGAGGGTTTCTTTCTGTTGGATTATCATTTGCGGCGGCTGGCCGATTCGGCGGCCTATTTTGGCGTGCCGCTCGATGAGGTGGCGGTTCGCGCGCAGTTGGCCGTGACGGCAAGCGGGCCTTGCAAGGTCCGGCTGCTGGTGGCGGAGACGGGGGCGGTTGGGGTGCAGGTGCTGCCGTTGGGCGAGATGGATGGTGGGGTGCGGCGGGTGGGCTGGGCGTCCCGGCCGGTGTCGCGCACGGATTTGTTTTTGTACCACAAGACGACGCAGCGGGGGGTGTAT
Source organism: Ardenticatenaceae bacterium (assembly GCA_020634235.1). Classification (GTDB taxonomy): domain Bacteria; phylum Chloroflexota; class Anaerolineae; order Promineifilales; family Promineifilaceae; genus JACKCB01. Next base: position 1,748,338 of record JACKCB010000001.1, on the reverse strand, counting down.
GAAGCGGCCAGGGGGTCCCGGCCGGGGTGCGACGAGGTGTTGTTGTGGAATGAGCAGGGGGAGCTGACCGAGGCGACGACGGCCAATGTGGTGGTGGAGCGGGACGGGCGGCGGCTGACGCCGCCGGTGGCCTGCGGCCTGCTGCCGGGCACGTATCGCCAGTGGCTGCTGGACCAGGGTGAGATTGAGGAGGGGGTGATCCGGCGGGAGACGCTCCGGCCGGGGCAGCGTTTGTACCTGATCAACGCTGTGCGGCGCTGGCAGTTGGCGGAGCTGGTTGGCCCGGCGTAGGTTGGTTGGGGGCGGCCCGGCCGGGGCAGAAGGGATTTTGTGGCCCCTTCCAAGCATGTTACAATGCCCTACGTACAATTCTTGGCTTTTTGGAGGCAATGGTATGGGTGTCTGTTCTGACACGTGGATTCGGCGGATGGCGACGGAGTACCGGATGATTGAGCCGTTTGTGGACGGGCAAATTCGGGAAGGGGTTATTTCTTATGGCCTGTCCTCTTACGGCTACGATATTCGGGTGACGGATGAGTTCAAGATTTTCACCAATGTTCATTCGGCGGTGGTGGATCCCAAGCACTTTAACCCCAACTCTTTTGTCGATTTCAAGGGAGATATGTGTGTTATTCCGCCAAACTCCTTTGTGTTGGCGCGCACGGTGGAGTATTTTCGTATTCCGCGCAATGTGATCACGGTTTGCCTGGGCAAGTCGACTTATGCGCGCTGCGGCCTGATTGTGAATGTGACGCCCTTTGAACCGGAGTGGGAGGGGTATGTGACGCTGGAGATCTCTAATACGACGCCCTTACCGGCCCGGGTGTATGCCTGGGAGGGTATTGCCCAGGTTATTTTCTTGCAGGCGGACGAGGTGTGTGAGACTTCGTATGCGGATCGCAAGGGGAAGTACCAGGGACAGCAGCAGATTGTGCTGCCGCGGATTTAGCGGGTTGTTTCCCGGCCGGGTCTGGCGCACAGTTCCGACGTGGCAGAGCGATGCAGGGTCTACCTTACGACGCCATCCAACCTGATCCTTCCCGGCTGATGGCCGATACGCTGCGGGCGGAGCTGCTGGATTTGCTGCAAATCACGCGGGTCCACCGGCAAGATCGCGGCCGGTCGATTGCCTTTGTGGGGCAGTTGCTGCATGATCCCGGCACCAGCTTTGATGAGATTGAACGCCGGTTCCGGCCGCATGGGTATACGCCTATGCTGCGGCGGGAGCGGGGTGAAGATGTGGTGGTGGCCATGCAGGGGATCATTACCCAGGCGCGCACCGGCAACCCGTTGATCAATGTGCTGCTCTTTGTGGCCACGGTGGTGACGACGTTGTCGGCCGGGGCGCAGTTGGCGGGGGAGGCCACGCTGTTGGATCACTTGATGTCGCCGCTGCCCGGCCGGGCGGTGCTGGATGTTGTTTTGGCGGGCGCGCCGTTTGCCCTCACCCTGCTCACGATCTTGGGAGTGCATGAACTGGGCCATTATTTCGCGGCGCGCTTTCACCGCGTTGATGCCACGCTGCCCTACTTCATCCCCATGCCTTTGGGTGGTTTGGGGACGCTGGGGGCTTTTATCGCCGTCCGCTCGCCCATGAAAGACCGCACGGTGTTGTTTGACATTGGGCTGGCGGGGCCGTTGGCCGGGTTTGTGGTGGCTTTGCCGCTGCTGGTGGTGGGCTTGTTGTTGTCGAACCCGGTGCCCTACTTCAGCGCCGGGCTGACGCTGCGCGCTCTGGGGTCGTCCCCATTGGTGTCTGGGATGGTGGCGCTGTTTGCGGATGTCCCGGCCGGGCAAACGCTGCACCTGCACCCGGTCTTCTTTGCGGCCTGGTTTGGCCTGCTCATCACCGGGGTAAACTTGCTGCCCATTGGCCAGCTAGATGGCGGGCACGTGAGCTACGCGCTGCTGGGACGCCGGGCACACCAGGTTGCTTATGGGGTCTTCCTGCTGCTGTTTCTGGCCGGGGCGTTGTTGTCGCCGACCTGGTTTTTTTGGGCCTTCTTTGTGCTGTTGGGTGGGCTGCGCCACGCGCCGCCTATGAATGATATTACCGGCCTGAACCGGCCGCGCAAGGTCCTGGCGGTGTGTACCACTTTGCTGTTTTTTCTGTTGATTGTGCCGGCTCCCTTTTCTACCTGAACGGTGGGGGGTGGATCCCGGCCGGGGGCTTGGCCAGGTGGCAGTGCAAACCGCAAACTAGGACTGGCAAAATTCCTTGGGGCGGCTATAATGACAGGGCCTTTAGGGCGCTTAGCTCAGTTGGTTAGAGCGCTTCGTTTACACCGAAGAGGCCGGGGGTTCGAGTCCCTCAGCGCCCACTCCCCTTTTCTTGTTTTCACTCGTTACTTTGCTATAATCCCTGTCTTGTGATAAAAAGCACACACTCGTGACATTTAGGTTGCTTCAAAGAAAACAACCAGTCAAGCCAGTGAGAAGCAGCCGCCAGCGAATTCCAATGATATCCCCTGGCCGAAGATAAAGATTCATTGGCGTCTTGTTTGATACTGGTTCGTTCTCATGATGATCCACTTAGCTAGAAGCAGGAGAAAGAGTTATGGCCCAAGCGACAGTTAGTGCTGGTGGCATGAGCAGGCGTGAATTCCTCTTTTATGTTTGGGGCGCTTCCATGGCCTTATTTGCGGCGCAGTTTACCGGCCTATTTATCTGGTTTGCTCTGCCCCGTTTTCGCGAGGGTGAGTTTGGCGGCACGTTCCGCCTGTCAATCGCCGATTTGCCGCCGAAGAATGACCCGCCGTTTAACAGAGCGGATGGCCGTTTTTGGCTGGTGAATTTAGATACGCGCGATTCCAACGTGCGTATGTATCGCGCCTCAGACGAAACGGAAGATATTGTTGGGGTTGCGGCAATCTATAAGGTCTGTACCCACCTGGGCTGTATTTATCCGTGGAACGAAACCAACGAACGGTTTGAATGTCCTTGCCACGGTTCCAAATATCGTCTGGATGGCCGGCGGATTGAATCGCCGGCGCCGCGTACCCTGGACCGCTTTGCCGTGACGATTAAGGCCGAGGATGGCACGATTTTGGCCCAGTCGGACAGCGAGGAAGGGCATTTCAAGGCCGTCCCAATTGACGATATTCTGGCGCAGGCGGCGGTGATTGAGGTTGATACCGGAGACAGGCTGGATGGTCCCTCGCAGACGCTTATCTGTGATTTGCTGAACAACTGTCCCTAGTGTTCCGGCTAACTTCATTTTGGCGTGTGAGAGCGAGCCATTGTGCTGGAATCTCAGGTGTTGCCCACAACTGGGCTGTACGGAATCATTTTTTGGGTGAAATTTCCCGCAGGTCTTTACCAGGTTTTGCGGGACGACAGCGGGAAACTGCCGGGGTATTTCGCTAGTGGCGAGCGTTGCGCGAATTTCCGGAGCGAGATGCTAGTCGTGACGGAGGAGGATTATGACAACTTTCGTTGACCAAGTCAGGGAGATGGGGCTAAAGCAGGCCACCATTGCCAAAGTGGACGATGTGGTAGAGCGTGTTACCACGGGCCTGAATGTAAATGACATTCGGAGTATGCTGCGTGGTGATGAGCCGCGCCGGCCCAATCCTCGTCTGCGGCCGCATGCGGATGGTTTCTGGCTGCATATCCGTCCCAGTTTCTATCACACAGAAGTCACACATATCTATCCAACCTTTCGCCTGGGTTGGCTCTCGACGTTTATGTTTGTGTGGGAGACGTTGACGGGTATTTTCTTGATGATTTTCTATACCCCGTCGCCGAATGTCGCTTACAACGATATCTGGAACATCCTGAGCAATGTCCCGTTGGGGCAGTTGGTACGTAACCTGCATCGTTTTGGGGCCGAGGTGATGGTGGTTGTGGTTGCCTTGCATATGCTGCGTACGTTTGTTACGGGCAGCTACAAGAAGCCGCGCCAGTTTACCTGGCTCACGGGGATGATCTTGCTGGTATTGACGCTGGTGCTGAGTTTCAGTGGTTATTTGCTCCCCTGGGACCAGTTGGCTTATTGGGCGGTGACGGTGGCGGTTAGCGCAGCCGAAGCAGCGCCTGGCCCGGCTTTCCTGGGCAAGAATATTAACTTGCTGCTGCGCGGCGCGCCGGTAATTGGCGCTGGGGGTCTGCTGCGCTTCTACTTGCTGCACGTTTTGGCTTTGCCGCTCCTGACGGGCATTTTCTTCTTTGTGCATTACTACAAGGTTGTGGTTCACGGGCATTCGCTGCCCCCCGGCCGGGAGACCATCGGCGAAGACACGGCCAAGCGTGTGCCAAAGACTGAACGCACCTACTTCCTGCCCGACATCCTGACCAGCGAACTGATGTGGACCGCGCTGATCACCCTGTTCTTGGTGGCCGGTTCCCTCTGGTTCTACAACGCGCCGCTGGAAAGCCACGCCAACCCACTGGTAACACCGCTGCACGTGGTGGCCCCCTGGTACCTGGCCTGGTCGCAGGGTTGGCTCAAACTGGCCGACAAGGTGTTCATTGCCTTCGTCTTCATCCCTGGCCTGGCCACCGCCTTCTTCGTTATGCCCTATGTCGAGGTTGGCAGGAGCCGGCGCTATGCGGATCGTCGTGTTGGCCTGATCGTTTCAATGCTCTTCATCGCCTTCATGTGGATTTCCAACTGGATGGGTTCACCGGAGTATCGGGTGCAGGCTTCGCCAGAGCAGGAAGTAAGCCAGCATTTGCTGCCGCAGGAAGGCCATAGCCCATTGAAGGCTGTGCCATATGCGGAGCTAGTCCCGGGCAAGTATTTGCCGGGGCAGGTTGTTTCTGGCAAACCACACCTGACAGCGGCGCTGGCTGAGTTTGAACACGCCATGAATCAGCGTAGTTGTAATCTGAATGGTGACAGGTGGAAAGATGACTGCCGGGTGGTGACCACCGAGGGTGGCACCCGCTATGCCAACTCCTTTACCAACGATGCCATGCCCGACCCGACTGCCTGGCTGGAGATTGAGCAGTTCCAGCACAACATGGTTCGTCTGGCATTGCACTTTGAAGCGGTCGATCCCAATAATCCCGAACGGCTGCTGTACAACTATGTCCGCGTAGATTTTCGCCACGCCGACTCTAACTATGAGGGAGATTAGGGATGCAGATTAAGATTGCGATTGGAACGATAGCTTTTATGCTAACCATGATCATTCTGGGCTTTGCTGCGCTAAGCGAGCCAGCCCGTCTGCAAACCTATACTGGTGCGCGTGATGGGCGTTTTATCGAGAAGGGAGCGGAGGTCTTCGAGGCTAACTGTGCCACTTGCCATGGTGTGAATGGCAAGGCGGAAGAGTGTTACGCTGCGGCAACCGGTGAACAGATCGGTTGCCAGGGTTTGCCGCTTAATAATGCGGATCTGCTGTGTGGCAACCCGCCACCGCGGATTGCCGCCCAGGGTTGGGAAGGCACGACGTTTGATTATATTCGTGGCACGGTGACCAGTGGCCGTCCCTGGAATGGGATGCCGACCTGGGCGCAGGAGTTTGGTGGCCCACTGCAAGAGGACCAGGTATACAACGTGGCGTTGTTTGTGTCTAATTGGCAGAACGATGAGCTGTGCAGTGGCCCGCCGCCGGAAGCGGTGGCCTGGCCGACGAGTGTGGCTGAGCTGCCTGAAGGCAATCCTGACAATGGCCCGCAGTTGTACAATGTGACCTATGGCTGCACTGCTTGCCATGGTAATCCGGCTGAAACGGGCAGCAACCTGGTTGGCCCGTGGTTGGGTGAGATTGCCAGCATTGGGGCGACGCGGTTGGATGGCTACACGGCGGCGGACTACATGTACGAGTCTATTTTGCACCCGAGCAACTTCATTGCCCCGGACTGCCCCAATGGGCCGTGCACGGGGCCGCCCAGCTCCATGCCGGCCAACTTCGGCCAGCGAATGTCGCTGCAAGACATGGCGGATATTCTTTCTTACCTGCTTGGTACGACGACGTTCGAAAGCACGGCTGAGGTGGTTTACCCCTGATGCATTGAGCAGAACTTGTTTCTGCGGCTGACGATATTAAAAGCCCCGGCCGGGACACCTCCCGGCCGGGGCTTTTTTTTGCCGTATACGATTGCCGTAGGTTGGGTGACCGCTGTTAATGCCCTTTCAACGGGGTGCCACAATTGCGACAGAAGCGGTCGCCCGGCGTTACCGGCTGGCCGCAGTGGTGGCAGAAGCGGGCCACGCCTGCCCCGGCCGGGGGCGGTGGTGGCGGGGCGGCCTGGGTTGGGGGCGCACTGCGCACCGGCCGGGGTTTACGCGGCCGGCCAGCACGGCTGCGGCTGGACACGACCTGCCAGACTACCGCGGCCATCACCAACAGCCCACCGCCAATGGCCAGCCACAGCGCCCAATTGGGCGTGGTGGTGCCTGGGTCAACAGCCGCGCTTGTATCCCCGGCCGGGACCAGCGTGGTAACGGTGAGCTGGTCGCTGGTGGCCGTGTACTGCACCTCTACGGTGAAGCTTTGCCCGGCCGGGACGGCAACCGGGTCCAGGTTGTAGTAGGTCAGGTTGTCCTGGCCCACCGAGACGTTGGTGGTGTTGGGGTTGATGGTGAGGTTGGTGGCGGCCACCGGCTGCTGCACCCGCACCTCCAACGAGGCAACGTCTATGTCCGCCTGCCAGGTGTAGCTGAAGCGGCGTGTCTGGCCCTCGCTCTCGTAAGGTTCGTAGAACTCTATCCGGAAGCGGCTGTCCGGGGTGGTCAGGGTAACCTGGTCGCCATCGATACTGTATTCGATGTCATCGACCATGATGTTGTCACTGCTGATGCGGGCCACGGCGTTTACCTGTGCCCCGGCCGGGATAGGTATGGTAACCGTAGCGGGCAGGGCCGTCCCGGCCGGCAGCTCGCCCGTCAGCAGTACCAGGACTTCCGGCCGGTCGTAGTCTGGCCATAGTTCCACCGTGAGCAGGCTGAGGCTGGGGTTGGTTTGCGCCCGGCCGGGGGACGCCCACATCCCCCACAGCAGCAGCGCCACCCACAAAAAGAACCATCGCCCGCCCCACAAGACTCTTTTGTGCTGCCCCCCCGCGTCAGAAAGCGTATGTTGATCCATAAAAACGTCTGCTGCTGCCTCCCTTGGCCTTAGCGTCCGCGCAGCCGGATCCGGTTTGCGCGGCAATATGGACACTCTAACTCGGTATAATCACGGCCACAAGTACGGCACGTGCGCGTAGCCACCGGCCGCTCATCCGCCAGCGAACCCAGGACCAGCACCAGGTCCTCCCCTTCGTGGCGTGATAACCAGCTCAGTAACTCCTGTTTGCCGATCAGCCAGTGGCCGTCTTCGTCCCGCGCCAGGACGCCGCTGAGTACGTCCAGGTCCATCTCGTAGGCGGCCGACGCCAGCTTTAGAATTGCCGCTCGTCTAGCTGTTGTCATCATTACCTCCTTCGCCGGTGCTGCGGCGCGAAACTGATTGTGGCCCGCCTGTCGTTTGCCGGCCGCGGGCCAGGAAGGCGATTATACTTGAAAATTAACCGTTGTTCAGCCGTTCGTCTCTGCTTGGGCAAAATCGCGTCCTGGCTGTTACAATGACCCTATCAGGGTGATAGCACACTCTCTCGATAGTTGAGCTTGTCTAAGCTCACGGTGCTTTCGCCAAGCGGAGGCAGTGACCCTTACAGTCACACGTTAAGCAAGTAAACCACAAAGGACAGGAAAATGATGGATGGCATTGAGAAACTTAAACAAGACCTCATTATTCTAGAGGAGATGGCTGCCGCCAGTGAGGATTACCTGAACAGCGATTTGCTCTACTGGCCGCTGAGCAGCAATGAGATGCCGCGCATGACTCTGGGTGCTTATCTGATGCGCCAGCACCGGTTGTTGGCCCTGCGCGGCTTGCTGGAGGCAGACGAGCAGGCCCGCCTGGGGCACGCAATACAGCAGTATAACCAGGTTGTGGCCGATAGAATTGTCCGTTCTGAGCAGCGGGCCCAGGAGGAGCTGGGGGTGCGGCTGCGCCAATGGGAACAGGCGCAGCGCGATATGCGCCTGGAAGGGGGCAGCGTGAGGGCGTATTATGCCACCGCGGCCGAGAATCGGATGATGATCCAGGTGCTGCTAAACATGCTGCGCACGCCGCCCTACCGGATGGAGCCGCACGTGATGGAACGAGCCATTGTGCTGGATGGGTCGCTGCGCAGCCGCTGGCGTTCCGGTGACTTTATCTGGCCAGAGGCGTGGCAGGCTGCTTACCCGGCCGGGGAGTATTGGTGGCTCTACGGGCACCCGGCCTAAGCAAGACACCCGCACCCTAAACCAGATTCAGGCGCTGCAGCCAGTGCAGCGGGTAACCAAACACCCGTGCTCCCGTCTCGCCCCCTTCACACAGCAAACGAGCGCGCCGCAAGGCTTGCACTTCCACCGCCTGCCGCAGCTTCTGCCGTGCCGCCTTGTCCGGCGCTTCCATCATGGCTACGGCATGCTGCCAGACATCGGCCCGCCAGTGGGCGATAAGCCGAGCCGTGCACCATTCGTCCAACGGCCCCAGCAGCCGGTCCACCGGATCCATCACCGGCGAGTAACGGTTGACCACGTTCTCCTGCACCGTGTCGATGGTTTCGCCAATAATTGTGTTGACCAGCCAGTAATCCTGGTGGCGCAGCTGCCGCTGGGCGGGCGTGAGGCTGGGCCATGTGGGGCGCAGCATATCCACCATCACCAGCACCAGGTCGTAGTTGATGTGGGCATTCACGCCCAGCAGTAGATGGGCCACAACCGGCGTCTTGGGGTTGCGAGTTTCGTCATGCGCCATCTGCCAGACGGCGGGCACGGGCAGATCGCCGCGTTCGTAGGCGGCCAGGGAAACGAAGTAGTAGTTGGCGAATTTGTGTATCAGTTCCGTGACCCAGGCGGGGTCCTGAAAGCGCCCGGCCGGGATGGCTTGCAGCATGTTTTGGGTCATCAGCGCGTAGCAGGCCAGGAAAATCACACGGCGATCCCCGTGCTGTTCCCACTGCCGGATACGCTCGGCCATCAGGTCGGTAAGCGGGTGCGTGATAGTTGGAAGCATGTTGGCCTATTGCCAGGATTGCCTGGTTTCCTTGCGGCAATTATTCTGTTTTCAGGGAGAACTGGGTGGGGACGGCCGGCACGTAGTCGGGGTCGCGCCAGCGAGTAAAGCGCACCACCAGACGGGCCACTTGCCAGCCCAGGCGCACCAGCCAGGGATATTTCAGCAGGTAAGCTATCCGCGCCAGCCGCACGCGGAGCTGCAAATGCTTGAAGGTGCTGTGGCTCATGATGAAATTGTCGCGGTAGGTGGCAAAACTGAAATCCTGCCGGGCAAAGGCATCGCGCACGGCGTTGGCGGCCACTTCGCCGTAGGCCAGGGCAAAGGAGATGCCTTCGCCAAACAGCGGGTCGGCCCCGGCCGCGTCGCCGGCTAGAATGATGCGCGGCATAGAGAAGCGGCCGTTCTTGTCGAACCAGCGGATGGGGTGACCCTTCAATTGGTAATCGTCCAGATTGCGGTCCCGTTCGGCCATGGTCTGGCGCAAGTCTTCTTTCAGGTCGGTTTTGGGGCGCTCCGGCCGGGCGCGGCTGTCGAACACGCCGCGATTCATAAACGCCTGGCCCTTCAGGAAGCTGGGAAAGTCCCAATAGTAGCCTTGCAGGCCGTCGGTCATGCGGGTGAAATCGAAGATGGCGACGCCATCATGGAACTCGGGCTGGCGTTGGGCGTCTTCCGGTGTGAGCACCTCTAGCAGGCGGGCCACGCGGGAGTCATCGTCCCAGTGCAGCCGGCGGCGCACAAAACTCTTGGAGCCGTCGGCGGCCACCAGGGTGCGCGCGTGGTAGGTGGCCTGGTCGGTGACCACGGCCACGTACTCGTCGTGCGGCACGATATCCTTCACCGCTTCGCCCTGGCGGACGCGAATGCCCTGTTCTTCCGCTTTGCGCACCAACCAATGGTCAAACTCGTCGCGGCGGGTGATGCGGAAGACGGGGTTGCCGTAGAAGGAGTAGCTCTTGTCCTGGTATACCAGGCGCGCCTCGCGGACGACGAAATGGTTGGGTTCGAAGGTTAGCCCTAGTTGGGCCAGGACGTTGCTGCCCAGATGGGTGACGCCGCCCCCGCACAGCTTCTCGCGCGGATGCACCGCTTTGTCGATAACAAGCAGGCGATTGGCCCAGGTGGGGTCAGTTTGAACGAGGTGCAGGGCGGTGGATATCCCGGCCGGGCCGGAGCCAACAATGAGCAGATCAATCGCTTCGATCGGCATAAGTTATCCTCACAGGTTGACGCGGATTTACCCGGCCGGGTGCCGCGGTGAGCACGGGCGCGGTGCGATCTACGGTTTGCGCAATGCGGGCAACATTATAGCATGAGTCAGCAAAAGTGCCTGATCGGTGCTTAGATCGCCATCGCCGGCGTGCGGCAATTCCAGGTTCCCGGCCGGGTCGCTGGCCTGGCTGCGGAACCAGTAGGTGGCCTGCGCGTCCGGCGGCGTAAAAAGGGCGCTGGTGGCCAGCGTGCCGCTCAGCCAGGGCGTCCAGCCTGGGTCGCCCGTGGCCCGGTATTCCAGCGTGTAGCCGGCAATGCCGCTGAGGGCGTCGCTGCCCTGCCAGGTGACCAGGTAGCGGCCGTCGGGCAGGCGGTAGAGGCCGGTCACGGCCGAGGTGGGCGGTGTGGCGTCCAGGCCAAAGGGGGTGGCTGCTGAGTAGCTCGCCTGCCCCTGGGTGCTGGTGAGGACGACCTGCCAGTAAAGAGCGGGGTAATCCTGGCTGAAGGTGTGGGTGTAGGTGAGCACCGTTGGCGGGAGGGGTGGGGAGAGGTGGACCAGGCTGGCGAAATCGGGATCGCTGGCCACGCGCACGCTTTGGGATTGCACCCCGGCCGGGTCGCTTAATTGCCAGCCAAAACCCACCTGCCGCTCATGTAGCCATACCCCGGCCGGTGGCACCTGGTTGGTGGCTGTGGCTCCCAGGTATTGCAGGCGTAGGGCATCAAACCAGACGCCGGCCCCATTGTCGGTGTTGGTGAGGCTGCTCAGGTAAACCCGGCCGGTGGTGCCGGCCTCGAAGCGGAAATCGCCCAGCGGCACCCAAATGCCCAGGTCCGCCTCCTGGTTCACGGTGACGCTGCTGGTGCCCTCGGCGTGAGTCACTTCGTAGACTGCGCCCTGGGTGTCGGGGGCGTTGGTGTTGCAGAAGGGGGCGTAAACCCACAGCCGGTACCGGCCGGGGGCGGTGATCTCTGGCCGCCATTCAGCCCAACTGACGCCTGCACCGGGTGTGGTGGTGGACCAGGCGTAGTAAGCGTGCCGGTCGATGCCGCAGCTCAGCGGCCCATCCTGGAAGCCGCTGCTGCCCAGCGTGAAGTGTGTTTCCGGGGCCAGCTCGTCGTAATACTGCTGCGGTGGCACAAAGCCCAGCCGGTCGGCGACGGCCTGGCGCAGGGCGGGTAGGGCGGCGTGGGCCTGGTCGCCGGGGCAAAGGGTGGCGCCAAAGGCGTCCCGATGGCCCATGAGGTAGGGCAGGCCCCAGGCGACGTTGGGCAGGTGGCCGGCGTCAAAAACGTCGATGTCTTTCTGGTCGGCTTTCCAGGCCAGGATTTCGGCGGCGCTGTCTAGCATGGCCGGGGGTGGGGCGATGCCTGGCGGGTCTTCGTCGGGGCCGTTGAAGGTGCCCAGCAGGGCCACGCCCATGGAGCCGGTGTTGGCGGCCGAGGCGTGGATGCCGATGACGTCGTCGCCGCCGGCGTGCCCTTCGTAGATGGCCCCGGCGGCATCGACCAGGTAATGGTAGCCGATGTCCTGCCAGCCCAGGGTGACGGCGTGGTAGTACCAGATGGCGCGCACAATGGCGGCCGAATCGCCGCCGTTGTTGCCGGTGACGGTGTGGTGAACGATGAGGTGGGAAACGGGGTAGTAGGTGAGTTCACCCGGTTCGTCACACAGGGGATCGGTGCACCAGAGGTCGCGGCTGATGACGGGTGGTTTGGGGTAGCCGCCGGCGGTTGGCTCCCGGCCGGGGTCGGTGGCGGCCTGTTGGGCGAGCAGTTCGGCGGCGCTGGGGCCGGCAGTGGCGTCGATGAAGGTCAGGCGCAGTTGGCGCAGCTGCGGCGCGGGCTGGCCCGGTGCCCGCCGCAAGGTGATGGCCAGTTGGAATTGTTGGTGGGTGTGGGCCGGCACGGCGTAGAAATCGCCAACTGTCCAGGCGGGATCGGGGGACAGCATGTCGTGGGTCTCGGCCAGGGTGGTCCAGGCAGTCCAGACCGCGCCAGGCCCGGCCGGGGCGGTGCGCAGTTGCAGGGTCAGGCTGTCGTGCTCGTGCCCGGCCGGGAGGTCTAGCTGCCATTGGGGCACCAGGGCACTGAAGGGCAGCGGGGCGTTGAGAACCGGTGAAAGGTAGGTGCCGCTGGCGGCGCTGCCGCCGATGGTCAGCCCGGCCGGGGTGATGAGGATGTCCTCTACCCGGCCGGCGGTGAAGTCCGGCCCGGTTAGCCACAGGTCGGCGGCCTGGATGGCATGGTCGTCCGCCGCGGCCAGGGAGTCCCGGCCGGGGTGTCGCCCCGGCGCTACCAGCAGGAGCAGCAGACCCAGCAAACTCGACAAAAAGAGCACACGTTTCATAGTAGACCTCCCGGCCGGGGTAAACGATCAACAATCATTAACCAACATTCAACCATCAACTGCTAACTTAACGCAGCCGCGATTCTATTTTCCCCCACGGCGGGTTGTCAAATCGGGCTGATTCTCTACACTCTAGCGCAAAGGAATACGCCTTGATGAAACAGTGGCAGCTCTGGTTAAGCTTGCTGATTAGTGCCCTCTTTTTGTGGCTGGCTCTGGCCGGGTTGGACCTGGCCAGTGTGTGGCGCAGCATGCGGGCGGTGCAGGTGGGCTGGCTGGTGCCGGCAATGCTGGCCTATTTTGTAACCGTGGCGGTACGTACCTGGCGCTGGGCTTACCTGCTCCGGCCGGTGCGCCCGATCCGCCTGCCGCGCCTCTTCCCGGTGATGGTGCTGGGCTACCTGGCCAACAACCTTTACCCATTCCGCGTGGGCGAACTGCTGCGGGCCTACCTGGTGCGCCGCCGCGAAGCGCTGCCCATCAGCGCCAGCCTGGCCACTATTGTGGTGGAGCGCATTTTTGATGGGCTGGCCATCCTGACCCTGATGTTTGTGGCCCTGCCGTTTGCGCCGCTGCCGGGGGTTGGTTTGCAGCGCGGCCTGCTGCTGGCCAGCGCCGGTTTTGGCGGGGCGCTGCTGGCCTTTTTGCTGCTGGCGGCGCGACCGCAATTGGCCCAGGCGGTGGCCGGCCGGGTTATTAGCTGGCTGCCGGTGGTGCGCCTGCGCGCCCCGCTGTTGGGGATGAGCCAGCGCTTTCTGGGGGGGCTGGCGGCGCTGCGCAGCGGCCGGGCGGTGGCGGCGACGTTCCTGGCGTCGCTGGTTATCTGGCTGGTGGAGGTGGGCAAGTTCTGGCTGGTGATGCAGGCGTTCCCGTTTGCGGTGAGCTTCTTTGTGCTGCTGTTGATGAATGGCGTGGTGAATATGGCCACGATCCTACCCTCGGCTCCGGGCTATGTGGGCACGTTTGACGCGCCGGGGATTGCGGTGCTGGTGCTGTATGGGGTGGCGGAAGGCCCGGCCGGGGCGTTTACCCTCGTTCTGCACTTTGTGTTGTGGCTGCCCAGCGTGCTGGTGGGACTGCTCTTCATGGTTCGGGAGGGTATTCACTGGTCTGACTTTGGCCGGGCGGCGCGGATGAGTGACCCGGCCGGGTAGGCAGAATCGGCCATTGAAGGGGGGTAGTAACTGTGCTATGCTTGCCCCGCTTTACCCAGCCAGGCAGGAGGATCGGCCTTTTGGGCCGCGCCAGAAAAAGACCATGACGACTGCTGTTTCCATTGTTATTCCGGCATACAACGAGGAAAAGGGGATTGGCCCGGTACTCACCCGGCTGTTGGCCGTGATGGACGGCAGCGGGCTGACGTATGAGGTGGTGGTGGTTAACGATGGGTCGCGGGATGACACGGCGGGGGTCACCGGCCGGGTAGCGGCCGAACATGAACGGTTGACCCTGCTGCAGCACCGCCACAATCGCGGCTATGGCGCGGCCCTGAAGACCGGCATCCGCCACGCCCGGTACGACCTCATCTGCATTACCGATGCCGATGGCACCTACCCCAACGAGCGGATTCCGGAGCTGGTGGCGCAGTTGGCCGGCCAGGAGTATGACATGGTGGTGGGGGCGCGCACGGGCGAAAATGTGGCCATCCCCCTGGTGCGCCGGCCAGCCAAATGGGCTATCGGCCGGCTGGCCAACTACGTGGCCGGCGAAAAAATCCCCGATCTGAACTCTGGGCTGCGCGTTTTCCGCCGCGAGATCGCCCTGCGCATGTTTGGCCTGCTGCCCAACGCCTTCTCCTTCACCACCACCATCACCCTGGCCATGCTGACCAACAACTACCTGGTGAACTATGTGCCCATTGACTACTTTGCCCGCGTCGGCCAGTCGAAGATCCGGCCGGTGCAGGACACGTTGAATTTTGTGCAGTTGGTCTGGCGTATTGCCCTCTATTTTGCGCCGCTGAAGCTGTTCTTGCCGTTAAGTGGGCTGCTGCTGCTGCTGGCCGTGGGCTGGGCGCTGTTTACGCTGCTGGTGTTGGGCCAACTGGCCGACGTCTCCACGCTGGTCATTGTGATGACGGCCTTCCAGGTGGCGGTGATTGGCATGTTGGCCGAGCTGATCAATAAGCGGCTGCCGAACTACTACAAGGAGTGAGATGAACACGGCGGATGTGGAGACGGTATGGGCGCGGCTGCAGCGGGAGGTGATTCGGGCGGGGTTGTGCACCCACTGTGGCACCTGTGCCGGGTTGTCTGGTGGGGCGCTGCAAATGGTGCAGACCCCGGCCGGGCCACTGCCCATGCCTGTTGTTGACTACCCGCTGGTGTTGGACCCGCTGGCTGATGCTTGCTGCCCCGGCCGGGGCAGTAACTACCCCGCCCTCTACCGGCAGCACTTTGGCCAACTGCCCGACAACTGGCTGCTGGGCTGTAATCAGGCAGTCTACATTGGTCACGCCACCCGGCCGGAGATCCGGCGGCGAGCGGCTTCCGGCGGCGTCATCACCCAAACGTTGCTCCACCTGCTGGCCAGCGGCCGCATTGACGGCGCGGTGGTGGTGCGGCAGGGGCAGCCGCAGCCGTGGCTGGCCGCGCCGGTCATCGCCCGCACGCCGGCGGAGATTGTGGCCGCGGCGCAGAGCGTTTACATCCCCACGCCGGTGAACCTGCTGCTGGACGAGATGGCTGCCTTCCCCGGCCGGTTGGCCTACGTGGGGCTGCCCGACCAGGTGGCGGCGCTGCGCCGGCTGCAAGCGGCCGGCCATCCGGGGGCGGGCAAGGTGGATTACGTATTGGGGCCGTATGTGGGCACGGCCATCTACCTGGGCGCAATCGAGAGCTACCTGCGTTCCAACGGCATCCGCGACCTGGCCGAAGTAGCGGAACTGAAGTGGCGCGAGGGGGAGTGGCCGGGCTACCTGCACATTCGCACCCGCTCCGGCCGGGTGCTGCAAGCCAAGAAGTTCTACTACAACTACCTGATTCCATTTTACATAACGCAGGCCAGTCTGCTGGGGGTCGACTTCACCAACGAGCTTACCGATATCTCCGTGGGCGACGCCTGGCACCCGCGCTACGAGGCGCAGGGCGGCGGCTTCTCGGTGGTGGTGGCGCGCACAGCGGCGGCGGCGGCGCTGCTGGCCGAGATGGCCGCGGCCGGTCTGCTGGCCCTGAACGAAACGTCCGCCACCGAAGCGCTGAGCATGCACGGCCACATGCTGGACTTTAAGAAGCGGGGAACGTTTATCCGGCTGGACTGGCGGCGGGCGCGCGGCCGGCCGGTGCCCGATTATGGCTACCGGCCGGGGCACATTCCGGCCTCGCGCAAGCTGGTGGAGCTGTTTCTGGCCGTCTTGTTTGGCGTGTGTGGCTCCCGGCCGGGGCGCAAACTCATCGAATGGCTGCCCCTGAGCCTGGTTGGTCCCCTGTTCGACAACCTGCGCAAAGGCTGGAAAAATCTCTCCAAGCCGGTCAAGCGCCAGGGGTTGGCCAACGTGGCGTTTGTCATCACCACCCCCGCGCACCACGAATCGCGCACGAAGGAGCACGCAAAGCCATGAGCCGTGCCTGGCAGCAGCTAAAGCAAGAAGTGACCTACTGGACCCAACGGGATTGGTCGCCCGGCGATACCGGCGCCTTTTTTGACCAGATCGCCTATGAGTACGACGAGATTAACGAAGGGGCACACTCCTACTTCCGCCGCTTCACCGATACCCTGCGCATTGGCAACCTGCCGGATAATGCCCACCTGCTGGACGTGCAGGCGCGCACCGGCAACGGCACGGCCACGCTGTGGCAGCATGGCAAGGTGCGCACCGCCGTTTGCGCCGACGTTTCCTACGAGTTTGGCCAGATTTGCCAGCAGCGGCTGCATGACCTGGGCTTCCACGATTTTCGCTGGGTGCTGCTGACCGACTACCAGTGGCCCTTTGCCGATGAAGCGTTCGACGTGGTCCTGTCGTTGGAGAGCGTGGAGCATTTTGCCCGGCCGGGGGCGTTCATCGGCGAGTTGGGGCGCGTGACCCGGCCGGGTGGCACGCTCATCCTCAGCACCCCCAACGTGTTGTGGGAGCCGATTCATGCCCTGGCAGCTATCACCGGCCTGCACCACTCCGAAGGGCCACACCGCTTTGTGCCCTACAACATGCTGCGCCAGGCCATTAGCCGGGCCGGGTTCCAGGTGGAACATGCCGAGACGACGGTGCTGATCCCGGCCGGGCCGCAATGGCTGCTGGACTGGGGCGAAAGGCTGGAAGATCGCACCCGGCACACGCTCATGCCCTGGCTGGGGCTGCGGCGCTTCTTCATCTGCCGCAAACTACCGTAGGCGTGGTTGGCCAGTCAGCCGGCGAGCCGGCGAGCTGAGACCCTGACAAGTTGACACGCTGAGACACTATCATGGACCGACCGGGTTGGCGTTGGTGGCTGATGGCCATCATCATTATTTTGTGGACAGCGCTGCTGGTGGGCGGCTTCTTCTGGGCCCACAAGCCGTTTGATTTGACGCTGCTGGCCGGGTTGGGGCGCACGTTGGGCAGCATGGGCGTGTGGCTGGGGCTGACGGCGTTGGGCGCAGCACTGGGACGGCGGCTGATGGGGCCGGCGCTGGCCGATGAATGGCCGTTTACCCGGCTGGCACTGACCGCCGGCGTGGGGCTGGGGCTGCTGGCCGTGCTCATGGGGTTGATTGGCCTGCTGGGCGGCTTGCGGCCGCCGGTAGCCTGGGGAGTGGTGCTGCTGCTGGCCGGGCTGCTGTGGCGTGATCTGCGGCACACCCTGGCCGATGTGCGGCGATTGGCCTTGCCCCGGCCGGGGAGCCGCTGGCAGCGCTGGTTCCTCTTCTATGGCCTCTTCAGCCTGTCCCTGACCCTGGTGACCGCCCTGGCACCACCCATCGCCTGGGACAGCCTGGTATACCATCTCACCGGCCCCAAGCTGTACATTGCCGCCGGCCGCCTGGGCCATCCCATTGACCTACCCTACCTTGGTTTTCCTGCCCTGGGGCAGATGCAGTTCACCCTGGGCATGCTGCTCATTGGCGATGGCGTGGCCGCGCTGCTGCATTTTGGTTATGGCTTGCTGGCCCTGGCCCTGACTGTGGGGCTGGCACGGCGCGCGTTTGGCGACACCGCCGCCTGGTTTGCCGGCATTATTTTGCTGTCCGTGCCCAGCCTGTTCACGCTGATGAGCTGGCCCTACGTCGATATCACCCTGATGTATTACGCCACCGCCGCCTTCTACGCTTTCTATCGCTGGCGGGCGGCGTACCAACAAGGCCAGGCCGAAACCGCCTGGCTGGTCCTGATGGGCCTGTACTGCGGCTTCAGCGGTGGGGTGAAGTACACGGCGGTCGTTATCCCATTGGCCCTGGCGCTGAGCCTGGCCGCGAGCTGCTGGCGGGATGGGTTGGTGGCCCTGGCGCGGCGGCTGGCGATTGTGGCGGCCATCGCCCTGCTGCTGGTGCTGCCCTGGCTGCTGGAGAACTGGCTGACCACCGGCAACCCGGTTTACCCCTTCTTCTTGGACGACGCGCTGTATTGGGATGCGTGGCGCGGCTGGTGGTATGACCGGCCGGGGACGGGACTGGCCACCACTGCCCCCTGGCGTTTGCCGCTGGTGCCGCTGGAGGCCACCATTCTGGGTACCCAGGGCAGCAACTTCTATGAAGCGACCATTGGCCCGCTGCTGCTGCTGGCGGCTGGTCTACTGCTCTTTGTGTGGCGCTGCCTTAGCCGGGAAGAGAAGCGGGTGGCCGGCCACATGCTGCTTTTCTTCCTGCTCAACTACCTGTTGTGGATCAACGGCGTGGCCCGCACCGGCCTGCTGCTGCGCATTCGCTTTCTCTTCCCCGTTTTTGGCGTGATTGCGGTATTGGGCGGCGTGGCCATGGCCCGCCTGCCAGAACTGCGCCGGCCGCAGCTAGACATAAACTGGATGGTGCTGGTCTTCTTCAACCTGACCCTGGCGCTCAGCCTGTTCACCCTGGCCGTGGATTTCCTGGCGCTGAACCCGCTGCCGGTGGTGGTGGGGGTAGAAGCGCGGGAGCAGTACCTGGCGCGCACCCAGGGAACCTACCAGGCGGTGTTGGATGAGGTGAACGGCCTGCCACCGGCGGCGCGCATCTACTTTTTGTGGGAGCCGCGCAGTTACCGCTGCCAGGCGGACTGCTGGCCAGACGCCCTCCTGGACCGTTGGCTGCGTCTGACGCAGGATGAGGGGTTGGCCCCGGCCGGGATTGCGGCCAGGTGGCGGGCAGAGGGCGTGACCCACGTGCTGCTGCACCAGCAAGGGCTAGATTTCATCGTCGAGGCGGCGTTTGACCCGGTGACGGCGGCCGATCTGGCGGCCCTGGCCGAATTCCAGGCCCAGTACCTGACCGAACTAGCCCGCTGGGGCGACGAATACATCTTGTACGAGCTGCGCCCATGAGCAAACCCGGAAGCGATGTCACCTTGCGGCAGCTAGCGCCGTGGATGGGGGTGATGCTGCTGCTCATTAGCCTGCCCTACCTGTTGGTCTGGCTGCAAGCGCCGCCGGGCCAGACCTTCATGGCCGGGCTGATCAATCCCGACGACGTGAGCGTTTACCTGGCGGCGATGCGCCAGGGGAGCGAGGGGGCGTGGCTTTTCCAGTTCAGCTTCTCGCCGGAGCCAATTCCGCCGCGCCTGACCTATCCCCTGTATTTGCTTATGGGGCGTTTTGTGGGGTTGCTCCACGGCTCGTTTACCCTGTGGTTTCATCTTTTCCGGCTGCTGGCCAGTTTGTTTACGCTGCTGGCTATGTGGTGGTGGGTACGGTTGGCCCTCCCCGGCCGGGCGCGGTGGCAGCAAAGCGCCTGGCTGCTCATCGCTTTTGGCGGCGGGTTGGGCTGGCTGGTGGTCATTCTGCTGCGGCTGGACTTTAAGCAACTGCCGGACCTGGGACGGGCAGAGTGGGGGCTGCTGCAGCCGCTGCTGGATGCACCCCATTTTGCCCTGGGGATGGGGTTGGAGGTGCTGCTGTTTGTTTGTGTGGGGCAGATGGTGCGCACCCGGCCGGGGTGGCCCTGGGCCGTGGGGGGCGCGTTTGTGGCCCTGATGTTGGGGCTGACCTATCCTTACCTCATCCCGGTGGCAGGGCTGGTTATTGGCCTGTACATGCTCAGCCTGGCGCTCCCCGGCCGGGCTGTTCCCTGGCGTGCCTGGGGGTATGGGGCTGTAGTGCTGGCACCGCTGCTGCCCCTGTTCTACTACTTTGGCATCTGGGCGCGCCAGGACCCTAATTGGGAATTCACCCACATTACCAACAACCTGATCCGGCCGCCGGGGCTGCCGGCGCTGGCGGTGACCCTGGGGCTGCTGGGGGTGTTGGGGGTTATTGGCCTGGCCCAGTGGCGGCAGAGCGGGCAGGATTGGCTGGTGCCCATTTGGGCGGTGGCCAATGGCCTGGCGCTGTATGTGCCGGTGCCTTTTGCCGGGCGCTTCTTGCTGGGGTTGGTGGTCCCGGCCGGGACGCTGGCGGCCTATGGGCTGGAAGCGTGGCTGCTGCCCCGGCTGGAAAGTACGCGCTTCTTCCAACGTTTCAGCCGCCTGACACCCACGCCCTACGCCAGCCTGCGGCGCGTCTTCTTGCTGCTGACCATCCCCTCGACGCTGATGGTGCTGGTGCTGCTGATCCAAAGCCCGGCGGTGCGGCCCGATTATCCGCTGTTCTTGCCGGATGCGGATGTGGCGGCGGCCCAGTGGCTGGCCGAAACGGCCGCGCCGGACAGCCTGATCCTGGCCCATTATCCGGTGGGCAACTACTTCCCGCGGCTGGCCGGCAGCCGGGTTTTTGTGGGGCAGCCCTATCTGACGCTGGACCTGGAAGGGAAGGTGGCGCTGGTGACCCAGTTTTGGGATGAGGCCACCCCGGCCGGGTGGCGCGATGCCTTTATCCAGGAATGGGGAATTGATTATGTCTACTACGGGTCACAAGAACAGGCTATCAGCCGCGGCCGGGTTGTGCCGCCGGGCGACATTGTTTACCAGGCCGACGGCGTGACCATCTACCAGATTGTGGGGCAGGAGTAGGCAGATGGCGGCGCGCGTCCTTCGCCAACATGGGCCGCTGCTGGCTGTACTGCTGCTGGCGGTGCTGCTGCGGCTGGTGAATCTGAACAGCCGGCCGGTGTGGTATGACGAAGCGTTCAGCATTCTGTTTGCGCAGAACTCGCCGGCGACGATGCTGGCCGGCACTGTGGGCAGCGGCGGCGCGGCGGCGGAGGAGCATCCGCTGCTGTATTACACCGGGCTGCATGGCTGGATGGCGGTGTGGGGAAGCTCCCCGGCCGGGGCGCGCACCTTCTCCGTATTGTTCAGCAGCCTGACGGTGGCCATGATCTACTTGCTGGCCCGCCGCTTGTACGACCGGCGGACCGGGTGGGCGGCGGCGTTCATCGCGGCCATCGCCCCCTTTGCCGTTTATTATGGCCAGGAGGCGCGCATGTACGCCCTGCTGGGCTTTACCACGGTGACGATGGTCTACTGCTTTGTGCGCGGCTGGCAGACGGGCGAGCGCCGGGCCTGGGCTGGCTTTGCGCTGTTTGGGGCGTTGTCGCTGTATGCCCACAACCTGGCGGTGGTGTTCATTGCCGGGCTGGACCTGTGGCTGGTGTGGCATTGGTGGCGCGGGCGGCGGGGCGCGGCCCGCTGGCAAAACGCCCGGCCGGTGCTGCTGGCCCACCTGCTTATGCTGCTGCTTTTTGCTCCGTGGCTGCTGGTGCTGCCACGCCAGTTGGGCAAGATTGGTGGTGGGGCGTATTGGATTACCCGGCCGGGGCTGACCGAACTCATCCAAACGCTGCTCATTTTCCACTTTGCCTATGACAACCAGGCGCTGCCCGGCTGGCTGCTGCCGCCGGCGCTGCTGCTGGCGGTGCTGCTGCCGGTGCTGTTGTGGATGGGTTGGCGCGCGTCGCGGCGTGCCCCGGCCGGGGGGGAGTCTCCCTTTCCTGGGGCCGAGGGGCTGCTGCTGTTTCTGACGCTGGCCCCGGTGCTGCTCACCTTTCTCATCTCGCAGGCCCGGCCGGTGTACGTGGTACGGGCGCTGCTGCCGTCGGCGCTGATGTATTACCTGCTGCTGGCCAGGGTGTTGGTGTTGGGCCGCCTGCCCCGGCCGGTGAAGGGGGCGGCGCTGCTGCCGGCCCTGGCGGTGGTGCTGGCCGCGCTGCTGAACCATTACCAGTATCAGCTTTTCCCGCGGCCGCCCTTTGCCGCTGCGGTGGCGTACCTGGCGGCGGAGGTGGACGAAGGGGTGGTGGTGCACAGCAGCAAACTGACCTACCTGCCGACCTACTACTATGACCCGGCGCTGCCCCAGGCGTTCCTGGCCGACCCGCCGGGCGGCCCCACCGACACGCTGAGCGAGGCGACCCAGGCGGTGCTGGGCATCCGCGAGACGGCCGGCCTGGCGGCGGCCACGGCCGGGCAGGATCGGGTGTGGCTGGTGCTGTTTGCGGCGGAGGTGGCGGAGATGGATGATCCCGGCCGGGAGCACCCCCACCTGGCCTGGCTGAATGAGCATTACCACCCGGCCGGGGTGCAGGCCTTCAACGACCTGCTTGTCTACGCTTACCGGCGTGATTCGTGAGGCGTGTGGCGTGCGGCGTAGGGTGGCGTGCGTAGCTGGCCATGGTTGGCCTGTTATCGGGGTTTGGCCCGTTGGGTGGGTGGACGATTTTGCCTCTTGACAAGGCCCGGTTGTTTCGATATCCTTCTAATTAGATGCGCATCGAAATAGGAAATCATCGAAACAGGAGGTTGTTATGGACAACCCGGACCGGGCACAGGCCCTGATACAGTTTTTCAAAGCGATTGGCCAGGAAGATCGGCTGAAGATTATGGGTTTGCTGGCCGGTGCGCCGCGCAGCGTGGCCGATCTGGCGGCGATCCTGAACCAAAAAGAGAGTTTGGTGGCGCGCCATCTGCGGCGGCTGCAAGAAGCGGGTTTAGTGACGCAAGAGGCGCCGCCTTTCACCGCTGTTTATCGTCTGGATGAAGCCGGCCTGGCCCATTTCCAGGCACGTATCGAGGTGGCCTGATGACCCAAGAGAACTTCGACGAACTACTGCAATTCTTTAAGGTGCTGGGCAATGAGAGCCGCCTGCGCATCCTGGGCCTGCTGGCCAATGGCGAGCGCAGTGTGGGCGAACTGGCTGCGGCGCTAGACGTGAAAGAGCCGACGGTTTCGCACCACCTGGGCATGATGAAGGAGTTGGGCCTGGTAACGGTGCGGGCTGAGGGTAACGTGCGGATCTACCAGTTGGATACCAAGGTCCTGGAGCGCATGAATCGCAACATCTTTTCCCAGGATAATCTGGCGACGTTGGTGGATGACACCAGCGAGAATGCCCAGGAGCAGAAGGTGCTGAAGATTTACCTGGAGGGCAGCCGCATCAAGGAGATTCCTTACCGATACCAGAAGCGGCTGGTGGTCTTGAAGTGGTTGGTGAACCAGTTGGAGATGGATGTGCGCTACACCGAGGCGGACCTAAGCGCCCGGCTGAAGGAGTATCACCCGGATTATGCGGCGCTGCGCCGATACCTGGTGGAGACGGGCCTGATGCAGCGTGAGAAAGGGGTGTATTGGCGAGTGTAGCTTGTCTGATTATCGGGTGCAGGCCAGCCGGTCTGCGCCCGTTTTTTGTTGGGGGGGGTGTTGTGGCGCGTGCCGGCCCTAGGCCGCGCCGGCGGCGATGCCGGCCACGTAGCCGCTGGCCCAGGCCCACTGGAAGTTAAAGCCGCCAATTCGCCCGTCCACGTCGCAGATTTCGCCGCACAGGTGCAGTCCTGGGCTGTGCCGCGACTCCAGCGTCTTCAGCACCAGTTCGGCCAGGGGGACGCCGCCGGCGGTGACTTCGGCATAGCGGAAGCCACGGCTGCCGCTGATGGGCAGGGGCAGCGCGCACAGGGTGCGCAGCAGGGTTTTGCGCCCCGGCCGGGTCAGGTCCCCGCCGCGTGTTTCTGGGGCCAGCCCGGCCGCGGCGCACAAAGCGCGGGCCAGCCGTTCCGGCAGCTGCGGGCGCAGCCAGCGCAGCAGGCTGTGCCCACCCAGGTTTTGCAGCTCCTGGTCGATTTGCGCTTCGTCCCGGCCGGGGAGCCAGTGGCAGTGCAGGTGCCCGGCCGGGGCGTGCCACTGCGTATCCAGGTAGTAGCGGCTAACGTTCAACACCGCCGGGCCGGACAGCCCGAAATGGGTACACAACAGCGCCTCGGTGAATGAGACCAGCCGCTGGCCCGTGCCCGACACGACCGTCAGGGTGACCGGCAGGGAGAGGCCGCTGAGATCGCGCAGAAAGTGCCCGGCCGGGAGCAGCAGCGGCACCAGCGCCGGAAAGATGTGCGGCGTCAGGGAATGGCCCATCGCCTGCGCCAGGCGATAGCCAAAGCCATCGGAGCCGGTTTGGGGGACACTCTGGCCGCCGGTGGCCAGGATGAGGCGCGGGGCGAGGATTGCCCCCCAATCGCCGGCCACCTGATAGCCGGCCGGCGTGCGCGTTATTGCGGCCACCCGGTTGGGGTGGCGCACTTCTACACCGGCAGCCGCCACCCCGCGCAGCAGTGCCGCCAGCACCGTGCGTGCCTGGTCCGTTGTGGGAAACAGCTTGCCCGTCTCCTCCCGCTTTAGTGTTACCCCCAGCTCAGCGAAGAAGGCGATGGTCTCCGGCACGTCGAAACGCAGCAGCACTTTGCGGATGGCGTTGGGGGTGGACCCGGCATAGTCGGCGGCCGTTACCTGTTCGTGAGTGACGTTGCAGCGCCCACCGCCGGCGATGAGGATTTTGGCCCCCAGCTTGCGCGCCCCATCCAGCAGCACAATGCGCCGCCCGCCGCCGGCCCGGCCGGCCCAAATGGCGGCCATCAACCCGGCCGCCCCCGCCCCCACGATGACCACATCGGCCCGTTCCGTTTTCTGTGCCTCATTCATAGATGGCCCTGTTGCAAACCCGGCCAGCAGCCGTTCAGACACGGACCCTTAGAGGCGCAGCGGGTGTTCGCCGTGGTAATAGGATTGCCGCAGTTGTTCTACCTCTTCGTTTTCCAGGTAATCTTCAAAGGTCATCACCCGGTCGATGATGCCGCCGGGGGTGATCTCCACGATCCGGTTGGCGATGGTGTTCACAAACTCGTAGTCGTGGGAGGCAAACAGTACCACTTCCGGGAACTTGATCAGCCCCTGGTTCAGGGCGGTGATGGCTTCCAGGTCCAGGTGGTTGGTGGGTTCGTCCAGCAGCAGCACGTTGGCTTTGCTGAGCATCATGCGCGAGAGCATGCAGCGCACCTTCTCGCCGCCGGAGAGGACGCGGGCCTGCTTCAGGGCCTCCTCCCCGGAAAACAACATGCGCCCCAGGATGCCCCGCAGGTAAGTTTCGCTGTCGTCCTCCGGTGAATACTGGCGCAGCCACTCTACCAGGTTCACGTCGGTGTCGAAGAAGTGGCTGTTTTCTTTGGGGAAGTAGGAGAGGCTGATGGTGATGCCCCACTCGTAGCTGCCGCTGTCTGGCTCTAGTTCCCCGGCCAGTATGTCGAACAGGACGGTTTTGGCCAGGTCGTTTTCGCCGATGAAGGCGATTTTGTCCCCCTGATTGACCTCCAGGCTGAAATCGCGCAGCAGGGGCTCGCCGTCGATTGATTTGCTCAGGTTTTTGGCGCGCAGCACGACTTTGCCACAGGCCCGGCCGGGGTCGAAACTAATGTAAGGGAAGCGGCGCGAACTGGCTGGCAGCTCGTCTATCGTTAGCTTGTCGATGAGCTTTTTGCGCGAGGTGGCCTGCCGCGCCTTGGCCACGTTGGCGCTGAAACGGCGGACAAAGGCTTCCAGCTCCTTGATCTTGTCTTCGCGCCGCTTGCTCTCGTTCTTGCGCTGCTGCATGGCCAGTTGGCTGGCTTCGTACCAGAATTCGTAGTTGCCCACGTAGAGCTGGATCTTGTTGAAATCGATGTCGGCGATGTGGGTGCAGACGTCGTTGAGAAAGTGCCGGTCATGCGAGACGACGATGAGCGTGTTGTTGAAGCGCATGAGGAAATCTTCCAGCCAGCGGATGGTTTTCAGGTCTAGCTGGTTGGTTGGCTCATCCAGCAGCAGGATATCGGGATTGCCGAACATGGCCTGGGCGAGCAGCACGCGCACCT
Source organism: Ardenticatenaceae bacterium (assembly GCA_020634235.1). GTDB lineage: Bacteria > Chloroflexota > Anaerolineae > Promineifilales > Promineifilaceae > JACKCB01. Next base: position 1,722,624 of record JACKCB010000001.1, on the reverse strand, counting down.
TCTGCCCGCCTTCCAGGTCGCGCATGCGCCGCTCCAGCAGATCTTCGTCAATGCCCAGCCCTTTCAGCAGCGAGGCGGCTTCAGACTCGGCCTCGTAGCCGTTCATCTCGGCAAAGGTGGTTTCCAGTTCGGCGGCGATCAGGCCATCGGCTTCGGAGAAGTCGGGCTTGTTGTAGAGGGCGTCGCGGGCTTTCATCACTTCGTACAACTGGCGGTGGCCCATGATGACGGTGTCCATGACGGTGTATTCGTCGAAGGCGAACTGGTCTTGCTGCAAGATGGCCAGGCGTTCGTTGGGGCTGATGATGACCTCGCCGGTGGAGGGTTCTATCTCGCCGGACAGGATTTTGAGGAAGGTGGATTTGCCGGCACCGTTGGGGCCGATGAGGCCGTAGCAGTTGCCGGGTAGGAATTTCAGGTTGACGTCTTTGAAGAGGACCCGTGGCCCGTAGGCCAGGGAGAGGTTACTGGTAATAAGCATGAGCTAATGTCCTGTGGATGTCTGCTGTGCCGGGCAGGTTTTGGGTGGGCTGCATTGCCGCACAGGGGGATGATACGGGTATATGGGGAAATGATCAACTGCGGTTGGCGGGCTGTTTAGTAGCCGGCGGCCAGGTCAACCCGGCCGGGTACTGTTTCTCCACGGGCCAGGCCGTTGAGCAGGCGGGCCAGGTGGGTCATGCGCAGCCGGCCGGTTTCATCCGTTGCGCCACCGCGGTGTGGGCTGAGGACGACGTTGTCCAGTTCGTGGAAGGGGAAGCTGCTGGCTGGGGTGTGGCGGCGGTCGTCTACCCCGGCCGGGTAGTTGTACCACACGTCTAGCCCGGCGGCGCGCAGATGGCCGGCGCGCAGGGCGTGGTAGAGGGCGGCTTCGTCCACAATGGGGCCGCGGCCAATATTCACCAGTACCGCCCCGGCCGGGAGCAGGGCCAGCTCGGCCGCGCCCAGCAGCCCGGTGGTTTGCGGCGTCTGCGGCAGGCAGATGATGAGCGCGTGGGCCTGGGGCAGCAGGTGGGGCAGGGCCTCGGGCGGGTGGATTTCGGCCACGCCATCGCGGCCGGCCTGGGTAATCTGCCGCCGGGTGGCCAGCACCTGCATCCCCAGCGCCGCGCAGGCGCGGGCCACGCGCTGCCCAATCGCCCCATAGCCCAGGATGAGGGCTGTTTTGTCGTTTAGCAGCCCGGCCGGGGAGGGTTGGTAGCGCGGTGTCCAATCGTGGTGGCGCAGGGATTGGTCGAAAGGCACAATGAATTTGGCCGCGGCCAGCAGCAGGGCCAGGGCCAGCTCGGCCACGGGCGCGGCGTTGTGGTGCAGGTTGTACAGCGCCAGGTGTGGGAAATCGGCCAGTAGTTGGCGCAGTGGCAGGGGGATGCCGGCCCAGGGTACGATGACGGTGTGCAGGTGGGGGCTGGCGGTCAGGTCGGCGCGTTCGGCCCGGCCGGAGACGAGGACATGATACCCGGCCGGGGTGGGGCGCGCCGGCCCCAGGGTCAGCGACACGGCCGGGTCTAGCTGCGCCTGCAAGCTGGCCAGCTCATCAGCCTCAGGGGGATAGGCGAGGTGGACAAGCAATTGTCAATGACCCGGGGCGATTATTTGCCCTGCCAGTTGGCCGGGCGCTTGTTGACAAAGGCGTCCATGCCCTCTTTCTGGTCCTCGGTGGCGAAGAGCATGTAGAAGAGGCGGCGCTCGTAGGCCAGGCCGGCTTGCAGCGGCATCTCGTACACGGCGTTGATGGCTTCTTTGGCCAGGCGAATGGCTACCGGCGCGCGGGCGGCAATCTGGGCGGCGAATTTCATCGCTTCGGCCAGGTAGCTTTCGGTGGGCACCACGCGGTTGACCAGGCCGAAGCGGGCCGCTTCGTCGGCGCTCAGGCGGCGGTCGTTGAGGACCATTTCCATGGCCAGCGCTTTGCCCACGGCACGGGTTAGCCGCTGGGTGCCGCCGGCGCCGGGAATGACGCCCAGGTTAATCTCTGGCTGGCCAAACTGGGCGCTCTCGCTGGCGATGATCATGTCGCAGGCCATGGCCAGCTCGCAGCCCCCGCCCAGGCAGAAGCCGGAGACGGCGGCAATAACGGGCTTGTTGAGGCGGCGCAGCCGGTCCCAGTAGTCGATGAAGGGGTTGTCCAGCATGTCTACCGGTGTGGCCTGGGCCATTTGCTTGATGTCGGCCCCGGCGGCAAAGGCGCGTTCGCTGCCGGTGATGACCATGCAGCCGACGCCGGGGTCGCGGTCGAAGGATTCCAGGGCGGCGACGGTTTCGGAGACCATTTCACGGTTGAGGGCGTTGAGGGCCCGCGGCCGGTTGAACTGGACCAGGCCCACTTTTTGCTCTGTCTGGATGAGGATGTATTCGTAGGTCATCGGGAGTTCTCCTGAAGAGGGGGTGCGGCAGGGGCGAACTAAGTGAGGGCGGTGTCCAGGCGGAGGGCCAGGTCGGCCCCGGCCGGGTTGGTGAGATAGTCGCGTACCACGTCTACGGCAGCGTTAATCTCTGGTAGATTGTCTTCTTTCTTGCAGCGAATGGTGTAGAACAGGGCGGAAGCTTCATCTTGTGCCTGGCCCAGGTAGGTAATGGTGATGGCGTGGCGCAGCAGCGTTTGTTGGCGCGGGGCCAGCCGGGCCAGGTTTTCGGCCAGGAAGAAGCCAGATAACTGGTAGCAGCTTTCGGCCAGTACCCAATCGACGCCATCCCGGTAGGGCCAGGGGGGTGATTCGCCCACTGCTTTGGGCGGCGGCAGCAGCAGGTAGATGTGGTCGCGGTTGCTGGCGACGACGGCCTGCAGGGCCGGGTAGTTCAGGTTAGGCATGATGACCAGGTCTTGGGCCGGCGGTGTGCCGCTGAGCTGGCTAAGAAGCTGGTAGAGGTTGTCGTTGTTGAAGATGCGACGCAGGTCGTTTTCGGCATCGGCCCAGGGGGCAGCCTGCTCGGCCCAGAAGAAGGCGGCCAGGGCGGTCTCGACGTAGAAATCGCCCAACTGGCTGGCCCAGGTGCCGTCGCTGAACCGGCCGGGGAGGGGTTCTTGCGGCTCGAACGTGGGCCAGTTGCAGCGTACGGCGGTGGAAAACAGCTCGCTCAGGTCTAACCCGGCCGGGAGCAGGGCATTGATGGTTGTCACGGCCGGGTGGTCGGCGTAGTCAGATACATAGTGGCGGGTGGCTTTGGCATGCGGATGGACGGCATGTGCCCCCATCTGTTCTTGCTCGTAGGCCGGCCATTGGCTGCCGGCGAGTACCGCCGACACCAGCCGCAGCCGGTTTACCACCTGCACGTTGACTTTAGACACGATAATCCTCCTCGGTTTTGGGCCACAACCGCCACATGAAGATGACGAGCAGCGCGCTGCTGACCAGGTAGAAATTTTGCAGTTGGTCGATGGCTGGCGGGTCTTGGGGGAGCAGGATGTACCAGGTGGTCAGGGTTTGCATGGCCTGTACCAGGGCTATGCCCAGGAAGCTGCCGGTGCGCAGCCGGATGAGGCCGTAGAAGACGCCCCAGGCCATGAAGGCGAGAATAGCGCCCCAGCCGGTGATATAGGATTCCTGGAAGAATTGGTGGGCCACAGCGCCGAAGATGATGCCGCTGGTAATGGCGGCGGTCAGTGGACCGCGCCAGTCGGCGATGCTGCGAAAGACCAGCCCAAAAAGCCACAACTGGACGCAGAAGGCTTCGAAGACGAGTAAATAGAGGAAGGTGCGGCCAAAGCCGTCGGCGATGAGCTTTTCCGGGTTGCTGGCGACCAGGATAACCCGTACCAGCATGATGGCGACCCAGCCCATTACGGCAAAGCCGATGCTGGCATAGAGGGGGCGCTTGCCGCGCAGCCCCAGGCCATCGCGCCCGTACCAGCGCAGGCCAATGAGCCAACTGATGATGCCCACCCAACCGAGGATCAGGGCGGTGCTGGCCGTCCCGGCCGGGTCCTGGCCAGGACGATCGCCTAACAACGTTGCGAGCAGTGTGCTCAGAATAATGGCCCCTATGAGCGGCGCACCGATGGCAAGGGCCACCCGTGTGCCGGGGGGAGGAAGTGATTCAGGTTCCTGTAGCATGTGCCCCATTTTATCACTGAATGCGGCCATACGCACCGAACGCCGCCTGTTGGATGACAGGGGGATACGCTTAATCCAAGATGAATATTGGCCGTCTTCAGCGGGGTAATTGCTGGCCGCGCCGCCTGGCGAATAGACACGTGGGTTTGAGTAAGGTATACTATGGGTCGTGTTATCTGGTGAGGCAATGCTTTTACCCCGCTCCTGGCGGGGTTCTTGTTTACGTGTAGTTGTGCCTGCCCATGCCAGAAAGTGGGGCTACCCGGCCGGTGTGTTGTGCCGGATTGGCCTGGATGTTTTGTAGAAGAGTTGGTGATCATGAGTAATAATGTTGTGTACCTGACTGAAGAAGGCTTGCAGAAGATCAAGGAAGAGCTTGAATATCTGAAGAATGTGAAGCGGCCGGAGATTGCCCGGAAGCTGCAAGAGGCTATCCGCCAGGGGGATTTGTCGGAGAATGCGGACTACGATTATGCCAAGCAGGAGCAGGGCATGATGGAGGCGCGGATCCGCGACCTGGAGGATGCGCAGCGGCGCGCTCAGGTGATTAAGGATGATGGGCCAACGGACCGGGTACGGGTTGGCAGCACGGTAACGGTGGTGGAAGATGGCGTGGATGAGCGGGAAACGTATCGCATTGTGGGCGCGCATGAGGCGAACCCGTCTAATGGGTATATCTCAAATGAATCGCCGTTTGGCCGGGCGCTGTTGGGAGCGCGCTTGAACCAGCAGGTGACGGTCTCCACCCCGGCCGGGGATGAGCTTTACCTGCGCGTGGTGGCCATCGAGTAAACGCGGCTAAACCAGCCAGAGAGAACCAGACGGGCGCTCCGGCAGCGCCCGTTTTTCGTTTATGGGGGTGAGGGTTGGTCCTGGGTGTTGTTCCCGGCCGGGACGCCCAGCACACAGTCGCGCAGCCGCTCCGCGTCCGAATTGCGCAAGAAGGCGGTCACCCGGTCCCCCGGCCGGAGTGTTGTGTCGCCATGCGGAATGAGCAGCGTCCCCCGGCGGCGCACAGAGACGATCACACAGTCGTGCGGCAAGATGGTGGCCAGGCGGGCCAGCGTTTGGTTGGCGGCCTGGCTGTCTAGCGTCACCCCCATCTCTACAAAAGTCATCTCATCTTCCGGCTCCAGGTGGGCGCTGCTGGAGGCCCGGTCTTGCCGGCGGCGCGTGGCCGCCACGTTGTAGGCGCGGATAATGTCTCGCCGCCGGATAACGCCCACCACGCGCCCCGGGTCCTGCCGCGAGACCACCGGCAGCTTGTTGATGTCGCGCACGGCAATGCGCTGCAGGGCGTCGCCCATGGGCTCGTCCTCATACGCCACCAAAATTTCGCCCATGGTGGCTATGTCTGCCACCTTCAGATGGCTCACGGCATCGCTGTGGGTTTCCAAAGCGTGCTCGTAATCGCGGATACTGATCATGCCCTTGAGGTGGTGATCCTCGTCGACAACCGGGAAGCTGTGGCTGTGGGTCTGCTGGAAGAAGGCGCCCAACTCGTCCAGCGGCATGGTGTATTCCACCACATAGGGTGTGGCGGTCATGGCCTCGCGTACCAACAGCCCTTGCATGATGTCCATGTCTCGCCCCTGCTGCAGATTGATGCCCTTCAGCTTTAATTTCAGCGTGTAAATCGACTCGGCGAAGAGGTGCTCGGCCAGGAAGGTGGAGAGCACGGTGGCCATCATCAGCGGCAGAATCAGCTTGTAGTCGTTGGACATTTCGAAGACGATGAGCACGGCGGTGATGGGGGCGCGAGCGGCACCGGAAAAGACGGCGGCCATGCCCACAATGGCGTATGCGCCGGGGTCCACAACCACGCTGGGCCACAGGCTGTGCCCTACGCTGCCCACAATGCCGCCCAGGGCCGCCCCCATAAACAGGCTGGGGGCAAAAACGCCACCGGAGTTGCCGGAACCCAGGGTGAAGCTGGTGGCCAGCAGCTTTAGCACCAGCAGGGCCAGCAACATTTGCACCGAGAGGTTGATGTCTTCGGCGATGGCTTCACCGATGAGGTGGAGACCGGGGCCTAACACGCCCCGGCCGGGGAGCAGCAGCGCCACGCCGGCCGTCAACAACATGCCAATCATCGTCTTAACGGCCAGCGGGATCTCCCAGTGATCAAACAGCCCCTCTACCCGGTACAGCACCCGGATGAACAACACCGCCACCAGGGCCGACAACAGCCCCAGCAGAATGTAGATGGGGATTTCCCCCAGATGGTGCAGCGGATAGGCGGGCACGGTGAATGCCGGCTGGTCGCTGAGAAAAGCCCGGGCCACAATGCTGGCCGAGACAGAGCTAATCACCACGGCACCAAAATAGCGCGACGTGAAGCGCGCCAGAATCACCTCCAGGGCGAAGATGGAGCCGGAAATAGGGGCGTTGAATGTGGCCGCAATGCCCGCCGCCGCGCCACAAGCCACCAGGATGGTGACCCGGTCAGCGGAGAAGTGGAGCAGTTGTCCGATGGTAGAGCCAAGTGCTGAGCCAACCTGCACAATTGGCCCCTCGCGGCCGGCTGAGCCACCGGCTCCAATGGTGATGGATGAGGCCAACACCTTCACCAGGGCTACGCGCGGGCGAATGCGCCCACCGCGCAGGGCAATGGCCTCCATCACTTCTGGCACGCCATGCCCCTTGGCTTCGCTGGCCCAGCGAGCCACAATCCACCCCACGATGAGGCCGGCCAGCCCCATTACCACAAACAGTCCCAGAATGTCGCCCAGGCGGGCCTGCATGGCCGCGGCAATGGCGTTGATCGCGGCCAGCATGCGCACAAAGATGACCGCGCCAAGGCCGGTGCCCGCACCAACAACCAGAGCAGTTACCACCAGGATTACGGAATCCGGGGGTTGAACGCGGTCCAGGTGTTGGCGCAGCCAACTGCTGGTTTGGGCAAAACGTGTGCCTGGCTTTTTGCGTGTCTCTTGGGGGATTGGCTCGGTTTCCAAAACGGGTTCCTTGCGGGGCGATCACGAGCAATCTGGCAGCTTCTGTGAGGGCGCGTTCTCGGTTTTCAGTTGTCGGTGCCAGGGAATCATCCGCCAGTTTCTGGGCAGCTAGCAGGGTATTGGTAGGGCGACTGGACCCGGCCGGGGTAAAACGCCGCATCTTGCACAACACAGTCCGCCGGCGCATACGCTACCCTGACCAAGCGTGATCTTGCCCGAAATGGCCCAGGAATGCAAACTCCCCACGTACCTTCATGGCGTCGCAGGGGTGTCGGGCGCTTGTTTCCTGCCAGATCGGCGAAGCGCTCCAAAAAAGAAGACCCAGGTAAATGGGTCTTCTTGGACGTCGTCTTGTTTCCACCCGGCCGGGGGGCTGGCGGCTGCTAATCCCCGTGGCTGCTCTCTTCCGGCCGGGGATACAGCGGCAGCAGGCGTACACCCAGGGTAAATCCCAGCAGGGCGTAGCCCAACACCCCCAGCGACACGGCCACTTCTATCCAGGATGGCACATAAGTTGCGGCCACCACATTGCCCAGCACCCCCGGTGACCATTGCGGCGGGACAATCAGGCCAGATAAGGTTACGTTCCAGCGGTTTACAATCACGCCCAAAACGACCAGGGCCAGCCCGATCATGAAAATGCCGTGCTGCCGGCGCATTGGCCGGTTGAGCAGGATGGCCGCCGGTATCAGGCCGCAGAGCACAATCTCTACCCACCAGAAGGTTTGGTTGTAGGGGGTGGTAGCCTGCAATCGCGCCAGGGCGTTGGCTGTGCCGGGGGCATGGCTGTAATAGGAGGTGGCCGCCCAGTCCCACACCTTAAGGTAGAGGTAGGCCAGCAGAGCAAAGGCGGCCAGCCGGGCAATGTCGCGCCGCAGAAACTTGTCGATCAGTTCCCGGCCGGTTAGCTTCATCACAATCATCGTCACCAGCAGGGTCAGCGAGACGCCGCCGGCCACAGCCGACAAAATGAACAGCACCGGCATGGACGGCTTAAACCAGATCTCCCGGCCGGAGAGCACCCCATAAGTCGCCCCCAGCGAAGATTGGTGCAGCAGCGACAGCCCCAGACCTATCACCGCCAACACCGGCGTCAGCGAGTGCAGCTTGTGGCCAAACGCCCGCAGCCGGTACCGTCCTTCAAACAGGCGGCTCTCGAACAAGATGGGCAAGAACTCAATCACCAGCACCGTCGAATAGAAGATCACGCACAGTGTAATCTCCCACAGCACCGAATGCACATTCCAATAAACCAGCGGATGCCAGAAGCGGTCCGGCCGGCCAATGTCCATAGCCAGGGCCAGCATGGCCGATGTGTAACCCAGGAAACCCACAAACACAGCCACGCGCGCCACCGGCTCAAAGCGCTTAATGCGAAACAGGTAAACCACTGCTGAGAAGGTAAACGCCCCCGCCCCCAGGGCAATGGCCGACAGGTCGTGGGTGATCCACAATCCCCAGGGAACCTGGTCTGTTAGATTGGTGACCACCAGACCATGCCACAATGCCTGGTACGCGCCAATGATCCCCACAACGATCATTGCCCCAGTGACAAGATACCAGAGGCGGAGGGGCAGGGTTAGGCTTCTTGGGTTGGCGTTGGCAGATGTTGCGGTCATGCTACGCCTCCTCCTTTGTCGGCTGGACGTAATGCACCTTTGGCTCGGTGCCGAAATCTTCGCGTAGACGGAAGGTGTCGTGTTCGGCCAGGAATTGGGAGATAGGGCTTTCGTCATCGTTGACGTCGCCGAAGACCCGCGCGCCCACCGGGCAAATGACCACACACGCTGGCGTGGCCTGCGGATCCACACCCGGTGTTAGCCCTTGCGCCAACCCGCGGTCAATGCGATGCACACAGAAGGTGCACTTTTCTACCACCCCCCGGGAGCGGCGATCTACTTCGGCATTGCCCCAAGTGGGCTGGTAAGAATTTTCCGTATCCCCAATCGCCCGCCAGTTGAAGCGGCGCACGTCGTAAGGGCAGGCCACTTCGCAGTAGCGGCAGCCAATGCAGCGATCGTAATCCATGGCCACAATGCCGTCTTCGCGCACCCAGGTTGCACCTACCGGGCAGACCTTAACGCATGGGGCCTCCTGGCAGTGGAGACACGGCCGGGTCATGAAAAACTCTGTCCCGTTCTCCGTTCGCTCCGGGAACCCCACGTTCCAGCGCATCTCATCCAGCGGTACATCGTTCACCGCCTGGCAGGCCCATACGCAGTAACGGCAGCCAATGCACTTCTCCAGGTCAATTGCCATGTGCCATTCGTGCTGCGCGCTGGCCTGCGTCTCCCGAGCCAGCCCCTGGATGGCGTCGGCCGAGAGCGGCCCCGAGGTGAATACCTGCGACAGCAGCGCCGCTGCACCCGTGCCAACAAAGATCTTGAGCGCATCACGCCTGGTCAACAGCGTCGGTTTCTTCCCGTTGGTATCGTTGGTATCGCTCATGGCTGATCCTCGCGTCGGCTGGCGCGGATGTTCTGCGCCACAAACCAGGCCGTCGATGCCCCAAGCACCAGGCCCACAATGCCGCCTTGGAACAACAGGGTTACGTTTTGGCTGGCCAACGCCGCTTCCAATGCCTGAATTTGCTGTTCCGGTGACAAGCCTTCTTCTGTGGCCTGTTCGCCGCCCGTGTCGCTTTGCAAGCTGGCCGTCAGGATTTCGACATCCTCACCATTGCCATTACCTGCTTTGGCCCCATCTTCAAAACCGGGCAGCGAGAAGCCGGCATGTAGGGCGTCGGTGTGGCAGGCCACACAAGTTGCCGGCGTGATGTTGAAGGTGTGGCCAGTGGGTACAATGCCATCCTCCGGCAGTGGGTTGGGCGGGATGACCAGGGCATGGCAGTCTACACAGCCGATGCCTTTCTGCACGTGCAGGTCTTCCAGGTATTTTTCCATGGATTCCTGGTGGCAGTTGATGCACAGGTCGTCGACTACTTCAAACAAAGCGCCCTGGCTGTGAGGATCATGACAATCCATGCAGCCGATTTCGCTGCTGGCATGTCCGGTCTGGTGCCACTCGCCCAGCGTTGTGGTGTGACAGGTGCCGCAATATTCGGAATCGGCCTTGATGGGCACCGTGGCTGGGGGGTGTTCGGTGGTAACCTCGCCGTGGCAAGAAACGCACGAGATGCCTTCTGCGTCGTACTCGCCGGTGGAGGGTTGGTAGTTGGTGGTGTGGCAAACCAGGCACTCGCCTGGCTGGCCCATGCCCTGCCAGCGCTCCTGGAAATATGGATCGTCAAACGCATGAGCATGAGGGCTGTCTTGCCAGTGGTTTTTGACGTCCAGGTGGCATTCCTGGCAGTCGGATGGTGATATTACTTCAGGCTCTGGGGGTGGTTCGTCGGTCTGCCCGGCCGGGGCGGCCAACGCCCACGGCACCACCAACACCAGCGCTCCCAACACAGCCAGCATACCCCCCAGAAATAGACAACGTTCCCGTTGACATAACCGTTTCTTCATGATGAGGTCCTTTCGTCAAAAACAACCCTACTCCATTCTTCTCTGTTCAACAGCGCCAGCCTTAGCGCCACTTCCTCACTGCGGTTCCACAGTACCGGGGATAACCGGTTCACCCAGGTCAACAATCATTTGCCAAAACGCCGCCTGGGCCAAAGTTTGTGGCCGGCGCGTGTGGCAGCCGATAAAAATGTCACGCTCAATCTTCAAGCCCCGCACACCAATCACCGCGACGCCGCTCTTTGTCAGCCGCGAGACGATAATCCGGGACACAAACCCCACCCCCAGGCCTTCCTGAACCGCCATGGCAATCGCTTCAGAACTGCCTAACGTCAAAAGGTTGCTCAACCGCTCTTCGGCTATGTCAATAGCCGTCAATGCCTGGCGCACAGCTGTTTGCGTGCCCGACCCCTCCTCGCGCAAGATAAAATCCGCCTCATACAAATCTTTCGGTTCGATAGCGCCTCTTTCTGCCCAAGGATGCGAAGTTGGGGCGATGAGGACAATTTCATCCGTTGTAAACCTAAGAAACTCCACATCCCGGCACACTGTTTGCGGTAGGCTTGTCAGCGCCACGTGCACATCCCCGTCACACACCATCTGCAACGACTCCTTCTGCGAAGCAACGTGACAAGAAACACGCACCCGGGGAAATGACCGATGAAAACCCGCCAACAACTGCGGCAAAATATACTTCCCCGGCGTCGTGCTGCAGCCCACCAGCAAATGGCCGTGTATCTCCCCTTCCAACGATTTCATCGTTTCCTCAATGAGAACCGACCGGTTTACCAGCTCTTCGGCCAGCGGGACCAGCGCCATACCCGCCTCACTCAACTCCACATACCGGCCAACACGTCGAAACAACGGCGTGCCAAAATACTGCTCCAACGACTGAACGTGCTGGCTGACACTGGGCTGGGTCATGTGCAGCCGCTGGGCCGCCTGCGTGAAATTCAGCGTCTCCGCCGCCACCAGGAACACATTGAGTTGGTGAGTATCTAGCATAAGAACCATCCTGCGCGCGCCGTTTGTGAATATTGTAACAAAAAGCATTAGGAACTCAACAGGTAGTAGCATAGGGAGCATTGCTTTTGCTTATGATCCACCCAAAGAAAAAACTATAAGAAAAACTTTCTCAAGACGTTGTTTTCTATTGCCTATCGTTTATACTTTTAGTGAAAAATTTCACTTGTGGCAGATGTTGGACACCATGAACCTTCATTCCTTGCTTAGGAGAGAATCTTGAAACAGCCAAAACACACCGGTTCACTTCTTCCCCTGGCTCTGCTGCTGTGGCTGGTGCTGGCGGCCTGGCTATTAGGGGGCTGCCGCGGCGAAACGGTCGATAGTGAAGTCGCTGCGGTGCCACCCACGAGCCTGCCAACCGCAACAGCAATTCCCCCAACCCTCGAGCCGACGCTCGTCCCTACACCCGTGCCTGACCCCTGCCTGGACTGTCACATCGACAAAGATCGCCTGATAGACACAGCCGATCCCCAGGAGGAAGTCATCAGCGAAAACGAAGGTGAAGGCTGAGGAGGAGAGGTGGCTCCGTTGGAGCCATGGGAGAAGGTACTCATTAACGGTGATACTTACCCTGACACTGTGCACGGGCAGGTGGCCTGTGTAGACTGTCACAACGGCGAATCGTCACCGGACAAAGCTGTTGCCCACACGGACCTGATCAGCAATCCCAGTGAAGACCCGGTGGCCGCGTGTGGCGATTGTCATCCCGATGTGGTTAGCCTGACCGCGCACAACCTGCACAGCAATTTGCAGGGCTACTGGACCGTACTGGATGCGCGCACGGCGCCCGAAGATCATGAAACCATCACCGAGATGTTTGGCAATCATTGCAACACTTGCCATGCTACTTGTGGCGAATGCCACGTTAGCCAGCCGACTCTTGTGGGCGGTGGTCTGATTGATGGGCACGTTTTCCAGGAAACGCCGTCCATGACGCGTAACTGCACCGCCTGCCACGGCAGCCGCGTGGGCAACGAATACCTGGGCAAACACGAAGGGCTGCGCCCTGATGTGCACTTTCGCCAGGGGCGCATGACCTGCATTGCCTGCCATACCGGCAGCGAGATGCACGGCCAGCAGGACGAATGCGAATCTTGCCACCTGGCCCCGGAGACGTTGGGCAAGGCCCCAGCCAATCACCGGTACGATGGCGTGCAGAACCCGCGCTGCGAAACCTGTCATATCCCGGCCGCGTTGGCCAAGGATGACATCGAAATGCACCAGCAGCACGCTGGCGATCTGTCTTGCCAGGTATGCCATTCCATTGCCTACACCAGTTGTGACGGCTGCCACGTGGCCATTAGCGAGACGACTGGCAACCCATATTACGCTACCGATGGCTCCTACCTGAACTTTATCATCGGGAGGAACCCGCGCAAGAGCTATGACCGGCCGTACGACTTTGTGACCCTCCGCCACGTGCCCGTGGCCACCGACAGCTTTGTCTATTACGGCGACAACTTGCTGCCTAATTACAGCGCCTTGCCCACCTGGGTATATGCCACACCGCATAACATTCAGCGGGAGACGCCGCAAACAGAGAGTTGTAATGCCTGCCACGGTAACGCGGACCTGTTCCTGACACGAGATAAGGTGGCCCCGGAAGAGCTGGAAGCAAATCTGGGAGTGATTGTGGACATCATTCCGCCCCCCGTGGGAACCATTACTACGACCGTGCCGATCACTACGACCGTACCGGTAACCGCGACGGGCACCATCACAGCCACAACCGGCATTACCAACACCGACAATTAAGTGCCTGGGGCAGTGTTTCCTCCGGCACAGTAATTGAAAGAAGTCCTTTTCGTAGCTGACTAGTTACGAAGCAAAAAAACCAATGACTCAAACTTGTTGAGGAGAGAAATAGTCATGAACATGCGTAAATATTTACTGATTTTGCTACTCGTTCTTGGCCTGACGCTGGTGGCCTGTGGTGGAACGGAAACGCCGGCCGAACCCACCCAGGCACCTGCGGCCACAGAGGTACAGGTTGAGCCAACCGCCGAGCCTGCGCCGACCGAAGAGCCAATGGCCGAACCTACTGAAGAACCGACTGCTGTGCCGGTGATGGAAGCCAGTGCTGAAGAGCTTGATGCTGCTTTTCAGGGTTTCCTCTCCAGCATGGAAGGCTATAACACGATTGGGCTGGAGGCGCTGAACGAACTGCTGGCCAGTGACAGCCCGCCCTTCCTGCTGGACGTGCGTGAAGTTAGCGAACTGGAAGAGAAAGGACACATTGAGGGCGCTATCAATATCCCGCTGCGGGAAGTGGCGGACCACATAGAGCTGCTGCCCAGCTTCGATACGACCATAGTCAGCTACTGTGGCAGCGGCTGGCGCTGCACCATCGCCATGACGGCCCTGGAAGCGATGGGCTGGGAGAATGTACTCAGCCTGAAGGAAGGTAGCTTTGGTGGCTGGTTGGAAGCGGGCTACCCGGTGGCTGAGGGAGCGGCGCTTGAGGCTGAGGTGCTAGATGTTGCTGACCCGGATCCGGCCCTGGTGTTGTCGATGCAGGCGATGCTGCAAAATGTGCCGGAAGGCTTCGGTGGCATCAGCATTGATGACCTGAACACAGAGCTGGCCGAGAATCCCGACCTGATCTTGATTGATGTCCGCACCCCGGCCGAGGTGGAGGGCAAGGGTTACATTGATGCGCCAAATGTCGTGTTTGTCCCGCTGGAAGAGTTTGTGGCCATGCGCGACATGTGGCCGGCGCAGGATGCGACCATTGTGACTTACTGCGGCAGTGGGCATCGCAGCACGATTGCCATGAGCATCTTGTGGTCCTATGGTTACACCGACGTGCGCAGCATGAAGGGTGGCTTCGCGGAGTGGAGCGCGGCCGGGTACCCGGTGATTGGCGCGCCAGAAGCGGCCGCGCCAGACCTGGACACGGCCTTTAACACCTTCCTGGCGGGCATGGAAGCCTATAACACCATTGGCCTGGATGATTTCAACCTGATGCTGGCTGAGGACCCGCCGCCTTTTGTGTTGGATGTGCGCGAAGTCAGCGAGGTGGAAGAGAAGGGGCATATTGAAGGCGCGGTGCTGATTCCGCTGCGCGAGGTAGCGGATCACATTGAACTGCTGCCCAGTTTTGACACAACGATTGTTAGCTACTGTGGCAGCGGCTGGCGCTGCACCATTGCTATGACGGCTCTGGAGGCGCTGGGCTGGGAGAATGTTTTGGCGCTGAAGGAAAACAGCTTTGGTGGCTGGGTTGAGGCGGGGTATCCGGTGGTGGAAGGGTTGCCGCCGGAGGCGCTGGTGCTAGAGGTGGCCGAGCCGGATCCGGCCCTGCTAGCGGTGATGCAGGAGATGCTGCACAATGTCCCCGATGGGTATGGCGGCATCAGCGTGGATGACTTCAATACGACGCTGGCCGAGAATCCGGACCTGATCGTGATTGACGTGCGCACCGACGAGGAGTTGGCGGATAAGGGCGTGATTGAAGCGGCCAATTTTATCCACATTCCTTTGCAGGAGTTCGTCAATATGAAGGATATGTGGCCGGAAGACCTGGATGCGTCCATTGTTGTCTACTGCGGCAGTGGGCATCGCAGCACGATTGCCATGACGATTTTGTGGGCCTATGGGTATAGTGATGTGCTGAGCATGAAGGGTGGTCTGGCGGCCTGGTTGGAAGCTGGCTATCCGGTTGTGGAGTATGTTGCCCCATAGTGTTTTTGTGGCTTCTTGACGAATAACCCTCCAAATTGATTTGCGGAGACCCCTGTACCAGCAGGGGTCTCCCCTTTTTTGTTCATGTTGTGCTATGGCAAGAGGAGATAGCCGGTGCCGTCCTCGGTGGCCAGGGGGGGGCTCCCCGGCCGGGAAGGATTATACACTCCCAGGCGCAGCGTGTAGGGGGCCAGGCTGGGGATATCCAGCGTGTGCTGCTGCAGGATCAGGTCGCCGGGCTGCCAGTAGGCGGCGGGCACGTTCAGCCGGTCATCCTGGGTGACGATGTTGTTGGCGTCGTCCAGCACGTGCAAAAAGATGCGCCGCGGCTCCCCGGCCGGGGCCAGCACTTGCCAATAGGTGATCACCTGGCAGTCATCTTCGGCCGCGCTGGTGCAGTTGGGGGCCAGGGCAAAGCCCAGGAAGCGCAGTTCATCGCCAAACGTGGCACCGCTTTCCCCGGCCGGGAATGGGGGGCGCACGTCCGGCGGTTGGGGCACGGCATAGCGGGTGAAGCTGCCCTGCACCACGGGCTGGATGCCCCAGGTAGCCAGTTGCTCGGCCAGCAGTGGGGCTAGCGGTAGGATGGTGGGGTGCAGCAGGCGGGCGTTGGTCCCGGCCGGGAGAATCACGGCATCGCGCGGGTCAAAAAAGCGCAGGGCCAGGTCCTGGCGGCGCAGGGTCAGGGCCATGGTGGGCGGGTCCATTGTGTCCGGCGTCCAGCCGCCGATGGCCGCCGGCCCACTTTCCGGCGTTGAATCCAGGTAGCCGGCGGCCGCCGTTAGTGCCTCTTGCCACACAAACTGCACCTCTTCATTGGCCGGCCAGGTGGTAGATAACCACACGACCGTGCGTCCCAGGTGGAACAGCACCAGGGCCAGCGTCAACAATGTTATTCCCCAACGCAGTCGATTTCCTGTGGATAACGTCACTTTTTCTGTGGACAAGCGGTATGAATTGTGAATAACTATTGCCGGCAGGAGGGTGAGAACCGGAAGGATATTGATAATGCGAATAGAACTAGGGGCATCTTTACTCAATATACTGGGTATAAATGCTGTAAATGTCCAAAGTATTAGGAAACTATAGCGTATATCTCGCACACGGATGATGCATAGCAATATACATAGGTAGAAGAGCAGGGCGGTGATGGGGTCATACACCGGCCGGGGAGCCACATTTTGCCGCCACAAGGGATCACCGCGCAGGCCAAACATGCCCAGAATGCGCAGGCTGTTGGCCAAAACTGGCTGCAAATCCCCCTGCCGCAGCGCTTGCAGCGGGGCATCGATCTCGCTAAGGCGGAACTCCGCGGCCGGGTTGGTGAGCAGATAGTGGCCCAGCGGGGTGGCCACAACCAGCATGACCAACCAGAAGAGCAGGACGCCCCGCCAATGCTGGCGCAGCCCCGGCCGGTGAAAGATGGCCAGATAAAGCAGGAAGAAGCCGTAAAAGATAGGCACGATGCGGGCGGCCATGTAGGTGTACAGGCTCAGGCCGGCCAGCGCGCCCGCCAGGGCAAACCAGCGGTTGGCCAGGCGCTGCGGTGTGGGCGTGGTGCCCGGCGGCCAGGCCCGCCACCAGGCGTAAGCCGATAGGGCCGACAGCAGCGGCAGGGAGATGGCCCGCAGCCCCAGGCGGCTGTAAAAAACAGGCCAGAAGAGGACGGCCAGGAAAGCTGTGGCGATGAGCGCCGTTTGCCAACCAAAGAGCCGCCGGGCCAGGGCAAAGCTTGCCGCTACAAGCAGCAAGCCGGCAAAGGCCGCCGGCAGGCGCAGCGCCAGGGCATGATCCCCCAACAAGGCTACTGAGGCGGCCTGGACGTAGTGGAAGCCGGCCTCGTGGCCGTAGGCGGCGGTGAAGTAGACGGCGTGGTTGCCGGCCAGAATGGAGCGGTCAATAAGCCAGTTGGCCACTTCGTCGTGCTCCAGGCCGGGGGGCGAGCCGTTGTTCAGGCCCACAAGGCGGAGGGCAGCGGCCAGCAGCAAAAGGAGGAGCAGCAGCCGGCGGGCGCGTAGGGGCATGGCTAATTGTCCGCCGCCAGCTTTAGGCGGGCGGCCAACGGGGCGGGCAGCACCGACTGCAAAATGCGCCGCTCCTCAGCCCCAAAGATGCGCAAGAGCCACAACCCGGCCGGGTAAACCACCAGCCCCAAGCCCAGCCCCAACAGCCAATGCACCTGCAATCCCAGCCACATCGCCGCCACCATCGCCGCCGTAACCGCCAGCGGCCGCCACAACAGCCGTCCCCAGCCAATCTCCGGCATCCGCGTGCGCAGGTAGATGTTGAACACCGCCAGCAGCACAATCTCCGACAAGATGGTGGTGACCGAAGCGGCCACGAAGCTGAAATAGGGCAGAAAAATCAGGTTAGCGACCACATTGAAGCTCACACCCAACAAGAAGGCGCGCACCTGCACCCGCTCCTTGCCCAGGGCAATCAACACGTAATTGGTCACGCTGTTGATCCAGCCCACGGGAATGGACCAGATGACAATGCGCAGGGCAATTGCCCCTTCGGGCAGGAACTGCTGGCCACCCAGGACGCCGATGAGCAGGGGGGCCAGCAGCGTAATCACCGCTGCCAATGGCAGCGAAATCAGCACCATCAGCTTGACCGACATGCGGAAGGTGCGCTGCGCGTCGTCGATAGAGTGGGCAATCTGGCGCGAAATGACCGGGAACAGGGCAAAAGTGAAGAAGCTGGGGATGACATTGATGGCGTTGACGTATTTGTAGGCGCTGTTATACCAGCCAACTGCCGCCTCCCCATTGATCTGTTGCATCATGGGCACATCAACAAAGAAGAAGATGTTGGCCAACAGATGGTTTAGCATTAGCGGGTAGCTCTGCCGCAGCATTTGCCCTTGTGCCCGGCCGTCTAGCCGCCAGGGGCCACGCAGCCGGAATTTGTAGAATGCGGTGCCGGCCAGAATGAGCAGGGTAATCAGGTTGACCAGGATGGAGACGCCGGCCAGCCCCACAAAGCCCATTCCCAACAGCAGCACGATGACGCCAAAGGCTACTTTCAGGATGGTGGTGACGGTGGCGATGGCCGCTGGAAGCTCGGCGGTCTCGTAGGCGTAAAAGAGGCCGGTGAAGCTTTGCCCCAGGCCAGACAGCACCATGCCCAGCATTAGCAGCAGAATGGCGGCCACGGTGTCGGGACCCAGCGGCGTACCCCGCTGGCTAACCAGCCAGGCGTAGATGAAAATGGGCAGGCTGCCTACCAGCGATGTGCCCAGGCGCACGACGCTGGTGTTGAGCAGGTAGTGGCTGGCCTGGCGGCGGTCCCTGGATACCTCGCGGATGACCAGGGTGTTTAGCCCGAAGTTGGAGATGATCTCAAACCAGCCGGCGATGGCGATGGCGGTAGCATAGCTGCCGGCATCGGCTGGCCCCAGCAGGCGCAGGTAGAAGGCGGCGAAGAGGAAGTCGATGAAACGGTTGAGCAGGTTTAGGATGGTGGGCGCGACGCTGTTTTTGGCGATGCTGCGGGTGTTGGTCAGCTCGCCGGTGGGGTGGTAATAGCGCCGCCAGCCCCAGACGATGACGGCGAAGAAGAGGATGATGCCGGCCATGGCGCTGGCCAGGCCGCCTAGCTTGAAGGAGAGTGGGCTGTAGCGGAAGCGCACGCTCCAGGCTCCAGGCTCTAGCAGCACGCCGCGAAAGTTGCCATTGACCAGGTAGACGGGGATTTCGGTTTCGGAGGGGGGTTGGTCCTCCCCGGCCGGGGCCTCGGCCAGCGGCTGCACATACGCCTTCCAGCCCGGAAAGTAGCTGTCATTGAGTACCAGCCAGGCCGGTTCGGTGACGGTGGCGGCCACCACGACTTCATTGTTGCCGTAGGCGGTCACTTCGGCCGGGGTGAGTTGGCCTGGGATGGGCGGCTGCCCGGCCGGGAACGAGCCATTGCCGGCGACAAAGACAAACTGGCGCGGATCTTGCCGGGCCATGTCGGCCAGCATCTCCCCGGTGAGTTGGGTGGCCGATTGGGGCAGGGTGAAGGCGCGCGGCGCAGCGGCCAGGTTTTCGTACACATACAGCCCTTCCCCTTGCCAGGCCAGGGCCAGCTTGGGCAGGCTGATGCTCTCGCTGCTGATGATGTACTTCACCCCCAGCAGGTCCAGCAGCGGCGAATTGAGGGCTTCCCAATGAACAATGGGCTGCACCCGGTTGAACAGCAGCTCGTTTTGTGGTTCGATGGCCGCCATGTAATCAGTGTACTGCTTAGGGATGATGGAATCGTAGCCGCGCACATCCTGAAAATCATAGAACCAGCCGACGTTGGCGTTGAAGGGCTTGTCCCCATGGGGCGTGAAGGTGGTGAAGCGCCAATCGCCGGGCTGGGCCTCCAGCCATTGCACCAGGGCCGGCTTGTAGGTCAGCAGGGCCGGGTCGGCGGCGGCGTTGAAGTTGTGGCCAATGAGGAAGATGTCCAGGGTGATGAGGCCGAAGGCGAGGATGGGCCAGAAGGTGCGCCGCCGCGCCCCGGCCGGGGCGCGGCTTAGCCAGAGCAGCAGCCCACTGCCCAGCAGCATGCTACCCAAAATAAGCCCGTTGCGGAACTGGTAGCTGTAGAAGGCGCGCACGCTGGGGAAAGCTTCTGGTGCTTTGGCCAGCCCCAGGAAGATGCGTTCCAGCAGCGGGGCCAGCGTGTCGTAAAAGAGCCAGGAGAAGAGCAGCCCCAACAGCACCAGCAGGCCGCCGGCGATGGCGGTGCCGGCCAGCAGCCGCGCAAGCGGGCGGCGGTTGTTTGCCCCGGCCGGGGCCAGCAGATAATCCATGCCAAAGCCGGCCAGCACGGCTACACCCAACGACAGCGGAAAGACCCAGCGGAAGGGGGAGTGGAGCTGGTTGATGCCCGGCAGGCCGTAATAGAGCAGCGCGTAGAGTGGCGTGCCAAAAATGAAGGCCAGAGAAAAGAAGCTCAGGATGACGTAGAAGCCAATGTGGGACCCCCGGCCGGGGGTGGGGCGCGGCGCAAAATAAGACCCAATGCCCAGCAAGGCCAGCAGCAGCGGCAAAATGCCCAGGTAAATGCCGCCCTCCACATAGTTTTTAATGCCCCAATCGCTGGTGCCCGCGCCGTTAGGATTGGGCTGGCCGTAGTAGTTGGTCGTCAGGGTTTGCCACGCACCGTTAAAGACATCCCGGTAGCCATGGTGGCTGGGGTTGCCAAAAAAGTCGGGCATGAGCAGGGTGATGGCCCGGCGAGCGGGGAAGGCCCAGCCGCGTACTTCGGCCAGGGTAACCGACCCTTCGCGGAAGTTGGTTTGCACCACCTCGTACAGGGGTATGAACTGGATGGCCCCCAGCATCAGGCCAATGACGACGATGCTGAGCAGCCACCCGGCCGGTTTAAGCAGCGGCAAGAAACGGCTTTCCCGCGTGCTGCTCCGCCGCTCCGGCCGGAGATTGTAGCGCACGCCGGCCACAAAGCGCCACAGGGCATAGAAGCCCATTACCAGCAGCGTGTAATAGGTGATCTCAATGTGCCCGGCCAACACCTGGCACCCCAGGGCCACCGACCCCAGCGCGGCCCAGGGCAATGTCTTGCCCGTGCCCTCCGCGGTCATGCTGTTGCGGATGACCATCTCGATGGCTGCCAGCAGCAGCGGCAGCCAGGCCGCCGCGCCAATGATCATCGGGAAGACGGCGGCACTCACCAGCATGAAGCCCGCCCCCTGGTAGACCAGGCCGGCAATGGCGGCGCTGGCCCGGCGCATGCCATACACCCGGCCCAGCACATAGGCCAGAACCCCCGCCAACCACAACTGGCTGATCGTGTACCAGCCGTAGGCCTTGGTTAATGGCAGGACAATGAAGAGCAGGCTAAATGGGTAATAGGCTGCATTCTGGCCGGTAGCCAGAAAAGGTGCGCCGGCGAAGATGTATGGATTCCACAGGGGAATCTC
This sequence comes from Ardenticatenaceae bacterium, assembly GCA_020634235.1. Lineage (GTDB taxonomy): Bacteria > Chloroflexota > Anaerolineae > Promineifilales > Promineifilaceae > JACKCB01. The sequence goes on along the minus strand of JACKCB010000001.1, from coordinate 1,701,518 downwards.
CCGCTGCGTAACGGCCTGCTGGATAAAACGCTTCCAGGCGTAATTCTCGATGAGCAGGTCGCTGATGAGGGTGTTATGTGGCTGGCCAACCCCCAGCTCGGCCGCCGCGGATGTCCAGGGCTGCCACTGGACCAGGTTATCGGCCGGGATCATCGTCCGCTGGCCGATGGAGACCTCGCCAAACAGCAGCAGCGGCAGCAGAAGAAGCCCTGCCACGATCAGGAGGTCGAACTTGTATGGGCGGAATCGGCTCATTGTGGGTTGGGTGGTTGGCACGCGCTGGCTGCCGTGCCAGCGGCCGGTGGATTATGCTTCTTCCACGTTCGGCTGGGGCGGCAATGGTTCGGGCGCCGGCAAGCGCATAGATGGATTGAGCTTGCGGTAGCGCCACAAGATTTCCCAGGCCCGCAGCGCGGCTTCAATTTTGATGGGAATGGTTAGTTTGGAGCGGCCAATGCGGCGGTCTTCGAAGTAGATGGGGATTTCTACCACGCGGTAGCCAAGTTTTTCGGTTACAAAGGCCATTTCGAACTGGAAGCTGTAGCCGTTGGAGCTGATGCTGTTCAGGTTGATGCCGCGCAGCACGTCGGCCCGCCAGCATTTGAAGCCGGCGGTCGTGTCTTTGACGTTGAGGTGTAGGATGAGCCGGGTGTACATGGCGTTGGCCCACCAACTAAGCAGGTAGCGGCCGGTTTCCCAGCGTTCGTCGACCTGGCCACCGGGCACGTAGCGGGAGCCGACCACGACGTCGGCCTGTTGCAGCCGGGCCAGCATTTCGGGAATGTGCTGGGGGGAGTGGGAGAAGTCGCAGTCCATCTGGATGATGATGTCGGCTTGTTGGGCGAGGGCGTATTTGAAGCCGGCGACGTAGGCCCGGCCGAGGCCCTCTTTGCGGCTGCGGTGCAGCACTTGTACCCGGCCGGGATGCTGCGCCACCAGTTCGTCTGCGACCCGGCCGGTGCCATCGGGGGAGTTGTCGTCGACTACCAGAATAGACAGCCCGGGGATGGCTAAAGCCCATATTTCGGCGGCCAGCACCGGCAGGTTTTCGGCTTCGTTGTAGGTGGGGATCACCACCATGATTTTGGGCATAAAGTGAGAGCCTCAATGTAGCCAGTTCGCTGACCGGCTGAAATGCTCACAAAAAAATCAGGGTTATGCTTGACGCTTCACCCTGACTGCATTTCAGGCAAAACGTTTGGCCCGTGAGTGAGCTGGAAACGTAGTGCCTACTATTGTACTAAATTCTGGCGTTAGTCAAACAAGCGGGTGAGGGCGCTCTTTAACCCGGCCACATCCCCGGCCGGGTAATCTTGCGCCTGGAGGCAGCCAATCTCCACCGACAGCCTTTCGCTTTCTGGCAGGCGGTTCACGCGCTGCCGGTCCATGGCGGGGTAGAAGTATTGGATCGAGGGTTCCAGACGCATGCGGCAGCGGCTGGTTAGCTTCCGGCAGCGTTCTGGCGTGGTGATGACGATCAGGTCCGACGGGGTGAGATGGCCGACAAAATCATCCTGGCTGCCATTTTCCTGCATGGCGTTGGTGATCATGAGGCTGATGGCCCGGGTTACGTCGTCGGCGGCCACAAAGCCATACTGGTCGCGGAACAAACTTAGCCCATGAATGCCCAGCACCAGAACTGCCCAGTCCGCTTCGCCAGGCAGCTTTTGCAGCTCCTCCTCCACAGCATTGCCTTCGGGCAGGCCGGTGACGGCGTTCTGGTAGCTGTTCATGGTGCTGCGGCGCAAGACGTTGCGCATACGCAGGCGCAGCTCGCTGATGTCGAAGGGCTTGGTGATGTAATCTACCGCGCCCAGTTCCAGGCCGGCCAGCCGGAAATCGCGCTCGCGCCGTTCGGTGAGGAAGATGATGGGCAGGTTCTGGGTGTGGCGGGTTTGGCGCAGGCGGCGGCATACTTCATAGCCGTCGATATCTGGCAGGCGAATGTCTAGCAGGACAACGTCGGGCACATCGGCCGAAATTTGCTGGACGGCATCCTCGCCCCAATTGGCGGCGCGGACGTCATAGAAGAGGGACCGGAAGTAGTCAACCAACATGCTGGCCAGGTCCGTGTCATCTTCCACGATGAAAATTTTCTTGGGATCAGCCACCGGTGAATGTCCTGGGTAGTATGCCAAATCTTGTCCCGGCCGGGCGTGTCAGCCGCCACCAGCGGCCAACTGCGTCTGGCCCGAAAGAGCCAACCAACCCTGCTCAGCGTCTAGCGAATGGGTTCCTTGTCAATGCGGAAGACGCCGATTTCGGCTCCCATACCAATGCACTCCAATTCCTCAACCCGAAACTCCAGGCCGCCGCTAACCCAGCGCAGCGTTTCCTGCAGAATGCCCACCGCGATATAGCCAACCGGGCGATCAGTTTCCCGCCCCCAGCACATGGAGCAGCGATCGATGTAGTACATGAAGTACTCGCCATGATCTTCTACGCGGCTTACCTGGTCGCTGAACTGGGTGAAAATGCGGGCCACAGCCGGAACGCCAATGCGCAGCTTGGTCCTTAGCGGCAGAACTTTGAACGCCAGGTCGCCGACGCCGGCCAGAGCGCCAAAGCCCTTCAGCCCTCGGGCAAAAATGGCTCGCCCGCCGCGCAAGGCCAGGCCACGGCCCCCACGTGGACCGTAGATGTCTTCCAGCCCTTTGTTCAGGTTGGTGATGTTGGCGAAGTCAAATTCCCGTTCCAGATTGTCAGGCGGTAGTTCCTGGATGTACTCTCGCAGTTCGATTAGATTCAGCAGGGCATTGAGACCGTTGCGCCCCATGACTTCTTCTAGGGCCAGCAAGAAGATGCGCCCCATTTTGTTTGGATAGTAGAAACCACTTGGTGGAACTAAGTCTCGCACAAGAACCTCCGCCGTCGTGCAACCTGGTTGTAGGACAATTCCTTGGAAAGAACGAGAAAACTAAGCAGTTGGTGCACAAGTATAACAACTGGATTTTGATTGAACAACGCGTACAAATAGGAAATATATATTATCCACTCTAAACGGTCAAACCTGGTGGGGCGCGGTACCCGGCCGGGGCGTAGCCCTTTCAACTGTGCGTGATACAATTGCTGGCAGTTGGAAATCCCCGGCCGGGCACCGCGTTGGCCGCCAGCCTTTCGTCAATTAAGGTAGCAAGCCATGGCGCATGCAACAATGAACTTCCCGTCCGATTTTCTGTGGGGAACGGCAACTTCCGCCTACCAGGTAGAGGGTAACAACACCAACAGCGACTGGTGGCCATGGGAGGCGGCGGAAGGCAGCATCCTGGAGGATCAGCGCTCCGGCCGGGCGTGCGATTGGTGGGAAAACGCCGAAGCCGACCTGGACCTGGCCGCCGGGCTAGGCACCAACGCGCACCGGCTCTCGCTGGAATGGAGCCGTATCGAACCGGAGCCTAGCGTCTTCAACGAGGCTGCCCTGGACCGCTACCGCCAGATTTTGCAGGCGATGCACGACCGGGGGATTGAACCCATGGTTACCCTGCACCACTTCTCTAACCCGCTGTGGCTGGTAGAGAAAGGGGATTTTTCCAGCGACGTGGTGGTCGACTACTTCAAGCGCTATGCTTCGCGGGTGGCCACTGCGCTGGGGGATCTGGTGCCGAAATGGATCACCATCAACGAACCGATGGTCTATATCTTCTTGCGCTACCTCAGCGCGGATTTCCCGCCCCCGCAAAGGCGTGGTACAAGCGCGGCCCGGCAGGCGCTGCCGAATTTGCTGCGCTGCCATGCGGCGGCATACCATGCCATCAAGGAGGTGTCCCCGGCCGCGATGGTGGGTGTGGCCAAGAACATGGCCGTCTTTGAGCCGCGGCGCGAGGGACACTTGCTGGATCGATGGTGGTCCACCGAGGTCTCCTGGGCGTTTAATGACTGGTGGATGCTGGCCATGCAAGATGGCCGCCTGCGCTGGCCAATTCGCCGGGGGCGCATTAAGCACCTGGCCAATACCTTTGACTTTGTGGGTATTAACTATTACACGCGCTATTACATGCGTTTTTTGCATGGCCTGGAGCGGGAATGGCCGGCCGGGGCGGTGATTAGCGATGGGGATTACGGGGAACTGTACCCGGCCGGGTTGTTCCGGGTCATCAAACACGTAATGCGCTATCAGAAGCCCATCCTCATTACCGAGAACGGCCTGCCCGACAAGGCCGACAAGCTGCGCAGCGCCTTCTTGCTCACCCACCTGCGCGAAGTGTGGCGCGCCGTCAACTTCAATTGGCCGGTCATGGGCTACTACCACTGGACCCTGACCGACAATTTCGAGTGGGATCGCGGCTGGACGCAGCGCTTTGGCCTGTATTCGCTGGACCCGGAGACGCAGGAACGGCGGCTGCGGCGCAGCGGCCAGCTTTACCAGGAGATTTGCCAGACTGGCAGCCTGAGCAGCACCATGGCGGAGCAGTTCGCGCCCAGTGTTATGCGCCAGCTCTTCCCTGGCTAGTGTCTTGCCAACGCTCGCCTACGCCCAGGTCCTGCCCGCCAATACGCGGTCTGAGAGCAGTTATCTGGCGAAACGCCGGGCGGCGACTGCTGTGACCCCGGCCGGGGCCTCTCCCTGCATCTTCCCATGTGTGCTATAATCCAATCCACGCGGGTGAGACGAATGGTATCCTGTAATCTTGCTGCCACCCTCAACGTCAGGCCCGCCAGATTGCAGTCCATCATCCCAAAATCCAAGCCTGTTCGCTCGAGCCCAAAGCGACAACATCTTGAGGAGATAAGCGATGTCTGGTCATTCAAAATGGTCTACCATCAAACACAAAAAGGCCGCCGTAGACGCCAAGCGCGGCAAAATCTTCACCCGCATTGCCAAAGAAATCACCATTGCTGCGCGAGAGGGCGGGGGCGATCCCGAAACCAACAACCGTCTGCGGTTGGTGGTGGCCAAAGCCAAAGCCGCTAACATGCCCAAAGACAACATCGAGCGGGCCATCAAGCGGGGCACCGGTGAGCTGGAAGGGGCCGAATACATTGAAGCGGTCTACGAAGGGTACGCGCCGCACGGCGTAGGTGTTCTGGTAGAGGTAGTCACCGACAATCGCAACCGGGCCGTGGCCGACATTCGCCATGTATTGAACAAATATGGTGGCAGCATGGCCGAAGCGGGCGCGGTAGCCTGGCAGTTCACGCGCAAAGGTTTCATCACCATCGAAGGGGACCTGGCGCAGGACGCTCAGGATGAGCTGTTCATGGTGGCCGTGGATGCCGGTGCGGACGATGTACAGTTCTTGGATGGTTCGACGGAAATCTACACCGACCTGGAGAGTTTTGCCGCGGTGCGCACGGCACTGGAAGATGGCGGCTATGAAATGGAAGAGGCCACCGTGATCTACGACCCCAACAATCCGCTGCCCCTGGACCAGGCCCAGGCGCTGCAGGTGATGGGGGTTATCGAGCGTCTGGAGGAGCTAGACGACGTGCAGGATGTCTATTCGACGCTGGAAATTACGGATGAGGCGTTGGCGGCGATTGAGGTGAGTTGAGATAGTCTGAGAGCGCCTCAGATGGCCACTGTCTTGCAAGGAAGCTGGTGCGTATTTTAGGGTTGGACCCCGGCACGGCCACAACCGGCTATGGCATCATCGACGTGATAGACGGCGAGATGCAGGTGGTGACGTATGGGGTTATTGCGACCCCGGCCGGGTTGCCCACCCCGGCGCGTCTGCTGGCCATTCATGAGGCGCTGCAAGCGCTGCTCACCACGTACCAACCCGACGCGGCCGGGGTCGAGGAGCTTTTCTTTGGCCGCAACATCACCACAGCCATCAGTGTGGGGCAGGCGCGCGGCGTTTTGCTGCTGGCCCTGGCCCAGGCCGGCCTGCCGGTAGCCGAGTTTTCGCCGCCCAAGATCAAAGAGGCCATCACCGGCTATGGCAAGGCAGACAAGCAGCAGATGCAGATGATGGTGCGCAATTTGCTGAACCTGGCGGAAACACCCCGGCCGGATGATGCTGCCGACGGTCTGGCGGTGGCCATTACCTGTTATCAATACCACCGTTATAGCAGCTTGATGGCCGAGTAGATGCCCTTATGACCATGGACGACACTTCTGGCAACAACGCCGTACCAGAAACACCCCACCCCATTCTGGCCAAGCTGCGCGAACTGCAGCATACCTTGGCCGCGGAGACGGATGAAGCGGTGGATTTGCGCGCGCTGGCCGTGCCGGCCCTGCGCCTGATCCGCGATCCGGAGCTGCCTGTTCCCCTTCAGGCCATCAATCGCTTCTCGGCCGGCGTGCAAAAGCGCATTTACCGCACGCTGCTGCCGGCCCAGTTGCTGACCGCCACCGGCATCAACCCCCTTACCTGGCGCGACAAACAGGGCCACGAACTGGTCCAGTTGTATGCGCCCAAGGAAAGGGGCGTGGTGATTATCGAAGCGCGTCACCGGCCGGGAGCACTTGACCCCATCATTACCCTGCAGCTGGCCGACAATGGGTTTAACGGCATTGACTGCGAACTGCTGGTGATGAACAACCCCGACAGCCCCCGCTACGACATTGACCGCTCCCCGGCCGGGGAGCCGACGCTGTTTGGCACCGTGCACCGCAATGTAGCCGCTGAGGAGGCCGCCATGCAGGCCGGCCTGGCCCCGGGCCAGGTGCGCAGCGGTTTGCGTGGCTCTCGCCTGGCGGTGGAGCATATGGAAGCGTTTCTAATGCTGTTGGGACATGAGAGTATCTACCTGGAGCCGCTCACCTACGTGGCCGCCTGCCTGTTCGAGCGGCGCGGCTTTTACTACGTGCACGGCCGCAAGCTCATGCAGCGGATTCACCAGGAGTTCCAGCCGGGGGGTGAGCTGCACCAGGCCTTGGACGGCAGTACGCCCTTTCGCCGGTCGGAGCAGTGGCTTAGCATCCGCGGCCGGGCCTGGGCCATTCACGATGGTATTCTGGCGGCCATTGGCGAGCGTTGGGATGGCTTGCGCATGGTGAAACGGGTGGGCAGCCACGCGGGCATGGCCACCTGCCCCGGCACCCCCTACTGAGGTTCCCCTTCTTGCCAGACAGATTGCTCCACCAGTTGCCCGGTTAGCCGGCCATTTTGCCACACCTGCACGGTGCGCTGGCTGACCACGGTTTTGGGCTGTGACTTACCCGGCCGGGGGACAACAGCCGTTTGGGCGGGTGGCGGCGCGCTCATCTGGCGCACGCGCCGCCGCAGCCAGGCCACGCTGGCTTCGGCCGCCAGGGCCACCAGGCTCACCGCAACGGCCTGGCCAACCTGCTTCATCGTGGGGCCAGGGAGCAACCGACCACTGCCCACGGTCATCGCCGTATCCCGGCGAGGTCCAAGCACATAAGGCGACAGGCTCTGGCCGCACCGGGCACAAAACTGGTTGTCCAGGCTGTTCGCCTGCCGGCAGTTGGGGCAAATTTGCTGGGTCATGGGTCTGTTCCTCTTGCACGCCAAAGTTAGTGGCTATTCTACAATCAGGTCAGTGGCGTGGCAACCGCGCCATTTCAATCTCCGGCCGGGCCGTGTATAATCTGCCGGCAGCCGGCAGTTTGCAAGCTGGCCGGCCAATACGCTTTAAGGAGAAAATTATGACCAGCAAACAGTACAAGAATCCCCCCGAGATGCTAATTGACGTTAAGAAAGCATATACGGCAGTGATTGCCACCGCCAAAGGCACGATTGAGATCGAGCTGCAGCCCCAATACGCCCCGAAGACGGTTAACAACTTCGTCTTCCTGGCCCGTGAAGGCTTCTATGATGGCGTTACCTTCCACCGCGTAATACCCAATTTCATGATCCAGGGTGGCGACCCGACCGGCACCGGCCGGGGCGGCCCCGGCTACCGTTTTGAAGACGAGTTCAAGGGGAACCCCCTGCGCCACGAGACGGGTTCGCTCTCTATGGCGAATGCCGGACCCAACACCAACGGCAGCCAGTTTTTCATTACCCACGCGCCGCAGCCCCACCTGAACAACCGCCACACGGTATTTGGCAAGGTGACCAAAGGGCAAGACGTGGTCGATGCCATTCGCCAGGGCGACGCGATGACCTCAGTGACGATCATCGAGAAATAAGCAGCCTGCCAGTCTGTGCTGATACCGGGTTCCTGTTCGCTTGCCGCCGGCATTGGACAGGAACCCGGTTTTGTGTTCCGGGTTAAGTGGCCGTATCATACGGGCTGCAAGCCAGGTTGTGATTCCCAGTTGGTGAGGACAGGACATTCATGACGCGCTGTGTGCATCTGTTTTTTATGGATGGGGTGGGGTTGGGCAGCGCGGACGCGGCGGTGAATCCGTTTGTAACCGCGCACCTGCCCAACCTGACCGCGCTGCTGGGCGAAGGGTGGTATCTCAACCACCCCGGCCGGGTCATCACCACCCCTCGGGCCAGCCTGATCCCCACCGATGCCTGCCTGGGCGTCCCCGGCCGGCCGCAGAGCGCCACCGGCCAGGCCACCATTCTCACCGGCCGCAATGTGCCCCAACTGGTGGGCGAGCATTACGGCCCCAAGCCCAACCAGGCCGTGGCCAGCATCATTCGCCAGGGAACACTGTTCCACGAGGTAGTGGCGGCCGGGCGCAGCGCCGCCCTCATCACCCCCTATCCGCAGGGTTACTTCGACGCCATCGACAGCGGCAAGCGGCTGCTCTCTGCCGTGCCCCTGGCGGCCACCAGCGCCGGCCTGCCGTTGATGACTGCCGATGATTTGCGCACCGGCCGGGCGGTTAGCCCAGGCTTCACCGGCCAGGCGTGGCGCGACTACCTGGGGTATAGTGATGTGCCCATCATGTCCCTGCCCGCGGCCGGGGCGCAAATTGCCGCCATTGCCCGCGGCCACGCCTTCAGCTTCTTCGAGCACTGGCCCAGCGACCGCAGCGGGCATCGCGGCAGTCTGGCTGAAGCTGTGGCCCACCTGGAGATGATCGATGCCGCCCTGGGCGGGCTGCTGGCCGCCTGGGATGATGCCGGGCTGCTGATCATCACCAGCGACCATGGTAATATTGAGGAGAAAGCGCACCGCCAGCATACGCGCAACCCGGTGCCCACGATTCTGGTGGGGGCAAACCACGCCGAACTGGCCGCCCACATCCATGATCTCACCGGCATTGCCACCGCTGTCCGCCAGGTGCTTGCCCTCTAGCCGCCGGGCGCGGGTAATCACGAATTACGTTACACAAATGAAGTATGAGGTGTCCATGACTGTATCAGCCGAGGCTTTTCGCGACGCGCTGCGCCATTTTCCTTCTGGGGTTACCATTGTCACGCTGAAAGCCGGGGACCAGCTTCACGGCCTCACCGTCTCGGCGTTTGCTTCCATTTCACCGGAGCCGCCGCTGATTATGGTGGCCATTGACCACCGGCATAGTGCCTACCCTTTGCTGGAGCAGGCGGGCGCGGTTTTTGCGGTGAATGTGCTGCACCAGGAGCAGGTGGCGCTGTCTAATCGCTTTGCCTGGCTGAAGGATGAGGATCGTTTTGCGGTGGGGGATTGGCAGGCGGCGAAAACGGGGGCGCCCATTCTGGCGGAGGCGCTGGCCTGGCTGGATTGTACTATTTATGCGCGCCACCCGGCCGGGACGCATACCATCTACGTTGGCCAGGTGGTGGCGGCGGGCACGCCCCGGCCGGGGGAGCCACCGCTCATCTACTGGAACCGGGATTATCGCCGCCTGGACTTGGGCGACTGACGGGCCGTAGCGCCCCACCTTTGGCCGGCAGTGGCTAACCGCGACAACACGGCCGCCGGCTACTCATTCACGCGCATGGAGCGGAACAGGGCGTCCAGATCGGCCAGGCTGGGGGTAAAGTTGAAAACCGGCTGGGCATTCAACTGCTGCCGGGTAATGTCTAGATAGGTGGGGTAGCTGGCTACAAACTCCTCCATATCGGCGGCCACAAACTCGCCGCTGGCCGGCAAGATGGCACTGGCCACCGGGAAAACGGCGGCGATGTAGGTGCGGCCATCATTCGTCAGCCCCTGGAAGACGTACAACAGCTTGAAGTTGTTCACCAACTCGGCCACCTGCGAATACTGGGTGAGAAAACGCACGCCGCTGCCGTTGGCAAAAGTCAGGTATTGCAGGTGGGCCTGCAAGATTTGTGGGGCGGCGTTGTTGAACGGCGGCCTGGCCGGCAGGATGGGGATGCCCTCAGGTACGTACACCGGCCGGGCTTGCAGCAGCTGCTGGGTGTTGATAAAAACCTGGCCATACTGCGGATCTGGCCCAAACTCGGCCACCGGATAGAAGAAAATGCCCGGCTGGTAGGCACTTTCACTGTGAATGTAGCCGGAGAAGGTGACTTCCACCAGTTCGGGAACCACCTCCCAAAATGGGGTGTTCTCGGTTGGCGGCACCGCCGGCTTGCGCGTGAACGTCAGGCTTTGGGTCAGGGAGATGCCATAGGTGAATTGGATGCCTTCAAACACGGCGTTTGGTTCTGGGGTGGGGGTGACGGCCGGCGGGGTGGGCGTGACGGTAGGGATGGCGGAGGTGGGGGTGAGCGTGGGGATGAAGGTGGGCACAGGCACCGCGGTGGCGGTTGCTCCGCCACAGGCGGTGAGAAGCATGAGCAAGAGCAGGCTGAAGCTGAAGATAAGGTTGTTAGGCAAAGTCCGGTTGTGCAGGGTGGACATCTTCTATTCCTCTCGATAGGAGCGGTTGGCTAACGATCCCTACTGTAATGCACGCTTGTAATGCGCGCAATAGCGGCGGCCGGCCGGAAGAGGGTACAATGTGGCCTATGGAAGAAATGACGGAACAGGTGCTGGTGATTAACGAGGCTGTGGCGATTCCGCTGTCTGAGTTGGAGTTCCGATACTCGACGAGTGGTGGGCCGGGTGGCCAACATGCCAACCGGTCGGCGACAAGGGTGACGTTGTTGTTTGACGTGGTGCATTCGCCCAGTCTGACGGAGGTGATGCGGGCGCGGCTGCGGCAGACGTTGGGGTCGCGCCTGGATGGGGCGGGTGTGCTGGCCATCGCCGTGCAGGATTCGCGTAGTCAGCATCAGAACCGGCAGTTGGCGTTGGTGCGGCTGCAGCGGCTGCTGGCCAACGGGCTGCGCACGCCCAAGCAGCGGCACAAGACCAAACCCGGCCGGGGGGCTGTGGAACGCCGCCTGGCGGCCAAGAAACGGCGCAGCCAGGCCAAGGCGGCGCGGCGACAGGACCGGGAATATCCCTGACGGCCAGACCGGCTATTGCGGCTGGCCTTGCCTGGCCGGAATCCTTACAACCGCAGCAGTTGGGCGTCCTTCTCGTGGGCCACGCGTTTGCCCTCGTCTACATCCACGCGAGATAGCAAGAACATTCCCACCAGAAAGAAGAGGACGAGGGCCAGGACACCCGGCCGGCTGCTGCCGAAAATGGCCACGGCCAGCACAAAGACCAGGGGGCTGATAACTGAGGCGAAGCGGGACATGATGCTAAACAGCCCGAAGAATTCGCCGCTCATGGCCGTGGGGCTGAGGGCGGCGTAGAGGCTGCGGCTGAGCGCCTGGCTGCCGCCTTGCACGGTGGCCACCATCCAGGCCAGGAACCAGAACTCGATGACCGAGTTCAGGAAGAAGCCCCACACGGCGATGATGGCGTAGGCGATGAGGGCCAGGAAGATGCTGCGCTTGGTGTTGAGCTTCTCGGCCAGCCCGGTGAAGAGGACTGGTCCCAGCAGCAGGGAGAAGATGGCGCCCACGAGCTGCACGGCCAGCAGCAGCCCGATAATGGCCGGCAGGCTGCTGGTGCGCAGGGGGGGCAGCACGGTGATCTGGGCAATGGAGAGGCGGTTGCCGCTCCCGGCCGGGTTGCGGTCAGGCGTGTTCACCAGGCTCAGCAGGTGGACGCCCTCACTTTCCGCCTGGAAATCGACTGTTTCGTCGTAGCGCAGGTTCTCGCTGTAGGCATCCAGCAGCAGCGGCGCGCCGTCTTCGTCTAGCAGGGGCTGGCCGTCTATCTCCACCGCCCAAATGCCGTGGTCTGGCCCAATGCTGTGCGTCAGCGTGACTTTTTGGCCGTTGAATGACAGGTCAACCTGGTCGCCAACGCTCTGGGTGCTGGCATAGGTGGCGGCCAGCTCTGCCTCGTCGCACCAGAAGGCGATGAGGGCGCAGGTCTCGCCGCGCTCGGCGCCGGGTACTTTGGTGGTGGTCCAACTGCCGCTGAAGAGGAAGGCCGCGTCCCCGGCCGGGTAGCTGCCTTGCCCCACCGCACTGCCCACCGCCACAAAATCGGGCGAGGGGGTGCCGGTGAGGGCCTGGGGCAGCAGCCGCGTGCTGGCAATGCCTACCAGCGGCAGCATGATGATGTTGTAGACCACAAAGGCCACGTACACCGTTTGCCGCCGGTTGCTCTTGCTGGGCAAATTGCCAAAGACCAGGCTGTAGGGGATGCCCACAAATTGCACCAGCAAGATGGCCAGGATCAGCTCGGTGGAGCCAAAGCCCAGCTCTGCACCGTAGATGGCGGCCACGGTGATGATGACGCCGATGGCATCGTTGTAGATGAGAAAGGCGACCAGGTATTTGAACAGTTCCCGGTACTGGCGGATTTCGCCCAGCGTCTGGCCAATGCGGCGGAAGCTGACGCGCACCACGCTTTGGCCGGGGGCCAGCTTCTCGGTGGCGGCCGGTGGCTCGGGCACCACGCGGAAGATGGGGATGGAGAAGACTGCCCACCAGATGGCCACGCTAAACAGGGAGAGCCGCACGCCCCAGTTGCCGGGCAGCATGAAGATCATGGCCACGTTGATGGCCAGCAGCAGCCCGCCGCCCAGATAGCCCATGGCGTAACCCTGGGTGGAGACGCGGTCCTGGTCTTCTTCGCGGGCCACGTGGGGCAGCAGTGCGTCGTAGAAGATGTTGGCCGAGCCGAAGCCGATGCGGCCAATGATGAAGAAGGCGGAGGCCAGGAGCCAGTCGCCGGTGTCTACCAGGATGAGCAGGCCGGTGCCGATGATGCCCAGGGTGACGAAGAAGGAGAGGAAGCGCTTCTTGCCGCGCATGACGTCGGAAACGGTGCCCAGGATGGGGGAGAGGAGGGCGATGATGAAGGTGGAGATGCTTAGGGTGGCGTTCCAATATTGGGTGGCGGTGGCGGCGCTGGCCAGGTTGGCCCCGGCCACCTGGCTGTAGTAGACGGGCAGTACGGCGGCCAGGATGGTGGTGGCAAAGGCGGAGTTGGCCCAGTCGTACATGGTCCAGGCGCGGATGCGGCGCTTGTATTCCTGGTCATCGAGTTCGGCGACGGGTACGTAGGTTGCCATGAATCCCTCCTGCATGACAAATACGACGCTGTGGCTGGGAGTCCCGGCCGGGGAGGCCGGCCGCCCACCGCTAACGATAGCGGCAGCTCAATATTACCCGACTGCGGTGATGAGGCAATAAGCTGGCGAGGCAACCAGCAATTCTCAATTTAGCCATCCCGTTTGGGAAGGCAGAGACCGCCCGACCGCAAAACGGGCCGGGCTATGGCTACAAAGGCCGATGGTCTGTTCTTTAGCCGGTAGGGCCTGGTACATTTAGCCGGGCGGTCTGACCGCCCGGCGGACGAACGGAACGCTCAACGTTCAAAATGAGAATTGCTGGTCCTTTGACTGCGGGATGTCCAGCGACCTTTTGAAGATAGAAAGAAGGTTCTTGGAAAAAAGGTTGATGAAGGGGGATTCGGGTCCCGTTGAACTCCACAAACTGCCTTAGCAAACTATTAACCCTTGACGATAATATCGCAAAGGATTTATAATTCCCATCATGATCAGAGCATTCAAAGATAAGGAGGCAGAAAAGGTGTTCAACGGCCGCTTCTCGAGAAAATTGCCTCATGATATTCAGCGAATTGCCGAACGTAAATTGATTATGCTCCATCACTCTTCAAGTCTGGATGATCTTCGCATTCCACCGTCTAATCGGCTAGAGGCTCTGAAAGGTGATAGAAAGGGTCAGCACAGCATCCGCATTAATAGTCAGTGGCGGATTTGTTTTGAATGGCGCGAAGATGGTGTTTATGAGGTTGAGATTACCGATTATCATTGAGGTGACATTATGAGAGACTATCCTCCTATTCATCCAGGCGAGATTTTGCAAAAGGAATTTCTTGAACCGATGGGCATCAGCCAATATCGTTTAGCTCAAGATATCGGTGTTCCTGCAATGAGAATCAGCAAAATCGTACGTGGTGAAAGAGGAATTAGCGCGGATACAGCGCTCAGGCTTGCACGTTATTTCGGTATGTCGGTGGAGTTCTGGACAGGTGTTCAAACACATTACGAGATCGAAAAGGCAAGAATGGCATTGGGTAACCGATTAGAAGCAGAAGTTAAGGTTTTTGCCTCGGCGTAGCGTTTGGAGAGTTATTGTCTGCAATCAGGTAAGCGGACAAAGCATCAACCAGATGTGGGGAGTACATGGTAATTGAAGCAGCGCGGTTGGAGTGAGGTGTGTTCTAATTGCGCCGCGCTGGTTATGCAAGGGTAAGCCAGCCCCAGCGCGCAAATTCCAAGGAGTATTTCTTACCCGGCCGGGACCTTCACCCTCACCCTGCTAAACGACACCACCACCTGGCCGCACAACCAGCCGCTGGTGCTGCACTTCCCGCCGCAGCGCCAGGCCGCCGGGCAAGTTCCAATTCATCCGCCCCGAGTTACGGCCTACGACACGCTGCCACCACTATTGGTGACGGAAACCCATGAAAGGATACTGCCCTGGACACTTACCCGGCAACTAGCTAAGCTCTCCTTCGTCGGCTGCTTTTTAATCCCCGCCATTTCATCGCCCTGGCGACTATAATTAATCTCATCCGTCATCGACGCTAACCGACGAATTGAGCGCCACCCGTGAACCTGTAATTCACCAAGAGAATAAGCCAGGGTTCCCTGACCCCTCATCTTGTACCAATAACCTTATGTCTGAAACACTCTTTGAAATCACCGTTATTCTGTTGCTGCTTCTCCTCAATGGGCTTTTTGCGATGTCGGAAATTGCCGTGGTATCGGCCCGGCCAATCCGCTTACAACAAATGGCCCAACGTGGCAGCCTGGGAGCTGCCGTGGCACTGGAATTGGCCAATAGTCCCAATCGGTTTCTTTCCACTGTTCAGGTGGGCATTACCCTGGTCGGTATCTTCGCTGGCGCCTTCGGCGGCGCCAACATCGCCGGAAGAGTGGCCGCACCATTAAGTGAACTGCCCTGGATTGGACGGTATGCCAATGGTGTCAGTCTGGTCATCGTGGTCGGTACAATCACCTTCCTGTCCGTTGTCATCGGCGAATTGGTGCCGAAGCGCATTGCCCTGGGGAATGCGGAACGAATTGCCGCTTTGGTCTCCCGCCCCATGCGCAGCCTCTCAATCATCGCCGCGCCCATCGTTCAACTGTTTGGTATCGCGACTGACGTGATATTAAGGCTGATGGGCATTCAAAGCCAAGAGAACGAACATGTCAACGAAGAGGAAATCCGAATGCTGCTCCAACAGGGGGCTGAAGCGGGCATCATTGAGAAGTCGGAACGTGACATGGTAGAAAGCATCTTCCGCCTGGGGGACCGAACGCTGGAAGCAATCATGACGCCACGTCCAGAAATCACCTGGATAGATGTCGATGCGCCCCAAGAAGAAGTCCTGCGCCTCATCGCTACGTCCAATAATACGCGCTTTCCCGTCTGTGACGGCGACCTTGACCGGGTTCTGGGTGTGGTCCAGTCGAAAGACCTACTCTTCGCCTGCCTGGAAGGGCAAGGTTTTAACATCCGGGCCGTGCTGCAAGAACCGCTCTTAATGCCGGACAAGATGGAAGCTTTGAAGGCCCTGGAACGCTTCAGGCACAGTGGCGTCCAAATCGCTTTGGTCTTTGACGAATATGGCGGGATTGAAGGATTGGTTACCCTGATTGACATTCTCGAAGCCATTGTGGGCGATATTCCAACCCTGAATGAAAGGGCCGATCCGCCGATTGTGCAACGAGATGACGGCTCCTGGTTAGTGGATGGACTCATTACCATAGATGATTTCAAGGAAGCATTTGCCATCGAGCTGCTGCCAGGTCAGGGGAAGTATCGAACATTGGGAGGCTTTATTGTCTCTATGCTGGGCAATATCCCGGCGACTGGCGATCGTCTTGAATGGGAGGGGTTCCAGTTCGAGGTGATCGATATGGATCAGTATCGCGTTGACAAAGTCTTGATTGAAATAAAACCAGGAACGCACAAAACAGAAGTTAGTACATCCGTCAACGACCAGACGATTTAGGCGGAATATGTTAGTCGTTTTGAGACCCGAAAACGCCAGACCATCGTTCCTACAGGCACCCAATTTGCCCCCTGTCTTTTCATTTTCCGCCAGCGGGCTGGGCGTTGCAACCGGCGCCAACGGCGGCGGGCATGGCCGAGACGGCTTACCCGCGCTGGCCGGCGACGGTGGGTGGAGAACGGGTGGGCTGGTGTCCGCCGAATGACCATGATGCAGGGCAGGGACAAAGCCTACTTGCCCGGCCGGGATAACTCATAGACAATCCCCCTTCATGGCAAACCACCCAACCCCGCCCAACGCCCCTGCCCTCGCCCGCCGCTGGTGGGGTGCCCCCGCCCTGGCCGGGCTGCTGCTGCTGGCCATCTGGGCGTTGGCCACCGGTTGGCCCGGCCCCATCCTGGCCGACGACGCCAACCAGGGCCGCCTGAGCGTGGCCCTGCCCATCCCCCGCCAGGACGCCCCCATCCAGCAGACCTTCCGGCCGGCCTGGGACGGGCTGTCCGAGGTTGAACTGCTGCTGGTGCGCCATGCGGTGGCCGGCCGCCCGGCCGGGACCTTCACCCTCACCCTGCTAGACGACACCGGCCGGGAAGTAACCCACCAAACCTACGACACCGCCACCTTGCAGCACAACCAGCCGCTGGTGCTGCGCTTCCCGCCGCAGCGCCAGGCTGCTGGCCGGACCTACACCCTGGTGCTAGGCGGCGACGCGGCCAACAACGTCACTGCCTGGGGCTACGACCTGGACGTGTACGCTGGGGGAGAGCTGCGCCTACCCGGCCGGGAAGCCAACCAACCCGGCGCGCCCCAAGAACTATACTTCGCCACCCGCTACCAGCTTAACTGGCCCACTGCCCTGGCCAGCCTGGCCCGGATGCTGGGCCACAACCTGGCCCTCTTCCTGCTGGCCCTGGCCCTGATCAGCCTGCCGGGGGCGCTGCTGCTGACTTTTGGGGCGCAGCAGCTGCCCGCCCTGCCCGGCCGGGGCGTGTGGTGGGCTGTGGCCCTGGCCCTGGGGCTGGCCGTCTGGCCCCTGCTCTGGTACTGGCTGACGCTGCTGGGCGGCCGCTGGTATGGCTGGCTGTTGTGGCTGCTGCTGGGCGGCGGCTGGCTGCTGCTGGCCGGCCGTTGGGGGCGCGTCACCTGGTGGCAGATGCGGGCTGGCCGCCGGCCGGCGCTGGCCGGCTGGTGGCGGCGGGTGGATTGGTGGTTGGTGGGGCTGCTGCTGCTGGGGCTGGCGGTGCGGCTGCTGGCGGTGCGCCAACTGGCCTTTGCCCCCTGGGTAGACGCCAGCCGCCACGCCCTCATCACCACGCTGATGGTCCAGCATGGCCAGACGCTGTCTGGCTACGAGCCGCTGCTGCCGGTGGACCAGTTCCCGTATCACTTTGGCTTCCACACTATCCCGGCCGGGCTAACCCTGATGCTGTCCCCGGCCGGGGTGGCCGCCCTGCCCAACCTGCTGCTCATGCTGGGGCAACTGCTCAACGCCCTGGTGCCGCTGAGCATGTACGCGGCCGGGCGGCTGCTCACCCGGCGGCGCGGCGTGGGGCTGCTGGCCGCCTTTTTGGTGGCCCTGCCCTTCTTTTTCCCCGGCTACTTCGTTACCTGGGGGCGGCTGACCCAGCTCACCGGGCTGGTGCTGCTGCCGCTGCTGCTGGCCCTTACCTGGCTGGTGGTGCGCGGGGGGCGGAGTTGGCAGCGCTGCTGGTGGGTGGTGGGGCTGTTGGCCGCCGGGCTGCTGCTCATTCACGTGCGCGTCTTCCTGGTGTATGTCCCCTTTGCCGGGCTGGTGTGGCTGCTGAGCCTGGGGCGACATGGGCGGCGGCTGCTGGCCGCGGCCGGGCTGGCCCTGCTGCTGGTGGCCCCGCGACTGGTTGAGTTCAGCCGCTACACGCGCAGCACGGGGCTGCTGGGCGGCGCGGGGGAGGGGTATAACGATTTTCCGCTGGATTACGTGCGCACCGGCTGGGAGCGTTACTTTCTGTGGCTGGCCGCGGCTGGGCTGGTACTGACAGTCGTGGGGCTGTGGCGGCGGCGGGCCTGGGCGATGCTGCCGTTGACCCTGGCGGTGTGGATGGCGCTGGTGTTGGGGCTGCTCTCCGGCCGGGTGCCGGGCCTCCCGGCGGTGTGGCTGATCAACCTGAACAGTGCCTACATTATGCTTTTTGTGCCCCTGGGGCTGGGGCTGGCCGCGGTCGCCGGCCGGGTGTGGCGCTGGTTGGGCGGGCAGCATTGGCTGCTGCAAATGCTGGCCTATGCCCCGGCCGGGGCGCTGCTGGGGGCGCTGCTGCTGTTTGGCGGGCGGCAGCAGATCACCATTCTCAACCCGACGACGGTGCTGGCCCGGCCGGCCGACCTGGCCGGGCTGGATTGGGTGGCGGCGAATGTCCCGGCCGATGCAACCGTCGCCGTGAACAGTTGGCGCTGGCTGGGTAGTTCCTGGGCCGGCAGCGATGGCGGGGCGTGGCTGCTGCCGCTCACCGGCCGGGCAACCACCACCCCGCCGGCCGACTACATCTACAGCCGCGAACTGGCCCGCCAGGTGGCCCAGTTTAACGAGACGGCCGAGGTGATGGATTGGCGCAGCCCGGCCGGGGCGGAGTGGCTGCGTTCCCAGGGCGTCAGCTACATCTTTGTGGGCCAGCGGGGCGGCTTCTTCGATCCCGCCGCCCTCGCCCGCAACCCTGCCCTCGCCCTCCGCTACAGTTACGATGGCGTCTTCATCTTTGCCGTCCCCTAGCTTTTCCCAGTTCATAACGCACAGCGTTATGACCATTGCCCCCCCTCCTGGATAGCGCTATAATCCACTTTGCACAAATCGGCGCGCGGCGGCGCAGCCAGACCACACCCGGACGGTAAACATGCTGGATTTCTCCCTGACTGAAGAACAACTGATCGCGGCGCAGATGGTAAAGGATTTTGCCGAGAAGGAAGTCTATCCCACCATCAAGGAGTATGACCGCCGGCAGACAATGAACCCGGCCGTGCTGCCCCGCATGGCCGAACTGGGCATTCTGGGCATTAATATCCCGATGCGCTATGGCGGCCAGGGGTTCGACTATGTGACCCTGGGGCTGGTGTGCGAGGAGTTGGAGCGGGTCGATTCGACGCTGCGGGTGGTGATGTCGGTGCACATGGGCTTGAACAGCATGGGGCTGCTGCAATGGGGCAGCGAAGCGCAGAAGCAGGAGTTCCTGGTGCCGCAGGCGCAGGGTGAGCGTTATGCCGCCTTCTGCCTCACGGAGCCGGGAGCCGGCTCAGACGTGGCGGCTATGACCTCCACGGCCCGCCGGGACGGGGATGATTACATTTTGAACGGGGAGAAGATGTGGATTAGCCTGGCCACGAAGGCGCACCATTTTCTCTGGTTTGCGCGAACAAGCCCGGCCGGGAAGGACCCCCACGCAGGCATCTCCGCCTTCATGGTGACGCGGGAGATGGCCGGCCTGACCAGCGGCGATATCCACGGCAAGCTGGGCGTGCGCGCCGGCTCCACCGGCTGGGTGCATTGCCACGATGTGCGCGTGCCGGCGGCCAACCGCATTGGCCAGGAAGGTGAGGGATTCCGCATTGCCATGAGCTGCCTGGACAATGGTCGCTACACGGTGGCCGCCGGGGCTACCGGCCTGATCCGCGCCTCGCTGGAAGCGTCGTTGAAATATGCCCAGGAGCGCCAGACGTTTGGCCGGCCCATCGCCCGCCACCAGCTCATCCAGCAGAAGCTGGCTTACATGCAGCAGTGGTACGATTGTGCCCGCCTGCTTTACCTGCGCGTGGGCTGGCTGAAGAACGAGGGGCAGCGCAATACGCGCGAGGTTTCGATGGCCAAGTGGTATGCCACCGATATGTCCTTCCAGGCGGCCAATGAGGCGATCCAGGTGCACGGGGCGTATGGCTTTTCCGATGAGTATGACGTGGAGCGTTACCTGCGTAACAGCCGGGGGGCGATTATTTATGAAGGGACCAGCGAGATTCACCAGTTGATGCAGGCGGGCTATGCCCTGGGGCTGCGCCAGGATGGCGAACTGCGCTGTGAACTGCCGGCCTACGACGCGGACTTGTGGCAGGAGTTGCCGGACTAGCCATGGGCCAACTGGTGAAGGTGCAGGTGCAGGCGGGGCAGACGATGGACTTCCCGGGGGTGTGTGTGCATTGCAGCGCCCCGGCCGGGGAGCGGATGCGCCTGCGGAAACGGGTTGGCCGGGTGACCCGGCTGGTGGACGTGCCGCTGTGCAGCGATTGCGCCGGCGAACTGCACCGTTTGTCGGGTGAGGAAGAGCGCTGGCTGAAGTTGAGCTGGCTGCTGAGCGGCCTGGTGTGGTTGGTGCTGCTGGCGGTGGGCTTGCTGCTGTTCCCGGCCGGGGTGTCCTTCCTGGCCCGTTTCCTGCTAACCCTGGTTATGGCCCTGGCCGCCGCCGCGTTTACCTTTCAGTACGTCCGCCAGACCAGTTTGCGCCATGCCCGGCCGGAGAAACGGGCCATTCTGGCCGCCGCGCGGATCACCAATTTCTCCTGGCGGGCCACCACCTTTGAGTTTGCCAACGAAGCGTTTGCCGAACGCTTTGCGGCCCTCAACCAGCCGCAGCTGATGGAACCAGGTTCATAAGCCATTAAACACTGATTATTGGAGGTAAAGGCATGAAATTCGTTGTGTGCGTTAAACAGACGCCCAGCACCACCGCCGTGCTCAAGGTGAATAACGGCGTCGTTAGCTGGGATGATCCCGGCGGGAAGCCCAATGTGGTGAACCCGTGGGATGAGTATGCGGTGGAAGAAGCCATCCGTATGCAGGAGAAGTATGGCGGCTCGACGGTAGCCCTGTCTATTGGGGATGAATCGAGCCAGGAAGCGCTGAAGACCTGCCTGGCGATGGGCTGCCAGGAGGCGGTGTTGGTAAGTGACCCCGCCTTTGCCGGTTCGGACACGTTGGGCACGGCCCGCGTGCTGGCCGCGGCCCTGGGCCGGATTGACGAGGCGCAGGTGGCTTTCTTTGGCAAGCAGGCGATTGATGGCGATACCGGCCAGACGCCGGTGCAGGTGGCTGTGAAGTTGGGTTGGACGCCGCTGACTTTTGTGTCGGCTATTACGGCGTTTGACCCGGCCGGGGGCAGCATTACTGTGGAGCGGCTGGTCGACGGCGGCAAAGAGACCGTCACCGCCAAACTGCCGGTGGTCATCAGCGTGGTGAAAGAGATTAACGAGCCGCGCTACCCCTCCTTCATGGGCATCCGCAAGGCATCCCGGGCCACCATCCCCACCTGGACAGCCGGGGATGTGCCGGTTGCTGGCCCGGCCGGGCAGGCCGCCAGCAACGTCGATTGGTCCAACGTCTATCCCCTACCCCCGCGTGACAGCGAAGTGGAGATGATGGAAGGCGACAGCATTGAAGCGCAGGTGGCCACCCTGGTTGACCGGCTGTTTGAGGAGAAAGTAATATGAGCGGCGTCTGGGTTTGGATTGATCATCGCCAGGGTAAAGTCGCCACCATTAGCCTGGAAGCCCTGGGCGCCGGGCGGGCGGTGGCTGACGAACTGGGCACCTCGCTAACGGCGCTGGTGCTGGGTTATGAAGTTGAAGATATGGCCGACACCCTCTTTGGCTACGGTGCCGATGAGGTGATTGGCTGCGACGATGAGACCCTGGCCAGCTTCCGCGTAGAAGCGGCCGGGCCGCTGGTGGCCGAACTGGCGCAAGAGCGCGAGCCGGCCGTCTTCCTGGTGGGCGCTTCGACCTCCGGCCGGGACCTGGCGGCCTGGGTCGCCGCCGCCTTGGATGCGGGGCTGGTGGCCGATGGCATTAAGCTGGCTGTGGATGGGGATACGGTGGTGGTGACCCGGCCGGTGTATGCCGGCAAGCTGCTGGCCGACGTTAAAGTGACCGGTGGCCTGCAAGTCATCACTCTGCGCAGCCGCGCCTTCCCCGCCGCCGCCCCCAGCGGCGGCAGCGGCAGCGTGGACTGGGTTTATGCCGTGGTGGAGGAAGACGACATCCCCACCAAGATTGTGAGCTTTGAGAGCAGCGAAGGGCAGGTCAGCCTGACCGACGCCCGTATCATCGTCAGCGGTGGGCGGGGCGTGGGCGGGCCAGAAGGCTTTGCCCCCATCCGCGAGCTGGCCGAAGTGCTGGGCGGGGCGGTGGGTGCTTCCCGCGCCACTGTCGACGCCGGCTGGATTCCCTACGACCACCAGGTGGGGCAGACGGGTAAGACGGTTAGCCCCGACCTGTACATCGCCTGTGGTATCAGCGGGGCCATCCAGCACCAGGCCGGTATGCGCACGTCGAAGGTCATTGTGGCCATTAACAAAGACGCTGACGCGCCTATCTTTGGCCTGGCCAGCTATGGCATCGTCGGCGACCTGTTTAAGGTGCTGCCGGTGCTGTCTGAGGCGTTCCGCGAACGGCTGGGCTAATTCCCGATACTGTTCTTGCAGGCGCAGGGGCGACATCGCGGTCACTCCTGCGCCTGCCTGTTATGTGTTAGCCGTATCCTCACCGCCGCTTCCCTGTCGTTGACCATGCCTACTGGACTTGTCATCAAATCGATTAGCGGTTTTTTTACCGTGCAGACGGCCGAGGGGCTGTTTGTGTGCCAGATTCCCGGCCGGTTGAAGCAGACGCGTAAGCAGACAGACCTGGTAACGGTGGGAGACCGGGTGACCATCTCCACTCACCCGGATGGCAGTGGGCTGATTGAAGCGGTGGCCGAACGAGCGCGGGTGTTGTCCCGCTCCCGGCCGGGGGGGGGCACCCGTACCCTGGGCGGCGAACGCGAACAGGTGCTGGTGGCCAATCCCGACCAGGTAATCTTCGTCTTTGCCATTCGCCAGCCCACGCCCAGCCTGCGCAAACTGGACCGCTTCCTGGTGGTGGCCGAGATGAACCATCTGCCGGCCATTATCTGCGTCAACAAAATCGACCTGGTGGAGCCAGACGAAGGGCCGCGCATCTTTGGCCTGTACCAGCGTATTGGTTACCAGGTGCTGTATACCAGTGCCAGCCGTGGCGATGGCATCGACGCCCTGCGCGCCGCCCTGGCGGGCAAGCTGTCGGTGCTGGCCGGGTCGTCGGGCGTGGGCAAATCCAGCCTGCTGAACGCGGTGCAGCCGGGGTTGGGGCTGAAGGTCAGGGCCGTTAGCCAGGCGACCGAGAAGGGGATGCACACCACGCGCTATGCCGAGCTGCTGCCACTGGCTGGCGGCGGCTACGTGGCCGACACGCCGGGCATCCGCAGCCTGGCCCTGTTTGACCTGGAACCAGAGGAGCTGGATGGCTATTTTCGGGAGATTGCGCCGCTGGTGACCCACTGCCAGTTCAGCGATTGCACCCACGTGCATGAGCCAAACTGCGCCGTCAAGGCGGCGCTGGCCGATGGGCGGGTGTCGCCAGAGCGGTATGAGAGTTATTTGCGCCTGCGGGAGGAGCATGAGGCGCTGGAGGATGAGGAGTATTGAGTGGGGTGTGGGGGTGAAGGGGTGTGGGGGTAACGCTGGTCCAGGGATTTGTTGGTGGCAATTTACTTTGGCGGTGTGATCGGTCGGGATTATACACCTCCGCGCGGGCTGAGCTTGTCGAAGCCCGGTTCCGCCTCCGGCCGGGTCAGGTTACACCAGCATGGTCACGAGCGGTCTGCTTTTTCCCGCCGCTGCGGGCGCTGCGGAGTGACCGGAAGGGTTTGGTTGGCGTGATATTGCTAATATCAGTTGGCCAAACCCTTCCGGCCTTACCAGTCGTCCCGAAGGTCAGGGTTTGCCGGTTGTCTCTGTGCCGGTCGCGTCCTGTTGCCTGGCGGCGCGCCGCCGGCCGGGGAAGGCCAGGAAGCCGGCTCCAACCAGCAGCGGCATGATCAACGCGGCGGTGCACAAACTGCTCCCGGCCGGGTTGTTTGTGGCTGTGCTATCTGTCCCGGCCGGGGTGGCGGTAGGCGGGGTGCTGCTGTCTGTCCCGGCCGGGGCCGGGGTGGGCGCAGCCACATTGCCGCTGTCCTCCGCCGGCACGTCGGGCAGGGTAATGCTGTTGTCGCCAGTGCCGGGCACAACCTCATACGCCTGGTTGCCAAAAACCACCAGCACCCGCTCGCCCAGGGCCAGGTAAGGGCCAAGCTCTGGGGCGGCGTTGAGCAGGTCAAAATAGGCATCGCTGGCAAAGCCGACCTGCTGCGGTGTGTATTGGTCGGCGTCGTAGGCGGTGTCAATCCAGACGCCATCGCGGTAGACAAACGCCTTGCTGCCCACATACTGCACCGCTTCGGTGGCCGCGGCCAGGCCATCCTTCCCGGCCGGGGCGGTGGCCGCCGGCAGGGGCGCTTCCGCGCCGGCCAGCTCATTAGCTGCCGCTGCCCGATCGACTGCCGCCTCGCCACTCACTTCGGCCGGTGCGGCAAACTCGTCCAGCGACTCCTCGATGATGGTGTCCCGGCCGGTCTGGGTGAAGATGTCGTCTTCCTCGATCAGGTAACTGGTGTAGGGGGTGATGATGCCGTAGCGGATGCTGAGGTTGACAATGCTCTGCACCAGTTCCGGCGATTCGCCGTGCAGCCGGATTTCATTCAGCAGGTGGCCAATGGCCCGCGTGGCCCACAGGCGGGGGATGAAGGCATCGCCGCCCGATTGGCGAAAGACGTTGTCCTCATACACAAAGGTCTGCGGCTGGCCGTTCACTTCACCGCGCAGGGTGATGGTGGCCGGGCCACCGGCGCGATAGCGGCCGGCCAGGGCCAACTGCGTGCCGGCAAAGAGGTCGGGCAGTTCCGTGGGGTAAAGCTGGTCCACCACAATGTCGCCAAAATCCAGGCTGATGTCGGCCAGGACGGGGGTGCTGACCTTGGCGTAGAAGCTGCTAACCGCTTCGTCGATGGCCTGCCCCGGCCGGACGTAGGTCGTGGTGCCGCGGTGATTTTGGGCCAGGCTGTCCAGCAGCAGCGTGTCCACGTCGTCGCCCACGCCAAAGGCGAAGAGGCGCGTGCTGGCGGGCGCGGCCTGCTCAATGGTGTTTAGCAGTTGGGGGGTGTCCACAATGCCTTCGGTGGCCAGCCCGTCGGTGAGGAAGAGAATGGTCAGCGGCCGTTCGGCGTCGGCTTGCTGCACCGCTTCTAGCAGCGCCCCGGCGATGTTGGTGCCGCCGATGGCCTCCAGGCTGTTGATGAAGCCCACATAGTCGCCGGCGTCCCCGGCCGGGGTGAGGCCGCGGGCGTAGCTGCGCGTGCCGGTGCTAAAGCTGACAATATTAAAGCGGTCCTGCGGATTCAGGTTATCCACCAGGTAGCGGGCGGCGGCCTGCGCCTGGGCCAGCTTCTCGCCATGCATACTGCCCGACGTATCCAGCACCAGGATGATGTCACGGGCTACCACCTGGTTGGGGTCCACCTCGATGGTCGGGGCGACCAGCAGCAAGAAGAAGCCATCTTGCCCCGCTTCCTTGTAGCTGAGCAAGTTCAGGCCAATGTCTTCGGGCGAGACGGTGTAGTACAGTTCAAAATCCTGGTCGGCCAGGACGTTGTTGGCTTCGTAGCCGACCGTGGCGCGGAATTCACCCGGCCGGTCAATAGCTACCGCATGGCTGGGCGAATAGATAGCGCGGATGGCCTCGTTGGAAACAATCTCTACGCGGATGCTCTGCGATTGCAGCGGCAGGTTGGTGTAGAGGTTGCTGGACTGGGGGTAAACGTAGTGGAAGAGGCCATTGTCCGCGGTCAGGACCTGGCTGTATTCAATCTCGATGCGCCGCTGGTCGCGGGGCGGGATGGGGAAAACGTTGGCCTGGATGGCCCCTGTGCCCACATACTCCAGCAGGGCCGGGTCGCGCAGTTGGCGCACAATCTCGTCGTAGATGGCGCGGGCCTGGTTGGCGTCCAGGATTTTGGCCTCGATGGGCTGGCCGTCGACCCACATGGTGAGCTGGGTTACCGCCGCGCCTTCAGGCAGCGGGAAGAGATAGGTGCCTTCCATCATCCAGTCGTTGTTGTTGACGAAGAGCTGGTCGATGTGGGTGGTGGCCACCTGGTCCTGGATGGTGACGTCTACGCGCTGGTAGGCGATGGTCAGGCCGGGCGCGGGGAGCTGGTCGGGCGGGCCGATGAAGCCGGGTGGGGTGGCTTCTTGGGCCGCCGCCGGGCCGGCCAGGGCCAAAACGAGGATGAATAGGATGGATAGGGTGATCTTCTTCATGGGAACCTCCTTCGGTGAGCGATGCCTTCTGGCATCTACAGAAAGGACGTTTTCCCGGCCGGGAAAGTTCCCGGCCGGGTGGTGGCCATCCTGGCGCCAGGTGTTGTTGCCTAGGGGGCGGGTGGGGTGGTGTTGGCTGCCCCGGCCGGGCACAGGGCCAACAGCGGGCAGTGGGCACAATCTGGCCGGCGCGCTGCGCAAATGCGGCGGCCATGAAAGATGAGCAAATGGGAAATCTCAATCCAGGCGCTGCGCGGCAGCAAGGCCATCAGGTCTTGCTCAATCTTCTCCGGTGTTGTGGCCGTGGTCAGCCCCAGCCGCTGCGACAGCCGCTTCACGTGCGTATCCACCACCACCCCCTCCGCCTTACCATAAATCTCGCCCAATACCACGTTGGCCGTCTTGCGGGCCACGCCCGGCAGCATCAGCAGCGCGGCCATCTCGTCTGGCACCTGCTCGCCGTGCTGTGTCACCAGCAAATGGGCCGTCTCCTGAATGTAGCGCGCCTTCTGCCGGTAGAAGCCGGTCGAGCGCACAACTTCCTCCAGCGCGGCCCGGTTGGCGGCGGCCAGGGCGGACGCGTCTGGGTAGCGGGCAAACAGCACCGGCGTCACCTGGTTCACCCGTTCGTCGGTACATTGGGCGGAGAGAATGGTGGCCACCAGCAGTTGCAGGGGATTGTCATAGTTCAGGGCGCAGTGGGCGTCGGGGTGAGCCTGGCGCAGTCTTTGCAGGATAAATGGCAGGCGCTCCCCGGCCGGGGCGGTCACCGGTGGCAGCAATTCAGACATCTTCTCATCCACTCCTTCACCTCAGGCGCACCGATTTTGCAAAACAATCGGGTTAGGGCATGATTGTAGCATAAGCGGATCGGCGCTGTCAGGTGACAGGCAACTGGCTGGCAGGCTGTTCCCAGGGTGTGTTTCAGACGGGCCGTAAAGGTAGAGCAAACTGCCCGTTTGCCGGGCAGGCTGACCGCCTGCGCTGCGACTGAGATGGCACACACCCCTGTTCCCAAAGGAGAGAAGCGATGAAACGAGTAACTCAAACCCTTATTCTGGCTGGCCTGCTGGGCTTGCTCCTGACCGCCTGCTCCCTCATTGGCGGCGAGCCAGAGGCCACGGCCACCCCGGAGCCTACCACAGAAGTCTCCACCCCGGTCCCACCCGCCAGCGAACCGGTTATTGGCACGGCCCCGGTGGACACTGTGGATGTGTTGGTCCTGGAATCCTTCCCGGTGCAGGTGAATGTGATCGCCAGCGGTAACTTGCCGGACGGCTGCACCCGCCTGGAGGAACCAACGATTGCCCAGGCGGACACCACCTTTACCATTAGCCTGCCTACTTCCCGGCCGGGTGATGCCGTCTGTACCGAGGCCCTGGAACCGTATGACAAAGTGATCCCGCTGGATGTGGCCGGGCTCCCGGCCGGGAGCTACACCGTCAGCGTCAATGGTGTCAGCGCCAGCTTCACCCTGGCTGTGGCCAACGAAGCCCCGACCGCCGAAGCGACTGCGCCCCCCGTCTCCACCGGCAGCGGGGCCATTAGTGGGCAGGTGTGGCACGATTTGTGCGCCATTGGCGGCGAAGGTGGCGAACCAGCCATTCCCTCCGAAGGCTGCATCACCACCCCCAGCGGTGGCTTTGAGGCCAACGGTGCGCTGGAAACAGGCGAACCTGGCCTGGAAGGGGTGCAGGTCTCCCTGGGCCGCGGTGCTTGTCCGGCCACCGGCCTGGCCGCCACCACCACCGATGCCAATGGTTTCTACTCTTTCACCGGCCTGGAGGCCGGCACTTACTGCATCTCTATCGACCCGCTGGTTGAGCCGAACGTCTCTATTCTCATCCCCGGCAAATGGACCTTCCCGGCCATCGACGGCGTGGCCGAAGCCACGGTTAACGTGGTTACCAACCAGGTTAGCCCAAACATAAACTTCGGCTGGGACTTCCAGTTCGCGCCCAACCCTGACGAATTGGCGGCGGCCAACTGCACCGATGCGGCCATCTTCGTTGCTGACGTAAACGTGATTGATGACACGGTTCTCCCGGCCGGGTCTACCTTCACCAAAACGTGGCGGCTGGCCAACAGCGGCACCTGCACCTGGACCACCGACTACGCCCTGGTCTTCGTGGGCGGCGACCAGATGAGCGGCCCCAACGAACAGCCGCTGACCCAAAGCGTGCCGCCCAGCACCACCCTGGACATTACCGTGGAACTGGTCGTGCCGACCGTCAACGGCACTTATCGTGGTGACTGGATGCTGCGCAATGCCGACGGCACGCGCTTTGGCATCCCGGAACCGGATATCGTCTTCTGGGTGCAGATTGCCGTGCTGGACGGCACCGATGAGGGAGCAGCTCTGCCCGGCCCGGTGGGCGGCTTCTTGCTGGCCATGGTGCTCCCGGCCGGGGCCTACCAGTGGCACAAGCGGCGTAATTAATCAGGGGGGGGGAGCCGGCTGCGGGAGCCAATCAGCCCGCCCCATAAGCCACTTCCAGCCGTTCGGCCAGCCGCGCCCAGGCAAAATTGGCGGCTACGTGCGCCTGCGCCCCGGCTCCCAGGCGGCGGCGCTGCGCATCGTCTGTCAATAAGTGGACCAGGCTCGCCGCCAGCCCGGCCACATCCCCACTGGGGCACAGCAGCCCGGTTTGCCCTGGCTGCACATATTCCGGCACCTGGCCCACCGCCTCGGCCACCACCGGCACTCCCACGGCCAGCATGTCGGCCAGCTTCACCGGGCATTTGGTGCGGTTGAGCAGCGTGTCTTCCATCAGGTACAGCCCTGCATCGGCGGCGGCCAGCGCGGCCGGCAGTTCCCCCTCCGGCAGCCAGCCCACGTCCACAAAGCAGTCTAGCAGGCCGGCCGTGGCCAACTGCTGCCGCAGTTGTGCGGCATCGGCGGCGTACAGCCCGGCCCCCACGGCCAGGATGGCCAGGTTGGGCAGTGCGGCGTGCACTTGCTGCAAGACGGCGATTAACCGGCCGATGTCAAACTCAAACAGGCGGCTGTAGAGCAGCAGCACCGGCCGGGTGGCCAACCCCAGTGCTGCCCGCCGCGCCGCCGCACCGCCGGCGTCCGGGTCGATGCCCGGCCCATTGGGCAGGTAGATGACCTGCGCCGGGGGCACGCCCTGGGCCCAGGCCAGGCTTTGCAGGGCGCGGCTGGCCACGGTGAGGCTGTGGCAGTGGCCCATGCCCCAGCGCTCTTGCCAGGCGAAGAAATGTTTTTGCGCCGGGCTGTAGGGGGCCAGTTCGTTCCAGCCGCCCCAGCCTTCCCAGTCGTCGCTGTCTACGACCAGGCGCAGCCGGTGGCGCCGGAACTGCCACAGCCACCAGGCCACCAGCCCGCTGTAGGCTTTGGGCTTGAAGCAGTGGACCACCCCCGGCCGGGCGGCCAGCGCGGCCCGTACCATGCGCCGGGTGATACCCGGCACACCCCCTTGCAAACTGACATAGTTTATGGTGACGCCTTCTTCCCGCCAGATGCGCCCGGCCTCGGCCGGGGTTTGCCAGGGGGGCATGATCATCGTTACCTGGTGGCCGCGCTGCACCAGCGGCCGGGCCAACTGGAAGGCGCGCGCCCGCATAGTCTTGTTGGGGTGAAAGCCAAAGGGACCAACCATCACAATCTGCATGGCCGCTTTTTATCATGAAACCGGGGAATGGGCGAATGGGCAGTTAAGCCCCCTGTAATACTTTCAGAAGAATGGGTTAATATCCAGTGGCTATCGTAGTGGGCAATTCGCTGGCCGTCCCGGCCGGGGATGGAAACCAAAAAGAGATCAACATACGGAGAAAGTCACCAATGAGAAAAAGAACCCTGCTCATCGCCACTATTGTCCTGCTGCTGCTGCTGGCCGCCTGTGGCGGCAGCAACAACGCCAGCGAACCGGCCGCCAATGAGACCATGGCCGAAGAAGCGATGGCGGACAAGACAGCTGACGAAGCTATGGCTGACGAGGCCATGGCTGATGAGACGATGAGTGACCCAGCGACTGCTGAACACTCTGAGACCATGTCGGATGAGACCATGTCGGATGAGACCATGTCGGATGAGACCATGTCGGATGAGGCCATGTCGGATGAGAGCATGGCCGATGAAAGCATGGCCGATGAAGGCATGGCTGATGAAGGCAGCGCGATGATGGATGACAGCATGGCCGCCGCCTGGCAGCAACTGGTGCTGACCAATGCTCGCACCGGTGAGACCTTCACGTTTGCGGATTTTGCCGGCAAGACGGTGTTTGTGGAGCCGATGGCTACCTGGTGTTCCAACTGCCGCCAGCAGTTGGGCAACGTGAGCACCGCCAAAGCGCAGTTGAACAGCGACGAGGTGGTTTTTGTGGCGCTGAGCGTGGAGACGAACATCTCTGATGCCGACCTGGCGCAGTATGCCGACGCGGCCGGGTTCGACTGGCTGTTTGCCGTGGCCACGCCGGAACTGCTGCAAGCGCTGGTAGGTACGTTTGACCGCACCATCACCAACCCGCCGTCCACGCCGCACTTCATCATCCGGCCGGATGGCTCCACCACCGCCCTGGTTACCGGCATTGAATCGCCGGAACTGCTAATCGAAGCTATTAACGCCGCCCGCGGTTAAGTAAACGGAATCGCCAGATTGGTCCAATCGTGCAGGTTGGACCAATCTCAGGACTATCAAGACATGGAACAATGGTTACAAGCGTTTATCCTGGGCAATACGGCCATCCTGACTAATGTCTGTATCTTGCCCCTTTACCCGGGACTGGTGGCGTTTATGGCGGGCAATGCGGCCAATGAGCGGGCGCAGCGGGCCACCAAATGGCTGGGGCTGCTGGTGCTGCTGGGCGTGCTCAGCCTGATGCTGGTGGTGGGTGCCCTGCTCTATGCGCTGCAGCGCTCCTTTGGCGACATCTTGCCCTTCGTGCTGCCGGTGATTTATGCCGTGGTGATTCTGCTAGGGGTCCTGATGTTGACCGGGCGCAATCCTTTTGCCCGGCTGGGCACGGTGCAAACACCGGTTTTGCGCAACCCGTATGTGGCGGCCTATGTGTACGGCTTGTTGTTGGGGCCGATGACCCTGCCCTGTACCGGCCCCATTGTAGTGAGCGCTTTCTTGCTGGGGGCGGGCAGCACTACGGCGCTGCTGGATGGCCTGGTTTATTTCTTTTTCTTTGGCCTGGGGTTTGGCTGGCCGCTGGTGCTGCTGCCGCTGCTGGCGGCGCCGCTGCAGCGGCGCTTTACGCGCTGGACGACGCAAAATTACAAGCTGCTGACGCGCGTTAGTGGGGTGCTGCTGGTGGTTATTGGCCTGTTTGGCATTTATTACGACTTGCTGCCGAATTTGTAGGGGGCGGTGCCCCGGCCGGGACGATTATCCCCCACCCGGCCGGGAAACAGCATTGACACCGATTCCTTGCTTCTGTATAGTCACCGCAATGCTGCCAAAGCGTTCGCCCTGGCCAAAAACCGGGCCTTGTTGGCAAAAAAAGCGCGGCGGGGGCGTCTAATTGGTTACGCGGAGAGGCGATGATCAGCGGCGAGGATTGAGGTATGGTTCAGCTCATCGGGCGCAAGTTACTGACGCTGTTGTTGTTTATTCCCCTGCTTAGCATGCTGGGGTTTTTCTATGCTACTACCCACCCGGCCAACAACGTACCTACGGCGGCCAACCCGGCCGGGGTGGTAGACGCCAGCTACCTGACCTACGTGCAGAATGCATTAGGCGGTGACCTGGGCACCGTCGGCAGTGCCCCCATTCGCGAGATAGTTGCGCAGGGCATCTTGAACAGCCTGGTGCTGCTGGCCCTGACCATGCTGTTAACCTTTTTCCTGGGGCCAATGGTGGGCTTTTTGTCCGTATCACGCCGCACCCGGCGCATACGGCCACTGGCCCTGGTCATTACCACGGCCGGGCAATCCTTGCCCGGCTTTTTCCTGGGTGTAGCCATCATCGCCCTGATGATCTACGGTATCCTCAGCTTTGCCCGCGGCCGTATCCCGCTGCCTCTCAGCGGATTTGGCCTGGACGAGCATCTTATCCTGCCCGTGCTGGTGCTGGCCACCGGCCCCATGCTGCAAGTGGGCCGCGTCACCGCCAACCTGCTGGAAAACGAGCTGCAGCAAGATTATATCCGCGTAGCCCGCAGCAAAGGACTGAGCTGGCAGGGACTCTACTGGCGGCACGCCTTCCCCAACATCGTGGCCGCGGTTATCATGACCATTGGTCGCTCCACCCGCTGGCTGATTAGCGGCCTGATCGTGGTGGAGTCACTCTTTTTATGGCCGGGCATCGGCCGCATTTTTACCTTTGCCGTGGGCATTCGCATCGACGGGCGCGAACCGGTGGGCTACTTCTTGCATCCGGAGCTGCTGGCCATTCTGGTGGTTATCTTTGGCCTGGGGCTGCTCCTGGCCGACTTTGTCACCAGCGTGCTGGCTTACTGGTCAGACCCCCGGCTAAACAAGCCGGCAGAGGCGTAGAGACCGGCCGGGTA
This sequence comes from Ardenticatenaceae bacterium, assembly GCA_020634235.1. Taxonomy (GTDB): domain Bacteria; phylum Chloroflexota; class Anaerolineae; order Promineifilales; family Promineifilaceae; genus JACKCB01. The sequence continues at coordinate 1,668,673 of JACKCB010000001.1, read as the reverse complement.
AGCGGCTGTATTCTAGTGGAGAAGGCGGGCATGAAACGAGGCAGAGTACGCGAAGTAAACTACCCACTGATTATCGGCGGAATCCTGACCGCGATTTTCATCTTTATCGCCATCTTTGGCCCCTATCTGGCCACGCATGACCCGCTAGAGCCAAACCGGACGATGAAGATAGATGGGCAATGGGTCACGGCTCCTTACCGGCCGGGACAGATCGAAGGGTATCCGCTGGGCTCGGACGAGATTGGCCGGGACATTCTGACGCGCATTCTGTGGGGCGTGCGTCCTACGCTGGTGATGTGCCTGGTGGTGGTGCTGGTGCGCATGGGCGGCGGCCTGCTGCTGGGGTTGTCGGCCGGCTGGTATGGGGGCGGCTATGCGCGCTTTGTAGAGAGCCTGATTGGCGCGGCATTGGCAATTCCGGTGCTGGTGTTTGCCATTGCGGCCATCACCTACATTGGCGTAGAGCGCGGGCTGCTGGCCTTTGCCGTGGCGCTGTCCCTCACCGGTTGGGCAGAGACGGCGCACTTTGTGAAGGATCGTACCCAGACGATTATGCAGGCTCCCTACATTGAAGGGGCGCACGCCATTGGGTTGAAACCCGGCCGGATACTGCGCCGTTACGTGCTGCCCCAACTATGGCCGGTGCTGCCCTCGCTAATCGCCTTCGAACTGGCGGCGGTGATGTTGCTGATTGCCGAATTGGGCTTCCTGGGCATTTTCATTGGCGGTGGGCAGACTATCGACGTGCCCGACCCTAACTCTGGGGCCTTCCTGATGATCACCACGTCGGGCCAGGCGGAGTTGGGGCAGTTGTTGGCCGACTTCTGGGCCAAGATTATCAAGACGCCCTGGTTGCCATTTATTGTGGGCACGGTGGTCTTCCTGCAAATCTTTGCCTTCAACATGCTGGGCGAAGGGCTGCGCCGCCAGATGGACGTGACCCGCACCCGGCCGGGGCGCGTTTTCACCCGGCTCTTTAACCGCAGCAGCGCCGTGCCTCCCCTGGGCGAAGGCGCCGCCCAGATTTGAGCAGCCTCATTTGATTTTGCGTTGGGGCATGGCTATAATACCAATGTAGATGCCCTGGTGGCGGAATTGGCATACGCGGTAGGTTGAGGGCCTATGCCCTTTGGGCGTGGAGGTTCGAGTCCTCTCCAGGGCACACAGACGCCGGGAATGGAAATTTCCCGGCGTTTTTCTTTGCCTGCTAACCGGCGGATAAGCTGACCCTGGCGAAGCGCTCATCCTCTTGCAGCGTCTGCAGCAGCCCCTGGCGCAGGTTATAGTAGGTTTCGAAGCCTAGCAGTTGCCGTGCCCGGCCGGGATCGGCCACCAGGCGCTGTACCCCACCCGATTTTTCCGGATTGTAGACCAGGTTGACTTCCCGGCCGGTAATCTCCCCCACCAGCAAGGCCAGCGCCTTAATCGTTGTCCCCTGGCCACTGCCCACATTGATCACCTTGCGGTTTACGTCGCCCACCCGCGCTGCACTGACCAGCGCGGCAACCACGTCGGCAACGTAGATGAAGTCACGCACCTGCTGGCCATCGCCATAGACCACCAGCGAACCGCCGGTAAGTGCCTGGCGCAAAAAGCGCGGCACCACCGGTGCGTGGGAAACGGGCAGGCTTTGCCGCGGCCCATAGGCGTTGAAGATGCGCAGGGCGACGGTTTCGATGCCCCACAGCGCGCCAATGGTATGCACATATTGTTCGGCGGCCCACTTGCTAACGGCATAGGGAGAATCCGGCCGGGGCATGTCTGTCTCATAGACTACCGGGTTAGGCTGCTGTCCATACACCGCCCCCGACGAAGCCAGCACCACGCGGCGCACACCGGCATCGCGCATCCCCTCCATCAGGCTCACCGTGCCGCCCACGTTCACCGCGTTGTAGTCGCCCGGGTACAGGGTGGATTGAGCCACAGAAACGCGGGCCGCCAGGTGATAGACGCAGTCCACATCTTGCAGCAGCGACCATAGCAGCGGCACATCGCGCACATCGCCCCGGGTGAAGTAGATAGCCGGCGCCAGGTGCGCCGGATCGCCGCTGCTCAAATCATCCAGCACCAGGACGGTATGCCCGTCCTGCGCCAGGCGATTGGCCAGGGCGGCCCCAATAAAACCGGCACCGCCGGTGATCAAGAATCGCATGAAGCACCCCTGTTTCTAACTCACGTGCCGGTGACCCGTCCACACGTCAAAGCTGGCTGTCCCCGGCCGGGAGGCGGGGCCAGGCTGTTGTTCATTCTCGTTGAAAAAGACGACATAGGTCGCCTTTTGCAGCTTCACAAAAGCCACATCTTCGGCAAAGCTGACGCTGCGAAAGATGCGGCTGCGCCACGTGCCGGTATTCAGGTAGAGCACGTCCCGGCCGGGGGGGGCAGACAAGACGTGCAGCGTAGGCGTGTGCGTATGCCCATACAGCAGATAGCGTAGGCGCGGGTCTTGTCGCCAGGCAGGTTCGCCATAGGCCGCTTGCACATACAAGTCCCTGGCTTCATTCACCACCGCATCAGAGCTGGCCACCTGCCCGGCAAAGGGCAGGGCCAGGCGCAGTACCTTTTCCGTGCTGGTTAGCCGCAGCAGCAGCGGCGGCAGCCAGCGCAGCCAACCGCCGCTCAGGGCGCGCAGCCAGTAGTCGAGCTGCGTGCGGTCGCTGTGCCACTGCTGCACAAATGTCAGCGCCGCGAACTCGGTGATGACCCGGTCAAACGTTTCGTCCAGGGCCAGCCGCAACTGCGGGTCGTCGGTCTGGCGCATACTGTAATAGAACCACTCCAGAAGACCGCTGATAGGCCGGACGTTGTCGCCCTCTTTCATGCTGTCGATAAAACGATCGTCGATGGCCGGGTATTTGTCGCGCAGTGAGGCCAGGACGTAGGGGAGCTTGGTGGCGAATTCGGTGGCCACCAGGTCGCCAATGGGCACTTGCAAGTGCCCCGGCCGGGTAAAGGCCGCGTCACCGGCATAGTTGTAAGGGTCAAACTGGTGGCCATGGCGCACATAAACGCCATAATCGGCTGCCAGAAAGTCGTAGCGATACCACCACTCCCCGCTCGCCGGGTCACCGTCCACCGTCTCCGGAGTCACGGTCAGCCCCATCATGCGCTGCAGCTCGTCGCGCAGCTCGGGGTAGAGATTGACCATCCGGTCATGGTTGCCGGGCAGGTACACCAGGCGCACCGGCAGCTCCCGCCCCAGGGCGGCCGTAACAATTGACTCGAACTGGCGGAAGAAGGCGAAGGTGTCCCAGTTTTTGGCCAGGATGCTGCGGGGGTCGGCCCCGGCCGGGTCGGCATCGTTGTCCGGCATCTGGCCCAGGATTTTCAGACAGCGCTGCAAGGTACGGCTCCCCGGCCGGGGGTGGGGCACATCTTGCAGCCCACGGATCCCCCATGGCCGGTCCTCTACCGCTTCGGCAAACCACTGCTGCGTCCGCACCAGGTCGGGGATATCCCCCAGGAAGAGCAGCACAATCTCCGTAGCCTGCCGTTCGCGGGCCAGGGCCACCACGTTTGGCAAGAAGACGTTGCGGAAGGCATCCACGGGTAGATTATGCTCCCCGGCCGTCTCATCCACAAAATGCAAATCGCTAATCACTACAAGCACAGAATCCCTCCGAGCGCGTTTCTGCTTGTCAGCTTCATGCCCGCCATCTGACTAGCCGAATCTTGACACAATTCAGGGCGCGGCGCAAATCGGCGCGCGACCAGACTCTCACCCGCTTCTCACGCCCCGGCCGGGGGCATAGGGCTATAATGAACGCACTATGTGGCGAAAAATTGGCACGGCAATCAAGTTCATCCTCGTTATCCTGCTGTTCGTGGTCATCACCGCGCCGGAATGGCCGGCTTTTGGCAACGAACGCTACCGGCTGGATACCCTCATTGGGCTGCGCCTGTTCGACTTTGTTGGCTGGGAGCTGGACGCCCTGCAGACCAAAGCCCAGGCCATGCTCGCCGGTGGCCAGAGCTACATGGACGAAGCGGCGCGCAAGCAGTACGTGCTGGACTACCTGGCTTTACTGGCCGAAGCGCGCAGCCTGGAGCGGGGGATCGAGGCCGTTTATGCCGACCCCAGCATCAGCGACCATACCGCAGCCACACAGGCGCAGCAGGCCGAACTAAGCGTGAAGCGGGCGGAGCTGGCCCGCCGCCAACCTATCGCCGAAGCCATTGTGCAGGATCAGGTGGCGGCTATCCTGGCCGAAGAAGGGTTCGATCTCTTTGGCGCGACCTGGCCCCCGGTGCAGATGCACATGACTCCCCTGCCGCAAATCCTCATCGTCTCGCCACGCAGCGAAATCCGCCAGGCGTACAACATCCCCCTGGTCCCCGGCCTGAGCACGCCGGACAAAGATTCGCTGGAAACGGGCGTTTATGACCAACTGGATATGTCGGCCCTGGTGGTTCCCATTGGTGGCCTGGGCATTTACCCGTCTATGATTCTGGAGACCAGTGACATTAACTTTCTGGCCGACGTGGTGGCCCATGAATGGGCACACCACTGGCTTACGCTCCGGCCGGTGGGGCTGAGCTATGGCGCTAACCCGACCATGCGCACCATCAACGAAACCATCGCCTCTATCATTGGCGAGGAGGTGGGGGCCAGGGTTGTCGAGCGTTACTATCCGGAATTCGTGCCTGTGCCACCGGAGGAGGAGCCGGCCCCGGCCGGGGCAGATGAGCCAGACCCCAGCGCGCCACCCCCCTTCAACTTCCGCGCCGAAATGGCCGAAACGCGCACGCAGGTAGACGAGCTGTTGGCCGCAGGGCGCATCCCCCAGGCCGAAGCCTACATGGAAGCGCGCCGCCGCTTCTTTGTAGACAACGGCTATAACATCCGCAAGCTCAACCAGGCCTATTTCGCCTTTTATGGCGCATATGCCGACACGCCGGGCGCCACCGGCAGCGACCCGGTCGGGCCGGCCGTGGTGAGCGTGCGCGAAAACAGCCCATCACTGCGTGATTTTATGGACAATGTGGCCTTTGTCACCAGCCTGGAAGACCTTCAGGCAGTTTTGGCCCGCCTTGTAAGGGTCCGCCCAAAATCAACTCTGGACTTTCCGTCCGTAGTAGCCGCTTTAGCGGTTTGCACGGCTAAAGCCTCTACTACAAACTTGATTGCGAGCGAATCCTAAGCCAGTCAACCGGTTAGCGGTAAGCTAACCTGCTGGCAAGCTAACTCGCCAGCAAGTCTTCCAGCAGCAATCTCAGGCGCATGGCGGTGTCCCAGTAGCGTTCGTCGCGGGGGAGCTTCAGGTAGGCGGTGAGGTCCTGCAGGGCCGGCGCATAGCGGCCGGCCTGCTGGTAAGCCAGCGCCCGGTTAAACAGCGCCTCGCCATCCTGCGCGTCTGCTGCCAGCAGCGTGTCAAAATCGGCAATCGCCTCGTCGAACTGGTTTAGCTCCCGCCACAAAACAATGCCCCGCGCCAGGCGGGCCGGGCGAAAACGGGGGTTTACGGCCAGCGCCCGGCCAAATGCCCGCGCCGCAGCCATATGTTCCCCCCGGTTGCTGTTGCGAATGCCAATGTGGCGGCGAGTCCCTCCCCACAAATAGAGCATGTAAGCCCACAAATAGCGCACCACGCCGAACTCTCCGAGAACAGGGTAGGGCAGGGAGCTGGGGCCAGGGATAGAGGATTGTCCCCTATCCCTGGCCGTTCGCCCGGTGACTAATCCCGTTCGCTGAGCCAGCGCTCGGCCTGGATGGCCGCGGCGCAGCCCTGGCCAACCGAAGTGGCAATCTGCCGGTAGATGGGGTCCTGGATTTCGCCGGCGGCAAAGACGCCGGGCACACTGGTGCGCATCAGCTCATCGGTGATGACGTAGCCGTGTTCGTCCATCTCTACCTGACCTTCCAGGAATTTGCTGTTGGGATAGTGGCCAATAAAGATGAATACGCCATCGGTCTTCAGGGTGCTGACTTCGTTGGTTTGCACGTTACGCAAAGTCACGGCTTCGACCACGCCGTTGCCCACCACTTCCTCTGGCACGGTGTTCCAAATGAAGGAGATTTTCTCGTTTTCGAAGGCCCGTTTTTGCAGGATGGGGCCAGCCCGCAGCGCTTCCCGGCGGTGAATGACGCGCACATTGGTGGCAAACTTGGTCAGGAAGATGCTCTCTTCCAGGGCGCTGTCGCCGCCGCCCACGACCACAATTTCTTTGCCGCGGAAAAAGAAGCCGTCGCAGGTGCCGCAGTAGCTAACGCCGCGGCCAATGTACGCTTCTTCGCCGGGGATGCCCAGCCGCCGCGGGGAAGCACCGGCAGTCACGATGACGGCATCGGCTTCGTATGCTTCGCCATAGGTCTTGACGTGAAAGGGGGAGCCGTGGCTGAAGTCGACTTCGACGACTTCGTCATAGACGAGGCGGGCGCCGAAATCTTCGGCTTGCTTCACCATCAGGTCCACCAGGTTGGGGCCGGTGACGCCGCCACCAGGAAAGCCGGGGTAGTTCTCTACTTCGGAGGTGATGGAGATCTGGCCGCCAAGCTGGTTGCCGGCGATGACCACCGGCCGGAGCATGGCCCGGCCGGTGTACAGGGCGGCAGTCAACCCGGCCGGGCCGGAACCAATAATCACAACTTTCTCTTTTTGCATTGTCTTCTCTCGTTATGGTATGGCTGGCCCAGGGCCAGCAATGATTCTGACAACAAGTAAGCGCGCTGTCTTACCCGGCCGGGGCGTCCACCCCGTTGGCTGCCAGGAATGGGGCTGCCAGTTGCGGCAGCACCACGGTGACATTCGCGTGAATAACCACGTCGGCGAACTCGTCCGCGTGGGTTGGTTCATAATTGACCACGATCAGGCGTGCTCCGTTGCCCTTGGCCATGGCCGGCAGGTCCCCGGCCGGGGCCACCGACAGCGACGAGCCGGCCACCAGCATCAGGTCACAGGCCCGCGCATGCTGTTTGGACGCCGTCAGCACCCGCACCGGAAGCTGCTCGCCAAACAGAATCACATTGGGCTTTAGCACCCCGCCGCATGGGCACAGCGGCACAACGCGGGTTCGCAAGAACGCTGCAATGTACGGAGCCGAGTCGTACTCCTCATAGCAGCGCAAGCAGGTCATGGTGCGCAGGTGGCCATGCAGCTCAAACAGGGCGCGTGACCCGGCCTGACTGTGCAGCGTATCGATATTCTGGGTAATCAATGCCTTCAGCGGCCCGTGCGCCTCAAGCTGCGCCAGGGCCAGGTGCGCCGCATTGGGCTGGGCCAAAACGGTCCGCTGCGCCAACTGATAAATCCAATCGTAAAAGTCCTGGGGACGATGCCGCATTGCGTAGATCGAGGCTACCTCCAGGGGGTTGGCATGCTCCCACAGACCAGAATCAGGACTGCGGAAGTCAGGGATGCCAGAGGCCGTGCTGATACCGGCGCCGGTCAGGGCCACCGCGTATTGGGATGCTTGCAGCAAGGCCTGCGCCTGGGCGATTTGTGCGGCCAGTTGTGTCATCTCCCACCCATCGCTTGCCGGGTCTGGGCCAGAATTGTTCGCAAGATACCTACCATGAACAGTTTCCTGCCGCTTCTGCCGGGTGCGCTGCCTGGTATCGGGACAGACAGGTTGGCGGCCGGCGAGAATTTGTTTCGATTAAGGATGCTCTCTATTTTCTGCGTTTTGCAATTGCCGGGCAAGCCGCTTGAACTGCTGCGTGAACTGCCCATTGGGCTGCAAATTCACCAGAGGCCGTCCCTGGTTGGCGGCCTGGGCCAATGCCCGGTCGGCAACGTCGATCTCGGCCAGCAGCGGAAAGCCCAGGAAGCTTTCCACGGCTGCCTGGGGCAGGCTCACGCTGCTGTGGAAGTTCATCATGAGGGCGTGGGTTTGGGCGTGGGGTGCGATTTCGGTGCTTAAGAGCTGCACCAACCCTTTGGCCGCGGTAATGGCCGTGCGCTCCGGCCGAAGGCAGACCAGGATGTGGTTGGCGCGGGCCAGCAGCGGGCGGAAGCGCGCGTCGGCGGGTTGGCCCAAATCGACCACGACTTGCTCCGCTTTGTCCTGCAAAATGCCTACCAGGGCCACAAGCTGCTCGGCTGTGGGCGGCGACCAGGGCTGCAAGAAGCGGGCCCGCGAGGGCAGCACGTGCAGGTTGGGTACCGGTTCGTGCAAGAAGTTGGGTAATTGCCACACCCAGCCTTCCTCTGGCAGCTTTAGCAGGTCGAAGATGTCTTCGGTCGGCTCAATGTTCAGGTAGGTCCCGACCCGGCCGGGGATACCGTCCAGGTCGGCCAGAATGGTGCTGCAGTTATCATCGGCCAGGCTGACGGCCAGGTTGATGGCCACGGTGGTGGTGCCTACCCCACCGCGCGCGCCCAAGACAACAATGAGCTGCCGCGGCCGATCCTGGGCGCTCTTATCGGGGGTGGGGGCGGTGTTGGGCAGTTTGACTCCCGGCCGGGTTTGGGATGGCTGGTAACGGGCCAGGACTGCTTCGATCCGGCTGGTTAACTCCCCCGGCCGGGTTGGCTTGGTAATGTAATCATCCGCGCCGGCGGAAAAGCCTTGCAGCTTGTCACGGGCATCCGTTTTGGCCGAGAACATGATGATGGGGATGTGCGACAACTGCTCATTCGCCTTCAGCCGGCGACAAACCTCATAGCCGTCCATGTCTGGCATCATCACGTCTAGGAGGATCAGGTCTGGCACCTCTTTCTCGGCCAGGACCAGCCCCTCTTGCCCTGTCTCGGTGCCAATGACAACGTAGCCGTGCCGGCGTAAGGTATGCGTGATAAGCTGAATCGTATCTGGATGGTCATCCACTACTAGCAAGGTCTTGGGCATCTTATTTGCACCACTTCTTGAGATGATCTAACCGGGATTCAGGCACGGAGACGTGAGCGGCTGACCGCCCTGCCTAAACTGGCGGCCAGGGGTAGTGCCGGCCGGGTCCCGGCCGGGGAAAGACAGGGTTGGCCAACAGCAGGGCCAGGCGCTGCTGCAGCGCTCTTAGCTCCTGGCGGGATAGCATCTGCTGCATCGCCACGACCCGTCCATCGGTCCCATCCGCCAGGCTGGCCTGCAGCTGTGCCAGGTCGGCCAGCAGATCCGCCGGAATCACTTCGCCCGCAAAATCCCAGATAACAGTACGCAGCTTATCTTCCACATGGAAACAGATACCATGGTCGATTGACCACAGACGACCTGTCTCATCCAACAATACGTGCCCCCCCTTACGGTCAGCATTGTTCGCCAGAACATCAAATAGCACTACGCGCTGCAACTGATCCGCATAGCGTCCTTCAAAAGTGAAGTAATGCTGATCCGGGTCATGCTCCACAAAAGCCTGCACCGCGCCCCAGCCGTGTGGTCCATCGCGCAGCACAGTGGGCGGCACCAGGCCCCACCCCAGCGCCGCGCTTAGCAGATAGGCCGCCTGCTCACGCTGGCACAACGTGCCTCGCGGAAAATCCCACAGCGGGCGTTCACCCTTGCGCGGCTTGTAGACCGCCGGCAGCTTCACTTCCTGGTGACAAACGTCTACCAGGAAGGTGTAGTTGGATCCCCAGGGCAGCAAGCCAACCAGTTCCAGGCTGCCGTCTTGCAGCACGGTGAGAAGGGCATCCTGGTTCTTGGCGTTCAACTTGGCCACAAGACAAACCTGTTGGGATCTTTGGCCAGGGTTGCCTCGCAGAAGCGCTGCTGGCCAACAGCCCCGGCCGGGCGCTCAGGGCTAGCTATTTGACGTGCCCATTCCGATGGGGGCAAAAATGGCCTTCTGGATCAATGGGCCGGCCGCAGTTACCACAAATGGGCCGGCCGGCACTTACGACTTCATAGATGTGGGGCACCAGCGATTTGACCTGTGCTCGCGTAGCCCAGAAGCTGACCGCATTCACATCCTCGTCTTCTTCGTCTTCGGCGGTGATCTCATAGGCCACGACAACGACGCGATTGTCGGCCTCGTTGAAACCTAGCCCCATGTTGCCCACCCGAAAAAGCTCTTCCACCGGCTCGCGCAGGCGAAAATCCATAAAGACCTGTTCTTGTGATTCGTCGGCCGGCTGGGGGTATTTGCTGTCTAGCTCTTCCAGCAGGGCTTCCAGGCTGTCGGCCAGCATGGCGGCCTGTTGTTTCTCGATGACTAACGAGACGGTGTTGCTGCCTTTGCTGCCTTGCAGATAGAAGGTGCGCTGACCCGGCCGGCCAATGGTGCCTACTGTGAACTGCGTAACCGGATTTAACTCAATGTGACGCGGCATGGTTATGTTTCTTCCTCCGTGGCGGCCTCTGCGCTAGTTGTCGGCTGTGCCTGGTTGGCCTCCACCCCGGCCGGGTCCGCCGCTTTCTTGCTCTTTTTGCTGGCTTTCTTTTCTGGCGGTGGGGGAGGGGGCTGGATGGGGCCATCGTCGTTGATGCGCAGCACGCGCACCATGCCCTTGTCGGACAGGGCCAGCAGGCTAACGGAGGCCGGGGCCAGGCCGATCCGTTGGAACAGATCGATGTGCACGCCCAGATAGTGGGCCAGCACCAGTTTGATCACATCGGCGTGGGAGACGACGACGATCATGTCTTGCGGATGCTGCCGGGAGAGATCTTCCAGGGCGCTGATGGCCCGCTGTTGTACGTCGCGCAGGGCTTCCCCGGCCGGGAAGCGAAAACGACTGGGATAGTGCTGCACGGCATACCATTCCGGCTTTCGGGCCAGTTTGGCAATCTTCTTGCCCTCCCATTCGCCGTAGCGCACTTCACCCAGGGCTGGCAGCTCCACAACATCCACCTGGTGGCGCTGGGCGATATAGCCGGCCGTCTCCAGGCAGCGGGTTACCGGGCTGCTGTACACCGCCCGGACGGGCAGATGTGCCAGCCTTTCGGCCGCCTGGGCCGCCTGTTGGTGCCCTTCTTCGTTCAGGTGAACGCCGGGGATCCAGCCGGCCAGCCGGTGCTTCTTCACCCATTCGTTTTGTCCGTGTCGTACAAGTAGGATGTAGGTCATGAACGGATGATAGCACAACTGGACAGCTTAAAAAAGGCTCTCTTACGGGCCGGGGGCCGGCGCGTTGGCCGGGGCTTCTGGCGTGGCTGGCTCCCCGGCCGGGGCAGCGTCTGGCGGGGTGGTATCGGTCCCGGCCGGGACCTCAGGCTCCACGGCCGGCGGCGCAAAGGCATCCACCTTGAAATAAGCGGCCATCGTCTCGCGCACGGACGGGGCGGCCCACTGCGACCCTTCGCCGCCGTTAAAGATGAAGCCCACCACGGCAATCTCCGGGTTTTCAAAGGGCGCATAGCCCACGTACCAGGAGTGGGTGGGCAAAATCCGCCCCTCAATACACCAGCCGCGCTTCTGGGCAATCTGGTCGCAATACTCCGCCGTCCCCGTTTTACCGGCCGTGGTAATACCGAAATCATCCAGCCACTGCACGTACCCGGTGCCGGTACCGCTTTCGGTGTTCACCAGCCGCATCCCTTCGGCAATGACGTTGATGTATTCGCGGTCCACGTCCAGGGCGGTTAGCACTTCGGGCTGCAGAATGAACTCGCCGTTGGCATCGAACTGCACGTCTACATTCACCCCGGCCGGGTCCAAAACGTTGCCGCGCCGGTCCTGGTAAGTGATGCGGCCGTTCTCATCGCGCACAACCACCACCAGCTCGTCGGTCGTGCGGTCACGAACCACAATGTTGCCGTTCTCGTCGGTCATGTGGTGGATGATGGTTGGCCGGTAAAGGAAGCCGCCGCTGGCCACCACCGCCGCCATCTGGGCAATTTGCATGGGGGTAGAGGTTACGAACCCCTGGCCAATGGCGGCATTGTAATCGTCGCCGGTGGACCAGGGTTCGCCGTAATTGAGTGCTTTCCAGGCCGCGGTGGGGATGTTGCCGGGGGCTTCCAGCGGCAGCTCAATGCCCTGGACACGGCCAAAACCGAACTGGTTGGCGTAGTTGGCCAGCCGGCTAATGCCCAGCGCTTCTACGGTCTCGCCATCCTGGTCGAACCCGCCGGCGATTTTGTAGAAGTAGATGTCGCAGGAGTTGGCGATGCCCAGGACCATGTTCATCAGGCCGTGCTCTTTGCCCTGTTGGTTGATCCAGCAGACGAATTCCTGATCCCGGCCGGGGTCGTTGGGCGCATAGCGGTTAGGGATGCGGATGGAGCCAGGCGCGCGCAAATAGCGGTTGGGCGAGATAACGCCCTCTTGCAGCGCCCCGGCCGCGGTAACCAGCTTAAAGGTGGACCCCGGCGGGTATTGGCCGGCAATGGCGTGGTTCAACAACGGCTCATAATCGTTCCGTGCCAGGCCCAGGTAATAATCTACAGGCACCTCCGTGGCAAAACGGTTGTTGTCGAACGAAGGGATATTGACCATGGCCAGCACTTCGCCCGTCTTCACATTCAGTACCACAATGGAGGCCTGCTCCACCTCCGGCTGGCGTCGCTCGCCGGTCACATAGTCAATGTCCGGGGTTTGCCGCCGCTCTTCAATGATCCCTTGCAGAATGTCGTATACCTGGCGCTGTAATGCCATGTCCAGAGTCAGGTACAGGTTCAGGCCGGCAACCGGGTCGATGGTTGGGCCTACCTGGCGCAGTTCCCGGCCGGTCCAGTCCACCTCAATCCGCCGCGAGCCTTTGATGCCGGCCAGCTCCTCCTCCATCGAAATCTCCAGGCCCGACCAGCCCACGCGGTCATCCCGCTCGTAGCCCAGGTCAAGCCAGTTGTTGTTGGGAATTGGCCCCATGAACCCCACAATGTGGGCCGACAGATCGGCCGATGGGTAATAGCGCAATGGCTGCGGAATCACACGCACCCCTGGCATAAAGATGCTCTCCTGTTCTATGGTGTGGGCCATAGACAGGGGCACGTTCGATGTGATGACCGCTGGCAAGTATTGGGCAAAGCTGTAAGTGTCGTAAATCTCGGTGATGCTGTCTGGCAGCTCAGGCACCACCCCGGCCAGGTCTAGCGTCTCTTGCACTGGCGCGCCATACAGCTCGGCCAGGCGTGAATAGGTGCTCACCAGCGCCGGATTGGCCTCCTCAATGAGCGCCCGCTGGGCCACGGTGTTGGTCACCGGCACCCCGGTGAGGAAGGAGAGGCGTTCAAAAACCGCTTCCCGTTCGTCGGGGTCATCGGGCAAGAAGGCGGGGGTGATGGTGACGTTGAAGCTGGGCAGGTTCACCGCCAGCGGCTCGCCGTTGCGGTCGAAGATAACGCCGCGTGGTGGGTCGATGGTTAACTCGGCGAACTGATTGTCTTCGGCTTGTAGGGCCAGTTCTTCTCCCTGCTGCTGCTGCAGCCAGTAGACCCGGAAGAGCAGCCCGCCCAGCACCAGCACAATCAGGATGCGAAAGAAGTACAACCGGCCGCGGAGTGCCGGGTCTTCGATCTGTTCTTCCTGGTTTTCTGTGATTGTTTCCCATCCAATCTGGGACATTGTGTCACCTATGCCCGGCCGGGAGCCACAACGCGCCGCCGGTACACATCATCACATCATCTCAACACGCCGGGGAGCCAGGAAACGTTCCAGACGCCAGAGCGGCCAGTAAACCGGCAATATCAGAAAAGTATTCAGCACCACCATCGGCAGCAATCGCTGCAGGGTGGTTACCGTTACCATGACGCCCAACAGGCGCAAGAGAAGCAGATAAACCACCAGGTAAACCAGCGTGGCCAAAGCCGACAACAGAACTGGCGCAAAGAAATGGCTGGTTGGAAAGCCGCGCCGCACCACAGTAACAACCAGGACCGCCGCTATCATAGCCAGCGAGGTGGCCCCGGCCGGGCTGGAAGAGTAAAGGTCCAGCAGCAGCCCGGCCACAAAAGCCCATACCGCGCCCTCTTCCGGACCGCGCAGCAGTCCCCAGGCCACGGCCGCCAGAAAACAAAGCTGCGGCACCTGGCCAGCTATTGGGAAACGAGGCAATATCGCCACCTGGAGCACCAGCAGCAGAAGCATAATTGGCAAACTCAGATAGACCGTGTTTTTCATGGTCTGGCCGGCAGCGTCTCCGGGGGCGTGTCAAAAATGTTGGTATCAATGGGTTCAAAACCCGTGATCACAAACACCACTTCCAGCGTCTCAAAATCCACCGCCGGCTGCAACACAGCTCGCTGGAACAGTTCCGCTTCACTGCGCTGCACCTCAATCACCCGCCCGATAACCATATCCTGTGGGAACTCGCCGTTTAGGCCAGAAGTCAGCACAATGTCGCCAACCTGAATCACCGCTTCCAGGTCTACCCAGTCCAGGGTGAGCGAGCCGCCCAGCCCGCCGCCATGCACCACGCCCAAAGCTCGTGAAGAGCTAAGGCGCGCTGAAATGCTGCTGATATTGTCGCTGACAAGCAGCACCTGGGCCGAGTGTGGGCTGGTCCGATAGACCTGGCCCACCAGGCCGCGTGCCGCTTCCACCGGCATTCCCACAAAAACGCCGTCATCAGACCCTTTGTCGATGATGATGCTGTGAAAGACAGGGCTGGTATCACGACCAATGACATTGGCCTGCAATCGCTCTAGTTCCGGAGCCTCAGCCGCCCGGTTGAACAGCTCCACGTAGAGTTGGTTTTGGTTGCGGAATTCCTGCAGTTCGGCGTTTTCCCGTTCCAGTTCAGCCAGTTGGGATTCCAGCTCAGCGACGCGCGCCCGCGCCGCCTGCAAGTCGCGCGGCCCGGCGAAAACGTCGGCAAAAGCGTCGGTGCGGGCGGCGGTCCAGCCCAAGACGTCGGACAATGGGCTGCGCAAGAAGGCCAACACGGTATCGGCGCGCCCGGCGTTATCCAGGATGAGGAAGAAGAGGGCCAGGATAACCAGGCCCACAATGATTCCCCAACGCAGCCGTTGTTGTGTGTCATTTAGATTCATGAGCTTGACGTGGACCGCAGGCCCACGACCCTCAAGAGGCTGTCCGTGAACAGCTAGGCAGCGCGCACCGGCGCATCAATTGTTGCCGCTGCGCGAGATGACAGGCAGTCTAATCTGGTCGGGATCCACCAATACATAGCCTTGAATTACGTTGTCCCCTTCATTGGACTCTACAATCACATTTTGGCTGTCGACTTTAGCCCAGTAGCGGTGCTTGCCGGCGACCAGGTTGGTCCAGGTTACGTTGGCTTTGTAGTCGACGGTGGCGCAGCCAAACACACTGGGCTGGGGCGTTACGGTTGCCGAGCCAATGACGCTGGTGAGCGTGGAATTGGAGTAGAAAGTCACCTGGAAGGGGGTGGCGATCTGGGTGTTGCCGTTGTTGCGGAAGGTGACCCAAATGGGCGCACTGACCGAGGCCGCGCCGTTCAAGAAGACGACCGGCGTGGCGGCTTTGTCTGGCAGCAAGTTGCGGGTCGCTGCCTGGCCGTTGGTGCGGCTGATGAACATCTCCCCCAGTTGCCGGAGGGTGGTCAGGTTGCCGTCATTGTCGTGGTTATATAGATTGCTGACCGAGCCGGCATAGTTTTGGTTGTTGACGCTGAACCAGATCCACTGCTGGATCAGCCGGTTGTTGTCCAGCGGATAGCCCAGGCTGGCGCTGGTGGCCGAGTCCAGGTAGTTGAAGGAGGCGGTCAGGAAGTTCTGAACCCGCTGCGGGGTAAAGCATTGCCCGTATTCGTCTTGGATGAAGCAGGTGCTGCCATCAACCACGTAGGGGTAGAGCAGAGAGTATTCGGAGAGGATGAGGGGTTTGTTGCGCTCGCCATGGTTCTTCATCCAGGTACGCATGGCTACTACCTGTTCGGCAAAGACGTTCATGTCGTCATGTTCGGCATAGCAGTAGACTTCGCTGAGGGCGCACAGGGCCGCGTTTCCGCCGCTCTCTCTGCGTCCAAGCGCCGGGTTGGTGCCCAAGGCTACGTTGGCGATACCGTTGGGCTCCCCGGCCGGGTTCACTTCCGGCAGGATGTACAGGTGCATGTTCCAGACATCCACCGGCATCGGGTAGCCAAACTCCTCGATATGCGCCGCCCAGACCAGGTCCAGGTATTGCAACCGGCCGGGGGTCACCTGCACCAGCCCGGAAACCGCCACCCTGGCCTTCGTGTCATACTGCTTGATGTACTGGTAGACCTCGTTATACGCCCGGGCATAATCTTCCGGGTACAGGTCCCCCTGCAAGCTCGTTGTCCCGCCGGGGTCTGGCCCACGATCTACCTCATTGCCCACAAACCAGAGATAACCCGGGTAAACGCCCAGCCAAAAGCGCAGGCCATCGGGATCACTGGGGTCAGTGATGTCGATGCGGGGGGATACGGTATAGGTATGCAGATAGTTGCCACTGGCATCCCGGTCCCCCTTGACGACGACCAGGGGGAGGTACTGCGCGCCATTGCTGGCCGCGATAGCCCGCCAGCCGAAGTCCAGATATGCACCGGAGCCCAGGTCATCCACCTTGCCTACCTGGTCATTGCCCAGCGTCGTGATCCCATAGCGGCAGTTGCTCACGCCCGTCTCCGGTTCGCTGTTGATGATTGGCGCGAACTGGAAGCTGCTGCCTGCGGCAGTGCCTTCGCCGGAAATGACCCCGGCCGGGGTCATCTCCGCCGGTCCATGCCGCAGCAAGAAAAGCTCATCAGCCGGCAGCCCGGCCGACGAGACAGCCTGGGTGCGCTGCGCCAGCAGCGCCAACAGGCAAACCATGGCCATGAAGAGGCCCAAAGAGAGGAATTTGTGCTGACGAGAAAGCTTGTTCATTTACCTACCACCTCGCGGTCGTGAAAATTCTTGCCAACCCAGCAAAAAACGTCCAGCCTCATGACTGCGGCGCATCTTTCACTGGCCGGGGGTTCAGCTTCGGCCCAATGCCAGGGCATCATGTCGTAAGCAACCCAGTGTAACCCATAGGCCCGGTAAACCAGTACAAACCGCCGGCAATCCAGGCCAGATTTCACTAAACATTAAACAAGGAACTCTCTTGGTGTGGCACCCAATCCCAACTGGCTGCCAGCCGGACAAACCCCTCGTAGCGTTCGTCGCCCCCGGCCGGGACCTCCAGCGCATAGGCCAGTTCATGACAATCATAAGCATGTTCCGGGCGGCCATCATGTACCATCACCGTCAGCCGGTACTCCCCCGGCAGCAGCGGCAGCCGTTCCATGCGGTAGATTACCGTACCGCTGCCCGTCAACGCCCCGGCCGGGGGGCCAACCGGGTATGCCCCACCACCAGCCAACTGCAAACCATCGTCCCGAAAGAGCGACACTTCAAACTGGGGCTGGTGTACCGGCCGGTGCACCGTGTAATCAATGACCACCTGCACCACGTCCCCCGTGGCAAACGTCTCCGTCTCCTGGCCATCCGCCGTCCGCAGGTGCACGCCCGTCATCTCCATCTCGCCCGTGCCCCAGCGAAAGCCCAGCCCCTCCGACTTCAGCCGCTTCTGCTGCCCCTGGGCATAGAACGCCGCATAGGCCGACAACACCTCGCGCACCGGCCCGGCCGCCTGCACATGCCCATGCTCCACCCACAGCGCGTGGCTGCAAATACTGCGAATCACCTCGCTGTGATGGCTCACCAGCACAATCGTCTTGCCCTCGCGCTGCATCGAAAAAATCCGCTCCACGCACTTCGCCTGGAACGCCTGATCCCCCACGGCCAGAATCTCGTCAATCAGCAGCACATCCGGCCGGACGTGAATGGCCACGCTAAAGCCCAAACGCATGTACATGCCGGACGAGTAATGCTTTACCGGCATATCGATGAAGTCGCCCAGCTCCGAGAAGTCCACAATGTCCTGGTAGCTGGCCTCAATATCCTGCCGGGTCAGCCCCAGCACCGAACCGTTGAGATAGATGTTCTCCCGGCCGGTGAGGTCCGGATGAAAACCTGCGCCCAACTCCAGCAGCGCACTCACCCGGCCGCGCACGGCAATCCGGCCGCTGGTGGGGCGCAGAATGCGGGCTACCAGCTTCAGCAGCGTGCTCTTGCCCGCCCCATTGCGGCCAATAATGCCCAGGCTTTCCCCCGGCATCACATCAAAGCTCAAATCACGCACCGCCCACAGCTCCTGCCCCTGCGCCTTGCGCCGTCGAAAGGTCGAGATGACCGTCTCCAACACCGTCTGCGGCGCGCTCGAATGCAGCATAAAACGCTTGCTCACATTCTGGAAGCTAATGGCTGGCAGTTGATTCTCATTCATGTTGCCTGTTTTATCTTTCATGTAGCCCGATTCTAACCCAGAACATCCCCCTCAACCAACCGCCCCTCACCCCATCATCCCCTCCACCCCGGCAACAAACGCCTGCCACAACCGCTCCCGCAGCGGCGCAATGTACGCCAACCGGGGCGGCGACACCGCCGTTTCCCCATCCTGCTGGCCCACGTACAGCGCCCGATTCACCTCCACCATGCACCAGGGCTGCTGCTGGCCGCCGTGCGCCCACAGATCATAGCCGCCATAAAAGGGCTGGTTGATGGCCACCTCCCGGCCGGGAACAGCCAATACCGGCAAATCTGCCAGCGCCGCCGCCAACGCCGCCGCCAACTGCCGGGTAAGCTCTGGCGGAGCCGCCAGCGGCCGCTGCGGGTGCGCCGTGCCATCCGGCCGCCCCAGGTTAGAAACACTAACCCGCGGGCGCGCCGCCGCCGGGTCATCATACAGCGTGGGGCCGGCCGCGGCCATGCTGTGGGCATCAATCACCAGCCGCACCCGCGGATCGGCGGCAATGGCCGCCAACTGTGCATGCCAGGGCCGCCAGTAGCGCTCAATAAGCTGCCGCTCCAGGGCCGCATCCGGGGCCTGCCCCGGCCGGAACACCGGCGCACCGTAGCTGGTTTGCCGCTTCACAATGCCATCCCCCGGCCGGGTGCGGGCCGGGTCATCCGGGCGGTTCACATCCACCACCGCCCGCGCATACGGGAAGCACACCCAGTGCAGCACCCGGCCGCGAAAATCATACAGCAGGTCGGCATACGCATCCGCCTCATTAAAAATCTGCGCTGCGCTCAGGGCCACCCGGCCGGCCACCTCCGGCGGTACCGCCAACCCGGCATGCGGAATCACAACCGCAATCGGCAGCTGCTGTTCCTCAGTCACTGGCTGCTGGTCATCAGGCATCTATCCATCCAAATACGAAACACGCCACACGAATCACCGCACCACCAACCCCTCCACCATTACCTTGTCATCCACAATATTGCCCACCTCATCCAGCACTGGCAGGCGCTGCAAAGTGGCCAGCAAATACCAGCCCACTTGCAGCCGGTAAGGGCCGGGCGGCAGGTCGGCGGCCAACGGCACCAGGTAAGGATCGCTGACGACTTCCCCGGCCGGCCACTGGCTGGTTGGGTAGGTTCCTTGCAGCGGCCAACTGTCCACCTGCCCCACAATCCGGTCCTGAGCATCCAGCACCTGCACAAACACGGTGTAATCTGCCGGCAGCGGGGCCAGCGACTGCCAGTGCAGCGTCAGCGCCAGCGTGCCCCCCGGCCGGAGTTCCGTCTCCGGCACGTCAATATCCAGCAGGGCGATTTGGTCGGCAAAATTGGTCGCCCCGGCCGGGAGCGGCACACCACTCACCGTCACCTCCCCCAGCACACAACCCTCACGCAGCGGAGCCAGCCAGCCACAGCGCGCCGCCAGCGCCGGATGGTAGGCAAACAACTGGTAACGGCCGGCCGGCACAGCCGTGCCCACCGGCAGCGTGTAAACGAAGGGTTGGTCTGTGGCCACCGCCGGCAGGGCCAGCGCCTGCTGCTCGCCCGGCAACCGGGTTGCCTCCCCGGCCGGGCGCAGGGCCACTTGCAGCGCCGCCGCCCCCGCCCCGTAGCCCGCCAGGGCCACGTTCAACGCGCTGCCCGGCCGCACCTGGGCCGGAAACACCGCGCCAGAGAGCAGCAGCGGGCCAACCTGTGCCCGCAGCGGCTGCTGTGGCTGGGCCTCGGCCAGCGCTGCCGGCGGGGCCACAAGCAGGGTGGTCACCGTTTGCCAGGCCAGCGCCTCCGGCCGGGTAAACGGCGGGGCCAGGGCTACTTGCAGCGCCAGCTCCTGCGGTGCGTTCAACCCCGGCCGGGGCAGCCAATGATAGTCGGGCACCAGTTCGCCCGGCTCCCAGGCCACCGTGGGATAGCTGTTGTTGGCCGGGTGCTGCCCGGCCGGGGGGATGGGCGCGCCAACATACCCCTGGCCGGCCCAGCGCGTGTAGACGTGCCACACCTCATCCAGCGGTTCATCCGCCTGCCAGAACAGCGTCAGGGCCGTCCCGGCCGGGTCGGTCGCCGCCGCCGCTTCCAACAAATAGCCGCGCAGCCGCACCTGGCCAAAACGCAAATCACTGGGCTGTGCCCCGGCCGGCAGCGTCGCCAGCGGCGCTGTGCCCACCTCCACCAGCGGCCCGGCGGAGCGCAGATGGTAGCTTCCCGCCAGCCCCGGCAGGTAGCGCGCCAGGTACACCGTTTGCCCGGCGGCCAGCCGCGCCGCCAGGTTGGCCCGGTAGGCCGCCTCATCCGGCAGCACGGTGATGTCCAGGTCGGGCCGCGCCCCTTCCGCCTGCTGCAAATAATAGAGCGGTGGGAACTTGTCGCTGTCGGCCAGGATGGCCCCATCCTGGGCCAGCGGTTGGGCCAGCACCCCCGCCGCCCAACCCGTCTGCCCGTCAGAGCTGGCGCGGCTCACTGCTGCCCAGCGCGTCTGCCCCACCGTTACCACAAGCGGCCCGATGGCCAGCAGATAGAGCGCTGCCTGCCCCAGAGGGGCAAAACGCCCGCCAGCCTGCGCCACCCCTTGCACCAGGGCCGCCAGCCCCACGCCCCACCAGACGGCCATCACCAGGTGGGCCGGCAGCAAAAAGACGGCCAGATCGGGCACGTAGTAGTTGAGGGCGTAGAAGGTGTAGCCCAGCCAGGTCAGCAGCAGCACCAGGGCCACGCGCCACTGGCGGGCAAACAGGACGACCAGCCCCACCGGCACCAGCAGCAGCAGGATCGGTGGCTGCCATTCGGCCAGAAAGAGGCGGCCCACGACCTGGTAGCGGGTGGCATCGTGCAGCCAGGCGGTGAGCTGCAGCGCCCCCTGGAAACGGCCGCCGATCACCCAATCCACAAAGCGAGCGGCGCCCATCGGCTCGCCGTTCACGGCGGCCCAGCGCAGGGGCAGGTAGGCGTAGAGCAGCAGCGGGGCCAAAAAGGCCAGGGCCAGCCCGGCCAGCCGCTTCAGATTCAGCCCGGCCGGGCGGTAGACAAAGAGTAGGGTTATCCCGGCCGGGGGCAGCAGGAAGAGGGTGGTGAGGTGGTTGGTCAGGCCGAGGCCCAGGGCGAAGGCCAGGGCCAGCAGCCGGTGATAGGGTTTGGGGGCGGCGGATGGTTGGGGTTGGCGGAGAAGGGTGATGAGGAGCAGAAGCACGGCAGCGACGAAGAGGGCGTGCAGGGCGTAGACCTCGGCTTCGATGGCCTGGCTCCAGAATGTGGGCAGCAGCCCTAGCAGCAGCGCCGCCAGCAGCGCCGCCAGCGCTGCCCGGCCGGGTTGGCTCAGGCGCAGCCCCAGCAGGTAGACCAGGCTGACCGCGACCAGGGCAAAGGCCACCGAGGCCAGGTTGATGCGCCAGGCCACGCTCCCGGCCGGGAGCAGACTGAACAGGCGGCCCAACAGCAGGTAAAGCGGGTAACCGGTGGGGTGGGCAATGCCCAATTGGGGGATCACCACCTGGAACTCAAAGGTGTCGGCCCGCCCCACCGCCCGCCCCATGGTCAGCAGGTAGGTGGGCAGCAGCGCCGCCCACAACCAGAGCAGCAGCCGCACGGGTTTCACCCGCAGCAAGGCCGCGGCCAGCAGGCTGGCCAGCCAGCCGCTGGCCAACAGGAGGAAGGGGCCAAAGCGCGGGTCCACAGCAGGGGAGAAGAGGTAAACCAGGTTTAGCAGCAGGGGCAGCAGGGCGGCCAGGGCGGCCAGCGGTTGGCCGCCCCGCCGGGCCAGCCAGCGCCACGCGGCATATACCGCCCCGGCCGGGAGCAGAGCCAACAACAAAGCCGGCCCCGGCCGGGCCAGCCACAATGCCGCCGGGAAGAGCGCCTCATACAAAACGCGGATGGTGGCCAGCCCGGCCACGTAGCCCAGCCCCAGGGCCAAAACGCCGGCCAGCCCGGCCGGGGAAAGCGTAACGCTTGGGCGCAGGCGTTGTTCTGTACTCATCATTGGGGCAGTTTATCCCGGCCGGGGAAAATGGCCAACCACGTTACCTTGACGCTTCGCCAACGCCAGTGCTAAACTTGGCCTGCCAGTTGCTCATTCGTTGCGAGTCGTTCTCGCCAGTCACTAACCCAAGGAGAGTTCCCATGCCCAATCTCATATCCCTCTTTGCCCTGATCCTGCAGCAGTCCGATGATAGCACCCCCATCCTGCTGGCCAGCCTCATCAGCCTGTGCTGTGGGGCTATCTACGTCATCCTGTCCTATGCCGGCCTGTGGAAGATGTTCACCAAAGCCAACAAGCCCGGCTGGGCCGCCATCATCCCCTTCTACAACATCTGGGTGATGCTGCAGATCGTCGGCCGGCCCAACTGGTGGATCATCCTCTTCTTCATTCCCATCGTGCAGCTCATCGTCCTCGTCTTCATCGCCCTGGACATCGCCGAGTCGTATGGTCGGGGCATTCCCTTCGCTTTGGGCATCCTCTTCTTCCCCTTCGCCTTTTTTATCATGCTGGGCTTTGGCGATTCGCAGTACAAAGGGCCGGCCGCGGCGCAGAAGATGGCCCGCGACTGGCGAGGGTAACCGGCAGCGGCATGCAGCCCGGCAAACGTGCGCCATAACTCGCCGCCAGCCCCCACAAACCGGGGTTTTTCATGGTCTGGTCAGCTTGACGCCCCTTCGCTTCTAATGCTACACTGTGCGCGCAAGTTTTGATGGTCACGAAATCTCGTTCAAGGTAAATTTGGAGGAAAAATGTATAATTTGTTGCCTTACCTGGCGCTCATTGCGCAGCAGTCTGATGATGGTGGTGCTATCGCCGCTATCTTTAGCAGCTTCTTTACCTTTTGTTGTGTGGGCATTTTTGTCATCCTGGCCGTAGCCGGCATGTGGAAGATATTCACCAAGGCGGGTAAGCCGGGGTGGGCATCCATTATCCCCATTTACAACTTCTACATCCTGTTAGAGATCATCGGCCGGCCGGGTTGGTGGATCATTCTCTATTTCATCCCCTTCGTCAATTTTGTGGTGATGATTCTGGTGGCCCTGGACCTGGCCCGGGTGTTCGGCAAGAGCACGCTTTTCGCCATCGGCCTGATCTTCTTCCCCTTCATCTTCTATCTGCTCCTGGGCTTTGGCGATGCTACCTACCAGGGCACCGGCGCGGCCAAAGCTAGCGGCTGGTAATGCGCCTTTGCAGCTGACTTAAATAAGCCCATCCCCGGCCGGGGATGGGCTTTTTCTTTACGACAATCGGGCCAATCGGCCTGCCAGACCCGATGATTAAGGAGCAATTGAATCACAATGTCCCCCAATGCCCACACCCGCCAGCCCCGGCTGGAAACCCTGGCCGTCCACGCCGGAGCCGCGCCCGACCCCACCACCGGCGCCGTCATGACCCCCATCTACCAGACCTCTACCTACGCCCAGACGGACGTTGCTCAGCACAAGGGGTATGAGTATTCGCGCACCGACAACCCCACGCGTACGGCGCTGCAAACAGCCCTGGCCGCCCTGGAAGGTGGACGCCATGCCCTGGCCTTCGCCTCCGGCATGGCCGCCATCGACACGCTGCTGCGCCTGCTCCGGCCGGGGGACCACATCCTCAGCGGCAACGACGTTTACGGCGGCACCTTCCGCCTGTTCGATAAAGTGCTGGCCCATTACGGCCTATCGTTTAGCTTTGTGGATACCGCCGACCCCGCTGCCGTAGCCGCCGCCTTGCGCCCCAACACCCGGCTGGTTTGGCTGGAGACACCCACCAACCCCATGCTGCGCCTGAGCGACATCGCCGCCATCGCCGCGCTGGCCCACCCGGCCGGGGCGTGGCTGGGCGTAGACAATACCTTTGCCTCGCCCGCCCTGCAAAACCCCCTGGCCCTGGGCGCTGACTTCGTCGTCCACAGCACCACCAAATACATCGGTGGCCATTCCGACGTCGTAGGCGGGGCGATTGTGCTCAACGACACCCCCCTCTACGAGCAGCTAAAATTCCTGCAAAACGCCATCGGGGCCGTCCCCGGCCCCATGGACTGCTTCCTCACCCTGCGCGGCATCAAGACGCTGGCCCTGCGCATGGCCCAGCATTGCCGCAACGCCACCCAGGTGGCCCGCTTCCTGGCCGACCACCCGGCCGTGGCCCAGGTTATCTACCCCGGCCTGGAAAGCCACCCCCAATATGAACTGGCGCGGCGGCAAATGGCCGGCCCCGGTGGCATGATCTCCTTCCTGCTGTATGGCGGCGCGGCCGCTGCGCGCACCGTGGCCCGCCAGACCCGCTACTTCACCCTGGCCGAATCGCTGGGCGGCGTGGAATCGCTCATTGAGCTGCCCGCGCCCATGACCCACGCCTCCGTGGCCGACTCACCGCTGGCCGTGGACCCCGGCCTGGTGCGCATCTCCGTCGGCATCGAGAGCGCCGACGACCTCATCGCCGACCTGGCCCAGGCCCTGGCCCTCTGCTGATGGCCTGGGGTTGGCGCACAAACAGGTTAGGACTTTTGTTTGTGGGAACGGCTTGAGCCGTCGGGGCCGCTGAAGCGGCTACTACGAACAGAAGCCCGGAGTTGTTTTCGCTGGGACCCTCCGGTGCGGCGGGTTAGGGAACGGGCGGGGACCAACTGAGGGTGTACCCGGCCGGGTGCAGCGTCGCCGGCGCGGCTGCGGCCACCACCAGGATAGCCTCCTCGCCGGTGAGGGGCAGTTGCAGGGCGTTAATCTCGTCCAGGGAGAGGAGCGTGACTGTGGGCACGCCGCCGGGGAAGGTGATGAGCTGCAAATACCAGCTTTGCGGCAGGGTAGGGGTTACCGGCACAAACCCCTCCGCCTGCCAGCCCCCGGCCGGGTTCGCCCCGGCCACATCCACAAAGCCCAGCTCCGGGATGGCCACATTGGCCAGGGCCACTCCCTCCCAGGTCAAAATCGGGTCGGTGAGCACCATGAAGCGCAGCAAAAGCTGCTGCCCGGCGTAGGGCGTCAGGTCGATGTGCTCTGTTTGCCAGCCAGCGCTGCGGCCGGTGTAGAAGCGGGGGGTCAGCGCCTCCCCGGCCGGGTTGTCGGCTGCTGCTAACCCTTGCATCCCGGCCGCGGCCAACCCCTGCCAGGTTACCCCGCCGTCGGCCGAGACCGCCACATAGGCGTAATCATAGCCATACTCCAGATCGTAGTAGACGTCATAGGTTAGCGTGGCTGCCGTTACCCCGCGCAAATCCACCGGCCGGGTCAGGCGCATCTCGCGGAAATTGGCCCGGCCGCTGTACCAGACCGGCCCGTCCCCGGCCGGGGCCGTGGCCAGCAGCGGCACCGCTGCCGCCCCTCGGAAGCGCAGTGTGCCGCTTACGCCGGTCAGGTTGTAATAATCCGCGCCAAACTGGCTAACCGTGGTCGTTACCTGGCCCGGCAGACTGGCCAGGGGTGCGCTGGCTGCGGTGTTCAGCTCCTCGCGGCCCAGCTCGTAGCGCGCTGGCACGCCCGGCCGGTCGTGAATGGCCAGAGCGGCCAGCCAATCCAGCCACATTGCCTGGCCGTCGCGCGGCAGCAGCCCGGCTGCGGCCAGGTCATCCAGCGCTGCCAGCCCAGCCGCCGGGTGGGTTGCCAGCGTGGTGTACAGCGCCGGCCCCAACTGCTGGTACAGATAGCGGCTCAGCACGTAGCCCTGGCCGTAGTGGCGGTATTTGTCGTTGTCGGACCAACTGTTCAGCTGCAAGTCGGGGTCGGCCAGGAAGGCGTTACCGCTGGCCGTTGGCCCGGCCGGGAAGCCGGCCAGCTCCTCCGCCAGCACCGCCGACCCCTCCGCCGCCCAATCTGCCTCGCCGCGGTCGTAATTAAACTCCACCATGTGCCGGAACTCGTGGGCCAGCACGCCCAGATAGCTGCCGGTGGCGAACTGCTGGGCATTCATCACAAACATCTCCCGCTGGTTGGAGTTGGGCTGGGCCGCCAGCGGGAAACCATCGGCGGCGCTGAAATAGCCGGCCAGGCTGCACCCGGCCGGGGAGCCGCATAGCGTGTCTGGGGCGGCGTGGACAATGTGAATGCGCGGGTCGCCATCAATGCCGGGGCTGGCTTCCTGGCCGAAGGTGGCTGTTACCTGGCCATAGATTGCGTCAAAGCCGCCGGCCGCCGCGGCCAGGGCGTCCCCGGCCGGGGGGGTGAGGGCCACGTCGAACCAGAAGTAGGCATGGTCGCTCACGGCCAGCAGTTCGGCGGTGATGACTGAGACTTCGTTGCTGGTGTAGCTGAGAATGTTGAAGCTTTGCCGGGTGCCGATGGCCGGTGGCTGGCCCGGCCCGGCCGGGGTGGCGGCCGGGGTCTGGCCGCGAAAGGCGCGGGCCAGGGCCAGGTCGTCGCGCAGCGGGTATTGGTTGGCGGCCAGCCGCGCGGCGCTGTCGGCCCCGGCCGGGGGCGGCGGGGTCTGCGTGGGAGTGGGCAGTGGGGTCTGCGTGGGGGTGGGCAGTGGGGTGGCGGTTGGTGCCAGGAGATGTACCGGAGGGGGTGGCAGCGGCGGCCCGGCCGGGGCGCAGGCCACCAGGCCAGCCAGCAGCAGTGCCAGGAGTAGCCCCCCGGCCAACCGGTTGTGCCAAAATCGTCTTGTCATGCTCATCCTGGGGATTGTAGGGAGTGCCCGGCCGGGTGTCCAGCCCGGCACGGGCCTGGCGGCCATCCCTTCCCGTGACTCTAATGCAGATATGAGAATCGCTGACCCCGCCAAAGGCCCATTTCCCATTCAAATCCATCTAAGTTATAATGCCCGCTTGCACCCGTCCCGGCCGGGGTGGGTGATTGTGAGATTGTCACCGAGCATCGATTATGTCTAGTGCCAACTGGCCCGCCAGTACCGAAAGCAGCACAGAAGTGGGCATTTCCGCCGCCGAAAGCGGCTGGCGGCGCTGGTTCCCCAACCCGCGGGAGCTGTACCGCTACCGCTATTTGCTGCAAAATCTGGTGGCCCGGGACCTGAAAGTGCGCTACAAGAACTCGGTCCTGGGCATCCTATGGAGCCTGCTCAACCCGCTGTTGATGATGGTCGTCTTCAGCCTGGTCTTCTCCGTACTCAGCAACCAGCAGATCCGCCAATACCCCGTCTTTTTCCTGGTGGGGCTGCTGCCCTGGAACTTCTTCAGCGGGGCGCTCATCGGCGGCACGGTGGCCATCAGCGGCAATGCGTCGCTGGTGAAAAAGGTTTACTTCCCCCGCGAAATGCTGCCCCTCTCCACGGTACTCTCTAACCTGGTTAATTTCGGCATTGCCCTGATCATCCTGGTCGTCTTTCTCTACGCCTTTGGCCTGGGGCTGACAGTCCATGCCTTGTGGGTGCCGGTGCTCATCCTGACCCAGGTTGTCTTTACCCTGGGCCTGGCCCTTTTCCTGGGCACGCTGCACGTCTTCTACCGGGACATCATGATGATCCTGGATGTGGTGATGCTGGCCTGGTTTTTCCTGACGCCCATCATCTACCCGTTGGAGCAGTATGAGCAGGTGGTGACGCTGCTAGGGCTTACTTTTTCGCCGGCGCGGGTGATGCGCTGGTTCAACCCGATGGCCTCGATTGTTGACGGCTATCGCACGGTGCTGTGGGGTACCACGACCGGGGCTGGCCCGGCCGGGATGGACCCGGCCTATATGCTGCGGACGATGGTTATTGCGGCCCTCACCTTTGTCGTTGGTTATGCTGTGTTTAATCGCTACCAATATCTGTTTGGCGAAACATTGTAGAGGACGCCGCGCCTGAGGATTCTATGTTGAAGTTTGCCCGCCGTTTGCCGGCGATTCGATGGGGTGGGGGGGTACTGCTTGTCTGGTTGGTGCTGGTTGGGGTGGCTTGCAGCAGCCCGGCCGGGGCTAACCAGCCGACCTTTGCCCCCACCGCCGTGGCCCAGGTGGTAACCGCCACCCCGACCGCCACGGCCACCGATCTGCCAACCACCTTCACCCCGGTACCCACCGTCACCAACACCCCCGTGCCCGGCGCGACCAATACCCCCATCCCCAGCAAGACGCCCGTGCCCACGGCCACGCCCGTGCCCTCGGCCACCCCCACCAGCCGGCCGCAGATCAGCAACCCCCTGCCCACCTTTCTCATCCCCGACCCGGACCTGGTGGTGCTGTCGACGGCCATCCCGACCCCGGTGGCCACCTTTGAGGTGCCCTCCAACGTGACCAATGTGCTGCTGATGGGGAGTGACGCCCCGGCCGGGAACGAAGTCTCCCGCACCGACAGCCTCATCATCGTCTCCATCGACCGCGAAAACAAAACCGCCTCCATGCTCTCCCTGCCGCGCGACCTCTACGTCTACATCCCCGGCTGGACCATGGGGCGCATCAACACCGCCCTGCCCCACGGCTCCGCCTCCGGCTACCCCACCGGCGCGGTCGGGCTGCTCAAAGACACCATCCTCTACAACTTCGGCATCCCCATCCACTACTACGGCCGCGTCGACTTCGACGGCTTCAAAGAGATTGTGGACCAGGTGGGCGGCGTAGACATTGCCGTTAGCTGCCGGCTGGAAGATTGGCGGCTCAAGTCGCCCGACTTAGACATCAATGAAGAAGACAGCTACGAATGGGTGGCCCTGGACCCCGGCATCCACCACATGGACGGCTTCCTGGCCCTCTGGTACGCTCGTTCCCGCCTGACCACCAGCGACTTTGATCGCGGCCGGCGGCAGCAGCAGTTGCTGCGCGCCCTGCTGCACAAAGGGCTAGACCTGGACCTGCTGCCCCAGGTGCCCGCCCTCTACGATGCCTTCAACGACACCGTGGAAACGGACATGGACATTGGCCGCATTTTGCAGTTGGCGGCCATCGCCCCGGCCGTGCGCGAAAACGGCATCCAAAACCTCTACCTGGTTGGCGACCAGCTCACCCCCTGGGTGGTACCCGAAAGCGGGGCCCAGGTGCAGTTGCCCAATTGGGACAAGATGCAGGTCACCTTTCGCACCCTCATCTCCCCCCCGGCGCTGAACCAGGCGCTGCGCTCCCCCATCTACGTAGAGATCATCAACGGCACCGGCAACCCGGAGATGGCCCTGCTGGCCGCCGACAACCTGGCCACCTACGGCTTCATCCCCGTCATTGGCGAGGCCGAAGCCGCGCCGGTAGAAACGACCAGCCTCAGCTACTACGGCTCCAACCTCAAAGGGGCCTTCGACTGGTTTGTGAGCTGGGTGGTGAATATGAACAAGAGCGAGATTGAGCTGGTGAGCGACGACGCCTACGCTTACGATTACCGCCTGGTCCTGGGGGCCGACTACAATCCCTGCATCAACCAGCTCTACGCCCCCCGCGTGACCGTGCCCTGACCAACGTCACCTGGACGGATTGTGGGGATTTCCTGTCTTTCTGAGCCACAATTCCCAACGCCTTGGACCAAAGCGACTACCAAAGACCTGGAGAGGCAGGGCGCTGGCGGCTGCCCAAAGTGCTAACGAAAGACGGGCGCGGCCCGGTAACGCTCAAAGGAATAGCGGTCATGGATTTTTGGCAATTCGTTGAGTAGCTCTTGTCTGTTCGTGGCTGCTGCCCTACCCCCGCCCTTCGACGACGGCGATTTCGGCGGCGGCGAGGCCGTAGAAGGCGCAGACCTGGCGGTCAAGTTCCGCTTCCCAGGGGCGAGAGTTGTTACGCTTCCAGGCAGTCTAGACGGCGCGAAGATAATCGCTCAGGTTTTGCAGCAGTCGTCTGTGCCGTTCAGGAGCAATTGAGCCAATGCTGCCCATCAGTTGATTGTGGGGAATAACCGCCAAAAAGCCAAGCCGTATGACCGAATCGGCGACCAACCCACTGGCGGTAAAATCACCGTCTTGATGGGTAATCAGTTCGTCGAAATGGGGAACTTGTTGATGCAGTTGGGTGCTGATGCCGCAAACGAGGGCATCATTGAAGGGGGGCATTGCCCGCAGGAAAAGCGCCGGGCGGTTTTTAACCTGTCCGTTGGCTTGCGGGAGTGGGGTCAGAATAATGTCACCCTGCTTCATAGGCGGGGTTCGGCTCTTTAATCAGGGTCGTGGGGTAATCTGGTTCGTCAGCGCCATAGGCGGCGTTAAGCCCTTGGGCGGAAAGCGTTAGCCAGGCCCTCTGTTCTGCGTCTGGCGGAGGGATGACCAGCACCAGCAGGTTGGTATTGGGCTGAAGCTCATACGGGTCGTTGAGTAGAATTTGTTTGCCGTCAAAATGGGCGCGTAAGGTTATCGTTTCCATGGGTACAATTTACCATTTTAAGTAGCCAGCGTCAATTGCCCCGCCCTTCCACGATGGCGATTTCGGCGGGGGTGATGCTAAAGACCCTAAGGGTTTCTAAAACCCTTAGGGTCTTGCCTATGGCTTCATCCCCGTCATTGGCGAGGCCGAAGCCGCGCCGGTAGAAACGACCAGCCTCAGCTACTACGGCTCCAACCTCAAAGGGGCCTTCGACTGGTTTGTGAGCTGGGTGGTGAATATGAACAAGAGCGAGATTGAGCTGGTGAGCGACGACGCCTACGCCTACGACTACCGCCTGGTCCTGGGGGCCGACTACAACCCCTGCATCAACCAGCTCTACGCCCCCCGCGTGACCGTGCCCTGATGCTTTGCCCAGCGTCCCGTCACCAGGTCGGTATGTTAGGCTGCCAGGGCTAACGGCTGTATTTCTTGCTTGGGGCGGTTCATGGCCAAATCATAATTTGCCTGCAAATTGAGCCAGAACTGTGGGGTTGTCTTAAAAGCACCTGCCAATAACCAGGCGGTTTGCGGCGTCACACCACGCTTGCCGCGAATCAATTCGTTGATTCTCTGCGTAGGAACTCCCAAGTGTTTAGCTAGAGCAACCTGCGTAAGCCCCAAAGGGATCAAGAATTCTTCTTCTAGTACAACCCCTGGATGAGTCGGGATGCGGTTTTCGGGAATCATTTTGTCACACCTTTAGTGATAATCTACCACTTGAACGTCATAAGCGTTTCCGTTTTCCCAACGAAAGACAATTCGCCACTGCCTGTTAATCCGAATGCTGTGGAAGCCTGCCCAATCGCCGCCAAGGGCTTCAAGACGATTGCCCGGTGGTGAACTCAAATCCATCAAGTTCTGGGCAGTGTTGAGAACGTCTAATCTAACCAGAGCACGATGCAAAATATCATGAGGAAATCGGCGAACTCGACTGGTGCGGCGTCCATGATACAGGTCGTCTGTGGCTTCGTCAGCAAAAGAGACAATCATACCGATTGATTATACATCTTCACGGATACCGTGTAAACGCCCTTTTCGAGTTTTTAGGGAACAAGATAAGATTGCAGCCCTGACGCCCGGTTCAGTTGCGTTGGCATGGTCAACCAACGCCTTCGCCAATCATCAAGACGCAATCGCTCCAAGAACTTGCGCCAGTGTCAGGTGGAAGGGTTGTTAGGTGAGCTTAATGAAGAAACATTGTTGGGTAGAAGCCATTTCAGAACTCCTAATGCTCCATTAACGTTTAAGGGATCAAGAGGATACTTGTCCTTCGGCCTCAGTAAGTTGAAATAGGCAGATGGTTTTAGATCAAACTTTCCCTCGTTGGAACGAATGTAGGTCTTATAACAGTAGCCGTTTGTCACAACTACAACTTGACAGGATGGGAAAGCTTCTGCATAACGGTGTGCCTGTTCTGGAGCGTAATCCAAACCGGAGGAGAAATCCTTTGTCTCCAAAATTAACACGCATTCATTGTTATTGCGCTGATAAGTACGAGAAAAACACGCAATGTCCACCCTTCCATTTTGGATAGGTAGTTCGATTTTGATTTGTTGCTCTGCCCATCCAAGTGCCAGTAACAGAGGGACTACTAAGAACGATCTGGTTTCATGTTCTCGAATGTCTTCCCAGCAACCTCGTCTGTAATAGTAATCCGCAAGCAAACGTATTCTACGGAAAGTATTTGTGAGTTCGTCCGCTGCCGATGGTCTGAGTCCTTCGCCGATTAGAAACTCAAGAATGATAGTGTCATCAATTAATTCCGTTGGAGGAGGTTCTGGTTCGTAAGGTTGGACTGTAAGCTTTAGCAAGGAATCCGCTATTTGTTTGTGTTCAGCTTTATGAACTCTCTGGATGGTTGCACGAGTCAGGGCACTAGTCAAAACAGGACAATCTGGCACACGCCAGTCTACATAACAGTAAGCGGAAAGATCCCACCCATCGAAATCCTTTAGCCAAGGTTTGTCCCCATTGCCTTGATGTTTCCCGTTCCGCGTAACCACTTCTCCAACAGCAAAGACTTTCGAACGACCAATTTTCAGCAGAACGACATCACCAACTGACACTTCCGCCATTGTGGAAACTTCTTTTGCTCCACCTACGAATGCCATTCCAAACTTCAGAAACAAGCCAGCGTAATTTCTTCCAAGAGAGCCAGCAGCTATTTGCCAATATGTTTTTGTCATTGTCTCCACATTGTTTGCGCCTTTAACGAAGTAAGGATTCATATGGTGCGGAGTCTTCGGAGCCGCCGTATAATCCTGTGTTGAACGAACCCCGGCCGGGCGGGAAACTCTCTGCCTGAATTTTAAGCATTGGAGAGATGTGGCTCGTCCACCACCACGCCCCCAGAACTGACCGCATTATAACATCTCGCCACGCGCCAGGGCAACCAGCTTCGCCGTTTCCCGGCCGGTACCACACAGCCCGCCGCCACAGCCGCGCAGGCTTCGGCCAAAGGCCCGCCGGCCACAAAGAAATGACGCGGCCGCCCAGACCTGACAGATTTCTCTTGGTTACAGGGTGGAAGGCAAACGGATCCCCGGCTGGTCAGGCGGGAAATCTTTGCTATTGCGCGTGACCAACAAGGCATCATTGACTTGCGCTGTCGCCCAAATAATGGCATCGGGCAGGCGGATGCGCTGCGCCCGGCGAATTTGCACGGCGCTTTCGGCAACTACCACGTTCAGCGGTTTCACCTCGAAGTAGCTCTGCGAAAAATCGTGCAGTTCAGCGTCGTCACCGTGCGCCCCAACGAGAACTTCCATCCAGGTGATGCGGCTGATGAGAACACGGTCATATCGTCCATATTCTACATCGGCCGCGTCCACGCCATTCAGGGCGTCAATCACAATATTGGTGTCGAAAACAGCGATCACTCAGACCCCCACTCGGCGCGAATGTCCTGTTGATACGCCAGCGCGTCAATGTGGCCCGCTGGCCATGCCCCAAACGCTGCGTGCTTTTTTAGGGTGCGCCGCTTTGCCTGGGGCGACAGCGCCGCACGCTGCTGCAAAAAGAGGATGAAATCTAGCACCTCGGTCTATTTTTCCGTTGGCAAAGCACGTAACTATTTTTCAATTTGCTCAATCAGGGTCATCTTTACCTCCAATCAACTCGCTTTGCCAATCATAAACCAACTATTCCGCCAGATACATGGACAAAATCACCTCGCGACAGCGAGCTAAGCGCCCAGGGCACGGTGCTGGTCAGCCTGTTTCTGGACCTGGCACCGTGGCTGGAAAACCCCGGCCGGGATCAGTTCGACAACCAGCGCGGCACAGAAAAGTGGACTACGCAACTGCGCCATCTGGCCCTGCCCGACGGTCCGTTCACGCTCTGGCAGAAACAGGCCGAACTCATCAACATTGGCCACGACCTGAACCTCTTCCGCGAACAGGCCCACCGCTCTTTCATGCCCATCTACGAAGCGCCGGCCGACACTGAAAACCTGGGCATCAACTGGGATCGCCAGTTGCAGCGGCTGGCCTTAAAGCCGAAATTACAGGCCAAAGCCAAAGAGACCCTGATTCAGGAATGGCGCCATTGGGACCGGGTTCGCTTGCAGATCACTCGTGATGGCACTGTCCATCTCACCCTGGTGCGCCAGATAAACAGCCCCCTGCCGCTGATGCAAATCCTGAACATACTGCACGTTGGTCGTGCTCTTGCTGCCGATTTCAGTCATGCTGTTGGCGCTGTTCGTGTGGCTGGCCCGCTTTATCTCGCCCGTCGCTACAACCCCACCACCCGCAGCGGAATCGGCACAAACACCAGCAGGAACAGAATAAGGGCCACAATAGCCACCACCCGGCGGCGTGGGTCCAGCGGCGTCACGTCATCCAGTGGCTCCGCATATACCCGGCCAAAAATAAACAGCAAGAAAATCCACAGCGTCCATGACCAGGTCTGCGTCAGCACCGCCAGCAGCACCAGCCCACCAATCAGCGGCCAGTAAAGCCGCCGCGCTTTGTTGGCAAACAGCACGTAAGCCACATGCCCGCCATCCAACTGGCCAATGGGGATTAGATTCAGGCCGGTAACAAACAGCCCCGCCCAGCCGGCCCAGGCCACCTGGTTTAGCTGCACGTCCACCCCCCCGGCCGGGAGGAAACGACCAAAAACGATGATCTTGGCCAGCGCGTACAGGATAGAGTTCCCTTCCAGGGTGTACCCGGCCGGGGGCAGCGGCCCCACCGGCGACGTCATCAAGCCAATAAACAGAATCGGCACCGCAAACAGCAACCCCGCCAGCGGCCCGGCCGCGCCAATATCCAGCAGCGCCCGCCGGTTCTTCACCGGCGCTTTCAGTTGAATAAACGCCCCCATCGTGCCAATAATCGTCGGAATCGGGATAAAGTACGGCAGCGTCACCGCCACCTTATGGTAGCGCGCCGCAAAATAATGCCCCAGCTCGTGCGCCCCCAATATCAGCAAAATGCTCAAGCTAAACGGCCAGCCCCGCCATATCTCCGGCCAGACAAAATTCGGCTCACTGATCGCCCCCACAAACAGCGTAGAAACAATCGTCAGCACAAACAGCACCAGGTTCACAATCCAGCGTGAGGGGGCCGGGTCAAACACCACCGGGATGGCAATCAGCGCCGTCTGCGAATGGTCCGCCCGGATCACCGGCGTAAAGCCCAACCGCTCGAACCGCCGCCGCAGCTCATCATAGCACCCGGCCGGGTCCACCCGAAACGCCCCCCGAAAACGCACCTGCCCCGCCTTCGGAAAGTCAAGCGTCGTATCAGTCAGTTCAAACAGGTCCGCCGTCGCCTGGCGCAGCGCTTCAACAAGGTCCAGGTCCACCGGCCGGGAAGCCGCATCATCTAACCACATCAGCCCACCGGCCCATTCTTCTCACCAGCCGACTCACCCGATTCGTCATCATCATCCCCCCAGCTAATAATCCACACACACGCCCCGGCCACCAACACCGTCACCACAATCAGCCAGAACCATTGCAGCGCTTCCAACCCCACACTACGCGCCTCCACCGCCAGAATAATCACCATCCCCAAGGCCAACACAAACCAGGCCGACAAATTGGGGTGCTTAAAAATCCAGTTTTTCAATGCCGCCATCACAAAATCTCCCGTCTCAGTCTATCAGTCCGTCAGCCGGTCAGTTGATTAACGACCATCAGGCAATCCGAATATCCCGCAGCACTTTGGCCATAATATACGTACCCTCCGGCTGCATATCCTCAACACCCTTCTGCCACGCCCGGCGCAGGCTTTCCTTATCGCGCGGCTCATACCCGGCCGTGCCCAATACCTGGCGCACCTCGGCCGGCATCTCGTAAGGCAAGAACACCATCACCACCTCACAAATGAGCTCGCTGGCCGACCGCTCTACTTCAGCCAATACCGCCGGCAGCGTCAAGGCCGCCGCCGGCAACGGATGCACAAAGACCTGGTCAATACAGGCCGAAGTCGTACTGTCTGTGTTCCAACCAAGGACCGTGCTAATCTCCGTGCCTACCTGGCCAATCAGGTAGCTTCGTTCGCTCAGCGCCATCAGCATATCAGCCCGTTTCAGCCTTACCGCACCTTCCGTGGCCCGGTGGATAAGCAGCAAAATCGCCGGAATATCAGAAGGCCGTGCCCGGCGCACCAGCACCTCTGGCACAGCGGGCGGCGGCTCAGGCACAGGTGGCGTGTCGATCACCGGGGGCAGCCCCCCGGCCGGGGTCACAGGTTCCGGCCGGGCCAGCAGCCCAACCCAGGCCGCCTCAAACTGCAAAACGGAATCCGCCATCGTCCCATCGGTGTCAATCACCACATCGGCGCGGGCCACCTTCTCCGCTTGCGGTGCCTGCGCATTCACCCGCATTGCCGCCGTCTGGTCATCCATCCCCCGGCAGACCATCAGCCGCTCAATTTGCCGGCGCGGCGCGCAGCGGGTAACCCAAACCTGGTCACACACCGTCACCAACTCCCCCTCCAGCAGCTTTATCGCTTCAATGAAGACGATCGCCGCATCACTGGCATCAACCCGCCGGTAAATCTCCTGGCGCACGGCCGGGTGCATCATATTCTCCAGGTCACGCAGTGCTTCCGGGTCGCCAAAGACAATAGCCGCCAGGGCGGCCCGGTCAATGGAACCATCCGCCCGGCGAACCTCCGGCCCAAAAGCCACAGCAATAGCCGCCTGCATACTGGGATCATCAGCCATGATCTCATGCACTACCTTGTCGGCATCCAGAGTCAACGCTCCCTGCTGGGCCGCCAACCGCATAACGGTAGATTTACCGGTGGCAATATTGCCGGTGAGTCCAACAACCTTCTTATTCGGCCAACGAATGCTCATGTGCCAATGCTTCCCATTCTTGCATCAATGATTCCAGGCGTGCCTCTGTGGCCGCGTATT
Organism: Ardenticatenaceae bacterium; assembly: GCA_020634235.1. Taxonomy (GTDB): domain Bacteria; phylum Chloroflexota; class Anaerolineae; order Promineifilales; family Promineifilaceae; genus JACKCB01. The sequence goes on along the minus strand of JACKCB010000001.1, from coordinate 1,632,046 downwards.
CTATGCTCAGGCTTTGTATCTTGTCAAAGGACTGGTCAGCCGTGGCCAACTGTAGAGCGTTGGTTATGTCAATCAGGGCCTGTTCCAGGGCCACAATGTCGGCCTCCAGCCGGGTTACGCGCTGCTCAAGTTTACGCGCTTCGTTCTTGCTCAGTTTGCGCTCGCCGTCCCCGGCCGGGGTCGTAACCAACATCCGCTGCTGCCCAGCCGCCTCCTTCGCCGCCGCCACCGTCCGCTCCCGCGCCGCCAAAAACGCCTGGTAATCGTCGCCAAATACCCATAAACGCCCATCCCGCAGCTCCCAAATCTGCGTCGACAGCCGGTCTACCAGGTAACGGTCATGCGACACCAGCAAGATCGTCCCTTCAAAATGCTCCAGCACCGCCTGCAGCACCTCCTGCGCCGGGATATCCAGATGGTTCGTCGGCTCGTCCAGCAGCAAGAAGTTGGCCCCCTGCAGCGCCAGCAGCGCCAGCGCCAGCCGGCCGCGCTCGCCACCGCTCAACATCTGCACCCGCTTAAACACATCATCCCCCCGGAAAAGATATTGGGCCAGATAACTGCGCGCCTCGCTCACCGGCATATTGCGGAAGTTAAGCAGCTCATCCAGCACCGTCTTTTCCGGGTCCAGCCCTTCGTGCGCCTGGGCAAAATAACCCAGCTTCAGGCTCGCACCCAACTGTACCTCACCGGTCAGCGCGTCCTGCTCCCCAAGAATGGTGCGCAAAAAGGTTGTCTTGCCGGTGCCGTTAGGGCCAATGAGCGCCGCACACTCCAGGCGCGTCAGCTCAATATCATCCGCCCGGAAGAGGGGATTGCCGGGGTAGCCTACTTGCAGCCCCCTGGTGCGCAGCACAATGTTGCCGCTGCGGTGGTGGGCCTTCAGATTGAGGTTGAGTTCCGGTGGCCGCCCGGCCGGGGGGCGCAGCTCCTTAATTGCCTGGGTCACCTGAGCCACATCCCAATCATCCTGCGACAAATCCACCTCATTGGTAATCTGCCCCCAACGCTTGCCCAACACCCCCTGCACGCCAACCGCCTGCACCGCCTTCAACTCCCGCGTAATCCGTTTCAGCTTGCCCTTGGCCATCTGCGTGCGCTGGCCGGCAATATTCCGCCGCACATAATCCAACTCCTTCTCCATCCGCTCACGAAACGTCAGAAACTCCTCATAACGACGCTCCCACCGCTCAAACCGCTGCTGTACATAAGCTGAGTAGTTACCCCGGTACGTCTCAATTCCCGTGCGACTCATCTCCCAGACGGTGTTCACCACCTTGTCCAAGAAATACCGGTCATGGCTCACCACCAAAACCGCCCCGTTCCACACCGTTAGCGCATTCTCCAGCCACTCAATCGCCGCCACGTCCAGGTGATTTGTCGGCTCATCCAGGATCAACAGCCCCGGCCGGTCCAACAGCAGCCGGGCCAACAGCACCCGCGTCTTCTGCCCCCCGCTCAAATGGGCCAGCGGCAAATCCCAGTTCGCCTGATCAAACCCCAACCCATCCAACACCTGGCGGATGCGCAGCTCATAATCATAACCGCCGGCCAGCTCAAAGCGCTCCTGCGCCGCGCTGTAACGCGCCAGCAGCTCCTCCGATACATCCCCCAACGCCATCGCCTCTTCCATCTGCCGCAGCCGCGCCTCTTCAGCCCGCAGTCCCTCAAACAGCGCCAGCATCTCCTGGTAAACCGACCGTTGTGGGTTCTCAAACGCCTCGGCCGATTCCTGGGGCAAATAGCCAATCCGCGCCCCGCGCGCCACGTAAACGCTCCCGGCCGAGGCAACGCTCAATCCGGCCAGGATCAACAGCAGGGTGGTCTTGCCCACCCCATTCGGGCCAACCAGTCCCACCTTGCCATCGTTGGGAATCCCCACCGAAATGCCGGTAAAAAGGTCAAACGCGCCAAACGATTGGCTCAAGTTGGAAGTCGTTAAAACAGCCATAGCACGCCATTATACCCGACGAAAGAGAGAGTAGGCTAATCGCCTGTGGCATCCCAACCAATCCAGTCCCTAATCTCTACCCGCTTCAGGCAAAACAAAAGCCCCTCAGCGAGAGGGGCTTCATCATCAGAAAAATCTGGCGCTCAGTTCAAATACTGGCGCAAATGGCCGGCAAAATTGGGATGGCGCAGCTTGCGCAGCGCCTCCTTTTCCAACTGGCGAATACGTTCACGCGAAAGGCCAAACATCTCGCCTACTTCCTTCAACGTCCGTGATTCGCCATCCTGCAAACCGTAGCGCAAACGCAAAATCCGGGCTTCGCGAGGTGTCAACTGGTCCAGAATCTCGCCAATCTCCTCGGTCAGCATCTTCTGGGCCACCGTCTCTACCGGGGGCGGAGCTTCATGGTCTTCAATGAAATCGCCCAGCTCCGCATCCGACTCATCACCCACCGGACGCTCCAGGTGAACGGGCTGACGGCTGGTACGCAGCATCCAACGAACGCGGTCGGCCGGCAAATCCATGTACTCGGCGATCTCTTCCGCCGTTGGCTGGCGACCATACTCCTGCTCTAACTCCTGCGCTACCTGATAGAGCTTGCTAATCCGCCCGCCCAGATGGGCGGGAATACGAATGGTCCGCCCATGGTTGGCCAGAGCACGCGTAACAGCCTGGCGAATCCACCAGGTAGCATACGTGCTAAAACGATTACCACGCCGGTAATCATACTTCTCAACGGCCTTCATCAAACCCACGTTGCCTTCCTGAATCAAGTCCAGGAACTGCAACCCCCGGCCGCGATACTTCTTGGCAATGCTCACCACCAGGCGGGTGTTAGCACGGATCAGATGGGCCCGCGCCGCATCGCCGGTTTCCCGAATCAACACCAACTGATCCAGCTCATCCAGCGAGGTAACGCCGTTGGCAATGGCCACTTCTGCTTCCCGGCCGGCTTCAATCTCTTTGGCCAGCTGCACTTCTTCCTCCGCAGACAGAAGCTGCTGCTGCCCCATTTCACGGAAGTAAAGACCCACCGAATCATCGATCGGGACATTGCTCAAGTCAAACAAGGGCGCTTCGTGGGTGGCTCCGTCAAATTCGTCATCGTCAACGACGAAATCATCGTCATCGTCAACTTCTTCACCAGTGACTATTGCACCGGCCACATGATGTTCGTTGGCTTCTTCTTCATTTTCGTACAAGACGATCTCCGAGGATTGAACTTCCTCTAGCACAGCTTCAAGCAACGGCAGGTTATTTTCAATCTCTGGCAGCGCTTCTAGAATTTGATCATAGGTGATATATCCTCGCTCATTAGCGTCAACTAGCAATGCAGTCACTATCTCCATTTCGTCAAATGGATTGGTCAGATCACTCATAGGGGGCTGTTCCTCTTCCTCAAAGTGTTATCTGGCCGGTATCATCCAGCCAACACAACGGTGCAGTCTAGCATAAACGCCGTTAGAAAGTCAATAGGCTAACGCTGCCAGGCAATAGATGAATATCTAATGAATCAATAATAGAAGACCTTTGTTAGCAGTGAATTAGAATGGCCCTGCACTCAAGAATCACTCATGTTGGCCCGCCCTCTCATAGGCGGCGGCGGCACCAGCCTCGTCTCCCAGTACCCGCAAAACATCGCCCAAACGCAGGAAATACAGCCCCGGCCGGGTATCCAACTCAGTAGCGGTGCGCAAACTCTGCGCCGCCTCCACCCACTGCTGGTGTTCAGCCTGCAATCGCCCCAGGTTGTAATAGATAACCGCCCGCCAACTGTCTTCCAGCGAACCACTGTAACGGGCCGCGTTCTCATAATCGGCCAGGGCATTGGCCCCCTCAGCCAACGCTTCGTAGGTCTGGCCTCGCCACAGATAGGCGGTCGGGTTAGCCTCATCCACCATCAGGGCCAGGTGATACCAGTCCAGGGCAGCCAGGTAGTCGTCGCGGGCATAGGCCAGCCGGCCCTGGCTTTGTAGATAACCCGCCGCCGCCGGGTCTCGCTGCCAATAGAAAAGTCCAAGAATGGGATCGTCCATCAGATAGGCATAAATGCCCTGCCGGCGCGGATCTGCCGCGCCCCCACCCGGCGACCAATCCGCCAGCGGTACGCCGGCCAGGCGCAAACGATCTAGCTGCCAGTTGGCCAGATTACGCCCCCCGGCCGGGGACACAGCCAAGACCAGCCCCACCAACAACGGCACCCCGGCCAACCCCGCCAGCCAGCGCCGCGGCCAGGGCAGCGGCTGCAGCAGCAGCGCCACCGCTGCCAACGCCAGCCAAAACACCAGCCCTCCTCGCTGCACAAGCGACAGCACATCCAATAAATTGAACGTCACATAACCCACCAGGCTGGCCCCATAGGCCACCGCCAACCAACGCTGGTGTTGGTCAGCTCCCCGGCCAGACTGCCACAGACCACCCAGCAGCACCCCCAACAGCAGCGAAATAAAAATCACGCCCGGATAACCAAAGCCGGCTCCCGCCTCCAACCACAGGTTGTGGGCATGGGCCATGCTCACATCCGGCGGCACCCAGGTAAACACATAATTCGCCCGGCTAACCGGCACAAACATAGCCAGTCCGGCCCCGGCCACCGGATAATCGACCAGCATTTGCGCCGCCGCCTGCCAGACCTCCGCCCGCATCAGCCAGCTAACCGGCGCGCTGGGACCATCTTTGCTGGCCGCGTCCAGCGCCAACGCCAGCGGCGACAGATCTTGCAGCCGCATATCGCTGGCCAGCCATACCACGCTGGCCAGCAGCAGCAATATGCCCCCGGCCACCAGCACGTAGCGCAGGCGGAACCGCCCCCACACCAACGCCGCGGCCAGCGCCAGCCCCAACCCCAGCAGCGCCCCGCGCGATTGGGTCAGCAGCAGCATCGCCAACATGAGCAGCGTCAGCAGCAGCCCCCCCGGCCGGGTTCCTCGCCAGCGCCCCGGCCGGGCCGCCACATACACACCAAACGGCAGCAAAAAAAGCAGCACCCCCGCCACCTCATTGGGGTGCAGCCAGAAATCGCCAGTCAGGTGCGGAATCCGGTCCAGCCAGCTCCCCACCCGGAAAACCTGGCGATGCGGCCACTCCAGGGCCAGCGGGGCCAGCAAGGCCACCATTCCCCCCAGGCCGGCCAGCACCAGCGTCAGGTCATCCACGGCCGCCCAGCGCGTCCCCGGCCGGGCAGCCAACCAATCCTGCACCAGGTAATAGCCCAACACCCCCGCCACCACCGCCAGCGCCTTGGGCAGGCTCTCCTCCGGCAGCGGGCTAATCCCAAAAGCCACCAGCACCATCATCAGAAAAGTGAGGATAAACGGGTCGAGCAGCGTCTGGCGGAAAAACCGCCCGCGCCGCCGCCAGGCCGCCACCGGAAAAGCCAGCAGCAGCAGCAAAGCGCCCACAGTAACCCCCGGCCAACGCCCCGGCCAGACCAGCAAGGGCAATGCCCCCAACCACACCGCCGTATGCAGCAGCAGGCAGCGCCTCGCTTTCACGGTCCCGCTCCGGCCCTTTCGTAGGCCGCCGCCGCCCCGGCCGGGTCCCCCAGCGCCGTCAACACATCCCCCAGCAGCTCGTAGTAACGCACCGGCGTGCCGTCCAGAGCAATCGCCTCATTTGCCTGCGCCAGCGCCGCCGCCCAATCCGCCTGCCCGGCCAACGCCCGGCCCCACTGGAAATGCAGCAGCGCGCGCCAGGTATCATCGGCCGCTTCCGCCTCGGCCGCCCGGACCGCCTGCGCCAAATCCGCTGCCGCCCCGGCCGGGTCGGCCAGATCCAACCGCACCAGCCCACGCCAGTAATAAACCTGCGAATTGTCCGCCCCCAGGGCCACCGCCAGCGAATAGAAACGTTCCGCCGTGGCCAGATCGCGCGCCCGGTGCGCCTGAAAGCCGCGCCCCTGCGCAAACTGCGCCGCATCACCGGCATCACCGGCATCACCGGCATCACCGGCATCAGCACGCGCCGCCGCATCCCCTTGCCAGGCGGCCAGCGCCGCCGCATCATCCCCCTCCAGGAAGGCCCGCAGCCCCAGGCGGCGCGAATCGCCCGCCAGCGATGCCGCCGCTGGCAAATGGCCGCTGCCCGCCAACTGCACCCGGTCTAGCCGGATGTAGGCCAGATTGCGCGGCCAAAAAGGCAGCAGTAGCAAGAGCAGCAGCGGAGGCGCCAGGACCAGCGCCCACCCCGGCCGGGTCAGCGACCGCGTCTCCCGCACAATTACCGCCGCGCCAGCCAGCACCAGCCAGACCAACACCGCCGTCCGGTGTCCCAGGGTGACCACATCCACCAACCCATAAGCCAGAAAACCCACCAGGCTCACGCCCCACAGCCGCGCCAGCGGTGGCCAATCCCGGCTGTTCCCGGCCCGGCCGGTCTGCCACAACGCAGCCAACAGCAGCCCCCACCACAGCCCAAACAACAGCACGCCCGGCCAGCCAAAACTGGCCCCAGCCTGCAGCCACAAGTTGTGCGCATGGCGCAAATCGCTGTCGAAACCAACGACCTGGAAAACGTAGTTGGCCTTGGCTACCGGATAGAAAGTATACAGGCCGGCCCCCAAAGCCGGATAATCAGCCAACATCTGTCCGGCCGCCCGCCACAACTCCAGCCGCGTAGTCCAACTGCCAATGGCGTCAGATTGGACCGCCGCCGTCCCCCCGGCGCTGCCGGCCGCCAGGTCTGTCTTGCTGCCCGCATCCAACCGGCTCACAATGGCCAGCAGTTGCGCATAGCCCGCTCCCGGCCGGGAGACCACCACGCCCAGCCCCACCACCAATACCAGCAGCAAGGCCAGCACTGCCAACCCCACCCTGCGCAGCGGCAGCCTGCCCCACAGCCACCACGCCGCCAACATCGCCACACCAGACAGGAGAACAGCCCGGGCCTGGGTAAACAGCAGCAGCACGACAAAAAGGCTCAGCCCGGCCAGCGCCAGCCAGCGCCGCCACCCGGCCGGGGACCAGCGCCACCAGGCCACCACAAAAGGCAGCAGCAGCAGTTGCAGCCCGGCCATCTCATTGCGGTGCACCAGCCCCAACTGCGGCAGCCGGCGATACAAAAAGCGCAAATCCACCACCTGGGCACTCGTGGGCCAGGCCACCACCACCAGCCCCAGCAGCGCCAGCCCTACCCCGGCCAGCCCCAGGCCCACGGCAAAGCGCCGCAGCGCTTGCGGCGTCTCCAGCCAATCCTGAGCCAGAAAATAGCCAAACGCGCCCCAAATAGCCGCCGTGAATTTGGGCAAGCTCAGCGCGGGCAGCGGGCTAACCAGGTAAGCCAGGGCCACCAGCAGCAGGTAGACGGCCACAAAGCCATCCATCCAGGTTGGCCGCAAGCCATATCCTCCCCAGCGCCGGCTGCCCAAACGGCTGGCCAACAACACCAGCAGGGCCGCCACCGTTAACGCGGTGGCCTGGGTGGGCAGCAGCAGCCAGGGGCCGGCCACCAGCCAGAGAATCGTGCACAGAATCAGATAGCGGCGGTGTGTCATCTGCTAAGTGTGGCCCTGAAGAACAGGCTTGTCAAGACAGGCAGTGGCAGCTACCCCGGCCGGGACAATACCTCATCCACCCCCGGCAGCGGCGTTTGCAGCAGGCGCTGCGCCCGGCCGGTATCCAGGCAGCAATTCTGTGGCCGCCGGGTTGGGTCCGTGCGGCCCAACTGCAACGTCGCCCGCGCCGTCACGCCCCAGTAGTCCAGCAGCTTCAAGCCAAACGCCGCCCGGCTAAGGCACTGCGCGCCGGCCACGTGCAGCACCCCCCGGTAATCCAGCCCCGCCAGCTCCAGGCAAGCGCGGCTCAACGAGTCAGCCCAAATGGGATTCCGCAGCTCGTCGGTGAACAGCGTCACCGGTTGGCCAGCACCCAGCGCCGCCATTACCCACGCAGTGCCATGATCCGGCCGGGTGAGGCCATAGACGAGCGAGGTGCGCACAATCACATGGTTGGCGTGGGCCTGCACCAGCCGCTCTGCCTCGGCTTTGGCCCGGCCATATTCGTGCAGCGGCGCCGGCGGGTCCTCTTCACGGTAGGGGGCATGCTGGCCGTCAAAAATGACGTCGGTGGAGAGGTGAATGAGGCGGGCCTGGGTGGCTGTGGCCGCCCGCGCCACGTGGGCTGCCCCCTGGCAAATAACTTCGGCCATAACCACGCCCCCCCGGTTGGAGCCGGCCAGATGCAGGATGATCTCCGGCCGGGTCTCGGCCACCAGCGCCTGCACCGCCACCCCATCGCGCAGGTCCAGCCGCCGGCCCTGCGGCCAGCCCCACGGATCATGGCTGAAGTAGGTGTAGACAACCTCGTGACCGGCCAGGGCCTGCGGTACCAGGTGCTGCCCCAGGTAACTACTCCCGCCGGTAATGAGCAGCCGGCTCATGCGTCGTCGCTGGCCATCCCGGCCGGGTCGGGCGGCATCTTCCCCCCGGTGGTCGATATGTAATCCAACGCCTGCCGGGCCGCGGCCTGGGCCGCCACCTGCTTGCTGTGCCCCTTCCCCCAACCCCAGGTCTGCTCGCCCAACATGGCCGCTACCGTAAACTCCTTGGCATGGTCCGGGCCGGTCGCCGCAATGACCTCGTAGCGGGGCGTGATGTTATACTGCCCCTGTGCCCAAACCTGGAACTCGCTCTTGGCATCTTTGTGCAGCGACTCCGCCAGGATGGTATCCAGGGCCGGCGCAACCAGGCGCTCCACAAATGGCTGCACCGACTCCAACCCCTGGTCCAGGTAGATTGCCCCCACGACCGCCTCGAAGACGGCGCACAGCGTGGGTGTCCGCTCGCGGCCACCGCTCTCCGCCTCGCCGTAGCCCAGGCGCAGGTAGGTGCCCAGGTGCAGGAGGCGCGCAAAGTCGGCCAGTGTCTTGGCGCGCACCAGCGCCGCCCGCAAGGTGGTCAGCTCCCCTTCGTCCATGTCCGGAAAGCGCTGGTAAAGGTAGGCACCCACCACAAAGTCCAGCACCGCATCACCCAGAAACTCCAGCCGTTCGTTATCTTCCAGGCCGGAGTCTGGGTTTTCATTCAGGTAGGAGCGGTGAGTCAGTGCCCGGCCGAGCAGCGAGTAGTCGTAGAATTCAATTTGAAGCTGTTCTTCCAGGGCCAGCAACTCTTCCATAGTTAGCACGATACCTTGCGGTGGGTTAGCCGGCAAAGGCTTTGAAAATGAGGACGGCGTTGTGGCCGCCAAAGCCAAAAGCGTTGTTCATGGCCACCTGTACCCGCCCCGGCCGGGACTGGTTGGGCACATAGTCCAGATCACAGTCCGGGTCCGGCGTCTCATAATTAATCGTTGGCGGCAGCATTTGGTCGCGGATGGCCAGCGTACAAAAGACACTCTCAATTGCCCCCGTGGCCCCCATGATATGGCCCGTCATCGACTTGGTCGAGCTAACCGCCAGCTTGTAGGCCGCCTCGCCAAAGGCCGCCTTGATGGCCATTGTCTCGTACACATCGTTGAGCGGCGTAGCCGTGCCATGCGCGCTAACGTAATCCACCGCTTCCGGCGGCATGCCGGCATCCGCCAGGGCCTTCTTCATGGCCCGTGCCGCACCCGCGCCCCCCTCGGCCGGGGCCGTGATGTGGTGGGCGTCTGTCGTCTGCCCATACCCCACAATCTCGGCCAGAATGGCAGCGCCGCGAGCCTGAGCGTGGGCCAGGCTTTCAATAACCAGCATCCCGGCACCCTCGCCAGGCAGCAAGCCATCCCGGTTTTTGTCAAACGGCTGGGGGGTTACACTGCTCTTCTTGGACGTAGCCCCGGCTCGCTCAAAGCCGCCCACAGCCACGGAGGTAAGAATGCATTCGCTGCCGCCGGTAAGGGCGGCATCCAGCTCGCCCCGCTGCACGGCCCGGAAGGCGTGGCCCACGGCATCGCTGCCGGCCGCGCAGGCGGTCGTGATGGTCGTGCTGGGCCCCTGGATACCATAATCGATGGCCACCATCCCGGCCGCGCCGTTGGGCATGATCATGGTGATGGCAAAGGGGCTAAGGCGGCGCAGGCCGCTGTTCTGGCGCACGTGCTCCTGGTTCACCAGAGTCTGAATGCCCCCCACGCCGGTGCCAAAGACAATGCCAATCCGCTCCCGATTGTCGTCGGTTACTTGCAGGCCAGACTGGGCCATGGCCTCCATGGCCGCCACGGTGGCCAACTGCTGGTAACGGTCGCGCCGCCGGGCCTCGCGCCGGTCCAGGTACTGCTCGGCATCGAATGCTTTCACTTCAAAAATGCCACCCATGCTGTGGTCGGTGCCATCGAACTGGGTGACGGGGCCAAAGCCTGACTGGCCGGCCAGGATCGCGGCCCAGGTGTCGGCCACGTTGTGACCCAACGGTGTAATCAGGCCGGTTCCGGTTATTACTACCCGATTTTTTGCGTTATCCACCATGTTGTTCTCCAGGGAGTGGGGGCTGTGGGATTCTGAAGGGTAGGTCGAATGGCGCGTAATACGTTATACGTGACACGTGATGCATAACGCGTTTGTGACTATGCACGTCTTCGAGGGCGGGGCCTTCCAAGCCCGGTTCCGCCTTCGGCAGGTTCTGGCTTTGCCTGTATGGCTGCATGTGCCTTACGTATTGCGCATCAGGCACCTTTTCTACAGTATTCCCAAGATTCGATAAGTTTTGTGGTGCTACGATTTGTCCTCGTCACGGGGCGCCCGTACGTCCAGGAGCAACACCACCAGAAACATCACCAGCAGGGCAACTGTGATAATGAGGAGCCAGCCCCACCAGGGAACCGCAAAGGTGCTGGTTTGCTGGGGCACGGCGCCCATCAACAACACGCTGGTGATCACGATTGACAATAACCATCCAAATTTACGAATCATGCGCCTCATCCTTTATGTTGCTTTGTTTTCTGCCGTGGGCCAGGGGTGCCCCGGCCGGGGTGGGGCACCCCACGTTGGCAGCAGCAATATTGTTTTGGTTAGAAACACCGGCCGGGTAGCAAAAGTTGTGCCCCGGCCCAACACCAGCGGCAGTTTAGGCCGGGGCTATGTCATCACGCGTGGGCTGGTAGGCGCCTTCAATCCACACCGTCCGGTCCGCGCCCACTTCCTTTTTCCAAACCGGCACAATCTCCTTCAGCCGGTCGATGCCATAGCGCGCCGCCTCGAACGCACCCTGGTCGCGATGGCCGGCGGCACAGGCCACCACCGTGGTCGTATCGCCCACTTCCAGCCGCCCCAGCCGCTGCACCATGGCCACGCCGCGCACCTGTGGCCAGCGCTGCCAGATTTCCTGGGCGATCTGGCCCATCTTTTGCCGGGCCATCGCCTCGTAGGCTTCGTATTCCAGGTGGTTGGTTTGGGCCGGCAGCCCCTGGCGTTGGGTCTCGCCGCGCACCGAGCCATGAAAAAAGACAATCGCACCAACCTCCGGCCGGGTCAGGTGCGCCGTAATCGCGTTCAGGTCCACCGGTTCGGCGGTGAGCGCAAAAAAGGTAGGGTACGGGAATTCGCCGCCGCTGCCCCCGCTGACCGGCGGGAACAGGGCAATTTCGTCCCCCGGCCGGAGCGGGGTATCGGCAAAGGCAAACTCCTGGTTCACCGCTACCAGCGCCGAGGGCAATGCCGCCGCCAGGGCCGGATAGGCCGCGGCGATGGCCGCCGTCAGCCCCTGCACCGTCATTGGCTCTGGCACGGCCACCCGCACCCGGCTGTGGCCGGCCCGATCCTTCAGCGACGCAAACAGGCGAACTTCAAACTCGGTGCTCATCTCATACCATCTTGGGTAGACGTCTCGCGCAGCATGGCTACTCTTCAGCCTGGAAGGTGCCGCTGCGGCCACCTTCTTTGCGCACCAGGCGCACATCGGTCAGGCGCATGGTGCGGTCAACGGCTTTGGCCATGTCGTAAATGGTCAGCCCGGCCACGGTTACGGCGGTCAGGGCTTCCATTTCCACGCCTGTTTTGCCGCTGACGCGCACGCGGGCTTCGATTTCGACCCGGTTTTGCCCCGGCCGGGGGGTGCACGTCACGGTCACCTGATTCAACAACAGCGGGTGGCATAGGGGAATCAGTTCGCTGGTCCGCTTGGCCGCCATCACGCCGGCAACCTCAGCCACCGTCAAGACATCCCCTTTTTTCAGGTTCCCTTCTATAATTAGCCGCAGCGTTTCGGGCTGCATGGTGACCGCCCCGCGTGCCACAGCCACGCGCTCTGTGACCGCTTTTTGGCCAACGTCAACCATTGTGGCCCGGCCGGATTCATCGAGATGGGTCAGTGTATCAGACATGGACTGTTTATTATAGAGTCAAAGTAATCCTTAGCAAGGCGGATACCCATGCCAAAACAACCATACGATTCAATCTACCTCTCGCCCCACTTGGATGATGTTCCGCTCTCCTGCGGTGGGCAGGTTTACCAGGAAACCAGCGCCGGACGCCGCGTACTTGTGGTAACTTTGGTGGCCGGCCGGCCAACGCTGGACCGCCTTTCGCACTATGCCCAATACCTGCACCAGAGCTGGGGGTTAGATAGCGATTTGCCGCCCACGCAGGCCGTAGCCGGGGTGGTCAACGCGCGCCGGGCCGAGGATGCCGCCGCCTGCCACCGCCTGGGCGCTGATTATCGCCATTGGGAGCTGCCCGACTGTGTGTACCGGCCCCACCCGGAGACGGGCGAGTTCATGTACACCTCGAATGAGGACATTTTTGGCGAGGTGCACCCGGCGGAGGCGGGGTTGGTAACCAGGTTGGTGGAGTGGATGGCGGCGCTGCCGCGCCCCGGCCGGGTGCTGGTCCCACTCACCCTGGGCCACCACGTCGACCATCAGCTCACCCGCGCCGCCGCCGAGCTATGCTTCCCCCCAGCGCTCATCCGTTACTACGAAGATTACCCCTACGTCCAGTGGCACCCCCAACAGCTAGACAACCTGGTGAACGAAAGCGAATGGCAGCCCGAAATCATCCCCCTGACCGCGGCCGCCCGGCTGGCCCGGCTGGAGGCCATTGCTGCCTACGAATCACAACTGGCCATGCTCTTCGGCGGTCGCGCTGGCCTGGAGGCCCAACTCATGGCCCAGATCGCCGCCACCGGAGGAGAACGGATCTGGCGGCGGGCATAGACAGGCCATTAGTCCTATCGTGCTATGCGATCCGTTGATTACAGCTTGATTATTTGAGTCATGTAAACATATAATGTGTTACCCTGTGTCCGGCTGGCCAGCACGGCCGTGGCCCCACAAGGTGGATTTTGCAGGTATCAGGCAGCACATAGGCAAAAGCAGCAATGGGTGGCTTAACAACCAGACAACTACAGAGCAAACGTTTGCGCAAAGGGCGAGCCAACCAGTTGGGCCAACTCCAGCCCGGTGATATGCTGCAAGACCGCTATCGCATTATGGGGACCCTGGGGATGGGTGGGTTTAGCTCTGTCTACCAGGCGCGCGACATGCGCTTCCCCAATGTCACCAAGCTGTGTGCTGTTAAAGAGATGATCAACCTGGCCGCGAACTCCACGGTCCGCGACCTGACCGTGAAGTCGTTTGAGCGGGAAGCCAGTATCCTGGCCACGCTGGATCACCCGGCCGTGGTGGATGTGTATGACTATTTCACCGAAGAAGATCGCAGCTATCTGGTATTGGAATTCATTCGGGGCAAGGACTTGGAATCCTCCATGGCCGAGGAGTCAGGCCCCTTTGCCCAGGAACTGGTGCTGGACTGGGGGATACAGCTTTGCGATGTGCTGTCTCATCTGCATCAACACAAACCGCAGCCGGTAATCTTCCGCGACATGAAGCCGTCGAACGTGATGCTGGACCCGCACGGCCGCATCCGGCTGATCGACTTCAACATTGCCAAGCTGTTTCAGTCGGACGAGAAGAACACGACGATTGGCACGGAGGGGTATGCACCCCCAGAGCAGTATCGCGGTGAAGCCAGCCCGGCCGGGGACGTCTACGGCCTGGGAGCCACCCTGCACCATCTACTCACCAAACAAGACCCACGCCTGGAACCCCCCTTCAGTTTCCAGGAACGTCCCATCCACGCTGTCAACCCCGACGTTGATCCGTCGTTGGAAGCGATTATCATGCGCTGTGTAGCTTACAACGCCGCCGATCGTTACCAGGACATGGAATCCGTAAAGCGCGACCTACTGCGCCTGACGAACACGCTGCCCACGGCCATCTCGCTGCCGCCTGGGGTCACACCACGGGCGCCGGCGCGCCCGGCCGGGTCGGCCCCCGAAACCATCAGCTTTGCCGGGCCACCCGACGCCGCCGCAAGCCCCACCGCAGCCCCGCCCGTCCCCGTCAGCAGCGTAACCCCCCTCTGGCGTTTTAAGTGCGAGGACGAGATCCGCTCCACACCCGCCGCCGCACAGGGCGTGGTCTTTGTCGGGGCCTACGACAACAACCTCTACGCCGTGAACGCCACCGACGGCAAATTCCTCTGGAAGTATCCTGCGGCCGGCGGCATCGCTTCCTCACCCACCGTATACGAGAACGCCGTCTTCTTTGGCTCCGCCGACACCCACCTGTACAGCGTGCGCACCCTCACCGGCCGGGCCAACTGGCGTTTTGCCGCTGGTGGCCCCGTCTACTCATCGCCGCGCGTCAAATTCAACCACGTCTTCTTTGGCTCCGACGACGGCAACCTCTATGCCGTCAACGTCACCAGCGGCCGGTTGGCCTGGAAGGCCCAGGCCTTCACCGCCGTGCGCTCTTCCCCCTACGTCGCCGAAGAGCTGGTGTTTTTTGGCACAGAGGGTGGCCACATCCACTGCGTCGATCTGGCCGGCCGCAACAAGTGGCAGTTCCAGGCCCGCCGGGCCATCACCTCCTCACCGGTGGTCCACGACGGCATCCTGGTGGTCGGTTCCATGGACAACACCGTGTATGCCCTGGATATCACCTCCGGCTGGGCCATCTGGCGCTTCCGTACCAACCGGCCCATCATCTCGTCGCCAGTCATATACAAAGATGTTGTCTATATTGGCGCCGCCGATGGCCTCCTGTACGCCATTGATCTTGACTCGGGCCGCAAGAAGTGGAGCTTTGCCACCGAGGGGCAGATCGCTTCGTCGCCCGCAGTGTGGCAAGACAGCATCTACTTCGGCTCTACCGATGGCTCCGTCTATGCCCTGAGTACACAGCGTGGTGAGCTGCGTTGGCGCTTTAGAACGGGTGGGTTGGTCGTCTCCTCGCCGCACATCGTTGATGGCGTTATTTACATCGGCTCAGCCGACCATCACCTGTATGCCCTGCCGGCCTGAACCGGGCGCAGGCGTCTACGGTACCCTGAGAGTATCATGTTAGAGCGCCGGGGCAAACCCGCCAGTCTGCCTCTGCCCGAATTGCGGAGTAGATACCCCTGGGGCCAAACACTGGTCGTGGCGCCAGCAAGCGTCCTGTGGAGCCACCAATCATGCGGTTATTCGCATGGCGCAGTTTAGGAATGAGAGAGCACTGTATGAGCAAACCCACGCCCACTGCCAACGACCCTGAGCCTGGGAGTGACCCACTGCCCCAGGTGGAAGAAGCAGCCGATCTGGCCCCAATGATCGCGGCGGAGCTGTCCCCGGCCGGGGATGAGGAGCCAACCGTCCAGCATAAGCCGGAAAACATCGTCACAGCCGCCACCCCCAACCTCCAAACCATGCCCCTGCCGCCGTTTGGCCCCATCCACGAAACGCCATTGTCTGCGGCGCGGTTGGAGGCTGAGGAGAACGCCACTTACCTCAGTTTTGCCCGGCGCAGCCACATCGGCAGCGTACGCAACCGTAACCAGGATTCTTGCCTGGCCTTTGCCTGCGAAACAGGCGGGCACGAAACGCTGCCCCTCTTTGGGCTGTTTATTGTGGCCGATGGCATGGGCGGCCATTTTGATGGGGACATCGCCGGCCGGATCGTATCGCGCACGATGGCTGACCACGTCTTGCAGCAGATTTACCTGCCGCTGGTACAGGGCAATTCTCTGGCCTCGCAGCGACCCATTGCCGAAGTGCTGGAAGAGGCCGCCACCCAGGCCAACGTCGCCATCCGGCTGGATGAGCCGGGCAAGGAGATGGGGACCACCCTCACGACCGCCCTTATCCTGGGACGCCGCCTGTACGTACTCCACGTAGGCGACAGCCGCGCCTATCTGGGCAAGGGGGATATGCTGGAACAGATTACCACCGACCATTCTGTGGTAAAGGCGCTGGAAGAAGCCGGCCAGATAAGCCCGGAGGAAGCGGCACAGCATCCGAACCGTAACATGCTTTACCGGGCGGTCATGGGGGAAGAACTGGAATTCGACTCGTTCAACTTGTTGTTGCCAAAACAGGGGAAACTGCTATTATGCAGTGATGGCTTGTGGGGGTTGGTGCCACCGGAAACAATTACTGAAATTGTATATGCCAACACTACCCTACAAGCGAAGGTCGACGCCCTGGTTGCCAGTGCCCTGGAACAGGGTGGTCATGACAATATCAGCGCCATTCTGGTTGACTTTGCCTTATAGACGGCTATAACGCCATTGATTTATATCGTTTGGACCATTGCCTTGGGGTTATGCTGGAGATTCTGGTAACGATGCAGGGGACTGCCGGGCCTGTTGCAGGTAGCAGAGGCCAAGATTGGCCTGGCCCGCAAGCGGTTGCCTGGTTGCCCGTATTTTCGATATTCCGATCGCTCTTTTTGATCCCTTTCCCCCAGCATGGCACCAAGATTGGTTGACAACCAATGGCCAGATCGGCTATATAATTGGAGGTGTCTACCCGGCCGGGACCTGCAACCCTCCCTTGTCTTACGGCACAGCCGGGCTGGCCATTCCAACGCGTGCCAACCATGCAGCAAGCCAGTAGTTGCGGCCATGAATGAGGGCGAATGAATCATCAGCCAAACTACTATGATATTCTTGGGGTAGCTCAAGACGCCACTCAGGAAGAGATACGCATTGCCGCCGAAACGCGCAACGCGCAGTTTCCGATGAGCGCGCGCGACCCGGTGACAAACAGGGCCTACGAGCAGTTGGCCAACGCCTACCAGGTCCTCAGCTCGCCGGAACTGCGCGCCAAATACGATGCGCAGCTCGATGCCAGCCAGTCGACCCTGCTCAGTGTCAATGTGCAAAGCTCGCGCCAGGTCATTGGCGCGCTGGATTCGGACCAACTCCTCTACGTACTGCTGGACCTTCGCCCCCCCACGCTGCAGCCGGAAACAACGCTGCCGGTGAATGTTGCCCTGGTCATCGACCGCAGTACTTCGATGCAGGGGGCACGGCTGGAGCAGGTGAAAGCGGCTGCCAAGTTGGTGGTAGAGCAGCTTGGTCCGGAAGATATCATCTCAATCATTGCCTTTGGCGACCGGGCGCAGATCATCTCCCCGGCCGGGCGCTTGCACAACCGCAACCTGCTCATTAGCCGCGTCAGCGGCATGACTGCGGCCGGGGGTACCGAGATCTACCAGGGGCTAAAGGCCGGCCTGGATGAGATGAGCCAGGTAGACCTGAGCCGCTACATCAACAAGCTCATCCTGCTCACCGACGGCCACACCTACGGCGACGAAGAAGAGTGCCTGAACCTGGCCAGCCGGGCCGCCGGGCAAAACATCGTCTTCAGTGCCATGGGGCTGGGTGCCGACTGGAACGACCGCTTCCTGGATCAACTGGTGGCCCCGTCGGGCGGGCAATCAACCTACATCGAAGAGCCAGGGCAGATCATTAGCTGCCTGCAAGAACAGATTCGGGGATTGGGCGCAATTTATGCGCAAAACGTGCGCCTGGAGCTTGGCCTCCCGGCCGGGATCACCATCCAATACGCCATGAAACTCGCCCCCTTCTCCCTGCCCATCTCCAGCTACCAAAACAGGCTCAAGCTGGGCACCGTAGAGGGCCGCTCCCCCCTGACCCTGCTGCTAGAACTGCTGATCAAACCACAACCGGTAGGCCAGCAACTGCGCATCCCACTGCGGCTGCTGGCCGATTTCCCGGCCCAGGGCCAACTCGACTACGAGATCAACACCCGATTAGAACTGCTGGTCATGATCGAAGATGCAGATGTAACCCCGCCCCCCATCATCATTCGCGCCGTGCAAATGCTGAACCTTTACCGCATGAATGAGCGCGTGTGGAACGAAGTGGAAGCGGGCCAGCTAGAAATGGCTACCCAGCGCATGCGCCGCCTATCCACCCGCCTTATGGAATCGGGCCACAGCAAACTGGCCTACGAGGCCATTGTGGAAACGCAGCGCCTGACGCGCATAGGCACAATGTCACTTGAGGGACGCAAGAAACTCAAGTACGGAACTCGTTCTTTGCTCACCAAGACCATGTCCTTAGACGCCCATGATGAAATGCAATGAATGTGGCCACACGGAACCGGCCGGGGCGCTTTTCTGCTCCGAGTGTGGGGCCTACCTGATCGACGCACACCAGGCAGACGCCGCGCAAATCCCTTTCACCGATGCGCTTAGCCCGCCTAGCCAGCCTTCGCTGTGGGGGCAAGACCTGCGCCCCAGCGTGGAAGCCCACCAGATCACCTTTCTCATCCCCAGCAGCGGGCGGCGGGTAAAGGTGGACCTGACCCGGCCGGTGCGCATTGGCCGGGCCGACCCCGCCAACAACAGCTACCCCGAGCTGGACCTGACCAAAGACAGCGGTGCCGAATTCGGTGTTTCTCGGCTGCACGCGTCGATCAAACTCTCCCACCAGGGCGTGGTTATCTCCGACCTGAACAGTACCAACGGCACCTACCTCAACAACTACCGCCTGCCACCCGACCTGCCCTACCCGCTTCACAGCGGCGATGAGGTGCGCTTTGGCTACCTGCTGGTACACATCTTCCTGGAGTAAACAGGCCGCGCGTGTGCGCTTTTTCCCCACTTGCCTATAATCATGCCCGTCACCCGGCAGCGGCTCGCCAACCCGGCCGGGGCAGGCAGACACTCACCACAGGTAAAATCCATAATGAGCATTACCGTCATAGTCCACATCGTCAACGAAGACCCCATCCAGTGCGAACTGGTCGAGCTTCCCAAACCGGATGCCCAAATGATCACCCTCACCAACCCTCGCCGGCGTGACGGCAAAGAGATCAACTACCTGGAAGAACACGTCAACACCATGATAGTGCCCTGGCACCGCATAAACTTCATCCAGGTCATGTCCTCCGCCGAAGATGAAGACATCATCGGCTTCGTGCGCGAGTAGTTAGTAAGGGTCCGCCCAAAATCAACTTTGGACTTTCCGTTCGTAGTAACCGCTTTAGCGGTCTGCACGGCTAAAGCCTTTACTACAAACTTAATTGCGAGCGAATCTTAAGGAACGCGACATGGTCGAACAAGTACCATCTACCCTACAACCTGCCCAGGCGCGGCTCATACTTGTCGTCGACGACGAGCCGCGCATGATCCGTTTCATCCGCATGAACCTGGAATTGGAAGGATACCAGGTCATAGAAGCCCGTAACGGGCTGGCCGCCCTGGAACAGCTTCGGCAATACCTGCCCGACCTGGTCATCATGGACGTGATGATGCCCGAAATGGACGGGTTTGAAGCGCTGCGCACCCTGCGCGAAATCTCCACCGTGCCAGTCATCTTGCTCACCGTCAAGGCCGACGAAGACGACCGGATTCATGGCCTGGAACTGGGGGCCGATGATTACATTACTAAGCCCTTCAGCCCGCGCGAGCTAAACAGCCGGGTCAACGCTGTGCTGCGCCGGGCTGAGTGGCCAGCCCCACCCCCACGTACCGTCCTGCGTATCGATGACCGCCTGTCGGTCGATTTCAACCGGCATCAGGTCATTGTGGAAGGGGAGCGCATCGACCTGCGTCCCACCGAATACCGGCTGCTAAACCACCTCATTCAGAATGCCGGCTGGGTTGTGCCGCACGATACGCTGCTGGCCAAGGTATGGGGCTATGAGTATCGTGATGAAACGCACTACCTGCGCCTCTACATCAACTACCTGCGCAAGAAGATTGAGCGAGACCCGGCCAACCCCAAGTACATCCTGACGGAACGGGGTGTCGGCTACCGTTTTGTGGATTACAAGAAAGCGCCGGAAAAAGAAGCATAAAGGTGGCAGTTCTACGGCCAGGTTGCCTGAGCCTGTCGAAGGGAACCTGGCCCCGACAAGCTCAGCCTTCGACAGCACTGTAAAGCTACCGCCAACCCGGCCGGGTTCCACAACTACAAGGGTTGTCACCATCGGCAACCCTTTTTCTTTGTCCACCAGCCGCACCCCTTGTGCAACAAGCCAGTCAGCAGTAAAATTGCCACAAATCATGGCGCACTGCGTCAATAACAATCCAAGTTCGCCCGCCATACCCCTTCGGCTGGCGGCCGCGGCTTAAAAGATGAACCATCACATCGCGCCAGACGGCCAGGAGTTTTTCGCCCTCATTGCTACCTACCTGACCAAAGCGGATCAGGCTCAGGTACGCGACGCGTTTCTGCTTGCCCGCGAGGCCCACGGCCAGGAACGGCGCAAATCCGGCGAACTCTTCTTCACCCACCCCCTCACCATCGCCTACTACCTGGCCGAATACAGCCTGGACGCACCCACCCTCATTGCCGCCCTACTCCACGACGTGGTCGAAGATACCCGCGTCTCCATCGCTGAGATCGAAGCCCAGTTCGGCCAGGAAGTAGCCCGGCTGGTCGAAGGACTCACCAAGTTCGAAGCCGCCACCAGCGATCCCGTCCCCAAGCTCACCTCCGAAGACCTGCGCAACGCCACCCTGCGCAAACTGTTTGGCTTCATGACCAACGACCTGCGCGTCGGCATCATCAAAATCTTCGACCGGCTGCACAACATGCGCACCATCTTTGCCACCTCGCCCGCCTCGCAGCGGCGCAAGGCCGAAGAGACACTAAACGTTTACGCTCCCCTGGCCAACCGCCTGGGCATCTGGAACGTCAAGAACGAGCTGGAAGCGATCTCCCTGAGCATTCTGGATGGGCGCGCCTACGAAGCCATTCACCAGCAGTTGCAGCAGCAAGCGCATCAGCAGCAGCCCACCTGTTCAGCGATCAGCCGCGAACTGGCCGCCCACCTCACCAAGGCCGGCATCCAGATCGCCGACATCAAGCCCCAGCCAGAAAATGTCTACACCGTTTACCGCGCTTCGGCCGGCAACGGCCACCGGGCCTACAAGCTGGACGATACCCCCCGGCTGGTCGTCCTGCTGAAAAATATAGACAGTTGCTACCAGGCCCTGGGCCGTACCCACCAGTTATGGCGGCCGGTCCCCCACACTTTTGATGATTACATTGCCGCCCCGCGCGACAATCTCTATCAATCGCTGCACACCACAGTCAACTACCGCCAGGGGCAGCGGCTGCGCATCCGCTTCCGCACTATTACCATGAATACGCTGTCGGAGATTGGCGTCCTGGCCAAGTGGCTGACCGTGGGCAACCCGCTCTGGTCGCCGGAAATCGACATGCCGGAAATTGACCGCCACGTGGGCTTGCTTCTGAACAACATCATCGAAAACATCAACCTGGAATCGCACGATCCGGGGGTGGGGGTGCAGGGTGTGGTGGACGATGTGTTCGGCAGCCAGATTGCGGTGTTCACGCCACGCGGTGATATCAAGCAGTTGCCCGTGGGTGCCACCGCGCTGGACTTTGCCTACACCATCCACACTGAGGTGGGGGCGCAGTGCCGGGCAGCCATCGTCAATGGCCAGCCCTACCCGCTGAACAAGCCGCTGCAAGACGGCGATCAGATTCAGATTGTGAAGCGTGGCAACGCGCCGCAGCGCGTGTGGCTGGACGAGAACTTAGGCTATCTGACGATGAGTACGGCGGTGAGCCAGGCCCGGCGCTGGTTTCGGCGGCTGCCGCCTGAGGTGGCTATCAAGGAGGGGAAGCAGTTGCTGAATTCGGAGCTGCGCATGTTGGGGCTAACGCACCTGGCGCATGACGTGATTGCCGATTTGTTTGGCTTCCACCACAGCGACGATCTCTATCATGCACTGGGCCGCGCCGAACTACTGCCCACAGTGCTGGCCACGCAGGTGTTGGTGGACCGCTGGAACCAGGGGCCGCTGCGCCAGGTGGGGGTGCCGGTGCGCTCGGAGGATGGGGACCGGTTTGTGATTACGAATGCGGCGGATCGGGCGGTGCGCCTGTGCCTGACTTGCCACCCCCGGCCGGGAGATGCCATCGTCGGCTTCGCCCGCAGCAGCACCGCCCTCACCGTTCACAAAGAAAACTGCCACAACCTGCCGCCCGACCCATTTGGCGACCGTACACTGAAACTGGGCTGGGGAGGAGAAGACGCGCGCCAGGTTCGCCTCATCAATGTGCACATCGACGTTTTCGACCGCTCCGGCCTGCTGTTCGAGATCACCGACCTGATCCGCAGCGAAAACATCAACATGCCCGAAGTACACGCCCAGAGCAAAGGGGGCGAAGCGACTATCTCCCTGGCCATGGAAGTAGCCAGCGGCCGGCAATTGGTGCGCGTTTTGCATCGTATCCACGCCCTGACCAACGTCTATTCCGTGCGCTGCCTGAACATGCCCTGATTGCCTGTTGGCCCGGCCAGCACCCAATGGCCCGCGCTCATCTCCGGCTAAGGCAAGCCGGCTTGTCTGGCCGGCGGCTTGGGCAGAGTGTACAGTTTGGTGATTAACCCGCTATAAGAAAGCACTGAAAATTTCGCCCCCATCTTGACGTCCCCAATTGGCCAACTATAATGCAAAACTGTTTGGCTGGCGCTGGGCCGGCCACAGTCATCACCTGAACTGCAACAAAAGCATTAAACAAGGCAACAGAGCCGGCCGGGCAACGATAATCCCCGGCCGGGGACACATTCGGAGGAATACAACCATGTTGACCAAGAAATATTTCAAGACGAAAGACGAAGTAGAAGTGACCTTTGAGTTCGGCCACATTCCGGCAGAAGAAGTTACCCTGGTGTGTGATGGGGCCGATTGGGCGCCCGTTGAGATGAAGAAGAGCAAGGATGGCAGCTTCAAAGCCAAACTACGCCTGCCCCTCGACGGTCAGTTCCAGTTCCGTTACCTGCTGGACGGCCAGCGTTGGGAGAACGACGAAGCGGCCGACGCCTACGTTGCCAACGAATACGGCAGCGACAACAGCGTGGTCTACACCGCCCGTAACGGCAACGGCCACAAGTAAAGCAATCATTGCCCCTCAGGCCAGGCTGGTGTCCAAACCGGCCCGGTGTGGCGGCAAAAAAGCGGCTGCGGAATTTTCCGCAGCCGCTTTTTCTATGGGCCAGGTATCGCTTGCCGGGCTACAGATAAGGCAGCAAGTAGTTGTAAGCACTCAGGGCCGCTTTGGCCCCTTCACCGGCGGCCACCAATACCTGCTCGGCAAAGATATTAGTCACATCCCCGGCCGCGAAGATGCCGGGCACGCTGGTGCAGCTGTAGGGGTCCACTTTGATGAAGCCGCGCTCGTCCGTTTCTACCAGCCCGGCCACCAGTTCGGAGTTGGCCAGCAATGCCTGCTCCACAAAGGTGCAGTCGGTGGCCAGCTCTTCAATGTGCCCGGCCGGGTCTTGCACCACCACGCGGTTGCAGAACCCATTGCCGTGCAAAGCCACCACCTGGTAGTTGGGCAGCAGGCGCACATTGGGCGCCGTCACAACCTTCTGCCCCAGCGGCGAGGCCAACACCTCCCCGGCCGGGCCCACCACCACCACCGATTCGGCCACCGTGGCCAGCTCCGCCGCAGAGCGCAGAGCCAGCTCGCCGTTGCCTACCACCACCGCTTGCTTCTCCAGCAGCAGCGGCGCGTGGCTAACCGCCGAATAGCTAACCCCGCGCCCCAGATACTCCTCCTCACCCGGCACATTCAGCCACTGCTGGTGGGCACCCGTAGCCACAATGATCGCCCGGGTCAACAACTCACCCCCACCTTCCGTGTACACCGCGAACGCGGCCTCACCGTGGCGTTCCACCTTGACCACCGGCTCCAGGTGGCGCGCGAATTTCAGATAATCTAACTCTCGTTTGAAGTTACTCACCAGGTCACCGCCGCGAATAACCCAGTGGGTTTCTTCGTCGGGCAGCTCCAGGTGGTAGTTGGTCTTGCCACCCAGGTCGGCAGAGACCAGAAGAACATTCAGTCGCTTGCGCAGGGCGTATACCGTGGCCGTCAACCCGGCCGGGCCGCCGCCAATGACAATCAGGTCATACATGATCCACCTCACGCATCCCCGGCCGGGGCCGGCGGAATAAACCCATCCTGCATCAACATCTGCGTCATCTCACGCGAGCGCCGGATCTGGCTGCTGGCGTGCTCATACAGCTCATCATAATGGCGAGTCAGGCGGGCTACACCCTGGGCCTGGGCTTGCAGCCCCACCGCCGCCGCCTCCCGCGGGAAGACATCCCAATCATCCATGTTGGGTAAAATGTGATCCTCATCCAGATTCTCCCCAATGTGGGTGGCCAGCGCCTCCGCAGCCGCAAAGCACATCTCGTCCGTGATGGTGCGGGCGCGCACGTCCAGCGCCCCACGGAAGATGCCAGGGAAGCCCAGAGAATTATTCACCTGGTTGGGGAAGTCGCTCCGGCCGGTGGCCACAATGGCCGCGCCGGCAGCCTTGGCCTCCCAAGGCCATATCTCTGGCACCGGATTAGCACAGGCAAAGACAATGGCATCACGGTTCATGGTGGCTACCCATTCGGGCAAGACCGTACCGGGCCCCGGCCGGGAAAGGGCAATCACCACATCCGCCCCAGCCATTGCTTCCGCAATACCACCCTGCCGTCCCTCCTGGTTGGTACACTGGCACAGCCGCCACTTGTCCACATACTCGGCGCGGCGCATCTGCAAATCACGCCGGTGCATGCCCAGAATACCGCGCGTATCCACCATCAGGCAGTTGGCCGGATCCACGCCCCAGCCAAAAATCAGGCGGGAACAAGCCACATTGGACGCCCCAGCGCCCACAAAGACCACGCGCACCGCTTTCTTGTCTTTGCCCACCAGTTTCAGCGCATTCATCAGCCCCGCCAGCGTCACCGTTGCCGTGCCCTGCTGATCATCGTGCCACACCGGAATCTCTGCCTGTTCGCGCAGCGTGTCCAGAATGCGGAAGCATTTTGGCTGCGAAATATCCTCCAGGTTAACACCGCCAAAGCCGGGCTGGAGCATCAGCACCGTGTCGATGATCTTGTTGGGATCCTTGGTGTCCAGCATGATGGGCATGGCGTCCACCCCGCCCAGGTACTTATACAGCAGCGCCTTGCCCTCCATGACCGGCAGCCCGGCTTTCGGGCCAATGTCACCCAGTCCCAACACGCGCGTGCCATCGCTGACCACCGCCACGGTATTCCACTTGTTGGTGTACTCGTAAACCAGCTCCGGTTCGGCGGCAATCGCCTTACAGGGGGCGGCCACACCCGGCGTATACCAGATGGCGAAGTCGTTGAAGTCGCGCACAGCGCATTTCAGGGTCGTTTCAATCTTGCCGCGATAGAAGGGGTGCAAAAGCATAGCGTCGGCCGCCGGTTTGTTGGCTTTGGCCAGCATTTGCTCTGCCGCATCCCCCACCGCCTTGGGCGGGGTGGTAACGGCATTGTCTTGGGTAGCCATGGTTGTCCTCCATTGCCTGAGATAGGCTTACAACCCGGCCGGGAGAGTTGCGGCTCCTACTGCATGCGGGCAGCCAAAAATACCAAAGTGCGGGCGGCGATGGGATGGTCGTAAGGCTTTGGCAAAGGTAGCCCCCATTTGCCTGTCATAAAAACACGAAACGGCCGCAACAGATGCCCGGCCTGAAAGATGATCAATTGCAGACCCGGCCGGGCATTTCCGGCCAGCTCTGCCTCCATTGCCTATATCATGCGCCAGAACCATGCCCGGCGATAGTGACAATTACCCCAAAAGCGGATGACATTTGTCATTTGTGGGGCGCGCCGGCCCCAAAACCAGCCGGCAAGCCCCTTCTGCCGGGGTGCCGCAAAAATGATATAGCCCCCGGCCGGGGGCTGTGTTAGAATGGCTTGTTTGTATACCAACCGGATACACGCATCCATACCGTTTCAGTAGAAAGGTCTGCCGCATGTCTGTTGACAAAATTGTGGTTCGCGGAGCACGCGAGCACAACCTCAAAAACATCAACGTCGAAATCCCGCGCGACAAGCTCGTCGTCATCACCGGCCTGTCCGGTTCCGGCAAATCTTCCCTCGCCTTCGACACCATCTTCGCCGAAGGACAGCGACGCTACGTTGAATCCCTCTCCGCCTACGCCCGCCAATTCCTGGGCCAGCTAGAAAAGCCCGACGTAGACCAGATAGAAGGACTTAGCCCCGCCGTCTCCATCGACCAGAAAGGGGTCAGCCAAAACCCCCGCTCCACCGTGGGCACCGTCACCGAAATCTACGACTACCTGCGCCTGCTCTTTGCCCGCGTGGGCACCCCCCACTGCCCCGAATGCGGCCGGCCGGTGCAGCCCCAATCCGCCGAACAGATCGTCGAAAGCATCGAACGCCTGCCCCAAGGCAGCCGCATCCAGATTCTAGCCCCGCTCGTAAAAGACCGTAAGGGACATCACCAAAGCATTTTTGAAGATGTGCGCAAGGCCGGCTTTGTGCGCGTGCGCGTCAACGGCGAAATCCGCCTGGTCGACGAAGAGATCGAGCTAGATCGTTACAAGAACCACACCATCGAAGCCGTTATCGACCGGGTGAAAATTCAATATGGTCCGCGGGACGACAGCGAAGAAGCGCAAGCCGCTCGCAGCCGCCTCACCGATTCCATCGAGACCGCCCTGCGCCTGGGCGGCGGCGTGGTCATTATCAATGACGTCACCGACCCCAACAACCCCCACGACGCCCTCTACTCCGAGCACCTCTCCTGCGTCTACGATGGCACCAGCATTCCCGAAATTGAACCGCGTACCTTCAGCTTCAACAGCCCGCACGGGGCCTGCCCCGACTGCCAGGGTTTGGGTACCAAGAAGGTCATTGACCCCGACCTGGTCGTGCCCAACAAGGACCTGACGCTGGCCGAAGGGGCGATTGTTGCCTGGCCCACAGACGACAAGCAAGGCTATTACTGGCAGCTCGTGGAAGCCACAGCCAGGCATTTTGGTATCCGGCTAGATATACCGGCGCGTGAGCTGACGGCGGCGCAGATGCACATTCTGCTCTACGGCAGTGGCCAGGAGACGATTTCCGTGCATTATGTCAATCGCGAAGGGGATTTGCGCCAGTACCGCACCAGGTACGAAGGGGTGATCCCCAACCTGGAGCGGCGCTATCTGGAATCGACTTCGGAATATGTGCGCGAGAAGCTAGAAGGGTTCATGATGAACCGCCCGTGTGCCACCTGCGGCGGTTCACGGCTGAATCCGGTGGCCAGAGCCGTGGATATTGCCAGGGTTACAATCAATGACGTCACGTCCCGGCCGGTGCTGGCCAGCCTCGACTGGGTACACCAACTGCAAAATCCCGACACCACCCCCCTGACCACGCGCCAGCAAATCATCGCCCGCGCCATCCTCAAGGAGATCAGCGACCGCCTGGAGTTCCTCATCAACGTCGGGCTAGATTACCTGACCCTAGAGCGCACCGCCGGCACCCTCAGCGGCGGCGAAGCACAGCGCATCCGCCTGGCCACGCAAATTGGCAGCCGCCTCACCGGCGTGCTTTACGTGCTGGACGAACCAAGCATCGGCCTACACCAGCGCGACAACGCCCGCCTCATCAACACCCTCATCGGCATGCGCGACCTGGGCAATACGGTCCTGGTGGTGGAACATGACGAGGAGACCATGCGCAGCGCCGACTGGCTGATAGACCTGGGGCCAGGTGCAGGCAAATATGGCGGCGAAATCGTCGCCCAGGGCACGCCCGAAGAAGTGATGCAGGTACCGGAATCGCTCACCGGCAACTACCTGAGCCACATCCGCTTTATCCCGGTACCCAAAAAGCGCCGGCCGGGGAACAACGAATACCTGGTCATCCGCGGCGCGCAAGAAAACAACCTCAAGCACATCGACATCCAGATTCCACTGAGCCGGTTCGTCTGCGTCACCGGCGTCAGTGGCAGCGGCAAGAGCAGCTTCCTCATCGAGATCCTGAGCAAGCGGCTGTACCAGCACTTCTACAAGTCGAAGGACCTGCCGGGCAAGCACGACGCCATCGACGGCCTGGAGTACCTGGACAAGGTGATCGAGATCGACCAGAGTCCCATCGGCCGCACCCCCCGCTCTAACCCCGCCACCTACACCAACGTCTTCAACCAGATACGCGATATGTTTGCCGGGCTGCCAGAAAGCAAAATGCGGGGCTACAAACCCGGCCGGTTCAGCTTCAACGTTAAGGGCGGCCGGTGCGAAGCTTGCCAGGGCCAGGGGCAAAACCGGATAGAAATGCAGTTCCTGCCCGACATCTACGTCCCCTGCGACATCTGCAAAGGTGCACGCTACAACAAAGAGACGCTGCAAGTGCGCTACAAAGGGCTAAACATCGCCGAAGTGCTGGACCTGACCATTGACGAAGCGCTGGATTTCTTTGCCAACGTGCCCCCCATCCGCCGCAAGCTGCACACCATGGCCGAGGTCGGCCTGGGCTACATCCACCTGGGGCAGCCCGCCCCCACCCTCAGCGGCGGCGAAGCACAGCGCGTAAAGCTAAGCCGCGAACTCTCCAAAATCGCCACCGGCCGGACCATTTACATCCTGGACGAACCATCGGTGGGTCTGCACACCCACGATGTGGCCCGGCTGATCCACGCCCTAAACCGGCTGGTTGACAAGGGCAACACGGTCATCATCATTGAGCACAACATGGACATCATCAAAGTGGCCGACTACATCATCGACATGGGTCCCGAAGGCGGCGACCGCGGCGGTATGATTGTGGCCACGGGCACGCCAGAAATGGTCATGAACGTCCCCCACTCCTACACCGGACAGTTTCTAAAATCACACCTGAAGCCCCGTTAGCCAATCAGCCTGTTGGCCCGATGGCGGACCACGAACACGAATGAACCTCGTCACCCTGGAAAACATCGGAAAGCAGTTTAGCGAGCGCGTGCTGCTCGAGGGGGCCAGCCTGCTCATCAACCAGGGTGACCGCATCGGCCTGATCGGCATCAATGGCAGCGGCAAAACCACGCTGCTGCGCATGATCGCCGGCCTGGACCGGCCGGATGCCGGGCAAATCACCATTTGGGGCGGCGTGCGCATCCAATACCTGCCGCAAAATCCGGCCATGGACGGCCACCTGACCGTTTTAGAACACCTCTTCCAGAGTGACCATCCCCAACTGCGCCTGCTGCGCGATTATCGCCTGGCCGCCGAACAGTTGCAGCGGCAGCCCCATAACGAGGCGCTGCAAGCACGGTTGCTGCACCTGACCGGCGAGATGGAACGCACCCACAGTTGGAATGCGGATAACAAGGTCAAGGCGATCCTGACGCAGTTGGGCATCACCGAGTTCGATGCGCCGGTGGGGACGCTGAGCGGCGGGCAGCAAAAGCGGGTAGCCCTGGCCCATGCCCTCATCGACCCGGCCGATCTACTTATCCTGGATGAGCCAACCAACCATATCGACGCCGATACTATCGCCTGGCTAGAGGGTTACCTGATCACCGTGCCCGGCGCGCTGCTGATGGTGACCCACGATCGCTACTTCCTGGACCGGGTAGCCAACCGCATTGTGGAGTTGGACCGGCGGCAGTTGGTGAATTATCCCGGTAATTACAGCGCCTATTTGGCGGCGCGCACGGCGCGGCACGAGCAGTTGGCGGCGCAAGAGGCAAAGCGGCAGGCGCTGCTGCGGCAGGAGTTGGAATGGCTGCGGCGCGGGGTGATGGCCCGCGGCACCAAGCAAAAAGCGCGCAAGCAGCGCATTACCGAGCTGCAGCAACTGAGTTATGACCGGGGAGACCGGCGCGTGGCCATGGCTCTGGCCAGCCGCCGGTTGGGCAAGCGGGTGCTGCAAGCGCAGGGTATCCACATGGCCTATGGCCCGCACACGGTACTGGATGGGGTAGATTTTGACCTGGCCCCCGGCGACCGGGTGGGAATCATCGGCCCCAATGGGGTGGGCAAGAGCACGCTGCTAGATATTTTGGCCGGACAAACCCGGCCGGGGCGCGGCAGCATCGAGTGGGGCGAAACGGTCCAGTTGGGCTACTACGACCAGCATGGCGACGTGATGCCCGACACCCAGCGCGTCATCGCCTTCATTGAAGCGGAAGCGCCGCTCATCCGCACCGACAGCGAGGAACGGGTAGACGCCGCGCAGATGCTGGACTGGTTTCTCTTCACCCGGCCGGAGCAGCAAACGCGCATTGGCAGCCTCAGCGGCGGCGAGCGGCGGCGGCTGTACCTGCTGCGCACGCTGGTGCACCAGCCCAACGTGCTGCTGCTAGATGAGCCAACCAACGACCTGGACATCCAGACCTTGACCGTGCTAGAGGAGTTTCTGGACCACTTCAAGGGGGTGCTGGTAGTGGCCAGCCACGATCGCTACTTCCTGGACCGCACGGTGGACTTCCTGGTGACGATTGAGGACGGCCAGGTCAGCGGCCGCTATCCCGCGCCCTTTGAAAATTACCAGCGCATCCGCGCCGAACAGCGCGTGGCCCAGGTTGTGCCAGCGGCGGCCGAAACGCCCCGGCCGGGTAAAACCACCCCCGCCCCGCGCAAACGCAGTTGGAAAGAGCAGCAGGAACTAAACCAGCTCGAAACAGATATCGCCACGTTGGAACGCGACAAGGTCCAGCTAACCCAGGCCATCAACCAGGCCGGCAGCGACTACACCCGCCTGCAAACCCTGGCCGACCAACTCGCCACCCTCGAAGCCCGTCTCGACGAAGCCCTACTCCGCTGGCTAGAACTCTCCGAACGCTGACCCCTCCCCCCTCCACCCCGTCACCCTATTGACGCTCCTCTGGTCATATGATAGACTATATTATGTTTACTAACGCATTTCCTCAGTTGCCGTGAAGGAGGTTCTCGTGAAGCGCGTTTTCACTTCAGCCCGCTGGCTGATCCCAATCCTAGTTCTGCTGCTCCTACTCATGCTAACGGCCTGTGAGCGCCCCTTGCAGCCAGAGGCCACCATCGAAGCCGTGCCGACCGTTGACCCCAATACCCAACCAACGGTAGCCCCACCGCCAACCTCGGCCCCGGCCGGGGAAGGCGAACAACTACCACCCACCGAAGGGGAAGTGGCCACACCCCCGGCCGGGGAAGGCACCGCGCCGGCAGCCACGCCCGAAGGCGGCACACCCCCTGAAGGAACGGCCACCGAAACCCCCACCGATGGCACAGCCACCAGCGACGGCACCTACACCGTCCAGGCTGGCGACACCCTGTTCAAAATCGCCACCAGCTTCGGGCTAACCGTCGCCGAACTGGCCGAAGCCAATGGCATCATCAACCCCAACGTTCTGGAAATAGGACAGGTGCTGGTGATCCCTGGCGCTGACGATGGCACGGCCGGTGATGGCACCGGTGACGATACCACAGGCGACACGGCCGGCGACACCGGGGCGACTGGTGAAGAGCAGATCTACATCGTGCAGCCCGGCGATTTCCTGGGCAAGATTGGCCAGGAATTCGGCTTCACCGCCACCGAACTGGCCGTCTACAACAACATCGACATCAACACCATCCTGTTTCCGGGCGATGAGATTCGCATCCCCCCGGCCGGGTGGACCATCCCTGAAGAATAAAGCACCGCGCAGGTAAGCCAACACAAGCCACAGGCTGCGTGTTCCGTGACCGGTTGTGACGGAACACGCAGCCTGTTTTTTGGGGGGCCAACCGGGATACGCACATGAAAGCCGTCAATTCACGCATTCAATGGAGCGGTCGCTCCTGGCGGCTGCGGGTAGACAGCCTGCCCCGGCCGGATGGCAGCCTCGAAGAAAAAGGGTACGTAGAGCATCCGGGGGCTGTGGTACTGGTGCCGCTGCAAGGCGATCAGGTTATCATGCTGCGCCAATACCGCGCGGCGCTAGGCGAGACCATTCTGGAACTCCCGGCCGGGACGCGCGGCTGGGACGAAGATTGGCTGGCCTGCGCCCAACGAGAGCTGCGCGAAGAGACCGGCTACCGGGCAGACCGCTTCGTCTCCCTGGGCCAGGTCTGGCCCGCCCCCGGCTTCTCCAGCGAACGGATGGCCATCTTCCTGGCCACCGGCCTCACCCCCGACCCCCTGCCGCAAGATTTCGATGAACAGATCACGCTGCAAACCATGCCCCTGGACGAACTGGTGACCATGGCCCTGGACGGCCGCCTGCAGGACGCCAAAAGCATCGCCGCCCTCCTCCGTACAGCCCACTATCAAGTTGGTCAGCGAGTCGGCTAGCTGAATTTCTTGAGCTCTTTGGCCAGGCGGTACAAGGTGGCCTGGGCGGCGTGGTGGACGGTGCCTTCTGGGAAAGCGCCATCACTGTCTTGCACCCCGGCCGGGATACCCGTCAGCAGCTCAATCCCATCATCAATCGTCGTCATCGTCCATAGGTGGAAGCGGCCCGCCGCCACCGCCGCCACCACCCCCTCGCGCAGCATCAGGTGGCACACATTAGCCGCCGGCACCAACACCCCCTGTTCACCCGTCAGCCCGCGCGACTGGCACACATCAAAAAAACCCTCCACCTTCTCCGAAAGCCCCCCCACCGGCTGAATCTCACCCCGCTGGTTCACCGAGCCAGTAACCGCAATCGACTGTTTCAGCGGCAGCCCACTCAGGCTGGAGATCAAGGCCAACAACTCCGCCGCAGAAGCACTATCGCCATCAATACCCCCATAATTCTGCTCAAACGTCAGGCTGGCCGACAGCGACAGCGGGTAATTCTGCGCATACTTCCCGCCCAAATAACCCACCAGCGTCAGCAGCCCCTTGTTGTGAATCGGGCCGGCCAGCTCCACCTCCCGTTCAATGTTAATCACCCCACTTTCGCCCATGTAGGTGCGCGCCGTTATCCGGCCGGGTTGGCCAAAAGCATAATCCCCCATATCCAACACCGACAGGCCATTCACCTGACCCACTACCGCCCCCTCAGTCGCCAGCAGCACCAACCCATCCCGAATATTCTCCTGCACCCGTGACTCCAACCGGTTACTGCGGTAAATACGCTCCTCCAGCGCGTGGCGCACATCCTCCGCCGTCACCAGCGTTTGCTCCTTTTTCGTCGCCCAATAACTGGCCTCGCGCACCAGGTCGGCAATCTCACCAAAGCGCGTGCTCAACCGGTCCTGGTGCTCCGCCAACCGCGCACCATACTCCACCACCTTCTCCACCGCCGCCCGGTCAAAATGCAGCAGCCCCTCCTCGCGGCAGCGATTGGCAATAAACAACGCATACTCATACTCATGCTGGTCATCCCGGGGCATCTCCGAGTCAAAATCCGCCTTCACCTTGAACAGCTCCCCAAACTCCTCATCCTCATCATAAAGCGCATAATACAGGTCCGGACTCCCCAGCAAGATGATCTTCACCGCCAGCGGAATTGGCTCCGGATCCAGTGACTTGGCCAGCATCTGCGCCCCATCCAGCATATCGGGCGATTGCAGGCGGATTTCTGCCCCTTTGATGGCCCGTTTCAGGGCTTCCCACGCGGCCGGTTGGCGCA
This sequence comes from Ardenticatenaceae bacterium, assembly GCA_020634235.1. GTDB lineage: Bacteria > Chloroflexota > Anaerolineae > Promineifilales > Promineifilaceae > JACKCB01. The sequence continues at coordinate 1,598,580 of JACKCB010000001.1, read as the reverse complement.
GCAGGTCGCGGGCGTTTATCACCAGATAGCCGCCATTGGCCCGGTGCAGGCTGCCCGCCTTCAAGTTAGTGAAATGGGTGGTCATCACCCCAAAGCGAATATCGTACTCCACCCGGCCGATTAGATTATGGTAAGTTGGGTTCGGTTCCACCACCACCGGCGCGCCCTCGGTGCGGCTGTGGTCCACCAACAGATTCACCTCGTAGCGGCTCAGGTCAATTTCCACCGGCTCTCGTCCTTCGGCCGGCTCCTGCGGCGTAAAGTCGTCCAGGTGATCCAAAACATCCTGCCGCAGCTCTGCCAGATAAGTCAGCACTTCGGCCTGCGTTTCATACACCTTGCGCCAGTGGGCAAAGTGATGATCAATGGCCCCATCAGCCACCTGGCGGTTCAGGGCCGTCAACTGCTCGCGCATCTCGCTCTCCAGCAGCCGCAGTTCGCGCAAGGCATCGTCCAGCTCATCATTCAGCCCCTCTTGTTGGGCCAGCATCGCTTCCCGCTGCTCCAACGGCAGTTCGGCAAACGCTTCCGGCGACATGACTTTGCCCTCAGCAACCGGAGCGATCATTGGGCCAGACGGGGAGCTTACCAGGGCGAAGTTCGCCTGGGCCGCCCTCATTTGCAGCGCGTTGAAGATCGCATCTTGCCGGGTGTTGAACCGCGCCATCAACGTGTCCCCCGCCTCGCGATAGGCGTCGGTGTCAAACGCCTTGGGCAGGTCTTCTTCCAGGCAGGCCAACAGGGTGGCGATGGCACTCTGGAAGGCTGCGCCCTGACCCGGGGGCAGGCTAATGGCTCGCGGTTGGTGGGGGACGCCAAAGTTATTGACATAAACCCAGTCGGGCGGCACCGGCCGGGTGCGGGTCTTCTCCTCCAAAAAACGCTTGATAGCCGTAGTCCGGCCGGTGCCCATATCCCCCAGCACATACATGTTGTAGCCATGACTCTGAATGCCAATGCCAAATTCAATGGCCTGGGTACCGCGCGGCTGGCCAATAATCGAGCTGATAGTCTCCAACTCGGCCGTGCTTTCAAACGCGAAATGGTTGACCCGGCAGGTCCGGCGCAGTTGCTCAGGCGGGATGGCTTGTATGGGCATCGGTTACTCCTTGTCTGCACTGGCTCGGTGGCTTCTTATCTGTGGCCGAATGTTACTCCGCCCCCGGCCGGGGAGCAACCCAGGTTTCGCCCCGGCCGGTTTGTTGGTACACTTCGCCAACGACACCACGCAAACAAAAAGGACTGGAACATGTTTGATTTTACCGATCAAGTCGTGATGATAACCGGGGCAGCCGGCAACCTGGGCCACGCCACAGCCCTGGCCTTTCGCCGCGGCGGGGCCAGACTGGCCCTGGCCAACCGCAGCTACAACCGGCTGGAAGAGACATTTGCCGACCTCAGCACGGCCGGCGACGTATTGTTTCTGGCCGGCGATCTTACCGACCCCGGGGCGGTGGAGGGGCTGGCCCGTGAGACCATCGAAGCATTTGGCCGCATCGATGTGCTGGTGAACGTGGCCGGCGGCTTCAAAATGGGCACGCCGGTCCACGAAACACCGCTGGAGACCTGGGACGCCATGCTCGACCTGAACGCCCGAACCGTCATCTACACCGGCCGGGCTGTCATCCCCTACATGTTGCAGCAGCACAGCGGCAAAATCATCAACGTCGCCGCCCGCGCCGCGCTGGCCGGCAAGGCCAACATGGGCGCTTACATCGCCGCCAAGAGCGTTGTCGTGCGCCTCACCGAGACCATGGCCGCCGAACTGGCCAGCCAGGGCATCAACGTAAACTGCGTGCTGCCCGGCACCATCGACACGCCGCAGAACCGGCGGGCCATGCCCCAGGCCAACTTCAGCAACTGGGTCGCCCCAGAAGCCCTGGCGGACGTCATCTGCTTCCTGGCCTCGCCCGCCGCCCGGGCCATCCATGGGGCGTCGGTCCCGGTGTATGGATTGTCATAGCGGCAGACACGCCGGCCCGTTGGAACGTCTATGGTGTACCAGGTTTACGAGTGTGGGCAGCCCGGCTGCCGCTTTCGCTTTCCGGTAGAGGTGCCCACGCCCCCGGCCGGGTTCACCTGTCCGCGCTGTGGGGCCGCCACCCAACCGGGGAGCGAACCTTACACCGGCTACGACGTGGCCGGACCAGCCCCGGCCGGGGCCAGCCACCCACCCGTGGCCGCCCTGCTGGACAACATCCGCAGCATCTTCAACGTGGGAGCCATCTTTCGCATTGCCGATGGGGTCGGGCTGTGCCAACTGCACCTGTGCGGCATCACCGCCACGCCAGACCACCCCAAGGTGGTCAAGACCGCCCTGGGCGCCGAGCAGTCAGTGCCCTGGCAATACCACCCCAACGCCCTGGATGCCGCGCAGGCCTTGCGCGCGGCCGGTTACCAGTTGTGGGCCATCGAAGGCCACCCCCGCGCCGAACCCCTCTCCGCCGTTCGGGCCGCCCCCACAACCCCCATCGCCCTGGTGGCCGGCAACGAAAAAGCGGGCGTAGACCCTGCCTTGCTCAGCCAATGCGACCGTGTCCTGCACATCCCCATGCAGGGCCGCAAACGCTCCCTCAACGTGGCCGTGGCCTTTGGCATTGCCGCCTACTGGATCGCCATGCGCAGGCCATAGCGCATCATCCGCTACGCATCACGCGCCCACAGCGCCACCGTCTGCACCTGAAACGTCTGCGGGTACATGTCGATGGGCTGGACCTCGACCAGGCGGTAGCCGCGGCGGGCCAGGTGCTTGGCGTCACGGGCCAGGGTGGCCACATCATCGCTAACGTAGATAATCCGGCCGGGAGCCATGGCCACCAATGGCTCAATCACCGTTTTGGGCAGCCCGGCCGGGGGCGGGTCCACCACCACCACATCGGGCCGCAGGGTAAGCAGGGGCAGAATCTCTTCCACCAGCCCTTCATACAGGGTCACGTCATCCATGTCGGCCAGATTAACCGTGGCGTCGCTCACAGCGTCCGGGTTCACTTCAATGGCCCCCACATCGGCCGCGTGTTCTGCCAGGAAGGCCGTGAGCGCACCCACGCCACAGTAGGCGTCCAGCACCGTCTCCCGGCCGGTGAGAGCAGCATAATCCAGCACCACGTCGATGAGCATATCCCCGGCCGGGGGGCTGGGATAAAAGAAACAACCGGCCGACACCCGGAATTCCCGGCCGTGCAGTGCCTGCACCAGGTAATTATCGCCTACCAGGTTAGCCGCCGTCCCGTCGGGCAGCACCATGGCCACGGCGATGGGCAGGTCGGTGTTCAGCGCCGGCGGCTCAATGTCGTCCACCGCCAGGGCCATGAGCTGCGACTCCTCGCCCAGGCGCAAACTCAGCTTGCGCAGGTTGGGCAGCTCCAGGTCCACGTCCTGGTACAGCGCTTGCAGCTCCGGCCGGATAATGTGGCACTCGCGGATGGGGATAACCTCCCCGGCCGGGGCCGACCAAAAACCCAACCCCCCGGCCGGGGTGGGGCTAAAATCAACCGCCGTGCGATACTCATAAGGTTCCGGGTTGGCCATCACCGGCCGCACTACCACCTGGGCCAGCCCCCCAATCCGCGCCAGTTGGTCCTGCACAATCGCCTGCTTGTAGGCCAGTTGCGCCGGATAGGCAATGTGCTGGAAAGCACAGCCGCTGCACACCCCAAAATGGGGGCAGCGTGGCCGCACCCGCTCTGGTGCCGGCTGCAGCAGTTCTAGCAGGCGCGCCTGGGCAAAGCGCCCCTTGTTCTCCACAACCTCCACCCGCACCTGTTCGCCGGGAATGGCATAGGGTACAAAGATCACCCGCCCTTGCGCGTCGCGCCCCAGGGCAGCACCGCCGTTAGCCATGCCCGTTAATGTCAGCGTCAATATTTCCATCAAATAGCACTCCCAGAAGGGTCTCGCCGGCTCAGCCCAGCCGGCCGCTGGCAATGAGCATCGTGAAAGCCGCAATAAACCAATGAATCAGAAAGGGGTAGAAGAAGGAGCCGGACTGCCAGGCCACAAAGCCAAAGGCAATGCCGCCAAAAATCGTGCTCAGCGTTTCCAGTTCCGGCTTGTTCAGGTGCATGAAGGCAAAAGGCACTGCCTGCAGCAAGATGGCCGGGCCAGGCCCCAAGACGGAGGCCAGCCCAAAGAGCAAGAAGCCACGCCACATGAATTCCCAGACAAAAAAATAGACGCCGGTGGTGGCCAGCAGGGCCGGCAGTTCGGCCGGCGTGCGTTTGGCGTAGTAGTTCTGCATAGCCGGGGTGCGCGCCACAAACCAGAGGATGAGGGCCATGCCCGCGCAGCCGGCCACGGTGTAGAGCAGGCCCACGCGCCAGTTGCCCAACCTGAAGCCGTACCCGGCCGGGGATTCTCGCAGCACCAGCACAATCACCAGCAGCGGGGCCACCAGGTACAGCAGCACCCGGTCCACCAGCACTGAGCCGGTCAGCCGGTTGTCGTAATAGTCCAGCATGGGCAAGATGGTGCTCAGGATAATCAGCAGGCTAAGTTTGAGGTCGAATTCGATGCCGCCAATAGTGATCATGGTCGCTGCCGGTAACCGGGTGTTTGTTCGCGGTCACCAGTGTATCGCAAACCCAAGCATTCAGCATGTCAACCGGCTGGCTGGCCGGCTGCCCGGCTCTCTTACTCGCTTCTAATCGACATACCCCGGCCGGTATGCTATACTGTAATCAGATCTTCCGGGGATGATAGGTCTCGACGGGGAAGGTTGATCCTGGACTGCAAGCCGAGCACGCTTCTCAACTCGTAAATCTGGAAGCAAACAATTAAGTGCCAACAATAATGTTGCCTACAACGCTCTTCCGCTCGCTGCCTAATTAAGCAACGAAAGGATTAGCAACAGGTGTCCAAGGCGGACACCGCGTCTGTCTCAACTGCTCATTGGCCGGGCGAGAACGGGCGTAACGCTAGCCAATGTGCGCCGCCGCGACGCCGATAGCGACGGGTAAGCGGCCCTTTCGGGGGTCATCGACTAGCTGCGAAGGCAACCCGGCCGGGTGGGGGCCTCGCAGTGAAAACAAATTACCGGGCTAAGCTTGTAGACGTTCAGAGGTCGAATTTTTCGGACGCGGGTTCGATTCCCGCCATCTCCACCTGACAAGAGCAGCCCGTCCAGTTTGCTGGACGGGCTGCTTTTTTGCATCAATTCATACTGGCTGACCTCCTGCGTTCAGCCCTACGGGCACCCTCAGGAGACCAGCCACAGCCAGGCAGACCCGGTCGCTACAGACAATCCACGGGAGTGTCCTACTGCAAAACCGTCGGCACCGCTCGCCTGACACCTAGATCAGCCTGCATAACCCGCCGCCGTTCAATGCGTCGCTGCAGGTAGGGCGAGAAAAATCCCGCATAACGCCGCTGCAACTCTGGCAGCTGCCAGTCATGGCCGGTTACCCGGCCACGGCATTGCGGAGAACCGCAGCCGCAAACAAACTCATCATAATGGCTGCCATCACTCATGGCATAGTCGAAGCATATCTCTTCGCCGGGACCAATGGCGCGCATCGCCACCAGCGAAATCTGGCCGGCCAGCCCGGCATTGGGACTACAAGAGTGGTTCACCAGATCGGCCACGCTTGTAGGTCCGTTGGGAACCTGGTAACAGTTTTCATCCACCTGCAAGCTGTGGCTGCGCATCCGTTCCGGCAGTTCAGCCAACTGCTCACCGGTCACAATGTTACCACTCCACACAATCAACAGTTCGCCTGGCGCAATGGCTTCACGGGTAAACACCCCGTACTCACCTTTGGCCGGCAGAGGTCGTGCTTCCAACTTGGGCGATACAAAATCGGTACGACGGTTTTCCATGTGCTCTAACCTGACACCTCCTGAAATGGGGATTAACTAGGTGCCGGCAGCCACCTTTACGCGCACCTGCTGCAGCAACCGGCAGGTTAAGCCGGTAGCCAGGGGACAGCGGGTAGGCAGGCAGATGCCAGGCGCATCCGGCCGGCCGTGCCGGGTGTGAAGAAACAGCTTGCAAACAACAAGGAGGGCAAAGAACGAGGGTCGGCGAAACGCCTTAGCAAACGTCCGGTTGCCCAAAAACAGTCTGTTTCCTGGCACCCTGGCATCAGCCTTCGCCGATAGATTGAAAGGGGCCAGCCCTAGAACGGCTGGCACGGAGCGAATAGTACCCCATTTTGCCGCAGGGACAACAAACCGAGGCCGCAAAATGAAGAAAGCCTAATGGAGCTGCGCTCACGCCGGACAGGAAACGCCGCGCGGTTGCGTTTTCGTTATTCCCGTCTACAATCCCCCGTGTCATGAGCATGTCACGATTGCGAGTAAACCAACTGCGCCGCCTGGACCCCGAGGCCTGGACCGAGCTGCTGCACACCGAGGCGTCGCTGGATGCCGTGGTGGTGCGCAGTGTGGCCACCGAAGCGCTGCCCCACCCGCCACGGTCCGAACCCCGGCCGGGGCCGGAAAACTGGGCCGATCTGCGCCGTTATCTGCTGACCATCGCCAACCAGTCAGAACCGGTGCCGCTGGTGGGCAAGCAGAGCAACCTGGCAGAAGCACACTTCTACAGGGAGTTGGCCCGGCAGTTGCCGGCGCTTACACCGCGCTGCTGGCTAAACCACATCAGTGCCAGCACGGACCGCAGTTGGCTGGTGCTGGACGACGTGCCCAACCATCGCCCGGCCGGGACGTGGACCGCCGACGAGGTGGAGCGTAACCTGGCCGCCCTGGTAAACGTCCATGCCACGTTCTGGCAGCAGCAAGATCTGCTGCTGGGGTTAGAATGGCTGCCCAACTACCTGGCCCGGCCGGGGCGCGGCAGCGCCCAACGCGGCTATTACGAGTTGATGCTGGATAACAGCACTCACCTGGGCCTGGGGCGTGCCGCCGCCATCTCCGCCCACGCCCTGCAAACCGCTGGCCGGCTGGCCCCGGTGTTGGTGCGCAGTGCGGCCGGGCTGGAAACGCTGCGTCACCTGGGCGGCTGGCCCAACCTGCTTGAAGAACCCCACCTCCAGGCCATCGCCGAACTGCTGGATGATCCCATCCCCATGCTGCAGCCACTGCGCGAGCTGCCCATTACCTTGCTGCACGGCGACCCGGCCCCGCGCCACTGGCATGTAACGCTGTTCAACGAGCGCTACTTGCTGGACTGGCACACGGTGCAAAGTGGCCCGGCCGTGTGCGAGCTGGTGGACCTGCTGGAGAAATTGCAGCAGTTTTGGTTAACCGAACCCGGCCGGGGAGGGCTAGAACTGCCCATCACCGAAGAAACCATGGTCGACAGCTACCTGCTGCGCATGTCCATGCAGCTTGGCGGCAGCTTCTCCGCCCGCACCCTCCGCCAGGCCATCCCCGCCGCCCTCTGCCTCTACGTCCTCACCACCTGGCTTCCCCGCTTTGCCGAATGGTTCCACCCCTTCGTCGGCTCACCCCACACCTGGGAGATGGCCACCCACATGAACGAAGCCCAACTGCACACCATCGGCCTGGGTCAGATGGCCGGGCTGCGCCCTTACCTGGCCAACCTCTTCCACCGCTTCCACCTGGCCGCCAGAGCCTTGTAGTGCAACTTATTCGCCCCCTCCACGTAAAGCAAACGGCAACAGACAACCAGTAAACACCGCGCTCCAGAGCCTGGTGTTCATTCCCGGGCAGTAGATGATCGCACTCACCCAGATTTTGCAGGCAGTAGCTTTCGGTTTATCCGTCATCTTCATCTTGCTGGGTGCCGTCGGCACCATCATCCCCATCATCCCCGGCACCTTCCTGGCCTACCTCACCATTCTGCTATACGCCATCTTTGAGCGCAGTCAGGGGCTGGCCGCCCTGGATGGCCTCACCCTGGTTGTCCTGACCCTGATTGCCCTGGTCACCGGGCTGGCCGACCTGTGGCTGCCCTGGCTGGGGGCCAAGTCCCGCGGCACGTCGCGGCGGGCCATTGCCCTGGGGCTGGTAGGCGGCATCATTGGCACCTTCTTTGCCCCCCTCATCGGCACCATCATTGGTTACGGTCTAGGCATCCTGATCGGCGAATATCACAAAGTGCGCGACTGGCAGTTGGCCTTCCAGGCCAGCGTGAATGGGCTGGCCCATTGGGGTGTCGCCGCGCTGGTCCAACTCAGCGGCGTATTGATGATGCTGCTGATATTTGTGTGGCAAGTGCTAACTTACTGAGCCGCCGGAGGTGGATTCATCATTATGAACAGCGAAGTTCTGCAAACCATTGGCCTTATCTTGCTCGCCGGCATGGTCATCAGCACCACCCTGGCGCTGCTCATCTTTTTGCTGGTTATCCGCCAATTGCGCCACATCCGGGTGCCGCCCCACGCTACCTTCAGCCAGACGCTGCGCTACACGCCTTTCATGGTGGTGCTATTCATTGACTTGCTGGACTGGGGCTTGGATTTTCTGGCCGCTCCCATCTCCTGGATTGTCCTGGATCGCCTGGGGTTGAAGGCGCTGCGCGGCGTGTCCGCGGTAGAGGCGCTGATCCCCTTTACGCAGTTCATTCCTACCATGACTTTGTGCTGGTTTGCCGTGCGCTTCTTGGGCGTTAACATGGACCTGCCGGCGCCAAAGGAATGGGTGAACGGCGAGTTGTCCTGAGGCGCTCCCCGGCCGGGTTTCCCCCTACCCCACACAAAAAAAGCCGGGCCTCTAGCCAACATCCACGTCAGCCAAAAGCCCGGCAGCCGGTCCCGGCCGGGATTACAACGCCATTTCCCCCGACAAAACAGCCGTTAGCAGGCGAATACTGTTCTCCACGTCGTCGGCATCCACCGTTTCACTTTGCGAGTGGACATAGCGGCAGGGAATAGAGATACACCCGGCGGCACAGCCAGGGCCAGCCAACTGCATCGAACGCGCATCCGTAGAGCCACCCACCAACACTTCCAACTGGTACGGAATCTCCGCTTCGGCGGCCCGCTGCTTCATCAACTGCACCAGGCCGGCATGGGCGATCATACCACTATCTTTCACCTTGATAGCCGGTCCCAATCCCAGTCCCACAGCCATCATTTGCCCTTCCGGCGTGTCTCCCGTCCAGGTCACGTCCAGGGCAATACCCACATCGGGTCCAATAGCATTGGCCGCCACCTGCGCCCCACGCGTGCCGATCTCCTCCTGCACGCTAAAGACAAAATAGAGGTCGTGAGGAGAGTTCTGCAGCCGTTTCATGGTTTCAATGGCCACTACACAGCCAATCCGGTCATCCATGCTCTTGGCAGAAAGCCGCTGCCCCTGCACCACCAGCGGGCGCACAAAACCGGCCGCCGCACCAATGGCGATCGGGCACTCCTCCCGGCCGGAGGCCCCCACGTCGATATAGTGCTTATCCAACGGATGAACCTTGCCCCGGTCCGCCAGCCGCTCGCTGTAAATCACACCAATGGTGCCGTCGGCAAACTGCACCCGCCCCCCCATGAGCGTGTGCGCATACACCCCGCCAATATTGGTAAAGCGCAAGAAGCCCTTCTCCGTGATGTGCGTCACCATCACCCCAATTTCGTCCATGTGGGCCGCCATCATCACCTTCAGGCCAGTGCCGTCACCCCGTCTGAAGGCGATCAGGTTGCCCATGGCATCCACCGACAGCTCGTCAGCATAGGGGGCAATTTCCGGCCGGATCAGGTCGCGCATCTGGTCTTCAAAACCCGATGGACCGTAGGCTTCTACAAGTTTCTTAATCAGATCGTTCATCATATCCTCGTTTGCCAAAATCTCGCCGGCTCAACGTTGGAACAGCGCCGGGGTCAGGGATCGCAGCGTTGCCTCGGCCAGTTTGATGACGTTGGCAAAATCTTCCAGGTGAATCATCCCGGCCGGGGTGTGCAAAAAACGGGCCGGCGTGGCAATGGTGGCCGCCGGCACACCAGCCTGCGCCCGCTGGATGCTGCCCGTATTCGTGCCGCCACCACCCGGCTGCCGTACCTGGTAGGGCAGCCCATTGGCATCAGCTGTGCGCAGGATGTGGGCCACCAGGCGCGGGTCCTGGATAGCTCGCGAATCCATCACATAAATAGACGGCCCCCGGCCGAGCACCACATTCGGGCTGACATCCCGCTCATTGGGCAGATCATAGGCCGGCGTACACTCCAGCACCAGCGCCACATCCGGGTTCACCGCATAGCCGGCCACCTGCGCGCCGCGCAGCCCCACCTCTTCCTGCACCGTAAATGCCGCGTGCAAATCAAAGGGATAGGGTTCACCGCGCAGCAGCTCAACCAGCGCCGCACAGCCAGCCCGATTGTCCAGCGCCTTGCCAAAGGCCACCATGCCCTGCTCTTCATAGCTGGTTACAAACGCTGCCCGGTCACCCAAATTGACCCGGCCGGCCGCATCCTCCCGCTTGCTGGCCCCAATGTCGATGCGCATGGCGTCCACGCCCACAATACTGTTGCGCTGGGCCGCAGTTAGCTGGTGCACCGGCCGGGCCCCAATCACCCCCGTAATCTTCTTCGGCCCCACCTGCACCACCTTACCCAGCAGCGTCCGGCTGTCGAGGCCGCCCACCGGCAAGAAACTCAACGAACCATCGCTCTCAATGGCGCTGATCATCAGCCCCACTTCATCCATGTGGGCATCCACCATCACCCGCCACGCCAGTTCGCCCGTCCCCTTCTTCAGCGCCAGCAGATTGCCCATCGCATCTACGCGCCACTCATCCACGTGGGGCGCGATCAGATCGCGGATCATCAGCCGGACCTCTTTTTCCTCGCCGGCCACGCCCACGGCCTCGGTCAACTGCTTTAGCATTTCGTTCATTCTTGCCTCAAAAAACGGTGCGGTGAAGCAGGGAGCTTCGCCAGGGATACCCGCGGCGCTTCACCAACCCCGGCCGGGTGTCTACTCATCTTTCGCCATCAGTTTGGCGGCAATCTCATCCATCGTCTGCTCATCCAGCCGGGCAATAAACTCACCCAACAGCCGGCCGGCCCGCTCAATGTCCGCCAGGTCAGCCGTTTCCACCATCGTGTGCATATAGCGCAGCGGAATGCCGATCAGCCCGGTGGGCAGGCCGCTGCGCGCCACCTGCAGCGCATAGGCATCGGTGCCGCTGGCTCGGGCATGAGGCTCCGGCGTCACCTTCATCTCCAGCGCCTTGGCCGCCGCCTGCAAACGGGCGTAAACGCCAGGGTGCAAATTAGGCCCCAAACCAAGCGTCGGGCCGCCACCCAGGTCATAAGTCTCGCCATTATCCTTGGACGCCGGGCTTTTGCCAAAGGTCACATCCAGGGCAACGGCCAGCTCTGGCTGCTGCGCGTGGCCGCTGGTATAGGCCCCCAGCAAAGCCGTCTCTTCCTGCGCCGTGGCCACCGCCACCACGTCCCAGGTGTGCTGCCGCGTCTGCAAATAGGACAGGGCCACCGTCACCGCTGCCACCGACGCCCGGTTGTCCAGCGATTTGCCGGTGACCTGGCCATTTTGCAGCCGGCGCAGCGGCTGGCGGAAAGAGACAAAATCGCCCACCGCGACCATCTGGCGCAGCTCCCCGGCCGGGAGGCCAACGTCAACCACCAGATCGTCATAACCGTAGGGCACATTGTGCTTGCTCTCCGGCAGCATGTGGTTGGGCAGCGCGCCAATGACCCCGGTAAGGTTTTGCCGGCCATGCACCACCACCATCTGCCCCAGCAAGTGGCGAATGTCCACCCCGCCCACATTGGTCACGCGCAAAAAGCCATGGCCACTGTCATCATCAGGGTAGCGGGCGATTTGGGTAACCATGAGGCCAATCTCATCCATGTGGGCCGCCACCAGCACCCGCCGCCGCGTCCCATCTGTCCCCAATCCCCGCTTCACCGCCACCAGGCTGCCAATCCGGTCCAGGGTGATCGTGTCGACCAGCGGCTGCCACAGATCACGAATAGTCGCGGCAATGCCCGCTTCCCAGCCCGATGGGCCAGGAGTTTCGGTTAAGGTCTTAAGCTGATCATACAAATCCATAGCAATCCTCGTCAGGGCGCAGGCGTGCCGCCAATTTCCGGGGTGGAAGTTGGCGTATCAGCCGGCAGGGGCGTGTCGGTCGGTGTCGGCGTGTCGCTGGGCACCGGCAGCGGCGTTTCGGTGGGCGTGGGTGATGCAGTGGGCGTTGGTGGCTCGGTGGTGGCCGTCGCGGTTGCCGTCGGCGTCGGGCTGAGGGTCTCGGTAGGCGTAGCCGTGAGGGTGGGCGTGCCAGTCGGGGTGGCCGTGGCCGTGGCGGTGGCCGTCAGGCTGGGAATAAGCGTGCCGGTGGGCGTTTCGGTGGGTGTGGCCAGCGGCAGGGTGGCCGTGGCAAATTGAATGGGGGTGGGGGGCAGGGTGGCGGTTGGCCCGGCCGGGGTCTGGGTCGCCAACCGGGTAATGGTCGGGATTGGCGTAGGCAGCACCGGCGTCTGCACAGTAGTGGCGTCGGGCGTGGTGGAAGGCGTAGCCGTGACAATGGGCGGGGGCAAGGGAACAGCATCAGGGGCCAGCGCAAACAGCACAATACCCACACAGTAGCAAGGTAAAGTCAGCAAAATAATGGCGACCAGGAGATAATAAGTGCGCTGATGGGCGTTCATGAAATGGGCTGATATCCCTTACCACCGGCATGGCTTCTCAGCTGCTTATCGACCGGCAAACGGTCTGGAAATCGTCTGAGCCACTGGGCAACGAAAGGCGAAGGTGATGATAATGGACAACACGGCAAAAGACAAATATCCGCCGGGTGCGAACTGGTTCCAAGGTACCCCGGCCGGGGCAGGTGGCCAATTGCTATCGGATCTGCCCCATGCTATAATTTTGCCTTCCAGGACAACTATGCCATTACCTTCGCTTAGGAAGCACATCAAAGGCAACCAGCACGTGCGATTGAGAATCACAGGAGACGATACGCATGCCACTTGAGTCTCTGTGGGGCGGCACGGCACTGCCACAACTCCTCTTACCCACTCGCCTGCTCCTGGGTTACACCCTGCTCCTGCTGTACGGCATAACCTTTGCCTATGCGCTGTACCGGCAGCGCGCCGACTATGCCGCCCAAACGCAGCACCAATGGGCAGTCACCGCGCTGCTCATCGTGAGCGCGCTGCTCCTGGGGCAGCTACTGCCCTTACAGCTCCTCCCCGGCCGGGCCACACCCAACGACCTCACGCCCACCAGCCAGAGCTACCTGGGGCTGTTTAGCCTGGTCGCCCTGCTGCTGGCCGGCGGCAGCCTCAGCCCGGGGGCCGCCCTTATCGTCGGTTTCTTCACCGGCCTGGGCCAGGCCCTGTGGCAGTCACACCAGATTTTCGACCCCTTCTATTACGCCTTGGTGGGCCTGCTCGCCGCCTACAGCCTGAACCCCGCCACCCCGTGGAACCGTTTTCGCTGGGTCCGCTACCCGGTGGTCGCCGGGCCACTTAGCCCCCTGCTGCTGGTCTGGCTGGTGGCCCTGGGGGCTTATTGCTACACACCGCCCACGCTCAGCAGCTCAGAAGCGCTGGCCTGGACCTTGGCGCATACCGGGCGTACCGCACTGGCCCTGGCCGCCGCCGGGCTGGCCAGTGGCCTGGCCGTCACAATTTTGTATTGGGCCATACCGGCCTGGCATTCCCGGCCGGGGACAACCACCACCAACCCCCAGGCCCAAAGCCTGCGCACCCGGCTCATGCTCAATTTTGGCCTCTTTGCCGGCACCGTGGGGCTGTTTCTCCTGCTGCTCATCCTCACCCTCAGCGTTAGCCTATCGCGGCAGCTCCTAACCAACCAGATGGCCGTGACCGCCCAGACAGTATCACAGCGCATCCCCCAGTTTCGGGCCGGCCTGCAAACGTTTTTGCAGCAGGCCAACAGCCTGGCCCAACCACCAGACAGCACCCCCCAGGCCACCACAGAAATGCTGCGGCAAATCTACAGCCAGGGCGGCCAGTTCCAGCAGTTGATCGCGGTTACCGCCGCCGGGCAGGTGTTGGCCACCTACCCGGCCGGGAGCCTTCCCACCCTGACCCGTGAAGAACAAAGCGCCAGCCGCGACGCCCTGGCCGCACAGGCCGCCATGATCACCAGCGGGCAGGCCGGCAGCGAGTACCTGGTCAGCGTGATTGTGCCCATGTTCAACAGCGCCGGGCAGCCCATTGGCACACTCATCGGGCGCATTCCCAGCCTGGTGGTGGCCGATTTGGTAGACGGCGTGAACGGCATCCCTAACCCCGGGCAGGTCATGGTGCTAGACGAGCGCAGCCAGGTCATCGCCGGCAGCGACCAGGCCAGCCGGCTGGCCAGTTGGACCCCGCCCACCACACCGGTCAAGACCTACCCCGGCCGGGCCGACGTGGGCGGCACAGTTTACGAAGGCATCGCCACCGGCCAGGGGCGCGAGATTGCCTACGCCCTGGCCGGCGGCCAGAGCCATCCCTGGACCACCGTGGTCACCATGCCCTACGCCGCCCTCATCACCCAGGCTCTGCAAATCAGCATTCCCTGGTTGGGCATCTTCCTGCTGCTAATGGTGGCCTTTGGCGCCAACCTGTGGGTCATCGGCCAGAGCATCACCCGCCCCCTCAATGAGCTGGTCACCGCTTCGCAGCACGTGGCCCAGGGCGGCCTCAACACCCCCATTCAAATTGAAAGCCACGATGAAATTGGCCAGCTTGGCCAGGCTTTCGAGAGCATGCGCTTCTCCATAAAGAGCCAGCTAGATGAAGTGTCACTCCTGCTCACTGCCAGCCAGGCCGTCTCAGCCAGCATCAATATCCAGGAAGGAATGCCCACTGTGCTGCAATCGGCCCTCAAGGGCACAGGAGCCGCCGGCGTGCGCGCCGTGGTGGTCAACCCCAGCGGCCGCTACCCGCTGACCTTTGGCGAAGGAGAGCTTGCGGCCAGCATGGAACGGTTGGACCGGCAAGTTGCCTCGCTGGTGCGCTCGCAGGGTGAACTCTTGCTGCACACGCCCGGCCAGATACGGCGCGAGTTTGACATCCCGGCCGGGGTCGACAGCCCCGTGCGCGCCCTCACCGCCATTCCCCTCTACAGCCAAAAACGCTTCCAGGGCGTCCTCTGGCTGGGTCACAATAAGGCCCACCAGTTTACCAGCAAAGAGCTAGACCTGCTGCGCACCCTGGCCGGCCAGGCGTCAGTGCTGGTAGAAAACGCCCGCCTCTTCGCCACGGCCGAAGGCGGGCGCCGCCGGCTGGCGGCCGTATTGGCCAGCACCGCCGATGCCGTTATCGTCACCGACCAGACAGAGCGCATCCTGCTCATCAACCCGGCCATGGAGCAAGCCTTCCAACTGGAAGCCAGCAAAGTGATGGGCCGGCCGGTCACCGCCGTGATCCAATCCACGCAGTTGCTGGAAACGCTGCTCAACGAAGCCAAGCGCCCGCGCAACATGGAGATCACCGCCGCCGACGGGCGCACCCTCTTCACCAGCGCCGCCACCATCTACAGCAATGATGGCCAGGTCTTGGGCCGCGTGGCTGTGCTGCACGACATCTCCTACCTGAAAGAACTGGACGAGATGAAGTCGGAATTCGTAGCTACCGTATCGCACGACCTGCGCGGGCCGCTCACCTACATGCGCGGCTACATGACCATGCTGCCCATGGTGGGCGAGATCAACATCCAGCAGCAAGAGTACATCGACAAAATCATGGCCGGCATCCAGCAGATGTCCACCCTCATTGAGGACCTGCTGGACCTGGGGCGTCTGGAAGCGGGCGTGGAACTGATGCGCGATGAGATTGTGCCGGGTATCTTGCTGCGGCGGGTAGCCCGCGAACAGGCCGAACCGGCCGGGGCGCAAGGTATCGAGCTAAAAGTTTACGCCATGCCGGATGTGCCAGTGGTCGTTGGCGATGAAGCCCTGGTGCAGCGCGCCATGGTCAATCTGGTCAGCAATGCCATCAAATATGCACCGCAAAGCGGTACGGTCACGCTGATGGTCGAGCGTGAGAAAAACGAGGTTATCTTCAGCGTGCAGGATCACGGCCCCGGCATCGCCAAGGCCGATCAGGTGCGCCTGTTTGAGAAGTTCTATCAGGTGAAGCAGCGCAGCAGTGCGCGCGTCAAGGGGTCCGGCCTGGGGCTATCTATCGTTAAGTCGGTGGCCGAGCGGCACGGCGGCCGCGCCTGGTGCGAAAGCCAGGTGGGCATGGGCAGCACGTTCTATTTTTCGCTGCCGGTCTCATAGACAGCCCGGCCGGGAACCCCGCCGGGAACCCCGCCGGCAATATCTCAACACAAGGACGAGTCAACAAGCACGATCATGAATCCCTACGAGAAGTTTTCAGACAACACGGAAGCGTCTAACCGGCGGCGTGACAGCGCGCTGGAAGATTTGCGCAGCATGGTGGAGCGGATCATCGATGATGCCCAGGCTAAAGGCGCGTTTGAAAATCTCCCCGGCCGGGGCAAGCCCCTCAACCTGGATCCCCACAACCCCTACGCCCAAGACCGGGAAACAGCCTACAAGCTGCTCAAAGACAACGACTACACCCTGCCCTGGATCGCCGACCGCAACGCCATGCTGGCCAAAATCGCCACCTTCCGCCGCAGCCTGAGCCACACCTGGCAGGAGACAAACTACAACTACCATATCGCCCCCAGCAATACCCATCGCCTGGCCATCCGCCTGGATTGGTCCCGCCGCTGCGCCGATCTGGATGCCCAACTGGCCAAACTCAACGGCCAGATCAACACCCTCAACCTCAGCATCCCGGTTCCGGCCCTGGAAATCATTAAACTAGACCTGGATACGGAGCTGGCGCGGCTAAACACCGGCCGGGAACTGACCTGAGGGGGTGAGAGGCTGAGAGGGTGCCTCTCAAGTTAAGGCTGTACTCTCCGGCCAAGGAGATGTTATGTCAAATCAAGAGCGAGCGCTATTTCGCTTTAACGCTGTCCCCGTCGTAGCCCGGCCCAGTTTCTGGCTGATGCCCTTCCTGCTGTGGGGGCTGCTGGTGTGGCTGGCCGGCAAATCCCGGCCGGGACGCAGCCTGCCCCAACGACTTCTCCTCGGCGCGCTGGCCACCCCCATACCCCTCAGCGCCGACATAGGCCACGCCCTGGCCCACACCGTCAGCGCTCGCCTGGCCAATGCCCCCATGGATCGTATTCGCCTGGCCGCCGACATGCCCCGCACCCTGTACGACAACAACGACGTGCCACCGCGCACCCACCAGATACGTGCCCTTGGCGGGCCAATCTTCAGCGCCCTGGGCTTGCTGTTCAGTCTGCGCTGGCGGCAGCAGACCCCGGCCGGGAGCATTCGCCGCGAACTGGCCACCCTCTCCTGTCTCAGCCACGGCTTCATCTTCTCTGGCAGCCTGGCCCCCCTGCCCATCGTCGACGGCGGCACCCTGCTCAAATGGCAACTGGTAAAGCAGGGCCACACCCCGGCCGGGGCCGACCAAACCCTCCGCCGCCTAAACCTGGCCCTGGGCGGTGGCCTGCTGGCCCTACTCGCCCTGCTTGTCGCCCTGCGCCAGCGTCGCGCCCCCCACTAAATCCTCGTCCAATTGCTTTCCCCCCTTACGGTGCATTTTCCCGCGCCCGCTGCACCACACTCACCGGGCAAACCACCGGTGGAGCCATCGTCCCGCCCCCATACGTCTGCGCCCACAACCGGGCGCGCACCTCATCCGGGTAATACGGCGGAATCGCCAGGAACAACCGCGTCGTGCTGCCCGGCACGGTTAGCCCACTGTTCACCACGCACTGCGTGGGCGTGGGTGGCTTGTAGCCATTGCTCAGCGCCGGCAAGTTCAACTGCTGCGCCTCGGCTGCTGGCAGCGGCAGCACGGCCAGCGTCCATGCCCCGGGGTTGCTGCTAACATCCGGCCGGTACCCCAGCCGCGGCAGACCGCGCTGCGGCCCCCCCACCAGGAAAAGGTCGGTGCGCGAGGCGGCACACTGGCTGCCACCGGTCCCCCGTGGCAGGCAAACGCTTTTCTCCTCGATGCCATTGGGCCGGGTGAATTCGCTGGCCGGCGGGCTGCCGTTCACAGCCAGGCTGGCCGCCAACTGCGGGTCGGCATAAACCCCATCCACAATCCCCCGCCAGACAGGCGCCGCGCCGCTCAGGCCGGAGGAATTGCGCATGGGGTGGCCATCGCTGTTGCCCATCCACACCCCCACTACCAGGCCGGGCGTGTAGCCAATGGTCCAGTTGTCGCGGAAGTCGTTGGTAGTGCCGGTTTTCACCCCGGCCGGGTACGGCGGCGCCAGGTCATAATTCCGGCCCATGGCCGGCACGCGCGCCTCATCATCATCCAAAATGTCGGTGATGATGTAAGCGATGCGCGGATCCAGCGCCTTGAGCGGCGGCACACGGTCTTGCTGCACATCATACACCACCTGACCGCGCCCATCCTCAATATGCAGCACGCTGGTCAGGCGTGACCGCTCGCCCATGTTGGCCAGCGTAGCATAAGCCCGCGTCATCTCCAGCAGCGGTACCTCTCCCCCGCCCAACGTCAGCGTCAGGCCATAGAACCCGGCCGGTTCCGTTAGCGACTCCACCCCTAGCCGGCGCGCCGTGTCAATCATCGTGCCAATGCCGATGTCGCGAATGAGCTGGATGGGCGGAATGTTATAGCTGTTAGCCAGCGCATCCCGCAGCAGCAGCGGCCCATGAAAACGGCCATCATAATTCACCGGCACAAACTCCTGGTTATTACCCAGGTCCAGGGCAATAGGCACGTCCCACAGCACATCCCCCGTTGTCCAGCCCCGCTCCATTGCCGCCGCATAAGTAAATGGCTTAATGCTGCTGCCCGGCTGGCGTGGCCGCAGGGTCACATTCACCTGGCCACTAATCCCCTCGTCAAAATAGTCCAGGCTGCCCACCATGGCCAAAATCTCCCCCGTGGCCGGTTTCATAACCACCACTGCACCGTTGTTCACATCGTGGGCCGCGGCCCGCGCCGCCACCTGTGCCCGCACCCTCTCCTCGGCCAGCCGCTGAATGTTCAGGTCCAGGCTGGTGGTAATCTGCCAGCCACCGCGGATCAGCGCATCCGCTCCGTAGCGGCTGGCCAGGTAATCCTGCACGTACAGCACAAAATGGGGTGCTTCCAGGGTTGTGCCAGCCACCGCAACCTCAACCGGGATCAGTGGGGCCAGCTCCAGCTCAATCCCTCTGGCCACCTCGGCATCAACTGCCGTAATCATCCCCTCCTCCACCATCAGGTCCAGGATGAAGCTTTGCCGCTCCCTGGCTGCTTCGAAGTTGTCGTATGGGTTCAGTTCCACCGGGGCCTGCGGTAGGCCGGCCAGGAACGCCGCCTCGGCCAGGTTCAGCGCCGCGGCCGGCTTGCCGAAGTAGGTTTGGGCCGCTGCCTCAATGCCATAGGCCAGGTTACCGTAGTAGATCTCGTTCAGGTACATCTGCAAGATATCTTGCTTGCTGCGCTGCCGGGTGAGGATGGCCGCCAGGAAGATCTCGCGGATTTTGCGGTCATAGCTGGCGGTCACCCGCTCTTCGTAAGTGAAGGCGATGCTGCGCACAAGCTGCTGGGTGATGGTGCTGGCTCCCACCGGCCGGGAATCCTCCACACGGTAATTGCGCAGCAGCGCCGCCCCAATCGCCGACAGATCAAAACCCGGGTTGGTCCAGAAAGTGTCGTCCTCCACCGCTACCGTTGCCTGCCGCACCGCCAGCGGAATCTCCTCGTAGGTCAGCCAGCGCCGCTTCTCCGTCGTCTGCAACTCAAACAACAGAAGGCCATTGCGATCATAAAAGCGGGGCGTGCCCCCCGGCCCGCTGCCCTGGTAAACCGCCAACTGCGCCACCGCCCCGGCCAGTTCCCGGCTGAGGTAGAAGTAACCGCCGGCCGCAAAAATAAGCCCAACGAGCAGCCCGGCCAGCCCCAATTGAATACCTAACAGCAGCACACGGCCCAAACAACTCGCCAGCCGCCGCCCCCGG
This sequence comes from Ardenticatenaceae bacterium, assembly GCA_020634235.1. Classification (GTDB taxonomy): domain Bacteria; phylum Chloroflexota; class Anaerolineae; order Promineifilales; family Promineifilaceae; genus JACKCB01. The sequence continues at coordinate 1,578,731 of JACKCB010000001.1, read as the reverse complement.
CCGGGGCGCGCCGCCGCAATCTCCGCTACCAACACCTCATCCTGGCCACGCATCACCCAATGGTAGCCAATTTGCCGCCGGTCCACAACCGCCAAGAAGTCCCCCCCAGGCCGATGACACCCGGCCGGGGACACACAAACCAAACCGCCTCGCCCAGTTCCAGAATCCGGTACGTTTTGCCACCAATACAACAACAAAACTCGTATACCAAACCCCATAGTTGGTGTATAATGCGTCGGATAAGTCGTGAGATAACTGCCGGATAGAAGCACCTCGCACCCAAGAACCATCTTACTCCTACCACTGTTCAGTTCCAGCGCTTCTCAGGTGGATCTCGCTATGCCCAGTTATCCCCACAAGCAAGTAAGAATCAGGAAATAAGTAAGGAGATGTGATGAGTAAAATGAAGAAGCTTTCACCCTTGGTAATCATCCTGATTGCCGCCATTGCTCTTGCCGCTGCGTTGGGTGCATCTAGCGTCACCGCCCAAGCCGAAAGCGCCGCCGGTATCTACCGCGGTGCCAGCACAGCGGTACAGTTTGACGTTTCCCCTCCCCTGCGCAGCATAACCCCCTTGCAGTCGCAGCCAGGTCCCTACCGCGAGATCCCAGAGCGCGCCACCGGCCTGGAAGGCCCACTTGGCCCGCAGAGCATCGACCCCCTGGTGCAAAGCACCAACGGCCCCAACCTCATCCCCGCCCCGCTTATCAGCTTCAATGGACCACCCAACATCTCCAGCGTGTCGCCTCCCGACCCGGTAGGCGATGTGGGTCCCAGCCATTACGTAGCCATGAGCAACCTCTCCTTCCAGATTTTCGACAAGGCGGGCAATTCGCTCTATGGTCCGGCTCTGAACAACACCCTGTGGGCTGGCTTCGGTGGCGACTGCCAGACCGACAACTCCGGCGACCCGATCGTCCTCTACGACCAGTTTGATGATCGCTGGATCCTGACCCAGTTCACCGCCAGCGGCCCAACCTACTTCAACTGCGTCGCCGTTTCCCAGACGGGTGACCCCACCGGTGCATACTACCGCTACGCCTTCAGCACCGGCACCAACTTCCCCGACTATCCCAAGTACGGCATGTGGGGCGACGCCCTCTACATCAGCACGCGCGAATTTGCCGGCGGCACCACCTTTGCTGGCATTGGCGCTTACGCCGTCAAGCGCAGCGACCTGATCGCCGGCAACCCGGCTGCTCAGATCATCTCGTTCCTGGCCACCACGGCCTCAGCCGGTGGCGCCTACAACATCGGCGATGGTCTGCTGCCTGCCGATGCCGATGGTCCTACCCCGCCCCCGGCCGGGATACCCAACTTCTTCGTGGGTAGCATGGATGATGGTGCCCAATACGGCGCACCACAAGACGCCCTCACCCTGTGGAAGTTCACCGCCGACTTCGTCACCCCGGCTAACTCCAGCTTCGTGCTGGCCAACACCATCCCGGTCGCGGCCTTCGACTCCGTCTTCCCCTGCACCCCCGGCTCGCGCGACTGTATCCCGCAGCCTGGCACCAGCAACAAGCTAGATATCCTCTCCTACCGCCAGCGCCCCCTGTGGCGTCTCGCCTATCGCAACTTCGGCAGCCACGAATCGCTGGTAACCAACCAGGCAGTCGAAGCCGCCACCAACATGGCCGGCATCCGCTGGTATGAAATTCGCGACCCCAACGGCTCGCCCACCATCTACCAACAAGGCACCTACGCCCCCGGCATCACCGATGGCATCCACCGCTGGATGGGCAGTATCGCCATGGACAGCAGCGGCAACATGGCCCTGGGCTACAGCGCCTCCAACGCCACCACCACCTTCCCCAGCGTCTGGTACACCGGCCGTCTGGCCACAGACCCGTTGGGCACCATGCCGCAAGGCGAAGGCAGCATCATCAACGGCACCGGCTCGCAAACCGGCAGCCAGCGCTGGGGCGACTACACCTCGATGAATGTCGACCCGGTGGACGACTGCACCTTCTGGTACGTGAATGAGTGGGTGCCGGTTACCAGCTCTGTTGGCTGGCAACTGCGCATCGGCGCTTTCCGCTTCCCCGAATGCGGCTCGCCTGACTTCACCGTCGGCGCTACCCCGGCCACGCAGGACATCTGCGCCGGCACCAACGCCCTGTATGACGTCACCGTGGGCTCCATCCAGGGTTACGTCAACCCGGTCACCCTGAGCGCCAGCGGCAACCCGGCCGGGACCACCACCAGCTTCAGCACCAACCCAGTGGTCCCCCCTGGCAGCAGCACCCTGACCATTGGCAATACCGCCGCCGCCAGCGCCGGTAGCTACAACATCGACGTCGTTGGCGTTTCGCAGTCCGGTACGCACACCTCTACAGTAGCGCTAAACGTCTTCGACGCCGCGGCGACAGTCTCCCTGAGCAGCCCGCCCAACGGCGCGACCGGCGTGGGCCTGGCCCCGACCTTCACCTGGACGGGCACCGGCACCAGCTACACCATCGAGATCGCCACCGACGCCGGCTTCACCAACATCGTGGAAACGGCCACGGTTGGCGGTACCACCTACACCAGCAGCGGCCTGGCCGCCAACACCACCCACTTCTGGCGGGTGACGGCGGACAACGTCTGCGGTGGCAACACCTCGGCCGCCTGGAGCTTCACCACGGTGGACCTGCTCTGCTCTTCGCCCAATGTGGCCATTCCGGATAACAACCCGACCGGGGTGACCAACGACCTGATTGTGGGCAACAGCGGCAGCATCGATGACCTGAACGTCTCCGTCGAGATGACCCACAGTTGGGTTGGTGACGTCGTTTTCACCCTGCAACACGTGGACACCGGCACCACCGTCACCTTCTACGACCGGCCGGGCGTCCCCGCCAGCACCTTTGGCTGCTCCGGCGACAACGTGGACGCCACCCTGGATGACGAAGCGGCCACGCCGGTGGAAGACGAATGCGGCGCGGGCGTGCCGGCCATTGCCGGCAGCTTCATCCCCAACAACCCGCTGAGCGCCTTCGACGGCGAAGACCTGGCCGGCACCTGGCGCATCACCGCCAGCGACCTGGCCGGAGGCGACACCGGCACGCTGAACACCTGGTGCATCGACGCCGGGACCAGCGGCGGCGGCACGCCGGACATCACCGTCAACCCCGCCAGCCTGTCCAGCACGCAAGCCACCAACACCGTCGTGGTGCAGCAGTTGACCATTGGCAACGTGGGCACGGCCGACCTGAACTGGATGATTGACGAAGCGGCCCCCGTGGCCCCGGCCGGGCCGGTGAGCGGCGGCAGCAGCGAACGACTGGGCACCACCGCGCCCAGCAGCGACGCCAAGATAGCCGGCGGTGTGATGCCCCACGGCCGCACCGACGTCATCGCCGACGGCGGCTTTGAGGCGGGCACGCCCAATCCCTTCTGGAATGAAGCGTCCAGCAACTTCGGCTCGCCCATCTGTGACATTGCCTCCTGTGGCCAGGGCGGCGGCACCGGGCCGCATGCCGGTACCTACTGGACCTGGTTCGGCGGCATTGCCGGGGTGGCAGAAACTGGCTCCATGGACCAGAACGTGGTCATCCCGGCCGGGACGGCCACCTTGAGCTTCTACCTGGAAATCCCGGTGGCCGACAGCACCGGCTTCATGAACGTGGACATCGACGGCAACGTCCTGTTCACCGTGACCGAGGCGGACACCGGCACCTACGCCATCTACGCCCCGGTTAGCCTGGACGTGAGTGCCTACGCCGATGGCGGCTCGCACAACGTGCGCTTCTCCTCGACCACCGACGCCGGCGCCGGTCCGCTGAACTTCTTCGTGGACGACGTGGTGCTGGACGTGCAAGAGGGTGGTGGCTCGGCCTGCGACGCGCCAAGCGACATCGCCTGGCTGAGCGTTAGCCCGACGGCGGGCACCACCATCTCCGGCACCAGCACCCTGGTCGATGTGACCTTCGACTCGACCGGCTACCCGGCCGGGACCTACACCGGGACGCTGTGTGTGAACAGCAACGACCCCGACACGCCATTGGTGGAAGTGCCGGTGGAAATGGTTGTGACCGACGTGGTCATCAATCCCGCCATCGTGGTGACCGCCACGGTGGGCCTGGACCCGATGACCTGCGCCACGACCAGCAGCCTGGTGGTTGGCCAGCCGAGCACGGACGTCTACTACTGCTACACAGTGGAGAACACGGGCAACATCACCCTGTCGCTGCACGACATCATGGATGACGTGGGCACCAACCTGAGCGGGGTGGCCTACGACCTGGCCCCAGGGGCGACGGCGGATACCGTGGCCCTGGGCCTGACCATCAGCGAGACGGTGACGACAGACACCACCAACACGGTGGTCTGGACGGCCTACCTGGTCACCGGGGCTTCGGCAACGGCCAGCAGCACCGCCTCCGTGACGGAAGCGCCGACGGATGTGACGCTGTCGAGCTTTGGCGGTGATTCGGCGACATTGCTGCCGCTGCTGGTGGCAACCCTGGCCGCCCTCCTGGTGGGGCTGGGGCTGCTGCTGCGGCGTCGTTCGCAGCTGCTGTAGCCTGACCTGTCTTTGTTCTGCTAGTTGATGAGGGGTGTCCCCGGCCGGGGGCACCCCTTTTTTTGTGTCACGGCAAGCCTCTGGCCGCCATCTATGCTATACTCCGCCGCTTGTCAGCCATTTCCGACACCGAATCAGACACACCCACACCCCACCATGCGCTCCCGACCGAGCTACCACACTCAACTCCGCCTGTTTCTCCTGCCCTACCTCGCCGGCTCCCTCATCCTGGTTATCCTGCCCGCTCTGGCCACCTTCGCCGTGGCCTTCACCGAATACAACGCCGTCCAGCCCCCGCGCTGGGTTGGCCTGGCCAACTTCGCCAAGCTGTACAACTCCGCCCTGGTGCGCATCTCCTTGCGCAGCACCGTCACCTTCCTGCTGGCCGCTATTCCGCTGCGCATTGTGGGCGCCCTCTGCCTGGCCTTACTGCTGCAATCACGCCGTCGTGGCTTCGGTCTTGGCCGTGCCGCCATCTACCTGCCCACCGTTATCCCAGAAGTGGCCTATGCCATCATCTGGCTGTGGGTCTTTAACCCGCTCTACGGCCCGCTGAACAAGCTGTTGGCCCTGCTGGGTATTTTCAATGTGAACTGGCTGGCCGAGCCGGGCACCGCGCAGTTGGCCATCATCATCATGGTCCTGTTCACCATTGGCGAAGGGTTTGTAGTCATGCTGGCCGGCCTGCAAAACATCCCTCGCGCTTACTTCGAGGCGGCTACGGCCGATGGGGCCACCCCCTGGCAGGCGTTCTGGCGCATCACCTTTCCGCTTATCTTGCCCTGGCTGCTGCTGCTCTCCTTCAGGGACCTCATCATCAGCATGCAGAACACCTTCACCCCCTCCTTTGTCATGACTTATGGTGGCCCTTATTATGCCACCACCTACGTGCCCCTGCTCATCTACGAACTGGCCTTCGATTTCTTTGACTTTGGCATGGCGGCGGCGGCGCTCATCATCACCTATCTGCTGCTGCTGATGTTGATCGCCGGGGTGCTAAACATTGTGCGCGGGTGGTTAGATGCGTAAGGGGTTACATTGGCTGGCGGCGCTGCTGACCGCCCTGCTTTTCCTGCTGCCGTTGTATTGGATGGCGGTTACATCGCTGCGGCCGGTGGGCGCGCCGCCGCCAACCAGCGTGGAATGGTGGCCGGCCAACCCGCAGTGGGGCAATTACGCCGCGCTGTTTGACCTGCTGCCACTTACCCGCTATCTGCGTAATTCGCTGCTGGTGGTGGGGCTGGCCGTGCCCATCACGCTTGTTACCGCTTCGCTGGCCGGTTTCAGCATGGCCCAATTGCCGGAACGACCGCAGCGCCGCCTGCTGCTGTTTAGTGTGGTTGTGCTGATGATCCCCAGTGCCTCGGTGTGGCTGTTTCGCTTCCAAATTCTGCGCTGGTTGGGGCTGTTGGACAGTCTGTGGGCGTTGATTGCCCCCGCATTTGCCGGCACCAGCCCGCTGTTTGTGTTGTTGTTTTACTGGAACTTCCGCCGTGTCCCGGCCGGGACCTTTGAAGCAGCTATCCTGGAAGGCGCGTCCGCCCTCACCATCTGGTGGCGGCTGGCCCTGCCCCTGGCCCGCCCCACCGCCATCGCCGTGGTCATCCTCAGCTTTGTACTCTACTGGAGCGATTTTGTCAGCCCCGTGCTCTACATCTTTGACTCCACCTGGTATACCTTGCCCGTAGGACTGCAAATCCTCAAGCAGCTAGATGCCACCAACTGGCCCCTACTCATGGCCGGGGCGCTGCTCATAACCTTACCCGTCATCCTCATGTTTGGTATCTTGCAGCGCTTCTTCCTGTCCAACACCACCCTGGCTAACCTTTTTGACCGGAGTTAGAACCCATGAAACGCTACCTGATTGTCTTGTTGTTGGTCATGCTCGCGCCCCTGTGGCTTGCTGGCTGTGCAGGTGCAGACCAGCCCGTAATCTCCTTCATGGTGTCTGGTGACACCGCCGAACTGGCTGCTTACCAGACCCTGGTGGCCGCCTTCGAGACAGAGCATCCGGAGATTGACATCAGCTTGCAGCACATTCCCAGCGAGGGCGAATACCGGCAGCGGTTGGCGGCCGGCTTTTCCAGCGGCGCAGCGCCAGATGTGATGCTCATCAACTACCGGCGTTTTGGTACCTTTGCCGACCAGGGGGGCCTGGAGCCGCTCACCGATTACCTGGCCGGCAGCCAGCTCATTGCTGCCGGCGATTTTTACCCGGCCGCGATTGACGCCTTCCAGTGGCAGCAGGATTTGTGGTGTGTCCCCCAGAATGTGTCCAGCCTGGTTGTGTATTACAACCGCGATCTGTTTGACGCCGCCGGGGTGCCCTACCCGGCCGGGGAGTGGACCTGGCTCGATTTCCTGGCCGCGGCCCAGGCCCTCACCCGCGACCTGGACGGGGACGGGCAAATTGACCAGTACGGCGTGGGGTTAGAGCCCAACCTCATCCGGCTGGCCCCCTTCATCTGGCAAAACGGCGGGCGGCTGGTGGATGACCAGACCAACCCCACCCGGCTAACCCTGGACGAACCGGCCGCGCTAGACGCCTTCCTCTGGTTTGCCGACCTGCAAGTGAAGCACCACGTCGTGCCCGATGCCGTCGCCGAAGCCGCCGAAACTTCAGAGTCGCGCTTCCTCAACGGCACACTGGGAATGCTCTTCAACAGCCGGCGTGGTGTGCCCACCTACCGCACCATCACCAGTTTCGCCTGGGACGTGGCCCCGCTGCCCCGTGGCCGGCAGCAGGCCAGCATTCTGCACAGCGACGGCTACTGCATGGCCGCCACCGCCAGAGACAAGGATGCGGCCTGGACATTTATTGAGTTTGCCAACAGCCCGGCCGGGCAAACCATCGTCGCCCAAACCGGGCGCACCGTCCCCTCCCTCATCGCCGTCGCCGAATCCGACGCCTTCCTGGAACCCAACCAGTCGCCGGCCAACAGCCGCGTCTTCCTGGACGCGCTCTCAATCATGCAGCGCGTACCTGTTATGTCAACGTGGATTGCCATTGAGGAGACGGCCGGGGCCGAGATTGAACGCGCCTTCTACGGCCAGATCCCAGTCGAAGCGGCCATAGGCCTGGCCATACAGCGCACCCAAACCTATTTTGCGCAAGACAGCTTGCCGCGCTAATCAGCTAGTCAGCCGTCATGATTCTAGTATACTCACGCCTAAGTGCCTTATTCATTCATGCGGCTTGCCGCTACCGAGGATTCCCGTTTCCCAGTTGTGTAGTCTGTCGTTACTGCTGCAATTCTTAGACCCGGACCTTGCCGGTGGGAGTTAGGCAACCCGGCCGGGTCCTTACCGCTTCATGCCCCCAGCAACCATCGACGACCACTAAAACACCCACATGATCTAGGAGGTTTGTTATGAAATACGCCCGTTTGATTCTAGGCAGTGCGTTGATCCTGCTGGTGGCCAGCGTCATGTTCCTGCAGCCCGGCGCTTCAACCGTTGCCCCCCAAAGCAGTGACCGCAGCCCGGCCGGGGTGCAGCCACTGCCCGAAAAAGCGACCGGCGACGTTATCGTCAGCGATCCAGTCCTGCCCATCCTCACCGTTGCCGCCCGCGACCTACCCCCCTATGCCCCAGAGCCAACGCTAGACCGGGAAATCAACCCCCGCGTCGATCCCTACGGCCGCACCGAGCCAGACATTCAGATCCAGGGCGGACCAGACCCCCTGCTTCCCCTGCAAGAAAATGCCCCACCCCCCAGCGACCAGGGCTTCGAAACCCCCATCTTCAACTTCGAAGGGCAGGGGTACACCTTCCTAAACCCGCCTGACACCGTGGGCGACATTGGAGCCAACCATTACATACAGATGATCAACTCCACCGGCGTGGCCATCTACGACAAGACCACCGGCACCCTCATCACCAGCTTCGACCTGACCGCGCTGGGCGGCTGCGCCACCGGCTCCGGCGACCCCATTGTCCTCTATGACCACGACGCAGACCGCTGGCTGCTCAGCGAGTTCGGCTCCGGCAACAGCCTGTGCGTCTTCATCTCCCAAACGCCCGATCCCACCGGGACCTACTACGCTTACAGCTTCAGCACCCCCAGCTTTCCCGACTACCCCAAATACGGTGTCTGGTCCGATGCCTATTACGCCTCTGCCAATGAGAACAGCCCATCGGCCCTTGCCCTGAACCGCACGGCCATGCTGGCCGGCGCGCCGGCTACGTCGCAGCGCTTCACCGTTCCCCCGCTCAGCGGCTTCAGCTTCCAGGCCCTCACCCCCGCCGATTGGGATGGCGCAACCCCGCCCCCGGCCGGGTCGCCCAACTACTTCATGCGCCACCGCGACACCGAAGTCCACGGCCCCAGCGGCTACCCCACCGAGGACTTCCTGGAAATCTGGGCCTTCGACGTCGACTGGGTCACCCCAGCTAACTCCAGCTTCACCCAGGTCGGCAACATCGCCATCAGCGAATTCGACTCCAGCCTGTGTGGCCTCACCTCCTTCTACGCTATCGCCATGCCTGGCGTTTCCAAATGCAGCACCTCCGCCCTGGACCCCCTGCGCGAAGTAATCATGTTCCGCCTGCAATACCGCAACTTTGGCAGCCACCAAACGCTCGTGGGCAACCTGAGCACCGACGTCACCGGCAACGATGACGCCGGCGTGCGCTGGTTCGAACTGCGCAAAGTGGGTGCCGGTGCCTGGAGCCTCTTCCAGGAAGGCACCTACGCCCCCGACGCCCACAGCCGCTGGATGGGGGCCATCGCCATGGACGGCAGCGGTAACATCGCCCTGGGCTACAACGTCTCCAGCGGCACCGTCTACCCCTCGCTGCGCTACACCGGCCGCCTGGCCTCAGACCCGCTGGGCACCATGCCCCAGGGCGAGAATATGGGCATCAGCGGCTCGGCCAGCAATGGCAGCAACCGCTACGGCGACTACGCCGCCATGAGCGTGGACCCGGTCGATGATTGTACTTTCTGGTTCACCGGCGAATACAATCCCGCTTCGCAGTGGAGCACACGCATCATCGCCTTCCGCTTCGACGCCTGTGGCAGCAGTGACTTCAGCCTGACAGTTACCCCTAACAGCCAGGACATCTGCGCCGGCAGCAACGCCCTGTACGACGTGGCCGTGGGTCAGGTGCAATCCTTCAACGATCCGGTGACCCTGAGCGCCAGCGGCAACCCGGCGCCCAGCACCACCAGCTTCAACAACAACCCGGTGATCCCGCCCGGCAATAGCACGCTAACCATCGGCAACACCGGCAGTGTGGCCGCTGGCAGCTACGATATCGACGTCGTGGGCGTGGCTCCCACCAGCACCCACACCACCACGGTGCAGCTAAACGTCTTCACCGCCGCCGGCACGGTCAATCTAGTTAGCCCGCCCAACGGCGCGATCAACGTTCCCCTCAGCCCGAACTTCAACTGGACGGGCACAGGCACCAGCTACACCATCGAGATTGCCACCGACGCCGCCTTCACCAACATCGTGGAGTCGGCCACCGTAGCCACCACCAACTACACCAGCAGCGGCCTGGGTGGCAACTTCACCTACTACTGGCGCGTCACCGCCGACAACGTCTGCGGTGGCAGCACCTCACCGGTATGGCACTTCACCACGGTAGACCTGCAATGCTCGTCGCCTAACCTGGCTATCCCGGACAACAACCCGGCCGGGGTCACCAACGACCTGGTCATCGCCAACGGCGGCACCATCGACGACCTGAACGTCAGCATCGACGTGACCCACACCTGGGTCGGCGATACAGTCTTCTCCCTGACCCACGTAGACACCGGCACCACCGTCACCTTCTACGACCGGCCGGGCGTCCCCGCCAGCACCTTCGGCTGTTCCGGCAACGACATCGACGCCACCCTGGACGACGAAGCGGCCACCCCGGTCGAGAACGAATGTGGCGCGGGCGTTCCCGCCATCGCCGGCAGCTTCATCCCCAACAACGCCCTGGCCGCCTTCGATGGCGAAGACGTCGCCGGCACCTGGCGCATCACCGCCTACGACCTGGCCGGCGGCGACACCGGCACGCTGAACACCTGGTGCGTGGATGCGGCGACCACCCCCACCAGCTACGTGGCCACCCTGTCGGACAGCGTGGCCAGCGGCGGGCCGGGTGAAACGGTGGTGCACAACTTCACCCTGACCAACCTGGGGCTGGACGATACCTACGACCTGACCCTGAGCGCCGGCAGTTGGTCGGCCAGCCTGCTCACCAGCACGCCCATCAGCGTCCTCAGCGGTAACTCGGCCACCATTCAGGTGGCGGTAGACATCCCGGCCGGGGCGATGCTGGGCGACAATGACAGCCTCACCCTCACCGCCACTTCCCAGGGCGATCCGCTGCTGGTGCTGGACGGCACCGGCACAACGACCGCCGACGGCAACGCGGCCATTGGCCTGACCGGCGACCTGATGGCCACCGGTACCGCCGGGCAGACGGTGACCTACACGCTGGAGATCACCAACGACGGCGACATCACCGACACCTTCGACCTGGCGCTGGGTGCGTCGGACTGGACGGCGGCGCTGTCGGCCAGCACGACCGGGCCGCTGGCCCCCGGGGCCAGCATCACCATCGAGGTGTATGTGACCGTGGGCGCGGGCAGCAGTGACGCGGTTGACCTGACCGTCACCTCGCAGTTCGATCCGTCCACCAGCACCACGGTGACCATGGAGACCAGCACTTACCTGGTGTATCTGCCGGTGCTCATGAAGCCGTAAGCGATTCGGGCACCCCGGCCTTTCAGCCCCGGGGTGCCCATTTGCTTACCCGGCCGGGCTGCCCCACCACATCCGGCATCAGTCGCGACATAAGTCCCGACAATGGAAAAAGCCACCCCACGGGGTGGCTTTTGTTGTCGTTGAGAGGAAGCCTGTCAGGCTATTTTGCACCGGGTAGTTGGTTGTGCCCTTTGACCGCAAACCCCGCAGGATTTCGTCCGGGCCACCGTCTAACCACGTTGGCTTTCCTTAGTTGTTTGGTTCCTCTCGAATACACTTATATCATACCCCGGCCGGGGCGTTCCGGCCGGTAATTAGCCAACAAACCAACTGCAAATTGCCCAACCAGGTCCATGTAAACCAGTTAACTTGCCTGCTAGCCCGCTCCTGCTTCGCCATCATCGGGCCACAAAGCGGTTCCATCCGGCTCTTTGTGTGCCGCCCCATATTGGGCCAACACGGCCAGGGCCATGTCCGCCATCTGCTGGCGCAGCCCGGCCGGGGCCAACACCTCAATATGCGGGCCAATGCCCACCAGTTGGCGACAGGCCGCGTCTGCCGACTCAAAGGCCAGCGTCAGGCGCACCCGGCCGGGTTCATCATCTTGCCCGGCAGTGGCCAACAGCGCATGGACTCCCTCGCCAAATGTTTGCACCAGGGCCGGCACCCCGGCCGGGGCCACGCGCAAAGTCACGTCATACCGCGCCTGGCCACGTTCAAAGCGTTGGCACCAGTCACGCCAGTAGCCGGCCAGGTCAAAATCCTCCGGCCGGGTGAACCGGCTGGCCAGCAAAGACGCCTCGGCAATGCGTGACACGCGGAAGACTTGCACCCAATGAAACGAGCGCGCCACCACATACCAGATGCTGGCCTTGGCCACCAGCCCATACGGGTCCAACACGCGCTTGACATAACTCCCATCGCCGCGGCGGTACAACATAACCACCCGCTGCGTCTGCCAGATCGCCTCTTGCAGCAGCGGCAGATAAGGCACGGCCTCTTCCGGCTGGAACCACCCGGCCGGGTCCAAAAGCAGCCGCTGCCGCACCAGCGCCGCATCCTGCTGGAAAGGTGTGGGCAAAGCCGCAGTCAGCTTCAGAAGCGCCGCCTCCGCCTCCCGGGCCAGGCCCAAATCGGCCAGCAGGCCGGGCACCGTCAGCATAAACAAGGCCCGCACCTCATCTTCCTTCAGGCCGGTCAGATTAGTCCGATAACTCTCCAGCAGCCGGCAGCCCCCCTGCGGTCCTCGTTCCGCATACACCGGCACCCCCGCAATGCTCAACGCATCCAAATCACGATAAATGGTGCGCGGCGATACCTCCAGCGCGTTGGCCAACTCCTGGGCCGTCATCTGGCCTCGCGTTTGCAGCAGCAACAGTAACGAAAGCAGCCGATCTGCCCGCACGCCACACTCCCACAGCAGGGACGCGCCACCTACCGCAGCAGCTTACTCGCCGCCCTGGTCTTGCGCCATCTCATCCATCTTCTTGCGCAGGCTCAACGGGCGCATGTCGGTCCACACTTCTTCAATGTAGGCCAGGCATTCGCTCTTGGTGCCTTCCTTGCCGGCATCATTCCAGCCCAACGGGTTCGCCCGGCCGACCGGCCAGATCGAATACTGCTCTTCGTGGTTGACCACAACCTTGTAGATCGTCAAGTCTTCGTCATCTTCACGCACAATGGATCTCCGCTTTATCTTTGGGTTGGCCTAGCTTAGCACGATTAGGGAGTGCCAGGCAATCCCAGTTGCGCCGCTGCCTGGCGGCACAGCGCCGCACCACCAGCCGCCAGCCACGCGTCAAGCGTGGGGCTGCTGCCACCGGCGGTCACTTCCTCATAGATACCGCTGCTCCAGGTGTAATAGCGCTGTGTTTCGGCTGGCCAGGTAGCCCAACTGCTGGTGGCCGCACCTGGGCCGCCGTTGTAGCCGGCAAAAGCCCGGCCGGGATCCCCCCCAGTCTGGACCAACAAGCCGGCCAGGAACTGCATGCCGCGCCGGGCGTTGGTGTCCGGGTCCTGCATCGTCTCGCCCGGCTCAAAGTGGAATGGCATCACCTGGAACAGCCCCTGCGCCCCGGCCGGGGAAACCGCCGCCGGATTCCCGCAAGATTCAATCTGCATTACCGTGGCCACCATGTTGGGTGGCAGTTCATACGCCGCCGCCCAGGCCATAATCTTCGCTCCCCAATACTGCACTTCCGGCGTGAAGAGCGGCGATAAAGCTGCCTGGACCACAGCGGTGGGCAGCACGTCGCTGGCCACAACGGCGTCGGCCAGCACCACCGCCGGGTGCCTGGGCGGGGGACGCAGCAGCAGCAGAACCGGCACAATCAGGGCTACCAGGATCAGGAGCAGCCCCATGTGCCCACCCACAGTCACCCCCCCGGCCGGGGCCGGCTGCGCCTCCTGATCATCATAGAACTCATCACCTAACATGCTCGCTCCAAGAAAACAGCCGCAGAGGAAACAGAAGCCCTGTCTTCCAGGGTCCTGGTTTTAGCACATATGTTCGCTTTGCGCAAGAAAATCGCTGGCTCAGGTAGGAGGGACAGCTGCCCGGCCGGGGAAGTAGACATTCATCACCAATCCGCCTGACATTCCACACTTTTACCCCCGCAACACATCTGGCAAACTCCTATTAGGGGGAATAGGCTCAATTTACAAGAGGAGGCGACCATGTTCACGAAGATACTTGTACCTTTAGACGGTTCAATGCTGGCAGAACGAGCCCTGGAGCCTGCTCTAACGCTCGCGCAACAGCAGGCCAATTCAGAACTCATCTTGCTGCGAGTGCCCGTAGCCCGGCAGTTGGTTGTCACCGGCCGGGCCGGTTACGGCTTCTTGCTGCCCCACCAATCCGTAGAATTCAACGAAAAAGAGTCCCGCACCTACCTGGATAAGCTGGTCAAGAGCCACACCCGCCCCGACCTGACCTTGCGCCCCATCATCCAGCGGGGCGACGAGGCCGGCATCATCGTCGACACCGCCGAGGATGAAGAGGTTGATCTGATTATTATGTCTACGCACGGCTATTCAGGCATGACCCGCTGGACCCTGGGCAGTGTCACCGAACGCGTCCTGCACAATGCGCCCTGCCCGGTCATGATCCTGCGCAACGAGCAGCCCATCACCCAAATCGTCCTGCTGCTAGACGGTTCGGCGCTGGCCGAACAGGCCCTGGCCCCCGGCCTGGCCCTGGCCGACGCGCTGGGCGCCAAAGTGACCCTGCTGCGGGTCGTCGATCCGGTGCAGGTGGAAACAGAGAAGATGGCCCAGTTGGTAAGGGCAGAAGGCCGCAGCCCCGATGCCGCCGGCCTGCCAGAGACAGCCGGCTCATACCTCACACGCATCCGCCGCAGCCAGCACACCGCCGACCTGACCATCAACACGGCCCTGCTGGACGGGCCACCGGCCGAGATTATCCTGGATTACGTGGCGACCAAAGGCATCGACCTGGTAGCCATGGCCACCCATGGGCACACCGGGCTGCGCCGCTGGGTCTATGGCAGCACCACCGATAAGGTGCTGCGCAGCGGCCTGTGCAACATGCTCATTGTACGCCCGGCCGGGCACGATCTGCGCGACTAACCCAGGCCCGGCCCGGGCCTAATCCAGGCCCCGCGGCCCAAAAAACGGCCTGGCAGCATCTTGCCAGGCCGTCTAACCTGAGGGGAGGGTGCAGCCGGCCGCTTTCAGGAGGCCAATCGCTGCAGCAGCGCAGTCAGGGCTGCCTGATCATAAATGTACTGCTCATGGCAGAAATGGCATTCCACCACCGCCTCTCCCTCTTCCTCCAGCAGTTCAGCCAGTTCGGCCCGCCCCAGAGAGACCAGCGCCTTTTCCCCCCGTTCCCAACTGCAAGCGCACCGGAAAATCAGCGGGCGTTTCTCCAGGATCGTGTAGGGGGTACTGCCAAAGATCTCCTGCAAAATCGACTCCGGCCGCTGGCCGGTTAGCAGCATGTTGTCGATGGGGGGCAGCTCTTGCAGTTGCTCCCGGAAGGGGGTCAGGCTATCAGCCTCGTGGGGCGGCATAGATTGCAGCAGCAGCCCCCCGGCGGCCGCAATCTCCCCGGCCGGGTTCAACCGCACCCCAATCTGCACCAGCGACGGCACCTGCTCCGACTGCACCAGATACGCCTCCAGGTCACCGGCAATGTCGCTGGTGGCCAGCGGCACCACACTTTCCGCCAGCTCTTTCAGACGCAAATCCTTCACCACCGTCAGCAGCCCGGCCGCGCCCAACGCCTGCGCCACATCCGGTTCATCACGCCGCAGCGGCACATCTGCCGTTGGCTCCAGCACATAGCCGCGCACCTTGCCATAGCTGTTCGACTCCACCACCAGCTTACGCAGCGGCCCATTGCCTTCAAACTTCAGGGCCACCCGCTGTTGAATCTTCAGCAGCGCCCCCATAAGCGCCCCGGCAGTCAAGGCCCGGCCCAACGCTGCGGCGGGCGTGGCCGCTGCCCCATGCCGCTGCGCCCCCTCTCGGGCAGTCTGCGTAGTCACGCAGATCAAAGCACGCACCCCCGTCTCCTTAGCCAGCGCCCTAATCAGGTAATCTTCTTCCACGGCTGCACCTCATTCGAATCCTCTTGCGACCAGGCAGCGCCACCCGGCCGGGAAATTTCGGCAGCATTGTAGCACAGCCGCATAAGCAAGACGTTAGCCAGCCGCGGCAATTTCTCACCCATCCCATACCTGACAGCAGGTGTCACCTTTGCCCGCTACACTGTACACAGTGAGCGGGGACGCAGTGCAGCCAGCATCCCCCCAAACAGCAACCACCCCAACCGCAATCGAGGAACCCATGCCCGCTTTTGAGCTACACTCAGAACACACCCCGGCCGGGGACCAACCCCAGGCCATCCAACAACTAGTCAGCGGCATCCAGCACGGCCACCGGCACCAGGTACTGCTGGGCGCTACCGGCACCGGCAAGACCTTCACCATCGCCAACGTCATCGCCCAAACCCAGCGCCCCACACTGATATTAGCCCACAACAAAACCCTGGCCGCCCAACTCTACAGCGAATTCCGCGGCCTATTCCCCAACAACGCCGTGGCCTATTTCGTCAGCTACTACGATTACTACCAGCCCGAAGCCTACATCCCCCGCACCGACACCTACATCGAGAAAGAGACCCAGATCAACGACGAGATCGAACGGCTGCGGCTGGCCGCCACCCAGGCCCTGGCCACCCGGCGAGACGTTATCGTTGTCGCCAGCGTCAGCGCCATCTACTCCCTGGGCAGCCCGCAAAAGTACAACCAGGCCTTTGTCCAACTGCGCACCGGCCAGGTACGGCAGCGCGGCCGGCTGCTGCGCCGCCTGGTGGACCTCCATTACGAGCGCAACGACTTCCAGTTGAGCCACGGCAGCTTCCGCGTGCGCGGCGACACGCTGGAGATTCGCCCGCCGCACGCAGACGAAGCCTACCGCATCGCCTTCTGGGGCGACCAGGTAGAACAGATCACCGAAGTAGACCTGCTCACCGGCGAGATCCGGCGCACGCTAGATGAGGTAGCATTCTTCTCCGCCCGCCACTTCGTCGTCGTGGAGGAGGACCTGGCCGCGGCCACCGTGGCCATCGAAGCAGAACTGGCAGACCGGGTGGCCCACCTACAGGCAGCGAAGCGATTGTTGGAAGCACAGCGCCTGGCCCAACGCACCCAATACGACCTGGAAATGCTGCGCGAAATGGGCTATTGCAGCGGCATTGAGCATTACACCCGCCACCTTTACCAGCGCCCGGCCGGGATGCCCCCCTGGACCCTGCTAGACTACTTTCCCGACGACTTCCTGATGGTCGTTGACGAAAGCCACATGACCCTGCCCCAGATCCGCGCCATGTACCACGGCGACCGCAGCCGCAAAGAGACCCTGGTCGACTATGGCTTCCGGCTGCCCAGTTGCCTGGACAATCGCCCGCTCACCTTCGACGAGTGGGCCGAGCGCGCCTACCAGGTCATCTACACCTCGGCCACCCCCGGCCCCTACGAGCGGACCCAGGCCGCGCAAGTCGTAGAGCAGATTATCCGGCCCACCGGCCTGCTAGACCCGCAGATTCACGTCCGGCCGGTGCGCGGCCAGGTAGACGACTTGCTGCATGAGGTCAGGCAGCGTGTCGCCCGTGGCCAGCGCGCCCTCATCACCACCCTCACCAAGCGGCTGGCCGAAGACCTGGCCGACTACCTGAACGAAATGGGGCTGAAGGTACATTACCTGCACAGCGACGTCCAGACGCTGGAACGCAGCGCAATCCTGCTCGACCTGCGCGCCGGCGTCTACGATGCCGTTGTGGGTATCAACCTGCTGCGCGAAGGGCTGGACCTGCCAGAAGTCTCTCTGGTAGCCATTCTGGATGCTGACAAAGAGGGCTTCCTGCGCTCCGACACGGCGCTCATCCAGGTCACCGGCCGGGCCGCCCGCCACGCCGAAGGCACCGTCATCATGTACGCCGACCGGGTCACCCCCTCCATGCAGCGCGCCATCGACGAGACAGATCGCCGCCGCGCCCGGCAGTTGGCTTACAACCAGGACCACAACATCACCCCGCGCACCATCCGCAAAGCACTGACCAGCATGCTGCCACAAACCACCCCGGCCGGGACCGCCGAACCACACCCCACCTACCAGGGCGAAGCCGCCGCCGCCGAAATCGCCCGGCTGGAGACAGCCATGAAGCAGTCCGCGGCCACCCTACAATTTGAGCGCGCCGCCCAACTCCGCGACCAAATCGCCCATCTTCGGGCGCAATCTGAGCCAACCCCCCTGGTCTAGCGCTGGTCGTCCGCCGGCCTATATGAATGAATCTGGTAGATTGACCTGCCAGAGCTTGGCATTGTGGCACAAACTGTATAAACTGGTACGTGTTAATAACAAACAGCTAGCACATACCTTGTGCACCACAACCACGCAGCATTGGGCCTGAAACTTTAATTCCATTTTCTGCCCGCCCCGGCCGGGGCGGGTGCCCGCCAGTCTTGTCCAGGGAGCGCACAATGAGTACCAATTTCCAGTGCCATTTCTCGCCCATCTCTACCACATGTTACACGAGCCACAGTGGGAAACGGCCAGCGCATCTCCCCCACGGGAAACGCTGTCCGAACCTCCGGGGCGAGATGCAGGCAAACCAGTACATGGCGCCAGCGCATCACGCTAACCAGCACACGCGGCTCCCTGGCTGACCATAGGAGACCTTATGACCATTCTTACCAATGTAGAAGCTTATTTACAAAGCCACGGCCGGGACATCGACCGCGCCCGTTTTGCCTACCATTTTGGCGACCTGCCCCTGCCAGACATGCTCACCGAGCTAACCCATTACCAAAACGCCGATGGCGGCTTCCACAGCCTGGAAGCAGACATCGCGGCCCCCGTCAGCAATCCGTTTGCTACCGAGATTGCCCTGCGCTACTGCGTGGAGGCCGGGGTCTCCGGCAAGCACCCGCTGCTCCAACGCACCCTGACCCATCTGGAGAGCACGCAAACAGCCGAGGGCGAGTGGCGGTTTGCACCGGATGTATACAACTATGACCTGGCGCCCTGGTTCCAACATTGGCCCTGGCCCAACCTGAACCCAACCCTCACCCTGGCCGGCCTGCTGAAGGAGCTGAAGCTGGGTTCGGCCGGCCTGCACAGCCGCGTGCTGCAACTCTTCGACCGGCTGGCCACCCCCACCGACCTGGAAGAAGGCGACTTCTACCAGGTTCGCCCCTATGCTTTCTACTTCCTACCCGAAGGCAACCACCCGCAGCGCGAAACCTACCTGGCCCTGCTGCTAGACTGGCTGCTGCGGCAAGAAGCGGCGGGCACGCTGCCCACCAGTGGCCATTTCTTTGAATATGTCCGCGGGCCGCAAACCTATCTGGGGCAGCACCTCCCGGCCGGGGTGCTGGAAGCGCGCCTGGACAGCCTGATCGCCGAGCAGGATGAAGACGGTGGCTGGCCTACTCCCTACAACCCGGCCTGGCGCAGCCACGTCACCATGCAAAACGTGCTGGTGCTGCACAACTTCGGCCGCCTGTAACCGGCCGGGCCAACCCTGAGCCATGCACCATCACCAACTGCCCAGCAAGCGAGCCTGGGGCCTGTTCGCCCTGATCCTCTTGTCCGCCAGCCTCATCTTGTGGGCCGCCCCGGCCGAGCAAACCCTGGGCAGCGGCATCACCTCTGTCTATCTGCATGTCAGCCTCATCTGGGCGGGTATGACCGGCCTGGTGGTCGCCGGGCTGCTGGGGCTGCTGCTGCTGATCACCGGCCGGGACAGCCTGCAATCCTGGACCCTACACATCGCCTGGATCGGCCTGGCCTTCTACGCCGCCGGCTTCGCCATGAGCGTGCTGGCCTCCATTGTCAATTGGGGCGGCGTCTTCTGGCAAGAGCCGCGCAATGTCACCGCCTTCAACGTCATGGGCCTCACCCTCATCGTACAGATCGTAATTGGCTGGCTGCCCCAACCCCGGCTGCGCGGCTTACTGCACATGCTCCCGGCCGGGTTCCTCATCTACGCCACCCTCATCACCCCCCTGGTACTGCACCCCGGCAGCGCCGCCCGCAGCTCCCCCTCCCTGGCCATCCAGGCCACCTTCCTCAGCCTCTTTTTCCTCTGTGCCCTGGCCGCCGCCTGGCTGGTATGGCACTGGTCGCGGCCAACACCCAAACCCAGATGACCGCCAGAACAGGGGCCAGGATATTGCCGGCGCCGCTCTAGCCCAATTTCTGCCCCGGCACGCCGCCCGGCCGATCATTTCTGACAAGCCTTGTCAGGTTTACCTGTTAACATAGCAGACTGACCGCCATCCAGACACGCCGCCAAAGGCAAAACAACCGCAGGAGACCGCATGTCCCACCAAGAAACGCTGGCTTACTACGCCCGCCACAGCATCATGACCGACCCGGCCGGGATCACCCCCAGCGCCGCCGAAACATTGGCCACCCGCCGCCAGAAACCCGCCTACACCCCTTACCAAAGCCCGGCCGGGCTGCCCGAACCCCTGGCCGAAAACGACACCCCGGCCGGGTTAGGCGACATCGTCATCCGCGGCGCGCGCCAGCACAACCTCAAAGGCATCACCGTCACCATCCCCCGCCACAAATTCGTCGTCATCACCGGCGTCAGCGGCAGCGGCAAATCCTCCCTGGCCTTCGACACCCTCTACGCCGAAGGTCAGCGCCGCTACGTCGAAAGCCTCTCCGCCTACGCCCGCCAGTTCCTGGGCCAGATGGAAAAACCCCGCGTCGACCAGATCACCGGCCTCAGCCCGGCCATCGCCATCGAGCAAAAGACCGTCAGCAAAAACCCCCGCTCCACCGTCGGCACCGTCACCGAAGTGATGGATTACCTGCGCGTGCTCTATGCCCGCGTGGGCACCCCCCACTGCCCGCAGTGTGGCCGCGGCGTCCAGCCCCAAACCGCCCAGCAGATCACCGCCCAACTGGCAGCTCTGCCCCCCGGCACCCGCTTCCAACTGCTGGCCCCGCTGGTGCGCAACCGCAAAGGCACCCACGCCGATCTGCTGCAGCAGGCACGGCGCGATGGCTTCACCCGCGCCCTGATCGATGGCCAACTGGTGGAACTGGGCACCAGGCCCCCCGCCCTGGCCAAGACCAGGCCACACACCATCGCCCTGGTGGTAGATCGCTTGCAGGTCCCGGCCGGGAGCAACGGCCACACCCCCCAAACCACAGAATTCCGCCAGCGCCTCACCGACTCCGTGGAGACCAGCCTGCACGCCGGGCAGGGCGTACTCACCGTAGACCTGGGCGACCAGCAGCTCATGCTCAGCGAACACAACGCCTGCCCCCACTGCGACCTCAGCTTTGCCCCCCTCACGCCGCAAATGTTCAGCTTCAACGCCCCGGCCGGGATGTGCCCCGACTGCCAGGGATTAGGCGTCCAGATGCAGGTCGATCCCCAGCGCGTCGTCACCCAGCCCCACCTCTCCCTGCTCGACGGTGCCTCCCCCTGGTACGGCGAACTGCGCAAAAAAGACAGCCGCTGGCAAGTCAGCGCCGTACACGCCGTGGCCAACCATTATGGCGCCGATCTGGCCCTGCCCTGGAACGAACTGCCCGAACGCTTCCGCCACGCCCTGCTCTACGGCTCCGGCGACGAAACCATCAGCTTCACCTATGAATCCGGCGACGGCAGCTTCAAAGGCGAATCCGTCCGCCAGACCAGAGGCATCATCTACCACATCAACCGCCTCTTCCGCCAGACCAAGTCGGAAGGATCACGCCGTTACTACGCCCAGTTCATGAACCACCTCCCGTGCCCCACCTGCCAGGGCGAACGGCTGTGTGCCGAAGGCCGCTTCGTCACCCTGGGTGGCCGGCGCCTGCCAGAGATCACCAGCTACAGCATCAGCGAAGCCCACCGCTGGATGGCCGCTCTGGCTGGCCAACTCGACGACGAGCAGCTCACCATCGCCACCGAGTTGATCAAAGAGATTCAAGAGCGGCTGCAATTCATGCTCAACGTTGGCCTGCACTACCTCACCCTGGACCGCGCCGCCCCCACGCTCTCCGGCGGCGAATCGCAGCGCATCCGCCTGGCCAGCCAGCTTGGCTGCGGCCTGGTGGGCGTCCTCTACATCCTGGACGAGCCAAGCATCGGCCTGCACCCGCGCGACCACCGCGCCCTGCTAGACACCCTCCTGCGGCTGCGCGACCTGGGCAACACGGTCGTCGTCATTGAGCACGATGCCGATACCATGCTGGCCGCCGACTGGCTGCTGGACCTGGGACCAGGACCCGGCGTTCTGGGTGGTGACCTGGTGTCGGGCGGGCCACCGGCCGCGGTTATGGCTGACCCTCGTTCGCTCACCGGCCGGTACCTGAGCGGCAATCTCATGGTAACAGCTCCCAACGGGCGACAGCGGCGTGCCCCACAAGGCTGGCTCACCATCCGCGGCGCGCGGCTGCACAACCTGCAAAACATAGAAGCCCGCTTCCCACTGGGCACGCTGACCTGCGTCAGCGGCGTCAGCGGCAGCGGCAAGAGCAGCCTGGTCAGCAAGACGCTGCACCCAGCTCTGGCCCGCACCCTGCATGGCGCACAGAGCAGCCCCGGCCCCTACGAGGCCATCGAAGGGCTGGAGCAGGTGGACAAAGTCATTCACATTACCCAGGACCCCATTGGCCGCACACCGCGCTCCAACCCGGCCACCTACGTGCAAGTGTTCAACGAGATTCGCCAGGTGTTTGCCAGTACGCCAGAAGCCAGAGCGCGCGGGTACAAACCCGGCCGGTTCAGTTTCAACACCAAAGGGGGTCGCTGCGAGGAGTGTGCCGGCTACGGCCAGAAGAAAGTGGAGATGCACTTCCTGCCTGATGTGTGGGTGGAGTGCAAGGCGTGCGGTGGCCATCGCTTCAACCGGGCCACGCTGGAGATCAGTTACAAGGGGTACAACATCGCCCAGGTGCTGGACATGGATGTGCAAGAGGCGTTGGCGCTGTTTGCCAACCACCCGAAGATTGCCCGCATCCTGCAAACATTGCACGATGTGGGGCTGGACTACATCAAGCTAGGGCAAAGCGCCCTGACCCTGAGCGGCGGCGAGGCGCAGCGGGTGAAGCTGGCCAAAGAGCTGAGCCGCGCAGCCACCGGCCGGACCATCTACATCCTGGATGAGCCGACAACCGGGCTGCACTTCGCCGACATCCAGCACCTGCTAGACGTGCTGCATCGCCTGGTGGATGCTGGCAACACGGTCATTGTCATTGAGCACAACCTGGACGTGCTAAAGACGGCCGACTGGCTGCTGGACCTGGGGCCGGAGGGCGGCGACCGCGGCGGAGAGATTGTGGCCCAGGGACCGCCGGAGCAACTGGCCGCCTGCGAGCGGAGCTACACCGGGCGCTTCCTGCGCCCGCTGCTGGCCTAGCAGATTGGCGAAGCAGGGATACGGCAGCGCTTCCGGCCGGCCGTTCTGTCCACGGCTACTCCCAGTCGACAGCCTCGCCGTCTTCTTGCTCCAGGCCGCTGGCCATAAGGTAGCCGCGCGCCCGTTCGGCCAGGGGGTAGCGATTGACCAGCGCCCAGAAACGGGGGCCGTGGTTAGCCTGCTCCAGGTGGGCCAGCTCGTGGATGATGACGTAATCGCGCACCCAGGCCGGCATCGCCGCCAGCCGGTGGCTGATGCGGATGGTGCCGGTGGCCGGCGTGCAACTGCCAAAACGCTTCTGTTGGTTGGTGACGTAGCGAATGGAACGCCAATGCAGCCGGCCGTTGAAGTACTGCCGGTTTAGTTCCTGGGTCCGGGTTTGCAGCGTTTCGTCGGATTGGGGCACCGGCCGGGTACGTCTGGCCAGCCGCTGGCGGAGGTTGGCAATGATGGGGGCCAGGTCGGCATCGCTCATCCCGGCCGGGGCGCGGACCACCAGCTTCCCCCCCACCAATCTGGCGCTGACACTCTTCCGCCGCCGGTCGCTGCGGATGATCTCTACTGGCCACTCCTGGTCGTTGGGCGGTTCACTCATAAGCGGGAGTATGGCCCGGCCGGAGGCGTTCGTAATCCTCCGGCCGGTCGATGTCGGCCAGGATAGCGTCGCTGTCCACGGCTACCAGTTGCATATCGGCCGGGTGTTTCTGCAGCAGATCGCGCGGGGCGGCCCCGGCCGGGAGGGCCAGCAATCCGGCGAAATGGCGCCGGTCAAACAGCACCGGGTTGCCCCGCCGTCCCTGGTAAATAGGGGCGACGATCCCGGCCGGGCCTTGCCGGTAGGCGGCCAGCAGTTGGTCGATGATCGCCGGGGTCACCAGCGGCTGGTCCGCCAGAACCACCAGGACCGCGGCGCAGCTGTCCGCGACCTGGCGCAGCCCCGCTTGCAGCGAGGAGAGCATTTCGCCGGTGGCATAGTGAGGGTTGTGGATTGTGGGGAGTTGGTGGGCCGCGGCAATGGCGGCCACGGCAGCGGCCTCATGGCCGGTAACAACCAGGATGTGGTCTAACGAACTGCGCTGCACGTGGCGCAAGGTCTGGCCCAGAATGGTGGTATCGCCCCAGGGCAGCAGCAGTTTTAGCTGCTGGCGACCTGGTCCCATGCGCCACCCTTGCCCGGCGGCCAGCACAATGGCCACGATAGGGGCGCGCATTGTGTCAGCGATATTCCTGGTCCAGGGGATCGGGTTCGCGGGAGTAGGGGCTGGCATCTCCCGGCCGGGTGCGCCCCTCCGGGCTGACCAACATATAGCCGAAGATGAAGAAGAACTGCATCACGATCACAATAACCAGGACCATCCCGGCATAAGCGGCCCACTGCGGAACCCAGGATGGCAGCAGCAGCTTGTTGTAAACCAGGTTCATCGTTAGCGTTCCCTGGGCAAACAGCATCCGCAGCAGCAGCACAGCCACCAGGGCCGAGATTGCCAACCAGATGACCTGCAAAATAGTGCGCCGGGCCAGGCCCTTGCGCCTTTCCAGTTCTCGTCGCTGCTTCTTTTCCAATAACATCCTGCTAGCCCATCCTTGGCCCTGGCAACGCTCAGGAGCCTGCACTTGTAACGCACCACTGCGGCACCCAGGCCTCAGAACTGCGTTCCGGGATGAAGACCTTGAAGAAGGTAACCGTGAATTGCTGGCCAGACACATTCTCCCTGACCTCTACGCCCCGCAGCTCTGTTACTGTCCCCACTGTATCGACGGGCACGGCTACGTTATGGTCGCTGACGGCCGGGGCATCGCGATTGAGCAGCACGACCTGGCCGGACGCGGCGGTGCCACACTGCCCGCGCTCGGCACAGCTCAGGTCGCACACCAGGCGAACCGATGCGTTGACGGGCGAGCTGTCAGAAGATGCGTCTGGCATCTCGGTCATGTTGGCAGAGGTGGTGGCTGCCTCATTCCCGCCGCGGCAGGCTGCCAGCAGCAGCCAGAGCAGGACCAGGGCGCAGACGCCCAACGCGCGGCGGGCAGGCCGCCGCGTTGACCAGCGTTGTGTGTTCAGTTGCTGTTTTCCCATGTTACCGCCAATCCCATACGCTTTCACCGTCTAGAATCTGTTGTACCTGCAAGGCGAAGCGGTCAGCCTTGAGCGGCTTGCCAATGAAGCCATCAAACCCCAATTCGCGCGCCTTCTGGACATCGTCCATGAGCGTTCCGGCGGTGACGGCCACCACGCGGGCCGCGCCCAGCTTCTCGTGCTCGCGCACCATCCGCAGGAAGTCGTAGCCGCTCTGGCCGGGCATGTTGATGTCCACCAGGAACAGGTCTACGCGGGGCAGTCGCTCGGCGTAGCTGAGTGCGGCAAGCGCGCTGCGGCGCACGTAGCAGTTCTGGCTGCCGCTGAGGCGCAGCAGGTCCAGGGCAATGAGGTGGGCGTTAGGATCATCTTCAACGATGATGACAAAGGCGTCTTGGAGCGAGATGGTCATGGGTGGTGCCTGTTGTGCGCTGCTGCCGGACAGTTTAGAGTGTATCAAAAGGGGCATGGGGTGGCAATGTCCGGGGTTCAGGCGGTGGTGACCCCGGCCGGGGCCGACTCCGGAATGATGGGCAGGGTGATGGTGAAGGTGCTACCCTGACCCAGGGCGCTCTGCACGGCGATGGTGCCCCCGTGGCGTGCGATCAGGTGGCGGGTGATGGGCAGCCCCAGCCCGGTGCCCATGCGCCGCCGGGCTGCCGTTTCATCCACCTGGCGGAACTCCTGAAAGACCAGTTCGTGGTGCTGCGGGTCTATGCCCACGCCGGTGTCTTCGATGCAAATGACTACAGACACAGGCCCCGGCCGGACACGCAGCGCGATGTGCCCCGTGTCGGTGTACTTGGCGGCATTGCCCAGCAGGTTGATCAGCGCCTGGGTCAGGCGCATCTGGTCGCCCTCAATCACCGGCCACTCCTGGGGGTAATCACGAATCAGCTCCACATTTTTGTCCCAAACGAGGCCGCGCACATGGCTCATGGCATCTTCGCAAATGGGGTGCAGGCTCACGCGCGCGGGATAGAGCTTGAACTCGCCCGATTCGATCTGGGCCATGTCCAGCAGATCGTTGAGTACATCCAGCACATGCTTGCCAGAACGCTCGATGCGGCCCAAATAGTCACCCTGCTCTGCCGTTACCTGGCCCCGCCCGCCCATGGCCAGGATGTGGGCGAAGTTCACCACGGCATTGAGCGGCGTGCGTAGTTCGTGGCTCACGTTGTTCATGAAGCGGGTGCGCAGATCTCGCTCGCGCAGCGCCTCTTGCCGTGCCCGGTCCAATTCCTGGTTCACGAAGCGCAGTTTGGCGTTGGTCAGGCTCAGCGTTTCCTGAATCTCAAACAGCTCGTCGCGGCGGTCTTGTGCCCGGCGGCGCAGTTCGGTGACCGATTCCAGGGCCATTTGCCAGTCGATGGCGGCCAACAAGCTGACCACAGCCAGCCCCAGGTTGATGATGATGGGGACCAGGATAGCGCCCAGGTTGGCAAAGCTGAATTCACCGCTGAGGAGCAGACCGGCCAGCAGCATGATGCTGGACAACAGCCAGGTCTGGAAACTGGCCGCCAGACCAATGAGCAGGCTGGCGGTAATGATGAAGATGGCGTAAAGGTAGGGAATGTGGCTGTGGAGGCTCCAGAAATCGACATAGGCGGCGGTTACCAGCAGTAGGTGGGTAATGGTGAAGACCCAGCCACCCAGCTCTTGCCGGTCGCGCTGGATGAGGCGGCGGGTGGCGTAGGCGGCGAGGGGGGAACCGATGACGACCAACCACAGGCTGAGATGCTGCCCGTAATCCTGGTCGGAAAAGAAGGCCAGCCCGAACAGGCCCACCAGAACTGTGACGATGGCGACGATGGGGATGACGGTCAGGATTGAGTCGAGGCGTCGTTCACGCGTATAGGCTTGCATGGGTGATGTTACGGGTTTAGGGGTCCAGCCGCCAGCCAAGGGCGTGGAGATTGACGTTGGCCAGCATCCCGGCCGGGACGTCGGCCAGGGTTAGTTCGGCTTCGGCCAGCAGGGGGCCACTGGCCAGAGAAATCTCGCCGACGGCGCGCCCCAGGCGGCCGCGCAGCCGCACCACTCGCCCTACTACCTGGAGCGGGGTCTCCGTGGGGACTGGCTGCCGGTACTTCACTGCCAGCCGCACCGACATCATGAAGTGATGGTGGTCGCCAATCATGGCTACGCGACCGACCACTTCATCCAGCATGGCGGCCACAATGCCGCCGTGCACCACGCCGGGATAGCCCTGGTATGGGGCGGGCACGGTGTAGTCGGCATACACTTCATCCTGGCCGTTGTCGAAGAAGGTCATGTACAGGCCGTGCGGGTTCAGCCGGCCACAGACGAAGCAGTGGTCGGAATTGGGTTGGCGGTAGCGGTTGTTTTGGTTTGGGCTGTGCTGGTTA
The DNA here is from genome assembly GCA_020634235.1 of Ardenticatenaceae bacterium. Classification (GTDB taxonomy): domain Bacteria; phylum Chloroflexota; class Anaerolineae; order Promineifilales; family Promineifilaceae; genus JACKCB01. Next base: position 1,551,177 of record JACKCB010000001.1, on the reverse strand, counting down.
CTCATGCCGGCATCCTGTGTTTTGTTTGTCTGGCCGGGTTAATTATACAATAGCGGGGCGCAAATCCGGCCCCGGCCGGGCAGATTCTCGCAATCTTCACTAATCCATCAGTCCTGTTTGGTGCGGGGTGGGGACCCGGCCGGGTGGCCGGTTTGTCGCGGAGAAAACACAGACCTGGCCGGTGGGACTAACCTGCCAGGTCTTCTATCTTGTAACAAGCCAAACGGAACAGCCAGCGCGGCGACTTACACTTTGGGCGCGGCCTGGGCTGCAAAAATATCCCGGTTGCCGTTCAGGGCCAGGAACTTGTGCCAATCTTCTTCCGTGTCCAGGTCAAATTTCAGCCCTGGCGCATGGACAATGCGGCCCTGAATCCCCAAGCGTTCTGCCTCATCCAGATGGTTCTGGAAGCTTTGCACCCCATAGTGGAAGGTAAAGCCCAGTGGGGGGCTGATGTAGAGGGCATTGGTGCCGTCGTTCGTCCGGTCTGGGCAGATGGCCACGGCTCGTTCCATCATCCGGCCGTTGGTGCCATTGACTTGCGGGCTGCTGCGCAGCGGTGAAACGCCGGCCAGCATCACGTCGATGTCGCCGGAGGTGATGAGCGGCAGATCGGCCGGCAGAATGAGTACGCCGGCCGCTTTTTGCGCGGCGACGATGTGCGCTGCGCGGGTGAGGGCCATATTTAGCCCCAGCTTGTCCCCCTCGCCAAAGGTATAGGCGTTCCGTTGGCGGGCCAGTTTTAGCACGGCCGGGTCACGGCTGATAACCAGGGTCCGGTAGATGCTGCTCACGCTGTTCAGGATATCCAGCGTGCGCTGCAGCATGTAGGTGGTTAGTTGGGCCCGCTCATCGGCGGAAAGGATGTGGGCCAGCCGGCTCTTACCGTCTCGCAATGGCTTTACTGGTACAATCGCCCAGGTGGTCATTGGTTGGTCAACTCCATTGTGTAGGACAAAATCGCTTCTGCCAGGCGGCGGCGCTGCGCCGGCGTGGTCATCCAGGTATCTGTGCAAAGGGCCGGGCGCTCATCCGTCTGGAATGTCTCTCTATCTTGTGCGTCATAAACAAAAACGTCAATGAGATCATTGTAATAGTCGGCCACGGCGGCGGCGCTGACCGGCAGGCCCATTTCGGCCATCATTTTGGCCGCCGGCCCTTTTACGGCCTGTCCGCCGATGATGGGACTGACCGCCACCACAACCTGGGGCAGATCGACGACCATGGCGCGGATGGGGTAGACATTGAGGATGGGGTCGATGCTGACGAAGGGGTTGGAGGGGGCGATGACGACCAGATCGGCTTTCTCCAGCGCTTTTAGCACTTGTGGGGTGGCTTGCACCTCGGCCGGCAGGCAAACGCGGCGCACGGCCGGCTGCCACTGGCGAGCAACGAACCAGGTCTGGAAGGGCAGCAGCCCTTCGTCGCTGTCGATGAGGGTGGGGGCCGGGCTGTTGCTCATGGGCAGGATGGTGTGGATGATGTCCAGTTGTTGACATAACTGCTGGGTGGCGGCGGTGAGGGTGTGGCCGTTGGCCAGCAGGTGGGTGCGGGTGAGGTGGGTGGCCAGGTCCAGGTCGCCCAAGCGGAACCAGCCGGGACCGCCCAGCCGGGCGACTTCGTCGAGGGTGCGCCAGCTTTCGCCGGTGCGCCCCCAGCCGGTGTCGGGGTTGGCCAGGCCGGCCAGGGTGTAGGTGACGGTGTCGAGGTCGGGGCAGATTTGCAGGCCGAGGTGTTGGAAGTCGTCGCCGGTGTTGACGATGATGGTGAGCTTCCCGGCCGGGAGAAGTTGGGCGAAGCCGTGGGCCAGTTTGGCGCCGCCAACGCCACCGGCCAGGAGGACGACATGGGGCATTTGTGTATTGGGAATTGCAGGCATCGGTGGGGTTGAGGAGGATTGTTCCGCGGACATCATCGCGAGCAATGTAACATAGATGGGGGGCTTTGGCCAGCCCATTCGGCCTACGATTAGGCAACGTTCAGGTTAAAGATGGGGGTATATTGGCCGGGGTGGTGGTGGAGAAGCTGTCGGGCAAGGCGGCGTCCTCGGCGATGCGCTGCCAGTTGCGGGCGAAGTCGCCCATGACGTAGTAGGCGGCGACGCGGGCCATGGTGGCTACGCCGTAGACCATGGCTTGCTCGTCGAAGTCGAAGCGGGGATGGTGGTGGGGGTAGTGGAACCCGGCCGGGGCGTTGCGCGAGCCGATGAAGAAGTAGCAGCCGGGAATCTCTTCCAGGAAATGGCCCATATCTTCTGAGGCCATCTCTTGTCCGTCTACCACGTTATGTGGCCCAACGACCTGGCCGGCAATAGCCGCCACCACCCCGGCGACTTCGGGCGAATTGACCACGGCCGGGACGATGGCTACCGTCTCCATGACAGCTTCGCAGCCAAAGGCGGCGGCTACGTTTGTGGCCATCTCCAGGATGCGGCGGTAGATGATGCGGTGCAGCTCCATGTTGTAGCTGCGGACGGTGCCCTTGAGTAGGGCGGTTTCGGGGATGACGTTGAAGGTGGTGCCGGAGGTTATCTGGCCGATGGTGACGACCACGCTTTCCAGGGGATCGATGTTGCGGCTGACGATGCTTTGCAGGGCGGTGATGATGTGGGCGGCGGCCAGGATGGGGTCGCGCCCTTTGTGGGGGGCGGCACCATGCCCGCCGTGCCCGGAGATGGCGAGGGTGAAGCGGCTGCTGGCGGCCATGGCCGGCCCGGCGGTGACGCGAATCTGGCCCAGGGGGAGTTCGTTCCAGAGGTGCATGGCCAGGGCGACATCCGGCCGGGGGTTGTGCAGCACGCCATCGGCGATCATGGCGAAGGCGCCGCCCAGTCCTTCCTCGGCCGGTTGGAAGATGAACTTGAGGGTGCCATTGATCTCGCTTTGGTGACGGGCCAGCAGGCTGGCGATGCCCAACCCCATGGCGACGTGGCCATCGTGACCGCAGGCATGCATCCGGCCGGGGTGCTGCGAAGTGTAATCCGTCTCATTGGCCTCGGTGATGGGCAGGGCATCCATATCGAAGCGCAGCAGCACCGTTGGGCCAGGGTTTGCCCCCTCCAGCAGGCCAACGACGCCCGTCTGGCCAACGCCGGTCTGCACCTCCAGCCCCAACTCACGCAAACGGCCGGCAATCAGCCCCGCGGTGCGTGTCTCCTGGAAGCCGAGTTCCGGGTAGCGGTGCAGGTCGCGCCGGGTGGCGACGAGTTGGGGGAGGAGGGTTTGGGCTTCCTTGTCAACATCTAGTAGTGCCATAAGAAGACTTCTCGGTTGTCAACCGCCTCCTGTCTATGTGCAAATACGAGTCTGAATATTATACGCATTTTCCGACTACGCGAGATGGTCAGGGCGAGTTTGCGGCTAATTGACTGCAGAACTGTTGTCTGACTGGCGATCTTCTTAGACAAGAGGCGTCGCGACGCATTGATATAGTAAGGACAGGGAGTACGCTATCATGCCGAATTTCCTGTTGCACGTATGGCCTTGGCGCATGATTGAAGATGCCGTTACTCTGCCACCCACAGCTATGACAGAACTACCACCTGAAAGCGAAACGCCTTTTCAACCCAAACTTGCTTGTGCTGGCCCTATTGCAGGATATAATGATTTAGTGAACGGTGACCACACATCTTCACAATAGAAGGGGTGTTGCATCTATGCAAGATCAGCCGTCAGAAAACAATCATCGAGTCAAACACAATGCCCACTTAGTCGATGGGTTCGGGGCGCATGATGGTTTGGTGTTAGCTGTTGAGATAGCGGCTCTATTGGGACTGATCTGCACCACGTTCATTTTTCCTGTTATGACAAAACAGGCGGGGCTCTTTCTTTCAACAACGTTGATATGTGCTATCCTGCACGTCACCCCACCAACAACTGAGCGAAGTCCAAGAGTCGAGTGGCTAGTAGAACATTCCCTAACTTTGACTGCGCTAATAATGACTTGTGTACTGGGAGCAGCACTTGTCCTATGGGCAATTGTCAGTTTCTGGTGGCAACCAGCATATGAAGCACAGGTCACAGCGGTTGTGTTACACGAGCAGGACATTTACGTTACTGTTTCCCATCCTGGTGGGATCTTGGCCAATGGTCATCCAGTACTGGTGCAGATAGATATAGCAAATCGCAGCGAAATAACACAGACTGTGGGGATAACAACGGTTCTGCCCATCAACAGTCATTTACAATTCGCCACACCCCCCACGCTGCCTATCTTGCCGGTCTCACCACAAAGCCACCTAACGCAAACCATAGCACTGGCCAATTCCAGCCCACTGGCCAATTTCATTGTCACACAACAGCTTACAACCATTGTGTCGCGCCCTGGCGCAGTTGCCAAGACAGAAACCACGCTTACCGTTGAAGGTTCGTGGGGTCTCCGCCTGAGAAGCCTTGTCAATAGTACAGTGGACCAAGCCAGCCCGCTGATTCTCCTAATTGCCTTCCTGGCTCCAGCGCTGGCACAAGCAACACAACACTATGTTAAGGAAAGAAAAGCCAGACAACAGGAGGAGAAGAGACAGTTACTTCTTCAACATCAAGAAGCACAGAAGCAGGCTGCTAGTCAGCTAGTTCAAAAACTGCGCTATGGCATGGCTGTCGGAGACTGGTCTAGAGTTGGACAGCTACTGACCGAGCTATCAGAGCTCGAATGGAAGGCTACGGAGCCAGACGATCGGGGAATGGCCAAGAGATTACTTTCGCTAGCGAAGTTGGAATGCAAGCCCGATGACATTGCGTCTATTATCCAGGAATGTGCGGTATGGAACAATGAATGCGTGACAGCGTTTCTTAGCGCCTGGGAGATTGCCAGGCAGCGAGAAGACGAACAGTCTCAGAAATGCTTTGCTGCGCTGAAGAAAGCACGTCACTTATTGCCAGCCAGTGGCGTAAACAATGAGTTGGTGAATCGGTTGGCTAACCTTGAAACGTCAGTAGTGGCCTGGGAGAAAGACAATTTTGAGTTTCAGCCTATTCGCGATTGGCCCAAGCCGCCACAGCGGTCCGCGAAGTTTCCTGAGGAGTCAGCGCCATTCTTGCAGGCTATTCCAGGCAAGCAGGATCCATTCGCCTATGAAAGAGCAGAAGACGATCTTCACTATCTATTTAACCTGTGGGAAAGACGGTCCGGCGCGTTCTGGGGTGGACATTCTTTGTTTAGGGAGTTGTTCGGCGTAGATCGTGTCACGTTGGTTTTTGCAGAGTCAGGAAATGGCAGCACTGCTTTGGCCCACGGGTTACATTATTACGCAGCTCAACGGGAGGTTTTCACCCTCCATTTGCCAGGGAACCCAAAACCTTCTGAAATACGCGCTGGGCTGGTGGCCCATTTGTTGGATTTCATCTTGACATATCCCATATACCTGCGCCAGTTGACCCTGGCTCAACGACAATTGCTTGCCCATCTGCTCGTCTCAGACCAGACGGCTCTGATACTGTGCGCGCGTATTGAAGCGAAGCAAGCAGCGATCTACTCGACCTTTTCCACGACCCCTGCAAACGAAAAGGATGATGAAGTTGTCAGATTGCACCTTCTGGCCAACGATGTGAGAACAGCCAGTCCATTGCCTGAAGCAGATGATACTACTTGGGTCGGCGACATAGTGGTAGTGACGCAAGCACTGGGCTTTGCACGAGTTGTTCTAGTCCTGGATGCAAGTAATTCAGATGATTGTGCGAATTGGCTGCAAGACGGACTGGGGCCGCTTCTGTTATCCTGGCAAAGGCAAGGCCTCTTTTCTGTTCTTTTTCTACCTGATGATGACGAAGCGAAGCAGATCGCGGCCAGAATGTATCATGTGAATGGCTGGCAGCTAACGTGGAGCCGCACCCAAATTGAGCGTATGTTGACGTGGCGATACAAGGCATTTGCTGGTCCACGTCCGGCATTGCAGCAGCATTTTGAGGAGGGTGCGTTTGATTACTTTGTGTCGCATTGCCTGTCGCCAAGTGGTAAGACCTATTGCCCAAGAACGTTTATCAGAAACTGGCATAGCGTAACTGCGCAATTGCCACCTGGCGAATTAATCACCAAGGCGTACATAGAACAGCATGCCCTAACAGTGATCACAGATGAATCCGAGCTTTCTGGTGCGGGGAAAGAAGAAGCAGAGACAGTCGCAAGTTCAGCACTGGAGGCAACCGCCGACCTCACGGACGACGTGTTGCACAAGATACTGAAGAACTACTTCGCTCTAGAAGAGTTGCATACCCTTTGTTTCTACTTAGGGGAGAACTATGAAAGGATCTCGGATACCAGAAACATTAGTGATTTTGCCAGAGACATGGTAGTCTATTTCAGGCGGCGTGACCGACTTCCTGAATTGATCCTAAGAATCCGAGAAGAGCGACCGCAACTATCAATTGGAGAGCAGAGAGTTGACTTATGACGCCTGGCCTTTCCGACCATTACATGAACAGTCCATCGAAGAAAAGGAACTTTGGTGGAATAACTGCTACTTGCCGAGCAATGTCGATCGATTACTCCCTGATTATCCACATTGGTGTCTGGTAACTGGCGGTCCCGGCAGTGGCAAGTCGGTTGCCATCGCGGCCCTCCGACGACGCGAGGCCCAAGCTTCCTTCATTGTGCCTTATCCTCCCGAACGTTGGCCAGGGTCTCCACAGGCTTGGCTACGTGAGACAGACAGTCATCTGGCACAGATGATGGTCGCGGCCGGTCTGGAACTGCAGAACTTTCTGCTTCAGAATAAGGAACATGCCCGAGATTTGTCGGGCATGCAACGCGAGTATCTGCGTTGGCTGATTGAAAAGCCGCGGCGGGGAAGGCGAGCTTATCGTCGCCTCACGGATGGTCTTGACGAAGACATGCGGACCATATTTGAGTCTGTCCCATTTGCTGACCTGTTCCCAGATGAAAACGATCCTCTGGATGTTCAGGGACAGATCGCAGAACTGGTCTGGCTGGTTCAGGCTTTGGGCTTCCAACGCGTCCTGTTCATCCTGGATCTGCAGACCAGATATCATGACCAGTATGCTGATTCTCTGGCTGAGCTCTTCGACTGGCTGGATATTATGCATCAGCCCGGTTTTGCGTTGGTAGCAGCTGTGCCACCACCGACCATCGAGAGGGGTCAACTTGTTGCACGAACTCGTGGGAGGGTAAGTGTGCTGCACTTGAATTGGCAAACTGAGCAGGGCATTGCCATTGCAGACAGACTGATCCGCCAGGCGCTTCCGGCCGGGGCGAAGCATATGTCTTTGAACTCATTGGCTGATGAAAGAACCATCGCTGATATGGCCGAAGTCATTGCAGGCGAGTACGGGTACCAGGCCCCGGCCGGGTGGGTTACGTTAGCCGAGACTATTCTATACTTGGATGGGAAGGACGGTAGGTCGGGTTCGGGTCAATTGGAAGATCGGTCCTTGGAAGTACAGAGAGCTTACTTCGCCAGGCACATGAAGATTGCCGTTGACGAAGATGCTCACGGCATCTGGCGCGGACCGAAGTTCATGCACCTTGATGATAGGCCTTTTCAGTTTGTCAGGCTTTTGCTTCAACGTCGAGGAAACCCCATTAATTGGGATGACAATGAACTGCGGATTTTGGCGGGTTCCCCCGGCAACGTCCATTCCATTGCCTCCCGCACGCGCAAGGTGCTGGAGCCCTTTCCAAGCGACCCTATTTACATCATCAATCGCCGTGGCGAAGGCGGGTATCTTCTGCAGAACTATGCAGAACCCTGGTGACAGGTTTGTGACAGGTTCATGCAAGCAAACTGCTACTCCCTGGGATTTCCCATGAGACTCTTGACAGCTATACTTACGAGTACTTCTTTTGCTTAAGAGGCTAGCTAGGTCGTTTCTTTGTCCAGTGTCTGCCGTTACGCAAATCGGGCTGTGCGTGACAGTTCCATGTCAGGAACTACTTTGCGCCGCCGAAAGTAGCTTGCGTAAGGTATTTTGGTAACCTGTATCCATGCGTCGATTCACTTTCCGATCGTCTTCTTCTGGAGATCCCACTACGGCTGGGGAAAGCCATTCTGGCCGAATTCGTCCTGCTAATGATTCGCCTTACACGCGCGAACAGTTCCTGAAGGTGTTAGGCCTTGAGTTTGATCCCTTTCAGTTACCTGTTTCTGAACAGGAACTAGCCTTTACCAATAGGCCCCAGTCCATTGGAGACAATCGATCGCTTCAGTATTTCGTGCCACCAACTCAGCTATCCATTGGCGGCGATTCTCTGCTGCAGGCGTTAAGGCAAACGGGGTTGGGATTGATTTATGGCGAGTACGGCATGGGCAAGACTAGCCTACGCCTGGCTGTGGAAGCCAGGTGTCGCCGTGAACCTGATGGGACGTTGGTAACCAGCTATCTCTTCGGGCCCTCCGCAAGGCGAGGAATGTCTTTCGCTGAGCACCGGCGACTGCTGGCTAAGGAGATGGCAATTGATGCCTTTGTGCAGATCTTGGAACAGTTTCAGCCGGGGACAACTGCATTGACACCCGGCCGGGTAAGGGCAATGGCCTCCTTAATCACGGCTGGTGGTCCTCATCTGAAGCGATTAGCAACTCGAATAGCCTACGACCCTGTGCTTGAAGATGGGGACGGGCTGGAAGTCTATTGGCATTTTGTCAAACGATTTGCTGTACGTCACGTTGACCCACACGATAAATTACGTGAACTGCTTCAGCAGTCACTTGAGGTGCGTGAAGCACCTGGCAATACATTCACCAATGATTGGAACAGATGCGTTGATGCGGTTAAATCTTGGGGGTTTGACCGCATTTTTGTTTTGGTTGACGGTATCGATAATCGACAGAGTTCACCCGAGCAGATGCTCGCCCTGCTCATGCCTTTGTTAAGGAAGGTGTCAACCCTCGCTGAACAGTCAATAAGCCTCAAGTTATTCCTGCCATTGGTTCTTAAGGAGTCGCTGGATCAGTTCCAGAGCAACCAGCCGGAGCAGTTCGATGACATTCACGTTTTTGGCGTGGTTCTAGGCTGGAACAGAGAAGCCTTGCGGCGACTGTGGGAGGCCCGGTTTCGTGCCGGTGGATCGCGTCGCGTGGGTCTAGACGACCTCGCCAGCAAGGATTTTGACCAGTCGCTAGATGAGCTCATCTTCAACGCCGCACAAGGCTCCCCAAGACGGCTCTTGCAGCTCGTAAACACGTTAATTGATGTGTATGTTAGTCGTCGTTATTTGCCAGGCCTATTTGAGGAACTCATAACACCTGATGACTGGGAGCAAGCGCTTGCTAAGTCGGATTCTCTGTCAATTTGACCCGGCTGCCCTGAGCGAAGTTGACAGGTAACCTATCACCAATTGAAGACATGCACGCAAACCAACCATGAGCGGTTCGTTGTTTTGCTTGTGCGGCCTACTGCTTACCGAACATTATTAACCAAAGACTGCTGTGACTTCCTAACTGTTACATCTGACAATCCGTCAATTTTGTACTATACTCTTGATGGAGCGGTTTGCGGCATCCCCGAAAATGATGGGAGCCACTTGTCAGATCTTGGAGTATCGGCAGAAGAATAATGGATCGCCTTAGCAGTTTAAGAGGACGCACAATGATCAAGGAAGCGTTTCGGTCCGAGTTATATGTGCCCCGGGAGGAGCCTCTCGAGGACCTATTAGGTTGGGTACGGCAGCAGTCGCCAGAGTTTCGTTTGCGTTCGTTGATAGGCCCGGCCGGGATTGGTAAGTCGTGGTTTCTGGCTCATCTATACCGCCAGCTCAATGACACAAATCACTGTTTGGTCTTGTGGATGGATTTAGGCGTAAATGCCTTGCACCCTAGGTCAGGCAGACAACTGCCCGAAATGGCTAGCCCAGGCGGACGGAACGAATGGCTGGACACAGCAGTTGAGGAAGCCGGGCAATGCTGCCAAATCCAGCAGCTTGCCAATGGCCCATTTGCGGAACGTTTTCGGGCATTCATATCTGCACTCTGTGAGAAATGCCCGCCTGGCTCCGTAATTGTTCTCCTTATAGACGGCTTTGATGAAATGAGTAACCCCAGCAATCGAGACTACTTCCAAGAACATATCTTCGCCGGGTTCTTGGGGGAGTCATGTACCCGGGTAGTTCTCGCCAGGCGGGATGAGTACATGCTAACCCATCCGTACCTGCGTTGGAATGAGGAGACGGTTCTGCTTTCAAGTCTGAAACCTGAAGAGCAAGTAGACCAACTCGTCCGGCGTAAAAGCATATTGGAGCAGGCGCTGCAGCAGGCAAATGCTGAGGAAAAACGCGCTCAACTCCGAGCCCTGTTTCCAGATGATATTGATCCCAAAGTTATCTACCAATTGGAATCGGAAACCAGCACAGTGGCAGCGACAATTCTTGAGCGGATTACACCCCATGCTTCGGCCAATCCGTTAATCAACACCTGCCTTTTCTCTCACGCCGCTATCAGGGTCCCGGCCGGGTTCACCGCCACTGATCTCAGTTCATGTGTGCAAGAAATCATCACCAGAGCCGGGCTTAAACCTGCGGACGCAGAAGTACTTAAGAAGATCGTTCAGTTACTGCCCGAAGACTGGACGGCACGGGAGCTCCGCGATGCCCTGAGCCTTGACGTTAACCACCCGGACTTGGAAAGGCTGTTTGGTTCTGGCGTCATCGCCCATCTGTCAGGTACAGCGCGTTACACCACCGACAAAGGCATTTATCGACTGATCAGCGACTACTTAGCACAATCTCCGAAATTAAATGGCACGAGTCTGGAGGCAGCACTATGATGGAACAATACCCTACGCCGTTTGCTGCAGCGCGCAAAACAAGACGGATGATCAGCCGGCAGGCGGAACTGGCGCAAGTTAGACAGGCACTGCTAGCTAAGGATGATCTTGTTAACATTGTGTTCATTCGTTCTCCGGGCGGCATGGGCAAGACACGCTTCATGGAGGAGATCCTGGCGCTTACCGGTCACCCAGATTTTGTCGATCCCCAGCGAGCAGCGAGTGAGGGCTGGGTCAATGGTGATGCGATCGTTGTGTCAGACCTGATTGATGTCATTGATATTCGTCTCCATGCACGAGATAGGTTCATTCGGCGTTTGCGCGACAGTTTGCGGCGCCCCGGCCGGGAAGGTGTCGATTTCTTCCGTTACGACTTGGCCTATGAACGCATGCAAGGCCTTGCCGCAAGGGGTGCAGAATTTGCGCAAGTGCGTGCTGCCGCACAAGAAGCCGCCGACATGTTCCTGAAGGAACTGCACGAAGTTACGAAAACACGTCGCATCACCTGGGTTATCGATACCGTCGAACAACTTAGTTTCATCACCTCCGAGTGGCTTCTTGAACGAGATCTGCTACTGCCCGAAGACGCAAATAACCGTACCCACCAATGGTTGGCCAACATTATCCGCCAGGGAGAACTACAGGGAATCACATTGTTGTTGGCTGGTCGTGGTGAAGAGGGGAGCCAGTTTTTCCAGAACATTCAATCCGCAATTCGGCAAGCCAGAGGGGGAACTACCAGATATCGATTGATAGATCTCCAATTGCAGCCATTCAACCAGGAGGAAACGAGTGTCTATTTTGCCCAACTGGCTGAAGAGTGGCAAAACGGGCACCAGGACCAAGCCGTGACCAGCCACAGAGCGCAAATCGCCCAGCAGTTCAGAAAAATCGCCACTCAGAGTGGCGACGCCTACAAGGTGCTTTGGCTCTATACTGGAGGCATTCCGGTCAGACTTGCCCTATACGCCCAGCTGATCGTTAGCCAGCGCACCATCCCCGCAGAGCTGCGCTGGTCCTTCATCAGAGCAGCCGCTGAGGCCAAGACTAACAGCCCCAATAACATCACACCCGAACTGCTCCAGATACAATGGCGAATTGAAGAGAAGTTCATCGATCTGCTATTTCGACAACCGTCCGACCTGGAAAGTCGCATCCTGCAACTGCTTGTCCGTACCCCGCGGGGTCTAAGCGCAGAACAGATCCATTTCATGCTAGACAATCCTGACAAACTGGCACCGGATCACTGGGAACCCAACCTGGAGCGGCTGAAGCTAATTGCCCAAACCCTAAAGGGCATGGTCGATCTTTACTTGGTAAAGCGGCGCTCCTCCTGGGCAGATTTCGCCCCCGTGATAGCTGAGCGCGAACAGGAAGCGTTTACCTTCCGCTTGGGGCTGCAGGACGAGATTTATCGCATCTATGCCGACCACATGGCGCCACATGTGGCGCCAGTGCCCCCACAGCTGCGTTCTATTGTCGACCACTTTAGTGAGGCTGAGTGCAGACGCTACGAGCAGAATCACAAGGACGAAAAAGCAGATCGTGCAGAGCTGTTTAGCAGGCTGCAGAGCTGGGCCGACTCCAAACATCGCCGGTTCGTGACCCTTAAGCAGAAGTATATGGAGGCCGATGAACGCCAACTGGAACTGCAACTAATTCCAGACGACCCGCGATCGTTTCGCTACAAGGAACTAGGCTTTGTCGAGATTGAGCGCCGTTTGGCCATCAAGCAAGCCAGTGATACATTTGAGGTTGAACGGATCGTTTATGCGCTGATGTTGGATCCAGAACTTAACTTCAACCAGGAGTACATAGAAACAGGAGCAGACTCAGCAAAAAAGACGAATCAGGTGGAGATTGATTTCTGGACCCAAGCGGAAATGTGGCGCATTATCCACGACCCTAACGTGTTGAGGTTCGTAGACTTCCGCTCAAGGGATTCAGCACGTAAGCGCGGTGAAACCAGCCTTCAGGTAATGCAGAGGACAGCCGCACAAGAAGATGTAGCCCGGTGGTTGAAGCGATTCGTCTTGCGCGGCAGGTATGAACGGGCCATTTCTTTTGCGGCGCAAGTCGAAAATGCCGTTCTAGCTCTCCCGCAAAACACTCAGGACGACCTCAACGTCTTTCGCAGTTGGAATCACACTTTAGCCGTTGGAGAAAGACAGGTCTGGACCTGTTATGCAAGGATATTGGCTGCACAGGACATCCCCGATGCACTGCAAATATTGGATGATACTCTGCACCAACTCCACTTGCTCCTCAATCACACTGTTGCCGAAACAGCAAGGACTCGGGAAGACGGCCATGAAGAACTTGGCTTTGCACGTGACAAAGCCAGTAACACGCCTGCTCACCCGGCCGAGATTCGCGTTCGCAGACTTACCTCTCATGCTTTCAATATATTTGGCTACGGAGCAATCCTGCTAGGCAGAGTAAGACAGGCTGTAAGCGCCTACGGCAACGCGCTAGACAAGATACGTGGTGACAAGGGCATGGATTTCCATCGCGCAGTTGTGCTGAACAACCTGTCTCGCGCCCTATCTGATCTAGGCCGGCAGAGCGCCCCAGTTTGCCTGGATGGGCTAAACCTACGACGCCAGCTTGCGGAAGAAGTGCCGCTGGCATTTTCCTTCAATACCCTGGCGCTCATCTACGATGACCTGGGCCGGCATGATGATGCACGGCGGCTAGCAGCCAAAGCTATTGCCTACTTCCGCCAGGTTGGACAGCAGCGTGGTCTAGGGCTAGCACTCTGGCAGCTAGGTGAATCACTGCGCCATCTGGCCGTCCAGGCCGAAACCGGACAAACCCTCATCGCCACCCCGGACAACCTCTACTCCACGGCCGACAGCCAACTGAAAGAAGCGCTGGCAATCTTCACCAACTTCAAGGAACCAGTTCGGCTAATTCAGATCACTATCGAACTGGGTTGTCTAAATCGAGACCGCTTGCGTTTAACAGTGAAGCGCAGACTGTCGGACTCCTGGTCACAAGGTTATTATCGTGAGTCTCTGGCCTATTTCGACCGGGCGATTTCCCTGGCGCGAGATATGCAGGGCTTAATGCAGTACATTGTGGATGCTCAGGTCAATGAAGCGTTCGCTCACCTGTATTTCAACAAACTGGATACCGCTATCAACCTTGCTAACCAGGTCGACAGTAATGTCCCAAAAGAATACCGGATTACGCCCACCAGTCTGCCAAATACCGACAACATGGATGATGTGTGGTGGTTTACCCAGCTCAGTAAATTACACTCTTTGCGCGCACAGGTGGCAATGGAGCAGTTTGTTATCCGGGCGGGGGAGATTGGGAAATCGCACGAAGATATCGAGAAACGGCACAGAGCCATTGCAGAAGATGACACTGCCAGAGAGAAGCTTCATGATGCCGCGGAAGCCTATGCGCTGGGTTTAGGTTATGCCGAGCTCTTCTCACCACGCAGCCCAAGCATTACGCTGCTGCTAGAGAATCTGTACGAGAAGCTGAAAAGCTTCAATCAACAGGAATTAGTCGCCTTTCGAGAAGAAGCACAGGGGTTTGCGGTCAAGTATCCTCTACTAAAAGGAACGGCGCTGCTGCAGCCATACTTGCATGAGTTCTTTGGAACGCCCTCATGAACGCAACAAGGGAGGGTAAGATGAGGGGTAACCAGCCTTGCATATTCACGGGCTTACCGGATCGCCAAGATGATGATTGCGCTTGTCCAGACAAGGCGTTTGTTTTAACTTTCAAAGAACCTGCGAGCTGTGAGAATGATTGCGCCTGCCCTGATCATGGCCTGACACTAACCTACAAGACCAATAAGCCCGGCCGGTTTGCGCAAGCCAGGGACATTCACTCGATAACGCTCCCGGCCGGGTTCCACCTCGCCTTCAGTCCCTTCGCCCCGGCCGGGCCCTCCATCCTCAACCATACTGCTTGGCAGCGCTGGCTAAGCTTCTCAACCCCCCAGCCTCTTAGTGAAAAAATCGACCAGGACCTCGCCCAACAGATGCTCATCTACCCGGCCGGGTACCTCCCTCATCCCCAGCCCACCCAGCCCACCCAGCCCCACACCCTCACCGCCTGGCTTCACATAACAAACGCGTGTTCCCTAGACTGCCCCTACTGCTACGTCCGCAAATCCTCCGCCCGCATGAGCCTGGCCACCGGCCGGGGTGCTATCGACGCCCTCTTTATCAGCGCCCAGGAGCACGGCTTCAAGCGCGTTAAGCTAAAATATGCTGGTGGCGAAGCCACCCTGCACTTCCGCCTGGTGCGCAGCCTGCACCACTATGCCCTGGAAAAAGCCAACCAGACCGGTCTGGAACTCCGCGAAGTTGTGCTGAGCAACGGCATTCATCTGCAAGCCGAGGACGCCGCTTGGCTAGCTGCCAACCAGATGAAATTGATGATCTCCATCGACGGCGTGGGTGAACTGCACAATCAACTCCGCCCCCTGAAAAACCGCGCCGGCACCGATACCTTTGCCCTTGTCCAGAACACCGTTGACCAGGTCCTACTGCCGCGCGGTATCCGGCCGGACGTTACCATGACTGTTACCGCGCTCAACGCCCATGGTGCCGCCGATGTAGCTCGATGGGCCATGATTGACCGGGACTTGCCCACCAGCTTCAATTTCTATCGCCAGAACTTGCTCTCCGCCTCCCACACCGAATTACAGCTCGAACAACAGGCGCTGATCGATGGTATGTTGGCCGCCTATGCCGTGATTGAAGCCAACCTGCCCACCCGCCCGTTCCTGGATGGCCTGTTAGATCGCGTGCAGACAGAGGCCCATGCTCACACTTGTGGCGTCGGCCAAAGCTATGTGGTTATCAGCCACACCGGCCGGGTAGCCCAATGCCAGATGTACCTCGACGAACCACACAATCCGCCCCTTGCGAACGACCTCCTACCCCTGATTTCTCACGGTGCCATTCAAAACCCTGCCGTCGATAGTAAGTTGGGCTGCCAATCCTGTGAATTCCGCTACCGTTGTGCCGGCGGTTGCCCTCTGGAAACTTATCGCGCCACCGGTCGCTGGGATGTGCAAAGCCCCAACTGCCATATCTACAAAACGCTCTACCCCGCCGCATTACGCCTGGAAGGCCTGCGGCTAATGAAAGTGCACGGCTACTGGCACTAGTGTCAGGCAGCCAGCAGGTTCATGTCAGCTAACGGGAAGGCAAACTGCCTTCCCGTTTTCGTTTTGCGTCAGGAATACCCCATCCCCAAACTGCAATCTCATAGACTTGCGTTAGCCAGAACCCAACCTGGCCTATTTGTGGTGTCAGCCATGGCCGCTACAGTATTGGTAGATTAACAAGCAAATCAACCAGCACCCACACCACATGTGGTGCGGGACATCAGGAATGGAGGCAGGAGATGTATTACAGCACGATGTATGATGAACGTATCCAGGGTTTTCACTACGCAAGTGAACCAGACCGTCTACAGCAGGTCAGCGAAGACAGGGTTCGGTTTACCGGCCGGCACAGCATCCACACCTTAACCCACACCGACGAACACTGGCAGTGTGACTGTGCCAGCTATCAACGGCGTGATGCAGCCCACTGCGAACCTCTCTTCTGCGCGCACGTTATCGCCGTTGAGAGGCTATTACACAACTAGCCCATCAAAGCGCTCAAGGCAGCCCGCGGTTCTGACATTGCCCTTCTGGCTGGCAGAAGGGCAAGGAGGATAAAATCATGATGACGGGTGGAGGCGGTATGTTCAGAGGATTGACTTCATTGGTGATCGCAATCGCCGTTATTGGTGCTCTGGCTATGTTTGGTTTCGCCAATTTCCCCGAAAGCCAGGCAAATGCCAGGGCAAAAGACGCCAATACGGCGCTCGAAACCCAGCAACGCCAGATGGAACTGCAATACCTGGCGGCCGAGCGTGAAGCTGAGGCCCAGTTGGCCATTGCCGAAGCGGACGCGGCTCGGCAACAAGCCGTGGCCGAGGCCCAGGCTGCTCTTAACCGTGTCGCCACTGAAACGGCAGCTACCCAGGCAGCTCTCCAAGAAGAGCAGCGCTTTCAGGTCCAGCAGCATGAACTGCAAGTATGGTTTGCCGAAAAATGGGCTTACACACGCCTCTTGCTGGCCATGTTCGCCGGCGTTGGCCTGACTATCACGACTTCTGTTGTTCTCATCCAGCTCTTTTCCCGGCTGATCGCCTGGCTGCCAGTGCCCACGAAACAGCCGGCTACACAAGCGGCGGTGCTGGCCAGCCCGCAACCCCGGCCGGGTTCTCCCCCCACCCCCTCCACCCCCGACCCCTACGCCGACCCCGCCTTCCGCCAATGGCGCATCGCCCAGGCCCGCCGGCAAGAAGAACTCACCCGCCAGGCCCGGCAGCCCAGCCCGCCACAACCGGCACCAGTCAACGGCCATTACCCGGCGCCCCGCCCAGCCGTCGTCGCCGAAAAAACCATCACCGTCCTGAACATCACCGACGCCATGCTGCCCTACCCCTACACCAACGGCAATGGCCATGCAACCAACGGCCACAGCGCAGCCCCCCACGCCAACGGTGGACCTTACATGAACTAATGTGGAAACAACACCCCCACACCCTGCCAGACGTGACGCGGACCTCCCCGTCACGTCCTCTTCTTTACCCCCGCCCTGCCACCACATACAGCATCGTCGTTTGCCACGGCACCGTCTGCTCCTGTAACTGCTGCCGGTACAGCGCCGCTACGCGGACCACTTCCGCCGGCCGCAGCCCCAACCGCCGCCCATAACTCCCCTCCCCCTGCTCGCCAAACCAGCGATCCAACTGCGCCGCCGTAATGCGCCGCTGCTCCGTTTGCCGGGCCACCGTCACCTGCGCGTTTACCATCCCGGCCGGGACCAACACCCCCTCCACCGCTGCCACATCCCAATTCACCAACGGATCCGCCGCATCCTCGTAAATGCTCTCCTCGCCCGCCCGCACCTTCGCCACCACCCCGGCCGGGACCCCCGACCAATCCACCAACTCATACAGCCGCTGCCCCCGCCGCGGCACCACCTGCGCCAGGCAAAACAGCCCGGCCGGGAGCAGCCACCGCGCCACCTCCGCCAACAGCGCCGCCCAATCCTCACCGCCAGTCAGCAAATTACGCGCCACAATACGATCAAAGCGCACCGCCGCCTCACCGCGCAGCCCCAACAGATAGCCCAACTCCGCCACCTGCCCCACCAAAATCACCGGCCGGGTCAAATCCGCCAACCGCTCCGCCTGCTGGCGCAGCGCCTCCCCCGTCACCTGGTCCGCCGCCAGCGCCCACACCCCACCCTCCGGGGCCTGGCGCACCGCCTCCCAGGTAAACAGCCCACTGCCCGCCGTCAGGTCCAGCACCAGATGGTGGCGCTGGATTTGCGCCAGCGCAAACAGCCGTTCGCGCACCTGGGCCAGCGCCCGGCCGGAGCCAGACAACGTCCGCTGCAGCCACGCCTCCCGCGCCCGGTCCACCGGACCACTGACCAGCACCTCCGGCACCGCCACAGCCTCTCCCTCCACCATCGCCGCCAACTGCGCCTCACGCCGCCGCCCCACCTCCGTCTGAATCTGCCGCTCATACCCCTGATCGCCCGGCTCGTAGAACAGCTTACCCTGCAAAGCCGCCGGCAAATACTGCTGCGCCACCCAATGGTCCCGGTAAGCATGCGGGTACAAATATCCCTGCCCATGCCCAAAACCTTCCTTATCCCGGTTGGCGTCGCGCAAATGATTAGGCACCTCCGCCTCCCGCTCCTTCTCCACCGCCGCCAGCGCGTCAAAAAAGGCCAGCGTCGAATTCGACTTCGGACAGGTAGCCAGGTACAGTGCCGCCTGCGCCAGGTGGAAGCGCCCCTCCGGCATCCCAATCCGCTCAAAGGCCTCCCAGCAGCTAATCACCACCCCCATCGCCTGCGGATCCGCCAGCCCCACATCTTCGCCGGCCAGAATGGCCATGCGCCGGAAGACAAAGCGCGGATCTTCGCCCGCATAAATCATCTTGGCCATCCAGTACAGTGCCGCGTCCGGGTCAGAACCGCGCAAGCTCTTGATAAAGGCGGAGATGGTGTCGTAGTGGGCATCGCCATCCTTATCATATAGCACCGCCCGCCGCTGGATCGATTCCTCAGCCACGGCCAGGTCAATGTGAATGTGGCCAGCAGCATCGGGCGGCGTGGTCTCCACCGCCAGCTCCAGGGCATTCAACACGCCGCGCGCATCCCCATTGGCCACATCCACCAGATGGTCCAACGCCTCCGGGGTCAGATGCACCTTCAGCCGGCCATAGCCGCGCTCCGGGTCGCTCAACGCCTGCCGCGCCACCTGGCGCAAATCGTCCGCCGTCAGCGAGCGCAGTTGGAAGATGCGGCTGCGGCTGACCAGCGCCTTATTCACTTCAAAGTAAGGATTCTCGGTCGTGGCTCCGATGAGGATGATGGTGCCATTTTCCACGTGCGGCAGCAGCGCGTCTTGCTGGGCCTTGTTCCAGCGGTGAACCTCGTCTACAAACAGCGTGGTCCGCTGGTTATACAGATTGCGCCGCTCCTGCGCCTCGGCAATGGCTTCGCGAATCTCTTTAACGCCAGCTAGCACGGCGTTGATGGTGATGAAGTGGCTGCGGGTGCTGTTGGCAATGACCATGGCCAGGGTGGTCTTGCCGGTGCCGGGCGGGCCATAAAAAATGAGCGAGGAGAGCTGATCAGCCTGGATGGCGCGGCGCAGCAACCGGCCGGGGCCTACAATGTGCGCCTGCCCCACAAACTCCTCCAGCGTGCGCGGGCGCATCCGGTTGGCCAGCGGTGATTCCTGCTGAATCTGCTGGCGGCGGCCCTGCTCAAACAGTTGCATGGTGGATGTGCCCGGCCGGGTTCATCACCCCCGCTAGGAACTGCGCAGTCCCTGCTCCCTGGCCCAGGTCACCGCCTCCGTGCGCGAACGGACACCCAGTTTGCTGTAGATGCGGCTGATATAGTTGCGCACCGTCTGCGAGGAAAGCTCCAGCTTCTCGGCAATCTGCTCGTTGCTCATCCCCTGTGTCACCAGGATCAGGATTTCCCGCTCCCGGCCGGTGAGTTTGCGGTTAGACGACCGGGCCGTGTCCGCCGGCGACTCAATCAGCCCCTTCACTGCCAGCGGGCTAAACCAATAACCTCCCTGGGCCACAGTACGCACCGCCAGCACAAACTTGCCCGAAGTCTCATCCTTCAGCAGCATGCCCGAAGCCCCGGCCGAGATCAGCTCACGCACCGAAGTAGCATCGTAAAATGCGGTCACGATCAGGATTTTGGTCTTAGGCGACAGGCGGCGCACCTCGCGCACCAGGCTAACAGCCGGCGGACCGGGCATATTCAAATCCAGCGACAAGACGTCCGGCTTCAACTCCTCGCACAGTTGCCTGACATCATCTCCGTTGTTTGCTTCCCCCACCAGAATCATATCCGGCTCACTAATCACTATGGACTTCATACCCGAACGGATCAGGGGATGATCATCAGCAATAACAATGCGCACAGGAGCGGTCACAGTATTACCCTCATACATATCGATGCAATCTCCAAGACAACCGCCGGCACACAGCCATAAACCGGCCAGCTAAAAAGTTCAGGCAGTATATCATAATATGACGGCTGTAAGCGTACAGGATTCTTAGGGCTAGCTTAAAGATCGGGCTTGAACCACCCCGGCCGGGTTACGAATCCAGAATACGCGCCGCCAACGAGCGATTGTCCGGCCGCTCGCGTGGCTTGTATTGGTCATACCATTTCGTCCGCGCCGCCTCAATATCCCGGCTCGCGGCCATCCAATCATCCACCATTAGCAGCAACCCCGGCCGGGTCGTACTAAACAGCAGCCGGTGAAACCAGAAGCGCCGCCGCCTAAAGGCTGGTGGCAAAGCGCGCAGCTCCACCAGCACCGCCGTCGCCCCCTGAAACTCCTTCAGCAGCTCTCGCTCATGCCCCGATATCTGGTCCGGCGGATACTGGTGCCCCACCAACGTTGTCGTCACCGAGAGCAGCCGCTCATAGCTAATATTCAGGCCATACAGCGGCCCCTGCAAGCGCAGATACCTGGGCCGCACTTGCAGCGCCGCCCGCCGCAGCAGCACCGCATAATAAAACCACATCACCAGCGACGCCAACAGCGCCACCCACACCAGCGGCCAGCGCTCACCCAGCGCCGGCACAAACAGGTCGTAAATGGCGATCATGGCCAGGAACAGCACCATGAGCAGCGCTTTGCCGCGCACGCGCCGGCTAATCACAGCATAAAGCAGCAGACGATGTTTCTTCATCTCACGCTCAACGCAAACCCAAAACCCGGCCAACGCCCAGCCACCGGTGTAGGCCCGTCCTCAAAATTGAAACCCCTCACGGTAAGGCACAACTTTGTAGCTAAACGCTTCAACATAGCGCGTTAGCTCCTCATTCATCTTCGTCCATTGCGGGCTCTCCATGACTAACCGCAGAACCCGGGCATCACGCGCAATGAAGGCAACCAGCCGGTTGGGCTGGTCACCATACGCCGTATGCCAGGCATCGCTCATCTCCAGGCCCATTTCGGCCATAATGGGCACGTAACGCCCCAGCATGAAGCGGTAATACGCCTGCACGGCATCCCCCTTAACATCGTAGCTCAAAATCAGCTTCAGACCACCGGTCGTTTCGTTCATAATTGCGGGTTCACTTCCCCGGCCGGGGCCACCACCGGCAGCGTAAACACAAACGTGCTGCCCTGCCCCGGCACGCTCTCACACCAGATTTCGCCCCCCTGTGCCTCCACCAACTTCTTCACAATCGACAACCCCAATCCCCAGCCCACCTGCTGGCGCACCGCATCCGCCTCCGAGCGGAAGAACTGCGTGAACAGGCACGCCTGATCCTCCTCACTAATACCAATCCCGTTATCCTGCACCGCCACCGCCACCGCCTCCGGGCCATGCGCCCGCACGCGCACCGTCAACTGCCCCCGTTCCGGCGTGTATTTGTTGGCGTTGCTAATCAGGTTCGTCAGCACCTGCCCCACCCGCGTCCGATCACCATAAACCGGCAGCATCCCGGCCGGGATGTCCACCACCAACTGCTGCTGCCGCGCCTCAATCGCCTCCTGCAAGTCACTAACCACATGCTGCACCACCGCTTCCAGCGGAAAATAAGCCAGGTCAAACTTCATCCGGCCCGTCTCAATCCGGTTAATATCCGATAGGTCACGAATCAGCACATTCATCCGGTCCAGGTTGCGCCGCACCGTTTGCAAAAAGCCCGTCTGGGCCTCATTCAGCGGCCCCATCATCTGCCCCAACAGCAAATCAGTGTAGCCGCGAATCGAGGTCATGGGAATGCGCAGCTCATGCGTCACGATGGAGATGAAAGCATTCTTGGCCTCATTGGCCGCCTGCACCGCCTCATACAGCCGCGAATTCTCAATGGCCACCGCACTCCGATCGGCCAGGCGCGAGACAAAGGCCATATCTTCAGCCGTGAAATGAACTGTCCGCCGGTAACTCTCCAGGCATATCAGCCCAATAATCTCACCCTCGCGCTTGATGGGCACCGCCAACTGGGCCACCGCCGCCGTGGCATCAATCGCCTGCTCCGGCGTAACCTGCGTGGTATGCACCCCCGCGCCGCTGGCCAACACCTGCGCCAAAATCGGATGCCCGGCCGGGATCCGCTGCCTCTCCTGCGCCCCCGCCTCACCCCAGGAAACCAACAACTGCAAATAAGCCTCGCCCAACTCCTCATCCGTCTGCATCAGCCCAATCGACCCGCCATCGGCATGGGTCAGCCGGATGGCCCAATCCAGCGCCAGGCTAAGCACCTCGTTCAGGTCCAGGGAGTAGTTCAGTTCCTGGTCAATACGCTGCAAGACAGTTAGCTCCTCCACCCGCCGCGCCAGCGCCAGGTCCGTTTGCTGGAACAGCCGCGCATTCTCAATCGCCATCGCCGCCTGGTTGGCAAACGCTTCCAGCAGCGCCAGGTCCTCCGGCTTAAACGCCGCCGAGAGCAGCCGGTTGTCCACATACACCGCGCCAATCACCCGGCCGCGAGCCCGCAGCGGCGTACACATAATCGAGCGCAGCCGGAAACCAATCACACTCTGGTAAGCCGAAAAACGATTGTCGGCCTGGGCATTGTCCGTCAGAATCGGCTGGTCACTGTCGATCGCCCGCTGCACCACCGACCGGCTAATCTCCATCGAGCGCCCTTCAATCGTCTGTTGGTCCATGTTGCGCGCCGCGCCGGTCTCTAACTCCCCCGTCACCCCATTCTGCAGCACCAGATACCCCCGTTCTGCCCCCGTCAGTTGGATAATGGCATCCATGACCAGGTTAAGCAGTTCCGGCAGGTCCAGCGTTGTCCCCAGGCGGGAACTCACCTCATACAAGGCTGCCAGTCGTTCTTGTTGCGGATTATTCATTGACGCTTCCATGGGCGGGTCATCCGGGTTTGCTGCTATGGCATTATGCGGGATGGGGCTGTTCCTTTCAACCCGGCCGGGGCAAGTGCCGGGCCTGGTAATCATCACAAAGCCCCCGCAAGGGACAAAATACACAGTTTGGCCGGCGCGCCTGGCACACTTCACGGCCATGCCGGATCACATTCAGGTGAAACGCATAAAACGTCTCCGGCTCGCCCAACTGCGGCAGTAGTTGGTGCGCCTTCTCCGCGCTAACCTTAGGGCCAATCAATCCCAGCCGCCGGGTCACCCGGTGCACATGCGTATCCACCGGGAACGCCGGCCGGTTGAAGGCAAACAACAGCACGATAGCCGCCGTCTTAGGCCCCACGCCGTTGATCGAAGTTAGCCACGCCTGCGCCTCCTCCAGCGGCAAGTCGGCCAGCAAGTCCAGCGAGAGCGCGCCCTGCCGCCGGTAAACCTCCTGCAACGCTGCCTGGATACGCGGTGCTTTCTGGTTGGCCAACCCGGCCGGGCGAATCGCCTCCCGCACCGCCGCCTCCGGGGCGTTCATCACCGCTGCCCAATCAGCAAAGCCGGCCTGCAACGCGGCAAACGCCTTATCCCGGTTGGTGTCCGAGGTGCTCTGCGACAAGATGGTGCTGACCAGCTCATCGACCGGCGGCAAATGCTGCCGCCAGGCGGGCGCGCCATACGCTGCCACCAGCCGCTGGTGAACGATGGCATATTTTTCGCGCAGTGAGATAGCCATAACCCGCCGTTGCTCAACCATAGCTATTTATTTTACTGTGCTCTAGCCCGATTGCTAGTGAAAATGCAGTGACAATTGTACCAATGACACGGCCAATCCCGGCCGGGCACACCCCAAACAAAATTGGAGCCAGCGCCAGACAGGATTCTCTCTGGCGCTAGCTCCAAACACAGCAACTGCACTGCGGGAGTGGATGGGAGTCGAACCCACCGCCGCTCGCTCGGCGCGACCGGCCACTGATTTTGAAGACCAGGGCACCCACCAGGGCACAACCACTCCCCTAAACCGCAGAGAATATAGCGGAATAACCCCCGCCTGGCAACCCAGTCTGCCGGCCCAAAAATCGGCCGCAGTACTTGACAGTTCCCCCCTGTTTGGATAGAATGCCCTTCACCTTGGGTAACCGGCCGGGATAGCTCAGTTGGTAGAGCACTGCACTGAAAATGCAGGTGTCCCCAGTTCGAGTCTGGGTCCTGGCACTAATCATTGAAAATGATATAATCAGCACTATCAATGCTTGCGGGCGTGGTTCAGTGGTAGAACGTCTCCTTGCCAAGGAGAAGGCCACGGGTTCGAATCCCGTCGCCCGCTCTAAGAACCCGGCAGGCATCAAGCCTGCCGGATTTGTTTATGGCGACGTGGCCAAGTGGTAAGGCAGGGGTCTGCAAAACCCTCATCACCGGTTCGAATCCGGTCGTCGCCTTTCGGCACAATGATCTAGAAGCTCTTGCCACCCGGCAGGAGCTTTTTGTTTTGGCCGTACAGCCTGATCCGTGGCCACTGCCTGAAGAATCTTGACGATACAGGTGTAGCCTGAGCCTGCCGAAGGCAAAATCGGGCCTCGATAAGCTCAGCCCTCGAGGATATGTAGGGTCACGAAGAATGTTTCATGAACGCGGCGGCACACCGCCATGAACCAAGATGTATAATGCCGACCATTCGTTTGCCCCACCTTCACACAGGAGTTAACAGATGACAACCTTCCCCCCACTTCCCACCACCATCGCTGGCGTCGATGGCCGCCATTGGGAGACTTACCAACCCTACTATGAATCGCTGATCGCCCAGCCCCTGGCCCCAGACAGCAGCCGCACCTGGCTGCAAAACTGGTCAGAGCTAACCAAGCTGTTCCACGAGATCAGCGCGCGCATCTACATTGCCAAAACCCAGGACACCACCGATCAGGATAAGCAGACCGCTTTCCTGGAACTGGTAGACAACGTCTTCCCCAAAGCAACCGTGGCCGAGCAAACGCTGAAGGAACGGCTGCTGGCTCAAGAACTGGCCGATCCTGACCTGGCGCTGATCCTGCGCGCCATGCGCAACGAAGCGGAGCTTTTCCGCGAGGAAAACGTCCCCCTGCAAACCGAACTGCAAAAGCTGGAAAATGAGTACGACAACATCACCGGCCGCTTGCAGGCAGATTGGGATGGCCAGCAGAAGAATGTTAGCCAGTTGGAGGCGCTGCTAGAAGACAAGGACCGCACCGTCCGCGAGCGGGCCTGGCAGGTGATGTGCGATCTGTGGCTGGGCAGCCGGGCCGAGTTGAACGAGTTGTATGCCAAAATGGTCGCCTTGCGCACCCAAATTGCCCATAATGCCGGCCTGCCCGACTACCGCGCCTACGCCTTCCGCGAGAAGAATCGCTTCGACTACACCCCGGCCGACTGCCTGACCTTCCATGAGGCAATCGAACAGGTAGTGGTCCCGGCCGCGCGCCGCGTGCTGGCTCGCAAACAGGCCCAACTAGGCCTGGAGCTGCTGCGACCCTGGGACGTGAAGGCGGAGGCCGGCGATGCTCCAGCCCTCAAGCCCTATGAGAAACAGGATGACCTTGTCCGGCACGGCCAGGCTATCTTTGCCCAAATTGACGCCGAACTGAGCGGCTATTTCAACACGATGGCCGCCGAGGAACTGCTAGACTTGGACACCCGGCCGGGTAAAGCCCTTGGTGGTTACTGCGACTACCTGCCCGTCAGCCAGCGCCCCTTCATCTTCATGAACGGCGTGGGCACCCATGGCGACGTGCAAACCCTCTTCCACGAAGCCGGCCACGCCTTCCACGGCTTCAAAAGCGGCCCCCTGCCCCTGGTCTGGCATTCCGACAGCCCCATGGAGTTCAACGAAGTGGCCAGCATGGCCATGGAACTCCTCACCGCCCCCTACCTGACTCACGACCAGGGCGGCTTCTACACCCCGGCCGAGGCCGCCCGTGCCCGCATCAACCACCTGGAAGAATGGATCCTTTTCCTGCCCTACATGGCCGTCGTCGACGCCTTCCAACATTGGGTCTACACCCACCCCACCGAAGCCCAAGTGGCCGCCAACTGCGACGCCACCTGGGGCAGCCTGTGGGACCGCTTCATGCCCGTAGCCGATTGGACCGGCTATGAGGCCGCCCGTGTCACTGGCTGGCACCGCAAGCTGCACATCTTCCAGGTCCCCTTCTACTACATTGAGTATGGCATGGCGCAGGTAGGCGCGCTGCAAGTCTGGCGCAACAGTTTGCAAGACCCGGCCGGGGCGCTGGCCGCCTACAAGCAAGCACTGGCCCTGGGTGGCACCAAACCCCTGCCCGAAATCTACGCCGCCGCGGGCATCGAATTCCGCTTCGACGTGCCCATGCTCACCGAACTAACCCGGCTGATGGAGCAAACCATCGCTGACCTGAGCGCCGTCGCCTAAACCGCTTTGTCCTGGTAGAAGCAAGGCAGCGGGTGGTCTTGCGTCAGGCTGGCCTGCACTGCGCTGCCTTCGGCCAGCAGCACGGTGTGCGGCTGCCAACTGTGCACCAGGGTGCCATCCGCCAGGGCCACCTGATAGACGTTGGCCACGCCCACAAACTGGCGCGATAGAATACGCCCGTTGCCTTCTATGGCCGGTTGCAGCAGCACGTCATCTGGCCGTACGGCAATGGCTACCTGCCCCCCGGCCGGGGCGCTTACCGGCTGCCCTAGCCACCCCAGCGGCGTCTCTATGCCATGCTCAGCCACCCGGCCGGGGACAAAATCAGAGCGGCCAATGAACGCCGCCACAAACCGGCTCCCCGGCCGGTGGTAAATCTCCTCCGGCGTGCCCAACTGCTCTAGCCGGCCCTCGTTCATCACCGCCACCTTGTCCCCAATGAACAGCGCCTCCTCCTGGTCATGAGTCACAAAAATCGCCGTGGCCCCCGTTCGCTTCAGCAGCTCACGCACTTCCGCCCGCACTTGCACCCGCAGGCTGGTATCCAGATTGGAGAACGGCTCATCCAGCAGCAGCACTGCTGGCTCTGTAACCAGCGCACGCGCCAGGGCCACTCGCTGCTGCTGCCCGCCTGAAAGCTCGTGCGGCATGTGCGGCCCCACACCGGCCAACCCCACCAATTCCAGCATTGCCGCCACTCGCGCCTGCATCTGGCTGCCCCGTCCCAGGCCAAAAGCCACATTATCGGCCACGCTCAGGTGCGGGAAAATGGCATAATCCTGAAAGACCATGCCCACGCGCCGCTTCTCCGGCGGCATGTGCGTGCGCTGGTCAGCCACAGTACGGCCGGCAATCTCAATCCAGCCTTCGTCTAGCCGCTCAAAACCGGCTATCAGGCGCAGCGAAGTGGTCTTGCCGCAGCCGCTGGGGCCCAACAAGGCCAGTATCTGCCCGGTCGCCACCGTAAATGTAACGTTGTCTACCACCGGCCGGGCGGCAAATGACTTCTGCAGTTGGTGACAGCGCACTGTTGTTTCAGGCATTGCCAGACACCTCCATTCCGCCAAATGAGTTTCAATGGATGCCATTGTAACCAATTCGCCGGCCGTGCAAAATTAAGTTATTATTATTTTCGTGATAAAAATGATTGGAGAAAACGTCATGGAACCAAGCGCCACCATGCGCGAATACCTGGCCGAGATTTATCGCCTGCAGGAATATGAGCCTACCGTCAGCACCACCAGCCTGGCCGAGCGGCTGAACGTGTCGGCCCCGGCCGTGCCGCGCATGCTCAAACGCCTCAAGAGCGCTGGTTATGTTAAGCACGTGCCGTATCAGGGGGTAGAATTGACCCCGCGTGGCCAGGCCGAGGCCCTGCGCGAAATCAGGCGCCACCGGATTCTGGAAGTCTTTCTGGTGCAGGTGATGGGCTTCACCTGGGATGAGTCTCACGAACATTCAGAAAACTTGGGTGGCGGGCTTAATGACGCCCTCACGCAGCGCATGGCCGAGATGACCGGCTACCCCACCCGCTGCCCCCACGGCGAGCCAATTCCAGATGCAGAGGGCAATCTGCCGCCGGTTTACGACCTTTGTCTGCTCAATTTGGGGGTTGGCCACCGGGGGGAAATTAGCCGGGTGCGCACGCATGAGCCGGAACGGCTGCGCTATTTTGCCGAATTGGGGCTGGTGCCGGGCACGCCTTTCGAAATCTTGGGCCGTGCCCCATTCAACGGCCCCATGCGTTTGCGCGCCGGGCGTGAGGAGGTAGTGGTGGGGGCGGAGTTGCTCAAGTCGGTCTGGGTGACGCCGGCGGAGAACCCGGCCGGGTAGCCCACGACCGCTATCTGCTGCCTCAGGGGAACAGACGGCGTGTCTTCACTTCGGCCACCGCGTTTTCGCGGTAACGGTAAAGCATGGCCGGCCGGCCTTCGCCCTCCTGCCGCTTGTGCCCCGTCTCCTCAATGATCGCCGCCGAAAGGATCTTGCGCCGGAAGTTGCGTTTGTCCAACGCCTCGCCCAGGATCGTTTCGTAGGCCCGCTGCAGTTCCGACAGGGTGAATTCGTCCGGCAGCAGTTGGAAACCAACCATGGTGTATTCTAGCTTGTAGCGCAGCCGGGTCAGGGCATAGGTCAGTATTTCGTGATGGTCAAAAGCCAGCGGCGGCAAGTCGAACATGGAGAACCACTGGGCAGCGGCGGCATCGTCCCCCGGCCGGGCGACTTGCAGCGCGTCCGCCGGCACCAGGGCAAAATAGGCCACCGTAATTACCCGGGTGCGGGGGTCCCGGCCGGGGTCGCCAAACGTGTACAACTGCTCGATATACACATCCGTTACCCCCGTCTCTTCGGCCAGCTCCCGCGCCGCCGCTGCTTCCAGCGACTCATCTATCTGCACAAAGCCGCCGGGGATGGCCCACATGCCGGCGTAGGGCGCCCCCTTACGCCGGATCAACAACACCTTGAGATCGTCGTCAACCAACGATAGGACCACCACATCCACAGTAACAGAAGGGCGGTCGTACCGGCTGGCATCGTAGTTTTGCGGAATATCTAGTACACCCATCGTTGGTCTACATCATAACCTCGCGCCTGGGCCGCTTTTGGCCCCGGCCGGGCACCAAATCAACGAAAAGTCCCCGGCCGGGAAGACCAGGGACTCGAATCATGCTGCAAATGAAAACCGCGCCCACTAATTATCCGGTGGGTTAGGTGGGACAGAGGGCGGCAGCACCTCATCCGCCCGCGGGTCCACATCCCACTCACCCTGCAGCGGGATCGTCAACCCACTTTGCTGCACCAACTGCGGCAAACTCACGCTCGTCGTGAAAAACACACTGCTATCACCTTGCGCCCGCAGCACCAGGTCTATATTCAAGCCCCGGTCCAAAGCCCACTTCAAGACCAGCGCGTCCTGGGCAGACAGGCTCAAAATCACCACATCCGGCCGGTTTTCGCGCCGTTCCAGCGGTGAGACAGGCGTGGGCACCGGTTGGCCACTGGTCTCCGCCTGAGCGGCCAGCGCCTGCTGCTCCTCGGCCAACGCCAACGGATCCTTCCAGGTTCCTACCCAGATAACGCGTGCCTGCTGCACCGTTAGCTGCGTGGCCCGCCGCGGAATCTGCAGCAGCTCTCCCCCCGCAAAATCCCACGAGGCAACGCCGCCCGGACCAATGGAAGCCACCAGGTCAATACCGGGCACCAACTCCAACCGGCCGCGGGCCGTCGGCGAAAACAGGAACTGCTGTCCATCCTGCAACGCCTGGCTGTCAACGCGCGATTCCAAATTCGGCAGCGCCGACTGGAACTCCTCGTCCACCTTCACAAACGGGATCGTCATAATCACGTCCACCGCATCCCCGGGACGCATGGCAAACGCTGCCCCAGAATAGCGATCAATGGGGAAGGCCACCGCCACCTGCCCGGCCGTTACATACAGCGACAAGTCAGAGCCTAAGCTCAGCAGATCATTGGGGGTCACCGCCACCATCGAGTTCAGCACTTCCTGGCCCATGTCGATATCTGTCCGGGCAATGCGGCCTACCGCATCCTCCAGATTGGTAATCGCATCACCGGCCTGCACCGCAATATTGGTATCCGGGCGCTGCTGCACCGTCAGATACTCCGCGGTAATTACCTGCCCCACTGGAATATCGATGGCCGCCACCACCACGCCACTCATGGGCAGCGGCGTCGGTGTGGGTGGAAGACCCGGTTCCTCCCCACCCTCTTGAGCAACCTGCTGCCCTGTGTCGCCGCCGCTGCTGCTGCCCAGGCCCAAAAAGCGCCCCCAATCAGCATAGACAAAGCCCAAAACAACCACAACCGCAGCCACAATCAGAACCAGGATGAACAGGAAGAAGGTTCTTGCGCGCATAATCCCTTACCTTGATGAAGCGAAACAGCCTCGTAATATGCAAACGTTTTGCGGCAGATGATCGAAAATGCGAGAATCCTCGGCGGCAGGATGCCCGGCCGGGGATACCCCAACATCCACCCTAGCTCTCATCCGGGCTAACCGTCGGTTCAACCGTTACCTGGGGCGTCACCGTCACAAAAACCGGATCCACGGTGAATTCAAAGTCGATGGGCGGCTCAATCCCGAAACGATTCAGGATGTAGGCCAGGTCCACATTATCCACGGCATAAATCTGGCTGTCATTGGGCGCCCGCAGGGCAAAGTCAATGTCGGCCAGGCTCTCAACCGCATACTTCAGCAGCAACTGCTGCTGCGGCGCAAGCGCAATCAGCAGCACATCGGGCGGGGGCGGCGTAGCCGTAGGCACAGCCCCCACTTCCGGTGTCGCCGTTGCTTCCGGGTCTGGGGTAGGCGTTTCGGTAGGTAGTGCCAGCGCCTCGGCCGGTGACCAGGGCCCCACCTGAACCACCCTGGCATTTTGCAGGATAATAGAAACCCGGGTGGGGCGCTGTTGGCTCTCCGAAGGGGCTACAAAAGCCAGGTCACCGGTCGGCAGGGTTTCAAAGCGGCCAAAAGGATCCAGGACGACAATGTTACGTGAGACATCGCCCGTCTCCGGATCCACGCTTTCCAGGTAGAAGGTGGCGCTGTTTTGCAGCAGCGTTTGGAATTCCGGGTCCACCTCGGCCACGTAGAAAGTGATCATCAGGTCAACGCTGTCACCGGCGGCCAGCCCATAAGCCACACTGGAGAGACGGTCCATGGGCACCGCCTGAGCCACAAAGCCTTCCGGTATGAGCGACGACGGGCCATACTCTTCCACGCCCACCAGGGTGGGGTCACCAACCAGCGTGTTGAACGTCAGTGTTTCACCCTGGAAGATGTCGGTTCGGGCATACAGGCCAATAGCATCGTCGATGTTAGTGATCACGTTGGTCCCCACATCGGCCGCCAGGCGCATGTCTGTGGTTAGTTCTGCCTCAGTCATTTGCCAGCCGCGGGGCACAGTCTGCAAAGAGACAACAACCTCAATCATTGGGCCGGAGGTCCCGGCCGGTTGAGGAGTGCTAGGTGGAGCGTTTGGGTCGATAGTGGCATTAGGATCGAGGGTGGGTTCAATCACTTCTGGGGCGGGTGAGGCGGTGTTGGAACCACCGGCCTGAGAAAAGAGGATTACCACCACGATGGCAATGAGGGCAAAGCCACCTATCAAGAAAACGATGGCGAGTAAACGACGGCCACTACTCATAGTTCCATTCCTTCGCGTGTTACCTTACTAGAGTAACCATGTACCGTGGAATCGCTTTTAGGTTGTGAATGGCACGAAACTTTGCGAAACCGAGTTACTGAATTATAGACCGGCTTTAACAATATGTAAAGCTATGGCCCTGACATATGTTAACATACCCAAAATCGGTTCGCAAATAGTCCAACTGTCCCACCTGGCCTGCCAGACAGGCAGGCGGCCGTGCCCGGCGAGGCGCAAAAAAGCGAGTGAACAAGGGTTTCGGCTCTCCAGAAAGCTGGCAGATCCCTGGCTTGCAACGCACAACACGTAACCTGAGGTCAGCGCGCGTTACGAATCACGCCCAACTGCAAAGCCTGGAATTCTAGCGGGTGGGCTGGGGAGCATCGGTGAGCAGCCGCCACCAGGCTTGCCAGGGGCGCGCGGTCAGCGCGGGATCTGGGGTGGGGGCGGGCTGCGGGGTGGGGGTGGGTTGGGCTTCCACAAAGAAGGGAACGACGCGCTTCTCGCCTTCTTTCAGGAAACCGCCTTCATTGCGGGCGTAGGATTCCACATAGCTGTCACTGTAAACATAGGTGGCCGTCGCCTGTAGTTGAATCTGGCGCGTGGCCTCATATTGAATTTCAGCCTGCAGCGCATCCTCGCCCACACCCACCAGCCGCCCGGCTTGCGCCCGCCGGTTCAGGTCCAGGGCAATAATCAACCCCGCAAACAAGGCCAGGATGACCAGGATTTGCGGCACGGTCAATAGGGGTTTGGGACGGATACCTTTCTTGCTCATATTGCTAACTGCCTGCCATGATGATTCATCCATGTTATCCGTGATTGGCGGGGTAGGCAAGGGTTGGGCGACGAGGCGATGCGCCCCCCGGCCGGGACGTTTCGCAAATTGCCCCGGCTATGCTAAAATGCCAGCCAATACCTATGGAACGATTTGATTACCTGGCAGTTGGGGTTGTTACCCACGATTTGCTCCCGGCCGGGGGGCATACCATTGGCGGCACCGTCTCCTTTTCCAGCCGGACGGCCGTGGCTTTGGGCTGCCGCACTGCCGTCGTCACCACCGCCGGACCCGACTGCGACCTGGCTGCCGCTCTACCCGGTATCCCGGCGCACTGTGTCCCGGCCGGGCACACCACCACCTTCCAAAACATCTACACCCCCCAGGGCCGCCAGCAATATTTGCACGCCACCGCCGGGCAAATCACCGCCGCCCACATCCCGGCCGGGTGGGACCGCACCCCCATCGTCCACCTGGCCCCATTGGCCAACGACGTCCATCCGGCCATCATCAACCTGTTCAGCAACAGCATGGTCGGCATTACCCCACAAGGCTGGATGCGCGCCTGGGACGACACCGGCCGGGTCTTCCCGTGCGACTTCGCCCTGGCCGCCGCTACCTTCCCCCTGGCCGCCGCCGTCATCATCAGCGAAGCCGACCTGCCCGACGCCGCCACCCTACAACACTTCCGCCAGGCCGCCCGGCTGCTGGTTATGACCCAGGGGCCGGCCGGCTGCACCCTTTTCTTCGGCGATGAAACACGCCACATCCCTGCCCCGGCCACCACCGAAGTAGAGTCTACCGGGGCCGGCGACATCTTCGCCACCGGCTTCCTCATTCGCCTGCACCAGACTGGTGGCAACCCCTGGGATGCCGCCCGCTTCGCCAACGAGATTGCCGCCCAATCCGTGACCCAGGCCAGCCTGGCCGGCAAAATCCAATGCCTGGCCGCCTACCACCAATCCATCAGCCCCCACCCGGCCACCCAGGCCAACCCGGTCTAAAAGCACATGGGCAAAGTCTACGCCATTGTCAACCAAAAGGGTGGGGTCGGTAAAACCACCAGCGTCATCAACCTGAGCGCTTATCTGGCCAGCAACAACCGGCGCGTGTTAGTCGTTGACATGGACCCGCAGTCCAATGCCACCTCCGGCCTGGGCGTTGACAAGAACAACGTGGCCTTCTCCACCTATGACCTTTTGCTGGGTGGCGTCCAATTCGCCGACGTGATGATCAACCACACCGAAATGGGCATTCACCTGCTGCCGGCCAACCCCGCCCTCTCCGGAGCCGAGGTAGAGCTGGTCAACGAACTGGCCCGCGAATACCGGCTGCAAAAAGCCCTCCAACCCCATTACGATAGTTACGATTACATCCTGATCGACTGCCCCCCCAGCCTGAGCCTGCTCACCATCAACGCCCTCACCGCCGCCCGCGATGGGGTGCTCATTCCGGTGCAATGTGAATATCTGGCCCTGGAGGGGCTCTCGCAGTTGGTGCAGACCATTGAGCTGGTGAAGCGCTACCTGAACCCCACGCTGGAAATTCGCGGGCTGGTCATGACCATGTATGACAGCCGGACGAATTTGAGCCGCCAGGTAGTGGAGGAGGTGCGTCGCTTCTTCCCCGGCCGGGTCTTTCGCACCATCATCCCGCGCAACATCCGCCTCAGCGAAGCCCCCAGCTTTGGCCAGCCCATCAACCTGTACGCCCCCAGCTCTTCCGGAGCCGTTGCCTACCAGGTACTGACCACCGAACTGCTCAAAGGAGACGGCTTCCCAATCAAGCGCACCCCGGCCGGGTAGCACCAGCCTCTACCCCATGACCAACCAGCAGCACCACACACAACGATCGGCTTCACGATTTAGGAAACGCTTCTCATGACAAAAAAACGTGGCTTAGGGCGCGGTCTGGGTGCGCTCATCCCCAGTCAAGACGAACTAGATAGCGACGCGGCCAGCCCGGCCGGGTTGCGCATCGTCCCCATCGACGCCATCAGCCCCAACCCCCACCAACCGCGCAGCACTATGGACGAGGAAGCGCTGCAAGAACTGGCCGACTCCATCAGCGAACACGGCCTCATCCAGCCCCTCATCGTCCACGATCCCGGCAGCGGCCAATACACCCTCATCGCCGGCGAGCGCCGCTGGCGCGCCTGCCAGCGCGCCGGCCTCACCGAGCTGCCCGTCGTCATCAAAGAGGCCACTCCCCAGGCCATGCTGGAAATTGCCCTCATCGAGAACATCCAGCGCGCCGATCTCAACCCCCTGGAAGAAGCCCTGGCCTACCAGCAGCTCATCGACGAGTTTGGCCTGACCCAGGCCCAGGTCGCGCGCAGCGTGGGCAAGAGCCGGCCCGCCGTAGCCAACACTGTGCGCCTGCTCAACCTGCCCGCCCACA
Source organism: Ardenticatenaceae bacterium (assembly GCA_020634235.1). Lineage (GTDB taxonomy): Bacteria > Chloroflexota > Anaerolineae > Promineifilales > Promineifilaceae > JACKCB01. Next base: position 1,516,284 of record JACKCB010000001.1, on the reverse strand, counting down.
TCCAACAAGCCGTCATCGATGGCCGCATTAGCGGCGGCCACGCCCGTGCCCTGCTGCCCTTGCCCACCCCAGAAGCACAAACCGCCGTCATGAGCAGCATCATCAAAAACCAGCTCAGCGTGCGCCAGACTGAATCATTGGTGGGCAAAATGCTGGCCGGCGAAAAACCCGCCCCGCGCCAGCCCAAACGCAAATCCCCCGACCTGCTCTCCCTGGAGGCGCAGTTCCAGCAATCCCTGGGCACGCGCGTCAACATCCAAAAGAGCGCCCGCGGCGGCAAAGTCATCATCCACTTCTATTCGGACGAAGAACTGCACGCCATTTACGAAGCCATTATCGGCCAGGAAAACGAAGCATAACAGCTCATGACCATTAAACTAAAGCGACCCAAACAAATCGAAGCCATGCGCGAAGCGAACCGGCTGGTTGCCGAAACCTTTGTGCAGTTAGAAAAGGAGATCCGGCCGGGGGCACGCCTATCCGATCTAGACAAACTGGCCGAAGATTTCCTGCGCAGCCGCGGCGCACAACCCCTCTACAAAGGCTATCGTGGTAATCCACCCAGCCATCCCCCCTTTCCCGGCGTCATTTGCGCCTCCGTCAACCACGAAATCTGCCACGGGCTTCCCGACCAGCGCATCCTGCGCAGCGGCGATATCGTCGGCATCGACATCGGCCTCGTCCTCAACGGCTGGTGCGGCGACGCCTGCGTCACCTTTCCGGTAGGCGCCATCAGCAGCGAGGCCCAACGCCTGCTGGTTGTGGCCAAAGAATGTTTGCGCCTGGGGATAGAGGCGGCCCAACCCGGCCAGCGGCTGAGCAACATCGGCGCAGCCATTCAAACCTACGCCGAGAGCCAGGGCTACAGCGTCGTACGTGAATGGGGTGGCCACGGTGTCGGTCGCAATCTGCACGAGGAACCCTCCGTATCGCATATAGGCCCCCCCGGCCGGGGTCCCCTCCTCCGGCCGGGTATGGTCTTCACCATCGAACCCATGATCAACGCCGGCGGCCACGCCTGGCACATCCTCGACGACGGCTGGACCGTCGTCACCCTGGACAACTCCCTGTCCGCCCAGTTCGAACACACCATCGCCATCACCAAAGACGGCCCCCTTATCCTGTCGCAATTATGAGAGAGCAGGTATAATGGCAACCCAAGCGCGCTAGAAGCCGCGCCACTTCTACTATCCTACCAAAGCGCCCCCATACGGCCCCAAGAAAACAACATGGATGACCAAAAACTAATACAAGAAAAAATCGCCCAGGCCACCGACATTTTACGCGAATTCGACATTGACGTCTGGCTGACCTTTGTCCGCGAGACCCCCCTCTCGCCCGACCCCGTGCTGGACTTCATTCTGGGCCAACACGTCACCTGGCATTCCGCCTTCCTCATCAGCCGCCAGGGGCAGCACACAGCCATTGTGGGCCATTACGATGCCGAAAACGTGCGCAACCTGGGCGCTTACAATCAGATCGTCGGCTATCATCAAGGCATTGGTGACCATTTGCGCGCTGCCCTGGATACCCTGCAGCCGCGCGAGATCGCCATCAACTACTCAACCAGCGACGTGGCCGCCGACGGCCTTTCCCACGGCATGTACCTCACCCTGCACCAGATTCTGCGCGATACGCCCCACGCCGGGCGGCTGATGTCAGCCGAAAACATCATCGGCGCCCTGCGCGGGCGCAAAAGCCCCACCGAAGTTGCCCGCATGCGCGAAGCCATCGCCATCACCCAGGAGTTGTTCGACGAAGTGGAGAATTTCGCCCGGCCGGGGATGACCCAACGCCAGATCGCCAGCTTCGTTCGCCAGCGCATCGACGAAATGGACCTCGGCTACGCCTGGGACCAGCAGTACAACCCCATCGTCACCTGCGGCCCCCAATCCGCCATCGGCCACGCCATGCCCGGCGACGTCGTGCTAGAGAAAGGGCACACCCTCCACCTGGACCTGGGCGTAAAACGCTACGGCTACTGCTCCGACCTGCAGCGCATGTGGTACGTCCTGAAAGACGGCGAAACCAGCGCCCCAGCCGATGTCCAGCGCGCCTTCAACGTCGTCCGTGGCGCGATCAAAGCCAGTGAGCAAGCCCTCAAGCCCGGCACCCCCGGCTGGCAGGTCGACGAGATCGCCCGCGACTACGTCACCGACAACGGCTATCCCGAATACATGCACGCTCTGGGCCACCTGCTGGGCCGTTCCGCCCACGACGGCGCTACCGTGTTGGGGCCACGCTGGGAAAAATACGCCGTCATCTGCGAACGGCTGGTGGAAGTGGGCAACGTCTTCACCCTGGAACTACACGTCCCCGTCCCCGGCCGGGGCATCATGAGCCTGGAAGAAGACGTCCTGGTTACCGCCAACGGCATCGAATACCTGAGCCAGCCCCAAACCGAACTACGTTTCATCCGGCCCTAAGCCACTGCGGCAGCCTGGCCGCCGGCATCCCCGTGCCTGTAGACTACCTGGTGTGGCAGGCCGCCACCCAGGCGTATTGCACCATTGGCTGACCATGACCCACCTGATTGTGCTCTCCCATTTTCAGGCCCGCCCGCTGCTGGCAGCCCGGCCGGGAGCGCCCACCACCCTCCCCCTCTCTCTGGACCTCAACCTCAGCCAGGCCGAAGTCAGCCTGGCCCACGACCACGTCTTGCTGCCCGATGGCCAGCGCTTGCCCTGGGATGATGTGGCCAGCATTTGCGACCACGAAAACGCCTGCTACGTGATCCAGGCCAACACACCGCGCAAAATCCAGTTCTTTTCCGAGACGCTAAACCGTGCCTACAGCCTGATGCCCACCGCCAAAGCGCCCACCATGCTGGTGGCCGGCTTTCCCATGCACCGCATCAAAGACGTAGACCCGCACGAAGACACGCTAAACAAAATCAAGAGCATCCAGCCGCTCACCGGCCGGGTGCTAGACACCACCATGGGGCTGGGCTACACCGCTATTCAGGCCGCCCGCACCGCCACCGAAGTCGTCACCATTGAGCTGGACCCCACCGTCGTAGAAGTGTGCCGGCTAAATCCCTGGTCCCAGGCACTGTTCACCAGCCCCAACATCAGCCGCCTCATTGGCGACGCCTACGATGTGGTAGCCACCCTGGATGAGGGCAGTTTCAGCCGCATCATCCACGACCCGCCTACCTTCAGCCTGGCCGGCGACCTGTACGCCGCCGATTTCTACGCCGAACTGTGGCGCGTGCTCACACCGCGGGGACGGCTGTTCCATTACGTGGGCGATCCGCGCAGCCGTTCTGGCAGCAGCGTAACCCGCGGCGTGACGCGCCGGCTGCAAGAGGTTGGCTTCCGGCGGGTACTCCCCCGGCCGGGAGCCTTTGGCGTAGTGGCCTACAAATAAACCAGGGAGATGGCAATGCCCGACACCTTCCCCGTAACCCACGTAACCGTGATGCAAGCCGGGCCACCCAGCCACCTGCCGCCCGGCACCAGAGGCGACCAATGACCGCTCCCCTGGCCCGCGACACCCTGGCCCAACTAAGCGCTGCTGTCGCCGCCTGGACCCCGGCCGGGAAGGCGGCGCGCGGCGAGTTCCTGGGCCGCGCAATCACTGTGCCGCCGGGCGAGCTGCACGTCGTGACCGGCGACGGCCGGATGAGCCTGCTGCGCCGCAAGGGCACCACCCCCTACCCGGCCGGGGAAAGCTACTACCTGAACAACCTCACCCGTGTCATCCGCCTCAGCCTGCATCCCATTACCCTGCCGCTCCATCCCACCTCCGGCCGGGGCCTCTTCCTCACCGACCGCGAAAATGCCCGCTTCTACCTGTGGGCCGAACTGGCGCTGGTGCTGGCCGACCCGCTGACCGCCGCCCGGCAGATCGACGCCGAGGGCGAGCGGCGCGTTCGGGCGCTGCTAGAGGCGCTGATCGACGCCGTGCGCAGCGCCGTGACCGCCCAGTCGGTGATGGCCACCAGCCGCGATGACCCGGCCGGGCTTAGCCCCATCCTGGAAACAGCGGTGGCCAATACCCTGGAGAAGCTGGGCTACCGCCTGCAAGCATGGCGACTGCTGGCCACCCAGGGACTGGTCGCGCCGGCCAGAGACCGCTCCCTACCGCCTGCCGCCACGCCCGACGAGTTGGCCGCCCAGCTAACCGCGGCGGCAACAGCCCAGGTCATTGCCCAGGTGGCAGCCCTGCAAACAGCGCATGAGCAGGCGATGGCCGAAGCTGTCGCCGCCGTTGAAGCGGCCCTGGCCAGGAGCGAGCAAGAGCAGGCAGCCATCGAACTGCTGGTTGCCCGCTTGCGGCTGCTGGCCTTGCTGCGCTACCCCCTGCGGGGTGTGCTGCGCGCCCCGCTCATGCTGGCCACCCGGCCGGGGCGCGGCGACGACACCCGCTAGCCCGAACCGCCAGACACGGTTAAACTGGTAACCGTCGGGCCATCTGCGGTCCCGGCCCGGAGCGCGCCACGTGAGGAATGAGCTTTGGCAAGCCATCCCTCACCATTCATAGTCTCTTGCAGGAGGTCCAACATGTCCCAATTCGTGCGCATTCTCAGCCTGGGCGCGGCGCTGCTGACGCTGCTGCTGCTGGCCGGCTGCGGCTTAGCTTCCCCGGCCGGGGAGAACAACCTCACCCCCACTTCGGCCAACTACCTGCCCCAAATCAACACCGGCGACGAGGCCACGCCCATCCCCGGCGGCACCCCCGACCTGACCATTGCCTATTACGTGGTCAACTACACCGGTGACTGCCCCTGGGGCGGGCCGGGCGAAATTACGATCGTGGTGAATAACGTGGGTAATGGCCCGGCCGGGGCCTTCGACGTGACCATTAACGGCAGTGTGGCCCGTGTGCCGGGCATCCCGGCCGGGGGCACCGCCAACGCCACGGTCACCTTCGACAGCGGGCCAGTGGGCAGCATCAATGCCCTGGCCGACAGCGGGAACGAAGTCGCGGAGAGCAACGAAAACAATAACAGCTACATGATTGTCTTCACCCCGCCGCCGCCCTGCGACACACCTGCGCCAGAGAGCGGGGGCCTGCCCGACCTGACCGTGGCTTACTACTGGATCGATTACACCGGCGACTGCCCCTGGGGCGGGCCGGGCACGGTAAACGCCATGATCAACAATGTGGGCAGCGGCGATGCCGGGCCTTTCGCGGTGCGTATCAATGGCGAACGAACCACTGTGGCGGGCATCCCGGCCGGGGGCAGCGCCCAGGCCACCATCAACTTCAGCACCGGGCCGGCGGCTGGGGTACAAATCGAAATTGACCCCGACAACGCCCTGGCCGAAAGCAACGAAGAGAACAACGAGCTGCTGCTCTCCTTCACCCCGCCGCCACCCTGCGACTAAGCGGCCATCCCTTCTGGACCGGGCGCAATTGGTCCGCGTCAACTGTTGAAGCGCGTTACTAAAACGAGCCGCGCTTCGCCGTCAGGCCTGGCTGGTCATCACCCATCCGGACCTAAGGAAAAGGAGTCTATGCGTCTTAGAAACAAAATAACTGGACTGTCCCTCTTGATTCTGCTGATTGGCTTGTTCGCTCTTGGCTGGTCACGCGCCCAGGCCGCCCGGCCGGGAAACAGCATCACCGCCCCGGCCGGGGCCAGCCTCTACTACCTGCCCACCATCGCCCGCCAGGGCGTGCCCCTCAACTGCCTCTTCGTGGAGCAAAACGGCATTGTGGTGATGGAAGTGGAAGCCAACCCGCCCCTGGAAGCCTGGATGGTGGAGCGCGCCGTGCCAGGCTACACCGGCAACAGCTACTACACCTGGCGCGGTCCCAATCTATTCGGCATACCCGGCGTGGCCATTCTGCGCTACCCGGTGCGCCTGACCCAGGCGGGCAGCTACCTGCTGCGCCTTCACAATTACCACGACTTCCCCAACCCCTCCGAGGAGAATGACGTCTGGGCGCGCATGGATGGCGGCCCGTGGATTAAGGTGTTCTCTTCGCTGCGCGGGGAATGGACCTGGCGAACCGCCTTCGATATTAACGGCGGGGCAGATGCCATCTATGAATATTTGGGGACGGGGGATCATGTGCTGGAGCTGTCGGCGCGCTCCTATGGCTTTAGCATCGACCGCATTGCCCTCTTCCGGCCGGGGACAGATGGCGAAAACCTGGGCCTGCCCCAGTCGGCGTGTGTACTGCCCTGACCCGCTAGCCAGGGCTGGCGGCTAGATGCCGCCGCCGGCGTCCAGCACCTGGCGGATGGTGGCCAGCAAAACGTTCAGCTCAAACGGTTTGCGCAGAAACCCGGCCGGGGCGATGCCTTCAACGGGCAGCTCCATCTCGTGCGGATCATAGCCAGACAGCAGCAGGACCGGCGTACGCGCGCCGCGCTGCTTTAAGGCCGCCAACGTTTCCCGGCCGGACATCACCGGCATCGTCATATCCAGCAAAATCAGGTCGATATCCGCCTTGTACTCGTCGTAAACTGCCAGCCCTTGCAGGCCGTTTTCAGCCAGCAGCACAGTGAAGCCATGCACCTCCAGCAGTTCGCTCAAGGCCTCCCGCAGCACCAGCTCGTCGTCCACCAGCAGGATGGTGCTGGCCCTGGGGCGTTCCGGGGTTGGCATGGCGGTCACCGGCGGCAGCGCCCCGGCGGTTGGCTCCTGCCGGGCAGCGGGCACCGGCCGGGCTACGGGCACCTGCCGGGCTGCCGGCAGCAGCACCTGGAACGTTGTGCCCTGCCCTACCTGGCTCACCACGTTGATATCCCCGCTGTGCCCCCGAATCACGCCCAGCACGGCAGCCAACCCCAGCCCCCGGCCGGTGAATTTGGTCGTGAAGAAGGGGTCGAAGATGCGGGCCAACACATCTTCGGTCATCCCCTTAGCCTTGTCTTCCACCACCAGGCTGACGTACCGGCCGGGGGGCAGCCCTTGCCCCAGCACCCGGCTGGTTTGGTATTTGGCATCCACGATAATGGTCCCGGTACGCAGCCAGACGGTGCCCGGCTGCCCTTCATACGCTTCGGCGGCATTGATGATCAGGTTCATGATCACCTGCTGCATCTGCCCCATGTCCGCCTTTACGGGCGGCAGGTTGGGCATGAGCTGGGTATTCAGGGTTACGCTGCGGGGTACGCTGGTTTGCAGCAAGGTCAAATTCTCCTGCACCAGTGCGTTCAGGTCTAGCAGGCGCATTTGCAGGTGGCCCCGGCCGGAGTATGCTAGCAGTTGGCCTGTCAGGTCGGCCGCGCGCCGGGTCGTTTGCACCACGTGGGCCAGGTTCTGGCGCGCCGGACTCAAGAAGTCCAGTTTATTAAGCGCCAGCGCGCTTTCGGCCAGGATGCCGGCCAGCAGGTTATTGAAGTCATGAGCAACGCCGCTGGCCAGCACGCCCAGGCTCTCCAGCTTCTGGGCCTCCAACATGGCGTCTTCAACCTTTTTGCGGGCAATAAACGCGGCGATGTAGTTGGCGGCGCTGGTAATCCAGTTCATGAACTGGTCTTCAACCGTCTTTTCGGTCGCAGAGGCCAGGCTAAGCGTGCCAATGACTTTCTGATTGCTCCACATGGGCACACAGACGTAGGTGCGTACCTGTAATTGGCGCAGTTGTTCGTGGTCCGGCCCCGGCCGGGTTGCCAGATCAGACACCAGCAGCGGTTCACCGCTGCGCGCCACCGCCATCGACAGCGCCCGGTAAGCCTGGTAAGCCGCATACTCCGCCGCCGGGGACGTTTCGCCGCCCGCCATCCCCGTAGAGCCACGCAAGATCATCGTCTGGTGCAGTTCGTCATATTCCTCAATGGCCACCGGGCGAAAATCAGTCACCAGGCTAATCTCTTCCACAATCGCCTGAAACGCCTCTTCCAGCGAGGGCGCGGTGAGCATGATCTCCGAGATACGGTACAGGGTAAACAACTCACGATTGCGCTGCTGCATTTCCAGAAGCAGCTGCGTATTGCTCAGGGTAATCGCCGCGGCATTTACCAGCGGCTGCAAACGCTGGGCATCGGCCAGCGAAAACTGGTCCACGTGCTCCCCTTCAAAGCGCAAAAAGCCCACCACGCGGTCGTGCAAATAAATGGGCACACACAGGAATGAGCGCACCCATTGGGTTGTCGGGTGCCGCACCCAGTCGGGATCTTTGCGCACGTCTTCTACCAAAACGGGCAGGCCACTGTTCATGGCCCTGATGGCCAGAGGCGCTACGGTTAGGGGCTGGTAGATGAGGTCAGACAATCCTCGGGCATCATACGCTTCATAGCCAACCCAGCGCACGATGTGCAGTTGGTCCTCTTCTAGCAGGGCGATATTGGCCGAGTTGTAGGCGATAATGCGGCGGGACTGCTGCAAGATGTCATCCAGCACGTCGGAAGGATCGGTGTGGGTGGTGAGGGAGAGGCTCACTTCGGCCAGGGTTTCGGCTTGCAGGCGGGCTTCGTGCTGGGCCTGGAAGAGGCGCGCATTTTCCAGGGCAACAGCGGCCTGGGTGGCAAAGAGGGAGAGGAGGCGGGCGTCTTCTGCGCTGAAGGCATGCGTGGTATTGGCCAATACGTCGATGACGCCGAGAAAGGAGTCGCCCCAGTGGATGGGAACGGCCAACACAGAGGCCCACTCCAGGCCATCAAAGATGGCAGCCTTGTTGGCCCACTGCTGGTAATCATGGACGATAATAGGTTCACGCAGCTCCCAAACTTTGCCGGAGATCCCTTCCCCTTTCTTCAACCTGGCCCCGGCCGGGGCCAGGTTCATACCCAGCAGGGTTACCCACTCGATAACGTCTTCCTCCGGCCGGTACAGGTACAGCCCACCCGCATCCGCATCCAGCAGGTCAATGGCGTGCTGCACAATGAACTGGAGCAGCATATCCGGCTCCAACTGTGCCGCCAGTTCCAGCCCCACCTGCTGGAGCACCTCCAATTGGCGCGCATAACGCCGCTGCGCCAGCTCCACCTGTTTCCAGTCGGTCAGGTCATACCCGGTCAGCAGCAGGCGGTTGCCGATGTTGATCAGGCTGAGGGCCACCACCCGCGTGATGCCATCGCGGCACACCACCTGCAGCTCCTGCAAGGATGGGTGGGGCGGGTTTTCTCCCCGGCCGGGCAGCACCTCCGCCCAACGCGCCTCTACCTGCTGGCGATACGCCGCGTCCGGGAAAGCCAGCAAACACCAGGCGGTCAGCGTTGGCAGATCCGCCAGCCGGTAGCCAAAGAGCGCCGTAAAGCGGGCATTAAGATAGGTTACCTCCAGCGCCATATTCGTCACCAGGATGGGGATGGGCGAATGGTCTACCAAACGCCGCAGGCGCTCCTCACTCTCACGCAGTGCCTCCTCCACCTCCTTGCGCCGGGTAATATCGCGGACCACCGCCAAAGTCAGGGCATCCCCATTGCCGGTTAGTCGGGCCAGGTTAACCTCCACCAGGACACGCGCACCGCTCCGGTGTAGGTACACCGTTTCATAAGGCTCGCCCAAGATATCCAACAAGTAGGGCACATCCGGTGCGTACAGATCGGCCAGCGACTGCTGCAACAACTCCTCCTGCGTATACCCCAGCAAGTCCGCCGCTCGTTGGTTCACATCCACAATCTGGCCACGAGCGTTGCTGACAAGAATGGCGTCATTGGCCTGCTCAAACAGGGCGCGGTAACGCGCCTCGCTCAGATGCAGTGCCTCCTCGGCTCGCTTACGATCGGTGATGTCATGAATAACACAGATGACCAGCTCCCCTAGCGGGCGCAGACGAATATCGGCTACAAACTCCCGCCCATCGCGGCAGCGCCCCCACAGGTTAAATTTCTCACCGCTAACCCGGAAGTACGGATTATCAACGTAGTTTTGCCGCAGATGCGCGTGGCCGGACTGAAAACGGGTGGGCAGCAGCACCTCCACCGGCTGCCCCACAACCTCAGCCGCCGTGTAGCCAAAAAGCGCCACAGCCTGCCCGTTCAGATACCGGATCTGCCCGGCCCGATCGACGAGGATAACGGCGTCAGGAAGAAAATCGAGAATCTCTTGTGCCTGAAGCGTGCCCATCAGAACCCCACCAATGACCTGGCACACGCCGGCATAGGCCAGCAAAAGCAGCAGCAATATCCAGACCTGCGCACGATACCCATCCGGGGAGGCACAAAGAAGGCGTCAAAGCACCGCCCGCGCCAGATCACCATCACCAGGCAATCAGCCGCAAATGCGCTGGCGCTTCCGGGACGGGTCTCGCCTTAACCCAAAACGCGATAGGCGAACCGCAGGAAATGCTCCTGGTGGGCAATACCCAGTTCGGCATCGGCAAAGCCACCCAGATGCCCCGTCTCAAACCAGTGGACGGTGATGTCTTTGCCCAGCGCGCGCATCTTCTCCTCATACAATACCATGGGTCGGGCCGGCGTGCGCGAGTCATTGCGCCCCTGGATGACGATGAGCGGCGCCTGCACCTGCGCGGCAAAGGTGATGGGCGAACTGGCCGCATACTGCTCTGGCGCGCTTTCGGGTGTGCCCCCTAGCAGGGCCACCTGAAAGCCGCGCAGCATTTCGGCCGAGTCTTCATATTGCACGCGCCAATCGGCAATGGCAATGCCGGCCATGCCACCGGCCCACAGGTCGGGATATTTGCTCAGGGACATCAGGGTCAGGTAGCCACCATAGGACCAGCCGGTGAGCAGTACCTGGTTGGGGATGGCGTGGCCTTGCGCCACCAGCCAGGCGCGGGCGGCCACGATATCCTCTACTTCCCAATGCCCTACGTCACCGTAGATTTTGGTTTCGAATTCGCGGCCAAAGGTGGCGCAGCCGCGATAGTTAACGGACAGCCAGGCAAAGCCGTGGTCTAGCCAGGCCTGGGCCTGGGGGGAGAAGGTGTTGCCCTGTACGCCGCCGGGTCCGCCAATCATGTCGATGATGGTGGGGAAGGGGCCGGAACCTTCGGGCAGGGCCAGCCAACCGTGAATCGCCTGGCCGTCGACGGCGGGGAAGGTGATGCTCTGCCACGCCCGGCCGGGAGGGGCCTGTGACGCTTGCAGCACCACGCGCTTCTGTTCACCTGTACGCTCATCCAGGGCCACCAGCCGCGTATTCTGGGTGGCATCTTGCAGGTGGGCCATAATCTCGCCCCCGGGGGCAAAGTAGGGCGCACTAATTGCCCCGGCCGGGTGGTTCAGCCGGGTCAGCGTCGCCGCCACCAGGTCATACACATACATCTGCTGCACCGCCTGCTCGAAGGTGTAAAAAAGAATGCGCCGGCCATCGTCGGACCAGTCGGCGGCGGTTGCCGAGGCGGTGAGACCCTCAAAGATCAGGTCGGTTCGTTCGCCCGTGCGCGGATGCCACAACAGGAGCTGTTCCTGGCCGGTGCGGTTGCTGCGGGCCAGCAGGCGCATGTCCCCCGGCCGGGGCGAGAACATGATTGGGGTGAGGCTGTTGCCCTCGCCATCCCACAGTTCGCCTAACTGCTCGCCGGTGGTCGTGTCGATGGCCACCAGGGCAAAGTCGGGCCGCCCCGTGCGTTCGGTAGAGGCCAGCACGGCGATCTCGCCGTTGTAGGACAGGGTGGGGCCAAAGAGGAGCCGCGGGCTGTGATAGAGCAGGCGTGCCGTTCCCGGCCGGGACGCCTCATCCAGGGGCAAATAGTACAGGTGGAACCCGGCCGGGGTGCCGGCCATGAAACCGAGGGCGTTCCCACCCAGGCTGAGGGCAAACCCGGCCGGGGAGAAGGGGGGCAGGTCCGGCGTCAGGTCCTCCTCCGGGCCGCCTTCGTAGGGAATGCGCACCATGTGGCCGATTTCATTCCCCTGGTGGTCGTCCAGGTAGTAGACATAACGACCATCCGGGGCGAAATAGTGGGACAGGGTGCCATCCGGCCGGTGGGTCAACTGGCTCAGGGCGTTGCTGGCCGGGTCCCAGCGGTAAAGCTGGTACAGGCCAGACAGATTGCTCAGGGCCAGGCCCCGGCCGGGGTTGCGGCGGGCCAGGCGCGCCGACAAAACTTGTGGGGCGCGGAAGCGTTCCTTCCAGGGCGCATGCTCATCCAATTGTAACGGCTTCATGGGTCCTCCTCCGGAAAGCAGCAGCTCGCCGCCGCGCCCGGCACCGCTAGGCCGGGGCGATAAACGTATGCCCCACCAGCCCATCTTCGCGCGAGAAGATGCTGGTTAGCCAGATGCGCCGGATCGTCAGGAAAGGCGAGATGGCGTGATGCTCATTGTTGGACAACGGACGCACCGAATAATAGCCGCCAAAGAACGCCTCGGCATACTCTTCCGGCTCGTGCATCAGGTTGGTATTTTGCAGGAAGGCGGCAATGTCATAGGCGCGCCAGCCCGGGCCACACCAGTCAAAGTTAAAGAATACGGGCGACGAGTGATTGGTGAAGTAGGTGCTGGAATTGTGGAAGTCGCCACCAATCGGCCCCCAGCTATCTTCTGTGTGTTCTTCATTACGCAGCAGGGCCAGAATCTCTTCCCTGGCCTCCCGCGCCGACATCAGGATGATGTCCAGGTCTTCGGCCCGGCTGTGCTCCCAAAAACGAGTCAGCCGCTCCACCGGCCGGTCCACCAGGAAGGCCAGGTCCATCGGCTGGCGGGCGTGGGGGCTTTGGAAACGGTTGGAAACCTTGTGAATCATGGCCATATTCGCGCCAAAGGCAAATAACTCATCCTGGCTCTTCAGGTCCATCGGCTTGCCCTGGGCAAAGGTGAACAGGGCGTAGTAACGTGGCCCTTCGGGCGCATTCAACTGCCCCAAAAAGGTGCCATCCCGCCGGGGGATGGGGTAGGAAACGGGCAGTGCCTCCTGGTGCAAGAAGTTCAGCCAATCCAGCTCATACAGGTAGTCAGACTCGGTGCGCTCCAGGTGTTTGCCCAACTGGTAGACGCGGGCCACATAGCTTTGTCCACCCACTTTCACCAGGTAATGGTCGTTATCCTGCGTGCGCAGCAGCTTGCTGAACAGCTTGCAGGTGACAGGCGGCGAGAATTCGTACTCTTCGTTGATGACTTCCGCCAATGAATCGGCGGCAATGAAGGAACGGGTAACGCGAATATCTTTCAAGGTTGCTTCTCCAATATCTGTTCAATGTCTATGGCCCAGGCCAGCAGTTGCTCGTCGCCCTGCCATTGGCCGGCCAGTTGTAAGCCAAAGGGCAAACCCTGGTCGTTGACCCCGGCCGGGACGGTAACCGTCGGCAGGCCAGCATGGGACCAGGGCAGGTTCATGATGGGATCGCCGGTGCTTTCCAACCCGGCCGGGGCTGCGCCGGGCGCACTGGGCGACAGCCAGAGGTCGATGCCCGCGGCGGCCATCAGCGCCGCCAGCTCCTGGCGCAGTTGGGCGCGTCCCTCGCGGGCCAGGGCCACCGCGGCCGGGGCGGCCGCCTGCCCCCGCCGGATCAGGTCAACCGTTTTGGCGTGGTACAAGGCCCCATAGCGGGCAAAGGACGCGGCATGGACCTCGGCCGCCTCCGCGGCCATCAGCAGGTGGTGGCGGGCGGCAATGGCGGCGAAGTCGGGCATGGCCGGCACGTGCCGCACCACCAGCCCGGCCGTTTGCAGCCGCTCGCAGGCGGCGGCGAAGTTGGCCAGCCCGGCGGCCGTGGCGTGCGCCAGGTAGGGGCCGTCGGGAATGGCCAGCACCGGCCGGGGCCGTTCCGCCACCGGCTGCCAGCCGGCCAGCAGCAGCGAAGCCACCAGGGCCGCGCCGGGAACGCTGGCGGCAAACAGCCCCACGTGGTCCAGCGAGGGCGCGAGCGGGATAACCCCCGCGCGTGAGAGGCGGTCGTAGCTGGGCTTGTAGCCTACCACGCCGCAGTAAGCCGCCGGCCGGGTGATGGAGCCGATGGTCTGGGTGCCCAGGGCTAGCGGGCACAAGCCGGCGGCCACCGCTGCCGCCGAACCGCTGCTGGAGCCGCCGGGCGTATGGTCGAGGTGGTGCGGGTTGCGCGTGGGGCCGGGCGCAAAGTAAGCGAACTCAGTGGTCACGGTTTTGCCCAGGATGAGCGCACCCAATGCCTTGAGCTGGCGGACTACGGCCGATTCCGAGCCGGCCCACATCCCGGCCGGGACACGGCTGCCGGCCTGGGTCACAAAGCCATCCACGTGAAAGATGTCCTTCACGCCGACGAGTAGGCCAAAGAGGGGGGGGCGTTCACCCGGCCGGGGGTAGGCAGCCAACAGCGCCGCCGCCTCCCGCTGCAGCCGCCCAAAACGGTCCGGCTCCGGCACAAAAGCTTGCAAATCCGGCTCACGGGTGGCAAAGCGCGCCGCCAGCGCGTCCAGGTAGACGGCCAGGGGCAGCGTGCCCGCCCGCAGTTGCGCGGCCAGTTCGGGCACGGAAAGCGCCAGGGGATCAGGTGAGGCTGTGGGTTGGTACTGTGCCATCAAGTTGACCGCTTCGACCAGAGGTAGTGCCGCCGCGCCAACTGCGCTCCGGTCACTGGTGAGCTTGTGGCAATTATTCTGCAATGACAGGCGACTGTCAACTTTTCCGGGCAGGGCTGGGGCTGGCGGGCGGTTAGGGAAGTATGCCCAGTTCGCTCAGCAGGCGGGCTGTGCCGGGCAGGTCGGCCAGCGAGGCCAGGGGGATATCGGCCGCCGCCGCATCCAGTTCCGCCAGGGGGGGCAGGAAGGGGGAGATGGCGACGCCGGCGACGACCGGATACTCGTAAGTCTCGTTGGCGAAATATTGCTGCGCTTCGCTCGTCAGCAAGAAATCGATGAAGCTTTGGGCGTTTACGGCGTTGGGCGCGGTTTTGAGCATGCCCACGCCGGAGACGAGAATGAGCGAGCCGGGGCCGCCGCCGGGCAAGAAGTAATTGCGCGCCGGAAAGCCTTCGCCCTCCTCCTCCAGAAAGCGGAAGAGGTAGTAGTGGTTGACAAAGCCCACCTCAATTTCGCCCCGGCCGACGGCCTCGACGATGGGCGTGTTTTTCTCAAAGACGATGGGGTCGTTGGCCTGGATGCCGGCCAGCCATTCCCGCGTTTGTGCTTCGCCCCACACGCTGCGCATGGCGGTGACCATGGCCTGGAAGGAGCCGTTGGTGGGGGCCCAGCCGATGCGCCCCTGCCAGGCGGGGTCGGTGAAGCCCCACATGTCGTCGGGCAGATCCGCCGGGGTGAGGGTTTCGGTGTTGTAGACAACCACCCGCGCCCGGCCGGAGATGCCCACCCACTGGCCATCGGCGGCGGCGAAGCGGGCCGGTACTCTGGCCAGGGTATCGGCCGGCAGCGTGGCCAGCAGGCCGGCGCTCTGCACCGCGCCCAGCCCACCGGGGTCTTGAGCAAAGAAGAGGTCGGCGGGGCTGTTGGCTCCCTCTTCCAGGAGGGTAGCGGCCAGTTCGGCGGTATCACCATAGCGCACCTGCACGTCGATGCCCGTGGCCGCGGCAAACTGCGCGATGATGGGCGCGACCAGGCTTTCGCTGCGGCCGGAGTAGATGACCAGTTGGCCGGTGGCGCCGCTGCCCAGCCGGGCAGCGGCGGTGGCCACGGCGTTTAGCGCGGCCTGGTCGGCGGCGGTGATGGCGGCGGCAGCGGCGGGATCGGCGATGGGCTGGGGGTCGGCGGCCGCGGCTGGGCCGGCGCCGGTGTTGTTGCTGGGCTGGCAGGCGGTTAATATGGCCAGGATCAGGCAGAGCATGATTGTTTTCTTGGGCTGCATTGGGTACCTCCGGGGGTGGGGCAGCGGGCGGCGCTGCCCCAGCTTGATTGTGATTGGCGGGATTATCGGTACCCGGCCGGGGAGAAACAAGGCCAGGCGTTAATTTTGCTGTGTGCCGCCCGTTAACGACAAACTGAACGACAGTGGCAACCCAAAGTTAACCGTTGTTCAATCGCTGGGGGTGGCGGCTGCCTGCCCGGCCGGGGCAAGCAGCAGTTTATAGCAGCTCGTGAATGCGCTGCACGGCGGTGGCGGTGTCCGCGCCATCGACGACCAGGCTGACGCTGCACTCGGAGGAGCCCTGGGCGATGGCGATGATGTTCAGCGCTTCGCGCCCCAGGGCGCTGAAGATGCGGCCGGCAATGCCCGGCGTGCCGCGCATCCCGGCCCCCACCACGGTGACAATGGCGACGGGGCGCAAGGCCCAGATGCGGTCGATGTCTTTGCGCTGTAATTCGGCGGTGAACTCTTGCTCCAGGGCGGCCAGGACGCTGTCGGTGGCCCCGGCCGGGGCGGCAAAGCAGATCGATTGTTCCGACGAGGCCTGGCTAATGAGCAGCACGCTGACCTGGCCGCGCGCGACCGCGCCAAAGGTGCGGGCGGCGATGCCGGGCACGCCCATCATCCCCCGCCCTTCCACGGTGATCAGGCTTAGCTCTTTGATGGCGGTGACCGCTTTCATGGCCCCGCTGCCGTTCCCGGCCGGGGCTTCGCGCACAATCACCGTGCCCGGATGCTGGGGGTTGAAGGTGTTCTTGATGCGCAGGGGGATGTCGTTTTCCACGCAGGGGCGCATTGTTTTGGGATGCAGCACCCTGGCCCCGTAGTAGGCCAGTTCGGCCACCTCGCGGAAGCTGAGCACGGGGATGCTGCGCGCCGCCGGCACCAGGCGGGGATCGGCCGTCATCACGCCGTCTACGTCGGTCCAGATCCACACTTCTTGGGCGGCCAACGCCTGCCCCAGGATGGCCGCGCTGAAATCGGAGCCGCCCCGGCCCAGGGTCGTGGTCACGCCGGTCTGGGTGGCCCCAATGAAGCCGGTGACAATGGGAATGATGCCCTGGTCCAGCAGTGGCTGTAAGCGGGCCTGGGTCTGGGCGGTGGTCTCGGCCCACAGGGGGGCGGCTGACTGGAAGTTGTCGTCGGTGACTAGCAGTTCGGTGGCGTCGATGGCCCCGGCCGGGAGGCCGGCTTCGCGCAGGTAGGCGGCCAGGATGCGCACGCTCATTTGCTCGCCCATGGCGCTGATGGTGTCCAGGGCGCGGGGGGTTAGTTCGCCCAGGACCAGCACCGCCCGGCACAGCGCCGCAAAGCGCTCAATGAACTGCTGGTTTTCGGCCAGGATTTGCTGCCGCTCTTTTTCTGGCGCAAGCAGGCCGTCGATGGTTTCGTAGTGGGCCTGACGCAGCGCGTCGGCTACCCGCAGGCAGGTGGCTTCGTCGCCGGCCAGGGCGGCGTAAGCCCCTTGCAGCAGCAAATCGGTCACTTTGACGGGCTGGGTGCCCATGGCCGAGGCCACGACGACCACCGGCCCCCAGTCTGCCTGGCAACTGCGGATGAGTTCGGCTGTTTGCCGGATGGCTGCGGCGCTGCCCACTGAGGTGCCGCCAAATTTCATTACCAGGGTCATTGTTGTTCAATCCTTTTTGTGACTATTTGGTAGGTGTCTGGTCCTGCTGGGGAGCTGGCAGCAGGTCTGTCTGGCCTGGACGTAGGCGTTGTTTGCGGCAAGTATATCTGCCGTGCCTTCAATGCCAACCCCCGGCCGGGAATCGGCCAGGGTAATCACCTGCCTGGCACTGCCGGCTAGAGACATGGCAGCAAGCAGAGAAAACACGCTGAAGCATGTTGGTATATCCTTATGTTCGCCGGTTTGTGCCTGCGTTGTGTTGCGCGGCAGTGCGTTTGAACGCACTTTCCTGGCTAGCTGCGTGGTTATAACTCGCAGCGACTCGGCGAAATTTGAATATGTGATTACCCTGGATCATTGTGAGGGTCAGTATAATGCCCGCCGAATTCAGGTATAATCGGTGCCATGAATGTGACCCAGGAGATCAAAAGCCGGCTGGATATTGTCGACATTGTGTCGGAGACGGTGACGCTGCGCAAGTCTGGCCGCACTTATACCGGCTTCTGCCCCTTCCACCAGAACACGCGCACCCCGGCTTTTGTCGTTTTCCCCGACTCCCAGACCTGGCGCTGTTTTGGGGCCTGTGCTGAAGGAGGCGATCTCTTTTCCTTTGTCATGAAGAAGCAGGGTTGGGATTTTAGAGAGGCGCTGGAGCAGTTGGCGGCGCGGGCGGGGGTGGTCCTTGAGGAGGCGTTCCCGGCGGACCTGGAGCAGCGCGCGGTTGAGGAAAGGCTGGCTGCTCTGCTAGCCGGGGCGGCTGATTATTTTCACCAACTGCTGCTGCATGCGCCGCAGGCGGTGGTGGCGCGTGATTATGTCTCCGGCCGGGCGCTAACTGAGCAAACCCTGGCCGAGTTCAAGGTGGGCTATGCCCTGGAATCTTGGGATGCCTGCCGCAACCATTTCAATGCCCAGGGATACAATGACGACGAGCTGGTGGCTGTGGGGCTGCTAACGGAGAACCCGGAGCGTAACACGCGCTATGACCGCTTCCGCAACCGGCTGATGATCCCGATCCGGGATGTGAATGGCCAGGTGGTAGGTTTTGGCGCGCGCACGCTGGACAAAGATGGGGTGCCCAAGTACCTGAACTCGCCGCAAACGGCGCTGTTTGATAAGAGCCAGCTTCTGTTTGGCCTGGACATGGCCAGGCGACACATCCGTGAGGCGCGCCAGGCGGTGATTGTGGAAGGGTACATGGATGTGATGCAGGGCTGGCAGTTGGGGTTCCGCAACCTGGTGGCGCAGATGGGCACGGCGCTGACAGAAACGCAGCTGCGGCTGCTGAAGCGCTTTACCCGGCGCTTTGTTATTGCCCTGGATGCGGACGCGGCCGGGGCCAGGGCTACGATGCGCAGTCTGGATGTGGCTCGCGAAACGCTGGACCGCACGGAGGAGACGCGCTTTGATGCGCCGCATCTGGTGCGCCATGAGGGGCGCTTGCAGGCTGATATTCGCGTAGTAACCCTCCCGGCCGGGAATGACCCCGATAAGATCATCCGTGAAAACCCCACGCTTTGGCCGCAGTTGGTGGCGCAGGCGCAGCCGGTGGCCGCCTATGTCATTGACGTACTCACCCGGGATTTAGACCTGGAGGATGCCAAGGCCAAGTCGGCGGTGGCGCAGCAGGTGCTGCCGCTGATCCAGGATATGCCGGATGCGGTGGAACGCGACCACTACCGGCAGCTGCTGGCGCGCACGCTGCGGGTGGATGAGCGGGCTTTGCAGCAGCTTCAGGTGACGTTGCCCGGCAGCAAACCGGCCCGCTCGCAGCCCCCGGCCGGGCCTACACTGCCCTCGCTCCCGCCCCGGCCGGGGGCAGACAACCCCGTACTTGCCGGCGGACGCCTGAGCCTGGACAAGCGCGAGGCGTACATTCTTTACCACTGCCTGCGCGAGGCCCAGCTCCTGGGGCAGGTGGATCACAGGCTGTTGTCGGTAAGCCAGAAGCAGTTGGAACTGGATGACTTCACCACCCCGGAAGACAGGGCGCTGCTGCGAGCGGCACAGCAAAACCTACGCTCTGGCGCGGTTGCCACGATTGATGAATTGTGCGATAGTTTAGACGCCTCGTTGCGAAATCGCGTGCTATCCTGGCAGGCAGATTCACAGATGGATGATATGCCCAGCACCGGCCGGGAGCGTCTGCCAGACAAACTGGCTCAGACCGTTCTCGATTTGCGTTTAGAGAAGATAAGGCGGCTGCTAAGCGAGGTACAACTACTCTTGCGCGATGCCCAAAACGAAGGCAACGAGCCTGTGATGCTGCTGTACCGGCAGCAGTTGGCTGCCCTGCCCACAGAGATGCAGCGGATCAACCGGGCCAAAAGCGAACTCTCATTGGTTAACCGGCGTAAGGCCGATGCGGAAGGTGAATAGCCTCGCGCCAGACTGAGCAAGTAAACGTATGGGCAACATGGATTTTGACGAATTAGAGACACTGCCAGAAGAAGACAGCGAAGAGGAACTGGCCCTGCTCGATATTGAAACAGTTTATCGCCAGGCACGCCGGACAGGCGAGATAGATGAAGCCGACGTTCAGGCTATTCTGGCATCGGCTGACGAAGACCAGGCTGAGCGGCTGTATGAAGAGCTGCAGAAGCGCGGTATCCGCGTCGTTTCCAAGAGCGGCAAGGATGTGGACGAAATGGCCGAGTCAGTCAACCTGCTGGACCTGGACGACGAGGACGACGGCCGCACGGGGAGCGAAGGCTATTACTCCGGGGGCATGCAGGATGACCCGGTACACACTTACCTTAAGGAAATTGGCCAGGTGCCGCTGCTGACCTCAGAGCATGAGATCTGGCTATCGATCCAGTTGGCGGCGGCGAACTCGTTAGAAGAGCTGACGGCACAGGCGGCGGTACTGGGCGGGCAAGACGACCTGCAACTGCGTACCATGCTGATTAACTATGATAATCTGCTGGCCAGTTGGCGGCGGGCCAAGAAAGCGGCCCAGGTTATCGACGTGGACTTGCCCAACCTGGCGATGCTGATTGTGGAGGCGCAGCAGCTGCGCCAGACCTGGCGCAGTGACTCGCCTTCCTACCTGCGCCATTATCTGAACGCTGGCGACTGGGGGCAGGCGGATGAATGGACCGACCTGGCCGAGAATGTGTTTGCCATGTTCACCTCCATCTTTATGCTGCCGGTGGATATGATGGGGCGCTTGTCGGTCTATTATGCCCAGGATGCGGACCTGCCGCCGACGGAAGAGCTGCGGGAATGGATGGTGGCCGACGATGTGGCCCTGAAATTTAACGAGTTTATGATCTATAACCTGGCTGAAGAGGCCAAGGTGAATCTGACACGCGCCAACCTGCGGCTGGTGGTTAGCATTGCCAAGCGGTACATGGGGCGCGGGATTCAGTTCCTGGACCTGGTGCAGGAGGGCAATGTTGGCTTGCTGCGCGCCGTGGAGAAATTTGACCACACTAAGGGGTATAAGTTCAGCACGTATGCCACGTGGTGGATTCGCCAGGCGGTGAGCCGGGCGATTGCCGACCAGGCGCGCACGATTCGCATTCCGGTGCACATGTTTGAGACCATCAACAAGATTACCCGGCTGCAGCGGGAGATGGTGCAAGACCTGGGGCATGAGCCAACTATTGAGGAATTGGTGCTGGAGCTGGAGTATCTGACGCCGGAGGAAGTGGCGACTATTCGCCGGGCTACGGCGGAGGGTTTGCCCCTGGACCCCTATCTGAACCGCAAATGGCGGCAGTCGGCTAACAAGGTGCGCAATATTCTGCGCATTAGCCAGGACCCGATGTCGCTGGAATCACCGGTGGGGCAAGAGGATTCGACTGAACTGGGTGATTTTATTCAGGATGACCGCGTGGTAGAGCCGATGGACGCGGCTTCGAAGGAATTACTACGGGAACAGATTCGCAATGTCCTGGGCTTCTTGACGGAGCGCGAACGGCAGGTGCTGGAGATGCGCTTTGGCCTGAAGGATGGCAAGGACCACACGTTGGAAGAAGTGGGCAAGGAGTTTGGCGTTACCCGGGAACGGATTCGCCAGATTGAGGCGAAGGCGCTGCGCAAGCTGCGCCATCCCAGCCGCAGTAAGTCGCTGCGTGACTATTTGGGGTAACAAGTTTCGTTGGTCGTTCCCCGGCCGGGGTGCCTGCCAGTCGCTCCGCCGGTCACAACAGCCGCCGTTGTTCACGGGGAATATTTCTTATAAAAATCATAAAAACTCAACTGATGCCTTGCGGGTGAAGTTGATTATGATAAAATCACCACGTCAGATTGTGATAAATTGAACAGACTTGGCTCCCTGCGGAGGTAGTGTCATCTAAGCTCATGCAAGATCACCTGATTCCCTACATCCCCATTGCTGTATTGCTGGGAATTGCCCTTTTCTTTGCGATTCTCTTGCCTGTTCTCTCGCTTATTCTTGGCCCAAAGCGGCCGACTTCCCGCAAAGCGACGCCCTATGAATCGGGTATGGTGCCCATCGGCGAGGCGCAGCGCCGTCTGCCGGTTCGCTTTTACCTGATTGCTGTCTTGTTCATCCTGTTTGACATTGAAACGATTTTCCTGCTGCCCTGGGCTATCACCTTTCGCCAGTTGGGCCTTTTTGGCCTGGCGGAGGTGCTGGTCTTTATTGGCATCCTGCTGGTTGGCTACGTCTGGATCTGGAAGAAAGGAGCATTGGAATGGGATTAGAGCAAAAAGCGGGTAACCTGGGCGTTGTGACGCTCCGCCTGGAAGACCTGGTGAACTGGGGGCGGACCAATGCTATGTGGCCAATGTTGTTTGGCCTGGCCTGTTGTGCGATTGAGATGATGGCTTCGCAGGCCGCCCACGTGGATGCGTCTCGTTTTGGCATGGAGCTGATGCGCCCGTCGCCGCGCCAGTCGGACTTGATGATTGTGGCCGGCCGGGTCTCGCGCAAAATGGCCCCTGTGCTGCGTCGTCTGTATGACCAGATGCCGGACCCCAAGTGGGTGATTGCCATGGGGGATTGTGCTTCCTGTGGGGGCATCTTCAATAATTATGCGATTGTGCAGGGGGTGGATGAGATTGTGCCGGTGGATGTGTATGTGGCGGGCTGCCCACCCCGGCCGGAGGCCCTTATCGACGGCATCCTGACCCTGCATGAGAAAATTCGAACTGAAAAACTGGCGGATTGGGCGTAAGCATGAACGACTGGGCAGAAAAAGATCGGCTGGTATTGGAAAAAGTACAGGCAGCGTTCCCCAAGGCAATTGAGGAAGTGGTGGATTTTCGTGGCGAGCGCACGCTTGTGGTGGAGATGCGCCAGGTCAAGGCGATTTGTAAGCTGCTGCGCGATGACCCCGACCTGCAATATAACCTGCTAGAAGATGTGGTGGCCGATGATATGCTGCCCGACTTCCCGCGGTTTGCGGTGAATTATCACATCTATTCCATCCCCAAGAATCATCGCCTGCGGCTGCGGGCGATGGTGGAAGACCCGGACAAAGGGCCAGAGACGGTGGCCGAGATTTGGCCGGTGGCCACCTGGCTGGAGATGGAGGTGTGGGACCTGATGGGTGTGCGCTTCAAGGGGAATAACAGCCTGCGCCGGCTTTTCTTGCCGGAAGATTGGCAGGGGCATCCGCTGCGCAAGGATTACCCGCTGGGGTATGAAGAGGTGCAGTTCTCGTTCAATTGGGAAGCGATTGACGCCCGCAAACCGTATGCCAAGGATTAAACAAGGAACGCGCTGCATGCCCGGCCGGGCCGACCCCGGCCGGGGGCTTCTTGGCGCATCTGGGCAATAGAGAGGACAACATGGCCGTTGGAATTACCCGAAGTGAGACAGTTTCCGCTTCCTCCGACACCTTCCAGGAGCTTTCGGTAGAAGAACTGCGGGCCAAATATGGCTCCGGCATGGAAATCGCCTCCGAAGAAAACATGCTCCTCAGCATGGGACCCCAGCACCCCAGCACCCACGGCGTGCTGCGCCTGCTGCTGGAACTGGACGGCGAAATCATCGTTAACCTGGCCTCCGATATCGGCTTCCTGCACACCGGCATTGAAAAGAGCATGGAGTCGAAGACCTATACCAAGGCCCTGGTGATGACCGACCGCATGGACTACCTGTCCCCCATGTCCAACAACCTGGGCTATATCCTGGCCGTGGAGAAGTTGTTGGGCATTGAAGCGCCACCCCGCGCCCAGGCCATTCGCGTCATCCTCACCGAGCTGGCCCGCGTGAGCAGCCACCTGGTCTGGCTGGCCACCCATGCCCTGGACCTGGCGGCCATGTCCGTTTTCCTCTACTGCTTCCGCGAGCGCGAATACATTCTGGACCTGTTTGAGATGGTTGCCGGGCAGCGGATGATGGTTAGCTACTTCCGGCCGGGGGGATTGTGGCGCGACGTGCCGGAAGAGTTTGAACCAGCCGTGCGCAAATTCCTCGACTTCTTCCCGGCCAGAATTGCCGACTACGAAGCCCTACTCAAGAACAACCCCATCTGGCTCAGCCGCACCAAGGGCATTGGCGTGGTTACGGCCGAGCAGGCTGTGGCCTGGGGATTGACCGGGGCCAGTCTGCGCGGTTCCGGTGTGCAGTGGGACATTCGTAAGGCGATGCCCTACTGCGGTTACGAGCAGTATGATTTTGAGGTGCCAACCAGCACCGTGGGCGATGTGTACGCGCGTTACCGGGTGCGCATGGCCGAAATGTGGCAGAGCCTGCGCATCATCGAACAGGCGTTGGACAAACTGCCGGCCGGCCCCTTCCGGGCCGATGATCGCAAGATTGTGCCCCCGCCGCGGTCTGAATTGGGCCACAGCATGGAAGCCGTAATCCACCACTTCAAGCTGTGGACCGAGGGCTTTAGCGCGCCCAAGGGCTACGTCTACCAGTCCATTGAGGCCCCGCGCGGTGAGTTTGCCTGCTATCTGCGGGGTGACGGCTCACCTAAACCCGCGCGCGTCCATTTCCGTGCCCCATCTTATGTCAATCTAGCCTCCTTGCCCTGGATGGCCAAGAACGTCTTTGTGGCGGACCTGGTGGCCATTATCGGCTCCATTGACATTGTGCTGGGCGAGATTGACCGGTAACTAAATAGAGAAAACAACGATGGGAAGACTGACCGAGAAACATGCTGACGTGGTGGCCGGAATCCTGGCTCGCTACCCGGAAAAACGATCCGCGGTGCTGCTGCTTATGCACCTGGCGCAGGATGAGTATGGCTATATGAGCCAGGAAGCCATGACCGAAGTGGCCGAAATCCTGGCCCTGGATCCGACCCACGTGATGTCGCTGGCCGGCTTTTACAGCCTTTATTACGAAGCGCCGGTAGGGCGGTATGTGCTGGAGATTTGCACTGACCTGGCCTGTGCGCTGCGCGGCGCGGACGAATTTGCGGACATGGCCTGCCAGAAGCTGGGCGTGCCGCCGGACGTTACCACGGACGATGGCCTGTTCACGGTGAAAAAGGTGATGTGCCTGGGGGCGTGCGACAAGGCTCCGATGCTGCAATGTAACCTCAAGTTTGAAGAAAATTTGGATGAGGCGAAGTTTGAGGCTTTGCTTGAACGGCTGCGCGCCGAAGCAGCGTCGGGCCAGGAAGCGCCTTCGGTGGTGCAGAAGATTGTCGGCTTTGCCAGTTCGTAACGCCCAGGAGTGATATTATGGCCCACATATTGCTGCGTCATCGCGACATCAAGGATTTGCACAAGCTGGACGTCTACCGGGCGAATGGTGGGTATGAGGCGCTGACGAAGTGCCTGAAGGAGTATTCGCCGGACGAGGTCATTAACGTTGTGCGCCAGGCAAATATCAAGGGGCGGGGTGGGGCTGGCTTCCCGGCCGGGGTCAAATGGGGCTTCATCCCCAAAAACGCGCCGGTCAAATACGTGGTTATCAACGCCGATGAGTCGGAAACGGGCACCTTCAAGGACCGCGAACTGTGCGAGAGCAACCCCCATCAGGTTATCGAAGGGGCGCTTATTGCCGCCTATGCCATTGGGGCCAGGCTGATCTACATCTACTTCCGCGGCGAATTCATGGACGCTGCCTACAATTTTGAGCAGGCGCTGCAAGATGCCTACGCCGCTAACCTGCTGGGCCAGGACATCCTCGGCTCTGGCTATGACTGCGATTTCTACTGCTCCTACGGCGCGGGCGCTTACATTTGCGGTGAGGAGACGGCCCTGCTGGCTTCGCTGCAGGGCGACCTGGGCCAGCCGTGGTCCAAGCCGCCGTTCCCGGCGCAGGCTGGTCTGTACGGTCAGCCCACGGTGGTGAACAACGTGGAAACCCTGGCCAATGTGCCGCCGGTCATCATCAACGGTGCAGACTGGTACCTGGGGTTGGGCACCAAGGACAGCCCTGGTCCCAAAGTTGTTTGCCTGAGTGGTCATGTGAACCGGCCGGGTAACTACGAAGTGATCATGGGCCAGATCACCTACCGCGAGCTGATTTTTGGCGAAGCGTATGGCCAGGGCGTGCCCGGCGACAAAAAAGTTAAGGCGATTCTGCCCTCCGGCGGCTCCGGCCCCATCGTCAAGGCCAATGCACTGGATGCCGTTGTCTCCTTTGATGGCCTGCTGCCTTTTGACTCGATGATGGGTTCCGCGTCGGTCATTGTGATGGACGAGGACACCGACATGGTCTGGGTGGCGCTGAAGGCGGTGGAGTTTTTCCGCCATGAATCTTGCGGCAAGTGTACCCCCTGCCGTGAAGGCACCTTCTGGCTGGAGAATTTGCTGCACCGCATTTATCATGGCCAGGGCACGCCGAACGATCTGCGCGTGTTGGAAAACGTGGCCAACCAGATGCAGGGCAAATGTCTGTGCGCGCTGGGTGAGTTTGCTACCAGCCCGGTGCTCTCCACTGTGAAGCATTTTCTGCCGGAATACCAGGCCAAAGTGGCGGCGGCCAGTAAGGGCCAGCCGGCCCAGCGGCGAGCGGTGCCGGCTGCGGCCTGAAGCCGCGGCCTGAAGCCGTGGCCTATAGCCAGCCCGGCCGGGAACAGCATACAAGCGAACGTTGATTGAGAAAACCCATGAGTGATTTCGTCACCATTATCGTAAACGGAAAAGAAGTGCAGGCACCCAAAGGGGCGACCGTTGTGGATGCGGCCAAGCTGGTAGGGGTGGATATTCCCGTTTTTTGCCACCATCCCAAACTGGAGCCGGTGGGCATGTGTCGTATGTGCCTGGTGCGCGTGGGCATGCCGGTGCGTGACCGGGCCACCGGTGCCCCAGTGAACAATCCGGATGGCACGCCGCAGTACAATTGGGGCAAAGGATTGCAAACGGGCTGCACGGTGCGCGTTGCCGAAGGCATGGCCGTCGACACGACCGCCAAAGAGGTGGACCAGGCGCGCGAAGACATCATTGAGTTTATCCTGACCAGCCACCCGCTGGACTGCCCCATCTGCGACAAAGGGGGCGAATGTCCGCTGCAAAACCTGACGATGCGGCACGGTGATGGCAACAGCCGCTTTGACTTCAGCATGAAGATGAAGCTGGCCAAGCATGTGCCGCTGGGTGAGCTTATCTACCTGGACCGCGAGCGCTGCATCCAGTGTGGGCGCTGCACGCGCTTCCAGAGCGAGGTTGCCGGGGACCCGGTGATTGCTTTCCACAATCGTGGGCGCCGGCTGGAGATTGTGACCAACTCTGAACCCGGTTTTGACAGTATTTGGAGCGGGAATACGACCGATATTTGCCCGGTGGGTGCGCTGACGACCAGCGACTTCCGCTTTGGGGCGCGGCCGTGGGAGTTGAATCCGGTGGCCAGCATTTGCCCCCATTGCCCGGTGGGCTGCAATACGACGATGAGTACCCGGCCGGAGGCCAAATCGGGTGGCCGGCGGGTGATCAAGCGGGTGATGCCGCGCCAGAACGAAGCGGTGAATGAGCTCTGGATTTGTGACAAGGGGCGCTTTGTACACCATTTTGCCGACCACCCCGACCGGCTGACCCAGCCGCTGATGCGTAAAGAGGGGCAATTGGTGCCCGTAAGCTGGGATGAGGCGCTGCAAGCGGTGGCCGACCGGTTGCAGCTGCACCAGGCCAATGTGGCCGGCCTGGCCGGTGACCGGCTGAGCAATGAGGACCTGTTCCTGTTCCAGCAACTGCTGCGTAAGGGGCTGAAGAGCAATCATCTGGACCTGGCCAATCCGCGCCTGGCCGGTGGTGACGTTACGGCGAAGGTGGGGCTGGCGGCCGGCAGCAATTTGCAGGAACTGGGCGCAGGGGATGCGATCCTGGTGATGGCCAGTGATCTGCACGCCGAAGCGCCGGTCTGGTGGCTGCGGGTGAAGCAGGCGGCGGAGCGCGGCGCAGCCCTGGTGGTGCTAAATGCCCGGCCGACACGGCTGGACGCTTATGCGCGCCTGGCCTTGTATTACCCGGCCGGGGAAGCTCTGACCACCGCCCATCATTTGCTTTCGGCCGCTAAGGTGGACGTTGAAGCGGCTGAAGATCAGTTGACGGCTGCGGCCGGGATGTTGGTGGGGGCAAATAATCTGGTGGTCTTTTATGGCGGTGAAGGGCTGAGCTATGCGGAGAGTGATGTGTTGGCCCGCACGCTGGCCAACCTGCTGCTGGTCAAGAATACGCAGGGGCAGGGGCACACCGGCCGGGTAAATAACGGCCTGATAGCGGTCTGGCCGCACAATAATACTCAGGGCGCGTGGGATATGGGCATCCGGCCGGATGCAGCCCCGGGCTACAAGTCGCTGGCTGAACCGGGCAAGGGCGCGGCGGAGATTTTTGCCGCGGTGCGCTCGGGTGATTTGCGCGCATTGTATGTGGTGGGCACGGATCCGGTGGGCGATGGTTTGCTGCCCGGCCGGGGTCAATTGGCCTTCCTGGTCGTGCAAGAGCTTTTCCTGACCGATACGGCCAAAGAGGCCGACATTGTGCTGCCGGCCCAAAGCTGGGCAGAGCGTGAAGGTACCTATACCAGCGGCGAACGCCGCGTGCAGCGCTTCTATCCCGCTATCTCCCCGGTGGGTGAGAGCCGGGCCGACTGGCAGATTTTGGCCCAGGTGGGCGAGAAGCTGGGACTGGGCAAGGCGGCCTTCGCGGCCAGCCTGGTCTTCCGTGACCTGAGCCGGGCAGTGCCGCAGTACAAAGGTATGGATTACCGCAAACTGGCCGAAGTGGTGAAGCAGTGGCCGGACGTGGGCGGCGAGGATCTGTATTATGGCGGCACGGCTTATGAGAATGGCTCTGGCCTGGGGCAGCAGTGGGCCAGTGAAGCGGAAGCGAAGGCAGTGCCTCTGTATGACTTGCCGGAAGTGACCGCAGTGACCGGACGCGGGCTGCCGGTGATTACGGCGGCGGATGTGTACCGGCCGGGGACGCTGCTGAACCGTTCCGAGATTATCCAACTGCGAGTGGTTCCGCCCACGCTGGTGTTACACGCCGACGATGCGGCCGAGCTGCGGATTGTGGAGGGTGACACGGTGCAGGCGCAGGTGAACGGCGTGGCAGCGGCGCTGAAGGCGCATGTTAATGGCGCGACGCTCCCGGGCCTGGCGTTGATACAGGGATTGCCGCTGCAACCCGGCCGGGTGGCCTTTAAGATTGAACGTGTTGAGAGTTAGCTCTGGCTTCGGCTGGAATGCAAGATCAGGCCTGCTTCGGCCCCTGGCGCGGCCAACGTAGCCACCGTCGCCACCGTCGCCTGAAGCGGCCGCAAGCCACGGCCGGAAAGCGGGAAACTGCTTTCGGACCCTGGCCCAGGACGAAGGAATCGTTATGACACCTGGTGAAATCGCACTTCGCTCCCTTATTGTGGGGTTTATCGTCTCTTTTGCGGTGATTACCGGTTTTGCCTATACCACGCTGTTGGAGCGCAAATTTCTGGCCCGCTTGCAGCATCGCGTTGGCCCGAACCGGGCTGGCTATATTCCCATTCCAACCCGGGGCGGCCCAGAGCGCAAGCTGTTGGCCGGTATTATGCAGCCGGCGGCTGACGCGGTGAAGCTGTTTTTTAAGGAGGATTCCACACCCGGCCGGGCCGATCGCTTTGTCTACAACCTGGCCCCCATGCTGGCTGTGATGCCGGCCATCCTAATCCTGGCCGTGATCCCCTGGGCGGGCGAAATCAACATTTTTGGGGCGCAGTTCTCGCCCTATTTCGCCATTGCACCCGGCATCAACGTGGGCGTCCTCTTCTTCCTGGCCATTACTTCGATTGGCGTTTACGGCGTGGCCCTGGCCGGCTGGGGGTCCAACAGCAAGTACGCTGTCTTGGGGGGCATTCGTGCCTCGGCGCAGATGATTAGCTATGAGTTGGCGCTGGGCTTTTCCGTTTTGCCGCCCATCATGCTGGCCAATTCAATGGACCTGGGCGAGATTGTCGCCGCGCAGAAAGGGTTGTGGTACCTCTTTGTCCAGCCGCTGGCCGCGTTCATCTTTTACGTGGCGGCCCTGGCCGAACTGCAACGCTCTCCATTTGACTTGTTGGAAGCGGAGCAGGAGCTGTCGTCTGGCTACAATGTGGAATATGGGGGTATGCGCTTTGGGGCATTTTTCATGGCCGAGTACATGAAGATGATCTCGTTGAGCGCCATTGCTGCGGTGCTTTTCTTTGGCGGCTATCGCGGTCCTTTTGTAGATGAGGTGCCGGCGCTGGGTTTTGTTTACATCATCCTAAAAATTATCCTCAGCCTGTGCCTGATGATCTGGATTCGGGCGTCTCTGCCCCGTTTTCGTTATGATCAGTTGATGCAGTTTGGTTGGAAACGGCTGCTGCCCATCGCCCTGGCCAATTTCGTTATCACTGGTACGGTTATTTTGCTGGCGCAGGAAGGGGTTTTTGACCAGTGGCTGAGTACGATTTTCGGCTTCTTTAGCGGTTAGCGGTAACGATTTGGCCTGGCAGCCTGGGCTTGTCTCAGGCGGCCGGTTGCCCCAGTGAGTGACTTCTAAATTCTCAAGCAGCGCATCTGACGGAGAGTTGTATGTTTCATGAAATAATCCGAGGTATGGCCACCACGTTGAAGCACGCGTTCAAGCCGCCGGTGACGATTATGTACCCGGACGAGAAGCGGCCGGTAAGCAATCGTTTTAAGGGGCGTCATGCGCTGAAGCGGTATGACAACGGCCTGGAGAAGTGTATTGGCTGCGCTTTGTGTGCCGCGGCCTGCCCGGCCGATGCGATCTTTGTGGAGGCGTCGGAAAATACGGATGAGGTGCGCTATTCGCCGGGCGAGCGCTATGCCAGCACCTATGAGATTAATATGCTGCGCTGCATTTTCTGTGGCTTTTGTGAGGATGCCTGCCCGACGCAGGCGATTGTGCTGGAACGGGACTTTGAACTGAGTTTCTATGATCGGGCCAGTGCGATCTATACGCGGGAAATGCTGCTGGACCCGGTCCCGGCCGGGAGCGAGCCGACACCACGCAAGACAGAACCCGGTGTCTTTACCCGCGCCATTCCCAACATGGAGGACCCGCGGTAGAACTGCCCATGGAATTGCCACCTGGCGCATATGCTGGGTTTGGTGCTGGCCCACACCCCGGCCGGGATGCCCAGATGCCGCCATCGTGCTATACTTCACAAACTTAAGTCCGGGGCGCATAGAATTGGGGTTTTGCGCCCGATGCCTCGCCAAAAACAGCGTGCCAGTTTTTGATCGAAGCAGCCGTTCACAAAAAAGCGTAACCACCAGGCCAGAAAATCGGCTTAACTCCCGAAAAGTGAAAAAAGCCCGCTTTCTTAGCAGCCTGAACAGTTACAATTTCGAACCGAATACTTTACGTCGTTGAAATTACGATTTTGCGCCGCCTGGTGTTGACCCAGGCGCTGCCGTGAAATA
This sequence comes from Ardenticatenaceae bacterium, assembly GCA_020634235.1. Lineage (GTDB taxonomy): Bacteria > Chloroflexota > Anaerolineae > Promineifilales > Promineifilaceae > JACKCB01. The sequence continues at coordinate 1,485,304 of JACKCB010000001.1, read as the reverse complement.
ACGTAACCAGACTAAAGGCTGAGTTGGTTTATGGGAAATCCAATCCTGTTTCTCATCCTAGGCGCGATCGCCATATTGGCGGCCCTTGGCATGCTGCTAAGCCGCAATGCCATTCACAGCGCCCTATTCCTCATCTTGAACATGGCGACCATCGCCGTCTTCTACCTTGTGCTGAACGCGCCCTTCATCGCTATGGTGCAGGTCACAGTCTATGCCGGGGCAATCATGGTGCTGTTCCTGTTCGTCATCATGCTCCTGGGTGCTGAACAGCTCATGGGCGCCCGGGAAGGGGGGCGATGGCAGACCGTGCTCTCCCTCATCCTGGCGACTGCCCTCATCGGCACCTTTGTTGCCATCCTGGTAAGCGGCCAGCTCGTCAGCGGCAGCACCACGGCCCCAACCATTGACGCTGGTCCCGTCGCCGTTGGCCTCAAACTGTTTGAATCCTACGTCTTCCCCTTTGAAATCACCTCCATTCTGCTGCTGGTCGCCATGATTGGTGCGGTAGTACTCCGTACCAGGAGGCAAAGAAGCAATGCCTGAGCAAGTGACCATCGATTGGTACATCGCCCTAAGCGCCATATTGTTCACCATTGGAGCCCTTGGCGTGCTGCTGCGTCGCAATGCCATTGTCATCTTCATGTCTGTGGAACTCATGCTAAACGCTGCCAACCTGGCCTTCGTTGCCTTTGCGCACCATTTGGGCGATCTGGGTGGGCAGATCTTCGTCTTTTTCGTGATGACAGTGGCCGCGGCCGAAGTGGCCGTAGGTCTGGCCCTGATTGTGGCGATTTTCCGCACCAAGAGGAGCATCAACATAGACGAACTAAACACGATGAAGGGCTAGCGTTACCAGGGCCACGATTTCGTGTCATGAAGTGAGATTATGGACGTCATTCAACTCGCACCACTCATTCTCGTTTTCCCGATTATCGGCATCTTCATGAATGCGCTTTTTGGCCGCCGCTTTGTGGACGCCGATCGCCGCGTTGGGGAGAGATGGTCTGGCTGGTTTGCCAGTATCATGGCCCTGGCCTCCTTTGGTGTAGCTGTTCTTCTGCTCATTGGCCTGGCCGGCAACGAATTCCATGCCGAAACAGTTCGCCTGTTTGATTGGATATCTATCCCCTCTGCCAACTTCTATATTCCCTGGGCAATTCAGGTGGACACGCTCTCTGTGACCATGATGTTAGTGGTGGCCGGCGTGAGTTCGCTGATTCACATTTATGCCATTGGCTATATGCATGGCGACCCTGACTTCTCCCGCTTCTTCACTTACCTGAACCTTTTTGTCTTTTTCATGCTGACGCTGGTTTCTGGCAGCAGCTATCTGATGCTGTTTGTTGGTTGGGAAGGGGTGGGGTTGTGTTCTTTCTTGCTCATTGGCTTCTGGTTCGACCGGGTAGATGCCGACAAGCAGCCTATGAATGCCAACGCCGCGCGCAAGGCGTTTGTGGCCAACCGTGTGGGCGACTTTGCCATGGTCCTGGCTATGGTGCTCATGTTCTGGACGTTTGGCTCGCTGCAGTTCAATACTGTCTTTGGCTCGGCCGTGGAGATGTTCGAAGCCGGGCACGTGGTGGAATTTGGTCTTTTCCAGGCACCATTGGCCAGTGTGCTGACGGCAGTCACGGCGCTGTTCCTCATGGGCGCGGCTGGCAAGTCGGCCCAGATCCCGCTCTATGTCTGGCTGCCAGACGCGATGGCCGGCCCCACCCCTGTGTCGGCCTTGATTCATGCGGCGACCATGGTAACGTCGGGCGTTTATCTGATTGTGCGCAGCAATGTGCTGTTTGAGATTGTGCGCGAGAGTGGGGCACTCATTTTTGGTATTGTTTCCTCGCCCGACCTGGTGGCTTACATTGGTGCGGCGACGGCGCTGCTGGCGGGGTTGATTGCGTTCACGCAGAATGACATTAAGAAGGTACTGGCCTATTCTACGGTTAGCCAGTTGGGGTTTATGGTTGCCGCGGCCGGGATGGGGGCCTATGTGGCGGCGATGTTTCACCTGACCACCCACGCATTTTTCAAGGCACTGTTGTTCCTTTCTTCTGGCTCCGTCATTCATGGCATGGAGCATGGCCATCATCACATCCATGAGCACTCCCAGGTGCATCCGGGCGAGCATGATCCGCACGCGGAAGCTGCCCCGTTCGACCCGCAAGATATGCGCACGATGGGCGGGCTGCGGCAGCGCATGCCGGTCACTTTTGTGGTTTACATGATTGGCACCCTGGCGCTGGCGGGGATTGTGCCGCTGGCCGGCTTCTGGTCCAAGGATGAGATTCTGGCGCACGCTTCGTACAATAGTGGGACGGTCTTTAGTGTGGTCTCCATCATGCTGACCATTGCCGCTTTTTGCACCGCCTTTTACATGGGGCGGCAAATCAAGATGGTCTTCTTTGGCAAGCCGCGCCACGAAGCGGCCGAACATGCCCAGGAAAGCTCGCCGCTTATGACGGTGCCCTTGATGATTTTGGCCGGGCTGACGATTTTGGGTGGTTTGCTGAATTTGCCCTACGGTTCTAAGGCGGCTTACGAGGCAGCGAAAGAGGCGCATGAAACCGGCATTTTCCTGGCTCTGGAGCATTGGCTGGAGCATTCTATTGCCGCGTTTGTGCTGACGGAAGAAGGGCTGTTGCACTTGCCGCACACACCAACCTGGCTGCAGATCAATGTGGCCGCCATCTCGACTGTTTTGGCTGTTGCCGGGCTGCTGTTGGCTTTCTTTGTGGTGTATGGGCGCAAGCCGGAGCGAGCGGAAGACCCGGATCCGCTGCCGGGCATTCCGGTTATCGGGCCGCTTATCTGGTGGTTCCGAATTTTGCCGCTTAACACGCTGTATATGAAGGGGATTATCCCGCTGTTCAACCGGCTGGCGGCGTGGCTGGCGGGTCCGTTGGATTCGGCTTTCTGGCATGATTTTGTGCATGAGCGGCTGGTCCGGGACACGTTTGTGGGCTTTGCTAATTTTGCCTCTGATGTGTTTGATGCGCGGGGTGTGGATGGGATTGTGAACGGCACGGCGCGGGTCACCGGCCGGGTAGCCAATGTGTTGCGCGTTCTGCAAACCGGTTATGTGCGTAACTACGCCCTGGCCCTGTTCCTGGGTGTAATCGCCTTGCTGGTCTACTTTGTGTTTGCGGCCGGCTAATCCGAGTTCGTTATTACAGGTAACCAACCTCGAATCTTGGTGAGACTATGTTGACGATATTGACTTTCATACCTCTGGTGGGCGTCCTTGCAATCTTGCTCCTGAAGCCGCTTAAGCGTGAGTCAGAGCGGTCGATCAAGCAAGTGGCCATTGCCACATCCATTGTGACCTTCATCCTGTCCATCGTCCTGGTGGTTAGCTATGATACCGCCCAAAGCGGTTTGCAGATGGTTGAGAAGGCCACCTGGATTGCGCCGCTCAATATCCAGTATTACATGGGCGTCGATGGGTTGAGTATCTTGATGGTTCTGCTGACGACGTTCATCTCCATGCTGGCGATTGCCGGTTCCTGGGATGCGATTGAGACGCAGACCCGGCAGTATTACATCTTCATGCTGCTGCTTGAAACCGGGATGCTGGGGGTGTTTCTGGCCCAGGACCTCTTCCTCTTCTACATTTTCTGGGAATTCACGCTGATCCCTATGTACTTCCTCATTGGCATTTGGGGCGGTAAGGAACGCGTGTACGCCTCTATCAAGTTCTTCCTGTATACGATGGCCGGCTCTTTGCTGATGCTGCTGGCGATTCTGTACATGGGCATTACCAATGGGACGTTTGCGCTGCCGGATCTGATCTCCGGCCGGGCAGCCTTCGCCGACGCACAAAACCTGCTCTTCCTGGGCTTTGCCATTGCCTTTGCCATTAAGGTACCCCTGTTCCCCTTCCACTCCTGGTTGCCCGACGCCCACACCCAGGCCCCCACGGCCGGGTCCATCATTCTGGCCGGCGTTCTGCTGAAGATGGGCACCTACGGTTTCATGCGGTTTAACTTACCCCTCTTCCCAGAAGCCTCCTACACCTTTGCGCCGACCATCGCCGTCCTGGCCATCATCGGCATCATCTATGGGGCTATCGTCTCCTTTGCCCAGAAGGATGTGAAGAAGCTGGTGGCTTATTCCAGTGTGAGCCATTTGGGTTTTGTCATGCTGGGCATCTTCTCGCTGAACCAGGCCGGTTTGCAGGGCGCGATCTTGCAGGGGGTCAACCATGGACTCAGCACGGGCGCTTTGTTTTACCTGGTCGGCGTGCTCTATGAGCAGCGCCACACCCGGGAGATGTCCGCTTTTGGCGGCGTGTGGCGGGCCATGCCCATCTTTAGCGCGCTGTCGCTCATCATCGTCTTGTCCAGCATGGGCCTGCCCGGCCTGAACGGCTTCGTGGGCGAGTTCACCATTTTGCTGGGGTCCATGGGGGCAACTGAGTCATTGGGTGCCCACGCCTGGATTTACACCGCTTTTGCCACCAGCGGCGTTATTTTGGCCGCCGTTTACCTGCTGTGGATGTTCCAGCGCGTCTTCATGGGGCCGCTCGATAACCCCGAAAACAAGAAGCTGAAGGATGTCAATGCCGGGCAACTGCTCATCATGTTGTCCCTCTTGCTCTTCATTGTGTGGATCGGCATCGCCCCCACCGGTTACTTCAACCTGACTGACAGCACGGTAGGGCATCTGATCCAGGATATCAGTTCTGTTGTTACCGCCATGCGGTAGTGCTGTTGTCTCTGTGAGCGAAATGAGCGACCGCCCTCAATCCTTTTTTCGGGGTTGAGGGCGGTTTTAGCGTGTAGGTAGGATGTCTATGTCTGAGAAACTGGTGCCACGAAGCGAAGATTTCAACGAATGGTATAACAGCCTGGTGCTGCGGGCCGATCTGGCCGATTATGGTCCGGTGCGGGGGACGATGATTGTGAAGCCGTATGGCTGGGCGTTGTGGGAGAATATCCAGCAAGGGCTGGACCGGCGCTTCAAGGCCACCGGCCACCTGAACGCTGGCTTTCCCATGTTCATTCCGGAGAGCTTCATCAAGCGTGAAGCGAAGCACGTGGAAGGTTTCTCGCCAGAGCTGGCGATTGTGACCCATGCTGGTGGCCAGGAGTTGGAGGAGCCGTTGGTAGTACGTCCGACTTCGGAGACGATCATTGGCCATTCGTTTGCGCGGTGGGTGCAGAGTTATCGTGACCTGCCGATTCTGATTAACCTGTGGAACAGCGTCGTGCGTTGGGAGCTGCGCACCAAGTTGTTCCTGCGGACGTCAGAGTTTTACTGGCAAGAAGGACACACAGCCCATGCCACGGCCGAAGAAGCGGCCTTTGAGACACGGCAGATGCTAGACGTGTACACCGATTTTGCCGTCAACGATGCGGCCATCCCGGTAATTCCAGGTGAGAAGTCGGAGGTGGAGCGTTTTGCCGGGGCGGACCGGACCTTTACGCTAGAGGCGATGATGGGCGACCGGCGTGCTTTGCAGTCGGCTACGTCGCACAATTTGGGCCAGAACTTTGCGCGGGCGTTCGATATCAAGTATCTGGACACGAGCAATGAGTTGCAATATTGTTGGACGACTTCCTGGGGGTTGAGCACGCGCTTTATTGGGGCGATCATCATGGTGCATGGGGATGACCAGGGGCTGGTGATGCCGCCGCGCCTGGCGCCTTACCAGACGGTGATTGTGCCGATTTACCGCAAGGATGGTGAAAAGGGTGAAGTGCTGGCCGCCGTGGAGCGCATCCGGCAGTCGTTGACGGCGGCCGGGGTGCGGGTGAAGGTGGATGACCGGGATAACCTTTCGCCGGGTTACAAGTTCAATGATTGGGAGCTGCGGGGTGTGCCCACGCGGATTGAGATTGGGCCACGGGACGTGGCGAATCATTCGGTGGCGCTGGCGCGGCGGGATATCCCCGGCCGGGACGGCAAACAGTTTGTCTCGCAAGATGGCCTGGCCCAAACCGTTCAGGACCTGTTGGCGCAGATCCATCATGGGATGCACGCCAAAGCGCTGGCCTTCCGCGAAGCCCACACCTACGAACCGGCCGATTATGACAGCTTCAAAGAAGTGGTGCAGGACGGCTTTGCCCGGGTTTGGTGGGCGGGTGATAACGCCGACGAGCAGCGGGTGAAGGAAGAGACCAAAGCAACCATTCGCTGTTTCCCGCTGGACACCCCGGCCGGGCGCGGCAAATGCTTCTACACCGGCCGGGAGACCGACCGCCTGGCCATCTTTGCCCGTGCCTACTAAGCCATAGAGCGCCGTGCGTCAGGCGTCCCGTGTCATGAGGCGCTGGCCACGGAGCGCACCAGAATCACCAGGTATCATGACCCCAGCCGAACCCGTTTACTTTGTCCATATCAGCGACACCCATTTTGGCCCAACGCCCGGCTACAGCCGGCACGGACACGTGGCCATGGCCTGCGCGGAGGAGCTGGTGACCATCATCAACCGGCTGCCGGTGCGGCCCGATTTTGTGGTGCATACCGGTGACGTGGTGACGAATCCTGACCCGGCCGGGTACCTGCTGGCCGCCCAAACCTTCGCCCGGCTCAATGTGCCCATCTATTATGTCAATGGCAACCACGACCGGGCAGTGGACCTGCATCACTTCCTACCCATGGGGCCGAAGACCGACCTGCTGGACAGCCGTGAATGCCTGGTCTACCGGTTCGACGTGAAAGGCTGCCGCTTCCTGGTACTGGATGGGCGCGGCCCAGACGAGATTGACCCCCAGGGCATTCTCACGGACGAGCAGTTGGCGCTGGTGCGCCAGGAAGCGGAGGGTGATGGCCCGCCGCTGTGTGTGTTCATCCACTACCCCGCCCTGCCGCTCAACGCCCCCTGGATGGATGCCAATATGCGGCTCATCAACTGGGCCGCTTTTCACCAGGCGCTGCGCCCGGCCGGGGCGCGGCTGCGCGGTGTCTTCCACGGTCACGTCCACCAGAATATGCAGACCGTGCGCGACGGCATCCTCTACGTTGCTGTGGCCAGCACCTTCTCGCAGTTCGCGGCCTGGCCCAGCGATGTGCAAGTGCGCATGGACCCCGACCATTTGCCCGGCTACAACTTTGTCCACCTGCTGCCGGAGCAGACCATCATCCACCAGCATACCTTTCCCCGGCCGGGATAGCATGAACACCCTTGTCCACGGCGTTTGCCCCCACGACTGCCCCGACACCTGCGGTTTCATCACCGAAGTGACTGATGGCCGGGCGGTGCGCCTTTACGCCGACCCGAACCACGCGGTGACCGGCGGCTGGTTGTGCGCCAAGGTGCGCCCCTACCTGGACCACGTCTACCACCCCGGCCGGGTGCGCTACCCCCTGCGGCGGGTGGGGCCAAAGGGCAGCGGGCAGTGGGCGCGGATCAGTTGGGATGAGGCCATCGCCGAAATTGCCGGCCGCTGGCAGGCGATTATGGCCGAGTATGGGGCGGAGGCGATTTTGCCCTACAGTTACAGCGGCACCCTGGGACTGGTGCAAATGGGGGTGGCCAGCGCCCGGCTGTGGAACCGGTTGGGGGCCAGCCGCCTGGCGCGCACCATCTGTGGCGCAGCCGCCGAAATGGCCGTGGAAATGACCCTGGGCGCCCGCTACAGCCAGCCCTACAGCGACGTGGCCCACAGCCGGCTGGTCATCGTCTGGGGGCACAATCCGGTGAGTACCGCGCCCCATTTTATGCCGGCCTTGCGGGCTGCCCAGCGCCAGGGCTGCCAACTAGTGGTCATTGACCCGCGGCGCACGCGCACCGCCAGCGGAGCCGATTGGCACCTGGCCCCGCTGCCGGGCAGCGATGGCGCGCTGGCCCTGGGTTTGGCACACGTGATTGTGGAAGCGGGGCTGCAGGATGAGGCGTGGCTGGCGGCGCACACGGTGGGCTGGCCGGCCCTGCGGGCGCGATTGGCCGATTATGACCCCGGCCGGGTCGCGGCCATCACCGGCCTTGCTGAGGCGGATATCATCCAACTGGCCCGGCTTTACGCCACCACCCGGCCGGGCCTGATCAAGATTGCCGATGGGCTGGTGCGCAATCGTAACGGCGGGCAGAATGTGCGCGCTGTGTGCGCCTTGCCAGCCATCACCGGGCAGTATGGCCGGCCGGGCGGCGGGTTGGCCTATAGTACCAGCGGCTACGTCCAGTGGGATGCGGCGGCGGTGGGGCATATGGCTGAGTGTCCGCCCCCCGGCCGGGTGGTAAACATGAACCGGCTGGGCGCGGCCCTGCTGGGCGAGGCCGCCGACCCGCCTATCAAGGCGCTGTACGTCTTTGGGGCCAACCCGGCGGCCGTGGCCCCCAATGCCGGGGCGGTGGTGCGCGGCTTGCAGCGCGACGATCTGTTTACCGTGGTGCATGAACTGTTCATGACTGACACGGCCGACTATGCCGACATCATCTTGCCGGCCACGTCGCAGTTGGAGCAGACCGATTTGCACAAGGCGTATGGCACCACGCTGCTGGCTTACAATGCCCCGGCCATCCCGCCGCTGGGCGAGGCCCGCAGTAACTGGGCGGTGATGTGCCTGCTGGCGGCGGCCCTGGGCTTTGGCGAGCCGTGGCTGCAGCAGGATGCGGATGAAGTGATCGCTGAGGTGTTGGCGGCGACGGCGGCGCACAACCCGGCGCTGGCCGGGATTACGCTGGCTGATTTGCGGCGGGGCGGGGCGCTGCCCCTGGCCCTGGCCGAACCGACGCCGTTTGCCGGCGGTGAGGGCGGCTGCCAGTTTCCAACGCCCAGTGGCCAGGTGGAGCTGTTTAGTGAGGCGCTGGCGGCGCTGGGGCTGGACCCGCTGCCGGGTTGGGCGGGGCAGGAGGATGATGGGGATGTGGCGCGTGAGGTGGACCTGGACCCGGCCGGGGGGCTGTATCTCATTAGCAGCGCGGCCCACCATTTTGTTACCAGCAGTTTTGCCAACCAGCCGGCCTTGCAGCAGCGTGAGGGAGAGCCGTTTGTAGAGATTCACCCGGTAGATGCGGCGGCGCGGGGTATCCGGCCGGGGGACCGCGTGATTGTGGCCAATGGGCGTGGTTGGTGTGCTTTGCGGGCGGTGGTGACGGAGGCGACCCGGCCGGGGGTGTTGGTCTCCCCCAAGGGGCGCTGGAGCAAGCTGCACGGCGGGCGCAATGTCAACTGGACCACGTCTGATGCCCTGGGCGACATGGGCGGGCAAAGTACGTTTCACAGCAACCGGGTCTGGCTGCGCAAAGCCCCGCCAGACCCTGCCCAATTGGGCTAAATGTGTTATCATTCTTGTGAATTTTAGCGCGATTGCAGCCCAGGAGGGCGAGGCGACGAATGCTCACGCGCTTGGCAGCGTGGGTGAGAACAGAGGCGAAGAGCGATGGATTTTCAAGTGCCGGCGTTTAATTTAATCTTCATCTCCCCGCTGCTGATTGTGATTGGCTGGGGCATGGGGTTGATGATTGTGGACATGTTTCTGCCCCAGGGGCGCAAACATTTGATTGGCTGGCTGAGCCTGGTGGGCTATGTTGTGGCGTTGGTGCAGACGCTGGCGCTGTGGGGATGGGAGCGCGGGGTGTTCACCCCGGCCGGGGGAACCCCCATGATCATGGTCGATAACTACAGCAACTTGCTGAATGTGGTCTTCCTGCTCACCGGGGCCATCTCTGTCCTCTTTTCTATCAACTACCTGGGCAAGGCAGGAATCGACCGGAACGAGTTTTACTACCTGATGATGTTCTCGGTCAGCGGCATGATGCTCATGGGCATGGCCAACGACCTGATCCTGGTCTTCCTGGCCCTGGAGCTGCTCTCCATTCCCCTATACGTGCTGTCCGGTTTTGCCCGGCCGCGCTCGGACTCGGAAGAGTCGGCCATGAAGTATTTCTTGCTGGGCGCGTTTGCCTCCAGCTTCCTGGTCTTTGGCGTGGCCCTGATTTATGGGGCGACTGGTTCAACCGCCCTGCCGGTAGTCCTGGAGAATATTGGGGGCAGCGGGGCAATTGGCGCGGCCGGGGTGGCACTGCTGCTGGTCGGCCTGGGCTTCAAGGTGGCGGCGGTGCCGTTCCACATGTGGACGCCCGACGTTTACGAAGGCGCGCCGACGGCGGTCACCGCCTTTATGTCGGTGGGGGCCAAGGTGGGTGGTTTTGCGGCGATGATCCGCATTTTCGTCTACGCCCTGCCCGATCTGGGTGACACCTGGGTGCCGGCGCTGGCCGTCCTGGCGGCCATCACCATGATTGCGGGCAACGTGATTGCCCTGTCGCAGACGAATATCAAGCGCATGCTGGGCTATTCCAGCATCGCCCATGCCGGGTATATCATGATGGCCGTGGCGTCCAGCATACGCAGCGAAAATGGGGTGAGCGCGGCGCTGTTTTACATGGTGGCCTACCTGTTCACCAACCTGGGTGCGTTTGCGGTGGTCATTGCGGTGGAGCGGCAGGCGGGCACGGGGGTTATGCTGAGTGATTACAAGGGGCTGGCCAAGCGCAGCCCGCTCATGGCTCTGGCGCTGGCCTATTTCATGTTGTCGCTGACCGGTGTGCCACCAACGGGGGGCTTTTCGGGCAAGTTCTTCGTTTTCAGGTCGGTCATTGAGGCCGACATGATCTGGTTGGTGCTGGTTGGTGTTGTGACCAGTGTTATTTCGGGCTATTTCTATCTGCGCGTGGTCTATTATGCCTTTATGTTTGAGGGGGATGACACGGCGGAGGTCACGTCCCGGCCGGCGCTGAATATGGCGGTGGCGCTTACGGCGGTGGTTACGTTGGTGTTGGGCCTGGCCCCTGGTTTTGTCTACCTGTTGACGCAGGATGCGGTGGTTTCGGGGGTGCAGCGGTTGGTAGGGGGGTAGAACGGGCGTGATGTGAGGGTCTGGCTTTTAGGGATTGGCCAGGCCCAGGCGGCGCAGCATGGTTGGGTCCGGCCGGGGCGCGGCCACCGGCGGGATGTATAGTGTAGACAGGGGGGTGACGTTGGCTTGTGGCAGGCGGGCCAGTGGCTGGCGTTGGATGACTGGAGCCAGGGTGGGGTAGATGGCGGCCTCGTACACAATGACTTCGTGCCCGGCCGGGTAGCTCTCTAGCAGTGTGTGGGTCAGTTGGCGCAGTCCGGCCCGGCCGGTTTCGTCGTCGGCCGGGAAGTGGCGCTGGCCAATGACGCCAATTTGCCACAGGATGAGGTGGCAGGTGGGGTCGAACTGGCGCTGCTGCTGCAAGAAGTCGGTGGCTTCGTAGCGCTGCCACCCGGCCGGGAGGGGGGTGACCTCCAGGTCGGCAAACAGGCAATCTTCGGCGGAGATACCGGGCAGCATCCCGGCCGGGAACCCCTCGCGGCGGGCCTGGCGGATGGCGGCATGGGCCGGGCGCACAAAAACGCCCGGATGGCCATAGAAAGCGGCGCATACCTGGCGGCCCTGGCGTACTTCGGCCAGGATGCGCGCCGTCATTTCGCGGTAGGTCTGGCGGCGGCGCTTGCCGGGGGCGTAGAGGACGTGGAGAGATTCCGCGGCCGGGTTCAGCCGGGTAATCCAGGTGGCGACCAGGGCGTCGCCGGCCACAAACAGCACCACCTCGGCCTGGGCGATGGCTTGTTGGGCCGCCTGGGTCACGTGGCTTACCAGCTTGATGCCGGTGCCCACTACGATCAGGGTGCCCTGGGGCGCGCTGGATTTTGGCTGGGTCATGGGTTTAGGCAATTCCGATGCGTGTGAAGGTGGCTCCCACCCCCCGGCGATGACCTGCCCTGGTGGCTAGCCGCCGCCGTTGCCGCCGTTGCCGTCGCCTTCGTCATCATCGTCATCAGGCTCCATAATGACAACACCACGGGCGATTAGCCTGTCCCATAGGCCGTAGCCGGCGGTTTGTTGCAGCAGCTCCCGGCTGCCACCCTGCAAGGCCGCCAGTTCTGCTTCTGAGAGCTGGAATTCGGCGGCCAGGGTGGCTGCTTCTTTGCTCAGTGTCTGTGCTTTTTCGGGATGAGAGCCTAGCTCGATGAGCAGGCGGGCAAGATTGTCTGTCATGTTTAAGCCTCCAATTACTGAAATTCCTGAAACAGTGTATGCGTCCCGGCCGGGACGCGAGAAAGCGATGCAGAATGGATTGGGGCGGCGTGGTTCTGGCTGGTATTGGCACGCCTGGCAAAGCGCAAGGTGGTCAGTAATGGGCCAGGTGGCCACGCTGCGGCGGATGCGACTGGCTGGGGACCGAGGTGAATTGTAGATTGTGGGCCAGCAGCCGCGTTACCGCATTGGTCAGCGAAACATCCTCGCTCTGCTGGGAGACTTCACTTATGGTTTCTGGGCCAAGCTGCGCGGCCAGCCGGGCGATCTGCTCACTTCTTTTGCTCTGATTGCGCGAGGTGTTGACGGAACGGGGCATAATGATTTTGTCCGCGGCGTTGGCCGACTTTTCCTGGCGCGGAGGGGCCAGATCGTTCGCGGTATGCTGCTGCTCTACCAGCCAGAGCCATAGGGTTAGCTCCGGCCGGTTGTTGGCCAGCCAGAATTCAGCCACAGCGTCCAACACTTCCAGGGTGAGCGGGATCGCCTTCACATCCTCCACCAGCTTCAGCGCCTGCAAGAGATACGTGCGGGCTGTGTCGAACAAACCCTCACGGGTGGTAATTTGCCCTAACTGGATGTAGGTGAGTGTGACGCCGCGCCGTTCGCCAATGCTCCTGAATACTTTAAGCCCTTCTTTGTGCAGCTGCAGGGCTTTGTCTATCTGGGCGTTGGCTTGCGCAATATCCCCCAGCCGGCTTAGGGTAAAAGCGAAGCCGCGATGGTCGCCAACTTCCTCAAACAGGGTCAAGGCAGTCTGTAACTGCTCCTGCGCTTCGGTGTAGTCGTTTTGTGCCAGGGCCACAAAGCCCAACATGTAGTGGGCCATGGCAATGCCCCATTGATTGTTGATCTTATGGCTGATACGCAGGGATTCTTCGTGGATGGTCCTGGCTTTGGCGTAGTTGCCCAGTAGTCTGTTGGTTACGCCCAGTGATGAGAGGCGAAAGATGGCGGCGAATTCGTCGTTCAGGTAGTAAGCCAGCTCCAGGCTCTGCTCCAGGCTGGCCAGGGCGTCGTCGTAGTTGCCCAGGCTGATCTGCAGGCCGCCTAAATAGAACAGGGCCATGCACCACTCGCGGGGGACGTCGAAGTATTGCAGGTGCTGTAGGCTCTGAGTCAGGTAGTTGTAACATGCTTCTGGCTGGGCCAGGTAGAGCGCGGCAATGCCTTTGGCCAGGAGCATGGTGCCCTGCAGGCGGTTTGGCTGCGCATTGGTGGCTGGCAGCAGGGGCATTTTCTTGAACAGCAAGTCTATGTCCTGGAAGCGGCTGTTGATCTCGTGGACCAGGATGATGGCTTCGAAACCTTGTTGGACGAGGGGTTCCTGGGCGTTCTCTACGGCCCACTGCCAGGCGGCGCGGATGTTTTCGATATCCTCGCTGATGGTCTCCAGGGCCTGTGTTTGCTGTGGCCCTTTCAAGGCTGGTAACTGCTCCTGCAGGAGGTTGATGAAGAACTGGGCATGCCGTTCTTGAACCTGGTAGGCTTTGTTGCCAGGGTTGGTGTTGAGTTTTCGGGCGGCAAACTGGCGCAGCAGTTCGTGGATCTGGTACCGGCCGGGGACATCGCCAACTTGCAGCAAGGATTTGTCGTGCAGCAGGGAGAGGTTGAGCAGATTGGCATTGGCTACTTGCTGGGCTGCTTCCCGGGAAAGGCCGCCCCGAAAAACGGAGAGTTGGGTCAGTACTTCTTGTTCTTCGGGGGTGAGCAGTTGCCAGGAATAGTCAAATACGGCATATAGACTGCGATGGCGCGCGGGTAGGTCCTGAACGGGCTTGCTGAGAAAGTCGAGCCCGCTTTCGATCTCGCTGGCGACTTCCTGGCAGGAGAGAAAGCGTATCCAGGTGGCGGCCAGCTCTATGCCTAGTGGAGAGCCTTCTAGCAGTTGGCAGATGTGGACGATGTGGGGTTCATCTTTGGGGGTTAGCTTGTAGCTGGGTTTCACCCGCTGGGCTGTTTGTAGGAACAGGGTGACGGCCGGGTAGGTGCTGATCTTCTCGGGTGGGTGGGGAGTGGACCGCACCCCGGCCGGGGCGCGTTCAGGGAAAGCCATCCCCCGCACCTCAGACACCCATTCTGTCTGCAAATTGAGCTTGGCCCGCGATGTGACCAGCACCTTGACGTGCGGCGCGGCCTGGATAATGTCAGTGATGATGCCGGCCCCATCCAGCACATGCTCGAAGTTGTCCAGGATGAGCAGCAAGTGGCGGTCGCGCAGATAATCGAGCAGTTGGCTTTTTAGATCGCCGCGGTTGCTGAACGAGAGCTTCAGAGCGTCGGCGATGTTGGGCACAATGAAATCGGCCGAGCTGACCGGGGCCAGGGGCACAAAGAAAACGCCATGCTTGAAGAGGGTCAGGTTTTCGCGGGCCACTTTGATGGAGAGCTGGCTTTTGCCGATGCCGCCAGGCCCCACCAGGTTCACCAGTTGGCACTCCGGTTTGGCTAGCAGAAGTCCAATAGTGCTTCGCTCATGCTCGCGGTCCAGGAAGGTTGTGGAGGGTTGGGGCAGGTTGTGTGTCTGGTGGGCTTCGCTGCGCAGTGGTGGGAACTCTTGCCAGGGTAAGTCTGGGTGCTGCAGGGCCAGGATGTGTTGGGGAGTAGGCAGGCTGCGCAGGCGATGGATGCCCATGTCTATGATCTCGGCCCCGGCCGGGACGTCGCACAAAACCAGCACCTCCGGCGCGAGCAAGATCTGTCCCCCCCAGCCGATATTGGTGATCCGGGCGGTCAGGTTCACCACCGGGCCAAAGTAAGCGTGCTGCCCCTTGCGAAAGAAATCAATGCCCAGCTTGTCCATGGGGCGGCCGTTCAGCCCCATGCGCACACGCAGCTCACCGATGTCGCCCCAATCTTCCCTGGCCAAACGCCTTTGCGCTTCCAGAACGGCGTGCAGCGGCTGTCCCTCTTCAAAAATCGCGTAGACTCCGTCTCCGGTGTGTTCCACCACGCGCCCACCGTGTTGTGCAATCACGGTGCGCAGGATGTCGTCGTGGCGTTCGAGCGCCATCGCCATACTTTGCCGATGGGCTTGCCACAAACGGGAGGACCCCTCGATATCGGTGAAAAGGAAGATTACCATGTGGCCAATCCAATTAGCACAATGTAACAGGCCTACGAAAGACGTTCAGGGCGTGACCACAGCGATTATCTAACAAACCGGGGCAAAGTTCAACGCATGGCGCGGGCAGATCGCGGCGTGTTTGTTTGTGCGGGAAACCGGGGCCTGATCAGGGAGGGGGAACCCGGCCGGGGTGCAGCGCCTCGTACAGCGCCTGGGCTGCCGGAAAATGAAAGCGATGCTGCTTCCGCCAGAATTCGGCCAACTGGCTGTTGCCCGTCTGTTCCGCATACACCACCGCTTGCAGGTACATCTCTAGCTTGTCGGCATCGTGTACCAGGCGGGCTTCAACGGTCTCATTTTGCTGCAGCTCCTCCCACAGCGCCAACAGGTCGGCGGCAAAATCCACCTCGGATAGAATGTCGTGCATTGCCTGGCGTTCTACAGACGCCTTTATGCCCGGCGGCAGATAGCGCCAGGCGGGTGTGGGAATGTCGGTGGTCAATCCTTCGGGCAGATCGTGCAGCACGGCCAGGGCCAGCACCTTGCCCAGGTCCACCGTTTCGGGAATGAGTTGGGCCAGCACCAGGGCGGTAAAGGTGACCCCGTAGCTGTGGGCGGCCACATTCTCGGCCTGGGGCACGCCGCGCTGCACCCAACCGGTGCGGGCGGTGCGCTTGAGCTGGTTGCCGTGGCGCAGCAGCAGCAAGATGGCTTGAGGATCAGTCAGGGGCATTTTCGCTCATCAGGGACCCGGCCGGGCGGCTTTGGCCCGGTCCAGGTCATAGGTGCAGCCCAATTCGGCCAGCAGGGTGCAGGCGCGAGACAGGTGCTGATCCCGGCCGGGGCCTGTTTCCGCAAAGCGGCCCAGTTGATAATGAATCATCGCTTCATCATACGGCATTCCCAGGCGTTGGGCAACCTGCAAGCCGCGCTGCCAATGGCGGCGGGCGGCCTGGGGACGGCCACGCAGCCAGGCATACATCCCCTGCCACAGGGCCGCGCGTGCTTGCAGCAGCAAAAAGACCCGACCATACTGCAACAAAACGGCACAGATCTGCCCCGTGGCCTTTTGCAGCGCCGGGTCCACCGTTTCGCCTACCGTTACCGCCCCCTCCCAAAATGACAAATACACCTCGGCCACATCGGCCACGCCATCGCCGTTGATCGCCTGGCTGGGCGAAGAGACGTAGTCAATAAGCTGCATGGCCTGGTTGGCCATGGCCAGCGCCTGGGCCGGCGCAGCGCTGCGCCACAGGGCGTAGGCGCGCACGCCCTGCTCGCGGAACTTGCTGGCGAAATCGACCCTTTGTGCATCCCGCTCTGCCCACAGAACGTCTAGCTCTTGCAGGCGAGCCAGGGCGGCGTCGGTCTGGCCCAACCGCAGCAGGCATTCGGCCCGGCCGGTGAGGGCCAGCGCCTGGTGCTGCAAATTGTCAATTTCGCGCCCTGCCGCCTGCCAGGCCGTATTCGCCTGCTCACAATCGGCAAACTGGCCGCGGTGATAAGGAATGAGCGACCGGGAGCCCAGGGCCAGGCCCAGGGTGCGTTTGTCGGCCGTCTGTTGGCACAGGTCCAGGGCCAGGTCGTTGATCTCTAGCGTGCGCAGCCACTGTGCCCGTCCGCCGGTGTAGGTGGAGGCGGTGGTGTAATTCCAGGCCATAGCCGGTAGATCGTTCATCTGGCGGGCCATGCTCAGCGCCAGCCGCACATACAGCTCGGCCAACTGCTCCAGCGGGATCACTCCGGCAATGATGCTCATGTTGCCGTAGGCACGGGCCAGCTCCGGGCACGGGCCAATGTTTTCGGAGAGATTCAGCGTCTTCAGACCGGCGTCCAGCAGATAGAATTTCTGGCTGGCAAAGTAATAGACTTCGGCAATGAGTTGGGCGGCACGTACCGCCTCCAGCATCAGCGGTGACTCTGCCTGGGCGGCGGTGCCCACAAAGCGGCGGGGCCAAGCCCGGTGCAGCACCTGGGTCAGTATCTGGCGCAGCAGCGAAAGCCAGAGGCGAACAGGCGTGCGCGGCACTGGCCACAGGGTCAGGCGCAGCGTTTCTTCCAGGTAGTGCTGGCTTTCGACCATGCGCCCCAGGCCCATGTAGGCCTGCCCCAGGCGGCGATTGGCCCGTGCCTGCCACAGCCGCGCCTCTTCGGTGATGGGGCTGCCGGCCGCGTCGTCCAGGGCCAGGGCGCGCTCCAGAAAACGGACGGCTTCCTGGTTGGCACCACTGCGCAGCGCTTCCCGGCCGGCGGCGTAGGCGTACTGCTTCTCCTTTGGCGCATTGCCGGCCATGGCCCAATGGTAGGTTAACTGCGCGGCCTGTTCCGGCGCGTCGGGATAGACTTTCTCCAGCGCCTGGGCCACCTGCTGGTGCAACTGCCGGGTTTGGTCGGTGGTGAGTTTGACCAGTACGCCATCGCGCAGCTTGTCGTGGGCGAAGCGCCAATGCTCGTCTTGCAGCACCAGCACGGCGGCGTTGGCACAGGTGGTTAGCCACTTGTCTAGATCCGTGGCCGGGTCGATTTCACGCAGCATCTTCAGGTCCAGCCGCCGCCCGGCCACGGCCGATGCCTGGAGCAGGGCGCGGTCGCCCGATGGGACTTGCTCTAGACGGCGCTGGATGAGTTGGGCCATGCCGCCGGAGAGGACCTTGGTGGGTAGGGTCCTGGTGCCAATGCGGTCTAGCTGGCCGGCTTCTTCGGCCAGCGCGCGCACTACTTCTACCAGGAAGAAGGGGTTGCCTTCAGTCTCGCGCTGCAGGAGATCAACAACGGTTTGGGCCCGGCCGGTCTTGCCGAGCATGGATTCGCTGAGAGCGACGATGTCTTTGTTGGCCAGGCGGCGCAGGGGGAGCGGCTGCATGCCGGGCAGCAGTTCGGGCAGGTTGGGGCGTTCGTCGTCGCGGTAGTTGCCCACAATGAGCAGTGGCCGGCCGGCCAGTTCCTGGGTAAGCCAGGCGATGAGCTGCAAGCTTTCTGAGCCGGCCCACTGCAAATCTTCCAGCAGGAGCAGGGTGGGTTGGGCCTGGCGGCGTAAAATGGCGGTGACGGTGGCAAAGAGGCGGGTCTGGGCGTCGGTGGGGTTGAGGGTGGCTGGGGCGGCGGCCACCGGCCGGGCAATG
The DNA here is from genome assembly GCA_020634235.1 of Ardenticatenaceae bacterium. Classification (GTDB taxonomy): domain Bacteria; phylum Chloroflexota; class Anaerolineae; order Promineifilales; family Promineifilaceae; genus JACKCB01. The sequence goes on along the minus strand of JACKCB010000001.1, from coordinate 1,467,106 downwards.
AGCGTGGCAATGTCGGGCACCAGCGGCTGCAAAATGCTGGCCTCCAGGTCGCTGAGGTTGGATAGAATGACCAGGCCGCGCAGAATGTCGCGCCAGAGCCAGTAGGGGCTGCCGCCGCTGGCCGCGGCCGAGCTGCGCAGGACCTGTACGCCGCGCACCAGGGCCAGGGTTCGCAGTTCGTCAACCAGCCGGGATTTGCCCACGCCGCTTTCGCCGGCAATGAGCCAGGCCTCTCCCTGGCCGTTGATGGTTTGCTGCAGGGCTGCCTTTAGCCGCAGCAGCTCTGGTTCGCGCCCGACAAAGCGGGCCGCTTGCAGGAAGCTTTCGCGGGTGGCGGCGGTTTCCAGGGGCAACGGCTGCCCGATGACCTGGCTGAGGTCGGCGATGACGTCGGCGGCGTTTTGGTAGCGGGCGGTCATGGCATGGGCCAGCAGCCGCTTGATGATGGGGGCGACCTCTGGCGGGAGCAAGGCGGTGTTCAATTTGAACTGCTCGTCGAGGATCTGTTCGATGAGGGTTCTGCTGGCGTCTGGCCGGTCCAGGAAGGGGTGCTGCTGGGTGAATAGTTGGTAGGCGATGACGCCGACGGCGTATAGGTCGGATGCTGGCCCGGCCGGGTGGCCATAGAGCACTTCGGGGGGCATGTAGGCCAGCGTGCCTACCGTGCCGGTGGCCTGATCGATGTCGGTGGAGAGGCCAAAATCTAACACTTTGACGGTGTGGTTGGCCACCAGCACGTTGCCCGGTTTCAGGTCGCGGTGGATGAGGCCGCGGCGGTGCAGGTAGATGAGCGCTTGCAGCATCTGCACTAGCAGGGTGACTTTGTCTGCCAGGGGCAGGGGCTGGCCGTATTCCAGGATGGTCGCGGCGTTTTCCAGCAGTTCCATGGTGAAGTAGGGCTGGCCGTCGGCGAAGCCGTAGTCGATGACGTTGAGGATGTGGGGGTGGCGCAGGGTGGACATGGCCTGGAATTCGCGGGCCAGGGTGACGCGCGGGTCGGAGGAGAGTTCGAATTGGGTGGGGGTGGGAACGGGCTGGCTGTCGGCTGTCCCGGCCGGGACGGTGATTTGCTTCAGGGCGACATACTCGCCGGTCAGGCGGTCTAGCACCCGGTGGACGCGCCCCATGCCCCCCACGCCGAGCTGACCCAGCAGGATATAGCGGCCGCCGATGGTGCGGCTGACACTGGACCTGGCTGGAGATGCTGCGCCGGCCAGGTCTGGGTTGTTGAGCGTCGGAAATGCCATGACTGAGAATCTGAACTGACTAGATGTGACTGTTTGTGGTCACTTGCAAGCGAAACTAACTATACCATGAACCGCAGTTCGCAGGGATGGGAAAATGCCCGGTTTGGGTAACTGGTGATGGGAGATGGCAAGGTTTTTAACTCACCCGGCCGGGTGTTATAATAAACGCACCATGAACACCCAATTCCCACCCGCTAACTTTGTGCCCGCCAGATCGGTTGTTCCGGGGATCCAGTTGTACATGCCGGCCCCCGAGAGAGAGAAACACCGCGAAATCGTCGAGTTTCGCTGCCCACAGTGCAATGGGGAGACCGCCTACAATGCCGCCGATGGTGGCCTGACCTGCGCCTACTGCGGTTTCCACGAACCGCCCCCCAAAGAGGTAGTGGGCAAAGGGGCAGACGAGTTTGAATTTACCGTGGAGACGCTGGAGCGCGCTGCCCATGGCTGGGGCGTGGCCCGGCAGGCGCTACAGTGCCAGAATTGTGGGGCAACAACCATCGTCCCGCCGGAAGACTTGAGCCATTCTTGCCCGTTTTGTGGTTCCAACCAGGTTGTTCAGCGCCAGGCGCCGCAAGAGGTGCTGCGCCCGCGTTTTTTGGTGCCGCTTACCATTGGCGTGGACCAGTGCCGGGAACGGGTGGGGGCGTGGCTGGGCAGCAGTTGGATGACGCCGGCCAGCCTGAAGCGGATGGCGCGGTTGGCGGAGTTCATCCCCATTTACCTGCCCTACTGGACGTTTGATGCCAACACTGCGGCGAGCTGGCGGGCACAGGTTGCCCATACCAGCCATTCGCGCCGTTACAACAGCCGTACCCGGCGCTGGGAGACCCGCAGCAAGACGACCTGGAAGTGGGAATCGGGCCAGGCGCAGTTGCACATTGATGATTTGCTCCTGGCCGGTACGGACAAGTTGAGCCGGGTGCTGCTGCAGCGGACGAAGGAGTATGATCTGCACGACCTGGTTGTTTATGATCCCGCTTACCTGGCCGGGGTGAAGGCCCAGGCGTATGATATTTCGTTGGAGCGTGCCTGGAGTGTGGCCCGCGAGGAGATGCGGGAGCGGACCAAACGCGCGTGCCAGGCGCAGGCTACCAGCCAGCAGATGCGCAGTTTTAGCATGGATATGAGTTCTGCGGATGAAGCGTGGCGCTATATTTTGCTGCCGGCTTATGTGGCCACTTACCGGTACGAATCGAAAGTGTACCAGGTGATGGTGAATGGGCAGACGGGTGTGGTGGCCGGGCAGCGGCCGGTGGATTGGCTGAAGGTGGGGCTGGCTATGGCCGGCTTGGTGGCCCCGGGCCTGATCCTGGGCCTGGTGGGGCTGCTGCTGTTGTTGGCGGGTGTGGGCGTGCCGCTGGTGGCAATTGCCTTTGTGCTGTTGATGGGCGGGGCGGTTGGCGCGGCTTACCTGTTTACGCTGGCGCAGAAGTTGGATGATGTGTAGGGTGGTTCACTGGCCAGGCCGGATTTGAATGATGAATAATTCTGAGGGTCGTGATTTGCAGCAGGATTGGGGGGCGCGGTTGGTGCCGGTTGTGTGTGAGCAGTGTGACTGGCGTTATTTGCTCCCGGCCGGGTCGCCGGCCCAGCTTTGCCCTAACTGCTTTCAACAGGAATTGGCCGGGCTAGACCCGGCCGGGGAGCTGGAGCCTTATCCCTATCCGCCGGAGCTGGTGCTGCCCTTTACGTTGGATGAGGACAAGCTGGCGCAGGCCGTTGTCCAGTTTGCCCGCAACATCCCCTTTGCCCCTAAGGATCTCAATCCGGCCCTGCTCAAGCAGCGGCTGCGCCGCGTCTATGTGCCGGCCTGGCTGGTAGATGCCCAGGTTACGGCGCAGTTCCAGGCCGAAGTTGGCTTTGACTACCAGGCTGTCAGTCATCGGGAGAAGTATGCGGGCAGCAGTTGGCAGACCCAGGAGGTGCAGGAGACGCGTATTCGCTGGGAGCCGCGGGTGGGGCGATTGCAGCGTCCTTACCAAAACGTGCCGGCCCCGGCCCTGGAAGTTGAGTCGCGCTTGCAGCGGCGCCTGGGCGAGTTTGACCAGGCGCGGGCGGTGGCGTATGAGCCTGTGCTGCTGGGGCAGACCTTTGTGCATTTGCCCAACCGGCAGCCGGCCGATGCCTGGAGCGAGGCCCTGCCGGGCTTCCAGGCGCGGGCGGCTGAGGAGTGCCGGCTGGCCGCGGAGGCGCAGCACATCCGCGATTTTCGCTGGTCGGCGGCTTTTGCGGGGCAGAATTGGGCGCAGTGGCTGCGGCCGGTGTACAGCACTTTTTATCTGGACGATGAGGGCCGTCCCCGGCCGGTGCTGGTACATGGCCAGAGCGGGCGCATTGATGGGGAGCGGCGCGCCTCGCGGCGGCGGGCGCAGACGGCGGCCATGTGGATTGGCGGCTTTGGCGTGGGGCTGTTTGTGCTGGCCGTTCTGCTGGGGTTGGCCGCATATAGCCTGAGCAGCAGCCTGCTCGCTTTGTTGGCAGTGCTCATGGTTGTGCTGGCCTTTGTGCTGGTGGCCGGGGCCCTCATACCGCCGTTGGTGGTGTGGCGGTTCAATCGTCGCCAGGCGCAGCGGCCGGATTGAGGCTGGGAGCCGGCCCGAGAAGCGTTTTTACCCCTGTTTCAGGTCGTGGAGCAGCTCACGGGCGGCCATCCGGCCGGGTTCGCCGGTGATGCCGCCGCCGGGATGCGCCCCGGACCCGCCGAAGTAGAGGCCGGGAATGGGGGTGCGGTATTGGGCCCAACCGGGGACGGGGCGCATGAACAATAATTGGTCCAGGGTCATCTCGCCGTGATACAGGCTGCCTTCGGCCAGGCCGTATTGCTGCTCCAGGTCCAGCGGGGTGAGCACCTGGCGGTGCAGGATGATGTCGCGGAGGTTGGGGATGTATTCGGCCAGGGTGTTGATGACGGTGTCGCCCAGCGGTTCGCGCTGTTGTTCCCAGGTGGTGTTGCGCAGGTTGTAGGGGGCGTATTGCACGAGGATGGACATGGTGTGTTTCCCGGCCGGGGCCAGGTGGGGGGCGTGCAGGGTGGGGATGACGATCTCCAGGTAGGGCCGGGTTGAAAACTGGCCGTATTTGGCGGCGTCGTAGGCGCGTTCGATGTTCATGAGGCCGGGGGCGATTTGGATGCGACCTTGCAGGGGGGTGGTTTCCCCGGCCGGGAGGGCGGCAAATTGGGGCAGCGTATCCAGCGCCAGATTAACTTTGGCCACCGCGCCCCGGAACTTGATGTTGCTGACGGCCCGGTTAAACGACGGGTCCAGCTCGAACGGATCAACGAGTTGGGTGAAGGTGTGGCGCGGGTTGGTGGTGGAGAGGACGGCCCTGGCGGCCAGTTCATCCCCGTTGGCCAGCACCACGCCATTGGCCTGCCCGTTGGCCAGCCGCAGATGGGCCACGGGGGTATTGGTGCGGATTTCGGCACCAAACTGGCGGGCGGCGGCGACCAGGGCGGCGGTTAGCTGGCCGATGCCGCCGCGGACGATGCCGGGTTGGGGCCGGCCGGCGGTTGTTGGCTGGCCCATGAGCTGGTAGAGCAGGCCGAAGGCGGTGCCCCCGGAACGTGGTCCCTGCTGGATGGCCAGCACGCCGGGTGCGCCCAGGGCAGCGCGGACTAGCCCGTGCTCAAACCATTCGTCGAACCATTCAACGAGGGACATGGGCAAAATGCGCAGCAGGCCGTAGATTTCGCCGATGCCCAGTCCGGGGCCGAGGTTGGGCAGGGCTTTGCCCAGGCCGAGCCAGGTGAAGAGGTCGCCGCTCCCCAGTTGGCTGAGGTTGGGGGGGATGCGCGATAGGGCGGCTTCGATGAAGGTGGCGTAGCGGGCGATGGTGTCGCAGTAGTCAGGGTAGCGGGTGGCGTCGTTGGCGGAGAAGGTGCGGATGGTGTCCAGGTTCCCGGCCGGGTTGGCGACCAGGGTGAGCTGGCGGCCGTCGGGCAGGGGGGTGAAGAGCTGGGTCCCGGCCGGGGCAAAGGCGAATGCGTGCATTTTCAGGAACAGGTCGCGGATGATTCCCGGCCGGAGTGTGCTGGCGCTGTGCAAGACCGTGTCTACCCAGAAGCCTGGGTAAAGTTCTTCCGTGACGGCCAGGCCGCCAGCCGTTGGCCGCTGCTCCAGCACTAACACGCTGGCCCCGGCCCGGGCGAGATAGCCGGCGGCTACCAGGCCATTATGGCCGCCGCCAACAACAATAACATCGTAAGCGTTAGGCATGTTCAAAATCCTTTGTGGTGCAGTTTAGGTGTGCTGTGGGCCGGTGATGGGCCGCCTGGGATGTGACCTGGGTACAACTGGCCGTGGTCCACGTGACCCGCCAAAACAGGACCTTTAGACTTGCTCATTTTGTCAGTGCCGATATACTAATAAACTAACAAGCCAGTTCATCTCAACATAACTCTCTTTAATTGAACCACGTGAACGGCACATCACCCGTCTGACTTCCGGTCACGGTAATTTAACCTCATCGTTCAATGCGGGCAATGTTCTTCTATCTGGCCACCTTTTGGCTCAAGGCTGAGCACCAAAGAAAGGTAGAAGCGCCGCTGGTGATACGTTAGTGTATCCTCACTCTGCAGCTTGTCATTCCAGATTGCTCTTCATTTCCGGCCGCTGGGGGAACCCGGCCGGGGTGCCCGCTCGCCCATGATCAAAACCGCATGAAAGGAGGTGTCCCAACGTTCTTAAACGCGAATTTAGCTTGACGCAACCTTGGTTCATTTAAGCATTCCATTGTTCAATTTGACCTGACTCGATAGGAGGAGACAGAAGCCAATGAGTAAGAAGACCTTGTTTTTGATCCTTGTTCTATTCACTTTTGCCCTGGTGCTTACTGCCTGTGGTGGTGGCGAGACTGTAGAAGTGACCCGCCTGGTAGAAGTGACCCGCATCGTGGAAGCCCCCGCTGACTCTGGCGCGACTGACACGACCGTGCCTGCGCCCACCGGCGATACGCTGACCGCCGTTCGTGACCGTGGCGTCCTGAAGTGTGGTGGCAACCAATCGGTGCCCGGCTTCGGCTACATCAACCCTGATACCAATGAGTTTGAGGGGTTCGACATTGACTTCTGCAAGGCCATTGCCGCTGCCGTCCTGGGCGACGCGACCAAGTTTGAGCTGCGTCCTACCACGGCCAATGAGCGCTTCCCGGTGCTGCAGTCTGGTGAAGTGGACGTTTTGATCCGTAACACCACCTGGACAATCAGCCGCGACACCTCGCTGGGTTTTGACTTTTCGCCGACGACCTTCTACGATGGCCAGGGCATGATGGTCCGCAAGGCCAGCGGTATCACCTCGCTGGAAGACCTGGCTGGTGGTACTATTTGCGTGCAGTCTGGCACGACCACGGAGAAGAACCTGGCCGACGTTTTCCGGGCCTTGGGCATCGAATTCGAGCCGAAGGTGTTCCCCGATGCAGACACCACCCGCGAAGCGTATGACACCGGCTCTTGTGACGGTTTCACCACCGACAAGTCGGGCCTTGTCTCGCAGCAGATCCTGCTCTCTAACCCTGAGGATCACATTATCCTGGATGAGACCATGTCCAAGGAGCCTCTGGGGCCGCTGGTACGCCACGGTGACAACAACTGGGGTGACATTGTGATGTGGACGGTGAACTGCACGATCCAGGCTGAAGAGCTGGGCATTGATTCCGGGAACGTGGACAGCTTCCTGGGCGGTGATGATCCGGTGGTTCAGAATGTGTTGGGCGAGACTGGTGACCTGGGCCTGGCCATGGGCCTGGACGCCGATTGGTGCTATCAGGTTATTAAGCAGGTCGGCAACTACGGGGAAATCTACAACCGCAATTTGGGCCCAGACACGCCGTTTAACTTGCCGCGTGGCCTGAATGAGTTGTGGCAGAATGGTGGTTTGCTCTACTCGCCGCCGTTCCGTTAACCCGGCCGGGGCGTGTGTTGCCAAACACACGTGTTAGCATCCTTTCTGCGCAGCCCGGCAATCGTGTCGGGCTGCGCTTGCATATCACACCTGAAGCCAACCGGCAGCCCCTCATCACCACCCTCAACGCTTCAGCTCTCTAACGAAGGATATTTCCATGGCAGAATTAAGCCCCAAGTTACCGCAGAGCAGCCAGGATTCAGTCCCCTTCTGGCGCGACATTCGCGTATTGGGTGTCCTGGCGCAGATTGCATTTGTCATTGTCGTGGTGATAAGCATCTCGTGGTTGGTAACCAACATCCTGGAGAACCTGACAACACTGGGTGAAAACCAGTTCCTTTGTCGTGATGGCACCTCCAGCATTCGCTGTGCCTTTGACTTCCTGCGGCTAGATGCCCAATTTGATATCTCTGAGACCCTGATTACGTATGACCCCAGTGATTCCTATGCCCGCGCCCTGCTGGTTGGCCTGGGCAATACCATTCGGGTAACCGTCTTTGGAGTGATTCTGGCCACGATATTAGGCACATTTGTCGGTATTGCGCGCCTGTCATCCAACTGGCTCATCAGTAGTATTGCCAAATGGTATGTAGACATAATGCGCAACACGCCCCTGTTGCTGCAACTATTCTTCCTGTTTTTTGGCGTCATCCTGTTGTTTCCACCCATTAGCGAAGCCATCCAGCTCTTCGGTCTGCCGTTTTATCTCAGCCAGCGGGGCATCAACATGCCCTGGTTTGTGTTTATGCCATCCGCCGGCATCTGGCTGGCGTTTCTGGTGGGGGCAATTGTGCTGGCGCTGGTGCTGTGGGTGATGTTGGGACGGCAGGAAGAACGCACCGGCAAGGCGCGCAATCGCCCATTCTGGGTATTGCTCGCCTTTCTGGCGGTTGTTGGCATAGGTTGGGGCGTGTCCGGACGCAGCACCAATTCACAAGCGATGATGGTGGCCAAGGCGCAGCGGATCCGCACAGTTGATGATATGGCGGCCACGATGGCCCGACGGCTGGGGGTGAACGAGCTGGCCAACGTTTCTTCACAGCTAGCAAGCGGGGCCATAACGGAAGAGCAGTTGAGTGCGGCGGCCTACCAGATCTGCGCTCTGAAGGATGATCCGGCCGAGGTAAACTTGACTGCCCAACTGCGCCCACAGAACATCCCCTACGCGGTCACCCGCTTTGATCGGGCGGATCAGGCCACAGAGGCTTATGCGGCCGGCGAATGCGAAATCTATGTGGCCCGGAGCGCGGTGCTGGCCGGGGAGCGGGCGATCCTGGAGGACGCCGCCAACCATTCGCTGGTGTCCGTCCCCGAAGTGCCGGTGCGTATCTCTGTGCCGCGTATTGAGGGGCTGAATTTTGTGGGTGGCCTGAAGCTGACGCCGAACTTTGCCGCCATTCTGATTGGTCTGGTGCTGTACACTGGCGCCTTCATTGCCGAGATTGTGCGGGCGGGTATCCAGTCGGTGGCCAAGGGGCAGTCGGAAGCGGCGCGCGCTTTGGGGCTGTCTGAATCGCAGCGGTTGCAGTTGGTGGTGTTGCCCCAGGCGCTGCGGGTGATTATCCCGCCGATGACCAGCCAGTATCTGAACCTGGCCAAGAACTCCAGTCTGGCGATTGCCGTGGGTTATCCTGACCTGTGGTCAACGGCCTTTACGACGCTGAATCAATCCGGCCGGGCTATTCAGGTCTTTGTGCTGGTGATGGGTGTCTATCTAACCCTCAGCCTGTCGATCTCCTTCTTGCTGAACTGGTACAACCGGCGCATTGCCCTGGTGGAGAGATAACAATGAGTACATTGATACAGAATTTGCAATCACTTGCCGGTGGCAATGGCCAGCTCAACTTCAATGCCCGTCGTTTCATACAGGAGAATTTCACTCGCAGTTGGGTCTTGTTGTTGTGGTTGGTGGTGTTGTTTTATATCTCCGGCCGGGTCGTGTCCGGCCAACTTACCGCTTCCCCCATCATCACCATCGTTATCTTGCTCGCCTGGCTCATTTCGCTGAGCATAACGGCGATCAACGAAGTGACCCGCCGGCACAGTCTGGCAACCCACTGGCTGCGCGACAATCTCTATAGCTCTTTTACCAATGCCCTGCTAACCCTGGTGCTAACGCTGCTCATTGTTAGTGCCATCCGCGGCTTCTGGGGTTACGCTGTGGTGCGGGCCAGCTTCTCCACCGATGCCGAAGTGGCCGCCCAAACCCTGGCCCAATGGGAGAACCCCGGAGCGAACTGGGGCGCAGTTATCGACAACTTCCGCAACTTGATGGTTTTCCGCTTCCCAAGAGAGGAGCAGTGGCGCATCCTGACCACCCTGTTCATGTTAATCGGCCTGGCCATCCCCAGCATAGCGATATACCGGGAGCAGTATCGCCGTTCCGTGATTCGCCGGGTATGGACTGTCTTGTGGCTGCTCTCACCTTTCGTCGCCTTCATCCTGCTGTTGGGCATTAAGGATTCCAGCTTCTTGCCCTGGCTAAATCCGGAGCAGTTCTGGGGCGGTCTGCTGCTCACCATTATCATCTCCGTTTTCGCTATTGTGGCTTCGTTCCCATTGGGGCTGCTGCTGGCCCTGGGGCGGCGCAGCCAGATCCGGGGCATTCCTGCCTGGCTCACTTATGGTGCGGCCATCGCCGTGACGATCTGGGGCCTGGCCACGAGTACGCCGCAGAACCTGGAGGCGGCCCGCAGCCTGAGTGAGCGCATCCTGGCCTTCTGGCCGCTGATGATCTTGCTGATAGCTTTCCTGTTTCAGCGTAACTTCAACGGCAACGTGGTGGCCCTGGGCAGCACCCTTTACATCGAAGTGGTGCGCGGCGTGCCGCTCATCACGGTGTTGTTCATGTCCATCATCCTCTTCCCAATTCTGCTGCCCCCAGGCACAGAAATCCTGGGTACGTGGCGCGTGATGGTGGCAGTGGCGTTGTTTGCCGCGGCCTACCTGGCCGAGAATGTGCGTGGCGGCTTGCAATCAATTTCCAAAGGTCAGTATGAGGCCGCCGATGCCATCGGTTTGAACACCTTCCAGAAGTACCGCCAGATCATCTTGCCCCAGGCGCTGCGCGCGGTCATCCCGGCCATCGTGGGGCAGTTTATTGGCCTGTTTAAGGATACCACGTTGGTGGCCATTGTGGGCCTGCTTGATCTGTTGGGTGTCGCTAACCTGATTTCGGCGCAGCCGGACTGGTTGGGTGTGCGGCGTGAACCTTACATCTTCATTGCTTTCATCTACTTTGTGGGCAGCGCTATCATGGCTGGCTATAGCCGGCGGCTGGAAGCGCGCCTGGGTGTCGGTGAACGATAGAATGACAATAGACCCGGCCGGGGCACGTTCAACGCTCCCGGCGCGGCAGTCCTTAGACGAGCATTTGGATAGGTTTATGGAGAGAGAAAAATGAGTGTTTCAGCCAATGCGGAAGACATCATCATCTGTCGTGATGTACACAAATGGTATGGTGACTACCACGCCCTGCGCGGCATTAGCCTGACCGTGAAATCGGGCGAGGTCATCGTCATCATCGGCCCCTCCGGTTCTGGCAAATCAACCTTCATTCGGACGATCAATCGTCTGGAGGAGCACCAGGCCGGGGATATTGTGGTCGACGGCATTACCCTGAGCCACGACATCCGCAATATCGCCGAAATCCGGCGGGAAGTGGGTATGGTGTTCCAGCAGTTTAACCTGTTCCCCCACCTGACGGTGCTGGAAAACGTGACCCTGGCCCCCATCCACGTGCGCAAATGGTCACGGGAACATGCCGAAGAAGTGGCCATGAAATGGCTGAACCGGGTGGGAATCCCGGAACAGGCGAACAAGTATCCCGGGCAGTTGTCGGGCGGGCAGCAGCAGCGCGTGGCCATTGCCCGCGCCCTGGCCATGGAGCCGAAGATCATGCTGTTCGATGAACCGACCTCGGCCCTGGACCCGGAAATGATCAAGGAAGTGCTGGACGTGATGCGCGACCTGGCGCGTGAGGGGTACACCATCCTGGCCGTGACGCACGAGATGGGGTTCGCCCGCGAAGTGGCCGACCGGGTGATCTTCTTTGACCAGGGCGTCATTGTGGAAGAGAACACCCCGACTGACTTCTTCAACAATCCCACCAATGAGCGGACGAAGCTGTTCCTGGGCCAGATTTTGCAGCATTAGTCATCTCATGGCCTGACCAGGTGAATGTTTAAGGAGATTTAAGGACTGCCGCTTGCCTTCAGGCGGCAGTCCTGCGTTTCCTGCCGCTAGTGGCCAAACAAGTGCCCGCCGGAGGCGGATTGGGTTGCCTCGACTGCGGAGGGGCGGACGGGCTATAGACTGCTTGCTGAGGAGCTTCAGCCAGACCCATACATCCCCCGGCCGGGACGAAGCCTGGCTGATCACCCTCCCTTCCACCCACAGTGGCGTCACCCCATCGAACTGCTCCGAACCGGGGAAGGGCTGCACCCCCAGCGAGCCGCGCTGCAAGTGCAGCTCATAAAACACCGGCTCATCCGCCCACATGACCACCCCGGGCTGGCCTGCCAGCGCTGCCACCCACTCAAAGGCTGCTGCCCAGCTCGTGGCCGATACCGCCAGGGTGCGGGCATCGGTATCATTCGTCCGGATGCTTTGGCATGTTTTCGTTACTTGTGGCCGTGTTTCTAGCCGGCAGCGCTGGGGATGCGCTTGCCCCCAGGCTTCTGGCGGGCTCCCGGCCGGGTAGGGCGGCACTGTTCTTCACTGCTTTTTCACGCCCGCTTCACCTGATCTTCCCAACCCGGCCGGGGAACTGTGCTAGCCTTAATGAGCGGCCACTGTGGCCGGCGCGAAATTGGCAGCATTCATCAGGAAGTAGCGAAACGCAATGACCTCTCTTACCTTATTTTTGCTTCTGCTGGTTGTTATTCTGGTTGTGGGCAACGTGGGCCTGTGGCTGGCCTATGGGCGGGCGCGTGCCGGGCGCATAGATGCCCGGCCGCGGCTGGCGCGGCCGGTGGCCCCAGCGCGGCCGGGCACCCCCACCTGGCCACCTGTACCCTACCCGGCCGGGGTCACCCCCCCGGCCGACAAATGGGCCGCGTTTGACCCGGCCGGGTTAGACTCTGAGATGGCGCAATCGCTGTACCTGGTGCAAAAGGGGCTGGCCGCGGAGCTGGCAGAGGCGCGCCAGGAGATGGACAGCCAGGAACTGCTGGCCCAGTGGCACAACGCCTTGCTGTCTGCCCAACTGGCCGATCAGGAGCGGGCACTGGCCCGGGCCGCGGAGACCATTCGCGTGCAAGAGGCCGAGCTGCGTGTATACCGCAGCGCCTTTCGGCGGCTGGAAAAAGATGTCGCGCCGGCCCTGGACGCCAGGGCCATCGCCATGCCCTGACCGGCGGCAGGTCAGGTTCTTGGGCGTGTGGGGGCCTGGGGCTGAGTTGTTGGTGCGGCGCACCCGGCCGGGTTACAGTGTGGGGCCAACCTTTGCCAGGCGCTCAACCGCCCGCTCCAATTCCGACATTGCTGTTGCAATAGAAAAGCGAACGTGCCCTTCGGCCGTTGCGCCAAAGGCAATGCCTGGCGTGCCGGCGATGCCGGCTCTTTCTAGCAGCGCGTCGGCCAGTTCCACGCTGTTTAGCGACGAGTTGGGGAAGCGGGGCATGAGGTAGAAGGCACCATCGGGCGAGGTGCAGGCGATTCCTTCAATTTCGTTTAGCGCCTTCACCATGAAATCGCGCCGCATCTGGTAAGAGCGCCGCATTTCATAGATGATGTCTTGCGGGCCGTTCAGGGCGGCCACAGCGGCCGACATGGTGAAGGTCGCCGCCGAGGTGACGGTCTGGCTGTGCATCTTGGTGGCCAGTTTTAGCACCGGGGTCGGACCAACCAGCCAACCCAAACGCCAGCCGGTCATGGCATACGCTTTGGAGAGGCCGTTGGTGGTGAGCGTGCGCTCGGCCATGCCCGGTTCGGCGGCCAGGGAGTAATGCTGGCGGTCATCAAAAACCAACTTCTCGTACACTTCGTCGGTCAATACGTAGATGTCGGACTCGATGGCAAAGGTGGCAATGGCCTCTACCTCGGCGCGGGTTAGCACCCGGCCGGTGGGGTTACAGGGGGAGTTGACCATGAGCAGCTTGGTCTTGGGCGTCACTTTGGCGCGCAGCGCCTCCAGGGTGACCGCGTAATTATTGTCCGCGTCCAGGTCCACGGCCACGGGCACCCCGTGGGCAATGCGAATCATCGGCGGATACGAAACCCAGGCGGGGGCGAGATACATCACCTCGTCACCATCGTTTACCAGTGCAGCCAGCGCCAGATTGAGGGCCCATTTGCTGCCGGGCGTGATCACGACGTCGGTCTTGGGATTCACGTGGACGTTGTTTTCGCGGGCCATCTTGGCGGCCACGGCTTCCAGGACCTCGTTGGTGCCCTTGGTGGGGGCAGGGTAGTGGGTCTTGCCGGCACGGATGGCGGCGAAGGCGGCTTCGACGATGTGCGCCGGCGTGTCAAAATCGGGGTCTCCGCCGGCCAGCGCAATCACGTCTTTTCCGGCAGCCTGCATCGCCTTGGCCTTGTCGTTAACAGCCAGGGTGGCCGAGGGCGGGATGCTGCCGAGTAATTCAGAAATTGGTTTCATGAAGTCTTCTCCTCAGATGGTGAGTTTCGCATTCTGTTGCATAATTCTAACAAAGGGGCGGCTGTTGTCGACTTGTGGCCGCGCCCGGCCGGGGCCTGAAATGTGTTGAGGTTGCTATGGGTGAGATTACGGCGGTGGTATTGGGCGTAATGCAAGATGGCGGGCTGCCACATGCCGGCTGCCTGTGCCGGCGCTGCCAGGCGGCTTTCGCGGGGGAGGGGGTGGACTATGCGGCTTGCCTGGCGTTGGTGGATGGTCGGCGTTCCCCGGCCGGGGTGTGGCTCCTCGATGCGACACCGGACATCAAGTACCAACTGCACCTGCTGGCGGGGGCACTGGGGGAACATCCCTCCCGGCCGGGGCGTTTACGCCCACCAGACGGCCTGCTGCTAACGCACGGCCACATGGGGCACACGGCAGGATTGGTGCACCTGGGGCCAGAGGCCATGGCTGTGCGCAAGTTGCCGGTGTATGCCCCGGCCGGGCTGGTGCAGGTGCTGCAAGATACCGCTCTGTGGCGGCCGCTGGTGCAGCTCTTGGATTTGCGCCCGCTGGTGGCCTTCCAACCGCTGGCGCTGGCCCCCGGCCTGACGGTGACGCCCATTCCCGTGCCCCATCGTGACGAGTGGCAGGCGGGCACGGTGGCCTACCGGGTGCAGGGGCCACGCCGGTCGCTGCTTTATCTGCCAGATATCGACGCCTGGGCGCAGTGGCCGGCGGCCCGTGACACGCTGGCCGGGGTGGATGTGGCTCTGGTAGATGGGTCATTCTACAGCCCGGCCGAGCTAGGCGGGCGGCCACCGGTGGCGCACCCGCTGGTGCCAGAGACACTGGCCCTGTGTGCCGGGTTGCCCGGCCGGGTGCTGCTCACCCACTTCAACCACACCAATCCTCTGCTAGACGAGGGGGATCCCGGCCGGGGGGTGGTGCAGGCGGCCGGTGTAGGGCTGGCCTACACCGGCCAGACATTCCAGCTTTAGAGCGGCCAGCCCTGGAGAATGCGCGCAGTCTCCTCTGAATGGCCGGATTCGTCGCGCAGCATGTCTTCCAGTTGGACTACCAGCCCCTTGTCGCCAAACGCCTCGGCCTCTTTGGCCCGTTGGGCGTAATCTTTGCCGGCCTGTAGTTCAGCGACCAGGATGGCTTCGAGCATTTCGCGGTTGTTCCCGGCCGGGGGGACGGGCCGCGGCAATGTTGTGGGCTCGCCACCCAGGGCTACGATCTTGTTGGCCAGAAACTGGGCATGCAGTTGTTCGTCAGCGACCTCAGCCAGGAAAAATTGGACAAGCTGAGGGCGATAAGGGCCAGAAGCCTTGGCGGCATAGGTGATGTATTGGATGATCGCGCTGAGTTCGCCAGCCAGATCATCGTTCAAGTGGTTGATCAGTGTTTGCTTGTCCATGTCACACTCCTTCGTGAAATAGGGTAATTGGGGGTTCTTTCAGGCTGCCCAATGTAAACAATTCGTGCCTCCCACCTGATAGTGATTGTACCAGCATAAGTAAAGGTAGGTCAATCTACACTGCGATCGCGCATTATTCTGCTTTTCACTTCTTTACAACGGCAATAAAAATGTGTAAAATCATGAAATAGATGATTTTACACAAATCGAGGCAATATAATGGGTGAATTCCAGGTAAGTATTGGGCGTGTAAAACGCGAGATTTCCGAACTCCTCAACCGGGTTGCTTTTGGCGGTGAGCGGATTGTGCTTACGTCTCGTGGCAAGCCAAAAGCCGTTATTGTGAGTTTGGAGGATTATGAGCGCATTCAACAGGAGAAGGCAAAAACACAGTTAAGTCAGTGGGAATCCTGGTTGGCCACAAATTCGTTGCTCACGGCTAAGATTTTGGCTGAACGTGGGGGTGAGCGATTGGATGTTGATGCAATATGGGCCGAAGCACGTGCCGATCTTGAGGAGCGTCATGACTACTTATTTGACAATTGATGCCGGAATTGCCTTCAAACTTATAGCGCCCCACCCCCATCAACAGGATTACATTAATCTCGTGACTCAATGGCATCAAGCCGATTATCAGTTATGTGCACCAACTTTATGGGCTTACGAAATCACCTCGACATTTACCAAGATGGCACACTTTGGACACTTGAGCATCGCTAATAGTCGTGAAAGTTTGCGCCTTGCTTACCAACTTGGTATACAACTTGTCCCCCCCGATGAGGAGCAAGCGCTTAAAGCATACGCATGGACAGAGCGATTACAGCGGGCAGCTGCTTACGATAGCTTTTACCTGGCATTAGCGGAGACGCTCGGATGTGAATTGTGGACTATTGACAAGCGATTGGTTAATGCCGTGGGCCAACCCTGGGTTAGACTGGTTGAGGAACGGGAGTAATTTGCTGTGAAGCTGTTTGGCTCTTTATGGATCCTACTATGAGTCTCAGTACTGGTCATTAACGAGGGAGACGCCACACAGCTTTACCAGAATATGGTTGGGGCAAGCTGTCGGTAAAGGCCAACTGGTCGGCGGGGGCAAGGTGCATTGGCTGGGCCGCAAGCGGATACGGCTGGATGGCAGAATAAGGTCTGCGGTTGGAAGTCAAGGTTTATGCAGGCTGGTGCATTATGTCGACGTTGACAAGCAGGCCGCAATGTGATAGATTTATGAGTTGTTGGCAGTGCAATTTATGAGGTTTGTGTTTTCGTCTTGAAGGCCAATTCAGAAACGCCCTGCCTGATTACGTTTTTTACATGTTTTACGGAGGTATTTGCAATGGCAGAGCGTGAAATTGGCAAAGTTAAATGGTTCAATGCAGAAAAGGGCTACGGCTTCATCGAGCGTGGTGATGGCAAGGCCGACATTTTTGTGCATTACAGCCAGATCACCGGGAATGGTTTCCGGTCTCTGGAAGAGGGCCAACAAGTCGAATTTACCATTGGGCAAGGTCGTAAAGGCCCCGCTGCTGAAGATGTCCGCTTAGTCGGCGGCTAGTTCACAATAGCAAGCAATGGAAATGAGAAGGGCGGTGTGCAAACACCGCCCTTTTTTTGTGTGTATTGGCAGGAACCGGCCGGGTGGGGCAGTTAGGGGGGCTAGCCTTCGTTACGGGGCAGGTGCGTGGCCATGCTGTCTTGTTCCACGTGCAGCTTGCGCAGCCCATTGCGGACTACGGTCAGCGAATGGCCCAGGTCTTCTTCCAGCTTGCTGAGCACCTCAACGACGTAGGAGTCGGCGTCGCGCCGCAAGACTTCGGCATCGTGCCGGGCACGCTCCAGGATGTTTTCTGCGCGTTGTTCGGCAGCCGAAGTGACGCTGTCGCGCCGCACAAGCTCGCCGGCCTCCTGCTTGGCCAACTGGCGGATGCGCTCCGCCTCTTCTTTGGCCTGGGCCAGAATGCGCTCTTTCTCCGCTTCAATTCGGTTTGCGCGCTTCACTTCTTCGGGAATGGCCACCCGCAGCTGGTCGACGATGTTAAAGATCTGGTCTTCGTCAACCATGAGCAGGGCTGTCAGCGGCAGCCGGCGGCTTTCGCTTAGAACTTGCTCTAATCGGTCTACCAGATGTTGAATGTCCATGTGTTACCCCACTTTGCCCTGGAATGTTGGCCTGCAAGCGTAGGCTGCTGGTTGTGGTTGTGCGGCCACCCCGGCCGGGTTCAGCCAGCCAGCAGCGATCACGGCAAATTATACCGGGCAGCGGCCTAATCACGCAACGAGACCGGCCGGTTATAGCCGTTGTTTTCCTGCCGAAAACGCTCTTGCAGCGCTTTGGATACATTTTCTGGCACCATGCTGGTAACATCGCCCCCAAACGAGGCGATTTCGCGCACGGTGCTGCCGCTGAGGAAGGTGTGCTGTTCGCGGGTGATCAGCGTGACCACTTCGATTTCGGGCGCCAGCCGCTGGTTTGCCAGGGCCATACGAAACTCAAACTCGAAATCGGAGAAGACCCGCAGGCCGCGCACAATGGCCCGCGCGTTGATCTGGCGGGCAAAATCAACAGTCAGCCCCCCATACCGTTCCACGCGGATCTTGTCCCGGCTGCCCAGCGCTTCTTGAATCATCTGGACCCGTTCTTCAACTGAGAAGAGGAGTGATTTGGAGGGGATCCCATGGTCATAAACCGCTACCACCAGCTCGTCGAAGAGGACGGCGGCTCTCTCCATGAGGTTTAGGTGACCAAAGTGAACCGGATCAAAGGTACCGGGATAAACAGCGCGACTGATCAATGTGTGTCTCCGTGAATAACTGGTTAGCCGGCTGGCGCCCGTCCAGAATCTGTTTGCTGAACAGCGCCATCTTGTTCGTGGCAGTCAATTGGAAAGAAGCGTCCCGGCCGGGGTTCAGACCACCGGCCCACTGTCAGCTGACATCAGCAGCCGAGGCCCAGAAGCGGGCGATCTGCTCTTGCAGCAGGCGGTGCTCCGGCTGCTGCAACAGCGCATCGGCGGCAATAATGGCCTCGGCTTCGGCGCGTGCTTCTTCCAGCAGTTGGACGTCTAGCAAGGAGGCCAGTTTTAGCTCTGGCAGGCCGCTCTGCCGCCGGCCAAAGAACTGACCGGGACCGCGCAGCGCCAGGTCCTTTTCGGCCAGCAGGAAGCCGTCGTTGGTTTTTTCTAGCGCTTGCAGCCGCTCTTCGGCCTCGCGGCCAACGGTATCAGACACCAGCAGGCAGTAGGATTGATGCTCACCCCGGCCAACACGGCCGCGGAACTGGTGTAGTTGGGCCAGGCCAAAGCGGTTAGCGCCTTCGATGAGCATCACTGTGCTGTTGGGCACATCCACGCCCACTTCAATGACCGAGGTTGAAACCAGAATTTGGGTCTCGCCATTGTAGAAGGTGCGCATCACCTGCTCTTTTTCTTCGCCTTTCATGCGGCCGTGCAGCAGCCCCAGCTTCAGATCGGGGAAAACTTGCTCTTGCAGGCGGGCATGTTCTTCAACGGCAGATTTCGCTTCGATCTTGTCTGATTCCTCGACCAGGGGGCAGATGATGAAGGCCTGTCGCCCCTGGCCAACCTGGCCGCGAACGAAGGCATAGGCGCGCTCGCGCTCGCTGGGACGAATCCATTTGGTGCGGATTTCTTCCCGGCCGGGGGGCATCTCATCCAACACCGACAGGTCCAGGTCGCCATACATCGACAGGGCCAGTGTGCGCGGGATGGGGGTGGCACTCATCACCAGCAGGTGAGGATGGTGGGCCTCTGGTTCGTGGCCATTGCTGGTTGGCGGCGTGCCCTTGTCGCGCAGGGCCTGACGCTGATCAACGCCAAAGCGATGCTGTTCGTCGATCACGGCCAGGGCCAGGTTGTGAAAGGTGACCCCGGCCTGAATGAGGGCGTGGGTGCCAATGGCGATGTGGGCCGTGCCCTCGGCCAGGTCGGCGTATGTTTGCTGCTTGTCATTGGCCGGCATGCTGCCGGTGAGCAGGCGCAGCTCTATGCCCAGGCCATCCAGCAGACGGCTGAGACCCTGGAAATGCTGCTCGGCCAGGATCTCGGTGGGGGCCATCAGGGCCGCCTGAGCGCCGCTGGCCACGGCCAGCAGCATGGCGGCCGCCGCCACCACCGTTTTGCCGGCGCCCACGTCCCCTTGCAGCAGCCGGTTCATGGGCACGCTGCGCGCCATGTCGGTGGCGATTTCTTCAATCACGCGCTGCTGTGCCCCGGTAAGCTGGAACGGCAGCCGCTCGGTGAACTGCTGCAGCAGCTCGGGCGCGTGGGCTACAGCCCGGCCGGGGACCATTTGCCAGTCCCGGCGCTGCCCCAACATGCCCAACTGCAACATCAGCAGCTCGTCGAAGGCCAGCCGGCGGCGGGCGGCGTGCAGCGCCTCGTGGCTGTCCGGGAAGTGCGCCTGGGCCAGGGCCTCGGGCAGGGCCGGCAGGTGGCGGCGCTGGCGCGTAGCTTCTGGCAGAGGGTCGGGCACCAGGTCCACCCAGCGCTCGACTGCGCTGTTCATGATGTCGCGCATTTTGTTGCTGCTTAAACCGCTGGTCAGCGGGTATACGGGCACAATCCGGCCAGTACGCAGCAGGTCGGCGGACAGCGGTTCCCATTCCGGCGAGTTGAAGACGGGGCGGCCCAGGTATTGGTCTACCTTGCCACTGAGGACAATTTGCGAGCCAGCTTTCAGCTTGTTGGTTAGCCAGGGCTGGTTGAACCAGGTGGCCTGAATTTTGCCGCTGCCGTCGCTGATAATGGACTGTATGACGGTCTGGTTGCCGCGTGTGCGCCGGGCGCGTGTTTCCCAGATAGTGCCAATCACGGTGACCTGCTCGCCATATTGCAGCCGGTTGATGGGCTTGAGCAGTGAGTAGTCGTCGTAGCGGCGGGGGAAGATGTAGAGCAGCTCGCGTATGGTCTCGGCGCCCAGGGTGTTGATGCGCCGGGCAATGGTTGGGCCGACGCCGGGCACTTGTTGGACGGATTGTTCCAGGGCAGCAGGGTCGGGGGTGACCACCGGCCGGGTGCGTTTGAGTGGTGGTGGGGGCGGTTCCGGCTGCGGCGGCTCTTCCAGCGGTTCCTCAGCTTCACTGCCGACCATATCGAAATCGTCGAACAGGGGGGGGGCCGCGCTCCCGGCTGGGGGTGTCTCCCTGGCCTCTTGTTCTGCCGCGGGCGGGGGGGACGGGGGTGGGGTGCGAGCCGGCGTCGCTTTGCGGGTACGGGCCGGC
The DNA here is from genome assembly GCA_020634235.1 of Ardenticatenaceae bacterium. GTDB lineage: Bacteria > Chloroflexota > Anaerolineae > Promineifilales > Promineifilaceae > JACKCB01. Next base: position 1,446,717 of record JACKCB010000001.1, on the reverse strand, counting down.
CGGGCGGGGGCCTCTTCGCTGCGGCCCAGGCGCTCTTCACGTTCAGTTAGCCGCTGCAATAGACCATCGATGACGGTGGCGCGTGCCTCAAGGCCGGGCAAGCGAGAATAATCCACCAGGGCATCGGCGGCCTGTTCCACCAGGGCCTTGTCTGTTTCGCTCTCGGCTTCGTCGCGGGCCTGGTCCACCCAAAAGGTGACGAACTGGCGGATGCCGCCGACCACGGCTTTGTTTTGGTACCCTTGTTCTTTCTCTAACCGCAAGACGCGTTCAAGTCGCTTAAATGCTCGTGACATATTTCCTTACTTGGGTGTTTTGTTGGCGCTGGCGGGAGCGGGTGAGATCCCCAGCGCACGCACCTCTTGCTCTTTTTTTGCTGTTGGCGTGCAATGGGTGATTATACCACGTTCCCGGCCGGGTGATGTACCCGGCACAATTCGCCAAATTGCCGGGTGGCGGGATTCTTTGTTGACGAGTGGCAGGCACAAGGCGGAACGATGTCATGTGGAGCAAGTTTTGCTGCCCTGTGCCTGGCACTTCACGCCCAGGATGGCGCTGCCTATCAGGTGGTGGTGATGCAGGCCAGACCGACCGCACCTGGGCCAATGTGGGCCCCAATGGCGGGCGTTACTTCGACCACGGGGGGCTGCTGCCCGGCCGGGATGAAGGCTTGCAGCGCTTCCTGGATGGCGGCGGCCCCGGCCGGGTTTTGCGTGTGCAAAAACGCCACCTGCTCCAGCGGGGCCAACGAGCGGGCAAATTGGAGCATCTCCTCAACCGCGCGCTTTTGTGTGCGGATGCGTCCCAGGGACTTCACTTCGGAATCATGCACGTGTACCAGCGGTTTAATCTTGAGCAGCGTGCCCAGGCTAAATTCTGTCCAGCTTACCCGGCCGCTGCGTCGCAGAAACTCCAGGGTGTCCAGCACGGCTAAAACGTGCGTGCGCTGCACTCTTTCCTCTAGCAGGGCCACGATTGCGCCCATACTGTGCCCCGCTTGCGCGGCGCGGGCGGCGGTTAGCGCCAGCAGCCCCAATCCCATCGATAGCTGGCGCGAGTCGAACAGGGTTACCGGCACGGCGTCGGCTGCTTCTGCGCCCAGGCGGGCCGCATTCAGTATGCCGCTCAGGCTGGCGGCGACATGAATCGACAGAATTTCAGTTGCGCCTTCCCCCGCCAGTTTTTCATAGGCGGCGGCAAAAGTGCCGGTTGCCGGGGCGGCGGTGGTGGGTGTGCGGGGGTAATCAGGCAGGTTGGTGTAAAAGGTCTGGCGCGATAGTTCGACGCCATCCAGGTAGCTCTGGTCGCCAATGTTGATGTAGGCGGGCAGCACCAGGATGCCGTACCGCTCTTGCAGGTCGGCTGGGATGTCACAAGTGCTGTCGGTGACGATGCGGATACTCATGGTGTACCCCCAGGTGGGACACCCGGCCGGGTGCCCCACGGGTGGCTGGGCCTATTCAGCGCCCAGGATGTAGAAGTAATGGGGTTGCCCGCCTGGTAGTAGTTCAATCTCCAGGTCGGGATAGAGGGCGGCAATCTGGGCCACGGTGTCGTTGGCTTCTGCTTCGGTCACCTGCTGCCCGTAGTAGACGGACAAGATCTCGCGCTCTTCTATGCCCATACTGGCCAGGGTTGCGGCTAATACGGTGGGGATGTCCCGGCCGGAGGCACACAACTGGCCGTCGGCAATGCCGATGAGCTGCCCCGTCTCCACCTGGACGTCGTTGAGGGTGACGGTGCGGGTGGCGACGGTGATCTCACCGGTGCAAACGCTGCTGCTGGCGGCATCCATGGCCTGCGACACCTGTTCCAGGTCGCCATCGGGGTTCCAGGCCAGCATGGCGGCCACGCCTTGTGGTGCGGTGCGGGTGGGCACGACGACCACGTGTTTGGTGCTGAGGTGGCAGGCGGCTTCGGCGGCCAGGATGATGTTTTTGTTGTTGGGCAGGACGATGATTTTGTCGGTGGGGATATCACCAATGGCTTGTAGGATTTCTTCGGTGCTGGGGTTGTTGGTCTGGCCGCCGCTGACGATGCCGGCGGTGCCCAGGCTGCGGAAGATGTCGGCCAGGCCCGGGCCGGCGGTGACGGCAACCACGGCAACCTGGCCGGGTTGGATGGTGGGGGACTCTGGGACGAGGTTGGCGAACTGGATGTTCCCGGCCGGGGCCGCCGCGCCGCCGTGGGTCACAATGTCCTCCATTTGCATCTGCATGTTTTCCACCACCACATCGGTGATGTGCCCCAGGCTGATGCCATAGCTGATGGGCTGGCCGGGGTCTTTGACGTGCACATGGACTTTGATGGTGTGCTCGTCGCCGACCACTACGGTCGAGTCGCCCATGGCGTCGATGGTGTCGCGCACGGTGGCTACGTCCAGGTTTTGCCCCATGAGGATGAATTGGACGTCGTAGGGGTTTTCTAGCTGGCCGTCTTCGGGGACGGCCAGGGCCTGGGCGGGCAGGTTGGCTCCGGCGGTGGCGGTGGCCTGCGCCCCGGCCGGGGTGGCCGTCAGGCCGTTCATCTGTCCATTGACATAACGCAACATGCCCTCCAGGATGAAGACCAGCCCCTGACCCCCAGAATCGACCACGCCAGCCTGAGCCAGCACCGGCAGCAGCTGCGGCGTGCGTTCCAGGGCTTGCTGGCTTCGCTCCAGCATCCGCTCTAGCAAGAAGCGCAGGTCGCTGCTTTTTTCGGCGGCATCCACGGCTTCATCGCTGCCTTCGCGAATGACCGTTAGAATGGTACCTTCCACGGGCCGCATCACCCCTTTATAGGCGGTGTCGGCGGCTTGCTTCAGCGCTTTGGCCATGTCGTGCACATTGGCTGTCTCTTTGTCCTTCAGCCCCTGGGCCAATCCGCGCCAAATCTGGCTAAGAATGACGCCGGAATTGCCCCGTGCCCCCATCAATGCCCCATGCGCCAGGTCGTGGGCGACTTTGCCAACGGCCATTTCCTGATTGCGCTCAATGCGGGCAAAGGCGGAGCGCATGGTTAGCAGCATGTTGGTGCCGGTGTCGCCATCGGGCACCGGGAATACGTTAAGGGCATTGACCTGGATGTGATTCTGGTCCAGCCAGATCAGCCCGGCCTGGAGCAATTTGCGCAGCTGCTGGCCGTTGCACTGCCGCCATTTTGCAGGCGGTAGGGCCGATTCTAACGAATTGTTTTGCGTCACTCTGTTTTTTCCTCCACCAAGTATTCTGGTTCTGGCAGGGTGTTTGGGGGTTGCCCCGGCCGGGTGGGGTTAGGTCCCGGCCGGGGGCGGCAAAGGTGGCACCAGTACCAGCGTGGTTACGGCAGTCGCTAAGACTCGCCGTCGTTCATGCGTAGACCCTGGATATAAACATTCACTTCTCGCACCGGGGTGGCCTGGCCCAACGCCTTCTCCACGTGAAACTTCACCGTGTTCTGGATGCTTTCGGCAACGGCCCGGATGCGCGTGCCATATTGAATGATGACGTAGATGTCGATGACAATCTCACCGTTTTCAAAGCTCACTTCGATCCCGCGCCGGCTGTCGCGCGTAAGGACGTGGGCAATGCCGTCCACCAGATTCCGGTTGGCCATGCCCACCACACCGTAACATTGATGGACCGCTTGGTTGGTAATTGTCGCGATGACGGCCGGCGAGATATCAATGCTGCCCGGCGGTTGCGGATGGGTTGTCATAGCTGTCTCCTCGTACCGGCCTGGTAACCTGGCCGGCTATCTGTTCACCTGCTTGCACGAACAGCCGCTCGCAATTATAATTCTTCTTCGGCGGCTATCCGGCCGCCTTTAATTTGCTGTCAGGCTGAGGTGAAATTATGGCTAAATGTGAATTATGTGGCAAGGGACCACAGTTCGGGCAAAACGTAAGCTTCTCGCAGAAAAAGACGAAGCGCCAGTTCAAGCCCAATATTCAGCGGACGACCATTTTTGAAGGTGGTCGCAAGACCCGCAAGTATGTGTGTACGCGCTGCCTGAAGACCATGAGCAAGGTTTCGTAGTACTCTCATTAAGAGGGGCTGCCAGGGCAGCCTATTGCTTCACCAGTTCATATCTGCTAAAGCCAGCCTTCGGGCTGGCTTTTTGGTTTTGTCGTGCTGGCTGGCCCGGTTTGCTGTTCCGGCCGGCTTTTGGGGGTGCGGGAGAGCGGATCATTGGGCCGGGACTTCAGGTTTCACCCTCAACTAGGCAGTCCCGCATCCATTGCCGCGGGAAACACCAGGTTACCGCGCTTACCTTCCCTCTATTTTAGCACACTCGTAAGAACCTGGCGCGCACCGGCGGCCAGGAGGGTGGCGCGAAGGGAGGCTTCCCGGCCGGGTTCTATCAGGGCGATCATGTTCCCACCCCGGCCGGCGCCGCTGAGCTTGGCCCCCAGCGCCCCGGCAGATTGCGCCGCCGCTACCAGCCGGTCCAGCTCTGCCGAGGAGACGGTCATCGCTTGCAGCAGCCGGTGATTTTCGTTCATGAGTTGACCCAGGCTGGCCAGGTCGCCCGCTTCCAGGGCGCGGCGGGCGGACCGGGCCAGGTGGCCACAACCGGCAAAGAGCTGGTTGAACGCGGCCGGGCTGGCGGTCCACTGCCGGCGGACGTCGCTTACCACGGCCTTGGTGCTGCTGCGGATGCCGGTGTCGGCCACCAGGATGTGCACCGGCCGGGCGACGGCAAAGGTTTCGATCAGGTTGTGGGGCTGCCGCCGCTCAAAATAGACGGGCTGTTCGTAGGCCACCACGGTGTTGTCGATGCCGCTGGGGGTGCCGTGGTGGATCTTCTCTACCTCGTAGGCCAGGGCGGCGACCTGTTCGGCGGTGGCCAGGTCGGGGCGGCCCAGGTGGCGGGTCAGGGCGCGAATGACGGCGGCGGCAATGGCCGCGCCGCTGCCCAGCCCGCTGGCGATGGGGATGCTGCTGTGTACGGTGATGGTCAGGTTGGGGAGTTGGGGCAGCCCGGCGGCGGCCTGTACCTGGCGCACGGCCGCGGCCAGGGCATCCTGGTCGTCGCTGGTGGCCAGCCAGGTTTCCTGGGCCAGGTCGGGGGCGATGAGCCGCACCCCGGCCGGGGTACCCGGTGGCGTATCCCTGACTTCGGCGGTGGCTGCTACCTGCGTGACCGGTGCAGCAATAGCCGGCTGGCCATAGACGACCGCATGCTCGCCAAACAGAATGACCTTACCGGGGGCAGACGCAGTTGTGACGGCCATCATGCTCTCAACTCAACACGTAGAGGGCCAGAAAAACCACTATCCCGCCCACAAACAGCGCGGCCTGCATCGGCCGGTCGCGCAGCAGGATTTCTTCCGGCGCGCCCCCTTCATGCCGCACGTGAATCAGGTACATGTAGCGGAAAATGACGTACAACACCATGGGGATGGTCATCATCATCACGTGGTTTTCTGGCAAACCTTCGGCCAGGAAGGTGTACAGACTGTAGGCGACAATGGCGCTGGTGGTCACGATGCCAATCAGGCGGTCGATCAGGTCCAGGCTGTACTCTTCCAGGATGGCGCGATGGCTGCCCGCCCCTTCGCCCAGCAGCACCAGTTCGTGCCGCCGCTTGCCCAGGGCCAGGAACAGGGCCAGGAATCCGCCGAAAATGTACAGCCAGGGGGAGAAGCGCTCGACTTCGATGACGGCCACGCCGGCCCCAATGCGCAGCACAAAGCCCAGGGCAATGATGAATACGTCTAGCAGCACGACGTGCTTTAGCCAGTAGGTGTAGGCTACCTGTGTGACCAGGTAAATAAGCAGGACGAGGCCGAAGACGGGGTTTAGCAGCAAACCGGCGGCCAGGCTGCCGATGGCCATGAGCACCCCGGCCGCGAGGGCCACGGTGGGGTTTAGACGCCCGGCCGGGAGGGGGCGCAGTTGTTTTTTGGGGTGCTGCCGGTCGCTCTCAATGTCTGAGAGGTCATTCATGATGTAGACGGAACTGGACATGAGGCAGAGCAGGCCAAAAGCAATGAGGGTGTTCACCAGGCTGGGCAGGTCAAAAATCTTCTTGTCGAAGATGAGGGCCACAAACACAAAGGCGTTCTTGGTCCATTGGCGCGGGCGCATTGTCTCAAGTAGGGCGAGTAGCAAGGTGTTTCTCCTGGCATTTGGCTTGTGTCGTGATGGCGGGCGGCGGCGGGCACACTTGCCGCCGCGCCCGACCGTGAGCCGTTTCTATCACGATTGGCAGCTTCTGACCAGTGTCCGCAGCGTGGGGTTGGGAGGGCTTGGGTGGCATGGCTTGGCGTGCAGTAAAGCGGGGGGCAAGGGACATTACGCCGGCGCGGCGAATTCGTCCAGCAAGGATTGGTAGGGTTCGGCGGCGCGCACGGGATCAAAATCGGGGTCTTGGGCCAGGCTGGCCAGCAGGTGGGGGGTGCGGTTTAGGGCCAGCCGCAGCCAGATGCTGGTCCGGGCCAGGTCGCCGTGGGCGGCGTAGCCGGCGGCCACGATGTAGGCGGGCTGGCCGTCTTCCCCCAGGCGCACCGCGACCTTTTTGAACTCGGCCGCCGCCCGGCCGGGATCATCCAGCGCCAGATAGGCCCGCCCCAACCAGGCACAGCGCAACGGGTCACCCGGCGCCAGTTCGTAGGCGCGGGTCAGGTCGGCCAGGGCCGCGGGCAGATAGCCCAGCCGGTAGCGGGCAATGCCGCGCCACAACTGATCGTTGCTGTTACCCGGCCGGAGGGCCATTGCCTGGTCGAAGTTGCGCAGCGCGGCGGTGTAATCATGCAGGTCATACTGTGCCCGGCCGCGCCAGAAGTAATGGTCGGCATTCTGAGGTTGCCAGATAACGGCCTGGCTCAGATCGGCCACGGCCTCGGCCAGTGCTTGTTGGCGAAAATAGCTGCGGCCGCGCCAGTAAAAGGCAGCCGCGCTGGGTGCCAGGGCGATGACCTGGCCAAAATCCTGCACTGCTGCCGCATACTGACCGCGGGACATGGCCACCATGCCCCGGGTTTGAAAATAGTCGCTGTTTTGGTTGTTGCGATGGATGGCGGCGTCCAGATCGGCCTGGGCCTCGGCCAGCTTTTTTTGCTGCATGTGGGTACAGCCGCGCCAGTAGTAGGGCATGTCGTTTTCGGGCGCCAGGGCGATGGCCCGGCTCAGGTCGCGCCGGGCGGCTTCCCATTGGCGCAGTTGGAAGTTGGCACGCCCCTGCCAATACCAATGCAGGCTTTCGTCTGGCTGGCGCTGCACCGCCTTTCTAAAGTCGGCCAGCGCCTCGGCGTATTGGTTCTGGCTGAAGAAGGCCCGACCACGCCACAGGTAGCCGGCTTCCTCCAGGGGCATCAGGTCGATGGCCTGGTTGAACCAGAGGATGGCAGCCGCGAAATCACCGGCATTGAAGGCCTCCCGGCCGGCGCGGATCGCTTCACGGTATTTTTCATGGCGTGTCAGGCTGTCGCTTCTGTCTGGCACAGGTATTTACCCCAATCCGGTGTATTCTTGCCAATTGTAACCTGCTTTGGGACCCTTGGGTAACCTCTGGCGGGCTAAGCGCGCAATTTGCGAGGTCGGTTCTGGGGAAACCCAAAGAGGGGCAATTACTAACACAAAGTATACACAGCGCCAACAGGATTCTTACGTAACCGGGATAAATTATGAGTAACCGCAAGCCTGGAAGGTTTCTATGTGGGCTTCACGGAGAGTAATCAAGGTAAGAGGATAGGTGACATATGAGCAAGATTGTAGGTATCGACTTAGGCACTACCAACTCGGTAATTGCTGTGATGGAAGGTGGCGAAGCCACGGTCATCCCCACGGCGGAGGGTGGTCGTCTTGCGCCGTCTATAGTGGCCTTTAGCAAAAACGGTGAGCGCCTGGTAGGCCAGACGGCCAAGCGGCAGGCAACGATTAATCCGGAGAATACCATTTTCTCCGTCAAGCGGTTTATTGGCCGCAGCCATAGTGATCCGGCGACAGCCGAAGAGCAGAAGCGCGTGCCCTACCAGCTAACCCAGGGCGCCAAGGACAGCATCCGGATCAGAGTTCCCAATGCCGGCGGCAAAGAGTACACGCCACAGGAGATCTCGGCTATGGTGCTGGCCAAGCTGAAGAAGGACGCTGAGGATTACCTGGGCGAGCCGGTAACCAGGGCGGTTATCACCGTGCCCGCGTACTTCAACGACAGCCAGCGGCAGGCCACCAAGGACGCCGGCAAGATCGCCGGCCTGGAAGTGATGCGGATCATCAACGAGCCGACCGCGGCTGCCCTGGCTTATGGGCTGGATAAGAAACAGGACGAAACCATCCTGGTCTTCGACCTGGGCGGTGGGACATTTGATGTGTCTATTCTGGAGGTCAGCGATGGCCTGATTGAGGTGCGGTCCACCAATGGCGACACGCACCTGGGCGGTGACGACTGGGACATTGCCGTGGTGAACTGGATTACCGCTGAGTTCCTGCGGGACCAGGGCATTGACCTGAGCCGGGATCGCCAGGCGCTGCAACGCGTGCGCGAAGCGGCGGAAAAAGCCAAGATTGAGCTTTCCTCGGTGATGGAGACGGAAATCAACCTGCCGTTTATCACTGCCGACGCCAGCGGCCCCAAGCATTTGCAGCTTACCCTGAGCCGCGCCAAGTTTGAGCAGTTAACGGAAGACCTGCTGGAGCGCGTGGTAAAGCCGGTGCAGCAGGCGCTGCGCGACGCCGGATTGAAGGCCAGCGAACTGGATGCGGTGGTGCTGGTGGGTGGTTCTACCCGGATGCCCATGGTGCAAGAGAAGGTACGCCGCCTGACGGGCCAGGAACCGAACCGGAGCGTGAATCCGGATGAGGTGGTGGCTTTGGGCGCGGCGCTGCAAGCGGGCGTTTTGGGCGGCGAGGTACAGGATGTGCTGCTGCTGGACGTGACCCCGCTGAGCCTGGGCCTGGAGACGCTGGGTGGCGTGATGACGACGCTGATTCCGCGCAACACGACCATTCCAACGCGCAAGGCTGAGGTGTTTAGCACGGCTGAAGATGGCCAGATGGCCGTGGATGTGCACGTGCTGCAGGGCGAACGACCGATGGCCGGGGACAACTCGACGTTGGGTGTCTTCCGGCTGGAAGGGCTGCCGCCGGCCCCGCGCGGTGTGCCGCAGATTGAGGTGACCTTTGACATTGACGCCAATGGTATCCTGAATGTGAGCGCCAAGGATCGGGCCACCGGCCGGAGCCAGGCGATTACCATTACGGCCAGCACCAACCTGACGGACAACGACATCCAGCGGATGGTGAAGGACGCGGAACGGCACGCGGCTGAAGACCAGCGGCGCCGTGAGTTGGTGGAGGCACGCAACACGGCCGACCAGGTTATTTACCAGACGGAGAAGAGCCTGAGTGGCCTGAATGGCCAGGTGCCGCCTGCTTTGCGCCAGGACGTGGAGAGCAAGATTGCCGCGCTGCGGGAAGCGATGCCGCGTGATGATGCGGCACGGATTCAGCAGCTTGTGGCTGAGCTGCAGCAGGCGAGTATGGCCATTGGCCAGGCGGCTTACCAGGGCAGCGGCGGCGATGGCGCTGCCGGAGCGTATGGTGCCCCGGCCGGGCGGGGCGGCGACGACGAGGATATCGTCGAAGGTGAGTTTGAGACTGCCTGATGCGGTACGCATCTGGGCTGATAAGCGGGTTGGTCCCGGCCGGGGCCAGCCCGCTTTTTTTGCTTTTGGTCGCCGGGCGGGCCAGACGAATCACGAATTGGGAATTACGCTATAATCCTGCCTTGTGTTTACGATAGGCATCAACGCCCATTTGCTTTCCGGCCGGGCCGGCTACCGGCGGGCCGGGATCCATCATTACATCAGCCAGCTCCTGGCCCATCTGCCGCTGGATGCCGGGCTGGCTTACACGGTTTTCACTGCGCCGGGTGAGGTCGTGTCCCCCCGGCCGGGGTTGCGTGTGCAGCCCAGCCGCTGGCCCACTGAGCAGCGCCTGCTGCGCATTGGCTGGGAGCAGTTGGCCTGGCCGCTGGCCGCGGCGCGGCAGCGGCTGGATTTGCTGCACAGCATGGCTTTTGTAACGCCGCTGTGGCACGCTTGCCCGGCAGTGGTCACGGTGTATGACCTGAGCTTCCTGCATTACCCGGATAGTTTTCCCCGTTTGCAGCGCCTATATCTCGGCAGCCAGACGCGCCGTTCTTGCCGGCAGGCGCGGCGGGTCGTGGCCATTTCGGCATCCGGCCGGGCGGACGTGCACCGCTTCTTTGGCGTGCCGCTGGACCAGATTGACGTGGTCCGGCCGGCAGTGGATGCGCAGTATCACCCCTTACCGGCCGGGGCGGTAGCCGAGTTTCGCCGGCGGCAGGGGCTGCCGGCGCAGTTTGTGCTGCACGTGGGCACACTGCAGCCGCGTAAGAATATCCCCGTTTTGCTGGAGGCGATGGCGCAGTTGTCCCGGCCGGGGCTGCCCCTGGTGCTGGTGGGCGGCAAAGGGTGGCTGTATGACCAGATATTTGCCCGCGTGGCCGCGTTGGGCCTGCAGGACCGGGTCCATTTTGCCGGCTATGTGCCCGACGAAAGCCTACCCTACTGGTACAATGCCGCCACCATGCTTGTCTTCCCGTCGCTGTATGAGGGTTTTGGCCTACCGGTGGTGGAGGCGATGGCTTGCGGCACGCCGGTTATCACCGCCAACGTGTCCGCCATGCCCGAAGCGGCCGGCGATGCGGCCTTGCTCTTCGATCCGCACGATGCCACGGCCCTGGCCGAGCGTATGGCAAGCGTATTGGGCAATTCTGATTTAGCCGCTACAATGCGCCATCGTGGTTTAGCCCAGGCCCGCCAATTTGACTGGAGCCACTCCGGCCGGGCGCTGGCGGCCACTTATCTTGCTGCACTGAAATAGGGGCAGCCGATCCTGAAACGCTTATGCAACATTATGCCAGCCATCGCCTGGTCCGCAACCTGACGATTCTCACCGACTTGATTCTCATCAACCTGGCGTTTGCATTTGCTTACGTGGTGCGTTACGAGTTCCAGTGGTTCTTCCAGACCACGTTCCGCATTCCGTACCAGGAGTATGTGGGCCAGCAAATTCTGCTGACCATCTTGCTGGTCATCACTTTCGGCCAGAACAAAGTCTGGCGGCGGCGGCGCGGCGAGTTTCTAATCGACGAGATCTCCCGCGTGGGGTATGCCACAGCCACCGGTATCGCCCTGATGATGGCCATCACCTTCTTCTTTCGCCCGTTAGCTTTTTCCCGGCTGCTGCTGGTATGGGCTTTGCTCTTCATTGTCCTGTTCATCAGCCTGGCACGGGTGGCGCGGCGCATGACCCTCACCCTCTCTTACCGGCGCGATATGGGCACCGACCGGGCGCTGGTGGTGGGGTCTGGCGAGGCGGGGCGCAGTGTGATCCGCACCTTGCTGGCCCGGCCGGACCTTGGCTTTCAGATGGTTGGCTATCTGGATGACGGTTCTGGCGAGAACAACATTGGCCTGGGACGCGTGCCCCATCTGGGCACCTGGAACGATCTACCGCATATTGTGCGTAGTTACCCCAAGATTCACACCGTTTTTGTGGCCTTGCCAGCCGACATGCACGCCCAGATGCAGGAGGTGGTGCACCAATGCCAACTGCAAGGCGTACAGGCCCAGGTTGTGCCCGATTTGTTCCAGCTCAGCCTGAACCGGGTGGAGTTCAACAACATGGCGGGCATTCCCATGCTCAGCGTGCGCCAGGTGGCCCTGAGCCAGACCAGCCTGTTTGTGAAGCGGCTTATTGACCTGGCGCTGGTGGCTGTGGCGGCCATCCCGGTGAGCCTTATCACGCTGCTCATTGTGGTGGCGATCAAGCTGGAATCGCCCGGCCCGGCCTTCTATATGCAGGAGCGGGTAGGGCAGTATGGCCGGCGCTTCCGCATGGCCAAGTTCCGCTCTATGGTGGTGGATGCCGATGACCGCAAAGCGGCCCTGGAGCAGATGAATGAGGCGTCGGGGCCGATTTTCAAGATTAAGAATGACCCGCGCATTACCCAGGTGGGCCGGGTGATCCGGCGGCTGAGCCTGGATGAGCTGCCGCAGTTGTTCAATATTCTGAAGGGGGAGATGAGTTTTGTGGGGCCGCGGCCACCGCTGCCGTCGGAGGTGGCCGAGTATAAGCCCTGGCACATGCGCCGCCTGGAGGTGAAGGGGGGATTGACGGGCCTGTGGCAGATCAGCGGCCGGTCGGACCTGACTTTTGATGAGGGGTGCTTACTGGATATTTACTACCTTGAGAACTGGTCGGTGATGCTGGATATTCGCCTGATTTTGCAGACGATCCCTTATTTGTTCTCCGGCCGGGGCGCGTACTAGCTGCAGCGGTTCCCAGAGGATATCCGTATCCTGGCGTGCGCCGGTTGCCCGCCGCCTACTGGTCGTCATCCTCAATCGTGGGCTGGTCCACGCGCAGAATTTCCCCATGGATGTTGATGATGACCCGAAAACCGACCATGGCCATCATGTCGCGAGCCTGCTGGGGGATGCCCTGGCGCAAAATGTCGTCGATGTTGATGCTGCGAATGGAGGCGTCGATGGCGGCTTTGGTGAAGAGATCGTCTTTGCCCATCATGCGCAGGGTCTGGTCCACGGCCAGCTCTTTGTTCTGCTGGAGCTGGTCCATGAAGACGGCCAGTATCTGGCGGTCGATGCTTTCGGCTTCAACATGGCGCAAGAAGCCGTCATCGTCGACGACGTAGAAGGCTTCGCCGCCAATGACTCTCGTTTCTACCTGGTTTTCATAGTCATCGTAGATGACGCCTTCGAATAACGCTTGTTGGGCCACAATCTATCCCTCGCTGTGGTGTTGGTTCCCGGCCGGGGCCGGGTTGTCGGTTTGGTGCCAATGGTGCGCGCACATAAAACATCAGGCGCAGGCGGCCGGCCTGTGTCTATTTACTGTACGTGGCCGCCGGCTAATCGTATCGGGAATTGTCCCCGGCCGGGGGGCAATTCATTCTCTTCTAAGCTAATGTGCAGCCCGTATCTCATATTGGTATAATGCAGCCGTCTGTGGGTCGTTGAGTAGCCTGCATTCTACCCGGCCGGGTATATGGCCGGCAAGATACATGCAAGACCGGTGGGCGGCACCCGGCCGGGTGGTTTTCCAGGCAAGCGGCAGCTCTATCCCAGTTCCAGCGCCCTCCGGTGCTGCAGAGCCGGCCAGAAAGCCACAAGACAACGGGAAGTGAAGGAAAGAGGAACTTGTTTAAACCACTTGACTGGCTCTTAGGCCTGTTTTCACTCGATATCGGCATTGATCTGGGCACCGCCAATACGCTGGTTAGCCTGCGTGATCGCGGCATCATCATCAATGAGCCATCCTGGGTAGCCATCAACAAGCGAACGCGCCGGCCGCTGGCCATTGGGGCCGAGGCGCGCGAAATGGTGGGCCGGACACCCTCCGACATCGTGGCCATCCGGCCCCTGCGCGACGGCGTCATCTCCGAATTTGAAATCACCGAAGCGATGCTCAAATACTTCATCGACAAGGCGCACGAGCAGATGCTGGTGCCTTTCCCCCGGCCGCGGGTGGTCGTTGGCGTGCCCAGCGGCGTGACCGAGGTGGAGAAGCGCGCTGTTTACGATGCCACCATCTCGGCCGGGGCACGCGAAGCGTACCTGATTGAGGAGCCGATGGCGGCGGCCATTGGCGCCGGCCTACCCATCATCGAATCGCGCGGCAGCATGATTGTGGATATTGGCGGCGGCACCACCGAAGTAGCCGTTTTTGCCATGGGCGGCATTGTGGTCAGCCGCTCCATCCGCGTGGCCGGTGACGAAATGGACGAGGATATCATTGCCTACGCCCGCAACAAATACAATTTGCTCATTGGCGAGCGCATGGCCGAACGCGCCAAGATCGGTATCGGCTCCGCCTTTGCCCTGCCAGAAGAGCGCACCATGACCATTCGCGGCCGCAACCTGATTAACGGGCTGCCGCAGTCGGTGGAGATCAGTAGTATTGAGCTGCGCGAAGCGATGGCCCCCTCGATCAACATCATTGTGGACACGGTGCGCGATGCGCTGGACGAGACGCCGCCGGAACTGGTGGCCGACCTGATGGAAGTGGGGATTTGCCTGGCCGGGGGCGGGGCGCAGATTCAGGGGCTGGCCGACCGGATTGAAGACCTGGTGAAGATGCGCGTGTGGGTGGCCGAGGATTCGATGACTTGTGTGGCGCGCGGCGCCGGCCGGGTGCTGGAAGACCTGGATAATTATGGCCGGGTGCTGGTGGGGTTGGACCGCGGCAGTACGCATCATTAGCCCGGCCGGGTACCTCCCACCCTACGCAAACGCCTTCTCGCCCGCCTCAATGGGCACGGCCAGCCAATTTTCGTGCGGGGGCAGCGGGCAACTGTAGCGCGGACTATAAGCGCAGTAAGGGTTGTAGGCGTAGTTAAAGTCGATCTCGAAATGGGTCTCGTCTAACCGGGCCAGCCCCGGCCGGTGATTGTCCAGGTAACGCCCCGCCCCATACGTCTCCTTGCCGTTGGTGGCATCCTTAAACGGCAAAAAGAAATCTTCCCCCCCATAAGGATCGCTGTAAATGGTGAGCGTCACCGCCTGGCCGCCCACTTTGAACGTGAAACGACCCCAGCGGCGATATGGGCGGACGTCGCCGGTGCTGGTTTGCATGGGCAGCAGCGCTTCTGTCTCCGGCAGCCGCGCCACTGCCACCGTCAGGCGCAGTTCCCGGTTCTCGGTGTAGTAGGCCAGGCCGCGGAACTGCTCCCGTTGCGTCTCGTCCAGCGGGGATTGCGGGTGGTGGGCCAGAAAATCATCGATCTCAGCGCGAAAACGTCGTAAGTTGCTCATGAGCCTCTACTTCTCCAGGGTTGCGGAATGGGAAACGCACACCGACAGATAGCTACTAGGCCTCTCGAGGGCTGAGCTTGTCGAAGCCGGCCTGCCTTCGACCGGCTCAGGTAGCCGCCTTAGTCGTTACAACGAGAAATAAAAAGGGGCACCCGGCCGGGTGCCCCTTTACCTTTAGCGGAGAGGGTGGGATTCGAACCCACGGTGACCTCACGGCCACAACGCTTTTCGAGAGCGCCCCATTCAACCACTCTGGCACCTCTCCAGCATCAAATACCCACTTATTCTACACTCTTTTGCCGCAATTGCCGAAAGAAAGCCTGCATCAAAGCAATCGCTTCGTTGGCCAAAACGCCGGCCGTGACCTCAATCTGGTGGTTAAAGCGCGGCTCGCGCAGCACCGCCACAATCGAGCCATCCGCCCCAAACTTGGTGTCTGGCGCGCCATACACCAGCCGGCGCACACGGGCCTGGATCATCGCCCCGGCGCACATCGGGCAAGGCTCCAGCGTGCAGTAGAGCGTCACGTCGATCAGCCGCCAGTTTTGCTGCCGGGCCGCCGCCTGGCGAATGGCCAGCATCTCGGCGTGGGCGGTGGGGTCCTGGTCGCACTCTTTGCGGTTGAAGCCTGCGCCGATCACCTGCCCCTGGAAGACGGCCACCGCGCCCACCGGCACCTCGCCCAGAGCGGCCGCCTGCGCGGCCTGGGCCAGCGCCAGGCGCATCCACTGCTCATCTTCGGCGGTAACCAACGGGCTGTTCTCGACCACACGGCGATTATAGCCCCGGCCGGGACGACCGCCCAATCCTGACGATTCCTCACCGCCCCACCGGCCAGAAGACCCCGGCCGGGGCGCCCTTCCCCGCCCTGGTAAACGACTAACCTGCTTCTCACCACCGGGGTATTGTTATCGCCCGGCATTCTGCTATAGTGATGTCATGCGGAATGTCACCTAATGGCATCCCCTGAACCTGAATACCCAACTCTATGAACAATGTGGGCCGGCAACTCCCCGTAGCGACCCACTTCCATTCCATGTCTAGTGGGACAGCCAACGACCTGTCCCAGGAGAAGTGACCAGCCATGCGCGCAATCAACGCTACCAAACTCCTGCTCATTTTCCTGCTCTTCCTGGCCCTGACGGCCTGCCGGCGCGGCGAAGAAACGCCCACGCCCACGCTGGCCCCTACGGCGGCTGTGGCTACCAGCGCGCCGGCCACCAGCCCCACGCCCGCCCCGGCCGGGGCCACAGCCACCCCCGAACCCACCGCCGCGCCCGACCTGAGCGCGGTTGATCCGGCCGACATCGACTGGCCGCCGCAAATCGTCTACAGCAGCCCGCAGCCCGGCGAAGAAGCGCTGCTAGACGGGGCCATCACCATCCGCTTCGACCAGCCCATGGACGAAGCCTCGGTTGAGGCAGCCTTTTTCATCCAGCCAACCGGGCCGGTTACGGCCACCGTAGATACCACGCCGGTCGATGGCCAGTTTGAATGGCCCCGGCCGGATACCCTCATCTTCACCCCCAACGCCAAGCTGCAGCGGCAGCAGTTGTACCAGGTGCGCATCGACCCCAGCGCCACCGGGCGCAACGGCCAGGCGCTGCCCGGCCAGGTCAACTTGCAGTTCAACACCGTGGGCTACCTGGATGTGGCCCAGGTCATCCCCTCCGACGGGGCCAACGGCGTGGTCACCGATGCCACCATCACCGTCATGTTCAACCGGCCGGTGGTGCCCCTGGTGGTTACCGGCCAGCAGAGCGGCCTGCCCCAGCCGCTGCAATTCGACCCGCCAGTAGAGGGGCAAGGGGAGTGGACGGCCACCAGCATGTACCGCTTTACCCCCGCCGAGCCGCTGGCCGGGGCCACCGAATACACGGTGACTATCCCGGCCGGGTTAACCGACATCACCGGCGCCCTGCTGGAGAATGAGTACGTCTGGCGCTTTAGCACCGTGGCCCCCAGCGTGGCCGAAATCATCCCCGGCACCGGCAGCACCGACGTGGTCCCCACCGAACCGCTGACCGTGACCTTCAACATGCCCATGGACCAGGCCAGCGTGGAAAGCGCCCTCAGCCTGGACCCGGCCGGGCGCATTAGCTACCAATGGTCCGCAGATGGGCGTACTGTGACCCTGGTGCCGGCGGACCGGCTGGAACTGGGTACACGCTACACCCTCACCGTGGGCAGCTCCGCCCGCGCGGCCACCGGCCTGACCACCCTGGACCGCGAAACAACCAGCAGTTTCACCACCGTGCCCCTGCCGGCAGTGATCAGCACCAGCCCGTCAGACGGCCAGACGGCCGACTACTACTACTACGGCGTCAACATCGAATTCTCGGCTCCCATGAATCCCGACACCATCGAGGATCGCATTCAGATTAGCCCAGAGCCGGCGCGCATCAACTACATCCTCAGTGATGGCGGGCGCTACACCTACCTGGACTTCCCCCTCCAGCGCAACACCGACTACGTGGTGACGATTCCCGGCGACGTGGCCGACCCCTATGGCAACACGTTGGGGCGCGATTACACCTTCCGTTTCACCACCGCCGGCTACACGCCGCTGGTGTCGTTAAACCTGCCGGATCGCATCGCCCAACTGAGCAGCAGCTACCCCAGCGACGTGACCATCGTGTATCGCAACGTGTCGCAGGTGGATGCGCTGCTGTATGATGTGGGCCTGCCACTGAACCTGCTGCGTGACCCGTGGCAGGTGCAGGATTACGCCCCGGCCGTGCCGCCGGTGCAAAGCTGGTCGCTGCCGGTGAGTACGTCGCAGGAAGAAGCGGGCACGCTGTCGCTGCCCCTGGCCGATGGGGGCACGCTGCCGCTGGGTGTCTACTTCCTGCGCCTCACCTCACCCGACGTTTCCCCGGACGCCATTTGGTGGCAAAATCAGCGGGCCATCCTGGTGGTAGCCGACACCAACATCGTGGTCAAGGAGATGCCGGATGAGGTGCACGTCTGGGTGACGGATCTGGCCACGGGCTTGCCCGCCCCCGGCCGGGACCTCACCCTTTATAACTCCAGCGGTGCGCAAATTGGCACCGGCACCAGCAACAGCAGCGGCTTCGCCAGCTTCGACTACCAGCCGCTGGAGACCTACCTCTCCGGCGTGACGGTGGTTAGCAACGCCCCCGGCCGGGCCGGGTTTGGCGTGGCCAGCAGCCAGTGGAATAACGGCGTCTCGCCCTACGAGTTTGGCGTGAACAGCGATACCAGCCAGCAGTTGCCGGAATTCGCCTACCTGTATACCGACCGGCCCATCTACCGGCCGGGGGACACGGTCTATTACAAGGGGATCATCCGCAACAACAACTACGCGCGCTTTAGCCTCCCCGGCCGGGAAAGCGTCACCCTTAGGGTAGAGCAGTACAACTACTACGACTCATCCCAGACGCTGGACTACGAAGAGACCCTGCCCATCGACGAATTCGGCACCTTCAATGGCCAATTCACCATCCCCGAAGACACCGTCCTGGGCACCTATAACCTCTACCTGGCCAGCCAGACCAACGTGGAAAACGCTGGCCGCACCTTCCTGGTGGCCGAATATCGCAAGCCGGAATTCCAGGTGACGGTGACGCCCGACAAAAGCGAGGTGCTGCGCGGCGAAACTGTGGCCGTGACGGTGGAGGCGCGCTACTTCTTTGGCGCACCAGCCGCCGGCCTGCCGGTGAACTGGACCGTCTACCAGCAGCCTTACGTGCTGCCCTGGGAAGGGGATTACTTCAGCTTCACCGACAATGAAGATTTCTTCTATACCTACCAGTACAACTACGCCGGCTACTATGGCGAATCGTTCCTGAGTGGTTCCGGCACGACGGACGGCCAGGGCAAATTGGTTGTGCAGCTCCCGGCCGGGCTGCTAGACGACATCGATGCCGGCAGCCGGCAGGTGACCCTGGAAGCCCAGGTGCAAGACCTGAGCAACCTGCCTGTGGCCGCCCGCGCGGCAGTGGTCATGCACGATGCTACCACCTACGTGGGCATCATGCCGGCCGACTACCTGGGCATGGCCGGCCAGGACACCGCCGTCGACCTGATTACCGTGGGTTGGGACCGCGCCCCCGTGCCCAACAGCCAGGTAGAAGTCGTCTTCTACGAGCGCACCTACGAATACAGCCGCGAACGCATCTATGGCTATTACCAGAGCGTTTACACCCCTATTGACACCGAAGTGGACCGGGTAACGACCACCACGGACGGCCAGGGCGAAGCGCAGGTCCTCTTTGTGCCCGATGTGGGCGGCACCTACCGCGCGGTGGCGACGGTTACCGACCCGGCCGGGCGCACCCAAACCAGCAGCACCTACCTGTGGGTCGCCGATGAAAACTACGTGCCCTGGCGCACCGACCCGCGCGAGCGGCGCATGGACCTGACGCCCGACAAGCCCAACTACAACGTGGGCGACACGGCGCGCATCCTGGTGCAATCCCCCTTTGAGGGCGAGGTGCAGGCCTGGGTCACCATTGAACGCGGCAACCTGCTAGACCAGGAACTGGTTACTCTCACCGGCAACAGCGACACGGTGGAGATCCCCATCACCCCCGACCTGGCCCCCAATGCCTTCGTCACCATTGTGGTGGTGAAAGGCGTTGATGAGACCAACCGCTACGCCGACATTCGCATGGGCGTGGTCGAGCTGCAAGTGTCGCCAGAGCGGCTGCTGCTAAACCTGAGCCTGACACCGCAGACAGACGTCCTGCAGCCGGGTGACACCGTTAGCTACGAAATTCGAGCCACCGATTACGCCGGCAATCCGGTGCAAGCCAGCGTCTCCCTGGCCCTGGTCGACCTGGCCGTGCTGACCCTGGCCGACGATAACGCGCCGCCCATCGGCGAGACATTCTACGCCCGGCAGCCCTATCGCAGCCAGACAGGCAGCGGGTTGTTTATCTCTGGCGAAGGGCTGGAAGTGGAGATTCCGGAAGAGAGCGGCGGCTATGGTGGCGGCGGCGGCGGCGAAGGCGCGCTGGATTCCGGCCGGGCGCTGGAAGAAGACGAAGATGTGCGCCGCGACTTCCCCGACACGGCCTTCTGGGAGGCCAGCCTGATTACCGGGGCCGATGGCACAGCCACGGTAGACATCCCCCTGCCCGACAGCGTGACAACCTGGCGCTTGAGCAGCAAGGCGGTGACGGCCGATACGCTGGTGGGACAGACTAGTGTGGATGTGGTGGCCACGCTGCCGCTGCTGCTGCGGCCGGTAACGCCGCGCTTCTTCACCGTGGGCGACACGCTGCAAATTGGCACGGTGGTGAACAACAATACCGCCGCCGCCCTGGAGGTGAATGTGAGCCTGGAAGCGGTGGGCCTGACGCTGCAAGGCGCGGCCGAACAGGCGGTGACGGTCCCGGCCGGGGGGCAGCAATTAGTGCGCTGGCCCGTAACCGTGGATGACGTGACCTTTGTGGACCTGACCTTCCGCGCCGCCGGCGGTGACTACCGCGACGCCACCAAACCCACCTTTGGCTTTGGCCCAGACCAGATTCTGCCCGTCTACCGTTATGACGCGGAAGACCTGGTGGGTACCTCCGGCGTTCTGGATGAGGCTGGCCAGCAGGTAGAAGCTATCCTGCTGCCAGAAAACCTGGACACGCGCCGGGGCACCGTTGAAGTGCGGGTGAATGGTTCGCTGGCCGGGGCCATCTTCGAGACGCTGGATGCCGTGGAAACGGGTGACCTGACGCTGGCCTGCGCTCACGGCGTGGTCAATGCCTTGCTGCCCAACGCAAGTACGGCGCTGGCCCTGCGCGAACTGGACCGGCCCGACGAAGGGCTGGAGGCGCGGCTGGACGCGCTGATCCTGCCGGCCATTAACCGGCTGGCGCAATTGCAGCAGGCCAACGGCGGTTGGGGCTTCTGTGCCAGTAATGAGGCCGACCCGTACCTGACCGCTTACGTGCTGTATGGGCTGGCGCTGGCCGATCGGGCCGGCTACGACGTGTCAGCCGTCAAAATAGACCGGGCGCTGGCCACGCTGGATATTGTGCCTCCAACGCGCATATCCAGCCGCTACGCGGTAAACCGGCAGGCGTTTTTCCTGTATGTTTTGGCGACCTGGCAGCGTGCCGATGTGGCTGACCTGGATGCGCTGGTAGCCGACCAGCGGGAGCTGTTGGACCCGTATGCCCGCGCTTACCTGGCCCTGGCCTATGACCTGGCCGGCCAGCCGGACAATGACAACGTGGCCAACTTGCTCTCAGACTTGAACAGCCTGGCCATTGTTAGTGCCACGGGGGCGCATTGGGAAGATGCCACGCCGGACGTGCGTAACCTGAGTTCGGATATTCGTGGCACGGCGGTGGTGATTAGCGCCCTGGCCAACCTGGACCCGGAGAATCCGCTGGCGGCCTCGGCGGTGCGCTGGCTGATGTCTTCGCGGACGGCGTCTGTCTGGACGACGCCGTTTGAGACGGCCTGGAGTGTGGTGGCTCTCACCGATTGGGCCACGGCCACGGGTGAATTGCAGGCGGATTACGCGTATACGCTGGGCGTGAATGGTGTGGCTCTGGAGAGCGGCCAGTTCACGGCCGACAACCTGACGGAGACGACAGCGCTGTCGGTGGCCCTCAGCCGCTTGCCGGCTGATGACATTAGTTTCTTTACCTACGAGCGTGGGGCGGGTCCCGGCCGGATGTATTACACCACCCACCTGGATGCTTACCTGCGCGCGGAGACGGTGGGGGCGGTGAGCCGGGGCATCACGGTGGCCCGGACGTACTTTGATGCGGCCTGTGACCCGACGACGGAGACCTGTGAACCGATTACGCAGATTGCGGCGGGGCAGCAGGTGCGGGTGGTCTTGACGGTGGTTGCGCCAACGGACCTGGTGTATGTGGTGGTGGAAGATCCCATCCCGGCCGGGGCCGAGGCGCTGAATCCGAACCTGAACATCACCGGAGCGGACTTTGCCGCCGGGGTTGAGCGGACGGGTGAGGATGTGCCCTACGGCTATTGGGGCTGGTGGTTCTTCAACCAGATACAGTTCCGGGATGAGAAGGTGGTGTTTAGCAGTAATTACCTCCCGGCCGGGACGTATCAATATACCTACTTCCTGCAAACCAGCATTCCCGGTGAGTTCCAGGTGATGCCGGCCACGGCCCGCCAGGAATTCTTCCCGGAGGTGTTTGGCCGCAGTGAGGGGCTCTTGTTCACTATCGCCGAGTAAGCGCCCCCGACCCGCAAACATGAGCGTGGCCCGGTCTTCAGGATTGGGCCACGCTCTTTTTGTTTCTGAGGTAGCCTCCCCGGCCGGAACGGGCTATCATTAGGCATATATCTAACAAGGAGAGACCCGATGGCCAGGAAACCCCGCCCGATTAAGGCAACCGACCTTTACCGTTTTCAAGTTGTATCCGACCCGCAAATCTCGCCCGATGGGCAGCAGGTGGTCTACTGCGTGCAGCGCGTGGATCGCAAGAGCGAGAAGAAGTACACCAACCTATGGCTGGTGCCCACCGGTGGTGGCCAGCCGCGCCAGTTTACCTATGGCGACCACAGCGACAACCACCCACGCTGGTCCCCGGACGGAACGCAAATCGCTTTCCTGTCTAACCGGGGCAATGGTCAGGAGTCCCAGATTTACCTGATTCCCCTGGCGGGGGGCGAAGCCCGGCCGGTGACCCAGATGCAAGGTAGCTTTGCCGGCTTCGAATGGTCGCCGGACGGCACGCGCCTGGCTTGCCTGTTCCGCAAGAAGGACCAGGAAGCGATTGAGCGGGAAAAGGATGAGCAGAAGAAGAAGCTGGGCATGGTGCAGCGGCACATCACGCGGGTCTTCTACAAGATGGATGGCGCGGGCTATTTGCCGCAGGAGCGCTGGCACATCTGGGTGGTGAAGGTGAAAAACGGCAAGGCGAAGCAGTTGACCGATGGCCTGGCCTATGAGGAGGGCGCGCCAACCTGGTCGCCCGATGGGCAGCAGCTGTTGTTTGCCTCCACGCGCACCGAGAATCCCGATTTTGACCCGGACCGGGCGGAGCTGTATACCATCCCGGCCGGGGGCGGCGAGCTGACCCAGATTGAGAATGATCACCAACTGGGCAAGTGGATGCCCAGCTACTCGCCCGACGGGCAGTGGATTGCCTACCTGGGGCGGGAGATGGAAGGGCAGTTTGGGCAAAACAGTTGTTTGTATGTGGTCCCGGCCGGGGGGGGCAGCGCCCGCAACATCAGCCGTGACCATGACCTGCACCTCTCCAGCACCACCCTGGGCGACGTGGTCGGCTCACCGGCCATGACGCCGCTGGTCTGGTCCGTCGACAGCCAGACCATCTACTTCACCGCCAGCCGCCGGGGGGGGCAACCTTACTTTGCTCTGCCCCGTGAGGGCGGGGCGCTGCAAACCATCATCGATGGCCAGCTAAGCGGCCCCTTCAGCTTTGACGTGGCGCAGAGCAAAATTGCCTACACGCACGCCAATATGACCGACCCCGGCAATGTGTGGCTGCACGATGTGGCCAGTGGCACAGCCCGGCCGTTGACCCGGCTGAATGAGAAGCTGCTGGGGCGGCTGGACCTGGGCCAGATTGAGGAGGTGCAGTTCCAGGGGCAGGATGGGTACGAGTTGCAGGGCTGGATTTTAAAACCGCCGGGTTTTGACCCGGCCGGGAGCTACCCCTCCATCCTGGAAATCCACGGCGGGCCACAAATGCAATACGGCTACGGCTTCATGCACGAGTTCTACTACCTGGCCGCCCAGGGTTATGTGGTCTACTTCAGCAACCCGCGCGGCAGCCAGGGGTATGGCAATGCCCACTCCCTGGCCATTGCCAACAACTGGGGCACAGTCGATTATGAGGACGTGATGGCCTGGGCCGATTACATGGCCCGGCAGCCCTACATTGATACGGCCCGCATGGGTGTGACCGGCGGCAGCTACGGCGGCTACATGACCACCACCATCATCGGCCGCACCGACCGCTTTAAGGCGGCCTGCGCCCAGCGGCTGGTGAGCAACCTGATCAGCATGTGGGGGTCCAGCGACTTCAACTGGATCTGGACGCGCGCCTGGGGCAACGAAACGCCGTGGGAGAACCTGGAGAACTACTGGCGACAATCGCCGATTTCGGGCATTGGCAATGCCAAAACGCCCACGCTCATCATCCACAGCGAACGGGACTTCCGCTGCAACCTGGAGCAGGGCGAGCAGGTGTATGTGGCCCTGAAGAAGCTGGGCGTGGATACGGAACTGGTCCTCTTCCCGGAGGAGTCGCACGGCCTGTCGCGCGGCGGCCGCACCGACCGGCGCGTGGCGCGCTTGCAGCATATGGCGCGCTGGATGGATAAATATCTGAAGGCGTAAGCTGCTTGCACGCCCGGTAAAACGGAAAAGGCCAGGCAAGTTGTTTGGGGCTTGCCTGGCCTTTTTGCTGATTGGCTGGTGCGCCAGTTATTCGGGGGCTTTGTCCAGCGGGGGGGCGACGGCCAGGAAGGTGCCGGCGAAGCGCTGGCCGTAGTCGTGGAGGAGGGTTTGCACCCGGCCGGGGTCGCCTGAGGCTACAATCAAGCCGGCGTGATGCTTTTTATGTAAACGCCACACCACTTCCGGCGCGTCGAATGCCCCGTAATCGGGCCATTCCTGGCGGGCCAGGCAGACCAGCAGCCCGGCGTACTCATTGCGGATAGGCGGCAGTTGGTAGGCCACGCCGCGGGCGTGGGCCTGCTCCAGGCGAGCCCATTCGGCCCACAAGTTTAACCCGGTCGCCGCCTCCACCAGTTCGTCGATGCTGGCCCCGCCCACGCGGGCGGCGGTTTCCAGGAAGTAGAGCTGGCCGTCTTCGCCGCGAATGAATTCGGTGTGGCTGGCCCCATATTCCAGGCCCAGGGCGGCCATGACCTGGCGGTTCATGTGCAGCAGCTCTTGTGCCTCGTCTGATTCGTTGGGCAGGGTGTAGGTGATGAAGACGCCCCCTTCGTGGGCTACGTTCATGGGTGGGCGGCCGTATTTGTGGGCGGCGGCAAAGATGACGTCGTGGTTCCACAGCAGGCTGTCGACGTGATAGACCCGGCCGGGGATGTACTGCTCCAGCAAGAAATGCGACTGTGCATCGCCCAACTCACTTAGCCAGCTCCACAACTCGTCCGCGTGGTGGATGAGCTTGATGCCCATGGCGCCCGCTTCCATGCGCGGCTTTAGCACCCAGGGCGCGGGCACCTGCTGCATGAACGCATGTACCTGGCCATAGTTGAACACCCCGGTGAAGGCCGGTACGCGCACCCCGGCCTGCTGTGCCCGCACGCGCATGGCCAGCTTGTCCCGGTAATGACGGCCCACCGACTGCCCTGGCCCCGGCAGCCGTAAATGCTCCCGCAGTCCGGCCGCGGTCATCACGTCATAATCATCTAGCGGCACAATGCGGTCGATGACGCGCTCGCGAGCGAGGTAGCTGACGGCATTGCTAATGTCTGGCTCTTTGCTCAGCGTGGGCATCAAAAAGCGCTCGCTGACGCTGTCCATGGGCCACGGCTCGTCTTTCAGCTTCTCGCGAGTCAGCAGGATAACATGGCAGCCAATCTCGCTGGCGGCCTGCAAGAAACGTGTTCCCTTGAAGTAACTGGCCAGGCACAAGATTGTCACCGGGCGTTCAGACATAGAAAACTCCTGTGGCGGGTCAGTTGCCAATGTGACACGCTGCTAGCGTCTATCTACAACGAAGGTGGGCACCGATGAGCCGCCCCCGGCCGTGACGTTCAGCAGCGGGTCGGTGGAGAGGCGGGTCAGGCAGCCATCCACATAATCCCCGTAAAAGATAAACGGCGCGGTGTCCAGCATTCTGTCGGTAATTCGCAGTTGTCCATCGACGACACTGGGATAAGGCTCAGTGGGAATGGCGATCCGTTCCTGCACCACGTGCGGCGTGGCCAGGGCGCGCAGCACCGCCTGCTCCCAGGTGGCCGCGTCCACAGTCCAGCCCAGGGTGATGCCGTGCCCGCCATAATCGTCGTTGGGCTTCACCGTGAAGCGTTCGCGATGGGCCAGCACAAACGGCACCAGATCGACCTTCCCGCCCTGGTACAGGGTGTGCCGCTCTTCCACCCGGCGCGTCCAGGGGACGCAGTTGTTGATGGCCTGCTGCTCGGTGGTGTCGAAGAGGTGGCTGTTGCGCTCGTCGCTGAGCACGGCCAGGCTGAGCTTCTTGTACAGCAGCTTGCAGCGGAATGGGTTGACCATGCACACCGCGCCATCCTTCACGGCCTGCACCACGGGATGGTCCAGGCCCCCTTCTTCGATTAATTCGGTGATCAGGACGCGCTTGTAGATCAGGTTGATGTGAAAATCGCCGTAATAGAGGCCATCCTTGCGGTACTCCACTTCGCGCGGGTCGCAGATGACGCATTCTAGCCCCTGGGAGTGGAAATAGTCCAGGAAGAGGCGGAACTCGCTGTAGGTGGGCACGGTAGACCAGTCCAGGATGGCCAGGCGTGGTTCTTCGCGCCGCCCACCGGACCATTGGCGGAAGGCATCGAGCAGGGCGTGCATGACCCGGTAGCGGGTGGGCAAAGAGCGCATCTCGAAATGGTGCAGGAATTCACGGGTGATGGGCAGTCCGTAGAAAACTTCGGAGAGCGCGTCGTTGTAGGCTGACGCGGCCGGGACTTCGGCGTTGTATTCGGTGAAGCCAAGCTGCTGCGTTTGGGGAATGAAGAAGGCGTCGAGCCGCGAGACGGGGGTCGGGCTGCTAAAGCCGGGATCGACTTTAATCAACTCCTCTTCCCAGTCATACAGGCTGAACTGCTCGCGAACCTCTTCGCTGACCAGGGCGGCGCGGTAGGCGCGGTCGAAGGCTCTCAGGAGGGGACGGATGGCGGTTTGCAGGTAGCGATATTGCGTGTAGGTGAGAAACCGGGGGCGCAGTACGGTGCATAACGGCCGGTCACCAAAGTACAGCCCCTGGCGCCGGAGTTGATCGTTAAGCTGTTCCTGGGTTTCGATGGCCAGTTCTTCGGTGAGCAAGTCGTGGTAAGTCTGGATTGCGTCTTGGAGTCCCATAGTTTCTCATCCTGACAAATGTGATCACGAATTTTCTGAGCAGCCATTCACGCCTGTGCGCGCTGGCATTTGATGACTAGAATAACTGGTTCCAGCGCATTTCTTGCAGTTGGGGTTGGGCTTCTTTGGCCAGGCGGATGGCCATGCTGGCCATGCCTTTCACGGCCCAATCAAAGTAGAAGGGGGTCAGCGAGTAGATGTCCATGTCCGGGGCGGGGTTCATGAAGTCGATGGCGTAGGGCACGCCGTCGCGGATGGCCCATTCGACGGTGTTCATGTCGTAGCCCAGGGCCTGGACGAGGGCCAGTGATTCGGCAACGATGCGCTGGCCCAATTCGGGGCTGAGGTGGGCATGCTCGACGTGGTATTTGCGCTCTTTGGGATCATATTTCATGGGCAGCACTTCTTGCTGGCCCAGGCACATGCAGCGCACATAATGCTCCCATTCGATGAACTCCTGGGCAATCATGGTGAGCAGGCCGGACTGATCGTAGCTGTAGATGAGTTCTTCTTTGGACTGGCAGATGTAGACATCGCGCCAGCCGCCGCCGTGGGCATCTTTGAGGACCACGGGTAGGCCGAGGTAGCGGATGATGCCGTCCCAGTCTACGGCGTCGAGGTTGCGCAGGCTGTCGGGGTGGATGATGCCGGGCACGTACTGCTTGTTGGGCAGGACGACGGTTTTGGGGCTGGCGATGCCGAGCTTGGTGGCCAGGGAGGCTTCGAAGAATTTGTCGTCGGCGGTCCACATGAAGGGGTTGTTGACCACCCGCGTGCCTTGCAGGACGGCGTTTTTGAGATAGGTGCGGTAGTAAGGGACTTCGTGGGAGATACGGTCGATGATGACGGCGTAGGGACAGGGTTCGTCCATGACGGTGCCGCCAATCTTGACGTATTCGGCGATGACGCCTTCATCGCGCCGGTTTACCTCTTCGATAAAGGCGGGCGGGAAGGACCATTCGCGTCCAACAAACAGGCCAATTTTTAGTGTCATAATCTCCTCGCTATGCTGGTTTATAGTCTGGAGCGGGCTGCATGGGGAATAAGGGGATGTTGTTCCGGCCCGCTTGTGTTTTTGTCAATGGCCGCTGCCGGGTGGGTGGGTGCCGGCGGAGGTGCTGTGATGGTGGCAAGCCCTAACCCGGCCGGGCCGCTCAATCCGATCCGCCGATGTACAGGCGGACCATCTGTTTCCAGTAGGGCCAATCGTGGGCCCAGCCATCCCAAATGCGTAGGGCATGCCAGATGTGCTTTTGCCACAGCAGGTGGGAGAACTCTTCGTTTTGGCTGCGTAGGGGGTCATCCCGGCCGGTGGCCAGGATCAGGTCCACGCGGCGGATGGCCTCTATGCGCCATTCGTCATGTTCGTTGGCAATATAGGCCACCGGGTTGTGGAAGTAGACCTCGCCGCCTCCGTAGCCGTCGGTCCAGGGGGCCATGTTGTAGACTCCGCTGAGGCCAATGGCCCGGCCGGTGAGGTGGGGGTGGCGCAGGGCGAAGTTGACGGCGTGGTAAGCTCCAAAACTGGCCCCGATGGTGATCAGGAACGGGTTGCTGTTTTTGCTGGTGGAGAGAGGCAGCACTTCGCGCGTCAGGTAGTTTTCGTAATCGGTCTGGCGGCGGGCGCGGTCCAGGGGGTGTTTCCAGCGGGCATACCAGCTCTCTTTATCGACGCTGTCGACGCAGTAGAGTTGCATCCAGCCCTGGTCGATGAAGTCGCTGAGGGCATGGACCATGCCCCGGTCTTCCCATTCGTAATATTTGCCCATGGAGGTGGGGAAAACCAAAACGCGCGCACCGGCATGGCCGAAGATGAGCAGCTCCATGTCGTGCCCCAGTGATGGGCTGTACCAGTGGTGGTATTCTCGATTCATGCCTCTTTTTGTGTTTCTCCTCACGGTTCTGGCCCGGTGCCACCCGGCCGGGAAGCCTCTGTGACCTGATTGGCGCATAATTGTAGCATAAATTGGGATGGGCCATAGGGTTCCCCGGCCGGGTGGGGGACCAAATCGGGAATTGGGTCAAGGTGTACAAACCAGTTGGCCGGGGATTAGATAGATTGGCCAGTCCCGGCCGGGGGCGGCCCGCCGCCAGCCACGCCACCTGCCTTGACGCGCCCGCTCATCCCGCTCTATAATCAATCGTTACACTGTGCCCCAACCGCACACTGCGCAACAAAAACGAAGGAACCGGAAAAGAAATACACGCCTATGTTAGACAAGATAGCCAGGATTGCCCAAAGATACGAAGAACTGGAGCAGCAAATGGCCAGCCCCGACGTGCTGGCCGATTACACCCGCCTGAACGAGCTGGCTCAGGAACGCTCCGACCTGCAGCCCATTGTCAGCGCCTACCACGAGCGGCTAAAACTGGCCAACGAACTGGAAGAAACTCGCGAACTCCTCACCCTGGGCGACGACCCCGACATGGTGGTCATGGCCGAAGAAGAGATCATGCGCCTGGAAAGCGCCGTGGACGCGCTGGACGACGAACTACGCCGCTTGCTGGTGCCCAAAGACCCCCGCGACGACAAAAACGTCCTCATGGAAATCCGTGCTGGGGCCGGTGGCGACGAAGCCGCCATCTTTGCTGCCGATCTGCTGCGCATGTACAGCCGCTACGCCGAGACCCACAACTGGAAGACCGAGATAATCGACGCCAACGAAATCGGCGTGGGCGGTTACAAAGAAGTCATCCTGGCCATCAAAGGGCGCGGGGCGTTCTCCCGCCTGAAATATGAAAGCGGCGTCCATCGCGTCCAGCGCGTGCCCATCACCGAGTCACAGGGGCGCATCCACACCAGCACGGCCACTGTGGCCGTCATGGCCGAAGTTGAAGACGTAGAGGTGACGCTGGACGAACGCGAACTAGACATCACCAGCACCTTCTCCTCCGGACCGGGCGGGCAGCACATGCAGAAAAACGCCACCGCTATCCGCATCGTCCACAAGCCTACCGGTCTTACGGTGAAGGTCCAAAGTGAACGCAGCCAGACGCAAAACAAGCGGCTGGCCATGGCCATTCTTCAGGGCCGCTTGCAGGAACTGGAAGAGGCAAAACAAGATGCCGCCACAGCCGCCGACCGCAAATCGCAGGTGGGCACCGGCGACCGCAGCGAGAAGATCCGGACTTACAACTATCCGCAAAACCGGGTTACCGATCATCGCATTGGCTTCTCCAGCTACAACCTGGTGGCGGTGATGGAGGGCGATCTGGACGATTTCTTTGAGGCGCTGGGCATTGCCGATCAGGCGGCCAGACTGGCGGCCATTGGTGTTGACGACTGATTTGCTCACAAACAAACAGGCAGCATTGCCGTAGGAGAAGTTTATGAGTGCGCAGGAATACCGGCCGCGTGGCCGCCATTTTGAAGAGTTTGCTGTTGGGGACAGGGTTGTCACCGCCGGCCGGACCATTACCGAGAGCGACATCGTGCAGTTTGCTGGTTTGTCGGGTGACTTCAACCAGATTCACACCGATGCCGTCTTTGCCGGGGCCGGTGTCTTTGGCCAGCGGGTGGCCCATGGTTTGCTGGTGCTGTCCATTGCCACCGGGCTGGCGGTGCAAACAGGCATCATCGAAGGCACGGTGTTGGCTTTCCGCGAACTGGAATGGAAGTTTAGCAAGCCGGTGATGATCGGCGACACCATCCACGCCGTGATTGAGGTGGTGGAAACGAAAGCGCTGCCCCGGCTGGGCGGCGGCAACGTAACCATGAAGGTGCAGGTGCTGAACCAGGCGGCTGAGGTTGTCCACCGGGGCACCTGGGCTATGTTAGTGAAAAATAAGAGTTAACCGGCCGGGGGGAACATTCCCGGCTTGTAGGCGTTTTATCGACTATGAACGATCGAGACGAGCAGCAGAAACCGCAAGACGGGCCAGCGCCTACTCCCCGGCCGGGTAGCCCACGCCCACCTAAAAAGACCGAAGAAGAACCGGACACCATCTCCCTGCTCGACCTGATGGGCGATGCGGAAAAAGGTGAAGTAGCCCCGGCCGGGAGCCGTTCTGCCCCTACCGCCCCCCGCCGGGATGACGACCAGAGCACCCCCACCGGGCCACCCATCCCCGTCGTCCTGCCCCAGCGCGAGACGCCGCCGCCCGCCCCCCCCATCTACCGCCCGCCAGAAGAACGCACCATAAGCGCGCCACCGCCTACCTACGACCATGATGCCACCCACGTCCAACCGCGGGTGGCCTTCCCCGGCAGCACCGATCCCGGTTCCCGGCCGGTGCGCCCCACGCCGCAAACCCCATCACCCCCACCGCCGCAAACCGGTACGCCGCCCCCGGCCGGGGCAGCCCGCCAAACCCCGCCCCAGCGCGACATCCGTCCCCAGCGCGACGTCCGGCCCCGGCCCAGCGCCCCGCCGCCTCGCCAGCCCGTACCGCCCCCCCCGGCCGGGAGCGACATTCGCGTTTCCACCGGCGCGCAGCCACCCGCCCGCGCCGCTGCCCCACCTGCCCGCGTCGTTGCCCCGGCCCCCAGCAAGCCCCGGCGCAACTGGGGCAGTTGCTTCCTGCGCCTGCTCCTGCTCACCGTCCTGGTGGGCGTGCTGGGCGTCATCGTCAGCGCCACCGGCGCCATCATCGGCTACCGCTTCATCGTGCGTGACCTGCCATCCCCCACCGAGCTGGAATCCCGCGTCAGCACCTTCGAAACCGCCATCATTTACGACCGCGAGGGCAACCAGCTCTACTCCCTGGCCGACCCCAACACCGGTAACCGCACCTACGTCCCCCTGAGCCAGATTTCGCAAGACCTCATCGACGCTACCATTGCCACCGAAGACGCCCGCTTCTACACCAACCCCGGCTTCGACCCCGTGGGCATTGCCCGCGCCATCTACCAGGCCGCCCGCGAAGGCGAAGTCGTCTCCGGAGCCAGCACCATCACCCAGCAGTTGGTGCGTGCCCTCTTGCTGGGCGAGGATGAGCGCACCGAGCGCTCTTTCCAGCGCAAGGTACGCGAGATTGTCCTGGCTGCCGAACTGAACCGGCTTTATCCCGGCCGGGAAGGCAAAGACAAAATCCTGGAGCTGTACCTTAACGAAATCTACTACGGTAACCTGGCCTACGGCATCGAAGCCGCCGCCCGCACCTACTTCGACAAATCCGCCGCCGATCTAACCCTGGCCGAAGCCTCCTTGCTGGCCGGGCTGCCCCAGGCCCCCGCCCTGTGGGACCCCTTCACCGCGCCCGAGCTGGCCCTCAACCGCCAGGCCCAGGTATTGGGCCTGATGGTCCAGGGCGGCTACATCACCCAGGCCCAGGCCCAGACCACCATCAACGAATCGGCCGAAATCGTGCGCAGCCTGGAGCCGCCGGAAATTGTCATCAACCACCCCCACTTCGTTTTTACCGTCTTGCAGCAGCTAGAGAACCAGTTTGGTGCCCAGGCCATTTACCAGGGCGGGCTGCGCATCTACACCACCCTGGACCCCGCCGCGCAGGCCCTGGCCGAACAGGCCCTGGCCGACAATCGAGCCAACGCCAACAACCTGGGGGCCAACAACGCCGCCCTGATCGCCATCCGGCCGGATACGGGCGAAGTGCTGGCCCTGGTAGGCAGCTTCGACTTCCAAGACGAAGAGATACGCGGCCAGATCAACATGGCCCAGATCCCCCGCCAGCCCGGCTCCAGCATCAAGCCGCTCGTTTATCTGGCTGCCCTGGAGGATGGCTGGACGCCCTCGACCCTCATCTGGGACGTGCGCACCGAATTCCCCGACACCGCCAATCCCCCCTATGTGCCCAAGAACTTCGACGATGAATTTCATGGCCCGCTGCGCCTGCGCCCCGCACTGGGCAACTCCTACAACATCCCGGCCGTGAAGGCGCTGGAGTACGTGGGCGTCTGCGAATTCATCGGCCGGATGCAGCGCCTGGGGCTGGATTCGCTGCTGGATGACGGCTGCCTGGAAACTGGCCAGCCTCGCGAAACGGGTTTATCTCTGGCCCTGGGTGGGCGTGAAGTCAGCCCGTGGGATATGGCCGGCGCTTTTGCCACGTTGGCCAATCAGGGCAGCTACATCCCGCCGGTGACCATCAGCCGCATCGAGAACAGCCGCGGTGAGGAGCTCTTTGCCTACGCCCCGCCTGATCCGGCGGCCAACCAGACCATCCGGCCGGCGCACGCCTTTCTTATTAGCAGCATCTTGTCCGATGACAACGCCCGCCAGCCGGAATTTGGCCTGAACAGCCCGCTGGTAATCCCGGGGCATACGGTGGCCGCCAAAACGGGCACGTCTGGCTCCAGCGCCAGCGATGTGCGCGATGGCTGGACCATCGGCTACACGCCGCAGATTGTCACCGCGGTGTGGGTGGGCAACACCGATGCCAACCCGGTGGCCGAGGGCGCGTCCGGCTTCCGGCTGGCCACGCCCATCTGGAACTCGTTCATGAACCGCTACCTGGCGGATAAGCCGGAACTGGCCTTCTTGCAGCCGGCCAGTGTGCTGCAGCTGGACATTTGTGCCGATTCAGGCACCCGGCCGGGGCCCAACTGCCCGCGGCGCACCAACGAATACTTCGCGGCCGACCAACTGCCACTGGACAGCAGCAGTGACTTTGTGCAGCGCGTGGCGGTGGACCTGTGGTCCAACCTGCGGGCCAACGAGTTTTGCCAGGAGGCGGTGTACGAGGCCAACTTCGTCAGCCTGCTGGTCAGCGGCCGGCCCGACGTTATCCAGCGCGAAACCATCAACGCCCGGCAGTGGGTGGAACAGACCACCGCCGGCAACCAGTGGGCCGCGGCGCGCAGCATCAGCCTGCCCCTGCGTCTGCCCCCCAACCAATCTTGCGCCCAGGGCCAACCCCGGCCGGAGGCGCTCATCAGCAGCCCCGGCCCCAACAACGAGATTCTGGGCGACCTGGACATTTTCGGCACGGCCCGGGGGCCAAACTTCACCGGCTACCGCCTGGAATATGGCCTGACCCATGATCCCGGTGGTTGGGCGCTTATCCAGGGGGACCAGCCCAATCCGGTGGAGAACCAGCTCTTGGGGCGCTGGGACAGCAGCCAGGTGGGGCAGGTTGGCCCCATCACCATTCGCCTGCTTGTTTTTGGCCCGGATAATCCCTACACGCCAGAGAACGACCCGGTATCGCTGGAGGCGCGGGTGCCGCTGATGCTGCTGCAGCCGACTGGTACGCCCACAGCCACACCCACCGAGACGCCCACGCCCACCCCGACGGGTACGGCGACGGAAACGCCCACACCGACGGGCACGGCCACCAGCACCCCCACGCCCACGCCCACGGGGGCCAGCGAGGAGCCTACGCCCACGCCCACGCCGGAGCCGGTCTTGCCGACACCGACGCCTACCGGTGGTCCTTATCCCTAGACCGGCCTGAATTGCCGGCCGCTGTAAACCGTTGGCGGTGTGGTGGATCAGTCGGGTGGCCAATTGACCCGGCCCGATGATTCCCCGTATAATGCCAGAAGCGTTGGCCATCGCCCGCGCTTTGCTCATTGGCCCAGTGCCCCTTCAGTACAGGAAATTTCCCATGCCATCGCCAAACCAGACAGACTCACGGGGTCATTCGACGAGCCACCAGCCCCGGCCGGGTAGCGCCTGGCGCTCGCGCCTGGCTGGCCTGGCCTTGGGCCTGGTGGCGGGCGGGCTGGCCTACTGGCTGCGCCGTCGCTGGCTGGGGCGCGTGTTGGGGCTGCCCGAAGCGCGCTATTACCAGGTGCGGGTACAGCGCAATGTGCGCGTGCTCATGCGCGATGGCCTGACGTTGGCCACCGACTGCTACTTTCCCGCGGCCCCGGCCGGGAAACAGTTCCCCACCATCCTGGTGCGTACCCCTTACGAGCGGCGGCTGGGCTTTTTCCATGCCCAGCGCTTTGCCGAGCGGGGTTACAACGTGGTTGTGCAGGACGTACGCGGCCGGTTTGGCTCCGATGGCGAGTTTGAACCCTTTGTGAACGAACAGGCCGACGGTCTGGACACACTGGCCTGGCTGCGCCGGCAGCCCTGGTTCAACGGCGTGCTGGGCACGTGGGGCTCCAGCTATGTGGCCTATGTGCAGTGGGCGCTGGCCGTCACCAATCCACCGGAATTAAAGGCGATTGTGCCGGTGGTGGCCACCTCGCGCGGGGCCGACTCGGCCGCCCCGCCCGGCGTCATTCCCTTTGAGCTGTTGATGCGTTGGGTGCTGATGCTGGATTCGCTGGACAGCCGCGGCCGGCGGCCGCTGTGGCAGGCGATGTGGCGGATGCTGCCGCCCAATCGCGAGCGTATTTTGCGGGCGGTGTTTGCCCACCAATCGATCGTTGATGTGGATGAACTGCTGTTGGGTGAGGAGCTGCCTAACCTGCGCGCTGCCCTGCGTGTGCCGCGGCCAGAGCGGTATGCTCGTTCAGATTATGGCCCGCAGGTGGGGCAGGTGCAGGCACCGGTCAACCTGGTCACCGGTTGGTATGATGTTTTTCTGCAAGATGTGCTGACTGACTATGCCAGCCTGCGCGCTGCCGGGCGGCAGCCTTACCTGACCATTGGCCCGTGGCATCACATGGAGCGGGGCGTGGGCAACGAGGCGCTGCGACAGGCGATTGGCTGGTATGACCGGCATCTGAAGGGGGTCCCCGGCCGGGTTCGGACCTACCCGGTGGATGTTTTTGTGATGGGGCGTAATGAGTGGCGCAGTTATGCCGCCTGGCCCCCCCCGGCCGTAGAGACGTGCTTCTATTTGC
The DNA here is from genome assembly GCA_020634235.1 of Ardenticatenaceae bacterium. Lineage (GTDB taxonomy): Bacteria > Chloroflexota > Anaerolineae > Promineifilales > Promineifilaceae > JACKCB01. The sequence continues at coordinate 1,411,248 of JACKCB010000001.1, read as the reverse complement.
AGCCGGGGCGCGGATTGGCGGTTGACCCGCCGGCCGCGGACCACACCGACCACTACCGCTACGACCCGGCCGACCCTACCCCCTCGCTGGGCGGGGCCACTTTTATGAACAGTGCCGGGCCAGTGGATAACCGGCCGGTAGAGTCCCGGCCGGATGTGCTTGTCTACACCAGCGCACCTCTGGAGACGGACCTCACCGTCGTTGGCCCTGTGCGTCTGGTGCTGTATGTGCGCTCCAGCCGTCCTTACACTGACTTCTACGGCCGGTTGTGCGACGTCTGGCCAGATGGCCGCTCCATGAACCTGTGTGATGGCATTATCCGCCTGGAACCGGGGCAGGGCGATTTGCAGCCCGATGGCAGCTTGCGGCTGGAGATCAACCTGTGGGCCACGGCCAACTGTTTTTGCCGCGGCCACGCCATCCGTTTGCAGGTTGCCAGCGGTGCATACCCCCGTTTTGATCGCAACCTGGGCAGCGGTGAGCCGGAGGCCGAGAGCCCAGCCACGTTTGTCGCTGACCAGGCGGTTCATCTGGATGCGGCGCATCCATCGGCGCTGCTGCTGCCGGTTGTTGCGGCCGGTGAGTCAGGCGGATAGGGTAACTGGCAGCGTTGCCCTACCCGGCCCAACCACCTGAGCTGGCTACCCCTTGATGGCCGTCCACATCTCGTCGTAGATGAAGATGGCGTCCCCCACATCCCTTAGCCATTCCAACTTATCGAACACTGCCTGTGATGGATAGATGCCGGGATCGTTCAGGATGTCCGCTTCGATGAACGCCTTGGCCGCGTCATTAGGGCTGGCGTAGTAGGTGAAGTTGGTGATGGCCGCACTCACTTCCGGCTCCAGCAGGTAGTTCAGGAAGTGCAGGGCTGTTGCATACCGTTCGCTGGAGGCGGTGATGCAGACGTTGTCTACCCAGCGCACGCCGCCTTCTTGGGGGATGGCGTAATACCAGTTGCCATCTTCCGTGGCATCGTCGTAGGTGCTCCAGTAAGCGTTGGCTGCGTCGCCGCTCCAACTGTGCGACAGCACAACTTCGTCGGGAATGAGCAGCGAATCGTCGTAGTCTTCGCTGTTGAAGGTTTTCCAGTAGGGCTTGGCTTGCAGGATGATGTCGCGGGCCTCTTCCAGGTGCGCACGGTCGGTCTCGTTTACGCTGTAACCCAGGTAGGCGAGGGCCGCGCCCATGAGTTCGCGCTGGTCGTTGAGGGCGTTGACGCCCCGGCCGGAGTACTGCTCCAGCACCGCGGGGTCGAACAGGTAGCGCCAGCTATCGGGCGTGTTTTCTTCAAAGTAGGGGTCGCCGGCCCGGTAGGTGATGCCGGTGGTGCCCCACTGGTAGGGGATGCAGTGGCCGTTGTTGGGGTCGAAGGGGGGATTGTGGAAAGCGGGGTTGATGTTGGACCAGTTGCTGAGGTCGCTTGTGTTGATCTCGGCCAGCAGACCCAGTTCTAGCATCTGGTTTACCATGTAATCAGATGGGAAAATGACGTCGTAGCCCGTGGCCCCGGCTTGCAGCTTGGCCAGCAAGTCTTCGTTGGAGGCGTAGGTGTCGTAGATCAGCTCGACACCGTACTGCTCTTCGTACGCGGCCAGCACCCCTTCGTCGATGTAATCGTCCCAGTTGTAGACGCTGAGCTGGGCGGCAAGTTGGGGGCCGGCATTTGTGCTGGCACCGGTATCGCCGGTGTCGTTGCTGCTGCTGTCTGGCCCCCCGGCCGGGCCGCCAGCGCACGCGCTCAGGACCAGGGCCAACGTTAGAACCAACAAAACAATCAGTAAGCGCTTCATCTCATTCCTCCTCAAACATCCGCTTAATCTGTGTGCCTGTTCCAGGCTGTTCAAAAAGCTGCCGGAAGCGGGCGCGGCCCTACGCTTCGCGCCGCTGCAGCAGCAGCGAAATCACCACCAACAGCGTTGACCCCACCAGCATCAACGTAGAGATGGCGTTCACTTCGGGCGTTACGCCAAATTTGATCATCGAGTAGACGCGCACCGGCAGGGTGGTGGAACCGGGACCGGCGACGAAGAAGGTGATGACAAAGTCGTCCAGCGAGAGAGTGAAGGCGAGCAGCGCGCCGGCCACGATGCCCGGCATGAGCAAGGGGAGCGTGACCCGCCGGAAGGTTGTCCACTCATTGGCGCCCAGGTCGGCGGCCGCTTCCTCCAGCCGTTTGTCCATGTCGGCCAGGCGGGCGCGCACCACCACGGCCACAAAGGAGATGTTGAAGGCGACGTGGGCAATGAGGACGGTATTGCGGCTGAGGGGGATGGCCAGGATGACGAAGAAGAGCAGGGTGGAGAGGGCCATGACGATGTCGGGGATGATGATGGGCAGGTAGAGGACGGCGTCGAAGGTGAGTTTGCCGCGAAAGCGGTAGCGCTCCAGCACCAGGGCAGCCAGGGTGCCAAGGATGGTGCTGATGAGGGTGGACCAGGTGGCTACCCATAGGCTGACGCGCAGGGCGGAACCGATGGCCGCATCGTGGAGCAGCACGCGGTACCATTCCAGGCTGAAGCCGGTCCAGACGCCGACGATCTTGTTGGCATTGAAGGAGTAGATGACGAGGATGAAGATGGGTAGGTAGAGGAAGAGGAAGACGGCAATGGCAAACCAGTGGAGCAGGCGGGAGCCGAGGTTGAGGCGGTTGAGGCGGTTGCTGGTGGTTGGGCTGGCCCCGGCCGGGTGAACATCAGACGCGGTGACAGTGGCCATTGTCTCTCTCCTCGTCCTAGATAAGCTCTCTCTCCGCCGATGAACGGAAGTAGAGAATGGTGGCCGCCAACATGATGGCCATCAGAATAAAGCCGATAGCTGACCCAAAAGGCCAGTTGCGGACAGTCATGAACTGCTGCTGCAGCAAATTGCCAATCAGCGACACCTTGGCCCCGCCCATCAGGTCGGGCGTGACGTAAGCCCCCAGCGAAGGGATGAAGACGATGATAGAGCCGGCCACGATGCCCGGCATGGTCAGCGGCAGCAAGATGCGGGTCATGCTTTGCCAGCGGCCGGCCCCCAGGTCGGCGGCCGCCTCCAGCAGCGACCAGTCGAACTTCTCCAACGTGGCGTACAGAGGCAAAATCATGAAGGGTAAATAGCCGTAAAGCAGCCCCACAATAACCGCCGGCTGGTTGAACAGCAGCGGCAGCTTCTGCTCGCTGGCCGCGGCCAGCCAGGCGAAGAATTGGCTGCTGCCGGCCAGCCGCAGCGCCTGCTCGTGCAGGGTAATGGTCCAGAAGTTGTTGATGAGGCCAGAGTCGCGCAAAATGAGCATCCAGGCGTAGGTGCGTACCAGGAAGTTGGTCCAGAAGGGGATCATGACCAGGAAGACCAGTGTGTTGCGGTAGCGGGCCGGCTGGCGGGCGATCCAGTAGGCAAACGGGTAGCCGATGACCAGGCAGGCGATGGTGTTGATCATGGCCATCCACACGGAGCGCCACAAGATGCGCAAATAGATGTAATCGCCGCTGACCGGGCTGAAGAAGCGCACGTAATCGTTGAAGTAAATGCCCAGGTTGCCGAGGTCGAGGGCGGGATAGGTGACGGTGCCCAACCGGCTGCGCTCACCCAGGCTGACGATGAAGACGATGAACAGGGGCGCTACAAAGAAGATGCCCAGCCAGAAAGCGGCCGGGTAGGCCAGCGCCCAGGGGGTATGGCGGAGCATCAGCACCAGCAGCAGCCCGGATAGGGCGATGAGTAAGCTGGCGCCATAAAATTCGCGGGCGATGGTGTAGTACAGCAGCCCGACAGCCAGCCCGACCACCGCCCGGCCGGTGACCAGTTTGCGCGCCCAGGCCGCCTCGCGCAGCAATCCCAGACCCGCCACCAGGTCTATGACCAGCAGCAGCCCGTAGAGGATATAGGCGGCCAGCGGCGGCCAATTGGCCAGGGCCAGCTCGGCCGCAAAGGGGTGCCAGTTGAACAGGCCAAAGGTGAGCCAGCGGAAGAACAGCAGCGCCCACAGGGCGGCCTGCCCCAGGCACACATAGGCCGCCAACTGGTCCATGGGGTGGAGGCCGGCCTGCATCTGTTGGGGGGGATGACCGGTGGTCGTGGCCATGGCTAGTTGTCTTGGGCGGTCTGGGCTGAGGCGCAGGCAGCTATGCCCGGACCGCTGTGACTGGTGGTGACGCTGCGGCGGGAACGTGGTGTGGGGGTCATTCGGTCAGTACCTGGGCATTTTCTGCCGTCCAGTGGACGTACACATTATCCCCTTCCTGGAAGGTGATGTCGTAGCGTGCGCCATAGTTTTGTACGCGCACAAAGGCTTCGGCCTGTTCAGAAAGGCTGACGCGGTAGCGGGTGTCGGTGCCAATGTAGATGGCTTCTACGACCCGGCCGGGAATGACGACGTTGTCCTTTTCCAGCGCCAGGTAATCACGCATGTTTACGGTGCCCGTGGGCAGTTGCGTGCCAAACATGGTGGCCAGATCGTCGGGCGTGAGGCCGGCTTTCAGCACCGGCACGTCACCCTGCGGGAAGAGATTCAGCTTCTCCGGCCGGATGGCCAGCGTTACCTGCTGCCCGGCCGGGATATGGCGACCATCAGTGATGCCCAGCACAGCCAGGCTGCCAATCTGCAAGTGGGCTGGTTGGCCCGGTTCAGCCATCACCGCCGGGATAAAATTCGTCTCGCCAATAAAGTCGGCCACAAAACGGTTGGCCGGATGTTCATAGATCTGGCGCGGCTCGCCCACCTGCCGGATCAGCCCATCGTCCATCACGGCGATCCGGTCGGACATGGTCAGCGCTTCCTCCTGGTCGTGGGTCACATAGACGAAGGTGATGCCGACTTCCATCTGGATCTGTTTGAGTTCTAGCTGCATCGCTTTGCGTAGTTTCAGGTCCAGCGCGCCCAACGGCTCGTCTAGCAGCAGCACCTGTGGCTGGTTGACCAGGGCGCGGGCCAGAGCGACCCGCTGCTGCTGGCCGCCGGAGAGCTGCTTGGGCTTGCGGCTGCCCATATGCGGCAGTTGTACCAGGGCCAGCACCTCGTCTACGCGTCGTTCGATCTCCGGCCGGGGTGTTCTGCTCATCTCCAGGCCGAAGGCCACGTTCTGGGCCACGGTCATGTGCGGAAACAGGGCGTAATTCTGGAAGACGGTGTTCACCGGCCGGCGATAGGGGGGGATGCCGGCCACAGGCTGGCCCTTGATGTAGATTTGTCCTTCGGTGGGTTGTTCAAAACCGGCAATCATCCGCAGCGTGGTGGTTTTGCCGCAGCCGCTTGGACCTAACAAGGAGAAGAACTCGCCATCCTGAATGGGCAGCGAAATCCGATCAACGGCGGTGAACTCACCAAAGCGCTTGGTAACATTCACCAGTTCAACAGCCGGCTCCCCGCTGCCGTTACCAGAACCGTTCACGTCTTAACCCTCCAGACCATATTCCCAATGTTATTTTACACTGGATGGCCAGTCTGCAAAGGAAATGGCGAGGATGTTGGCCGTTTGTGCCCCCGGCCGGGCTGGCTCACCCGCGCTGCGTCCCAGCCTGTAATGTGCAATACACCGCGCACAGGGCTGTTCATGGTAACCTGCTGCCGATGAGGCAAGGCCGTTTCCCCAGGGCAAGTATGTGCCACCTGCCCAACCCGGCCGGGTATGCCCCCCCGCACAGTAACAAGTAACATGCTGCCGCCGGCTGGCCTGGTTGTGGGCTTGGTTCCCGGCCGGGATAGTGGTAAAAATGCCCACGAGCGCAGCCGCTGCCTGAGCGCCGCTCATCCGGCGCACAAACGCCAAATGGAGATCACCATGGACGCAAAATCAATGCGCATCCTGGAATTTGACAAAATCCTGGAGCGCCTGGCCGCCTACACCAACTTCAGCGCGGCCGCCGAACTGGCCCTGGCCCTGCGCCCCACCACCGACCTGGCGGAGGCCCGCCGCTGGCAAGCCGAAACCGGCGAAGCGGTGCAGTTGCTGGAAAGCGACGTGAACATCACCGTGGGCGGGACGCGCGATGTGCGCCGGGCCGCCGACAATGCCATGCGCGGCTTTGTCCTGCTGGCCAATGACCTGCTGGACGTGCGCAGCACGCTGGTCGCTTCGCGCACCCTGCGCCGCCAACTGCTGCGCCTGACTGATCGCTACCCTAATCTGGCGGCCACGGCCGAACTCATTGAGGAGTGCCCCGGCCTGGTGGATGCCATTAGCAACACGCTGGACGATCGCGGTGAGGTGCTGGACAGCGCCAGCCCCGCCCTGGCCAACATTCGCAAATCGCTGCGCATTGCCTACGGTCGCATCCAGGACAAGCTGCAAAGCCTGGTGAACAGCAGCATGAATCAATATTTGCAGGAGCCGATTATCACCATGCGCAGCGGCCGCTACGTGGTTCCGCTGAAGGCCGAAAACAAGGGGCGCATTCGCGGCATTGTCCATGACCAGAGCAGCAGCGGGGCGACATTGTGGATTGAGCCGCTGGCGACGGTGGAATTGAATAACGAATATCGCGGCTTGCAGATAAAGGAGCAAGAGGAGATTCAGCGCATCCTGGCGGCATTGTCGGCCCAGGTGGCCAGGTATGGCGAGGCCATCAAGCGCATTGTAGAGCGCATGGCCGAAATTGACCTGATCCTGGCCCGGGCCAGGTATGCCCTGGCGCTGGATGCCGTCGCGCCGGAATTTGTGCCCTGGCGCACGTTTGCCCCGCCGCGCCCGCCCAAACATGCCAATGAGCGCGAAAAATGGCAGCCGCCCCCGCCAAATCCCCACCCAGGCTCTACCATCTGGGTTCGCGCCGCTCGCCATCCGCTGCTGGACCAGAAAACGGTGGTGCCTACCGATCTGCTGCTGGACGAAGAGACCTTCCTGGTGTTGATTACCGGTCCCAATACCGGTGGTAAGACGGTTAGCCTGAAGACGGTGGGACTGCTGGCATTGATGGCCCAGGCCGGGCTGCACGTGCCGGCCAATGAAGCCCGGCTCACGCTGTTCGACGCGGTTTTTGCCGACATTGGCGACGAGCAGTCGATTGAGCAGAGCCTGTCTACTTTTTCGGCCCACATCACCAATATCATTCACATTTTGCAGCGGGTGAATGACCGCTGCCTGGTGGTGCTGGATGAGCTGGGTTCAGGCACGGACCCGGCCGAGGGGGCGGCGCTGGCGCAGTCGATTGTCAGTTTTCTGCGGGACAAGGGGGCGACGACGTTTGTGGCGACCCATTATCCGGAGCTGAAGCTGTATGCCAGCCAGACGCCAGGGGCGACGAATGCCTCGCTGCTGTTTGATATTGAGACGCTTTCGCCGACGTATGAGATGACGATTGGCCTCCCCGGCCGGTCGAATGCCCTGGCCATTGCTCGCCGCCTGGGTTTGGATGAGACGATTCTGGATGATGCGCTGCAACTGCTGGGCGCGGGCAGCACGCGGGCCGAGACATTGCTGGATTCCATCTACGACATCCGCGAAAAAATCTCGTCGCAGGAGGCAGCCACGCGGATTGCGCTGCGCCGGGCGGAGCAGGAGCGAGACGCGCTGCAAGCCCGGCTGAACAATATTGAGGCGGAGCGGCAGGCGGTGTTGACCGCTGCCCGGGCCGAGGCGCAGGCTGAGATTGACGCCATCCGCGAGGAGCTGCGCCAGGTGCGTAAGCAGGTGCGCGAGGGGCGGCGCGAGAGTGACCTGTCGCTGAGCACGCTAAAGGACCTCAACCGCCAGGTGACCGAAGTGGCGGCGACTATCCAGGAACCGATCCCGGCCGGGACGGATGAGGCACAGAAGAAGAAAGCCCGCCGCCTGCGCCGGACCCTGGTGGAAGGGGATACCGTGCTGGTGAAATCCCTCAACACCACCGGCATCATTGTCTCCCTGGCCAAGAAGGAGGCCGAGGTGGCCGTGGGACGGCTGCATATGCGCGCCCAGCTCACCGATCTGGAGCTGCGCGAACCGGCCGAGGAAGAGCGGGAGGAGGCAGTGGTGACGATGCACGTCAGCCCGGCGACCGGCATGGAACTGGATTTGCGTGGCAAACGGGTGGATGAAGGGCTGGCCGAACTGACCAGCTATCTGGAGTCGGCCTATCTGGGCAGTTTGCCCTGGGTGCGCATCATCCACGGCAAAGGCACCGGCCGGATGAAGCAGGCTGTGCGCCAGGCGCTGTCGCAAAATCCGCATGTTTCCGATTGGGAAGAGGGCAAGGATGGGGAAGGGGGGGCTGGTGTGACCGTGGCTAGATTTGGCGGGTAGGGGGATGGATCCCGGCCGGGACCCATCCCCCTACCTGGCGCGTGAACTGGTGGACCGGACGGCGCCGTCCGTCAGCCGTTCATCCCGTTGCCACAGCCTTTGGAGGGGCTGCCGCCAGCGCGGCGGCGACCATGTTCACAAAATAGTGGTGGAGCCGCAGATCATCCGTTAGCTCTGGGTGAAAAGAGGTAACCAGCCAGTGCCCTTGCTGGGCAGCCACGGGCGTGCCGTCCGCCAGGCGGGCCAGCACCGTGGCTCCGGCCGCCTCATTGGCCGATACCAGCCGGGGGGCGCGAATGAACACGGCCGGGAAAGGGGCGTGGCCATTCAAGCCGTTCAGAGCTGGGATATCCAGGTCCACCTCGAAGCTGTCCACCTGCCGGCCAAAGGCATTGCGCTCCACCACGACGTCCATCAATCCCAGCAGCGGCTGCTGCCGGCCAATGTCCTTGGCCATGAAGATCATGCCGGCACACGTCCCCCACACCGGCTTTTCCTGCGCAAACTGCTGCAGCGGTGCCATCAGGCCATACAGTTCGGCCAGCTTGCCGATGGTAGTGCTCTCCCCCCCGGGGATGATCAAACCGTCCAGGTCGGCCAGTTCCTGGGGCAGGCGGACTTCCACCGCCTCTACCCCCAGCCGCCGCAGAAGGTTTATGTGCTCAGCAAAGGCACCCTGAAGCGCGAGGACCCCAATTTTCATCGTGGCTTACCAGCCCCGCGTGGCTAACTGTTCAGCTTCTGGCAGGGTGCTGACAGAGATGCCCACCATGGGTTCGCCCAGGTTTTCGCTGACGCGGGCCAGGATTTCCGGGTTGGTGTAGTGGGTGGTGGCTTCTACAATGGCCCGTGCCCGGCGGGCCGGGTCGCCGCTCTTGAAGATGCCGGAGCCAACAAAGACGCCGTCTACACCAATTTGCATCATCAGGCCGGCATCGGCCGGGGTGGCAATGCCGCCGGCGGCAAAGTTAACGACCGGCAGGCGGCCCAGTTCCCTGGTCTCTTTCACCAGGCTGTAGGGTGCGCCGATATTCTTGGCGTAGGTCATCAGCTCTTCGTCGGGCATGAGCTGCAGGCGGCGAATTTCGCCCAGCACGGCGCGCGCATGGCGCACCGCCTCAACCACGTCACCGGTGCCGGCTTCCCCCTTGGTGCGGATCATGGCTGCGCCTTCGCCAATCCGGCGCAGCGCCTCGCCCAGGTTGCGGCAGCCACAGACGAAGGGGACCTTGAAGTTGTGCTTGTAGACGTGGTGTTCTTCATCGGCCGGGGTGAGCACTTCGCTCTCGTCGATGTAGTCGACGCCGATGGCTTCCAGGATTTGCGCCTCGACGAAGTGGCCGATGCGGCATTTGGCCATGACCGGGATGCTGACGGAGGCGATGATCTCGCGGATGAGGCCGGGGTCAGACATGCGGGCCACGCCGCCTTGCACACGGATGTCAGCCGGCACGCGCTCCAGGGCCATGACGGCCACGGCCCCGGCTTTTTCGGCGATGACTGCCTGTTCTGGGGTGACGACGTCCATGATGACGCCGCCTTTGAGCATTTGCGCCAGGCCGCGCTTCACAGTTTCGCTGGCTACTTTCTGTCCGTTCTTCTGTCCATTATCCATTGCTTTCTCTCCTTGGTGCCGGTTTGGGCGGCTGTGGTATGTACTCATTGTAGTCAGCCCCCGGCCGGGAAACAAGCGAATTGGACTTATGAACAGGCGTGAAACAAGGTGGTCTTTAGGCCGGTATTAACCCGGCCGGGGCGGACCCTGCCGAATGCGCCGGCGGACCTCCTCCAGGGGTGGCATGGACCACATCGTTTCAATCCACCAGGTCATCCCGGCTGCGGCCAGGGGGGTGATGATGCTGGCGGCCCGGCCGGGGTCATCGCCCGGCGTTTCTCCTTCCAACACAATCTCCAGCGGGGTGGCGTCCCCCGGCCGGTGCGCGGCGGCATAGGCGGCGATGGCTTGCACATCGGCCGGCGTGGGCGGCACAAAACCCCCTTCCGGGGTCATGATGGCCGGCAAAATGCCATCCCAGCGCAGTGCCCGCTGCATTGACCGGGGCCGCGGCCAGGCGCCTACCACCCAGATGGGGATGCGCGGCTGCTGTACCGGCGGCGGGGGTGGCATGAATTCCGTGGGCTGCACCTGGTAATGGGTCCCGTTGAAGCGGAAGGGCTGCCCCTGCCACAGGCCGGTCACAATCGCCAGCCCTTCGTCCAGCAGTTGGGCGCGCTGGCGGCGATCCGTCTCTTCGCCAAAGGCCGCAAAGCCGGTGTCTATGGCTCCCAGGCCAACCGATAGGATAACCCGGCCGCCGGAGAGATGGTCCAGTGTGGCCGTTTCGCTGGCCAGCTTCCAGGGGCGGCGGCGCGAGACGGGGGTGACCATGGTGCCTAACCGGATGTGCTGGGTTACCATGGCGGCGGCGGCCAGGGAAACCCAGGGATCGATGCCCCAAACTGGCTCCCAGACAAAAAAGCCATCCCAACCGGCTATCTCGGCTTCGCGGGCCAGCGCTGCGGCCGTGCGGGCATCGCCCTGAGGTAGTGTGAAGCCATATTTCATGTGCCTGCTCCTCTGCTCCTAAAAAATGGAACGCCAGCTTCGTGCTGGCGTTGCTGGCGTGGGGCCGGCTGCCAGCCGGCGCGCTTAAAAGGGTACAGGGTCTTACTAGCGTGTGCATCAGGACAGGTTGTCTGGCCCCAATATAGCCCCGAATCCTGACACCTGGTGTCAGGTAGGCGGCGCGTTACGGCAGGGCGTCTACCGGCCGGGATTCGTCCTGCTGCTGGTGGGCCAGGCGGGCAATGTGGGGGTCGGCCACCATCCCGCCGCCGCGCACTGTGGCACCAATGACGATGCCGGCGCTGATGAGCACCATGTTCTTGATGATATATTGCCCTTCCAGCGTGGGGGCGTAAGGAATGTGGGTGAAGACCTCGTGCGGGAAGAACAAGATGGGGGTGATGGTACCCAGCATCTGGCCAAAGAGCAGCAGGAGCGTACCGCGCATGAACACCCCCAGGATGAGGCCCAGCCCAATGAGGCACTCCCAGACGGCCAGGATGTAGATGCTGATCTCCGGCGGGACCAGGCCAAAGGTGAGTACGTCGATGGTGCGGGTGGCCAGGTCTTGTGCCGGACTGAGGCCGGGGAAGAACTTGAGAAAGCCAAACCAGAAGAAGACGATGCCGACGCTGATTCGGAGGAGCAGGATGCCATAACGAGCCATCCAGTTGGTGATGCGGTAGTCGATCTGGTCGAACTTGTGTTGCATGATGGTTCCTCTTGGGTTGTAAAACGGGTTGTCGCTGCCCGTTGTGGGGCAGTGGCTGTGATTTGTTTCACAATTATAAAGAAACCCGGCCGGGATGCGTGAGTCTGGGATGAGTAAGCGACACCGTTACCGTGACAGCCGGACGGTTGGCTGCCAGAGTCTCGGAAAGGCCGGTCAGGTCTCCAGAGGGAGTTCAGGCGGGCTGCTTTTCCAGCACCAGCCAGTGGGAGATGCCCAGGGCCTGGAAGGGGGTTTTTTCAGCGGTGTAAAGCGTTTGTTTTAGCCAATGCCCCAGGCGGGGATGCCGGTACTCGATATTGTCGTAGCCACCAAAGATGCAGCTGTGGTGCAGCACTTGCACCGGCAATGGATTGAAGAGGCGGCGCAGGCCCCCGGCGGTGTAGGTGCGTACGTGGGGGGCCAGCCGGTTGCGCAGGGGATTGGGCAGGTAATTTACCAGGGGGATGTTGCCGAATTTGTACTGGCCGCGCCAGTAGATGCCGTGCTGCTCCACCGGGTACCAGCGGTTGGGACAAAAGAGGAGGATGCGCCCCCCCGGCCGGGTGATGCGCACCATCTCCGCCGCATACAGCCGGTCATCGGCCACGTGCTCAATGACTTCGTTGCTGAAGACCACGTCGAAGCTGCCGCTGGCAAAGGGCAGCCGTTCGCCCACGGCCTGGATGATGCCGGTGGCCGTGGGCAGCGCCTGCACCGCCCGGTCGAACTCCACCTCGATGCCGAAGCGGTGGGTGGTGTGGGCGCCAAAGGCGTGCAGGTAGGTGCCCAGGCCGCAGCCGTTGTCCAGCACCCGGCCGGAGAGGTCGGCCCACTGCCGGATCATGCTCAGGCGGCGCTCCTGCCCGGAGCGCCACACATAGCCTGGTTCGCCGCGCAGGGCGGCTTTGTCAGAATGGGTCATGGCGGGTGTTTGCCTCGTGCCGGCGCGGGAGGGGTTGCGCTTGCGCCGCCCAACGTTGGCCGGCTTCAGCCAGCGCCGGCCAACAGCTCGTCGTATTTGCGGCGCACTTCTTTGATGTCTTGCCAGGTCAGGGCTTTGGGGCTGCCGGGGGCGCGGGAGGGGTTGCGCAGCAGGTAGGCGGGGTGGAACATGGGCAATGCCCAGCGCCCCTGCCACTCGTGCCACTGGCCGCGCAGTTTGGTAATGCCCACTTTGTCCAGCAGCGATTCGGTGGCCACGTTGCCGGTGAGGATCATGACGACGGGGTCGACCAGGCGGATGATTTCTAGCAGGAAGGGTTTGTAGAAGATGATTTCGTCACTGGTGGGTTTGCGCAGGGGTTTGCCGCCGTCACCGGGGGGGAGGCGGAAGACGGCGTTGGTGATGAAGACGTCTTGCTCCGGGTCGAAGCCAGCGGCGGCCAGAATCTGGTCGAGGAGTTGGCCGGAGCGCCCGACGAAGGGTTTGCCCAGCCGGTCTTCTTCGGTGCCGGGGGCTTCGCCGACGATCATGAGTTTGGCGGCGGGGTTGCCGCGGTAGATGACCATGTTGGTCCCGGCCGGGAACAGGGGATCATCCTCCATCTTCATCATCGCCGCTACCAGCTCGTCGAGTGAGCTGTAGTAGCGGGGTCTTTCCTCAAACAAGCCCATTTGCATGATGACCACCTCGTAAGCACAAAAAAATAGCCGCCCCGGTAAGCGGAGCGGCTACTATTTTACCTGAAATTGGCCGTTGTGGCAGGGCAGCGGCGGGCGGTGAACGGCCCCGGCCGGGGGCGGCCTACATGAACTTATCCAGCAAAGTCCCCAACTGCTCCGGCGATGGGCGCAGCTTCTGCACCGGCAAATTCACCAGGGGCACGTCCGGTAGATTGTTCAACTCCGCCAGCGACGGGCGTTCGTCGTTGAAGTAGATCAGGCCGGTGATGAACTCCTGGTTGTGCGCCGCCTGCTCCAGGCGCGACAGCGCCGCTGCCCGGCTGGTGGGATCATAATCCGCTTCCAGCTTGCGCAGTTGCACCACCGAACCGTCGTGCAGTTCCACCACCTTCATTTCGCCCGGCGCATATTCATCAATCATGATCTCGTCGCGGATGGGCACGAAGCCAATTTCGTGCAGGGGCGATTCATGCTCTTTGCCATAGCTGTAGCTCTTGGTGGAGGTGTCATGATTGTTAAAGGCCACGCAGGGGCTAATGATGTCCAGCACCGCCGTGCCGCGATGGCTAAGGGCGGCCTTCAGCAGTTCGCGCACCTGGTTCGAGTCACCGGAAAAGGAACGGGCCACAAAGCCACAGCCGGCGATGATCGCTTCCTGGCACACATCCACTGGCGGGAATTCATTGCGGCCGGCGTACTTCAGCTCTTGCCCCTCATCCGCCGTGGCCGAAAACTGTCCCTTGGTCAGGCCATAGACGCCGTTGTTTTCCACGATGTAGACCATGCGCACATTGCGCCGGCACAGGTGCTTGAACTGGCCCATACCGATGCTGCCGGTGTCGCCGTCTCCGCTAACGCCAATCGCCTTCAGGTGATGGTTAGCCATCAGCGCCCCGGTGCCAATGGAGGGCATGCGCCCATGCAGGCCGTTGAAGCCGTGCGACATGCCCAGGAAATAGGCCGGTGACTTGCTGGAGCAGCCAATGCCGCTCAACTTGATAATCTCGTTGGGGCGCAGGTTTAGCTCATACGCTACCTGGACAATCTGATTGGCAATGGAGTTGTGGCCGCAGCCCTGGCACAGGGTGGTGGGCTGCCCTTTGTAATCGGTGAACTCCAGGCCAATGCTGTTTACTTTTTGACGACGGGTGGCAGTGGTCATGCTAATTGCTCCTTCTGCTGCATAGTTTCAACGATCCAACGGGCTGTCAGGGGCATCCCGTCCAGGTAGGCGATGGATTTGAGCCGGGTGGCGAGGTCGGGCATTTCCAGGGTTAGAATGCTGTGCATCTGCCCATCGCGGTTCATCTCGATGACGTAGACCCGATCGTGGCGGGCCACAAACTCGCGGACTTCATGGTTGATCGGGAGGGCGCGCAGGCGCATGAAGTTGGTTGCCATGCCGGCGGCCGACAGGCGGTCGCGGGCCTCTTCGATGGCCGGCAGGGTTGTGCCGTAGCTGATGATGCCGATTTTGGCTCCGTCCATTTCGTCTAGCAGGGGGCCGGGGACCAGGGTGCGGGCCGTCTCGAATTTGTGCTTAATGCGGTCCATGTTGGCGACCCAGGCATCTGGCTTTTCGCTGTAGACGGCCCGGTCGTCGTGGCCGGTGCCGCGGGTGAAGTAGGCGGAGCGGGGGTGTTCGTTGCCGGGCAGGGTGCGCCAGCCAATGCCGTCGCCATCAATGTCGCGGTAGCGGGCGAAGCCTTTGGCTTCGACGTCTTCCGCGCTGAGGATTTTGCCGCGGTCAATTGGCTCGGTGGGGTATTGGAAGGGGGGGGTCATCCAGGTGTTCATACCCAGGTCCAGGTCGCTGAGCACAAAGACGGGTGTCTGCAGGCGATCGGCCAGGTTGAAGGAGGTGGTGCCGAAATCGAAGCATTCGCCAACGGTGGCGGGCAGCAGGACGATGTTTTGGGTGTCGCCGTGGCCCAGGAAGTAGGCGAAGAGGACGTCGCCCTGGGAGGTGCGGGTGGGCAGGCCAGTGCTTGGCCCCACGCGCTGGATGTCCCAGATGACGGCGGGGATTTCGGCGAAGTAGCCCAGGCCGACGAATTCGGCCATGAGGGAGATGCCGGGACCGGAGGTGGCGGTCATGGCGCGTGCCCCGGCCCAGCCAGCGCCCAGGACGATGCCAATGGCGGCCAGTTCGTCTTCTGACTGGATGACGGTGCAGGTGGGCTTGCCGGTTTCGGGGTCGGTGCGCAGGCTGGGCAGGTATTCGTTGATGGCGTCGACGAGGCTGGTGGAGGGGGTGATGGGGTACCAGGCGACGAGGTTGGTGCCCCCAAAGAGGGCTCCCAGGCCGGCGGCTTCGTTGCCGGTGATGAGCATGTGTCCGGCAATGGGGCTGTTGGCGATGGGTTCCACGCGATAGGGGTCGGTTTTGGCCAGGTTTTCGGCGACCCAGTTGTAGGCCAGGCGAATGACTTCCATGTTGGGGTCGACGATTTTGCGGCGGCTGCCGAATTGGAACATGAGCGCTTCTTCGATGGCATCCAGATCGATGTCGAGCAGTTCGGCGACGGCCCCGACGTAGATCATGTTGGTGAAGCGATCACGAAACTTGCCTTTGGCGCCCACGCTGCTGAGGAATTGGTTGACGGGGATGCCGTACATGGTGATATCGTCGCGGATGGGTACGCTGCGCCAGTCGGCGTTGTAGATGCATACGCCCCCGGCCGGGAGGATGTGAATATCCTCGTTGACGGTGGCCTGGTTGAAGGCGACCAGCACTTCGGCTGTTTCACGGCGGGCGGTGTAGCCTTCGTGGCTGACGCGAATGTGGTACCAGGTGGGCAGTCCCTGGATGTTGGAGGGGAAGATGTTCTTCCCGTTGACCGGGATGCCCATCTTGAACAGCGCCCGCAGCAGGGTCAGGTTGGAGGTCTGGCTGCCGGTGCCGTTGGGGGTGGCTACCACAAAGGCAAAATCGTTGACAACTGATGCTCGTTCAACGGCGATTTGCGGGGCTGAACGGGCCTGGGGTTCTATTAGACCCATGATTAAGTCTCCTCGATTTGTTTTTTTGGGTGCAGTGACCGGGGCCGCTGCCTTCGACAGGCTCAGGCAACGACCTGAACGGTCACGTTACTTCTTTTAGTAGTTCTTTTCGCGCAGGGTTGCGACTAATCCTTGCTTGATGCCGTCGGCTGTGGCGGCATACTCCCGGTTATTGATGAGCAGGGTTTCCTGGTTGATGGCTTGCAGGGTGATGAGGTGTTCCCCGGCCGGGCTGCGCCAGGTTAACTCCAATTTGTTGGCCGCCTCATGAATCTTGCCCTGGCCCTTTAGCGCGAATTGATTGACCTGGGCCACGTAGGTGCGGGCGTCGATGTCGCGCAGGACGGTAAGCAGGGGCGCTGGTGGCGTGGGGGCATCGTCAAACAGGAATGGCAGTTCCGTTTCCAGCTCGAAGTCGATTTCTGATTGCAGGATGTCTTCATGCGACACTTCGGTGGGGTCGCTGCTGGCGAAGTGGTAGGAAGAGAGAGGCGCTGGTTCAAACGTTTGCCCGGCCGGGGTGGGCGGGGGGGGACTCTCGGCTTCACGCTCGGCCGCTTCCAGTTGGCGCAGCTTCTCTTCAATGGGGGATAGCCCGGCCGGTGCGGCCGTCTTTGCCTTTGCTGGCGGCTCGGACACGGCAACGTCCTGCAAGCGGGCTTGCAGTTCGGCAACCGTTGTGGGTTTGGGCTGCCGGCTGCGGCGCAGTCGCAGAATGAGGAGCACCAGGGTCACGATAAACAGTGATGCCAGCAGTACGCCCAGTAGGACGAAATAGTTGCTGGTATTACTTTCCAAAATGGGTTCCAGTTGTGCAAGCCAACCTGTCACAACAAAATCCTTTGCTCTTGATACGGTTTAGGGTGTCTGTGGTGGGGCGTGGCAGTTGCGCATTGCCGCGGTGACCACCGCAGATGTTTCAACGCGCCCGGATTATGGGGCGGGTGGGCTGCCGGCCTGCCGCGCGGCCATGTCTGGGGGCACGCGCACCGAGGGCAGCAGGTCAAAATGCTCGATTAGTATTTCCAGGCCGTGGTCATAGTCGTTGTTGCACAGGGCGGTGACGATGCGCTCGTGGTATTCCCAGACGGTGAGCCAGTATTCGTAGGCGGCCAGGCGGGTTAGTTCGCTGGCGTCGTAGGCGTCCCAATAGGCCTCGAGCAGTCCTTTGACGAAGGGGTTGTTCAGGCGGCGGAAGATGGTGAGGTGCAGTTGGCGATGTTCCCGGCCGGGGATATGGACCGGCTCGTGGCGCAGCTTTGTCCAGGCCCGGTCGATAATGGCTTGCAGTTCCGCTTTGTCCTCGGGCAGCAGCAGGCAGACGGCCTCGGCCCAGAAGCGGGTCTCAATGGCCCGGCGCACGGCGCTGTATTGGGCAAAAGATGCCTCTTCGGTTGCCAGGCCAAACAGCACGCTGTTGCGCACGGCCGGCAGGAAGTTGAAAGGTTCACGCTGAATGCCGGCCCGGGGGCGCACGGAGACGACGCCCATGTTGCGGGCGACTTCTAGCTGCTCGCGCAGCTTGCCAATGCTCATGCCGGTATTGGCGCTCATCTCGGCCAGGGTAGGCAGCCGCGCGCCCGGTTTGGCGTCCTGGTCGATGATGTACTTAAGGAAAGCAGATTCAAGTCGTTCTAGCTGCACAGAGGTTTATTCATCCAATAAATCAGAATAATCAAATCAGCCACGTATTTTATCATGGAAACGGGTCAAGGCAACGTCATTGGCCGGTTTGGTGGCTTGTTTTCTAAGTGTTTTCTACATGTTTGCTTTGTAGTTGGCTGCCTCATGGCCGGGTAAACCCCGGCCGGGGGGATGGTGGGGCGGGGTTTGCGAACCCGGCCGGGGGGTTCATGGCTCATTGGTACGCCTTGACGCCTAATTATCGACCCAGTACAATCCAGACTAGATTGCTTGAGGAATCTGCCGCCCCAGCCCCCGGCCGGGGCACTTGCCTGAGGACGAAACAACTTAATGCCCGATTCTACCCCCCCACAATTTAACTATGGCGGCCAGGCCGTGATCGAAGGCGTGATGATGCGCGGGTCGAAGGCGCTGTCCGTAGCTGTGCGCAACCCCGAAGGGGAGATTGTCCTGCACATCGAACCGCTGGATGCGCGTATCTATGGGGGCGGCCTGGCCCGGATCCCGTTCCTGCGCGGGCTAACCCTCATTTGGGATGCGCTTGGTTTGGGCATTAAGAGCCTGATGTTCTCGGCCGACGTTGCCCTGGTAGAGGAAGATGCCGAGCCACAGGCGAAGCCGGCCAAGGCATTTGAAGGCCCGGCGCAGTGGGGGACGATTCTCTTCTCCCTCAGCCTCTCCATTGGCCTGTTTTTCTTGCTGCCGGCCTTTGTGGCCGGGCTGTTTGAGCGCTGGCTGGGCATTTCGCACACCTGGAGCAATGTCGTTGAGGGTGTGGTGCGCTTGGGGCTGCTGGTTGGCTACGTGTGGGGCATCAGCTTCATGCCCGATATCAAGCGGCTGTATGGTTATCATGGGGCCGAGCACAAGACGATTAATGCTTATGAGGCTGGCGCTGAACTAACGCCGGCTTCGGTGGCGCGCTTTCCGCTGGAGCATCCGCGCTGTGGTACGGCCTTCTTGCTCACGGTGGTGGTGATCTCGATTCTGATCTACAGCTTGTTTCCCCCCATGGGGCTGGCGCTGCGCCTGCTAACCCGTCTGCTGCTGCTGCCGGTAATTGCGGGCATTTCTTACGAGTTCCTGCGCTTCACGGCCAGGCATCAGGCTAATGGCCTCATTCGCCTGATTACCAGGCCCAACCTGGCGCTGCAGCGGCTGACTACGCGTGAGCCAGACTTGCAGATGTTGGAAGTGGCGATTGCGGCTTTTGAGCGGGTGATGGCTTATGAGAAGGAAGTGGCGGTCCCGGCCGGGGTGCCCGATATGATCATCCCTGCCACTGAGCCACAGCGCCTGGCCGGATAAGCAACCCCAATTCTCCTGACTTACTGACCTACCATGACAACCACCGAACCCCCCAGCAAGAAACCCACGGCCAAAGCCCAGCGCTATGCTGCCGGCCAAAACGAAACCGGCCTGCAATACTACGCCACCTGGGAGATCGACAAGGCTATCGAAGCCTTTCGCGAAACGGTGGCTGCCGACCCTGAAAACCCGGAGTACCACCTAAACCTGGCCCGTGCCTACGCCCGGGGCAGCAACTTCCAGGAAGCAATCCGGTCGCTGGGCGAATACTTGCGTACCGAGACCAACGAAGACATCGCGGCGCGCTACGAGCGCCTCTTCTCCTCCGCCTTGGACGAGGTGGAGACCGAGCTGATTGAGAAAACGCGGGCCATGGGCATGCCCATCCAACAGACGGGCAAAGCCATCCAGATGTGGCTGGAGTATCGCATTACCCTGGGTCGCCGCCCGCTGCGCGTGCCCAAGCCGGAGTTGTGGGCCGCAGCCCTGACCTATGCTGTGGGCAAAGTGAACTTCTCGCCCATTACGCGCGTGGAAGTTGCCGACCTGTACGGGGTTAGCGAGCGCTCGTTGCGGCAGAAGTACGAAGAGTTAGTACAGACCCTGGACTTGATGCCGGCGGATTTCCGCTATTTCACCGGCAAAGAGAACCCGCTAGACAAACTGGTAGAAGCCGCCCAGATGCTGGATGAGCTGTATGGGCGATTTCGTGATGAAGACTGAAGACTAAAGAGACTATCTGGTCTCTTTTTTGGCCAACAAGGTGCAGGGCACGTTGACATCTCACACGTTAGTGAGCGTTGAAGGCGTGTCTTGCACCTTATTCTTTTTCTAGAGAGGTATTAGAATGGCGATTAACAAGATTGCACTGTATGGTGCCGGCAATGTGGGCGCAACCACGGCCCATTGGCTGGCAAATATGGAACTGGGCGACCTGGTGATGTTTGACATCTTTGGCCAGGTGGCTGCCGGTAAGGCGCTGGACTTGTATGAATCTGGCCCGGCTATGGGCTTTGATGGCCGCATTACGGGCAGCAGCGACCCAGGCATTATTGAGGGGTCGGATGTGGTGGTGGTGACGGCCGGCGTGCCGCGCAAAAAGGACCCGGTGACGGGCAAATTCCCCAGCCGTGACGAACTGGTGAAGATTAATCAGGACGTGATGAGCGTTGTTTCGGAGAATATCAAGAAGTATGCGCCGGATAGCATCGTTGTGCTGGTAACCAATCCGTTGGATGCCATGTGCCACGTGGTGAAGCATGTTACGGGCTTCCCCCGCGAGCGCATCATTGGCCAGGCCGGCGCGCTGGACACGGCCCGTTACAAGACATTCATTGCCATGGAATTGGGCGTGAGTGTGGAGGATGTGCACGGGATTGTGCTGGGTGGCCACGGGGACACGATGGTGCCTCTGCCGCGTCACACGTCGGTGGCGGGGATTCCGGTTACCGAGCTGATTAGCCAGGAGAAGCTGGCCGCGATTATCGACCGGACGGCCAAGGGCGGCGGTGAGATCGTGGGGCTGCTGGGTTATAGTGGCTATTATGCCCCGGCCGCGGGCACGGCCATCATGGTGGAGTCGATTCTGAAGGATAAGAAGCGGGTCATTCCCTGCGCGGTGTATACCGAGGGCGAGTATGGTTACCACGACCTGTTCCTGGGTTTGCCCTGTGTTCTGGGGCGCGGCGGCGTGGAGCGCATTATCCCCATGGATTTGAACGAGAGCGAGCGGGCCATGTTGGACCACTCGGCTGAAGCGGTGAAGGCTGTGGTGGATGTGTTGGGGTATGATTAGCGTGGGTGTGGCGCCTACTGTATAAGGCGGCGGAGTGCCTGTTGTGTTTTGTACCCGGCCGGGATGCGTCCCGGCCGGTTTTTTTGTGCCTATTGCCCCAGCAGCACCTGGGCCAGGTCGGCGGTGCTGTCCAGTACCAGGTGCGCCCCGGCCTTTTCCAGCTCGGCCCGTTCCCCAAAGCCGCACAGCACGCCCACGGCCCAGGCCCCGGCCCGCCGGGCCGACTTGATGTCGACGGTGGTGTCGCCGACCATCAGGCATTGTTCTACCGGGATTTGCAACTGGCGGGCGGCCAGTTGAATGGGGGCGGGGTGGGGTTTTAGCCGGCGTGTGTCTTGCCGGCCGCAGCTTACCCCAAACAGGTTGGCCAGTTCGGGGAAGCCGGCCAGGAACTGGTCGATCTGGACCCGGCCACGGGTGGTGACAATGCCTAGCTGGTAATGGTTGTGCAACTGCTGTACCGTCTGGGCCACGCCGGGGATGAGCTGGAAGCTCCCGGCCGGGTGCAGCCCGCGCCGCCGGCGCAGCCGGTCGGTGAAGGCAAAGAGCGTCTCATCCAGGTGCAGCGCGTCCATGAGGGTTAGCAGGCTGTTGCCCGGCCATTCGGCGGCCATGAGCAGGCGGCGGGCGACCAGCGGCGCTCGCTCGGCGCCCAGCAGCGGCCGCAGCCGTTGGGCCAGGTCGTGGACGGCGGTATCGTCGGTGTCGATCAGGGTCCCGTCCATATCGAAGAGGACGGCGGCGATGTTATTGTGGGGCAGCATGCGGGAGGTATGGGGTGGGGGTGTCCCGGCCGGGGATCAGAAAGGCCATAGCAGCAGTACCATAATCGCCCCGGCGGTAATTGTTAGATTGTCTAGCCCCCAGATGGAGATCGCTTCTACGAGCGTGGTGAGCAGCATGATGACCAGCGCGGGCAGGATGGCCGACAGGGGGGTAATGTCAATTGGGCCGGGGATGATCCACAGCGCCAGCCAGGTGAACAACATGCCAAAGACAAAAAAGCCGGCCGAACCTTGCAGCGTGCGCGTATGGCCCCAAACGGTGTAGCTGTGCTTGCCAAAGGCACGGCCAATGACCGGGGCAATGCCGTCACCCCAGGTTAGGGGCATCAGGGCGGCGACCATCAATGGTGGGTTTTCCCAAAAGACAATGGTCACGGCGGCGGCGGCAATGGGGAAGTAAACGGTGCCCAGATTGGAAGGATCGGAGCTGGCCATGGCGGCAAAGAGGTGATAGCGCCAATCCAGAAAGGTGATGACGGCGAAGAAGAGGCAGGCACTGACGAAGTACCAGGGGGAATCGAAGATGAAGGGCACGACCCAACTCATCATACCCACGCCGATGTGGATGACTTTGCGGGTGAAGCTGGGCTGGTATTTCAGGCGGTGGCGCAGCAGCTCGGCGGCGCCGATGATGCCAAAAATGTAGACAATGCATAGGATGAGACTGAGCCAGTTATTCATAATCGAGAACCTGTTGGTCGTGCAGTCTGGCTGGCGGGCGCCCGGCCGGGGAGCTACACAGTGAGATGGTCAAACAGCATATCCAGGCTGAGGTCGGGCACGACCGTCTCGTTGGTTTGTAACGTCAGGCCGGCGGCGGCGGCCCCTAGCCGCATACACTCGGTAATGGGTACTTCGTTAATCAGGCCGAAGATGATGGCCGAGGTGAGGGCGTCGCCGGTGCCGGTGCTGTCGACCATTTCGCTGTAGTGCGGCGGAATATAGCCCTGTTCGTCAGAAGTGGCGTAGCTCAGGCCGAAGTTGGTCATGGTTACGACGGCAATTTCCACGCCCATTTGCACGAGCTGCCGGGCCATCTCTTGGCTGGCGTCGGCGTCATGCTCCGGGTAGTCCAGGCCGCACAGGTTGGCTGCTTCCATCTGGTTGGGGACTACCAGGAAGAGCTGTGGCAGGTAAGGCAGCAGGCGATGGGCCAGCCGGGCAGAGGAGGGGTCGGCGCAGATTGGCTTGCCGTATTGGCTGGCCAGCCGGATGGCGGTGCGCATGGCGTCGGGCTGCAGGCTGCCGTCTATCATGACGATGTCGGCATCACGGAAGAGGGTGCGGCGATGGTCCAGGTATTGGCTGGTGATGGATTCCATCGCCCGCACGTCGTCCAGGGCGACAGAGAGGGAGCCGTCTTGCTCTAGCAAGGCGATGTAGGTGCCGGTAGACAGGCCGGGTACGATCTGCAGGTGGCTGATGTCGACGCCGGCGCCGGCGGTTTGGCGGAGCAGTTTTTGCCCGGTGTCATCGTCGCCAACGGCGCTGATGAGGACTACGTCTGCCCCAAGCAGGCTGAGGTTTTCGGCTACATTGCGCGCGGTGCCGCCGCGGCTGGCGCGTATGATGCCGGGGTTGGAGGTGCCTGGCTCCAGGCCTCGGGTGGGCTTGCCTTTGATGTCTAGAAGGGTACCGCCGACAACTAAGACGTGGTTATCCATTGTTTGTCCTGGGTGTGATCCCGGCCGGGTCGCCTGGCGACCCGGAATTAATCATTGGCGCTGGTTCGCTGGCGAGGTAACGGAAGAAGCCGATCACGGTGCCAACCAACAGGTCGGCGGGGAGCCGGAATTGGTCTCGTTCGTTCACCCTGAATTCTATCTCACCTGTGTCTGTGCTGCGTACAAATTGCCCCAGGAAATGGGGTGGTGCCGGCAGCGCGCCGGGTTGGTTGGGACGAACGCGAATGAAGTCTTGATAGACCTCATCGCCACCGCCGCCGAGGACGATGGTCGCGTTGGTGTTGAAGCGCTGCTGGCCTGGTTCGACAATGAGCCAATCGCCCTGGCGCACATCGGGTAAGAAGCGGAGCATGGCTTTGTGCTCTACGCAATACAGCAGCCGGTTCCCGGCCGGGGTGAAGTATTGCGGGGTCGGTGTCCGGGCGCAGTCGCTGGAAACATGGGACATGGCCGGCGGCGAGGTGCTGCCGGCGGGGACGAGGTAACGGAAAAAGCCGATAATCTCACCTGCTGCTCCGGATAGGTCCAACCTGAGTCGGGGCAGATCGTCGCTGACCCAGGCCACGGCTTGTTTGTTGGGCAGTATCTTTAGCAAGCGGACGGCGTAGAGGGATGGTTCTGGGCGGCGTGGCGGCTGTGAATCTGAACTGACCTTTATGTCGCCCTTGAACTTGACTTGCTGGCCCAGCACGACGTAATCCCCCGTATTGTATGCCGGTTTGGCTAGATTGACGATTAACCAGTCGTCGCGCCGCAGATCGGTGAGGAAGTAGCGGCGCTGCTTGTTGGTGGGCCTGACGTAGTAGAGGGTGTGGTCCTGGCTGAGTTGGATGTGGGTGGGGCTGGGTCCCGGCCGGGTGACCTGGTCGCCGGGTTCTGTTTCTGCCTGGTTGATGGGGGGGGCGGTGAAGGGGGTGAAGGTGGCGGTTTCGGTGGTGTAGATGGTGCGGTTGGCGGCCCCGGCCGGGGGTGGCGCAGCACCGAATTTGACCTGGGGCCGGCCGGGGGGCGGCTGTAGGGCCGGGTTGATCTGCGGTTGTACGTTGAGTGGCTGGGGCGGTGTGGTCTGGTCGGCTACGGGTGGGGACCCGGCCGGGGGTGGCGGTGGGGCTGCCGCGTCTGCCCGCAGGGTGATGTAGCCCGGCGCACGTGGGGGTGGCGGTTCGGCAATGGCTGCGGTTACCCGCTGCTGCATGGTGTGGTCGAGGGCTTCCGTGGCTGCGTTCAGCAGCAGCCTGAGTGCCTCCAGAAAGCGCCGCCGAAGATCATGTTCCGGGCTGTAGTCGCGGGGCTGCAGCAGGCGCTGCTGCCGTTCTAGCTGGCTGCGGGTCTGGCGATAGAGGCCCAGGGCTTTTTCGTAATCGTACAACTGGTGGCAGGCGCAGCCTTCGCCGAATTGGGCCAGGAGGGAGAAGAAGACGGTGTGTTCGTGGCTGGCCAGCCGGCTGCGACCCTGTGCTTCGCGGAAGTGGGCAACTGCGCCGTCAAAATCGCCCCACTGGTAGTTGTGCAGCCCCATTTGCAGCTCGGCGTGGGCGATTTCGTCCCAATTGCGGGTGTCGCGGGCGATCTCTTGGGATTGCCGGAAGGAGCGCTGCAAGCCGCGCGTACGGCCTTGCTCGCTGAACAGGGGCATGGTTGGTGCGGCCGGAACCCGGAGCAGGTTTAGCAGCCGTGCCAGTTCGTTGGCGCGGGGCAGTGCTTCCTGATCGGGGTTGGGGACGGCTGGGAACATTTAAGAATCTACCACCATGCGGGGAGGTCTCCTAGAGGTTGACCTGGGGTGGGGGCACGGCGTCGGGATTTTGGCCGTTGCCGTTTTGTGCTTCATTTGTTAGCTCTGACTGCAACCTTTCTAGCTGGTGAATGAGGTTGTGCCCGGCCGGGTAGCCAAAGCGCTCTGAGCGGCGGGCCATCCGATCTAGTGTCTCTATCACCCGCAAAGCGACAATATTGCGTGTTACATCACTGCCATGCTCTTGTTCGGCTTGTTGTACCGCCTCGATAATGGCTTGCAGCATTACCCGCTCTGCTTCCCGCCGGGCCAGGGCGATCTCCTCAATGACCTGGGCCTCTCCCTGGGCCTGGGTAATCCGTTCCTGTTTCTTCCAAAACGCCTGCCACGATTCAATATGTTGGCCGGTTACGCTCTCGACCGGCGTGATAGGCCCCAGGCGCACATCAATTAGATGAATGCCAAAGCGCCGCAGGGCCACGCGAGCCGCTTGGGTTACCTGGCGACGCAGGGCTGGGTGGGGCTGTCGATCTGGGTCGTCGGGGGCGAATAGTTCGTCGTAGCGCAGTTCTTGCACGGCTTTGCGGACGCGGGCCTGGGTTAGGACCCAGGGCAGGGCGTGCCAACTGTTCACCTGGCTGCCATCCCTGTTCAGGACGGTTTTGGTATAGGCAGCGCGGCGCACGGCAATGTCGCCATAGGGATACAGATTCTGGCTGGTGGGACGGGTGGCGGCATTGATGTTGGCAACGTCGGTGTCTAGCAGGACTGGGTTGCGCAGCAGGTTGTCGTTGCTGGCAACGCGGAAGATTACACCGACGTTGATTTTGATCTGGATGCCGTCCTTGGTCAGGAATTCGCGGCTGCGTTCGCGTTCCTGTTGGCGTAAATCTACCATGGAGTGGATGTATTCGTAGGCCCCCAGGTCGTTTAGTCCTGGCTTGAGGACGCGGCAGAAGCGGCCGTTGAATTCGGTGATGGTGGCGTGGAAAAGACTTGGCAGATATACCCGGCCGGGGCCACCCACCCGCAGCAGCGCCTGTTCCTGCCGCAAAACATCCAGCTCCTCTGGTGTAACCCGAACAGGCATAGGACGCGCCGGCAAAATCACAATGATGATGCCATAAGTGATAAGAAAGGTCATGGCAAAAAGAACCAGTATCCAGAAGACGATCCAGGCATCAATAGCCAGAATCGCGAGAAACAGAAAGAAGACAGCTAGCCAGAAGAGGGGAAAGAGTAGGAATATGGCGGTAACGACGGCGGTGGCAATCAGACGATTGGCCAGCAACCGTGCCCACCGCCGATTGGCAATGTCTGTACGCCGTGAGTAATCCATGACCAGCGAAAGGCACAGGGCATAGAGCAGCAGCCAAAGCACCATGAAAAGCAAAATCGTCCATCGCAGATATCGTAGGCGCAGGCTGACCATGCCCGGTTGGAGGAAATGCACAATTGTGAGGAAGATGGTGATGATGACGAAGAAGAGAATGATCAGCAGCGGGTACACGAGCAGCATGTAGCCCATCGGACGAAACATCTGCCGGTGACGTGCGGCAACTTTAAGCCGTTCGAGGAACCGGCGGGCTTCGGCGGGCGAAGAGAAGTTGTAAAACTGGTGCAAGAATACATTGGCTGTACGTTCGGCCAGCAGCACGCCGATAAGGTAAGGGATTAGCAGATGCACCAGAACTTTTGGAGAAATCAGGTGCAAGACCAGCCGCGCAATTGGCGACGTTACCTGAATAGAAGCCAGACCTGGTAAACGTGACGTGATGAAGATAACCCAGCCGACCGGTTCGGATGGATCAATGTTCTCCACCACAAGGCCAAATATCCAGTACACCAGGAAGAATGAGATAGTGGCAATATTGAGCCACCAGGGATGGTAGGGGCGATAGGGGTCTGCGCAAGAGGGCTTTGTGGGTGCGGGGGGGGCGGGCGAGGGTGTAGTCATCTCTAGCCTTGCCCTTGCTGCCGGTCGAGCAGGTCGTTCAACTGCTCCCGAACGTCCCGGTCGATTTGGAATTGGTCATCCCCGGCCGGGTTCGCCTCAATAATCCGTTCCAACGCCTCCACGGTGCGCAATACAATGACTTCGCTCAGGTCCACTTCGCTGGCCTGGTAGATGGCCTCGATCATCTCGGTCATGTCGGTGATGGCTTCCAGTTGGGCGCGGGCGCGGGCGGCCTGGAGGGTGCGGATGGCTTCGTGTTCTGCTTCGGCTTCTTGCACTTTGCTGCGGCGCTGCCAGTCAGCCTGCCAACTGCTAACCCGCTGCTTCAGCACGTCCTTAGGAGGATTGAGGTTAGCAAAATCGGCATCGAACAAGGTGATGGGCTGTTCCTCTGGAAGTTCGAATTCAAAGGTGTTGCGTAAGCGCGGCTGCAAATGCGAAATCAACTCGCCGGCAATGGTAACGATGGGTACGGGGTTGTTTTCGCTGTTGGCCCCGGCCGGGCGGTACAACTCATCCATCGCGTACTTCGATATCTCGCCAACCAGAATGCCCTCTATTTGCGGGCAAAGCCGTTCGCTCCAGTGAATCACCTCTTCCTCGCCGGCACTGTCGGCATAGGCCAGGCGGAAAACGGTGCTGTCTTCATAAGGGTAGGGCAGCGTGTCCGGCTGGTCCTCCTCGACAGGCCGGCCGGCACGCACCTGGAACATGGCCGTGGCTACTGTGGTCAGCGGAATACCGTCGCGGGTGGTCACGCTGGCGTTTTGGGCCCTGAACTGGGTGCGCAGATCAACGGCCTGCAAAATGCGCTCGAAGCGCTCCAGGCGCACATAACCCGGCCCGGCCGCACGCGTGACCGACGTTCCCCTGGCCAGTACCAGGGCCAGGTGGCTGTCCACCATGCCGGCCTGGTACCTGGTGAAACTGTCGTCCACACCAGGGGGAACGGTGGTGAGGTGTAAACCCATCAAGCGGCGCAGTCGTTCCGGGAATAGGCGAATGATGAAGGCGTAAAACATCAACAAATACATACCCTCGCGCGTGGCCGGCGAGCCATCTAGCAGGGCATCATCTGTCCTATAGTGCCGGGCGCTGGGGGGCAGCATGAAGCGCGATAAACCTATGAGCTGCAAGATGTAGGCGATGAGGCTGCCGGTGACCCAGACGTAGAGTACAGGCCAATTAAACAACCGATCGAACGTATCACCCAACAAGAAGCCAGCCACGGTGCCCGCGATGAAAGCAATAAGGATAGTGTTGAGTACGCCGGGGCTGCGCCAGGCCCGGCCTTCGCTGCTGCTATTCTCTTGTCTTCTTCTTCGCCGTCGTCTGCTCAATTCTGCTCCAAACTGGCACGCTGGTAACTGGATTTGGGCGTTATTTGCCGGACAGCAAATAGGATAACGGATTTGTTATGGAAAGATCAACTAATTCGAGGGGGTAAACTGGTTTGGGTGGCTGGCTGCTGCCCCCGGCCGGGTCCCTCTAAACCGCCTATGTCCTCTGCTTACGCCTCATCCCCGTTGACTGGCGATGGAATATTGGTATAATATCGCTCTTGTCATGGGCGGTTAGCTCAGTTGGTTAGAGCGCTACGTTGACATCGTAGAGGTCACAAGTTCGAGTCTTGTACCGCCCACTTCAGAAGCCGCAACTGCGGCTTTTTTGTTTCTGGGGCTGGCCCAGTTTTTGCTGACCAGGCCAGCCCCAATCTCCGGACATACGCCCAGATATTTACATGTGGATGGGGGTGCCCTCCACCGCGTGCGCCGCTTCCATCAGCACCTCGCTGAGCGTGGGGTGGGCATGAACGTTGCGCGCAATCTCCTCGGCCGTTAATTCGGCCGCCTGCGCCAGCGTCAGCTCCGGCAGCAGCTCGGTCACATCGGGACCCACCATGTGTGCGCCCAGGATTTCCCCATAGCGCGCATCGGCAATAATCTTCACAAAACCATCCCGCTCGCCCAGACCCAGCGCCTTGCCATTGGGCTGGAAGGGGAAGCTGCCCACGTTAATTTCATAGCCGGCATCCCGTGCCTCTTGCTCAGTGTAGCCAAAGCTGGCCACCTGAGGGATGGCATAAGTGGCGCGCGGCATCATCTTGTAATTCAACGTGACGGTCTCGTGGCCGGCAATGGTCTCGGCCGCCACAATGCCCATGGCTGAGGCAACGTGCGCCAGCATGATCTTGTTCGTAACATCGCCAATGGCGTAAATGTTGGGGACGCTGGTGCGCATATGTTCGTCGATGACGATGGCCCCCCGCTCAACCTGGACACCAACGCTTTCCAGGCCAATGTTTTCGGTGTTGGGCACAAAACTCACCGCCACCATCACCTGATCCACCTCGACGCTCTGGCCGTTCTTCAGGGTAAGCTTCACGCTGCCGGCACTCTTTTCTACCCGCTCAACGGTGGTGCCGGTCTGGATGTTGACCCCTAGCTTCTTGTAGGCCTTCT
Source organism: Ardenticatenaceae bacterium (assembly GCA_020634235.1). Taxonomy (GTDB): domain Bacteria; phylum Chloroflexota; class Anaerolineae; order Promineifilales; family Promineifilaceae; genus JACKCB01. The sequence goes on along the minus strand of JACKCB010000001.1, from coordinate 1,381,772 downwards.
CCAGCACCTCGCTGACTTCTGGCTCTTCGTTGGGCAGCAGGCGGGGCAGCAGCTCGATGATGGTGAGTTGGGTGCCGTAGTTGGACCAGATGTAGCCAAATTCAACGCCGATGGGGCCGCCGCCGATGATGGCCGCCCGGCCGGGGTTGGTATTGCTGGTAATGGCCTCGATATAGGTGATGATCTGCTGGCCATCTACTTCCACCCCCGGCAACTGCCGCGGCCGGGCACCGGTGGCAATGATAATGTTGTCGCTGGTGATTTCCTGGGTGCCGCCCTTCTTCAGGGCCACGTGCAGGCTGTTCCGGCCGGTCAGGGTGCCCGTACCTTCAAAAACGTCCACATTGTTCTTGCGCATCAAGAAGCCCACACCCTTCACCAGCCGGTCCGACACCTGCCGGCTGCGCTTGAAGGCCACGCCATAATCCAACTCCAGATTATCGAACCTGAAGCCGAACTCTTTGGCACGGTGCTTCAGCGTGTGGGCCAACTCCGCGTTCTTGAGCAGCGCTTTTGAGGGAATGCAGCCAATGTTGAGGCACACACCGCCCAAAGCCTCTTTTTCTACGATGGCGGTTTTCAGCCCAAGCTGGGCCGCCCGGATGGCGGCGACGTAACCACCGGGGCCGGCTCCCAAAACGACCACTTGATATTGATTAGCCATTAGACTCTCCATATCCGTTAATATTTTGGACTTGCTGCCGTGATTATACCCTGCTCAGAGAAATGCTGGTAGCTGGTGGCGGCTGGCTGAAGGCCACAAGTGGCTGCGCTGGCTGCCAGCGACTAGCAACCAACTCCCTCACTGGCTATAATCGGTTTTATGGGCTTTCCAATGTGGACACTGTGGGGCATGGGGCTGGCCGCGCTGGCCGCGCTGCTGGCCATAGGTCTGGCCTATATTGGCCAGTCACCGCGCTTTGTGCGCCGTCTGCGGTTGGATGTGTATCGCCTGGACCTGCGGGTGCGCACGTTTACGGGCTATGCGTTTGCCCTGCTGCTGTTGGCGTTTGGCTTCTTCTTGGCCGGCGTGCCGCTGGACCCAACGTCCCCGGCCGGGACCGACCCGGCCGCGATGACGGAAGTAGCCGCCCTGGTAGGCACAGCCACGGCCAATGCCCTCAGCGCCAGCCAACCAGCGCCCAGCGGTGAGCCTGCCTTACCAGCCACGCCCCCAACGCTCACCAGCACCCCTGCCCCAACCAGTTCCACCCCCGTTACGGGCGCATTTGGTGGCCGGCCGCCAGCGTCGGCCACGCCCATTAGCGGCACGCTGACCCTTGATGAGGGGGAGGTGACGAGCACAAGCCCGGCCGGGAGCAATCCGACCACCACCCCCACCGCCGGACCTAGCAGCACGCCCACCCCGGTGCCCACCAACGCCCCCAGCGCCACAGCTACGCCCAGCCCCACCCCCACCGCCACGTCTACCCCCACCGTCACCCCCACCCCCACCATGACCCCAACCCCCATCGTGGGCGAGACGGCTACCGTAAACGCCAACGGTGGCAGCGTCTGGGTTTATCGTTCACCAGGGGGGCAGCAACTGCTGCTGCTGCCGGACCGGGCCATCGTCATTCTCCGGCCGGGGCACGCCAACCAGGGTGGTGCCCTCTGGCAAGAGATTCAGACGGTCGATGGCCAGCTTGGCTGGATTGAAGTCACTTTTCTTACCTTCAATTGAGCGCCGCCTACCCGCCCCCACAACCTGTGCCAATATCGAAGACATCCTGCCCCGTCCACAGCATCGTGTACTGGCTGCCGTCCGCTGCCATGAGTTTTATCTCATGATAGCCGGCATCGTTTCCCGGCCGCTGCAGCCACAATGAGACAATAAGGCCGTTGGGCAGCACACAAGGCGAATTGTCATTGCTCTGGCCGCTGAGGAGGGTGGGTGTCTGGCTGCCGGCCGGTAGACGCCACAACTGCTCGCCATGCCACTCCCCTTCAAACACAATTGCCCCATCGGGCGCGTAACGCGGGTGGAACAAGAACGCGTCGCGCCCGTTGTCTGTGGCCCGGAACCGCACCGTGAAGCGGCTGCCATCGGGGGCGGCTTCGCAGAGGGCACTGCTGGTGTACGGGTCGTCACCGCAGCCAAAGACAACGCTGGTGCTATCCGCGGCCAGCCCGGGGGGCTGGTGGTAGCTAAAGGGAGAGCTGCTGGTCAGCTCTTGCGCCGCCTGCCACGCGCCGTTTTCGCGGCGAATGGCCCACAAATCCTGTTCATGCGTGCCCTCCCCCGCGGTGTAGACGATGAGGTTGCCGTCGTTGGCGATGGCGCTGTAGCCAGCGTGTACCACTGCTCCCTCAGGCTTCACCACCTCATAGGTGGCAAAATCCTGGGTGATTACCAGGCAGGGCCAGCCGTCACAGTCCGGGTCAAAGCGGTCGGTGGAGAGGATGTACCAGCTTCCATCGGGCGAGATGTTGAGCCATTCGCTGTACTGCCCGGGCGCGGCGCGGTCGAGCAGGGCGGTGATGTCCTCGGGCACAGCATCGGGGGCCAGGGCCAGCCGGTAAAGATGTGCCCCCTCCCCGTCTGGCAGCGCGAAGGTGACCCAACCACCCCCGGCCGGGAGGGGTAGGTTGGGCTGCGCGCTGCTTGCGGTTGGCTCTGTCTGTGCATCGCCGCTCGTTAGACTGTTGGACGGGGCCGGATCATCGGTCGCGGCAACCTCGGTCGGTCGCGGCTGCGCCGGGGCAGCCGTCTCCTGTAAATCGGGCGCGCCACCCCCGCAGGCCACCAGGAACATGAAGGCAAGCAAGCCCAACCATTTCATTGCCATCGCTCAATCACCTCTTTGAACGAGGCCACAAAGTAATCGGCCGAAGCGCCGTCCAGAATACGGTGGTCAAAGGTAAAGCTAACATACGACATGGGCCGGATGGCGATCATGTCCTCGATAACCACCACCCGCTTCTGGATCTGGCCCACGCCCAGAATGCCGCACTGTGGCTGGTTGATAATGGGCGTGGCAAAGAGGCTGCCCGACGTGCCATGGTTGGTCAGGGTGAAAGTGCCGCCCTGAACATCATCCGGCCGGAGCTGGTTTTGCCGCGCCCGGTTGGCCAGATCGTTGATGGTCCGGGCCAGGCCCAGCAGATTCAGGCTGTCGGCGTTCTTGATGACGGGCACAATCAGGCCCGTTTCAATGGCTGTGGCCATGCCAATGTTGATTTCCCGTTTTAGCAGCAAGCCATCGTCGCGCCAGGTGCTGTTGACGCGTGGGTGGCGCTTCAGCGCCTGGACCAGCGCAGCCACAATGTAGGCGGTGAAGGTCAGGTTGGCGCCATCGTTGGCAAAGCTGGCTTTGTGTGCCCGGCGGTGCGCGGTGACAGCGCTAAAGTCGACCTCGAAGACGGTGGTGACGTGGGGGCTGGTGTGCTTGCTCATCACCATGTGTTCGGCAATGGCCCGGCGCATGTTGCTGTGGGGAATGAGGTCGCCGGGGCTGGCCGCAGGGGCGGGGGATGGCGCTGCGGCCAGCCGGGTCGCCGCTGGCGGTGGCCCGACCACAGCCGGCGGAGCCAGCGCCGGCGCGGCCACGGTGCGGTTTTCCAGATAGGCCAGGACGTCGTTCTTGGTGATGCGCCCCCCCCGGCCGGTGCCGTCTATCTGGCTCAGGTCAATGGCGTGTTCGGCGGCCATGCGGGCCACTACCGGGCTGACGCGGGTGGGGAAGGCCTGGCGGCTGGCCTGCCCGGCCGGGACTTCTGGCAGGGCGGTGTGGCCACCATTGGTATGGGTACGGGCAGCCGGTGCGGGCGCTGCCGTGGGTGGTGCCCCGGCCGGGGTGGCCAAGTCACCCGGCAGCGCTTCCCCTGGCTGGCCCAGGTAGGCCAAAACCGTGCCCACGGCCACTGTCGCCCCTTCCGGCACCAGGATGCGCAGCACCGTGCCTGCCGTCTCGGCCGTCGCCTCTGTGGTCACTTTGTCCGTTTCTATCTCTAGCAGCGGCTCATACTGGCCAACCGTCTCCCCCTCTTGCTTCAGCCATTTGGCAATAAGACCTTCGATAACGCCTTCTCCCAGGCGGGGCATAATCACTTCAGTAGCCATGATTTATCCTTGTTGCTGTGTGTCTGTCAGAACCTTCAGGGGCCATTAAGCGTAACCGGTCACTGCCGCCCCTACTTGTGGAAGATTGGGTAGCGGGCGGGGTCTACCTCGTTCATCAAGTCGTAGACGACATCAAATATCTGTTCCACGTTGGGCTTGGACCAGTAGTCACCATCGGTGCCGTAGGCGGGGCGGTGGGGTTGGCCGGGCAGGGTGCGCGGCTCAGAATCCAGCCAGTGGTAGCCGCCCTGCTTCTCGATCACCTCTTGCAGCATGTAGGCGCTGGTGCCACCGGGCACATCCTCATCCACAAAGAGGATGCGGTTGGTCTTTTTGAGCGATTCCAGAATGCGGCCGTGGCAGTCGAAGGGCAGCAGGGTCTGTACGTCTACTACTTCCACGTCTATGTTGACCCTGTCTAGCAGCGCGGCCGCTTCCAGGGCCACGCGGCAGCAGGCGCCATAGGTTACCAGGGTGATGTCCCGGCCGGGGCGCAGCACTTCCGGCACTCCCAACGGCACCGTAAACGACCCGATGTTGTCCGGCAGCTTCTCCTTCAGCCGGTAGCCGTTGAGCACTTCCACAATCAAGCCCGGCTCATCCGACAGCAGCATCGTATTGTAGAAACCGGCCGCGCGGGTCATATCGCGCGGCACCATGATGCGCATGCCCCGGACCAGGTGAATCAGGCCGGCCATCAGCGAGCCGGAATGCCAGATGCCCTCCAGGCGATGGCCGCGCGTGCGGATCAGCACCGGCGCTTTCTGGCCCCCTTTGGTGCGCCAGTGCAGCGTAGCCAGGTCATCCGACATGATTTGCAGGGCGTACAGCACGTAATCCAGATATTGCATTTCGCAAATGGGGCGCAGGCCTCGCAAGGCCAGGCCAATAGCCTGGCCCAATATTGTGGCCTCGCGGATGCCCGTATCTGAGACGCGCAGCGGGCCGTACCTGGCCTGCAAGCCGGCAAAGCCCTGGTTCACGCCGCCCAAAACGCCCAGGTCCTCGCCAAAAGCCACCACCCGCGGGTCGCGGCCCAGCATGGCATCAAAACAGGCGTTCATCACCTCAAAGCCGCTCAACGTGGGCGATTCGTCTGAGTAGACCGGCTTCACCTCAGGCACGCGCAGAGCCGATTCGGCCGACTGGCTGTAGAGATGCGAACTGTACCGTTCCGCATTGGCTGCTTCCTGGGCCTGTTTCCAGTTGATGAGCAGTTCCCGGCCGGGGTGGGCTTCATCGCGCAGCGTCAGCAGCACCTCGCGCACCGCCTGCATAATGTCTTTGCGGGCCGGCACCTGCAAGCGCGTCAGGCCGCGCCGGATTCGCCCCAGCTCGTTGGTTCGGGAGGAGGTGGCCGCAATCTCATCAATCATGTCGGCCACATCTTGCACTTCCTCGCGGATGGGGTCCTGGAAGGCGTTCCAGGACCGCACCCGGATCGCCTCCACTTTTTGCCGCGCCTGCCGGTTCATCTCTTCCAGCGTTTCCTCAGTGGCTATCCCGTTGGCCACGATCCAGGCCGCCATCTTCTTCAGGCAGTCGTATTCCGCTTCCCAGGCCAGCCGCTCGGCCGACTTGTACCGCTCGTGGCTGCCGGAGGTGGAATGCCCTTGCGGCTGGGTCAATTCGGTCACGTGGATGATGGCGGGAATGTGCGTTTCGCGGGCAACCCCGGCCGCGTGCTGGTAGGCGTCTATCAGCGCCGGGTAGTCCCAGCCGGGCACGGTGTAGAGATCAAAGCCCTCGTCGCTGCCCGGCTCGCGCTGGAAACCGCGCAGCACGGCCGACAGGTCCTGCCGGGTTATCTGGTGCTTGTTAGTGACCGAAATGCCGTAGCCATCGTCCCAAATGGATAGGACGAGCGGGACTTTTAACACGCCAACGGCGTTAATGCTTTCCCAGAACAGCCCTTCGGCACAAGAGGCGTTGCCGATGGTGCCAAAGGTGACCTCGTTGCCCTGGTGGGAGAACTGGGTGAGGGAGTGCAGCGTCTCCAGTTCGCGGTACAGTTTGGAGGCGTAGGCCAGGCCCACCATGCGCGGCATCTGCGTGCCGGTGGGCGAAACGTCGGAGGCGGAGTTGACCATGGCGGTCAGCGCTTGCCAACTGCCATCCGGCCGGAGGGAGCGGGTGGCGAAGTGGGCGTTCATAGAGCGGCCGGCAGAGGAAGGATCGGCGTTGACATCGGCGTGGGCGTAAAGCTGGGCGAAGAATGCGTCCAGGGTAACCAGCCCCAGGGCCAGCATCAGCGTCTGGTCACGATAATAGCCGGAGCGGAAGTCTCCCGGCCGGAACACTTTGGCCAGCGCCAGTTGGGCTACTTCCTTGCCGTCGCCAAAAATGCCGAACTTGGCCTTGCCGCTGAGCACTTCGCGCCGGCCAATCAGGCTGGCATGGCGGCTCTCCAGCGCCAACTGGTAATCGGCCAGGACTTCTTCAAAATGGAGGGAGGTGTGGGTCAGGTGAATCGTGTCTTTCGATATCTCTTCTTGTCCTATCATCGCGCTCTCTGTCAGTGGGTCACAGGGATAAGGGGTTAGGGCTTGCGAGCTTGCCGCTTGGCTGCCTGCCCACGGAGAAGGGGTTATTCCTCCAGGGGCAGCACTTTGAAGTTGTCGAAGGCGATGCGCACGCCGCCTTCGCCCAGGGTTTCGACCAGGATGCCGATGTCCCCTTTGGCAAAGGTGGGATCAGATACCCGGCCTACTTCAACGTCGTTGACAAAGAAGATCAGGTTTGGCCCTTCGGCACGGACTTTGAGAATGTTGGTGCTGTTAAGGCCGCGATTGATGGCCGGGGATTCGAACCAGCCGCTTTCGACGATGGGTGTCGCTTCCGTTTCGCAGCCGCTGGTGCAGCGGCCAATCCATACAAAGCCGTCGCTGCTGATCTCGAATAGGTAGAAGTCATCGGTCTCGCTGTTGACGCGCAGCATCATGCCGTAGCCGTTATCTTCGGTGCCTTCTAGCTGGATGGTCTCTACCTGGAAGATGCCGTCGCCGAAATCTTTGCCGGCCGTGGACCAGAAGAGGCCCAGGTCTTCCTTGACCAGCAACTCGTAGCGGCCGTTGTTGACGTTGCCCTCGGCGCTGGCGTCGGAACCGGTGCCCCAACTGCCGGCGGATTCGAAATCTTCTTCAAATGGACCCCCGGCCGGGCTGCACGCCAACATTGCCAGGAACAGCAGGCCCAATAGCAGGGCCGGCCAGGTGAGAAAACGGGCGTAAATCTGTCTTGATGGCATAAACAGTCCTCTTTATCAGGTGGTGTTGGCCGGGTCTGGCGGCCAACGTCAGTTTGTGGGGTAGGGTTAACAAGATGCAATCGCTGGCTATGATTTTAGCGAACTTCCAATGGTTTGGCGACCCGGCCGGGGCGCGCTCCCAACAAAAGAGGCAGAGCGTGCCAGAACACCCTCTGCCTCCTTTCATGCTTTAGCTAGCTTGCAGGGCAGACTACGCCAGCGCCGCCACCACAACCTCGGCTACGTCTAGCACCTGCATCGATTCGCCGGTCTCTTTGTTGGCATCATCCATCATGCGGGCACAGAAAGGACAGCCCACCGCCAGCGTCTTCGCCCCGGTGCGGCGCGCTTCGGCAAAGCGGTTGCCGCTCACCGTTTGCGTGCCATGCTCCTCCTCCTTCCACATTTGCGCGCCGCCCGCGCCGCAGCAGAAGGAGTTACTCTTGCTGCGGTCCATTTCCAGCAGCACCATCCCGGCCCTGGCCAGCGCTTCCCGCGGTTCATCATAGACGCCGTTGTGGCGGCCCAGGTAACAGGGATCGTGGAACGTCGCCTGCTCCAGCTTCTGACCGTTCAGGCGCAGCTTGCCGCGCCCCACCAGGTCAGCAATCATCTGCGTGTGGTGCATCACCTGGTAGCTGCCGCCCAGGTCCTTGTACTCATTGCTGAGGGTGTGGTAGCAGTGCGGGCAGCCGGTGACAATGCGCTTCTTGTCCGCGCCAATCTCGTTGAGCAGCTCAATGTTGCCGGTCGCCATCTCAAAGAAGAGGTATTCGTTGCCGGCGCGGCGGGCAGTGTCGCCGGTGCAGGATTCATCATTGCCCAGCACGGCAAAGTTGACCCCGGCCGTGTGCAGCACCGTGGCAATGGCGCGGGCTATCTCCTGCGCCTTGGGGTCAAATGCGCCGGCACAGCCCACCCAGTAAAGCACCTCAAAGTCGGGGTTGTCGGCCACGGTGGGCACCTCAAAATTGAGCGGTGCGGCCCAGGCCAGGCGGTCATCGGTCATGCCCCAGGGGTTGCGGGTGCGCTCCATGCCTACAAACGCGCCCTTCAGCTCGCTGGGGAAGGCGCTTTCCATCATTACCTGGTCACGCCGGATTTGCAGAATGTCCATCATCGGCTCATTGCCTACCGGGCAGACGTCTACACAGGCACCGCAGCTGGTGCAGGCCCAAACGGCGCTTTCGCTGATGGCGTAGTCGAGCAGACGAGGCGTGTCTTCGGCTCCTTTGCCCAACTGGCCCAGGTTCTCCCGCAGGTAGTAGCGTTTGTTAATCTCTAACGCGGCCGGCGAAAGCTCCTTGCCGGTGTTGTAGGCGGGGCACGCTTCCTGGCAGCGATTGCACATGATGCAGGCGAAGGCGTCCAGAACCTGGGTTTGGGGCAGGTCGGTGAGGCGGGCCACGCCAAACTGTTCGATGGATTCGTCGTCGAAGTCGATGGGATCCATGGCCCCGATGCTGCGCCGCCCCGGCCGGGTCATGAAATTCAGCGGCCCCATGAACAGGTGCGCGTGCTTGGTGTAGGGGAAGTACGGCAGGAACATCAGAATCAGGCCGATGGCCAACCACCAACTGGCGTGCCAGCCAAAGGTCAACGCCGCCGGCGACAAATTCCCCCACAGGCCAGCAAGGGCATTGGCAAACGGCTGCCAGGGGTCGCTGCCATGGGCGGCAATGGCAAAGGTCTGGCCGGTGAAGCGGAAGCCCACGTGCAGCAAGATGAATAGGGCCACCACCAGCGAGTCGCGCGGGATGCCCACGCGCGCATTGGGGTTGAGCTTGACGTTGTCACGCGTGGTCAGGGCCGGGTCCTTCAGCCCAAAGCGGCGGATGATGAAGTACAGGACACCCACCAGCACCAGGACGCTGAAAATGTCGGCCAGCAGGCGGAAGATGTCCCCGGCCGGGCCGGGCAGTTCAAAGCCCGCCACCAACCCCTCGGTCACGTCCACCGCATTTACCAGGAAATAGAAAATGAAGCCCCAGGCCACGCCAAAATGGAGCAGCGAGGTCAGGCGGCGGTGGCGGATGATGCGTCCCTGGCCAAACAAGGCGACCACCCCGGCAACCAGGCGGCGCGGCAGCTCGTCCAGCGCCAGCGCGCCCTGCCCCCGGCCAATTACCCGGGCCATGTCGCCAAACGTGGAGACGGTGGCCACGACGGAGATGAACACGAGCAGCAAAAACAGCAAGACTTCAGTGGGTGTTAACATCGTTCCTCCTCATCCTGAAACACGGAAGCGAAAAAGGGTGCCTGGCCCAGCCCCGGCCGGGGCTGGTTCGTCCCCATAATCGCTGACATGGTGCGTCATAAAGTCTATCATACGGCCGGAGCGGAGGCAACGAATGCCCGGCCGGTTCAGCAATTCTAGATGTAAAACGGAATCGTTCACTCCCCCCCTCCGAAACGAGCCGAGAGGTCAAGCGCCGGGGGCGTCGCCTCGGCGCTTCGCGCCTGGCGACGCCAATCAAAGCAGGGTTTTTTCAGTTTTTGGGGCAGTTGCCCCAAAAACTGAAAAAACCCCATTAAGTTTTCCCGCGCGGGGCGCGAAGCGCCCTCGCGCGGGGCAGCGTTTGGGGAGCGAGCGCTTACTGCAAAACTTGATCAGTCGCCCAGCGCGACCTCGGGCAGCTCACATGCAACGCTATCTGGTAACCTTCTGCCCTGTTGCGCCCCTTTTCCCCCTACATTTAGAATTACTACGGCCGGTTAGGCGGATTGGGGATGGGGCGGGTATAATCGCCCCTTATGTGGCGCAAACTGACCTTCTTCCTGGCCCTGTTGGGCTTGCTGGCGGCCTTCTGGCCCCCGGCCGGGTCGCTCTATGACCTCACCGGTGAAGAAGCCCCGGCCGGGCAACTGCGCGGCCTGCTGCACTGGCTCAACAGCGCCATCCGCCCCCAACCCGACCTCGCCCCCCAGGCCGGCATCGCTTACACCAGCGTCTCCCCCTTTGGGGCTAACACCTTCCTCCAACTGGAAGTGCTGCCCGAAGTACGCCAGGAAAGCCTGCGCCGGCTGCACGAGGCCGGCTTCCGCTTCATCCGCCAGGAATTCACCTGGGAGGATATTGAGATTGGCGGCAAAGGGGATTTTGTAGACCGGCGCAACGACGTCGACGGCGATGGCGCCGCCGATGCCATCGATGCCTGGGCCAAGTACGACAACATCGTCGATCTGGCCGGGCAATATGACATTGAAATCATCGCCCGCCTGGGTAACCCGCCCGCCTGGACGCGCGCCCTCACCGACACCATCGGCACCCACGCCCCACCCGACGACTTCGCCGATTATGGCGATTTCGTGGCCGCCGTGGTCAGCCGTTACCGCGGGCGTATCACCTATTTCCAGTTGTGGAACGAACCCAACATCTACCCGGAATGGGGTGAGCAGGCGGTGGACCCAGAGGCCTACACCGAGCTGCTGTGCACCGGCTACCGGCGGGCCAAGGAAGCCAATCCGCAGGCGGTGATTCTGGCCGGCGCGCTCTCACCAACGGTTTCTCTCTCCGGCCGGGACCTGAACGACCTCATCTTCTTGCAGCGCATGTACGCGGCCGGGGCGGGGGCGTGCTTCGACATCCTCTCCGCCCAGGGATACGGCCTCTGGTCTGGCCCCACCGACCAGCGGCTGCGCCCCACTGTCATCAACTACCCGCACAACCTCTTTTTGCGTGACGTGATGGTGGACCATGGCGACGCGGCCAAACCCATCTGGATCAGCGAGATGGGTTGGAACGTGGCCCCGGAAGAGATTTACCCCGCCTATGGCCGGGTGACCGAAGCGCAGCAGGCCGCCTATGGCGTGGCCGCCTACCAGCGGGCGCTGGCCGAGTGGCCCTGGGTGGGGGTGAACAACTACTGGTTCTTCAAGCGCCCGGCCGATTATGAGAAAGACCAGGCCTGGTATTACTTCCGCATGTTGGAGCCGGATTTCACGCCGCTGCCGGTGTGGGACAGCGTGAGCGATTTTGCGCGCAGCCAGCCGCAGGTTGCGCCGCAGCCGGCCTGGGTGTACGTGTGGCAGCAAGCCCGGCCGGGGCTGGCCCTGGCCAGCGGCACGCTCCTGTTTCTGTGGCTGCTCTTCTTTCTAACCCCCCATGACCTCCCGGACAAACCGCACACGGATTAAGCGCCGTTTTCTGGCGGCCGCCCTGTTCATCCTGCTGCTGGCCACGGCCCTGCGCTTTTACCGGCTGGATGCCCAATCCTTCTGGAACGACGAGGGCAACAGCGCCCGCCTCAGCGAGCGTTCCCTGGCGCTGATCCTTGAGGGGACGGCCAGCGATATTCACCCACCGCTCTATTACCTGCTGCTGCGCGGCTGGCGCGAACTGCTGGGCGATAGCGAGTTTGGCCTGCGAGCGCTGTCGGCCTTTGCCGGGGTAGCTGTGGTGGCGCTGGTGGTGGCCCTGGGGCGGGTGGCGTACCCCGGCCGGGGCCGACCCACCGCTCTCCTGGCCGGGCTGCTGGCCGCCCTCAGCCCGGCCCTCATCTACTACAGCCAGGAAGCGCGCATGTACGCCCTGCTGGCTCTCTGGGCCGCGCTGTCCACCCTGCTGCTGTTAAGATTGCCCGGCCGGGCCTATTCCCACCGCCTGGCCCTGGCCTACGTCCTCACCTCTGCCGCCGGTCTCTACACCCACTACTTCTACCCTGCTGTCCTCCTCTGGCAAAACATCCTGGTCCTCATCCACATCGGCCACGAAGCCCGCTCCCCTCACCCCCTCACCTCCTCACCCCCTCACCCTAGCGTTCCCTCTCCCCTGCGCCGCCTCGGCCACTGGGCCGCCCTCATGCTCCTCACCCTCCTCCTCTACCTCCCCTGGCTGCCCATTTTCCTGCGCCAGGCCGGCGGCCGGCCGGGTGACAGCACGCCGCTGCTCGATTTTGGCCGTGCGGCAGTGCGTTTCCTGGCGCTTGGCCCGGCCGGGGATGCGGCCACGCTCCTCCCGCTGCTCATCCTGGCCGGATTCGCCCTGCTGGCCGCCCTGGATTGGCGGCGGCGGCCGGATGTGCCTGGCCTGGCTCCCTGGTTGGGGGTGTTGGTGCCGCTGCTCTTTATGGCCGTCGTGGGCACCACCCGGCCGGCCTACGAGAAATTTCTGTTGGCGGCGCTGCCCTTCTTTTGCCTGCTCCCCGGCCGGGGACTGGCCGTGGCCTGGGGGTGGAGCGCAGTGCTGCGCCCGGCCGGGCGGCGGGCGGCCCAACTGGCCCTGCTGGCCCTGGGGCTGCTGGCATTGATTGGCCCCGGCCGGGCGCTGGCCAACCTGTACACCAACCCCGCCTACGCCCGCGCCGACTATCGCACCATGGCGGCCCGCATCGCCGCCGACGCCCATCCCAACGCCGGCATCATTCTGGACGCGGCCAACCAGTGGGAGGTGTTCACCTACTACCACCGCGACGGCGCACCCGTTTACCCGCTCCCGGCCGGGCGGCCCGACCCCGACCGCATCGCCGCCGACCTGAGCGAAATCGCCGCCCGCCACCAGCGGCTGTACGCCATCTTCTGGGGTGAAGCGGAGCGGGACCCGGAGCGGCTGGTGGAGCGTTGGCTGGATACCCACGCCTTCAAGGCCACTGAGGAATGGGTAGGGGATGTGCGCTTTGTGATGTATGCGCTGCCCCCGGCCGCGGCGGTGAACATGGCCACCCCGGCCGGGGTGCGCTTTGGGCCAGACATTACCCTGCTGGGCTACACGCTGACTGGGGACACCTTCCCGGCCGGTGACATTATCCCCCTGACCCTGTTCTGGCAGACCAACCGGCCGCTGGCCACGCGCTACAAAATCTTCCTGCACCTGGTGACGGCTGATGGCACGCTGGTGACCCAGCGCGACAGCGAGCCAGGCGGCGGCCTGGCCCTGACCACCACCTGGCCGCCCGGCGAGACGGTGATCGATAATCATGGCCTTTTGCTGCCGCCGGGCACGCCGCCCGGCCGTTACACGCTGCTGCTGGGGCTGTATGACCTGGCCGACCCGGCCGCGCGGCTGGAATATGTGACCCCGGCCGGGGAGCGGGGTGACGCCCTGCCCCTGGCCACAATTACCGTGCCCTGAACCGGGACGATACACCAGACGAGGTGCTTATGTCCGACACATTTTCCTTTGCAACCCTGGCCGGCCAGCCCAACCTGGCCGACGATTTTTGGCCGCAGAAGCAGCGCATCTGGCCGGCGTTCATGTTCCATGACCGCTATGCTGACGCCTACTGGCACTATTTGCTGGAGCAGTTCCCGGCCTACCAGCGCTATCTGCTGGATGAACAGGCCCGGCCGGTGGCAGTGGCCCAGACCATCCCCTGCTATTGGGATGGCACGGTGGCCGGGCTGCCAGTAGGTTGGGCCGAGTCATTGGTGCGTGCGGTGGAAGATTTTGAGACCGGCCGGGTGCCCAACACCCTGGTCGCTCTGGAAATCTCCATCCAGCCCGACTATCACGGGCAGGGGGTGAGCTACCGCATGGTGAATGGCGTGCGTGAACTGGCCCAAAGCCACGGGCTGCAAGCGGTGATTGTGGCCGTGCGCCCCTCCATGAAAGCGCGCTACCCGCTGACCCCCATGGAGCGCTATGCCTGGTGGCAGCGGCCGGATGGCGCCCCCTTCGACCCCTGGCTGCGCGTGCATTGGCGCTGCGGCGGCGAACTGCTCAGAGTGGCCCATCCCTCCATGCTCATCGAGGGCACCGTGGCCGAATGGGAGTCGTGGAGCGGCCTGCGCTTCCCGGACAGTGGCGACTACGTGGTGCCGGGCGCGCTCTGCCCGGTGCAGATAGATACTCAGGCCGATGTGGGGCGCTACGTGGAGCCAAACGTCTGGGTGCACCACCCCATTACCACGGCCCGGCTGCGGCCTGCCTGAGGCGGGTTGGGGCTACAGCTTGTCGGCGAAGGCGGGTAGGGCGGCGGTGCCGCCGGTATGCCAGAAGAGTACCGTCTGGCCGCGGGTGAACGCCCCCCAGCGGATCAGGTCGATGAGGCCGCCCATGGCCCGGCCGGTGTACACCGGGTCCAGTAAGATGCCCTCCAACTGGGCCAGCAGCCGGATCGCTTCCCGCTCCGTGTCGCCGACTTGCGCATAGCCATCACCCAGGTAATCGTCGTTAACCACCACGCTGTCGGCCACCGAGAGGGTGCCCAGGCCCAGGTGGGTGGCAGTGGCCGTGGCCAGGGCGGAGACGTTGCGCATCAGCTCCCCGGCCGGGTGGTCCACACTCATCCCCAACACCTGGCCGCGAAAGCCGTACACCTGCGCCCCCAACACCAGGCCGGCGTGGGTGCCGCCGCTGCTGCTGGCAAAGACGATGAAGTCCACATTTTGCTGCAGCGCGGCTAACTGCTCCGTTAGCTCCCGCATGGCCAGCACGTAGCCGGCTGCCCCCACCACGTTGGAGCCGCCCAGGGGAATGATGTAGGGCGCGCGCCCCATGGCTTTCAGGTTGGCCACCACTTCGTCGATGCGTTCGCTCCCCGGCCGGGAGCCGCTCCAGTAGAGATGTGCCCCCAACAAGCGGTCTAGCAGTAAATTGCCCGTTATTTGGGCTGGCGGGCTGCCGCGCAGCACCAGGCTGCAGCCCAGCCCACAGCGGGCGGCGGCCGCTGCCGTCTGGCGGCAGTGGTTGCTTTGCGGTGCGCCAGTGGTCACCAGGTGGTCGCAGCCCTGGGCCAGGGCCGCCGCCACCAGGAATTCCAGCTTGCGTGTTTTGTTGCCGCCCGTGGCCAGCCCTGTCTGGTCATCCCGCTTGATGAGCAGTTCCGGACCGTTTAGATGTTTACTCAGTCGCTCCAGGCGTTCTACGGGTGTGGGCAGGTGGGCCAGGGTCACGCGGTTGGGGTAGTTGGGCTTCATGGCGCTTCTTCCTTGAACTGATACGAACTGGGCGCACCGCCCGGAAACTTCCGGAGGATGCGCCCATAGTATAGCACAGGGAATGCCCCGGCCGGTATGTGTACCCGGCCGGGGCTGGGGGTGTGCCAGGCTTACGGCCTGACGATGATAGGCATAAGGATGGCGAAGTCCACATCCACCGTGAAGCTGTCACTGCCCACGCCACCATCGTCATCGGTGACGGTGACGGTGACGGTATAGCTGCCGCCGCCGGCGTAGGTGTGGCAGCCGCTCACCGTCCCGGCGGCCTGGTTCACCGTGCCCACCGTGACTGTGCCATCGCCCCAGTCGATGAGGGCGGTGTGGGTGTCGGCGCTGCCGGCGTCGGTGAAGGTGGCCGGAGCCAGGCAAACCTGGGCCTGGGCAGCCACCGCCTGGTTGCCGCCGGCGTTGACCACCGGCGCAGCGTTGGTTACCAGGACGGTGAGGGTGTCGCTGCCGCTGCCGCCATCATTATCGGTAACGGTGACGGTGACGGTGTAGAGGCCGTTGTCGGCGTAGGTGTGGCTGCCGCTGACGGTGTTGGCGGCCTGGTTCACCGTGCCTGCCTCAACCGTACCGTCGCCCCAGTTGATGGTGGCCGTGTGGGTGTCGGCGCTGCCGGGGTCGGTGAAGGTGGCCGGGGCCAGGCTGACCGTGTCGCCCTCGACCGCATTCTGGTTGCTGCCGGCATTGACTACCGGCGCGGCATTGGTTACCAGGACGGTGAAGTTGTCGCTGCCGCTGTCGCCATCATCATCGGTGACGGTGACGGTGACGGTGTAGAGGTCGTTGTCGGCGTAGGTGTGGCTGCCGCTAACGGTGTTGGCCGCCTGGTTCACCGTGCCCGGCTCCACCGTGCCGTCGCCCCAGTCGATGAGGGCGGTGTGGGTGTCGGCGCTGCCGGGGTCGGTGAAGGTGGCCGGGGGCAGGCTGACTGCGTCGCCTTCGACGGCATTCTGGTTGCTGCCGGCATTGACGGTGGGGGCGACGTTGCTCACAGTCACGGTGAAGCTGTCGCTGTCGCTGTCGCCGTCGTCATCGGTGACGGTGACGGTGACGGTGTAGAGGCCGTTGTCGGCGTAGCTGTGGCTGCCGCTGACGCTGTTGGCGGCCTGGTTCACTGTGCCGGCCTCAACCGTGCCGTCGCCCCAGTTGATGGTAGCGGTGTGGGTGTCGGCGCTGCCGGGGTCGGTGAAGGTGGCCGGGGCCAGGCTCACGGTCTGGCCTTCGCTGGCGTTCTGGTTGCTGCCGGCGTTGACGGTGGGGCCTACGTTGACCACCGTTACCTGCAGGCTGTCACTGCTGCTGAGGCCGCTGCTGTCGGTGACCACCAACGTGGCGGTGAACTGGCCGTTGTCGGCGTAGGTGTGGGTGGGGGACAAGGTGCCGCTGGCGCTGCTGCCATCGCCAAAGGTCCAGAGGATGGTCAGCGGGCCGCCGTCGGGGTCGCTGGCACTGCCGCTGAACTGTACCAGCTCGCCCTCGTCTGCCGTCTGATCGGGGCCGGCGTTGGCTTGCGGCGGCTGGCCGGCCACGTCGAAGGTGACGCTGGCCACGGCGCTGGCGCTGGCGCTGCTGCCGCTGGCCGTGCCCTCGATGGCGTAGGTGCCGGCCGCGGCGGCGGTTACGTTCAAGGGCAGCATGACGACTTGCTGGGCGGGGATGTTCAGGGCGGTAGCCGGCAGTTGGCCGCTGAGGCCGGGCATGTCCAGGCTGAACTGGTAGTTGGTGTTGATGTTGCCGGTGTTGGTGATAACCATGAGCAAGCTGGCGGACAGGGTATTGGACACCGTTTGGGCCGGGGGTTGCCAGCCCACCTGCACGGCCTGGAAAGGCGTAAAGGTCACGCCGCCCTGAGCTTCGTTGGCGACGCGGTTGTCGCTCTGGGAGATGGCGGCAACGGCGAAGGGATAGCGCTGTGGCAGGGCGAAGGCGAACTGGCTGGCGCTAAGGGCGACAGTAGTGGCCTGGCCGGGGTTCAGGGTTACGGGGTTGGTGGCAAACTCGGCGTTGAGGAGAATGCCGGTGGTGGTTAGCACGTAGCTGTCGGCGATGCTGCCGGTGTTGGTGATGGTGACCTGCCAGGTGCCGCCGCTAGTGGGGTCGAGGGTGGTTTCGGCGGGGTCGAGGGTGACCTGGACGCCGCGGTTGAGGAGTTCCAGGGTGGCGGTGACGGTGGTGGTGATCCCCGGCCGGGTCTGTGATTGGGCCGTGGCGCTGAAGGGGTAGCTGCCGGGAGCGGTGCCCACGGGCGGCGTCACCAGCAGTTGCAGTTCGGCGCTGTTGAAGGGGGCGGGGGTGAGGGTGACGCTGTCGGTTTCGCTGCCGTTGGCGTCCAGGGTGTATTGCCACCCGGCCGGGAGGTCGACGGTCAGGCTGTAGCTGTCGATGGTGTCACCCAGGTTGCTGACGCTGAGGACATAGCCGGCCGGCGTGCCGGGGCCACCGGTGCTGCTGTTGGCGTCCAGAGCCAGGGCTACCTGCCAGCGGCCGGTGGCGCTGTGCACGGCGCTGGCTTCGGCGGCGGCGCTGCTGTGGGCGGCGCGCACGGTAAAGGGGTGGGGGCCGCTGTTGGCGGCGCTGACCTGGATGGGCAGGGATTGGCTGCTGCCGGCGGGTACGGTGACGCTGGGGGGCAGGCTGACGCTGGCCAGGCCGCTGGCGCTCAGGTCGTAGGTGCGGGCCAGGCTGTCGTTGTTGCTGATGGTGAGGGTGTAGGTGAGGGGGGTGCCGGCGGTGGTCTCTTGCCCGGCCGGGCTGATGCTCAGGGCCAGGGTGTTGATGAGGGTGAGGTTGGCCGTGGCCTGGTCGGTGCCGCCGGTCTGGTTTTGGACGTCGACGGCGAAGTCGAGGCTGGCGGGGTTGGTCCCGGCCGGGGTGGTGATGGTGAGGGGCAGGGTGAGGCTGCTGTTGGCGGCCAGGTTCACGCTGGTGGGCAGGCTGATCCAACTGGCGGGCAGCCCGGCCACGGTGAGGGTGTAGGTGTCGCTGGTCCCGGCCGGGTTGCTGAGCAGCAGGTCGTACACGGCGGTGCCGCCGGTGCCTACCGTTTGCGAGAACGGGGCAACGCTGATGATGTGGGGCACGCTGACGTAGAGCGGTGGCAGGGTGAGGCGGCTGCTGCCGCTGGGCAGGGTGTAGACCACTTCTGTCCCCTGGGCAACGAGGCGGGTTTCACCCGGTTGGAGATCGCTAAGCTGGCTGGCAAAGCTGCGGCCGGCCACCGTCTCCGCCCAGGTCTGGCTGTAGGCCCAGCCGTAGAGCGGATCGGCGGCGGTGGTGGGCGGCGCTGAGAAGGTGCCGGTGAGGACGGTGACGCCGCTGATGCCCACCGTGTGCGTCAGGTTGACGCTGAAGTTGGGCAGCGGGTTGACCAGGTTGGTTTGGGTGCGGTAGGTGTTGTGTACCTGCCAACTATTGGCCTCGCTGAAGGGCACGGTCAGGTCGTCGTTGACGTTGGTGATGTGGTAGCTGTGCTGGTTCCACAACGGCCGGGCCTCGCCCCACACGCCATCCTGCCCAAAGACCACCAGGCCGCGAATGGTGGGCACAACCACTTCTGCATTGCTGTCCCCGTCCACGTCTACAAAGAGCGGGTAGTCGGTGCCGGTGGCCGAGTTTGCCAGCGGTTCATTGAAGAGGATTGTGCCGTCTGCGCCGTTGTAGATGGTGAAACCCTGCTCCTTGCCATTCCAGGCCACCTCATATGCGCCATCGCCGTTCAGGTCGAGGACGGAGGCGTTGTTGGCGGAGCTGCTGTCTTCGGCGATGGCGCTCCACAGCAGCGAGCCGTCCGGGTTGAGGGCGTAGATCATGCCAAAGCGATTGGTCTCGAACTCATAGCGCATCCCCGTGAGGATGTTTATTTCGCCGTCCCCGTCCAAATCGGCCACGGAAACGCCGCCGGGATTGCCGGGGTCGAGCGGTGTCGTCCACAGTACCGAGCCGTCTTCGCCATTGAAGGCGGTCAACGCGCCATAATGTGAGACCATCACTTCGGGGCTGCCGTCGCCGTCAATGTCGGCCACGGCCGGGGCGCCAAAGGTCCCGGCCATCGAAGAGGTCAGCACGGCCGTCCAGACCAACTGCGGCGTGCCGTCGTTGTAATCGTACACCCACACGTCATCGTCCCAGCCGGTGAGGATGAGGTCGAGCAGGCCGTCGCCGGTCAGGTCGGCCAGGACGGGGGGATTGGCATAGGGTGGCACGGCGGTGCTCCAGGCCAGCGTGCCATCATGCTCGCGCACTTCCACTGTGCCGCCCAAATTGGCGACGATTTCCGGTTCGGGGTCCAGATCGAGGTTGCCAATGGCCGGGGCGGATAGGGTTTCGAAGATGTTGGCGGTGGGCACGTTCCAGTATGTGCTGCCATCGGCGTGGAAGGCCCACAGCTCATCTCCGGCGGCGACGACGACCTCCGCGCCCGGCTGCCCGTCCAACTCGGCCAGGGCGGGGGAGCTGACCCAGGTGCGGTAGACGCCGCCGCCAAAGTTGTGACTCCAGAGGATGGGATCGCCGTCGCCGGTGTCGCCGCCATCGCCACGAAAGACGAACAATGTGCCAAAGTTGATCACGTCGTCGCCGGAGACGATGATTTCCACGCTGCCGTCGCCGTCCAGGTCGCCGGCGGTCATGCCGGCGGCAATGCCAAAGGTACCGAAGAAGGGCGCGCCGTTCCCGGCCGGGGTGTTATCCCACCATTCGGCCAGCGGCAGGTAGGGCACGGGCTGCGCCGGATTGGCCTGGAAAGCGTCCACGCGCAGGCTGTTCACGTTGCTGACGCGCACGACGTGGGGGCCTGGCTCCAGACCGGTGTAGTGGTGGGCCCGCGGCTGCTCGGTATAGGGGTATTTGAATTGGGGCGTATCCACCAACACGCCATCGATGTACACATCCACCAAACTGTCATAGATGTAGGTGAAGCCATAAAGGGTGAAGGCGTCGCCAACGAACGAGAACCAGACGTTGGAATCGGCGTACCAGAGGCTGGGCACAAGCACGTCACCCCCGATAGCGTTGGCGTTGGCGGCGTCTTCCAGGTTAGAGGTGTAGTGGAGATGGCTGTTGTCTTCGCCCCGTCGCGTATTGATCAACGCATCGGACGTGGGCTGGCCGTCCCACGCGTCGAAGTAGTCGAAGTAGACCGTGCCGGCGACGACGCTGACGGAGATGGTGTGCGTGCCGGTGATCAGGTTGGGGAATTGGTAGGAGCGCACATCTTCGGTGGGATTGTTCAGGTCGAACACGCCCTGGCTGGCGCCATCGATGAAGATTTCGGCCTGGCTGGTGACGTTACGCACACGGAAGCCAACAGAGGCCCAACGACCGTCGAAGGTCAGGCTGACCGTGTTTCCGGCCGTATTCGATTCCACGTGCCAGCCGCCGCTGACGGTGGTGTAATTCTTGTTGACGTACCAGGATTGCGGCCGGGTGCGCCAATCATACGCGCCGTTGTACAGCAGGGCCGGGTCGTCTTCTTCGTAGCGCACGATGCCAGTGTAGGCAGGCGGTTCGTAGAACGGGGCGATGCCGGGCACGATGAAGGCGTCCGCTGCCAGATAGTCGCGGTTGAGGCGCACCTGCATCAGGTGTGGGCCGGTGCCCAGGCCGTCGAAAGAGATGGGGCGCGTCACCGGCGTGCCGCTGTACAGGTTAAAGGTGCCATAGGAAATGCCGTCAATGCTGATGGCCACGCGGTCGCTGCGGTTGTTGGCCAACCCCAGGAAGGTCACGCTGTCGCCGGTGAAGGGGAACCAGACCGTGCCGTCGTGCTGGAAGGCGCTGCGGATGTAGCTGCCGCCGCTGGCCGCCGCCTCGCTGAAAACGTCCCAATCGTCGTAATCGTCGCTGCGATAGACCAGGGGATGGGTTTCTTCGTAGGTTCCGCCAGGCAAGGGGTCGCCGCTCCACACGTCGAAGTAGTCCACCATCATCCAGCGGCCAAGGGAGTTGGGGTGCTGGCTGGTGAGCAGGGTGGCAGAGATGGTATGGGTCGTGTCGGGGAGGTTGTTGAAGGTAACGACTGTCACGTCATCATCGCGGCTGTACAATTCCACAATCCCCTGGCTGACGCCATCAATGAAGACCTCTGCCTGCCCGCCGCGGAAGTTGGTGGCGAAACCGGCCGTTACCCAGGTCCCGTCAAAGTCCAGGCTGACCCAATCGCCGGGGGTGGTGGTGATGATGTATTGGCCGTCGCTGGCGCGGAAGACCTCATCGGTGCGGTCCCAGGTGGAGGCCGCAACGGGGTAGGGTAGACCGTTGTAGCGCACGGCCGCGTCGTCTTCCTCCACCCGCGTAAACACCTGCGCCGGCGGCGGTGGGGTTGGCGCGGAGATGGCCGGGGAGATGAAGGCGTCTAGCGTTGGCTCGTTGCGGTAGTCGCGGATTTTCAGGATGTGCAGCCCTGGCCCCAGGTCGTCGAAGGAGTAGGTGATGGTGGGGGCGACACCGGTGTAGATATCGTAACGGCCGAGGAAGACCTCGTCGATGTAGATGCTCACTTCGTCGGAGCGGAAGTAGTCGAAGGCCTGGTAGGTGACGCTGTCGCCCATGAACGGGAACCAGACGGTTGGTTCGCCGCTGCCGGTTTCGATGTAGACGCCGCCGCTGGCGCTGGCGTTGGCGACGGCTTCCCAACCGCCGCTGCGCAGGACACGGTCGCTTAGCTCTTCGAAGGTCCCATCTGGCAAGGGGCTGCCGTCCCACACGTCCACGTAGTCCAGGTAAACGTATTGGTTGCTGGCCAAAGGATTGGCTGTGCCTAACACGGTTACCGAAATGGTGTGCGTGCCGGTGAGCAGCCCGGCAAAGGTGAGGCTGGTGACGTCATCTTCATTGCTGTAGAGGTCTACTACGCCCTGACTGGCGCCATCCAGGAAGATTTCTGCCTGGCCGCTGTTGGCTTTGGTGAAGAAGCCGATGCTAGCCCATGTGCCGTCGAAGGTGAGGCTGGCTGTGTCGCCGGCCGTGCGCGAATAGATGACCTGGCCGTCGCCTGCTTCGCTGTACAAGACAGAGTCGTCGCGGGCCCAGGTGCGGGCGGTGGCGGTGTAGGGCAGCCCGTTAAAGAGGAAGTCGGCGTATTCTTCTTCGTAGCGGGCGAAGCTGCCGGGCGTTGGTTCGGTGAAGAAGGGAGGGGTGCCGGGGGTACGGAAGGCATCGACGGTGGCACTGCCGCGGTAGACGCTGACTTGCATGACGTGAGGACCGGCCCCCAGACCCTCGAAGGAGAGGGTGCGGGTGATGGAGGTGAGGGGGTTGTAGAGGTTGAGGGTGGTCTGGTAGAGGCCGTCGATGTAGACCTTGACCTTGCCGCCGCCGCTGTAGGCCAGGGCCTGGTAGGTGATGGAGTCGCCGGTGAAGGGGAACCAGGCGGTGGCGTTGTTGCTGCGCATGTAGCTGCCGCCGCTGGCGTTGGCGTCGTTGACGTTGGTCCAGCCGGTGCTGCGGAAGATGCGCGAGTCGCTTTGCTCAGATGTGCCGTCGGCGTAGCTGCCGCCGTTGTATACGTCCAGGTAGTCGAGGTGGACGAAATCGTTAAGGGAGAGGGGGTTTGCCGCGCCCTGGGCGACGACGCTGAGGGTGTGGCTGCCGGCGCTCAGGCCATCGTAGACGAAGCTGATGGGGGTGATGTCGCGGCGGTAGAGGTCTACCAAACCCTGGCTGAGGCCGTCTATGAGGATTTCGGCGTAGCCGCTGTTGCTATCGGCCAGGAAGCCGAGGTGGACCCAGGTGCCGGTGAAGGTGAATTGGGCCGTCTCGCCCGGCGCATCGGCGCGTAAGTAGGTGCCGTTACTGGCCTGGGCGTAACCGATGTTCTGCCACGTTCCTGTCAGTGCGGCCTCGTCTTGTTCGTAGCGCAGGATGATGGTGCCGGTGATGGTTTCGACCCCGGCCGGGCCATCCCCGGCCGGGTTGGTGTTGGTGAAGGGCCGGGTGGGGATGATGACTTCCTGCGCGCCGCCGTTGTCCGCGGGTGGCGGGTTGTCGCCCAGGGGCCGGGATAGATCGCTGGTGGGGATGCTGCGCAGCCCGGTGGCCGGCCACAAGGCCCCGGCCGGGGCGGCGGGCGGGACGAGGGTATCGGCCAGTATTTCGGTGGTGAGGTAGGTGGTGACGGTGACGGTGCCGGGGGCGACGATGGCGGGCAGTACCGCCTGGCTGGCTCCCAGCGATTGGCCCACGGCGAAGTAGCCGTAGCCACTGCCATCGGGAATCAGGTTGTTGCCGGCGTCGCGCAGTTCGACGGCGACGGTGTAGACGCCGCTGGCCCAGCCGGAGGTGTCGACGGTGGCCAGGGGGTAGGTGCGCGGCGCGCCGACCAGCACGGTGAGGGGGAGATCGGCGGTGTAGCTGATGGCCCCGCCGGGGGCGAGGATGGTGGTGTGGGCCGTACCCGGCCGGGAGACGTTGGCCACGTTGGCGATGGTGACGCTCAGGTCGGTGGCGCTGGTGCCGGTATCGACGAAAGGTGGATTGGCGGCCACCTGGGTCACCTGGACGAAGCGGTCGACGACGTTCAGGCGGGCTGTGGCGCTGGCGGCCAGATTGGCGGTGACGTCGGGGGCGATGGGCACGATGGTGGCGGTGAGGTCGTAGGTTCCCAACCCGGCCGGGGTGGGTGTGACCGGTAGGTTGACCGTAGCGCCGGGGGTGATGGCCTCGTTGAAGGTCAGGTCACCGCCGGGCAGGCCGGTGATGGTGATGGCGTAGGTGGTGGTGATGCTGCCCTGGTTAGTTACGTCCAGGCTGAAGTTAGCTGCCCCGCCCAACAGAATGGCATCCAGGTAGGGCGTGAAGCGGGCGGACACGCCATGCTGCTCGATTTCGCACAGTTCGGCGCCCAAGTTGCTGGCGGCCGTGGCCAGGGTGGCCAGGCTGGCTTCGATGGCGGCATCGTCAGTTTGGGTTGCCAGGTCATTGGCCGCAGCCTCTACGGTGGCACCGGTGGTCACCAGCGGCGAGGCGGCCTCGGCGTAGGTCACCACGCCCTGCGCGGCGGCGACCACGGCATCGCGCAGGGCCAGGTTGCAGCTTCCGGCAGTGCAGGAAGCGGCCAACTCGTCCACGGCCACGGCCAGCCCAATGATGGCTCCCGCCAGGACGTCACTGTCCAGGTTGCAGGTGGCTGCCCGGAAGATGGGTTCGGTGAAGGGGCTGACCACGTAGAGGTCTATGGCTGTCGTTGGCGTATAGGGCAGGGTGGGGGCGACCGCGCCAAAGCCTACGGGGTAATCGACCCCGGGGTCGCCAGTGGTCACTGTGATGGTGACGGGCTGTGTGGCTGATGCGCCGGGGGCGAGGGAGAGTGGGGATTGGAGTGTGGAGACGGTCCAGCCGGCGGCGGGCAGGGTGGAGAGCAGGTCGAAGTCGGCCGTGGTGTTGCCGATGTTGGTGAGGGTCAGGCTGATGGCCGTGCTGCTGTTGGCCGCCACGTAGCGCTCGGCGGGGCTAACGGCAACGGCCGGGTAGGGGATGGCGGGCATGGTGAAGAGGCCGCTGCCGGTGGCCGTTACCGCGCCGTTATCGTCGGCCGTGGCGGTGATGTCGAAGGGATAGGTGCTGCCAACGGGGGGCAGGCTGAGGGTGGGCGAGATGTAGAGGCCCAGGCGTACCGTCTGGCCGGCGGCCAGGGGTAGGGAGAGGCTGGTGCTGCCCGGCTGCCCACCGAAGATTGCCCAGCCGCCGGGCAGGCCGCTAACGTTTACGTTGAAGGTGCGCCCAACGGACGAGCTGTTTTGGATGGAGGCGGTGAAGGCGGCGTCGGGGATTTGCAGGCGGCCAATGGTGGGATTGAAGTTGAGTACGTTGTAGTCTGGCCCCCAGGGGATGGTGAGGGTGGGATCGGGGGCGACGCTGACGCTGACGCCGTCTACGGCGGTGACGGTGACCACGTGCCGGGCGGTGGCGAAGAGGTCGGGGTGGGTGGCCGATTGGGCGGAAACGATGAGGGTGTAGTCGTCGGCGGCGGCGCCGATGGGGGGTTGGGCGGTGATCTGCCCGGCCGGGGAGATGGTCACGTCCCAGCCGGCGGGGGCGTGGACGGTGAGGGTGTAGGTGTCGCTGAAGTTGGCATCTATGGCGGCGGTGAAGTTGGTGGATGTCCCGGCCGGGGTGGTGGAGGTGGCGCTGCTGAGGCTGACGCGGAAGAAATCGGCGATGCCGTTGAAGCTGAAGTTGTCGCTGTTCCCGGCCGGGGTGACGGTGCCCTGGCTGTTGACGTTACCCAGGGCAAAGCCGTTGGCCGGGGAGACGGCGCTGCCGCCGACGGTTAGGGTGCCGGTGGCGGCGGCGATGGTGAAACCGCCCCCGGCCGGGGTGAAGGCGGCCGTGGTGGCAAAGTTGGGCACGGCGGTGGCCCCTGTGCCGGTTAGTTGGGCCGGGGCGTTGGTCACAATTTCCAGGTCGCCGCTGTATGGTGTGCCGTTGAGGGTGGCGGTGGCCCCCTGAAGGGCCAGGGTGTAGTTGCCGGCGGCGTCCAGGGCGAAGTCGAACGAGTTGAACTGGCTGCCACCGCCCAGATTGGCCACGGCCGGGGCGTGCAGGACCAGCCGCCCGTTGGCTGTGCCGCTGACGGTGACGCCGCTGGTGGCCTGGGCGCTGGCGGGGCTGCCGGTAGTGGCGGGCACGGCGGTGACCGCGCCACTGCCCACCAACAGGCCGTTCTGGTAGAGGCTGGCCGAATTCACGCTGAGGTTGTCGAAGGTGAAGTTGTTTTGCCCGGTGGTGGTCCAGTCATGGGTGGCCGTGCCGCTGAGGCCGACCGCGCCGGTGGCGACGTTGGCGGCTACAGTCTGGCCAATGAGGGTGGCGGGTTGGGTGAGGGTGATGGCCGCCTGGGCCGTGGTTTGCGGTTGGTCCAGGGGCAGCACAAAGAGGGTTTCTTGCAGCGGCGGGTCGGCCTGACCTATGATGGCCGCGCCGAGGGCGTTGCCGTAGGTCACACCGCGCGCGCACCATTTCTTATCTGACTTTTTGACGCAGGCCTTCTCCGCCCGATGGCCCCATGCGGCGGCCGAGGCTTTGGAGGCGGCGATTACCGCGCCGATATCCTGGCCGTCTAGAGGCATCTGGCCGAAGAAGCCGATCCAGAAGCCCATGGTGTGGCTGAAGAAGCCGGCGGTGAAACCACCTATGAGACTGCCGGCTTTCTTTGAAAACTCGGCCAGAACGGCATAGTCACCGGCCACGAAGTGCTGGCCGTTTTCCATGGTGTCGATAACTTCCAGCGTGTCGTTGTCGATTTGCAGCCAACCGATGGTTGGTTCGGTTGCGCCGGGCAGGGTGATCATTTGTACCGGGACGATGACGTATTGGTTGGGATTTTCAGTGAGGGCCGCGGCGATGCGGGCTTTGGCCTGGTCAGAGATGGGGAGGGCGGCCAGTTCGTCCAGCGTGCCGTAGGTGAAGCGATCCAGGGGGATATCGGCAGCGATGGCGGCGTCGAAGACTGCGCCAACGCTAACCAGGGGGGCGGGCGAAATCTGGGCCAGCACTTCGTGCTCTACGCCCATGTCTAGCAGGGCGCGCCAGAAGAGGAATGCTTCTGAACCGATTTCGGATTGGCCGGGGTAGGTGACGGCTCGGACTTTGTTGCGCAGCAGGTCGAAGGTGATGCTTTCGGTTTGTTCCTGGTCGTTGCGCTCCCAGCCGACGGTGAAGAGGCGTGGCGAATCGGCGTAGGCTTTGACCAGGAAGGCGTCGGCGGCGTAGCCGTGGGCCTGGTCGGAGGCGGCGGCAAATTGGAGGAGGTGGAGACGCTGCCCCAGGCGGGCTACTTTGCCAAAGGTGAGGACGGCGGCCTGGGCGATTGCGGTCTGTTCGGGGGTGGGATTGTCGGTGTCTTGCAGGTCGGCGACGGCTTCCCTGGCGGCGATGCCTTGCAGGGAGAGGGTGACCATTTCCTGGTAGGCGTCGTTGATGGCTTCCGGGGGCACGTGGTAGGCGGCGACCAGGGTTGTCCAGGAGGACATGAGGCTGAGACGGGCGGTTTCGTCGCGGTTGAGTTCGCCGACCAGCCCGCCGCCGGCACGGGCGGCGAAGCCGATGTCGTCGAATAGTTCGCGGCGGTAGGTTTCATCGACCCGGCCGGGGCCGGAGAGGGTGAAGTCGAGCCATTCGGCGACGACCATGTCCTGGCCGAAGGGGAAGTTGCTGATGAGTTCGATAAATGGTTCGCCTTCGTAGAGTGTTTCTGCTTCGCCAAAGACAAAATAGGGCGTGTAGGTGTGTTGGGCTGAGGTAAAGGTCAGGCCACCCTGGAAGTTGCTCTCTACCAGGTGGGCGAAGACGAGGGGTTCGCCGGCCAGTTCGACGGTGTTGAAGGTGGCGTTGAGCGGATTGATGGTGTATAGATTTGTGCCGTTGACGGGGAAGGCGGCGTATTTTTCTACGACCAGGCTGGCGCTGACTTTGTGGCGTAGATTGTCTGGCAGTTCGGCGATCTGGCCGCCGCTGGGCGTGCCAAAAACATTGCCGGGTTGGGCGGCGGGGAAGGCGGGATCGAGGGCGGTCCAACTGCTGCCGGGCAGATAAGCCTCGACCCAGGCGTGGGATTGTGCTTCGGCCAGTAGCTGCGGGTCGTTGGCGGGGTCGGCGGTGCTTGTGCCGGGAAGGATGAGGCCGCTGGGGGCGGTGACGGCCGGGAACATGCTGGTGATGAGGGTTTGGGCGTTGGCCTGGTTGAGGGTGCCCAGGCGGTAGGCGGCGGGTACGCCGCTGGCGCGCAGCAGGGCGATGAGCAGGCTGGCCTGGTCGATGCCGTTGCCGGCCTCGCTCCAGAGGGTGCCGCGCGCGCCGCGGAGGCTGCCCTGGTAGCTTTCGTAGCCGAGGCTGCGGACAAATTCGAAGATGGCCAGGGGGTCATGGCCTAGTTCGGCCGCTTTGCGGTTGACGTAGCTGTCGTTGCAGTTGGCATCGGGGGTGCAGACGAGCCATTGGGCGAAGCCGTCGGGGGCGAGGCGGATGGGGCTGGTGGCGGTGGTGATGCCAACGCCACGCCAACTGCTATAGGCGGCTGCGCCGGCGTCCAGGTCGACGAAGTCGGCGGCTGAGGAGGGGATGGTGAGGGTGAGGACGAGGCTGGCGGCGCTGAGGGGGGGGATGTCGCCGAGGTTGAAGGTGAGGTTGCTGCCGTTTTGGTCGGCGGGTTGGGAGGCGGCCAGGAATTGGGTTTGGGCGTTGGTGAGTTGGAGGGTGAGCTGTGTGCCGCGCAGGTTGTTGGGGTCGGCGGCGAAGTCGGTTGCGCTGATGGCGGCGACGGTGTCGGTGATGGTGGCGCCGGGTTCGGCGGCGGGGCGGATGGTGGGTGGCAAGGTGTTGCGCAGGGTGTAGGTGACGACCGCGGTGC
The DNA here is from genome assembly GCA_020634235.1 of Ardenticatenaceae bacterium. Lineage (GTDB taxonomy): Bacteria > Chloroflexota > Anaerolineae > Promineifilales > Promineifilaceae > JACKCB01. The sequence continues at coordinate 1,353,233 of JACKCB010000001.1, read as the reverse complement.
CTGTGGCCTGGTAGGTGGATTGGGCGCGGGCGATGGTGAGGGGCTGGGCGAGGACGTCGGGTTCGGTGGTTTGGGGGGCAACGGGGGTGGGGATGTTGGGGAGGAAGGGAGTTGCTAGTGGCCCGGCCGGGGCGGCCAGGGCGGTGTTGGTCCCGGCCGGGGTGAACGGCAGGGCGAACAGTTGCAGCAGCATGCTGAAGCTAACCAGGATCGAGGCGAGTTTTTGAAGACGAATCATCAGCTTTCCTTCCTAGAGTTTGGACGATGGGTTAAACAGGTATTGGGCAGGGCCGACATATGCGTGAAGAGAGCCACAGTGGGGGAGTGTACCCGGCCGGGGTCTACAAGATGGCCACAATGGGTGTAAAGTAGTTTACAGTTGTGGTCGGGGGAATAGAAAGCCCCCGGCCGGGGAGCGCTGGGCTGCCCCGGCCGGGGGCGGTGGGAAATGGGTTTGTGGGGTGGGTGGTTATGGCTTGCTGTTGACCGGCAAGTATACATAATACATGCCTGGGCCGTCGGAGAGGGTGAGCACATTTAGGGTGCTGCTGAGGTTGGGGTCGAAGGTGGAGGTGAGGTGGAGGGCGACGCTGTCGCTGGGGCCGCTGCCAACGGTGACGTAGACGGCAAAGGTGGTGCTGGCGCCGGGGGCCAGCAGGCCGGTGGTGGTGGTGGCGAGGCTGGTGGGCCAGGTAAAGCTGCCCAGGCTGAGGGTGAAGGTGTCGTTGACGCTGCCGGTGTTGGTGACGGTGATGGTGTGGGTGACGACCTGGCCCAGCAGGCCGCTGCCGCTGCTGTTGCCGGAGGTGTTGATGCCGGCCGTGCCGCTGACGTTGGTGTGCCCCTGGCCGCTGGCGGTGAGGCCAGGGCTGCCCTGGGAGGTGGCGCTGAGGGTGAAGTCGTCGTTTTGGTTGAGGATGGCCCCGGCCGGGATGTCTACCTGGACCTGGATTGTGACGGATGACCCGGCCGGGACGCTGACTGGCGAACTGGTGAGCAGCGAGGTGGGCCACAGGTTCTTGTCGACGGCCAGGGTGTAGCTGTCATTTTGCGTGCCCAGGTTGCTGAGTTCCAGGGTATGTACCACGCTGCTGCCCGGCGTGCCGTCCAGGGTGCTGTCGGACAGGCTGGCGGCGTAGTCGGGGTTGGGCAGGTGGGGTTGGACGATGAACAGCCCCTGCTCGATGCCGCTGATGATGACCACGCCGCTGTCGAAATAGGGGAAGACGTTCCAGGCGCCGTTGAAGTTGGCGTTGTTATTGGCCGGGTAGATGTCGAAGTAGCCGATTTCGGGCAGGTTGGCGTTGGCTACATCGGCCAGATCGACAATGCGCAGCCCGGCGCGATAGTTGGCCTGGTAGCCAAAGCCGTTGTGGGTGTACTGGTTGTGGTCGATGGCCCCGGCCGGGGAGTCGGTGTAGCCAACCAGCACCGGCTGGTCCAGGTTGGTGACGTCTAGCACGCGGGTGCGGGTGTTGTGGCCGAAGTAGCTTTCGTCCAGTTCGTCGTCGAAGATGAAGTAGTGCTGGTCTTCGGTGAGCCAGCCCTGGTGGGTGTAGGCGCTGCCGGCGTAGCCGGTGCGCGAGATCTGCTGCGGGTTGGCCTTGTTGGTCACGTTGACGATGGTGACGGTGTCTTCATTGGAGTTGAAGCAGATTTCCTGCCCCTGGTGGTCGGGGTCGGGGCCGGTGTAGTTGACGCATTGGGCGTCGTGGGTGTAGCCGTCGGCGCTGAAGCAGCCGGCATCGACGGGGTTGGTGGGGTTTTGGATGTTGACCATGTGCAGGCCGCCAGCGCAGGTGCTGGCACCCACACCGTAGGCGTAGCCGCTGTCTTCGTTGATGACTACGTTGTGAGCGCTGCCAAAGCCGGAGAAGTGGGCGGTTTCGCTGAAGGTGACGGGGGGGACGGGGACGTTACGCAGTTCGGTCAGGTCGAAGACTTGCATGCCGTGGGCGCTGGCTTCGCTGACGATGAAGGCGTAGTTGTTGTAGACTTTGATGTCGCGCCAGGTGGAGGAGGAGGTGTGCGTGGGTAGTTTGCCCAGGTAGAGGGGGTTGACCGGGTCGCTGATGTCGACGAAGGCGGTGCCGTTGTTGAGGCCCATGAGGGCGTATTCTTTGCCGGTGAGGGGGTCGGTCCAGCCCCAGTTGTCGTTGCCGCCGGTGGCGGCGAAGGTGGAAAGCGGCATGAAGGCGAGCAAGTCGACGTTGTCACAGGGGTAGGTGCCGGCGAAGCCGGCGACGCAGGGGACGGCGCTGAGGGGGGCCAGGCGCTGGGCTGGTTCCTGGTCGGCGTAGAGGGAGCGCATGGTGGTGGTCCAGCCGGTCATGTCGACCTTCTCAATCTCTTGGGCGGATAATTGGGATTGGTGGCTGCCCAGGAGGGAGGTGAGCAGCAGGATGGCCAGCAGCAGTGGCCAGCGGCGGGGGGACAGACGAAGTATACGGGCGTGGATTTTCATGCTTTCTTCCTCAAGGTTGTTGTTGGGGCCAGCTCAGGTGTGTTTGCGGTGGCGCAGGTACCAGACTGCGGCACCCGCGAATAAGGTGATGGTCAGGAGGGCGGCGATCCAGGTCCCGGCCGGGGTGGCTGCCGTCCCATCCAGGCCAATGAGCGAGACGTCGGTAGGCGCAAGCTGTGGCTGCAGGATGAAGAGACCCTGCTCTGTGTCGCTGACGGTTACCGCGCCATCGCTCCACCAGGGGTAGTTGCTCCAGGAGCCGGTCATGGCGATGGAGTCGCTGGTGGGGTCGACGTCGAAGTAGGCGACCTCGGTGAAGTTGGTGCTGGGCAGGCTGCTGATGTCCAGGATGCGCAGGCCGGCGCGCCAGTTGGTTTCGTAGGCGTAGCTGCCGACGATGTAGACGTTGTGGTCGCGGGCGGTGGTGGCGTGTTCGTAGTAGCCCAGGAAGATGGGGGCGTCCAGGTCGGCGACGTCGAAGGCGTAGGTGCGGGTGTTGTGGCCGAAGTTGTTCTCGTCCATGGTGTCGCTGAGCAGCCAGTAGCGTTGGTCGGCGGTGAGGGCGCCCTGGTGGGCGCGGGCGATGCCGGGATAGGTGAAGTGGCTGATGAGGTAGGGGTTGGTTTTGTCGGTGACGTTGCCGATGCTGACGTTGTCATCGCTGCCGGTGAAGCAGATTTCCTGGCCGGTGTAGTCGGCGTCGGGGCCGCTGTAGATGACGCATTCGGCATCGGACAGGGGGGCGTCGCCTTCGTCGAAGCAGCCGGCGAAGGTGGGGTTGGCGGGGTCTTGCAGGTCGACCATGTGGATGGCGGCGTTGCAACTGTCGCTGCGGAAGGCGTAGAGGTAGCCGGTTGCTTCGTTGATCCAGAGGTTGTGGCCGGGGCCAAAGCCGTCGTAGTGGTTGGTTTCGCTGAAGGTGACGGGGGGATTGATGACGTTGCGCAGTTGGGTCAGGTCGAAGACTTGCATGCCGGCCTGGGTGGGGATGTCGGAGACGATGTAGGCGTAGTTTTGGTAGACTTTGATGTCGCGCCAGGTGGAGATGCCATCCCGGCCGGGGAGGTTGCCCAGGTAGATGGGGTTCTGGTGGTCGGTGATGTCGATGAAGGAGGTGCTGTCGGTGAGGCCAAAGATGACGTATTCCCGGTTGGTATCGGGATCGGTCCAGCCCCAATGGTCGTTGCCTTTGATTGTTTCGTCGACGGCGCCGATTTCGCTGAGTGACAAGTGGGCCAGGATGTCGACGTTGTGGCAGGGGTAGATATCGGCCAGCCCATCGACACAGGGGACGGCAGCGCGCTCACCGGTTTGGGCCAGTCCCGGCCGGGTGGCTAACAACAGGCCGGCCATAACCGCCACAAACGCGGCCAGCAAGAGCCAATGCTTTTTCACACGAACCATCATATTGAGTTCTCCTCGGATTTTTCAGACTGGGTTGGCGGTGGGTTAGGCGGCCCATGCAGCGCCAGTGACTTGATAGCAAACGGTAGGGGAGAAGTATAGTGAATGGTCTGGCCGGCGACAAATCAGCGATCGACGCCCTATCGGGGTGGGGCGGGCGGATTGAGCCAGGCGGTGAAGAGGCAGTTGGCGTAGGGATGGGGCAGCAGCCGCTGGTAGTCGTAGGCGGGGGCGACCAGGCGCAGGTAGCCGTCGTCGCCAATGAGCAGCCAGCGCCCGTCGGCCGACCAGTCGTAGTAGGGGTATTGGCCGGGGTAGAGGGGGTAACCGGCGGTGAACTGGTGGGTCGCGCCCTGGTCCAGGTCGTGCAGGAAGAAGGTCCACCCGGCCGGGTCGGTGGCAACGTAGGCGGTGGCTTCCCCGGCCGGGTTGTGCAGCATGGTGGCCAGCAGCCAGCGCCCATCGGGCGAGATGTCGAAGGGAGGGTAGCCGGTGGGGGTGAGCAGGGCCGGGTGGCCGCGCAGGGCGTCGGGCAGGCTGGCGGCCAGGGTGACTTGTTGGACCGCCCCGGCCGGGTTGCTGCTAATTAGATTCTCATCTAACGTGATCTGGTAGATGTTGTAGCGGCCGGGTGAGCTGCCCAGGATGGGGCCGGCGGCCAGCAGGGTTCCCGGCCGGGCCGGGTTCGCGGTCACGTAGTCGATGAACGGGGTGCCGGCTGCGTCCGGCAGATCGGTGGCGCGCAGGAGGGTATGGGGCTGATCCTGGCCGGCGGTGGCCAGCACAATCTCGGCGATGGGCACCCCGGCCGGGGCAGTGTAACGAGTGTAGCCATAGGTCTGCGCATCCAGCCAGAAGGGGCTGAAGCCGGCGCCCAGCCGGGCCAGCGGTTCGCCGTTGGCGCTGCCGCGCCACATTTGCCCGTCCTGGGAGAGGATGGTTTGTTGGCCGTCGTTGGACCAGATGGCGTAGGCAGGCAGGGGAACCAGCCGGCAGCCGTCGCTGTGGCAGTCGTTCAGGTCTAGCCAGTTGCGTTGGGCCACGGCGCGGGTGGTGGTGCCCTGGATGATGAGGTGGGGGTTGGCCGGCGGGCTGCCCCAGGCGACGGGCCGGGCCAGGCGCTGGTTGTTGAGGCCATCAAAGAGAAGGGTTTCCCGGCCGGGCTGCCACAGCAGCAGGCGCAAGTCGCTGGCATCCCGGCCGCGTAGGTCCTCTTGCAGGACGATGCCGTCGCCACCCGGCCGGGGCAGCAGGTAGCGAAAGGCGCGGCCGGGCAGTTCGTTGGTCCAGCTTTCCCCGGCCGGGCTGTAGTGGGCGAGCTGTGGGGCGAAGCCGTCTGCGGGGAAGCAGAGGGCGACGATGTCCTGGGTGGGGAGGGGGATGGGCGGGCTGAGGCTGTTGCGCAGGTCGTCCAGGATGGGCCGGGTGTAGCCCTGGAAAAGGGCCTGGTAGGCGATGTCATCCAGCGGTTGGCCGACGAGGGTGGGGGTGGGCAGCAGGTAGCTCTGGCCGCGGAAGAGGGGGGTGGCCTGGCCGGCCAGGTCGGCCAGCAGGTTGGGGTCGGTGTCGAAGTGTAGGGTGAGGCGCAGCCCGGCCGGGCAGGGCTGGGGGGTGGTGCCGCCGGCGCACAGGGCGGCGACGGCGGCCTCGAGGTCGGTTTGCAACTGGCGCACGGTCGTGGCGTCGCGGGCGGGGAAGGTGACGTCGACCTGGGTGCCGCGCACGGTTTGGGTTTCGCCCCAGAAGAGGGCGTTGGGTGGGGTTTGGAGCCAGCGCTGCCCGTGGCGTTGGTAGAGGGTGGTCTGTGCCAGGCGCACGATTTGGGGCTGGCCCTGGCGGCCGGGGGTGGTGTAGTGCTGCTCGGCGCGCAGTTCGGCGGCCTGCCAGTCGGGGGTGAGCTGGACTTGGATTTCCCCGGCCGGGTCGTTGGGTAAGGGGGCCAGGTTGAAGGTGTCCCGGCCGGTGAGCAGCCCCAGGGTAAACAGCCGCTTTTGGGCGACTTGCCAGGCGGGGTCCTGGTTGGCCAGGGTGAGGGCGAAGAGTTCGGCGTCTTGGGTTTGGATGGCTTGCTGGCGCAGTTGGTAGCTGGCGATGAGTTCGGCTTTGAGGCTGGCTTCCTGGGCCTGCACCTGCCGCCACTGCTGCCGGTAGATGAGGCCGCCGGCCAGGAGGAGCAGCAGGAGCAGCGCGGCCCACCCCCAACGCCGCCCGCGCCCCGGCCGGGGCGCGGGCGGCGTTGGGGGTGGCTGGCTGTAGCTTTCTTCGTCAGTCACCCAGTCGAGGCTCATAGAAAGCCTCAGACGCCGGTGGTGATGAGCCGCTCGGCGACGCCGAACATGAACAGGCAGGCCAGAGCATAGACCCATTGGGCGCGGTCGCTGTCGTCGCCGCGCTGGTAGGCGAAGAGGAAGGGGAGGAAGACGATGGAGAAGAGGCCGTAGAGGACGTGGATGCCACCCCGGCCGGGGCGCGCGCCATCGATTAGCCAGAGGTAGCCGCCCATCAAGCCTTGCAGCAGAACCAGGACCTGAATGATGACCATGGCCCCCAGGTAGCCGCCATCGACCCCCTGCTTGCGGATGGCCCGGAACAGCCCCCACAAGCCGAGGGCCAGGTAAAACATCCAGACGGTGTTGGAGAGAATGCTGTGGATGGTGGTGAGTGTCATGTTGATTTGCGGTTAGTGATGGGTGGCGTGGGCGGCTAGGCCCAGAAATCTTCCAGCACCCGGCCGGTGGCTTCGGGCTGCTCAAAGTGGGGCAGGCCCAGGGTGGGGGTGATGCGGGCGGCGTTCCAGTTGGGGCATTTGAGCAGCAGGTCAGACAGGGCGTCGAAGCGGACGTAGGCGTCGCGGTCGTAGATGACCAGCACGGGCTGGGCCAGCTTCTCGTAGATGGTTTCGCGCACGTTGCGGGTGAAGAGCAGGCCGCTGACGAAATGCAGCGGGGCGTGGCGCGCCCCCGGCCGGTGGGCGGTCAGGTAGCCATAGTCGGCCAGCCCCTGGTCGATGGGGCCGACAAAGCTCTTGCCCAGGAAAAAGCGGATGATCCGGCGCGTGCCCAGCAGGTCGTACAATGCCTGGGCCCACAGCGGCGCGGCCAGGAGGCGGTACAGTCCATCTGATTGGTTCTGGTCGGTGGCCCGCTGCGATCCTTTGCGTTTGCGCCCGGCGGTGAGGCCGCTGGGGGAGATGAAGGCCAGTTTGTGGAACATCTCCGGCCGTTCGACGGCGGCACGGGCCACGAATTCGCAGCCCAGCGACAGGGCGACGACGTCGGCCGGCTGGCCGACGACCTGGCTGAGGAAGCTGCGGATCGCGGCGGCGTACAGTTCCGGACTGTAGCGGCGGTTGGCGCGCTCGGAGAAGCCGAAACCGGGCAGGTCCAGGGCATACACCGGCCGGGTGCCGCGATAACGGTTGAAGAGCGGGCGCATCTCGTAGGAGGAGCCGGCGGCGTTGAGGCTGTGGATGAGGACCAGCGGCCGGCCGCTGCCGCGCCGGTCGGCGTAGTAATAAAGCAGCCCGGCGGTGGGGTCGTTGAAGAAGTACATGTCGCTGTCGATGGCCGGCGGCAGAGCCATGTTGTGGTCGATGAAGAACTGGCTGTAGGCAAGCCAGGCCGCACCCAGGGTGAGTGCCCCGGTAGCCAGACCGGCGAGTCCCTGTCCTGGTTGTTTGTTTTGCTTTTTCATGGGTGCTCCGTATTGTGTTCCGTTGATTTTTTGGGTGGCCGGTGGCCGGTGGCGGCAACCGGGTTGATGGTGTCCATTATAGCAGAAAACGCCCGGCCGGGAGGGGTGAGGAGTTGAATGGGTGAATGGGTGAGGGGGTGAAAGGATGGGCGGAATGGCAAATCCGTTTCATGAGTCGCGGTCTACCAGGCATACCCGCACGGCGTCGCTGGGGGTTTCGTTGCCGGCGGCATCCACGGCCACCACGCGGAAGGTGTGGCAGCCGGGGCCGGGAATGGGCCAGGTCTCGCTGAAGGGGGGGACGGTGCTGATGGCAAAGGGCACGCCGGCGCTGTCTACGTAGAACTCCACGCGGTCGATGGAGATGTCGTCGGTGGCCAGGGCCTGGATGATGACCCAATCTTCGTCGGTGAAGATGGATTGATTGGGCAGGGGGAAGAGGATGTCGACGGTGGGCGGGGTGTTGTCTATGGTGACGGGGATGCTGACCTCTTCGAAGGTGCCGCTGCTGCGCACCACGGTTAGCAGCAGGGTGTAGAGGCCGTTCAGGTTGCTGACGTCCCAACTGCCCAGCACGTCATCCTGCTTCTGGTCGGGCACATTGTCGGCGATGGCGCGGATGTCCACTGGAGTAAGCCCCTGGAAGTAGGCCAGGCGGTAGTAGGCGAAATCGTCTAGTTGGGTGCTGCCGCGCACCTCTACCAGGCCGTTGACGAAGTCGAAGGGCTGGGGAGAGGTGATGGTTACCCCCTGGCGGCTGGCCCCGCTGGCGGTGATGGTGTCGTATTCGGTGGGGGGCTGGGGGAGGTCGTTTTCGCGCACCCAGTCGGCGGCCCGTTCGGGGTAGATTTTGAAGACCTGGGTGTCGATGAGGTTGGCGGGGGTGTAGATGGTGGCTAACCGGCCGGTCTCGCGGTTGATGCGGAATTCCTGGTAGATGTTGTCGTAGACGGTGGGTTCGGTGCCGGGGATGAAGTATTCGCTGACGGTGGGGCAGAGGTCGGTGGGCAGCAGGCCGGAGGTATCGCAGACGGCCAGTTCGTTTAACCCGGCCGGGCGCGGCCAGCCCGCCGCGGGTACATCCTGCAAGGCCCAGCTCATGAAGGCGCGCCAGATGGGCGCGGCCCCTTTGGAGCCGGGTAGATTGCGCATGGGGGTGTTGTCGGTGTTGCCCAGCCAGACGCCGGTGACCAACTGCGGGGTGTAGCCCACGGTCCAGGCGTCGCGGTAGTCGTTGGTGGTGCCTGTTTTCACCGCGGCCGGGCGGCTGTCGGGCAGCTGCAGGGCGTTGGGGCAGCCGAAGGCGGGGCAGCGGGCGTTCTGGTCGGAGAGCATGTCGTTCATGATGAAGGCCAACTGCGGGGTGAGGATTTCGCGCCGTTCTGGTTGGCTGTATTCGTAGAGGATTTCGCCATCGCGGTCGGTGACGCGCAGGATGGCTACCGGGTCGAGGGTGCGGTAACCGAGGCGCTGGAGTTCCTCCGGCCGGGGCTGGCCGACCATGGCGCCCATGTTGTCCATCACGGCGAAGGCGTAGGCCATGTCTAGCAGGCGTACCTCGCCGCCGCCCAGGGTCAGGGCCAGGCCGTACTGGTTGTTGCCCTGGTCCAGGCTGGTGAGGCCCATGCTGTGGGCGGTGCGGATGACGTTGTCCACGCCGACCCAGCTCATGACTTCCACGGCCGGGACGTTGTAGCTGTTGGCCAGGGCGGTGCGCAGGCGCATGGGGCCGTGGAATTGGCGGTCGTAGTTTTGGGGGATGTAGGCGATGCCGTTGTAGGGGGTGCCGAAGTCGGTTTCGACGTCCAGGACCATGGTGGCGGCGTTGTAGCCCTGGCTGAGGGCGGTGAGGTAGGTGAAGGGTTTGAAGGAGGAGCCGGGCTGGCGCAGCCCGTCGACGGCGACGTTGAAGGGGCCGTTGATGCTGTCGTCCCAATAATCGAGGCTGCCGACCATGACTTTGATCTCGCCGGTGGTGGGGTCTAGGGCGACGATGGCGGCGTTGTTGACGTTGTGATCGAGGCCTACGTCCCCGGCCGGGAGGGGCAGCAAATAGTCCAGGGCGGGGCAGTTGGCCAGCTCATCGGCCGGCAGCGCCGCGCCCACCTCGCCCGACAGCCGCGTGACCTGGGCGCGGGCCACGCACTCCGCCTGGCGCTGCATTTCCAGGTCCAGCGAGGTGTAGACCTGCAGCCCGCCACGCAGCACCTGCTCCGGGCCGAAGCGGCGTTCCAGCTCCTTGCGTACATACAGGGCAAAGTGGGGGGCGATGATGTCGAAGCGCTCTTCGATGCCCGGCGCGACCGTCAGGGGGGTGTATTTGGCGGCCACAAGCTGGTCGCGGTTGATGTAGCCTTCGCGCAGCATCGCTTCCAGCACCAGTTCCTGGCGGAATTTGGCCTCGGTGGGGTTGTCGATGGGGTTCAGGGCGGGCGACTGGGGGATGGCGGCCAGCATGGCTGCTTCGGCCAGGGTTAGCTGCGCGGCCGGCTTGTTGAAGTAGACACGGGCCGCGGCTTCGATGCCGTAGGCCAGGTTGCCGTAGAAGTTGGTGTTGAGATACCAGGTGAGAATCTGCTCTTTGGTGTAGCTTTGCGAGACGCGTTGGGCCAGCAGCAGCTCTTCTACTTTGCGCCGGTAATCGTCGGCGGTGACTTCTTCGCCGACGACGCGCCGCTCTTCGGCGATGAGGTTGTTCTTGACGACCTGTTGGGTGATGGAGGAGCCACCTTGCACGCTGCCGCCTTGCAGGACGTATTCGTAGAAGGCGCGGCCAATGCCTTGCACGTCGAAGCCGCGGTTGGTCCAGAAGGTTTTGTCTTCGATGGCCACGGTGGCGTTGACCAGGTCCTGGGGTATTTGCTCCAGAGCGATCCACTGCCGGTCGCCGCCGAGGGGGTCGATGATTTCGTAGATGAGGACCAGTTGGCGCTGGCCATCGGGGCCGCGCCCCCAGGCGTAGATTTTGGTGGTTTCGAAGGTGGTTTGGGCGTCCTGGCCCAGCCGGTCTAGCTCGGTGTAGTCGGGCAGGTCGCTGGTGAAGTAGCTGTAGATGGCGGCGGCGGCGGAGACGCTGACGAAGGAGGAGGCAAAGCCGGTGAGGATGAGGACCAGGAGGATGATGGCCAGGATGCGTAGGATGACCCGGCCGGTGTGGCCGGTGCGTCTTGCGCGGCGTTGTCGCCAGGTCAGGATGCGGGTGGTACGGGGCATGGTCGGTCGATAGTAGGTGCGGCGTGCTGCATGATTGCTGATAGGTGATGCAGGGGGATTTTCCCCGGAATGGGGTTGTCGGGCAACTGTGGGGGGTGTTGCTGAGGGAATGTTAAGGCTGTGGGGGGAGATGGGGGTCCCGGCCGGGATTCTGTGGCTGATAATTTGAGAAAACGTATTACCTCAGATAGAATCAGACGTGACGAGCGAAGCCGTATAATTGCTATTTTTCGCTGGTGTTTAGCGTTGGAGCAGGCCGCCAGAGATCCTTCAACTCTAGCGCTGGCTCAGAACTCTAAACCCAAGTTTTATGTGTAGGAGAGACAATGAACCTAGTAGCGAATCCCAATGTCCCATCGCTCACACCCGAAATGCTGTGGGATATTGAGACGTATCGAGAACAGGGCTTATACTTTTATTTGGAAGAGGTGCAGGAAATCTTGCCTCACGGACGGGTGCGCGTGGCCGGGCATGGCGAGATGATCATGCTGGGCAGCTATTCCTATTTGGGGCTGATTGGCCATCCGAAGATTAACCAGGCGGCCATTGAGGCGGTGCAAAGGTATGGGTCTGGTACGCATGGGGTGCGGCTGCTGGCCGGTTCGTTAACGATTCACCGCGAATTGGAGGAGAAGATCGCCCAGTTTAAGCAGACTGAGGCGGCGATTACCTTCTCCAGCGGTTACGTCACCAACCTTTCGACGATTTCCAGTTTGCTGCGCAAGGGGGATACGGTTATTTGTGACAAGCTGAACCATGCCAGCATTGTGGATGGCTGCCTGCTGGCCCAGGCCAAGTTTGTGCGCTTTAACCACAATGATATGTCGCACCTGGAGCGGCGTTTGCGCGAGGTGGATGGCGGCGGGCGGCGGCTGGTGATTGTGGACTCGGTGTTCAGCATGGATGGCGATATCATCGACCTGCCGGAAGTGGTGCGCCTGTGCCGCAAGTATGGGGCGTACCTGATGGTGGACGAGGCACACTCGATTGGTGTGCTGGGCAAGACGGGGCACGGCATTGAGGAGCATTTTGGTTTGCCGGCCGATGCGGTGGATATCAAGATGGGCACGCTGAGCAAAACGGTGCCCAGTGCCGGTGGTTATGTGGCCGGCAGTCGTAAGCTTATTGATTTCCTGAAGCATGAAGCGCGGGCGTTTATCTTCTCGGCGGCGATTCCGCCGGCCTCGGCCGGGGCGGCAAGGGCGGCCTTTGAAGTAATTGAGGAGGAGCCGGAGCGGATTGCTAATTTGCAGCGTAATTACCATTACCTGGCGGGCAAGCTGCGCGCGGCCGGCTTTAATTTGATGAAGTCGGAGACGGCGATTTTGCCGGTGCTTTGTGGTTCGCTGGAGAATGCGGCTTTGCTGGCCAGCCACGCGCAGAAGAATGGGATTTTTGTGCAGGCGATTGTGGCTCCGGTGGTCCCGGCCGGGTTGGCCCGGCTGCGGGCGTGTGTGTCGGCCAACCACCGGCTAGAAGACCTGGATTACTGCGCCGATGTGTTGATCAGCGGCGCGCAGGAGATTGGGGGGATTTTGGGGCTGTAGGATCTGGTTGATGTAGACCTGGCAGGTTTGCAAAAAACCTGCCAGGTCTTTGGCCTAGTTACTGCGGCTGGGTGTCGACACTCAGGACGGCGGGGAGCCGCTTGAGCGCGTTCTCTAACTCAGGGTTGAATTCGGTGGCGCGGTTGGGGAAGGTCATGGCCAACCCCCGGCCGGAGAGTTGCAGGCTGAGGGTATCCCGGCCGGGATAGTCGGCGGCCAACTGGACGGCGCGGCGGATGGTGGTTTGCCACTCCCCGGCCGGGTCCAGGGCGACCACGATCGTGCGGGCTGGTGCTGCCGGGTGGCTGGCCTGGTGACCGTTGCCCTGGCCGTTGCCACCGGCGCGGGCCGGCGGCGGTGCGGGTACGCCGCCAAAATCATCCTCGAAGTTGGGTGGCGGTGGGGGTGGGCTATAAGCGGTCATGGGTTCTCTCATACTGAGGCTGGGGGTTCCCGGCCGGGGCGCGGGCAAAGGCGCGGCCACCGGTTCCGGGTCGTTAAACGGCTCTTCCAACAACTCTTCTGGGGCGGGTGGGGGCATGTACGTGGACCAACTTTCTTCGTCCCCGGCCGGGGTGTAATGAGCCAGTTCCGTCTGGATACGGTCCACCACCAACGACAGCTTATCCTCGCTGGCCTGCACCTTACCGGTCACCAGCATCACCTGGTCAATCTGCGCCTGGTTGCGGCACTCCTTCCAGGTCCGCGGGAAGAAGACGATGTCTATCTTGCCGTCCAGGTCCTCCAGCGCGCCAAAGGCCATGGGGTCGCCCTTCTTGGTGGTTAGGGTGCGCAGTTGGCTCAGCACCCCGGCCAGCCGCACCTGCTTGCCGTTCCAGTTGGCGTCGATCTCGTTGATGGTGAGGCGCACGTGGGGCTGGATGAGGGCCAGCTTGCGCTCCAGCGGGTGCTCAGAGACGTGAACCCCCAGGGCATCCTTCTCCCATTCCAGCACCTGCTTGTGTTCTACCGCTTCGATGGCCTCCTCCGGCCGGAGCAGGTCCACCTCGACCATTAGCTTGGGGCCAAACGCGCCGCCGAAGAGGCTCATCTGCCCCACGGCGGCCGCTTCGTGGGTGCTGCTGCTGTAGCTCACCAGGCGATCCAGGGCGTCCAGTAGTTGGGCGGGCGTGCCCCAAACATCAAAGGCGCGGGCCTTGATGATGAACTCCAGCGCCCGCTTGCCCACCCGGCGCAGGTCTACCCGGTCGCACAAATCTTGCAGGCTGCTGAAGGGGCCGTTGTGCTGCCGCTCGTCCAGGATGAGATGCAGCGCGCTTTCACCGGCGTTTTTGACCGCCGCCAGGCCAAAGCGGATCACCGGCCGGTCAGCGTCTTCCTCAATGGTGAAGTCCAGGTGGGAGCGGTTGATATCGGGCGGGGCGATGTCGATGCTCAGGCTCTTGGCCTCGGCGAAATATTTGCGCACTTTTTCGGTGTTGTCCCGCTCTACGCTGAGCAGGGCGGTCATATACTCCACCGGGTAGTGGGCTTTCAGGAAGGCGGTCTGGCAGGTGACTTTGGCGTAGTCGGCGGCGTGGGCTTTGTTGAAGCCGTAGCGGGCGAAGAACTCGATATCGCCCCAGATGGCGTCGCACACGGCCTGGCTGTGGCCGCGCGCCATGGCGCCCTTGGTGAACTTTTCCTGGTGCTCGTCCATGAGCTTCTTTTTCTTCTTGGCCACCGCTTTGCGGATCATATCGGCGTCGCCGGGTTCGTAGCCGGCCAGATCGGAGGCGATGCGGATGATCTGCTCCTGGTAGACGAGGATGCCGTAGGTATCGTCCAGAATGGGCTTCAGGGCGGGGGTGTGGTATTTGACGATGTCTTTGCCGTCGTAGATGGCGGCGTGCATGCGCTTGATGTATTCGGGGATGTTGTCCATAGGCCCCGGCCGGTACAGGGAGATGGCGGCGATGATGTGGTCGAAGCGGCGCGGCTTCATTTCCATCATCAGCCGGCGCATCCCGGCCCCTTCCACCTGGAAGACCCCGGCCACTTCCCCCTGCCCCAGGATGTCGAACAGTTTGTGTGGGTCTTTGGTGGGGTCTGGCCCAACGTGCCCCTCATCAAAGGGAATGTTGTCCATGGTGTAGATGACACCGTGGCGCTCTTCGATGAGCCGGGCGGCCAGGCGCATTACGGTGAGGGTGCTCAGTCCCAGGAAGTCGATTTTTAGCAGGCCGATAGACTCGACGATCTCCATGGGCCACTGCGTGACCCGGTCCACGCCGCCCAGGCCGGCGTCGCCGCTGGTGGGGCGGTTGAGGGGCACGTATTCTTCCAGCGGCCGGTCAGAGACGATGACCCCGGCCGCGTGGCTGGAGGCATGGCGGGAGACGCCTTCCAGGTTGCGGGCGGTGTCTAGCAGCTCGCGCACGCGGGTGTCACGCTTGTACTTTTCTTCGAGTTCGGCTGAGTAGAACTCGTGCTCTTTGTCCAGGGTGTTGTCGATTTTGACCGGTTTGCCGGGCACGGCGGGCACCAGGCGGGCGATTTCGTCCACGTCGGACAGGGGCAGGTCCAGGGCGCGGCCGACGTCGCGGATGGCGGCGCGCGCGCCCAGGGTGCCGAAGGTGATGATCTGGGCTACTTTCTCGCGGCCGTATTTGCGCATGGTGTATTCGACCATCTGGTGGCGCACGTCGTCGGGGTAGTCGAGGTCGATGTCGGGCATGGAGACCCGGCCGGGGTTGAGAAAGCGCTCGAAGATGAGGCCGTTTGGCAGGGGGTCGATGCTGGTAATGCCCAGGGTGTAGGCTACCACCGACCCCGCGCCGGAGCCGCGCACGTTCCACCAGATGTCGTTCTCTTGCCATTCCTCATAGCTGCTGTAGGGGAAGGGGTCCTGGTGGCGGGCCCACCAATCGTCGGTGCGGGCGGCCCACTGGCACAGGTCCCACACGATGAGGAAGTAGGTTTCAAAGCCCATGCGGCTGATGATGCTGAGTTCGTGCTCCAGGCGCTGCTGCAGGGTGTCATCCTGTTGGGCGCGGTTTGCGCCGTAGCGCCAGGCCAACCCCTTCTGGCAGAGGTGGCGCAGGTAAGTTTGGGGGGTCTCCCCGGCCGGGACGTCAAACATCGGCAGGCGGTACCCATCGGAATCCAGGTCCACGCTGCACATCTCGGCAATGAGCAGACTGTTAGACAGCGCTCCCGGCACCTCGCCAAACAGTTGGGCCATCTCGCCGTGCGACTTCAGGTAATACTCCTTGTCCGAAAAACGCAGCCGCTTGGGGTCGCCCACAGTTGTGCTGGTCTGGATGCACAACAGCACGTCATGCGGGTCGGCATCTTCGGCGCGGGTGTAGTGGACATCGTTGGTGGCCAGGAAACGGAGTTGGTAACGGTCGGCCATGCCCAGCAACTGCTTATTTAGCGCCGTCAGCTCCGGGATGTGATGCTCTTGCAGCTCAATAAACAGGCGGTCGCGGCCGAAAATGTCCACGTATTCACCCAGCAGTTTGTGGGCCCGCTGCATGTTGCCCTGCAAAATCGCCTGGGGGATTTCGCCGGCCATGCAGCCGGTGGTGGCAATTAGCCCGGCACTGTGCTGGGCCATAAAGGCCCGGTCGATGCGCGGCTTGTAATAGTAGCCATCCAACTGCGCCGCGCTGGCGATCTTAAGCAGATTCAAGTAGCCGGTCTGGTTTTCGGCCAGCAGCAGCATGTGGAAGCGCGCTTTGTCCAACTGCGGGTCTTTGTCCAACATGCCACGGTTGGCCAGGTAGGTCTCTATGCCGATGATGGGCTTAACGCCGCCCGCCTGGCAGGCGCGGTAGAAGGGCATGGTGCCATACATCGCGCCGTGATCCGTCAGGGCGATGGCCGGTTGGTTTAGCTCCTGGGCGCGCTGCACCAGGTCGCCAATGCGGCTCAGGCCGTCGAGCAGTGAAAACTCGCTGTGGACGTGCAGGTGGACAAAGGGTTGGTGTTCGTTCATGTTCTTCTTCTGCCAAAATGGATGGGCGAATGGGCGCGCCGCCGGTGGGAACGGGAATGAAGTTGTTTGCTGAGTATTGCCTGCCCCGGCCGGGATTGTGACCTGTTGATTGTGCTGGCTGCCGGTTGGGTGGAATTGTTGTGATGACCCGCATGAGTATAGCACAAGGCGGGCCGTTTGCGGCAAATTTTAAGGTGAGCAGACTGCGGGTCATGCCACCGAGTCCCGTGATCCATTGTTGACTGCTGCCTGCGGGCCGCAGATGCTTCTCCCCCACCCCCCAACCCCCTTCCCTGCCCTGAATTGGCGAGATCTGAGGGAGATTAGTACAATCACGGCATGAATCTCAGCGTCAAACGACAGCCCACGGAAGAGAAGGGTCAGCCGGAGTATCATCTGTTTTCCGAAACAGGCACGCTGCTGCTGAGGGCGGATTTGCAGGGCCTGGCGGCTGGCGGGAATGCGGATCGGGTGATTCGCTTTGTGCGCCCGGATAATAACCTGTTGGCAACGATGAAGTTTGTTGCGCCGCCGGCGGAGCGGGAGAACCAGAAGCGGGACGTGGATTTTGTGTTGGTTCAGGATTACGCGGTGTACGCGATTATTAGCCGCCACACCCGGCCGGGGAGCGAAGGGCTGGGGGGGCTAGACCTGTACTACACTCTGGAAGCGGAAGGGGATACCTGGCTGGCTCTGCCAGAAAGTGACCCGGCCGGGGCGTTCGCCCTCTATAACCGCGTCCCGGCCGGGATTGGCACCTACCACCGCCTGACCGAACTCGACCTCCCGCCATCCGTTGGGCGCGTGCTGCCCGGTGCGGCCACCGGCGACTTCCAGATAGAGCTGCCCGCGCGCCGCTGGCGCCAGGCCAACCTGGTGCTGCTGGCTTTTGTCGTCCTGCTGCGCGTTCTTAACAGGTCTGCCTGAGACGCGCCCGATGCAGCCGGCCGCATTCTGGACCCGCCTGGACAACCTGGTGCGCGCCGCCACCATTGTCATTGACCGCCCGGCCGGGACACCCCACCCCCGTTTCCCCGAATTTATCTACCCCCTCGACTACGGCTATCTGGTTGGCCAGCGCGCCTACGATGGCGATGGCGTGGACATCTGGCTGGGGCACGCGGCCGAACCGCAAACCACGGCCATCATTTGCACCGTCGATGAGGTGGCGCAGGATGTGGAACTGAAAATCTTGTGGGCCTGCACACCTGAGGAAATCAACACCATCTGGCAAACCCATAACCGCGGCAGCCAATCGGGGCTGCTGGTGAAGCGCCAGCCCGACGATCCCGCGGGCGGGCCATTAGAAAAGTAGGTTGTTATGGACTTCGAACGATACACCTTCCCCAGCCGCCGCTCCAACGTGATGGCTCGCAACGGGCTGGTGGCCACCAGCCAGCCGCTGGCCGCGCAGGCGGGGCTGGCCGTGCTGCAAGGCGGCGGCAATGCCGTCGATGCGGCCATTGCCACCGTAGCCACCCTGTGCGTGGTGGAACCCACCTCCACGGGCATTGGCGGCGATGCCTTCGCCCTGATCTGGATGGCCGGCGAGGGGCGGTTGTATGGCCTGAACGCCAGCGGGCCGGCCCCGGCCGGGCTGACCGCCGATTGGGTACGCAGCCAGGGGCATGAAACGATGCCCACCCTGGGGGCCATCCCCGTGACCGTGCCCGGCAGCCTGCGCGGCTGGCAGTTGGCCCTGGAGCGCTTTGGCACCCGCGGGCTGGACTCCCTGCTGGCCCAACCCATCGCCTACGCCCGCCATGGGTTCCCGGTTAGCGAACGCATTGCTATGGGCTGGGCGCGCTCCACGGACAAGATGCGTGTTCATGAGGCCTCGCGCCGGGTGTGGCTGCCGGGCGGGCATGCGCCCCGGCCGGGGACACTCTTCCGCAACCCTGAATTTGCCGCCACCCTGCAAAGCCTGGCCGAGCAGGGGTACGACGCCTTCTACCAGGGGGATATTGGCCGGCAGATTGCCGGCTGTGTGCAGGCCGCCGGCGGGCGGCTGACGTTGGATGACCTGGCCGCTTACCAGGCGGAATGGGTTGCGCCGCTGTCCGTGCCCTATGGCGACGGCTACGCCTTCCACGAGATCCCGCCCAATGGCCAGGGGCTGACGGCGCTGCTGGCGCTGAATCTGGTGCGCGGTTTTGATTTGCCGGCCATGGCCTACGAGGACCCCGGCCGGGTGCATTTGCTGATTGAGGCGATTAAGCTGGCCTTTGCCGATGCCCACGCCTACATTGCCGACCCGCGCCAGGCGGACATTCCCCTGGCCGGCCTGCTCAGCGACGAATACACCCGCCAGCGCCGTGCCCTCATCCGGCCGGGCGAGGCGCTGCTGCCCAACCCCGGCACGCCACCGCGCCACGGCGACACCGTCTACCTGACGGTGGCCGATGGGCAGGGCAACATGGTCAGTTGGATTCAGAGCCTGTACATGGGCTTTGGCAGCGGGCTAACGGCCGGCACTACCGGCGTGCAACTACAAAACCGCGGGGCCAACTTCAGCCTGGTGCCCGGCCACCCCAACGAGGTGGCCCCCGGCAAGCGCCCCTACAACACCATCATTCCCGGATTTATCACCCGGCATGGGCAGGCCTGGGCCAGCTTTGGCGTGATGGGCGGCTTTATGCAGCCACAAGGGCATTTGCAGGTGGGGGTGAATTTGGTGGATTATGGGATGTCGCCCCAGGCGGCGCTGGATGCGCCCCGTTTTAACTGGCTGCAGGGGCGCGAGGTGGCGTTGGAAAGCGCTTTCCCGGCGGCGGTGCTGGCCGATTTGCCCGGCCGGGGGCACCAACTTAACCATCAGCCCCACCACTTTGGCGGCGGCCAGGTTATCCTGCGCGACCCGGACAGCGGTGTCCTGCTGGGGGGCAGTGAACCGCGCAACGATGGCTGCGCCGTCGGCTGGTAGCCTTGAACCTGTCTTTGCAAACCATCGCCCCATTGCTATAATTCAGCCGCTGTCCAGGAAGTGACAGCTTCGGAGAGGTCGCATAGTTGGTCTAGTGCGCACGATTGGAAATCGTGTACCGGGCAACCGGTCGCGGGTTCGAATCCCGCCCTCTCCGCCAGCACAAAAGAGAGCGCATCCGGTTGGGTGCGCTCTCTTCGTTTCTGCCACACTTGCCGGCCGGGATTCGGGATCATTGCCCCGGCCGGGGCGGGTCGGTACAATTGGCTCTGGAAAGTATGTTCAGCGTACCGGGGCCAGGACAGTGCCCCGGCCGGTCTCTCGCCAGCAAGATTAGAGCCAGCATGGACTTTGCACGCATCGCCACCTTCGTTCCCCTGATCGCCGCCACCGGCTATACCGTCCTGCTCATCGGGCTGTTGTGGCGATCAAACCGGCGCGAACAGCAGTTGCGTTATTTCACCGGCTTCCTGGCCGTGCTGGCTAGTTGGCAGCTCCTCCTCTACTTCCTGGCCAACGACCTGCCTACCCTCAACATTTACGCCTACATTTTGCTCGTGGGCACGCTGCTGCTGGGGATGACCACCAGCTTCTACATTGACTGGCCCGGCCGGCGGCGCTGGCTGCTGCTGGGCAGCAACCTGGTGGTGCTTACTTTTTTGCTGGATGTGCTGCTGCCCCGGCCGGTGGTCATCCTGCCCGGCGTGGCCCTCCTCCGGCCAACCGTGGGCGGGCTGGCGGCGGCATGCCTGGGCCTGGTGCTTGGCCTGAGCCTCTTCCTGCGTACCTGGCTCAACTATCGTGTGACCCGTTTCCCCTGGCATGCCAACCGGCTGCTGCATTGGGCCATCTTCCTGCTGCTGACCTTTGTGGGTGAACCGCTGCTCTTTCTCAGCGATCCCCTGCTTTTCCTTACCGGGCAGTTCGTCTGTTTTGTGGGGGTGTTTGGCCTGGCGCGGGCGGTCAGCTCCTATCGCCTGTTTGACTTGCAGGCTCGCATTCGTCATCTGCTGGCTTTTGCCGTGGTGGCGCTGACGGCTTTGCTCCCGGCCGGGGGCGTGCTCTGGCTGGCGGCACAACTCGTCACCCTGTCTGTGTTAAGCCCGGCCAACCTGTCTGGGCTGCTGCTTATGCTCCTGGCCGGTAGTTTTCTGCTTTACCAACCCTACCGGCGGGTAATTGACCGGGCCACCCAGCGGCTGCTGCTGGGCCGGGAGTTCCAGACAGGGGCGGTGGTGCGCAGCTACTCCCAGGCCATTTCGCGCACGCTGGATGTGGAACAACTGTCCCTGGTCATTGTAGGCACGCTGAGCGAGCTGCTGGAAATCAATCGCGGGGCGCTGCTGCTGGTGAGCGAAGTAGCGGAAGGCTTCGAGATTGAGCCGGTGCCGGCCATGGGGCAGATCGAGCAGCAGGTGAGATGCTTCCCGGCCGGGAGTCCCCTCATGAGCTTCCTCTCCGACCGGCGGCAAGTCCTGCTGCAATATGATATCGACTTCAACCCCAATTATGCGGCCATCACCAGAGAGGAACGGTCGTGGTTGGTCGGCCTGTCTATGGAACTCTACGTGCCGGTCCACACCGGCACCACCCTCACCGGCCTCATCGCCCTGGGTCCCAAAAGCTCCGGCCTGGCCTACCGCCCCAATGAGTTGGAACTGGTGCAGGTGCTGGCTGACCAAACGGTCATCGCCCTGCAAAACGCCCGCCTCTACAGCGAGCTAAACGCCCAAAATGACCGCATTCGCCTGCTCAACACCGACCTGCGCCAGCAAAATGCCCGCCTGGAAATCCTGGACAAGGTCAAGACCGACTTCATCACCATCGCCTCGCACGAACTGCGCACGCCGCTGACCCAGGTGAAGGGCTACGCCGACATTCTGGCGGCCATGAACGAAGAGCAGGGGCTGACCCGCGAACAGATCCGCGAGATTGTGGGCCACATCAACCGCGCCTCGCTGCGCCTGGAGAAGCTCATTTCGGCCATGCTGGATGCCAGCCAGTTGGAAGTGAGCGGCATGCAGCTAACGTTTGTGCAAACCAGGCTGGAGACGGTGATTCAACTGGCGGTGGACCCCATCGCCAGCGCCATTCGTGACCGCCACCTGAAGCTGGTGCTGCGCGGCCTGGACGACCTGCCGCCCATTGAGGCCGATTTTAAGCGGCTGGTGCAGGCGTTTCACAACCTGATCAGCAACGCGGTGAAGTACACGCCCGACTATGGCATGATCACAGTGTCGGCCGAACTGGCCCCCAGCCGCGTCGATGACGTGGCGTACATTGAAGTGGTGGTGGCCGACACGGGAATTGGCATCAATCCGGAATACCAGGAGCTGATCTTTGAGAAATTCTTCCGCATTGGCGACCCGGAGCTGCATTCCACGGGCAGTACCAAGTTCAAGGGGGCCGGGCCGGGGCTGGGGCTGCATATTGTCAAAGGGGTGATTGAGGAGCACGGTGGCCAGGTATGGGTGGACAGCTATGGCGAGGATGAAGAGCTGTTGCCCGGCAGCCGCTTCCACGTCATTATCCCGGTGACCCAGCCGGCGCTGAAGGATACGCAGGAGGCGTTGGAGGCGGCGGCCAGCGCCCCGGCCGGGGTAGGGACGCACCGGCCTGAATGGCTCATCGGTTAGCCGGTTCACACGCTAGCCCAGTCTCACAGAGTGAGGAGGCGGAAGATGGCAATTCCCAGCGAACGTAAACGAGCATTGGTCCTGTCTGGTGGTGGCGGACGCGGCGCCTACCACGTGGGCGTGCTGCGCTTCCTGGAGGAGCACGAATGGTTCCCCGATATCGTCGTAGGCACCTCCATCGGCGCGGTAAACGGCGCCGCCATCGCTTCTGGCCACAACGCGCATTCTTTGTGGGCCTTGTGGCGGCGGTTGAAGACCAAAGACGTGCAGAAGGCGCATCTGAACCCCTTCGATGGCAACTACCTGCTGGACACCGCCCCGCTGCGTGAGACATTGCAGCGCGATGGCTGGCTGGATTTTGATCGCATTAATTCCGACCAGGCGCAGGTGCATTTGCGGGTGACGGCGATGGAGGCGGAGACGGGCCGGTTGTGCGTCTTTGGTAACAGCGACGATATGCTCCCCGGCCGGATGCGTCCCGAAACCATCAACCTCGACCACATCCTGGCCAGTTGCTCCATTCCCATCATCTACCCGCCCACCAACCTGGGCGGCATCACCTACTGGGATGGCGGCACGGTGGCCAATACGCCACTGGGCGCGGCCATCGACGCCGGGGCAACGGAGATTGTGGTTGTGCTCATGACCCCCTGGGATGAGGCTTACCAGGCGGTCTCGCTGCCGGCGTCGCTGCTCGACGCGGCCGGGATGGCCTTTGAATGGGCGCTGCTGGCCTCCTTCCAGGCCGACCTGAAGCTGTTCCGGCGGGTAAACGACATGGTGCGGCTGGAGCTGGAGAACGCCCGGCTGCGGGCGGTGAATGACATCCTGGTTGAGCAACTGCGGGACAGCGACATGGACATCGACCTGACGGATGAGGATGGCAACGGCATTCCCGATGTGCTGGAACGGCAGTTCCAGATGCTGCCGGAGCCGATCATCGTCTCGCCCGACCGGCCGATTCCGGTGACGCAGATCATCCGCTACACGCGCCAGGGGCACGAGATGGTGTATGAGATGGGCTACGAAGCGGCCAAACATGCCTGGCGGGCAGCCGGCCGGGTGGTGGAGGGTGAAGGGTGAGTGCTGACCCGGCCGGGGGCTCTTCCCCGCCGCCTCCACCAACACCTCTGGCCCGCGCCCTGCCCATTCTGCTGGCCACGCTCTGCTTTGGCGTCATCCTGGCCGTCCTGGCCTGGCGCGCCGTCAGCCAGGTGCCCGACACCGACGAAAGCGGGCAGAATTGGCCCTTGCTGGCCACCGTGTGCGAGGGGCGGGGCGTGCTGACCACCACCCCCTATGAGCGGGGACCGGGCCGTCACCCGGCGCTGGCCTTCCGGCGCGCGGCGGATGGGTGGGTGCTGGCCGAGGAGCTGATCCCCCCCGGGTTGGCGCCAACTACCCTGGGCGAAATACAACTGGTGCTGTGCGTGGAAACGGCGCAGGCGGTGCCGCTCCCCCTGTGTGGTGCCGAGGGTGACCCACCGGCCACCGTCCAACAGGCCGAAGTGCGCCTGCTGGCCGCCAGCACGGCCGCCCTCATTGCCCGCAGTACGCTGGGGGCCGAACGCCCCCCGGCCGGGTGCTGGCCCGCCGACCAGCCCCTCCCCGACCTTGACGCTGCCATCACCGAATGGCTGGTGCCATTTGTGAACCCGTGAGGTTGGGGAAGGGAACCGGCTAGCTGCGCTGCGCTTTGAGCAGGTCGCGGATTTCGGCCAGTAGTTTTTCTTCGGCAGAGGGTGGGGGCGGCCCGGCCGGGGCAGCCTCCGCCGGCTTCTCCATCTTGTTCGCCTGGCGCACAATCATAAAGATGACAAAGGCGATGATCAGGAAGTTGATGATGGCCTGGATGAAGTTACCATACATCACTGCTGCATCGCCCACCTGAATGGTCAGGGTGGTGAAATCCACCCCGCCCAGCAGGATGCCAATCAACGGCATAAGGATATCGTTGACCAGCGAGCTAATGATGGCCCCAAACGCGCCGCCAATGATGACGGCGACCGCCAGGTCCAGCACATTTCCCTTGCGAATAAACGCCCCAAACTCTTTCAACATGGACAAAACCTCCTGAAATCAATCATGGGCAGGCGGCCTGCCCGTGCTGTAAATTGCAGCTTACCCCGGCGGTGCGGAAACGGTTCGCCCCGGCCGGGGCACTGCCAACGCCTGAGCGAAGTATAGTCGCTCCCCAGCCCAGGGGCAATTGGCGCCGCCCAACTGCCACTAGCCAGGCGACCTGATTTGTGCTTCAATAATCAGTATAAGGCCGGGGCACAGCCGCCGGCCAATGGTCCAAATTGCTTCATTGGGGAGGTCAACATGAAAACAGTACGTCCCCCGGCCGTGGCCGGGAGCTTTTACCCCCGCGATCCCGTGGCATTGCAGCGAATGGTGGCCCGCTTTGTGGCCGCCGCCGAGCCGCCGTCCCTGCCCCTGCGCGCCCTCATTGCGCCGCACGCTGGCTACATCTACTCCGGGCCAATTGCCGGCACCGCTTATGCCTGCCTGCAAGCTTATCTGGCCGCCCACCCGGCCGGGTTCAACCGCGTGGTGCTGCTAGGGCCGGCCCACCGCGCCCCCGTGCATGGGCTGGCCGGCAGCAGCGCCAGCGCCTTTGCCACTCCCCTGGGCCAGGTACCCCTGGACCGGGCCGCGCTGGACGAGCTGCTGGCGCTGCCCCACGTGGCCATCTACGATGCCGCCCACCGGCCGGAGCATGGCCTGGAGGTGCATTTGCCCTTCTTGCAATTGCTGCTGCCCGCCTTTACCCTGGTGCCGCTGCTGGTGGGTGATTGTGACCCGGCCGGGGTCAGCGCCGCCCTGGCGCTGCTGGCCGGCCCCCGCACCCTTATCCTCATCAGTTCCGACCTGAGCCATTACCATGACTACGACACCGCCCGCCGCCTGGACCAGTCCGCGGCCCAGGCCATCGAGCAGGGTCACCTGCTGCACGAGGGACAGGCGTGCGGCCGCTATGCCATCAACGGCCTGCTGCATTATGCCCGGCAGCAAGGCTGGCAGGCCCATACCCTGGACCTGCGCAGTTCCGGTGACACGGCCGGGCCGCGTGACCAGGTGGTGGGCTACGGCGCGTTTGCTTTTGGCCCCCCGGCCGGGCAAGGGTAGCCTACTCCGACGCCACGTCACCCGCCGCATACAACCCCACCAGCCGGGCCATAATCACCGTCACGTACAACACGCCAATCACCGCCTCCAGGCTCACCAGCGACCGCGCCCACATCGTTACTGGCAGAATGTCGCCATACCCCAACGTAGTCAGCGTGACGTAGCTGTAATAGACAAAGTGTTGCCACGGGAATGATTCACCGGTCGCCACCTGGCTGTCAATGAAGGCGTGCTGGCCCGTGTTGGCGTAGGTCAGCGTCTCCACCAGGCCAAAGGCCGATACAAACAGCGCCCCCAGCAGCAGATAGGCGGCGCTGGCGGCATACAATACCTCGCGATCGACCACCTGCGCCCGGAAGACGAAGCGCAGCAAGGTCTGGATGATCACCGCCTGGAATAGAATTAGCACCCCGTAGCCCAGCAACTGCGCCCAGAGCGCGTCCTGGTTAAAGCTGTACAGCGTGCCTGTCACCAGCCAGGTGATCCCCAGCAGGGTTAGCAGCCGCACCAACCAGGGATGGTCGCGGGCCACCACGATGCCCACCACCAGCAGCGAGGCATAGAAGAGCTGGTAGATGAGCATAATGAGCAGCGTGCCGCCGGCCGTGACGGGGTACAGAAACTGGACCAGTACGACCAGGATCAGCAGGTAAATCACCTTGCCGCTCAGGTGGGAGGGGTTGGGGGGATTAGCTTTCATGCGCACCCCGGCCGGGGACATCCTCCCCGGGTTTGGCGCTGGAAGGGAAGGTGGGCGGTCGCTTCTGCCGCAGACCGGCCACGCCGGCCAGCACATCCTCGCTGAAAAAGCCCAACATCTCCAGCGCCAGCGAATGGTCGAAGATGGGGCCGGCTTGCAGCAGCCACTGGTTCAGCGCCCGCTTGGTGAACTGGATGGCGTGGCGGGGGCCGGTGGCCAGGTTGGTGGCCACGGCCATGGCCTTCTCCAGAAGCTGGTCATCGGGCACGCACAGGCTCACCAGGCCAATGCGCTCCGCTTCCCGGCCGGAGAGGAAATCGCTGGTCATGAGATAATACTTCGCTTTGGCCATGCCACACAGCAGCGGCCAGAGGATGGCCGCATGGTCCCCGGCCGCGACCCCCATGCGCACGTGCCCATCCGCCAGCCGGGCATTCTCGGCGGCAATGCTGATGTCCGCCAGCAAGGCCACCACCAGCCCCGCCCCCACCGCCGGCCCGTTGATGGCCGAGATGAGGGGCTTGCGGCAGTGCAGCATGTTGTAGACCAGCTCGCGCGCCTCGTCCAGAATGCGCACAATCTCCTCGTAATTGCCGTAAGCCTCTTCCACCAACTGCAAATCCCCCCCGGCCGAGAAGGCCCGCCCCGCGCCGGTAACCACGGCCACGCGCACGGCCGGGTCGCGGTCGATGAGCGGCCACAGCGCTACCAGTTCGCTGTGCAAGCGGGCATCGGCGGCGTTCAGGACTTCCGGCCGGTTCAAGGTGATCCACAAGATGCCCGGCTCACGCCGTTCAAACAAAACGTGTTGAAAATCGCTGTATTCCATCTTCCTGCCTCGCTTGTGGCTGGGCCTGTGCCTGCCCGGCGGCAGCGCCCCCAGCCTGCTGTTTGTGGCGGATTTATACCATACCCGGCCGGGATGCGGCCAAAACAGAACCGGGTGTAATCTGGTTTACACCCTTCGTGGCCATCTTGTAGACCCTGGCCAGGTAAACTGGGCTACAGAATCCCGTTGGACTCACAGCGTTTGATCCTGGACAGCCGTACCTGCTGTCCTTTGGCCAGTCCTGGAGGAAGGAAGGAAAAATGTATGATCCGGCCATGCGTGACGTCGTTGCTGGCGCAGTAACCCGTATCCACGTCACGTTGCAGCGCCAGGCCCCCACGCTGGCTGTCCCGGCCGAGGTCTGGCTGCGGCAGCTTGCCGGCGGCCAACCACCCGAAGATAAACTCCTTCATCCCCAGGCCTTTCCCCGCTTTCTGCTGCCCTACTGGGCCGAGCAGGCCCTGACCCGCCACATCACGCCCGCCCTGCAAGCCGACCTGGCCTACGCCACGGCCAACGCCTACTTCCACGCCCGCCTGACCAGCCACCTGGCGGCTGGTAACGGCGTAACCGCCAGCCTGCTGCCCGCCCTCTCCTTTTTCCAGGCCCAACTGCTGCAAACCTACCGCCCATATTTCCCGGCCGGGCATCTCTTCTGGTCCCACTTCGACCAGTTCTGGCGGCCCGCCGGGGAGGGGCAGGCGACGCTGCTGCCCGGCCGGGAAGCAGTCCAATTTCAGCAGCGTGCCACGCAAAAAGTGTGTGCCGGCAAGATCCCGCTGGCCGCGCTGTGCCGCTGGCACAACCAGCCCCACCTGCTGCCGCGCTGGTGCGCCTTTGTGGACCTGCTGGGCATCTGGCACCAACTGCACCGCGACGTCTTCGGCTGGTACAAAGACCTCACCCGCCAGTCCGAGACCTACTTCTTGTGGGAAGCGCGCCGCCGCGCCCGGCCGGGAGAAGCCCTGGCCACCTGGGTCATGCGCGAAGGGTTCGACTGGGGCGTGAGCCTGCTGCACACCAGGCTGGATGAGCTGCAGCAGTTGGCCGCCGGCCAGCTCGATAGCCCCGCTGCCTGGTACTTCCTGGCGCGCCAGGCCGAGATGCTAACCGAGCAGGCCGCCAAAGTGCGCGCCGGTTTGCAAAACACGCGCCGCCTGCTCCCGCCCCCAGACCTCATCGCCTGACCGCCCTGCACCGTGCCCGCCGCCCGTCGCTGCCGCTGTGCCGTGCCGGAACGGCCGTGCTCCGCTAAAGCCAGTCGGCCCCCTCTGGCCTCATGAATGGCCGGGCTGCCGCTTTTCCCCCACGCCAATTTGCATTAGACTTGGGACTGTGTACGCATTCTTGTTTATCCGCCAGTCACACCGGAGCAGCACATGAACCTGATTCTCCACATTACCACCGCCGCCGAATGGCAGGCAGCCCAGGCCGCCGGCAGTTACCAGGCTGATTCGCTGGCCAGCGAAGGTTTTATTCACTGCTCCATGGCGCAGCAGGTTGTGGCCACGGCCAACGCCATCTTCCCCGGCCGGGCCGGGCTGCTGCTGCTGGCCATTGATGCGGCCCGCCTGGCGGCGCCGCTGCGCTATGAGGATTGCTACGAAACCGGACAGCAGTTCCCGCACATCTACGGCCCGCTGAATTTGGACGCGGTGGTGGCGGTGCATGATTTTCCACCCACCCCGGCCGGGAGCTTCAACCTGCCCCCCGCCCTGGCCGCGCAAGATTTCCCCATCCTGGAATATGACCCTGCGCCGCAGGCCCTGATTGAGCCGGCCCACTTACTGCCACAGCAAGACGTCCCGGCCGGGTGCGTCCTCTGCTTCTTCCAGGAAGTGCTGACCAGTTTGCAGGCGCAGGGCACGCTCATCCAACGCCACAGCCTCGGCTCCGAAATCGGCCCCAACCCGGTCTACGAGATGACCCTGGACGGCCGGCGGCTGGGCGTGTGCCACCCCGGCTTGGGCGCGCCGCTGGCGGCCGGCTTCCTGGAGGAGCTGATCGCCCTGGGCTATCGCCAGTTCATCGCCTGCGGCGGCGCGGGCGTGCTCAGGCACGACATTACTGTGGGACACCTGGTTATTCCCACCAGTGCCGTGCGCGACGAGGGGACCTCTTACCATTACCTGCCGCCGGCGCGGGAAGTGGCCCCTTCCCCGGCCGGGGTGGCCGCCCTGGAGCTGGTGTTGCAGCAAGACCATGTGCCCTACCTCACCGGCAAAACCTGGACCACCGACGCCTTCTACCGCGAGACGCCGGCCAGGATTCAGCGCCGCCGCGCCGAAGGCTGCCTGACGGTGGAGATGGAAGCTGCGGCCTTCTTTGCCGTGGCCCAATTCCGCGGCGTTACCTTTGCCCAACTGCTCTACGGCGGCGACGACGTGAGCAGCGACACCTGGGATCCGCGCCGCTGGTCCAAGCGAGCCAGCGTGCGCGAAAAACTGTTCTGGCTGGCGGCTGAAGCCTGCCTGCGGCTGCGTGACGATGCGTGAGTTCTGGCAGTGGATTAGCTGGCGGCCAGGCGTTGGCGACCCAACCTTCATTGGCTGGCTGACGGTGTTGGCCTACCTGGTCGCGGCCGGGCTGTGCCTGGCCTGTGCCTGGCGCGCACCGCGCATCTTCGCCGACCATCACCGGCAGCACCGGTTGGTGTGGGGTGGCCTGGCCGCGGGCCTGCTGCTCCTGGCCCTGAACAAGCAGCTCGACCTGCAAACCCTGGTCACCGAGGTGGGGCGGGCCGTGGCTTATCAGCAGGGCTGGTACGATTGGCGGCAGCCGGTGCAGATTCTGATTGTGGGCTTGTTGGGGTTGGCCGCCCTGGCGGCGTTTTTGCTGCTGGCCTGGCAGGTGCGCCACGTCTGGCGGCAGTATTGGCTGCTGCTGTTGGGGCTGCTGTTCATTGGTCGTTTTGTGCTGGTGCGGGCCGCCGCTATCTGGGGCATCCCCTTGCCGCAGCTCTCCCGGCTGACGGGCGGGGTGCGCCTTAACTGGCTGCTGGAGCTGGCCGGCGCGGTCGTGATTATGCTGGCAGCCGCGCTGAATTTGCGCCGGGGACGTCCCCGGCCGGGGAGGACCGCAACCTGATGCTGGCCGGCTTCTGGCAATACTTCGATTGGCAGCCGGGCATGGGCGACCCCAGCCTGATGGGTTGGTTGACGGTGGCTGCCTATTACGCTACGGCGCTGCTCTGTTGGCTGGCGGCCCGCCGCGCCGCCCGGCCGGGGCGCGCCGTCTGGCACATCCTGGCCCTGTTGATGGCTGTCCTGGGGCTGGTGAAGCAGTGGAACCTGCTCTCGGCGGTGACGGCCGCCGGCCGGGCGCTGGCCTTTGCCCAGGATTGGTATGCCGGCCGGCAGGCGCTGCAACTGCTGTGTGTGGCCGGGGTTGCCCTGCCGGCGCTGCTGCTGCTGGTTTGGGGCGTGCGCCGGGCGCGCGGCGGCTGGCGGGCCTCCTGGCTGCCGCTGCTGGGGCTGCTCTATCTGCTGGCTTTTGTGCTGGTGCGGGCGACCTCGCTGCACCAGGTGGACGCGCTGCTTAGCCTGGCCCCGGCCGGGGTGCGGCTGAACTGGCTGCTGGAATGGCTGGGGATTGGGCTGGTGGCCGTCCCGGCCGGGCAATTCCTGCGCAAGGCGGGCTGAGGATAGGCGGCAGCGGGACTGAAGCGTTTGGGCAAGCTAACAGCTTGCCCCACATGTGAATTACAGGCTGCTAGAAACGGCGATGCTGACCTTCACTCCCCATGACGATGTGACCGAAGTGCGCGCCGACATCATGGTCGGGCGGCGCTCCATTTACCACGTTTCGGCCTTCCTTTTTGATGGCACCCTTTTCGACAGCGGTCCGCCGCGCACCGGCCGGGCGCTGGCGCAGTGGGCGCAAACGCAGACCATCCAGCAAATCGCCAATACCCACCACCACGAAGACCATATTGGCGGCAACCCGTTTGTGCCTGTGCCGGCCTTTGCCCCGGCCTGGACGGTGGCTTACCTGGCCGACCCGCCGCGCATTCCGTTGTACCGGCGGCTGGTGTGGGGCCAGCCCCGGCCGGGGGCGGCCACCCCGCTGGGCGAAACGTTGTCCAGCGCGCACCATACCCTGCACGTCATCCCCACCCCTGGCCAGGCGCATGACCACGTGGCCTTCTGGCTGCCGGAGCGCGGCTGGCTCTTCAGCGGCGACTTGTTTATTGCCACCCGCGCCCGCTACATTCGCCCGGAAGATGACCTGCCTGCCTGGCTGGCGTCGCTGCGCCGCGTGCTGGCCTATGACTTCGACACGCTGTTCTGCGCCCACGCCGGCCGGGTGACTGATGCCCACGCGGCCATCCGCCGCAAAATCGCCTTCTGGGAGGAGCTGGGGCAGCAGACGCGTGAACTGGCCGGGCAGGGCTACGACGAGGCGGCTATCTCACGCCAACTGCTGGGCCGGGACAACTTCCTCACCTGGTGGAGCCGGGGCAACTTTAGCAAGCGCAACCTGATCCACGCCCTGCTGGCCGGGCAGGCATAGGGGCACGAAGGTGAATGGCCTAGCCTGGCTCCCCGGCCGGGGCCTGGGCCGCCAGCCGCTGCCGCGCCGTGTGCCGCCGGCCGACGGCCGGCACGTGGGCCATCACGCTGCCCAAGCCGTGGCGCGGCATGTTGGCATACACGCATTCGTACTGGCCCGGCTGCACCATGTAGGTCTCGTGCCAGATGCCCACGCTGCCATCGCCGCCCACTGCCTGGTTGAAGCGCTTCCAGGCCCCCAGGTGCGAGTCGTCCCCGCTGCGGGCGAATGCCTCTAACTGCTCGAAGGAGCGCCAATACTGCACCATGGTGATACCGCGCCAGCCGAGGGTGGTGAAGCCGCCCAGGAACCCTTTTTCCGGGTGCTGGTAGAGGCTGCTGAGCATGGGGCCCATGGCGCTGGCCACGGGCAACCACTTGTGCAGCGCCCACAGTTTGTTGACACGCATGCCAATGAGGAAGACAACGAAAGGTTCGTCGGTTTGGGCCGTGTACCGGCCGGGTAGAACTTTAGCCATAGGACAACACCGGGGATTGAATGGCCATGAACTGGCGGACGGCATCGGGCGGCAGCGGCCCGCCGTGCCCGACGTAGAGGCGGGTGGGGTTATAGCTCAGCAGGTGGTGGATGCTTTGCTGCACCTGGGTAAGGTCGTTGGCGAAGTAGTGGTAGCCCGGCCGGGTGGGCCGGAACGCGCCGCCCATCATGCCGCCCATCAGCAGATCGCCGATGATCGCCTGGCCGTTGTCTAGCAGCAGGCTAATGGAGCCGGCGGTGTGGCCGGGGGTGTGGATGACCCGGCCGGGAACCCCATAAGCGGCCAGCGATTGCCCATCTTCTAGCCAGAGGTCGGCTTCTACCCCGGCAAAGGGCATGTTGACCAGGGGGCGCATAACCCGGCCGGTGAAGCGGGTGGGCGTGAGTGGCGCTTTGCGCCCCAGCCGCAGCAGTTCGCCATCGGCCGGGTGAATGGCCACTGGTGCGCCGCTGCGCTGCTGAAGTTCCCGCGTGCTGCCGGCGTGGTCGCCGTGGCCGTGGGTGTGCACAATCAGTGCCAGGTCGGGCAGGGCTACGCCGGCTTGCGCCAGCGCCTGGGCGATCTTGTTGGTTTCGCCCGGGCTGCCGGTGTCTACCAGCACCGGCCGGTCGCCCGCAATCAGGTAGGCGTTGGATAACTTCAAGCGAATGGGGATGATCATCAATGAATCTCCGTCGTGAATTGGGATTTCCGAACGGTGTTCGGTTACCGGTAAAAAAAGGCCGGCGCGGTTTTACCCGGCCGGGTGTCATGACCAGTAAGGAGGGATCAGGCGTCGTTTCCGACCCCTTGCAGCCCGCCAATGAGGGTTTGCAATGCTTCCCGGTCGCTGGTGCTGAAGTCGAGGGGCATGTCGTTCAGGTAGGTCAGGCGCAGCATGGCGATGCCGTGCACCAGTGACCAGGCGCTGTAGGCCATTTCGTTCACACCATATCCCGGCCGGGGGCGGAACACACCCCCGGCCACACCCGCCTCAATCGTGGCCAGCAGCAGTGGGTAGGAGGAGGATTCGCTCATCAGGGCCAGGACGTTGGCCGGGGAGGGTGGGTTGGTGAACATGAGGAGGTAAGCTTCCGGGTTGTGGATGGCAAAGGCGATGTAGGCTAACCCCAACCCTAGCAGCCGCCCGGCCGGGGGCAGGTTTTCGTCTACCTGGCGCATGGCTTGCATGAGCTGCCAATGCCCCTCCAGGCAGACGGCCTCGATAATCGCTTCTTTACTGTCGAAGTATTCGTAGAGCCCGGCCGGGCTGTAATCAATGCGCCGGGCAATGGCGCGCATCGACAGGCCAGCCACCCCTTTCTGGGCCACAATCTGCCGCGCGGCGGTCAGAATCGCTTCGCGGGTGCGTGCCTGGCGTCTTTCTCTAGGGGTTGAATCCACCATTCTGTTTCTAATCCTGGTTGCTTACTTAACACTGTTCGGAAGTCTACCATAGTTTGGAGCACATTGTCAACCATTACTTTGCGACTGCCTCATGGGCTGGTTGGCAATCTCGCTTCTGGGAGGGTACCCGGCCGGTTGGCCACAGACCCGACAGCCACGCCGACCCTCGCCTGGGCCAACACAAAAACAGCCGACCTCTAATGTCATAGAATGAACCATGACAATCTGCGTCATATTCATGATTTTTGTCACCATATCTTGGGGCAATCATCACTTGACCCCTGACGTGGGTGGTGGATGATTGACTTAATGACAATGTGCCATCAGGCGTCTCGTCCCTGGTCGCGTGGTAACTGTGGCCAGGGGTGTAAGTAACCCCAGAACAGGGGTATGGAGGCATTCCCCAGATGAAGATCGCGACCTTTTCCTTGCCGATGATGTATGGTGATCACCACGTCATCGCTGTAAAAGAGCTGCTGACGGCGCTGCCTGGTATTACTGATATCTATGCCAGCAGCGCTTTCCAGACGGTTGAAGTGCAATACGACGAAAGCAGCGTGACCGAAGCCGAGATCACGGCCCAACTGGAACAAGCCGGTTATCTGGGCGAACTGAGTATGCCGGTAGAGACCGGCGTTGTCACCATGGACCGGGAGCGTGACAAGGCCTTTTTCCGCCATACGGCTGCTTTTGCCCAACTAGGGACATCGGTTGGTTTTGGCCAACAGATCCCCGAAGTGACCCGGCCCCTGTGGCCCTGTCCCGGAATTACGCCTGTGCGTGAAAAACAAATGGATTGATAGGCTTCGGAATGTTGGCGTTTAGAGCCATAAGCATGAGCTGACAGCGCTATTCATTGACGATATTTCCTTGACGGTAGCTCTAAACGCCTGGCCTAAGAACCATCATCCCACATCTATTACGGAGCATTCCCATGGCAAAGAAATTGCGAACCCCTGAAGAACATACCACCGATCCGGCGGCCCAGCAGATGCTCATCCGGGCTGATGAGCTGGCTTTGGGCACCGCCTTTAGCCGTGCCGACAAGATGTCACCCTGTAACATTGGGTCGGCCGGCATGTGCTGTAAGCTTTGTGGCATGGGCCCCTGCCGCCTTACCAAAGAGGGGGATACCGGCATTTGTGGGGCGA
This sequence comes from Ardenticatenaceae bacterium, assembly GCA_020634235.1. GTDB lineage: Bacteria > Chloroflexota > Anaerolineae > Promineifilales > Promineifilaceae > JACKCB01. The sequence goes on along the minus strand of JACKCB010000001.1, from coordinate 1,319,162 downwards.
CTATCGACACGATCCAGGCGCGTAATCTCATCCGGGCCATCGCGGCCGGGGCTGCGGCTCATTCGGACCACGGCCGGGACATGGCTTTCACCCTCAAAGCAGTGGCCAACGGCCATACCGAAGGTTACCAGATTCGCGATATTGCCAAGCTGCGGATCGTGGCCCAACGTTCAGGTATTGAGATTGAGGGCCGGGCACCCGAGGATATTGCCAATGATCTGGCCGATTTATACATCTCCCAGTTTGGCCAGCAGCGCGGCGAGGTCGTGGTCATCGATCGCGCACCAGAGAAACGCAAGAAGTTGTGGCGTGAACAAGGCGTAGTGCCGCGCGGCGTAGATCGGGAAGTGGTGGAAGCTTTGCACCGCACCCATATCGGCGATGACCAGGACCCGGAGCATATTCTGAGCCATGCGATCCGCACGGCGCTGGCCGATGGCTGGGGCGGCAGCATGATCGCTACCGATGTCTCGGACATTCTCTTTGGCACGCCGGCCCCCGTCCTGGGCGAGGCGAACCTGGGCGTGCTGAAGGATGACATGGTTAACGTTATTGTTCATGGTCATGAGCCAACGCTTAGCCAGATGATTGTGGCCGCTTCGCAGGACCCGGAGATTATTGAGTATGCTCGCAAGGCGGGTGCTAAGGGTGTGAACCTGGCCGGCATTTGCTGCACGGCCAATGAGATTCTCATGCGCCAGGGTGTTCCCGCGGCCGGGAACTTCCTCCACCAGGAGCTTTCTATTCTCACCGGTGCGGTAGAGGCGATGGTTGTGGATGTGCAGTGCATTATGCAGGCCCTGGTTGGCCTGGCCGAGAACTTCCACACCAAGATCATCACGACCTCTCCCAAGGTAAAGATCAAGGGGGCCACGCACATTGAGTTTGATGAGCGCTATGCCCTTTCCACAGCCAAGCGAATCCTCAAGACGGCAATCGACAACTATGCCAACCGCGGCCAGACGAAAATTCCTCAAATCAAAGAAAAACTGGTGCCCGGTTTCTCGCATGAGTACATCAACTACATGTTGGGTGGCAGCTACCGTGCTTCGTTCCGTCCCCTGAATGATGCCATTCGTGATGGCCGTATTCGCGGGGTGGCGGCCATCGTCGGCTGCAACAACCCGCGCAGCCAGCAGGATTATCTGCATAACAAGGTGGCCAAAGCCCTGCTGAAGGAAGACGTGTTGGTGGTGGAGACCGGCTGCGGGGCGATTGCGGCGGCCAAGCTGGGGCTGCTGCTGGGTGAAGCGGGATTGGAGCAGGTTGGTCCTGGTCTGCGCGAGGTGTGCGAAACCATCGGCATTCCGCCCATCCTGCACATGGGTTCTTGCGTTGACAATACCCGCATCCTCACCGTGCTGACGCAGATGGTGGAGGAGGGTGGCCTGGGCGATGACATTGACCAGGTGCCGGCTGTTGGCCTGGCCCCGGAATGGATGAGCGAGAAAGCGCTGGCTATTGGCACGTATTGCGTGGCCTCGGGGGCCTATGTCATGTTTGGCGGCGCGTCCCCGGTGAGCGGTATGCCGGACAAGGTGAGCGACAGCGACGCGGTGGCTCATTTTATTAGCCAGGGTTGGGAGGAGCGGTATGGCGGCAAGATGGAGTTTATTGGCGACCCGGAGGAGATGATACGGCGTACGCTGGTCCACATTGACAAGAAACGGGAAGCGTTGGGCTTACGGCAGTATAACCCGGACAACTTTGGCGATAGTGGCGACACGCGGATGATGACGCTGGAGAACTTGCCACTGGCCGAACGGCGGGCGGCGCTCTATGGTGTAGCCGCAGATTGAAACCACCATGTCTGGTGATTATTGAGAACAAGGACGCATGCCTGAATGCTGATGCCCGTTTTTGGGAACGGAGGAATCCATGTCACGCTACATAGCCACACGAGCTATTCGGGGCGCTAATGCCCTGGTTCATGAAGCGGAGTTGATGCTGCAAAGAGCATTACGGGAGAAAGGGGCGCGGACGCCTGTTGTTTTCCCGAATACCGCTTATTACCTGCCGCTCATCTATGGCATGACCGGCGAAAAGGTGGAGACGCTGGCTGACTTGCAGCCGGCCCTGAGCCATGCGCGGGCGCTGCTGCACCCGCTGCCTTCGGAAAAGAACTGGACCCCTTATCTGGGCGAAACGCTGGACAGTGGCATGGCCACGCTCATTGCGGCCGAGATAATTGAGGCAATTCGCTTTGTGTATGGCACGCAGCCGGAGGTGATGCCCGGCTTTGCGCTGGCCGGGGGGACGTCTTATGGCAGCAACGGTAACCGGCTGGCGGGGCATCTAAACGGGCCGATTGATGATATTCAGTTGCGCTCGTGGGGAATTGCCCTGGTTGATGGCCGGATGCCCGGTTTCGCGGCCATTGTTGGCTGCGCCAAGTCAAACGATGTGGCGGTGAAGTTGGTGCGCGAGCTGCAGCGACGCAATATCCTGACTTTTTTGTCGGGGAATGTGAATGGCCGGTCCATTATTCACCAACTGCATGAGGAGGGGGTGGAATTGGGGTATGACACCTATACGGTGCCCTTTGGCACGGATACGTTGAGTGCCATTTATGCCCTGGGCTTTGCCACGCGCTCTGCGCTGACTTTTGGCGGTCTCAAGCCCGGACAGGCGCGCGATATCTTGCTTTATAACAAGGAGCGGGTATTTGCCTTTGTCCTGGCCCTGGGGGAGGTGGATGACCTAAAGTATGCCGCCGCGGCCGGGGCCATTAACTTTGGCTTCCCGGTTATTGCCGATACGGTTATTCCGGAGATTCTACCCACCGGCGTGACGACGTATGAGCATGTTGTCTCGATGCCCTTCAATGAGATTGAGGGCACGGATGATTTGGAGCGTGCGGAAAGGCTGGTGCAGAAGTGCATTGAAATCCGCGGCGTTAAGATCAAGATGAAGGATGTGCCCGTGCCTGTGCCCTACGGTTCCGCCTTTGAAGGTGAAGTGGTGCGCAAGGTGGATATGCGGGTGGAGTTTGGCGGCAAGAATTCGCGCTGCTTTGAGTATCTGCAGATGGCCGATATGGACGCGGTGACGGACGGCAAGATCGAGATTGTGGGGCCTGATTTTGGCGGCGTGCCGAACCAGGGGGCAATGGACCTGGGCATTGTGGTTGAGGTAGCCGGCCGGAAGATGCAGAAGGACTTTGAGCCGGTGTTGGAGCGCCAGATTCACTACTTTGTGAATGGGGCTTCTGGTGTGCAGCACATTGGCCAGCGTGACATTGCCTGGATCCGCTTGTCTTCGGCGGCGGTGGACAAGGGGTTCACGCTGGAGCATTTTGGCAAGATTCTGCATGCGCGTTTCCACGCGGATTTTGGCGCGATTGTGGACAAGGTGCAGGTGACGCTTTACACGGAGCCGGCGCTGCTGGCGGGTTGGTTGGAGAAGGCGCGGGAGGCGTACAACTTCCGCAACCAACGGCTGGCGAATCTAACGGATACGGCGGTGAATGAGTTTTATTCTTGCACGCTGTGCCAGAGCTTTGCGCCGGATCACGTTTGTATTGTCAGCCCGGAACGGTTGGGCCTGTGTGGGGCGTATAACTGGCTGGACTGCAAAGCGAGCTTTAGCATTAATCCAACTGGCCCGAACCAGCCGATCAAGCTGGGTAAGCTGTTGGATGGGGATATGGGGTACTGGCAGGGGACGATTGATTATGCCAAGCAAGGCTCGCATGGGGTGGTGGAAGAGGTTTCCATGTACTCGATCATGGAGAACCCGATGACGGCCTGTGGCTGTTTTGAGTGTATTGTGATGTATATTCCTGAGGTGGAGGGGGTGATGGTGGTGAGCCGGGAGGATACGGGGCAGACCCCGGCCGGGATGAAGTTTAGCACCCTGGCCGGCATGGCCGGTGGTGGGGTGCAGACACCCGGCGTAATGGGCGTGGGCAAGTATTACCTGGTTAGCCCCAAGTTCATCTCGGCTGACGGCGGCTTCAAGCGCGTGGTGTGGATGAGCAAGATCATCAAAGAGACCATGGCCGACGAGCTGCAGCATGTGGCCGAGCGCGAAGGTATCCCCGACCTGATCGATCGCATTGCGGATGGCGACAAGATCACCACCGTGGAACAACTGCAAGATTGGGTGGACGAGGTGCGCCATCCAGTATTGGGTATGGGGGCGATGATTGGCGGCCAGGGCGCGCAGCGCGAAGCGGATGCGGAGATCATGGCCCAGGCGTCGGCGGTGGTGGAAGAGGCGATGGCCCGGCCGCTGGCCGAAGAAGCTGCGCCAACCAGCGCGCCGGAAGCGCCGGCGAAGGTGGTTGAGGAACCTTTCCGGGCGGCCGCAGAGGTAGTGCCACCAGTGCCCGACAGTGTGCCTGAACCGGCCGGGCCTATCGTGGCCCATGTTAGCGAAGCGGCGCAGCAGGTAACATTCACCGAGACACCCAGGGAAATGCCCAAGGATGCGCCGGAAGTTGTGGTGCCGGCCGCGGCTGAGGTGGTCGAGCCGCCGCCGCCGGTGGTGGCTGTGCCCACCTTGCCGGTGGTGCCCGCCTCGCAAGAGGCGCTGCTGCAGCAAGCGCAACAGGCGGCGCTGCGGCAGGCGCAGGCGCTGCAGCAGGCGGCCGCTGAGGCGCTGCAGCAGGCAGCGCTGCTGGGCAAGGCACGTGAATTGGCGGCCACGCCGGCTACCCCGGCCGAGGCGGTTGAATCGCTGCGGCAGGCGTTGCAGGCGGCGTTGGGCGCTCTGGGCGGGGCGGTTGTGGCTGCCCCAGCCCCGGCCGCGGCCCCAGCTCCGGTTGTGCCCGTTGTTCAGGCTCCGGCTCCGCCGCCAGTGGCCCCTGTGACCCCAGTGGCTCCAGTGGCCCCGGCCCCGGCCGGGGTGCCCAAAGCGGTTGATGGCGCACCGGTGGTGGCCAAGGCCCCCGCGCCGGCCCCGGCGCCGGCCCCCGCCCCGGTTGTGGCGCGCCGCGCCCGGCCGGGGGACAAACCCTGGCTCACACCCACTACCAAGACCCCCCTGGCCAAAGAAAAGTGGCCCGGCCGGGTGCGCGAAATCACCCTGGGAGCCACGCCTGAGGCCGGCGGCACGCGGGCCAAAGCCCTGACCGTCGGTGGCGAAACAGCGATGCCCTTCATGCAGTTTGAAGGCCAAAGCCCCCACCCGCCGGTCATCGCGGTCGAGATACGTGACAGCAAGCCGGCCGACTGGTCGCCACTGCTGCTGGAAGCGTGGGGCGAGGCGGTGACCGACCCGGCCCGCTGGGCACAGATGGCCACCCAGGCCGGCGCAGACCTGATCCAACTGAACCTGGGGCTGGACAACAGCCCAGCCCAGGCTGTGGCGACGGTCCGAGCCGTGCTGCAAGCCACGGGTCTACCGCTGGTGGTAACCGGTCCGGGTCAGGCGGAGAAGGATAACGAACTGCTTGTCCCTGTCGCCGAGGCGTTCAAGGGGGAGCGGCTGGCCCTGGGTATTTGTGAAGACAAGAACTACCGTACCATCGTTGCCGGGGCGATGGCTAACGACCATCTGGTCATTGCCCGCACGGCCATGGATGTGAACCTGGCCAAGCAGCTCAATATTCTCATCACTGACATGGGGCTGCCGCTGGAACGCATCATTATGGACCCGACAACCGGCGCGCTGGGCTATGGCTTTGAGTATGGCTATTCGGTGATGGAACGGCTGCGGCTGGCCGCCCTGCAGGGTGACAGCATGACCCAACTGCCGATGATGGTGACGCCGGGCGAAGAGGCCTGGAAGACCAAAGAGGCCAAGGTGGGCAGCGGCGTCCCGGCCGAGTGGGGTGAGTGGCGCGAACGAGCCATCACCTGGGAAACGCTCACCGCGGTCATGCTTATTGAATCTGGTGCCAATATTGTTACCTTGCGCCACCCGCAAAGCATTCGGCGGGTGCGCGAGGCCATTAACGGCTTGATGGCATCGTCCGAAGGGGCATCGTAGCCTGTTGGGATATCGCGTCATGCGTCAAACGCAGTGCGCTGCCACGCGCCCGGCGATTGGCGCATGACGTTGTTATCGTCCACCGCCCCCACAAACAATGGAGTAAACAATGGCTCTCTCAGGCATTCAAATTTACAAAATGCTGCCGCAGACAAACTGCAAAGAGTGTGGCTTTCCCACCTGCCTGGCGTTTGCCATGAAGCTGGCGGCCAAGCAGGTCGAGTTGGCGCTCTGTCCTTATGTTAGTGAAGATTCGAAGGCGCTGCTGTCGGAAGCGGCCGCCCCACCGGTACGGCCGATTGCCCTGAAGTCGAACGGCTATGAGGTGCTATCGGGCAATGAAGTGGTGTTGTTCCGGCACGAGAAGCGCTTTTTCAGCCCGGCCGGGTTGTTCTTACGGGTCTATGACAGCGAACCCGAAGACAGCATCCGGCACAAAGTCCAGGCTGTGGCCGACTACGCCGTCGACTACGTGGGCATTGAACTCAAGTGGGACGGCATCGCCGTGCAGGCCGACGGCGGCGATTTTGCCGCGGCCGTCGGCGCCGTGCGCAGCGTAACCCACTTACCCCTCGTCCTCATCGCCCCCCCAGACACCCTCAAGCCGCTGCTGCCGCAGCTAAACGAAGGCAAACTGCTGCTGGCCTTTGCCACCGCCGACACCTGGCCGGCCATGGCTGAACTGGCCAAAGCGCATCACGCCGCCCTGGCCGCCCAGGCCAGCTCCCTCGATGAAATGGTCAGCCTGACCGAGAAGATCAAGGCGGCCGGCGTCGATGACATTGTGATTGCTCCTGCCCAGCGCGGGCTGCATGGCACGCTCATGGCCAACACCACCGTGCGCCGCATGGCCCTCAAGCAGACCTTCCGCGCCCTGGGCTACCCCCTGCTCAACCTGCCCGGTGACGCGCCCACGCCAGAGATGGAGACCATCCTGGCGGCGCAGGCCATTGGCAAATATGGCGGCTTTCTCCTTATGGACCACTTCACGCCGGAGACGGCCTATCCGCTGCTGGTGCTGCGGCAAAATATCTATACCGACCCGCAAAAGCCTATCCAGGTGCAGCCCGGACTGTACGAGATCAATAACCCTGGTCCCGAGGATCCGGTCTTGGTAACGACCAACTTCTCGATTACCTACTTCAGCGTGGCCAACGAGGTGGAAAGCTCTGGCCTGCCGGCCTGGCTGTTGGTGACTGAGGCGGAAGGGATGAGCGTGCTGACGGCCTGGGCCGCGGGCAAGTTCGATGCCGAGCGCATTGCTAAGGATGTGAAGCGCTTTAATGTGGGCCAAAAACTGAACCGCAAGCGGCTGGTTTTGCCGGGCCATACGGCGGTGCTTTCTGGCGAGGTGGAAGAGGAACTGCCCGGTTGGGAAGTGCGTGTTGGCCCGCGTGAAGCGGTGGATGTGCCCAGTTTCCTGAAGCAGGCGCTGTAAGATGAGCGATTTCAATGAACTGGCCAGTGAGTTTCTGGCCCAGAAACGGATCGCCGTGGCCGGGGTCTCGCGCAAGGAGGGGGAAACGGCCAACGGTATCTATCGCACGCTGCGTGATAAAGGCTACACTGTCTTTGCGGTGAATCCCCATGCGGATATGGTGGAAGGGGATCCTTGCTACCCCAACATGCAGGCCATCCCTGGTGGCGTGGATGGGGTGGTTATTGTCACCAGCCCGGAGGTGACGCGGCAGGTTGTGCAGGATTGTGTGGCTGCGGGCGTGCCCCGGGTGTGGATGCATAACAACACGTTTATGCCTTCCAGTGTTTCTGATGAGGCGACGCGGCTGTGCCGTGAGAATGATATCAGGGTGATTGCCGGTGGCTGCCCGATGATGTTTTTTGACCCGTTTCACAAATGTATGAAGTGGGTACTGGGTGTGACCGGCCGGTTGCCGCAGGGTTGAGTTGTGCATGGTTGAGCACAAGGTTTCCTTTAACGAAGACACGGTGGTTGCTGTCCCGGCCGGGGCGCTGCTGACTGAAGCAGCTACCAAAGCGGGTATCTTCATTGCCCAACCATGCGGCGGGCAGGGGCGTTGTGGCCGCTGTGCGGTGCAGGTGAAGGAGGGCCGCGTCCGGCGGCGCAGTACGCTGCGCCTGTCGCCGGAAGATGTGGCCGCCGGCTACGCCCTGGCCTGCCAGAGCGTGGTCGAGGCGGATGCCTGGGTTAGTGTGCCCCGGCAGGAGATGCTGGAGCGCCGCCTGACCACGGATCGCGTTGTTACTGACGTTGCCGTCCCGGCCGGGTACACCTTCGAGTGCGATCAATCCATCCGCCGCTTCTGCCTGACCCTGCCCCCGCCCACCATGGATGACCAGCGCGACGACCGCAGCCGCCTGCTCACCGCGATCCGCCAACAAGCCACCGACTGCCAGCAAGGCGGCCTGGACAACCTGAGCATCTCCTTGCCGCTGCTGCGCCAGCTTGGGCCACTGCTGCGGGCCAGCAACTGGCAGGTGACAGCTCTTCTCGCCGCGCGCCAATCGCGATCGGCACGCGTCATCCAGGTTTTCCCCGGCCATGCGCCGGCCGATATCCCCCTGCTAGGGGTAGCCATCGACATTGGTACCACCACCGTTTCCGTCTGGTTGGTGGACCTGACCAGCGGGCGTGTGTTGGCCCAGGCGGCCGAATATAACCGCCAGATTCGTTTCGGCGAGGACGTTATCTCCCGGGTGATGTACGCCAGCAAGAACAACGGCCAGGCCGAGCTGCGCGATCTGGTGCTGCAGAGCATCAACATCCTGATCGAGCGGGTACTGCACAAAGCGGCCGGAGACCCGCACCTGGCCGCCGGTAATGGCCAAGCGACGCGCCCGGCGCTGGAATCCTCGTCTATCGTCAAAGCCACGGTTGTGGGCAACAGCATCATGATGCACCTGCTGCTGGGTATTCCGGCCGACAGCATCCGCCTCAGCCCCTTTGTGACCGCCGTCAACCACCTGCCTCCCTTTAGCGGGGCCGAGATTGGCCTGGATATCCATCCGGAAGCGGAGGTCATTTGCCTGCCGGGCGTGGCCAGCTACGTGGGAGCCGACATCACGGCCGGGGTACTCTCCTCTGGCCTGGATGACATGGCGCAGGTGACGCTTTTCATGGACATAGGCACCAACGGCGAGCTTGTGTTGGGCTGCCGCGACTGGCTGGTGACTTGTGCCTGCTCGGCTGGGCCGGCTTTTGAAGGGGCCGGCATGCGCGATGGTATGCGCGCCACGCGCGGGGCCATCGAAGAGGTCTGGATTGACGGCCACACCTACGAACCAACCCTGCGCGTTATTGGCGATAGCAAGCCGCGCGGCTTGTGTGGTAGTGGCCTCATCTCCCTGCTGGCCGAAATGTTCCTGACCGGAGTGATAGACAAGGGCGGCCATTTGAACCAGCATCTGCCCACCAGGCGCATTCGCATAGGTGAAAGCGGCCCGGAGTATGTGGTTGCCTGGGCTGATGAAACCTGGCACGGCCGGGATATCGCCATCACGCATGTCGATATGGACAACCTGATCCGGGCCAAAGCGGCCATCTACGCCGGTATCTCCATCCTGGCCGACAGCGTTGGTGTGCCGTTGGAGAGCGTGGAACAGGTGCTCATTGGCGGCGCGTTTGGCAAGTATATTAACGTTGAGAAGGGCGTGCAGATTGGCCTGCTGCCCGATAAGCCCTGGGACAACTTCAAGTTCTTGGGCAACACTGCGGTGCTAGGGGCCTACCACGCCCTGCTGAGCCAGGTGGCCCAGCAGCGAATTCATGACATCGCCGACCGCATGACCTACATCGAACTCTCGGCCGACAATAGTTTTTATGAGGCGTTTACCTCGGCCCTTTTCCTGCCGCATACTGACCTTAGTCGGTTCCCATCCATTGCCGAGGCGCTGACAGGTATGGCGTAGTGCGGATGGCCCCGGCGGGCCAGTCCGCGACAAGGATAAGCTCATGTACATTATTGGTGAAAACATCCACATTATCTCGCAGAAGGTCAAAGACGCTCTGCGCGAAAAGGACAGTCGTTTTTTCCAGGAACTTGCCGTGCGCCAGATTGAAGCCGGCGCAAATGCGCTCGACGTTAATCTGGGACCGCGCAAGAAAGATGGTGAAGAAGTTTTCCCCTGGATGGTGGAACTGCTGGAAGCGGTGGCCGATGTGCCCCTCTGCTTCGATAGCACCAACATCCTGGGCATTGAAGCCGGCCTGAAGAAGGTTACCAAGGCCCAGCCTATCATCAACTCTACTTCGGCGGAACCGGAACGGTTGGAGAAGGTGCCGCTGGTGGCCAAGAAGTACAACGCCCGGCTGATTGCCCTGACGATGGGGCAGAGTGGTATTCCGGTGGCCGCCGATGACCGGGTGAATATTGCCCTGGAGTCGTTGATTCCGCGCGCCCTGGAGGTTGATTTTCCCATTGAGGATCTTATCATTGACCCGTTGGTGCTGACGGTCTCGGGCTGCCAGGAGTATTGCCCGGAGTTGATTGAGGCGGTGCGCACGCTGCAATATGCCTGGGATCCGCCCCCGCCTATCTCTGTTGGGCTGTCGAATGTCTCTAATGCGGTGCCGCGGGAGAATCGCGCGTTGATCAATCGCGTTTACTGTGCCATGCTGATGGGTTCCGGTTTGAAGATGATGATTGCCGATCCCTTTGACCTGGAACTGAAAGAGGTGGTACGAGTGATTGAAGCGGGTGATGCGTCGACACCCGTTGGCCGGCTGTATCTGGCGATTAGCAACCGCATTGCGGCCATGGAAGAACCTTCCCTGGAGGATGTGGATGTGCGTGATCCGGCACAGGTGGCTATCTGGAAGACGGTGGAGATCTTGTTGAACAAGGTGATCTACGCCGATTCGTACTTGCAGCAGGAAGCTTTTGTATAAACCCGGCCGGGTCCAAACACCCCCTTCTTGCCGCCCGACCACCCCGGCCGGGACCGACGAACGAACGGTGACGACCCTGCCTACAAAACAGAAAAAAGGACACGGAGGTTGTTATGCCTCTCTTTACCCCAGGACGGCGCTGGCAGCCGCCCTATTACCCATTTAAGCGCGAAAAAATCGGCAAACGTTCTTTGGCCTTCATTGAGCGGGTCGTGAAGGGGCCGCTGTTTGGCTGCCGCATGTGCGGCAACTGCCTGCTGCAAGAAACCGCCTTCATCTGCCCCATGGAGTGCCCCAAGGGAGCACGCAACGGCCCATGCGGTGGCTCTACCGAAGCGCACTGCTACGTGGACGAGACCCGGCCCTGCATCTGGTACGAAATCTACGAGCGAGCCTTCAAGATGGGGCGGCAGGAAATGCTGCTGGAAGTGATGCCGCCGTTGGATTGGGGCAAAGTTGGCACGGAGACGTGGGGCGATGTGGCGCGGCAAGTGAAGGAAGTTGGTACAAAGAAGGTTGCCTCTGGCCTGGTGTCGGGCGACAAAGAAGAGCGCGCCGAAATCTGGGACGCCGTTTTCCGGCCGGTGCGCCAGCCCGATTGGTGGCAGGGGGATGCCGAGTACCACCCGCCGGCCTACGACGAACCGGTGTCGGAGCTGGAGCGCCGGTTGAAAGCTGGTGAGTTTGTGGTGACGGCCGAAGTTGCCCCGCCGGCAAGTGTGGCCACGGGCAAGATGTGTCGCAATGTGGAGATGGTGCGGCCTTACGTGGCCGCCGTTAACTTCACCGACTGCCCTTCGGCTACGTCGCGTATGTCTTCCATTGCCTGTTCCAAGATGGCGTTAGAGCACGATGCTGAGCCGGTGCTGCAGATTGCGGCCCGCGACCGGACGCGCACGGGTTTGCAGGCGGAGGTGCTGGGCGCCAGCGCGCTGGGCATTCGCAACATCTTGTGCCTGTCGGGCGATCATTCGCGCATGGGTCCCGCGCCGCAAGGGCGCATGGATATCATTGATATTGATGCTATTCAGATGTTGTGGATTCTGCGCCGGATGCGGGATGAAGGAAAGTACCTGGATGGCCGGCCGATTAAGTTTCGCCCGCAGTATTTCCTGGGGGCCGCGGCCGCACCATTTGCCTCCCGGCCGGAGTTTCAGGCGATCCGTGAGCATAAGAAGGTGAACGCTGGGGCGCAGTTCTTCCAGACGAACCTGGTGTATGACCCGGACGGCATGGAAGTGTGGCTGAATGAACTGGCCAAGCGCAACATTCTGGACAAGGTGTATATCCTGGTGGGGATCACCCCGCTGAAGAGCTTGAAGATGGCCCAGTACATGCACAAGGATGTGCCGGGTGTCGTTATTCCGGAGCATTTGCTAAAGCGGCTGGAAGCGGCCGGGGATGGCGTGCAAGAGGAAGGCGTGCAGATTGCGCTGGAGCTGATTGAGGCGGTGAAGGGTAAGCAAGGGGTGAATGGCATTCACCTCATGGCCGTCGGTTGGGAAGATATTGTGCCGCGCATTGTCTCAGAGGCCGGGTTAGCCCGGCCGGTGGCGATTGCCGAACCTGAGTTATGCCTGAACTAGACCAGCCGGGTTTACCCGGCCGGGTGCAGCGGCTGCGGGCAGAGCTGGCGCAGCGGGATGTGGTGCGGTTGGCCAGGTTGAGTGGTGCCCGGCTGCTGGCTGACCGGCTGCTGCTGGATGTCTGGCAGGCACCGGTGGCAGTTCTTCTGCCTGATTTTGTGGCGTACGCCCCGGCCGGGGAGGGCGAGCTTGATCTTCTGACGCAGGCGATGGTTGCCTATTACCTGCACACCACGGATGGTACGCCCCCGGCCGGGACGTGGATCGCTTTCACGGACCTGCCCGATGGTCGCTTCTACACCCAGGCTTTTCAGGGCTACACCGGCCGGGAACTGGCCCGGCGCTTTGGCAATGACCTGGACGCTTTTGGCCGCGTGGCGCTGGAGTGTGGTGCCCGGCCGGGAGATTTGGGGGACGCCACCTACCAGGTGTGGGCCTTGCCCCACGTGCCCATTCTGGCCGTAGCCTGGCAGGGGGACGAAGATTTCCCCCCTTCCTACCAGGTGTTGTTCGACGCCCACACCCACCACCACCTGCCCACCGATGCCTGCGCCATCCTGGGCAGCATGTTCACCCGCCGGCTGCTGGCCGGCCAGCGCAGCGAGCCGATGCCGGGCGGACCTCTCCCCATGGAGTCGAGGTTTTAGCCGGGAGTGACCGGCTAAAGCCTCGACTCCGCTGCCCGTCAGAACTTATCTGGTCAAATACTAAGCTGCATGAGCAAACTGATGAAACTAGCGATTAGTGGTAAAGGCGGGGTGGGGAAGACGACGCTGGCGGCGCTGCTGGCGCAGGCGTATGCCGATGCCGGGCAGCAGGTGCTGGCGGTAGATGCAGACCCATCCCCTTGCCTGGCGGGGGCGTTGGGCTTCCCGGCCGGGCTGCGCGCCCAGCTACACCCCATCGTAGAGATGGATGAACTCATCGCTGAGCGGACCGGTGCCCGGCCGGGGAGCATGGGCGGCTTCTTCACCCTCAACCCCCGCGTCGACGACATACCAGAACGCTTCAGCGTCGTCCATCGCGGCGTGCGCCTGCTGGAAATGGGAGCCGTGGAACTGGGCGGCTCCGGCTGCATATGCCCCGAGAGCGCCATGCTCAAAACCCTCTTCACCCACCTCTTGTTCCGTAAAGACGACGTCCTAATCCTGGATATGTACGCCGGGGTCGAGCACCTCGGCCGGGCCACCGTCGATTTCGTCGATGCCCTGCTCATCGTCGTCGAACCAACCCGGCGCAGCCTGGGCACCGCTGTGCAAATCAAGAAGCTGGCCCAGGACATTGGGCTGGAGCGCTTCTGGCTGGTGGGCAACAAAGTCCAGAACGAGGCCGAGCGCGCTTTCTTGCAGCGTGAAGCGCCTGATCTACCCCTTCTGGGCGTCCTGCCGATGGACCCCGCCGTCCTGGAGGCCGATCGCCTGGGCCTGGCCGTCTACGACCACGTGCCCGCCCTGCGCCAGAGTGCCCTGCAAATGGCCGGCCAGCTTGACAGCCTGAACAATTAATGACCGGTCGTAAACCGCTGCCACGTGTTAGCCAACGAGGAAAATAAAAGATGACAACCACCATCGCACTGGCCGGTAAAGGGGGCGTCGGGAAAACTACCATCGCCGGCCTCATCATCAAATACCTGGTAGAAAACCAGCCGGGCGCAGTGCTGGCCATCGACGCCGATCCCAGCAGCAACCTGAACATGGTCCTGGGGCTGGAACTGGACTGGACCGTGGGGGATATCCGCGAGGATTTACTGGGCCAGGTGAAGCAGTCGCTAACCGCCGGCGGCGCAGCCATGGGTACCATTGGCGGCGGCATTAGCAAGCAAGAATACCTGGACTACCAGATTCGCTCGGCCCTGTCCGAAGGCGACCGCTTTGACCTCATTGCCATGGGGCAACCGGAGGGGCAGGGCTGTTACTGCGCGGTGAACCACAATTTGCGCCAGGTCATCGATGCCATCAGCAAGAACTACCGCTATGTGGTCATTGACAACGAGGCGGGGATGGAGCACCTGAGCCGGCGTACCACCCGCGATGTGCAGCACCTGATCATCGTCTCCGAACCCACGCTGCGCAGCATTACTGCTGCGGAGCGGATTGCTGCCTTTCGCCATGAATTGGATATCCAGATTGAGCACACCGGGCTGGTTTTGAACCGGGTACATGGCGACGTGCCCTCGCTGCTCCAGGCCCGGCTGGCCGCCATGGATATACCGCTCCTGGGCGCGGTGCCGGCCGATGAGCAGTTGCTGGCGCTGGAGTTGAGTGGCCGGCCATTTCTGGCCCTGGACGCAGACGCACCGGCCAACAAGGCGGTCGCGGCCATCATGGCCCAATTGGGCATCATTGCCAACGTGGGGGGGTAAGCACCCGGCCGGGCTTGACCATGCACCATCTAACCGACCAACAGCTCGAGGCGTACCGGGCGGTTACGTTTCGCCTGCGCCAGGAACTGCGCCTGCACAGCAAAGAGGATGCGCTGGCCTTTGTGCAGGAGCGGGGCTTTGTTTATTTCTGGCCCATCAAGGGGATTCTCTTGCCCAACTTGTGGAGCGCCGTGGCCGGCAACCGGCCGGTGGCTGACGCCCACGACGATCCTGGCCACGTTACCTGGGGTTGGAAGGACCAGATGCTGGGGACGCGCCAATGGTATTATGCCAAAATCCTGCGCGGCAAGGCGACGATGATCGCCCCGGCCGGGGTGCCCTACTTCTACGCCCTCAGCGAGAACTACGGCGAGCCAGAGCAAGATTATGTTCAGTTGTATGAGGATGGCCTGCTCTCCCGCGAGGCGAAGCTGATTTATGAGGCGCTGCTGCGCGAAGGGGCGCTGGACACAGTAGCCCTGCGGCGCAAAATCCAGATGACGAGCAAAGCCAGCAACAGCCCTTTTGAACGGGGGCTAACACAGCTGCAGCGCGATTTCAAGATTCTGCCGGTGGGCATTGCCGCAGCCGGTCCGTGGCGCTACAGCTTCATCTACGATGCCGTCCATCGCCATTACCCTGATTTGCCGGCCCAGGCGCGCCCCATTGCCCGGCCGGCGGCGCGTGAGGCGCTGCTGCGCCACTACTTCGCCGCCCTGGGCGCGGCCACGGCGGCCGATGTGCGCAAGCTGTTCCAGTGGAAGCCGCGCGACGTGCAGTCAACGCTGGCGCGGCTGGTGGCTTCTGGTTACCTGGTGGTGGTTGACCCGCAAGCGAAACAGCCGCGCTACGCCCTGGCTGCGCTGTTTTAGTTGGACCAGCCCTCGGCCACGGCAATGGCCGCGCCGATGATACCCGCTTCGTTACGCAGCCCGGCCGGGACCACCGGATAATCCACGGTGAGCAGCGGCAAGAACTTCTCATACTTCTTGCTGATGCCGCCGCCGATGATGACCAGGCGGGGGGAGAAGACGCGCTGCACGTGATGTAGATACTCGTCCAGCCGCGCCGCATAGGCCTCCCACGACAACTCCTCCTCCTGCCGGACGATGTCCGCCGCGTACTTTTCGGCAAACTCCGTATGGCCGCGCAGATAGAGGGCGCTGAGTTCGCAGTTGGGCACCAGTTGGCCGTTGGTGAACATGGCGCTGCCAATGCCGGTGCCCAGGGTGAAGATGATGACCACACCCTTCTTGCCCTGGCCGTTGCCAAAGCGCATCTCGGCAATCCCGGCCGCGTCGGCATCGTTGAGCATGGTAACCGCCCGGCCGGTGAGGGCCGACAGCCGCTCGGCCACCGGATAGCCCTTCCAGCCCGGGATCTGGTGGGCCGTAAACGGGGTGCGGGGCACGCCGTCTTGCACCACCGCCGGAAAACCAACGCCCAGTGGGCCGTGGTAGTCGGTAAACGAGGCCACCAGGTCGGCCACCGCCGGCAGCACATCCTCCACCAGAAGCGATTCGGGCGTGGGGACGCGCAGCCGTTCGCTAATCAGCTCGCCCCTATCCGTATCTACCAGGGCGGCCTTAATGCCGGAACCACCAATATCTACACCTAAAATGGTCACAATCTACCTCCTGTGAACGTTCCCGCGTTCCAACGTTCAAACCTGCGAATGTTCCAGCGATGAAGCCAGCGACAGCAGCGCGGCCTCGGCAGCCTGGGCGGCGCTGCGCCCGGCGGAAATGCCATCGGCCAGGCGATGAAAGTCGAACAGGCCAATGGTGCCCATTTGCGGCTGCAGCAGCACCTCCGGCCGGGTAATGGCCAGGCGCACGTTCATCGACTGCATGGTGACGATGTCGGCCAGGTTGGAGATGACCTGCCCCAACGGGTAGCGCTGGGTGATGGCCAGCGCCCGGCCCACGATGCCGCCCCCGGCCGGGGCGCTGGCAGTGGTGCCGTAGGGCAGCGAATGGCTCAGGTCCACGGCAATGACGTGGGTTGCGCCGCGGGCACGAGCCACGTCGAAGGGCATATTGTTTAGCACGCCACCATCGATCAGGGTTAGCCCTTCCCGCTCTACCGGCGGCAGCACAATGGGGAAAGCGGTTGTGGCCAGGATGGCGCTGATCAGGTCGCCGGTATCCAGCACAATCTCCTTGCGGTTGACGAGGTCAACCGTTACCACCGCCAGGGGGATGGGCAGGTCGGCAAATGTTGGCCGCCCCATCGTCTTTTCCAGCAGTTGCTCCAGCTTGCGGTTGCCGGTGAGCGAGCGTACACCACTGGGCACGCCGAACAATTGATTCACGTTCATCTGCTCAAAAAAGGCGCCCATCTGCTGCGGCGTTTGCCCGGCGGCGAGCAGCGCGCCTACCAGCCCGCCAATGCTGGTGCCCACAATCAGGTCCGGCCGGATGCCCAGCCGCTCCAGCTCCATCAGAACGCCAATGTGGGCCGCGCCGCGCGCGCCGCCACCGCCTAGCGCCAATCCTAGTCTCATTTCACACTCCCGCTGAACATCCGGGTGATAAACAGCTCTTGCCCGGCATCGTTTTGGTACAGCCAGACGTAGCCGGGGCCAACGTCGCCCTGCAAGTAGGCCAGCAGCGGCTCGCGGCGCGTTGGCCGTGGTTGGGCCGCCAGTTCGGCGGTGGCTTCGGCCAGGGGCATAAACTCGGCTGCCGTGCGGCTGCTGCCCGGCCGGGCGGGGCCATGGGGCGTGCCCTGCCACTGGCCAACGTCGAAGAGATAGGTCATGTGTTCGTCCCTGGTGGCCATGTCTACTAGCCGCACCACACACACCAGAGGCCCAGGCTCGGGTACGCTGAGGCCGGCTGTCTGCTGCACGACGCGTTGCAGGGCCAGGTCCAGAGTTTCACCCGGCCGGGGTTCGCCACAAGGTAGATACCACCCCGGCGCGCCTGGCTGCGCCACCAACAGCAGATGGTCATGCCACCGCAAAAAGCCTGCTACTTGCTGGTTTACGATTTTGGTCATGGTTTGTGACTCGTGCTGCGTGTTTCGTTGCCTGGGGTCAACCGTTGGTGGCCCCGGTTATGGTCTCATAGATATGGGGTAGGGGGGACACCGGTTCGGCCGACCAGGTGATGGCGGCCAGAATGGCCTGGCGAGCGGCGGCCAGCCGGGCGGGGTCGTTGGCGTGGATGGTGGCCAGTTCCGCCCCGGCCGGGAGCCAATCGCCCACCTTTACCGGCATCACCAGCCCCACGGCATGGTCAATGGCCTCGCCCTTCACCGCGCGGCCTGCGCCCAGGTGGACCGCCGCCCAGCCCAGCGCGCCGGTGTCCAGCGCGGCCACATAGCCGGCTTGCGGCGCGTTTACGCGCTCAACCAGCGCGGCCTGGGGCAGCAGGGCGGGGTTGTCTACCTGGGCCACGTCGCCGCCCTGGGCGGCCACCATCTGCCTGAATTTGGCCAGGGCGCGGCCGGAGTCGCGCGCGGCCAGCAGCTTTTGCCGGGCCTGGTCCAGTGTGGCGGCCTGGCCGGCCAGCACTACCATGTGGGCGGCCACATCCAGGCAGTGCGCCCAGAACCCGGCCGGGCCTGCGCCGCGCAAACTGGCCAATGCCTCTTGCACTTCCAGGGCGTTGCCCACAGCGTGTCCCAGCGGCTGGTTCATATCCGACAACAAGGCCACCATATCCCGGCCGGCGTCGCTGCCAATGGCGACCATAATCTGGGCCAACTTGCGGGCCTCTGGCACTGTGGGCATAAACGCGCCGCTGCCAACCTTTACATCCAGCACAATGCCGTCTGCGCCGGCGGCCAGCTTCTTAGACATGATCGACGCCGCAATGAGGGGCATGCTGGCTACGGTGGCCGTCACGTCGCGCAGGGCATACAGCTTGCCATCGGCCGGGGCCAGTTGGGCGGTCTGGCCGGCGAGCACCAGCCCCACCTCGGCTAACTGCGCCCGGAACTGGGGCAGGGTCAGGTCGCAAGACCAGCCGCGTATCGACTCCATCTTGTCCAGGGTGCCACCACTGGAGCCTAGTCCCCGGCCGGACATCTTGCCCACCGGCACGCCGCAGGCGGCCACCAGCGGCAGCACCACCAGGGTTGTCTTGTCCCCCACCCCGCCGGAGGAGTGCTTGTCCACCACGTAGGGGACGATATCGTGCAAATCCAGTTGAGTGCCCGACCGGGCCATGGCCAGGGTCAGGTCGATGGTTTCGCGGCGATCCATGCCCCGCAGGTAGATGGCCATCAGCAGTGCCGCGGCCTGGTAGTCGGGCACGGTGCCGCTGGCCACGCCCTGGACAAACCGGGCGATTTCTGCGGTGGTCAGCGGCTGGTTGTCGCGTTTATGGGCAATAATCTCTTGCATCGTCATGGTCGGTTTACCTGTTGGCCAGCCTTAACTGCCGGGGGTAGGCCGATTATAGCATGTAAAGCGTGATTCGTGGTTTCTGTTCTGGGCGGCAGCGCATTTCGCCTGGGGGCTAAACCCGGTATAATGCCAGCCACTCTTGTGGATGGGCGCGGTGAGCGCCGCTTCCAAAGTTGCAGTTAAGGATGGTGTCATGAGCGAAAAAGTGGATCTCTTGTTGACCGGGGGCGCGGTGGTGACGATGAATGCAGCGTTTGACCTGTACCCGGCCGGGGCAGTGGCCATTCGCGGTGACAGCATTGTGGCGGTCGGCCCGGCCGGGGAGATTGCCGCGGCCTATGAAGCGGATGAAGTGGTGGATTGCTCCGGCCGGGTCATCATTCCCGGCCTGGTCAACGCCCATACCCATGCCCCCATGACCCTGCTGCGCGGCCTGAACGACGACCTGCGCCTGGATGTCTGGTTGGGCTACCTGATGCCCGTGGAGCGCGAATTCGTCACCCCGGAGTTTGTGAAATTGGGCACCCGCCTGGCCTGTGCCGAGATGATCCGCGCCGGCGTCACCACGTTTGCCGACATGTATTACTTCGAGAGCGAAATCGCCGAGGCCACGGCGGCCATCGGCATGCGCGCCCTGTTGGGCCAGACCATCCTCGTCTTTCCCGCGCCCGATGCAGACACCTTTGAAGATGCCATCATCCTCTGCCGCCGCTTCATTGAGCGCTGGAACGGCCATCCGCTGATTCAGCCCGCAGTAGCGCCCCATGCCTGGTACACCGCCACCCCGGAACTGCTGCGGGCCTGTGCCGATCTGGCCCGCGCCTTTGACGTGCCGGTGCATACCCACATCGCCGAAACAGCCATCGAAGTGGACAACTGCCGCAGCCAGAACCGTATGCCGGTAGTGCCCTGGAACGCCAAGAACGGCCTGCTGGAAACCCGGCTCCTGGCCGCCCACTGCGTCCATTTGGACCGGGGCGAGATGTATGATTTGAAGAAAGCGGGGGCGGGTGTGGCCCACTGCCCCAGCAGTAACCTGAAGCTGGCCAGCGGCTTTGCCGAGGTTGGCCAGATGCTGGCCATGGGGCTGAATGTTGGCGTAGGCACTGATGGACCGGCCAGCAACAATGACCTGGATATTTTTGAGGAGATGCGGTTGGCGGCGCTGCTGGCCAAAACGGTGAGCAACGACCCCACTGTGCTGCCCGCCCGGCAGGCGCTGGAACTGGCGACTATTCGCGGCGCGCAAGCCGTACACATGGCCCACCTCACCGGCAGCCTGGAGGCGGGCAAGCGGGCCGACCTGGTGGTGGTGGATATGAATGTGGCCCACAACTGGCCCCATTTTCATAACAATCCGGAGGCCATTTACTCCCGGCTGGTGTACGCGGCCAAGAGCACCGATGTCCAGGATGTGATGTGCAACGGCCAGTGGCTGATGCGTGGGCAGGAACTGCTGACGGTGGATGAGGCGGCGGCTAAGGCGGAGGCGGCCATTGTCGCGGCCCGGATTGACGCCTTTGTAACGGAGCGGGAATCTAGCCCGTATAACAAGCTGGTGCTGCTGGCTGGCGTGCAGCGGCAGGAGAGCTTTGAGGTGCAGGTGAAGGCGCGCCTGGCCGATGACCGCCGGGTGCTGGAAGTTATGGAGGGTGGCCAGCTTGAGATTGTGAAGCAGGCGCACTATAAGCAGTTCGATAACTACTTCTTTTTTGATGGCCGTGACCCAGATGCTGCCCGGCTGCGTTATCGTGAAGATGAGTATTTGAATGAGAAAGGGGAGGTTTACCAGGCGCGGTCGCGGCTGACGCTGCTGGGAGCGCAGCAACTGCAAGAGTTCCCTAATGCGGTGATGCTTTCCCGTTCACGCTACCTGGCCCCGGCCGCGCAAAGTCTGCGCTTCTACCGTGAATATTTTGCTCCGGCACGGGAAGTGGAGATCCACAAAGATCGCCGCCGCTGGCGCATCTTGTACCAGGATACGGATTTGGCGATTAATCTGGACCAGGTGACCCGGCCGGGGTTGTCGGGTTACTATCTGGAAATCAAGTCGCGTACCTGGTCGCGCAGCGATGCCCAGCGCAAAGCCAGCCTGATCAGCGAACTGCTCATGCTGCTGGGTGTGGCCCCAGAAGATACGCAGCGGTCGGAGTATGCGGAGCTGGCGTTGGAAGCCGGGTGATGGGGGTGTATGGGTGAACCGGCCTCCCCACCGGCTTGTCCGCGCCCCTTGAAGAAAATGTCACAGCATCTCAGTAGTTCACTTCAGGTTGGGGCGGCGGCGGTGTTGTGGGGCACGGTGGGGGTGGCCACCCAGGCGCTGTACAACATGTCGGCGGCCAATGCGCTGTCGATTGGTTTTTTCCGGTTGGCGTTATCGGTGCCGGCGCTGTGGCTGGTGTGGCAGTTGATGCCCCGGCCGGGTGGCCAGCGCGCCCGCCAATATTCCCTGCGCCCGCGCAACCGCCGCGACTGGCTGATTGTACTGCTGCTGGGAGGGAGCATGGGGCTGTACCAGGTGTGCTACTTCGCGGCCATTTCCCGGCTGGGCGTGACGGTAGCGGTGCTCATCACCCTGTGCCTGGCGCCGGTGGTTGTGGCTTTGCTGGCGGCCCCGCTGCTGCGCGAACCGCTGACCGGCCGGGTAGCGGCGGCGCTGGTGGGGGCGTTGTTGGGCACCGCGCTGCTGGTAGGGGGCGGGCGCACCAGCCTGGCCCGGCCGGGTGACCTGGCCGGCGTGCTGCTGGCGATGAGCGCTGCGGCTAGCTATGCGGTGGTTACTTTGTGCAGCCGGGCGCTGGCCGGCCGCTACCATCCTTTGCAGCCGATTACGTTGGGCTTTGCGGTGGGGGCGTTGGGGCTGCTGCCCTTCACCCTGGCGGCTGGGCTGGTGCTCAGTTATCCCCCGGCCGGGTGGCTGCTGCTGCTCCACTTGGGGTTGGTGCCTACCGCGTTGGCTTACATCTTGTTTTTGCGGGGGCTTCGTCATGTCCCGGCCGGGGTGGCCAGCATCATCACCCTGCTAGAATCATTAACCTCTGCTCTGTTGGCCTGGCTCCTATTTGGCGAATGGCTCAGCCCCCTCAGCCTGTTGGGCGCGTTCCTGCTGATTGCTGCCATGCTGCTGCTGCTGCGGCGCTAAGCACGCACCCAAAAGCACCCACAACACAGACACAGATTGAACGGACAGGTCGTGATTTCGCTTGAACCAGCCGTAAGAAACACGCCCATCCGTTCAATCCGTCTCCCTATTCCAAACGCCAACAAACAACCGGCCTGGATTCCAGCTAACTGGCGAACAGCGTTTGGAACTTCATCACGGTGTTTAGATCGCCCTCAACCTTAACCTTGCCCTGCATAAATGCTGTGATGGCGTTCAGTTTGCCCGAAGTCATGTCGGCATAGTCGGTGGCGTCCATCTTAATGGTGGCCGTAGCGCCTTCTGTAGTGCCCTTGTGGGTGGTGCACTGGCCATCCGCAATCTGCACATACCAGTCACCACCACCCTCACCACTCAAATTGAACTGCACCGTGGCGGCCATCTCACCCGCCTTTTCGGCATCAAAGACATTGGGCATGTTTTTGAACAACTTCTCTAAATCTGCCATTTGGGTCTCCTTCAATTGCTACTCGCGTGGGAATTAAATGATTAACAGGCAAGTTCTTTGACGCACTGCGTCTAGGGGCAAAAGTATAGCAACCGTTGGGGAGGTGTCAAGCACGCCCGCGCCCTTAAGGGTACCATTCGGCCTTGAGTCTGCTGCGGCACCCCAAGGCGACAGCCCGGCGCGCGTTGGACGGCACATCTGTTCTACGAATTAACATTCTTCTCATCAATCACCTGTCCAATTCCGCCCCGTTTGGCAACTCAAATTACCTTTGCTAGAATCTTCGTTACTGAGAAGAGAAATCTTAAATGTCAATGGCGGCCGGCGAGCCGCCATTTGTTCGTAAGCTCGGAAATTGTTTCTATCTGCAATTCCTTGAGGAGGTATGCGGAATGATGGAAGAAGAACGCCCGTTGCAGGAGGCTCGTCAGGCCCTTAGTGGTGAGCCGGCGACTGTCACCCCCTCATCCGGCCCCCCCGAAAAGTCTGGCAACCGCAAGATTGTGGCTGTGGCTGTGGTGGTTGGGGTTGTCGTCGTCATTGGTTTGCTCATTGCCGGCTTGTTCTTGCCCCCGATTTCGTTGGCCGATAGGCTGAGCGGCGGTGGTGAAACGGCCCAGGCAACTGCCGAGACAACAGATGGGGCGGTCGCGGTAAACGGCGGCACGGCGAGCGATGGTGAGATCACCGTCGCGGCCGATGGGGCCGCCGTGGACGTGACCAGCATCCCCATCACTGATTTTGTGAATAATGCGGCCGGCGATGAAGCCGCCGCGATGGCGGCCGCGATCCCGGCCGGGGCGACTGTCGTCAGCAATGTTTACGTGATGTCCTATGATGGCACCGCCCCCGAAGGTTCGGTGAGCTTGCCGGCCCCGGCCGGGAAAGAGCGCACCGTAGACCTCTATGGCTGGGACGGTTCCGCCTGGGCTTTTGTCCCCCACACCCAAAAAGATGGCCAGATGACGTCAGCCCGCATGGCCCTGCCGGTGGCCGTAACCCTGCTAGAAACCGCCCCGCCGGCCGCCGCCGCCATTGGTGCCGACCTGCAGCCACAAGGCGCGCTGCCCGCCGTGGTCCTGCCTTACCTGACCGAAGTGACCCTGGGCCGGCTGATGTTGGCCGCCGACGGTGCCCTAACCGGCGAGGTGGCTGAATTAACCACCGGCGGCTACCAGCAGTTGCTGCAAGTAAGTAACGTGGGCGCCATCATTGATCAGGCGGCCATTACACAGCTCCTGGGGGATACTGCCCTGGCCGATCAGCACATTGCGGCCATCGTGGCCCAGTCGGACGCCTACAACGGGGTGAACCTGGATTATCAAGCCATCCCGGCCGGGGTGCGTGACAACTTCACCAGCTTCGTCAGCCGCCTGGCCAACGCCCTGCACGCTGAAGGCAAAAGCCTGATCGTTACCGTGGACACCCCCGCCCAAACTAATCTGGGCGATTGGGATAGCGCCGGCCAGGATTGGGCCGCCATTGGCGAAATTGCCGACGCGGTCTACGTCCAGATGCCCCTCAACCCCAGCGTTTACCATGAAGAAGGGCAGGCTCAGAAGCTCATCGACTGGGCCGTGACCCAGATCGAGCGGCAGAAACTTACGCTAGTGGTCACCGCCTACGCCGTGGACACCATCGGCACCGTGTACCGCACCGTTGACAACGATCAGGCGCTGGCCAGTTTTGGTGAACTTAATATCACCGAAGGAGCCGAAGAAGTTGAGCCGGAAACCGCGGTGGAAGTTGGCCTGGCCGGCACCGCCAGTGCGCTGGAGTGGGACAGCGACAGCCTGATGTACAAGTACACCTACGAGGAAAATGGCCAGACCCACACCGTCTGGTTGAGCAACGAAGCCGCCCTCAGCCGCCAGGTGAACGCCGCCCGCAGCTATAACGTGCGCGGCATCAGCGTGACCGGCATGGGCACCGGGGCCCAGGGCGACGGTTACGTTGCCGCCCTGGAAGGTTATGTAAACAATGGCGCTGCCCCCGAAGTGGCCGGCGCGGCAATTTCCTGGACCGTTCAGAATACGGCTGGGGACGTCGTTGCCAGCAGCAGTGGCGATGCCCTGATCTATCGCTGGGATGGCAGCGCCGAACCCGGCACCTACGTCATCAATGCCGAGTTTGCCCAGGGTAACTCGGTGGCCAAGCTAGGCTCCATCGAGATTGTAGTGGCCAAGCTAGACGAAGAAGTGGCCGAGAGTCCGCCGACGCCAGCCGCCACGGCCGCGCCGGCCCCAACGGCCGGGGCTGTCGTCCCGGCGCCCACGGTTGCCCCCATCGATCCGGGCACGGCGGACGCCGTGGTGGGCATTGCCGCCAACCTGCGCACTGGGCCGGGTGTGGCCTATCCGGTGGTAGAGGTTGTGCAGGTGGGTACGCGGGTGGCCATTAGCGGCCGCAGCGCTAACTCTGAATGGGTGGTGGTAAACTTTGATGAAAAAGAGGGCTGGCTATTCGCCTCCCTGTTGAGCCTGAACCCGGCCCTGCAGATTGCCTCGCTGCCGGTGGTGGAACCGCCACCACTGGTGGTGGGCGGTGGCGATGATGGTGGTGGCGGTAACCCGCTGCCGCCACCACCGCCCCCGGCCGCGGGTGGCTCTTTTGAGTTGGGCGGCCAGACTGTTGGCTCGCCGCGCACGGCGGTGATGCGCTCGGCCGGGATGACCTGGGTTAAGCGGCAGCACAAGTGGGGCCCCGGCAACACTGGCCAGGACGTGGCCGGCCTGGTGGCCGATGGCCATGGCAACGGCTTCAAGGTGCTGCTGAGTATCCCTGGCCAGTTGAACCCCAGCAGCATCGATTACGGGGCGTATGTCGCCTTCCTGGGCCAGGTTGCCTCGCTGCCCGACCCGCCCGACGCGATTGAAATCTGGAATGAGATGAACATCGACCGGGAATGGCCATCCGGGCAGATCAGCCCGCAGACCTATGTCAATAGTATGTTGATCCCGGCCTACACGGCCATCAAGAATGCCAATCCCAATATTCTGGTTATTACGGGCGCGCCCGCCCCGACCGGTTTCTGGGGTGGTGGCTGCACTGGCGGCGGTTGTGATGATGCGCCCTACATTGCGGGTATGATGGCTGCCGGGGCCGGCAGCTATTCGGATTGCATTGGCGTTCATTACAATGAAGGGATCATGCCCCCGGCCGCGACTAGTGGCGACCCGCGTGGCAATGGCGGTCACTACACCCGCTACTTCCAGGGTATGGTGAACGCCTACGTGGGTGCAGGCGCGGGCACACTGTGCTTCACTGAGCTGGGCTACCTGAGCGGTGAAGAGTGGGGCTATGTGCCGGGCGGTTTCTTGTGGCGCGCGCCCTATAACCTGACCGTGGCGGAACATGCGCAGTACCTGGCGGAAGCGGCCAGCCTGGCGGCTAACAGCGGCCGGGTGCGGCTGATGATTATCTTCAACGTGGATTTCACCAACTGGGGGGATGACCCGATGGCCGGTTATGCGATGATCCGGCCGAACGGCAGTTGCCCGGCCTGCATTTTGCTTGGCCAGGTGATGGGTGTGCAGTAACTAACGCCTGGCCGGTGAACGGGTCCCGGCCGGGTTCCCGGCCGGATACGTTGATAAATAACGGGGCGCATTTAGGCTGCTTTCAGGCCAAAATGCGCCCCGCTTTGTGTCTGCCTGGCTTGCCAGCCGGCGGACCCACCTTGCGCAGAGGAGAAAGAGGAATGAAACGACCCGTCTATTTGTGGCTCATGTTGGCTTTGCTGGCCGTGTTGGCCGCTGCCTGCGGTGGCCAGGCGAACAACGAAGTAGTGCCTGAGGCGACGGCGCTGCCGGCCACGACAGCGCCGGAGACGCCGCCAGAAGAGGCGGCTACGCTGCCACCGCCGGTGATTGTGGAAGATGGTGGGGAAACCCCGGCGGAGGAACCGGCACCGGTGGAAGAACCTGCCCCGGCCGGGGCAACCTTTCCCTGGCCGGCCGACCGTTTTGGCTACGGCACCCAATCCCATGCTGTAGTGGGTGACCCGGCCTTTGCCATGGATGCCATCCGCAACCAGTTGGGCCTGGACTGGGTGAAAGTCCAGGTGGAATGGCCGCTGGTGGAGCCAGACCCCGGCGTCTACCAATGGTTCTTCTATGATGGCGTGGTGGCCGAGGCCAACCGGCAGGGGTTGAATTTGATGTTCAGCGTGGTTGGCGCGCCCGCCTGGACGCGCTCGGCCGGGACAGAGAATGGCCCGCCGGATGACTTTAACCTGTACGCCAACTTCCTGCGCGAACTGTTAAATCATTATCCTAACCAGGTCCACGCGATTGAAGTGTGGAATGAGCAGAACATCGACCGCGAGTGGGCCACGGCCCAGGGGTTGTCGCCGGTGGTTTACGTGGATTTCTTGCAGCGCGCTTATGAGGCGGTGAAAGCGGTGAATCCTGACATCATCGTCATTAGCGGCGCGCTGGCGCCCAGCGGCGTGCATGACCTGGTGACCTCTTACGATGACTTCATCTACCTGGACGAGGCGCTGGCTGCGGGGATGTTGAACTATGCTGACTGTGTGGGCGTGCACCACAATGGCTACAACATTGGCCCGGACGTGGCCTGGGACCAGGCCGGCAGCTCGCCCAAGGCGGCAACGGCCACTTTCCGCGGCCCGTTTGACAACCCACACCATAGCTGGAGTTTTAAGACGACAGTGGAGACCTACGCCCAGAAGGTGCAGGCGCTGGACCCCAACAAGAAGCTGTGCGTGACGGAGTTTGGCTGGGGCAGCAGCGAAGGGTACGACAGTTATCCCGAAGGGTTTGGCTTTGTGAATGACAATTCGCTGGAGGAGCAGGCGCAGTATATTGTGCAGGCTTACCAGCAGATGCAGGCTTCGGGTACGGTCTGGCTGGCATTCCAGTTTAATTTTGACTTTGGCAACAAGGGCAATGGTCCCACGGATGACCCGGTGCCTTACAGCATTGTGGACGTGAATGGTGTGCCCCGGCCGGCGTTTGGGGCGATTGCGGCGATGGAAAAGGTTCGCTAATGGCCCGCAAAGGGCGGTATGGGCTGCTGTGGGCGCTGTTTATGGCCGGCCTGAGCCTGATCTGGCTGAGTGGCTGTGGCCAAGAGACCCCGGCCGGGACGGTTACCGTTGCCCCGGCCGGGGTTCCCACCACCACGACTGCGCCCACCAGCAGCCCGGCCACCCTGCCGCCACCAGATGGACAGGTTACGCCAGGGGAACTGCCTACGCTGGCCCCGGCCGGGGCGGGTCCGCTGTTTCAGTCGCCGGAATATGGCATGCAGTTGTTCATGTGGTGGAAGCCAGACATCGCCCAGCGGGACCTGTCTCTGGTGCAGGAGATGGGCTTTGGCTGGGTGAAACAGAGCTTTGCCTGGCGCGATATCGAGACGAACGAGAAGGGGGCGTACAACTGGTGGCATTCCGACACCATTGTCGATGAAGTGGAAGCCAATGGCCTGAAGCTGCTGGTGCGCCTGGACCGCCAGCCGTGGTGGTCACAGGCCCCAGGCACGGAACCGCTGGAGAATGCGCCGCCGGCCAACATGCAGGATTTTGGCGATTTTTGTGGCGTGGTGGCGGCGCGCTACAAGGGGCGCGTCCATGCTTACCAGGTGTGGAATGAGCCGAATCTGAGCCGGGAATGGGGGGAACAGTCACCGGACCCGGCCGGGTACACCGAACTGCTGCGTGTTTGCTATGAAGCCATCAAGGCCGCCGACCCGCAGGCGATTGTGATCTCGGCCGGGCTGGCGCCCACCGGCACGACCCCGCCGCTGGCCATGCCCGATGACCAGTTCTTGCAAGGCATGTACGCGGCCGGGGCCGGCCGCTACTTTGATGCCTTAGGCTTGAATGCGCCGGGCTACAAAGCGCCGCCCGAGACCGCCCCGGAAGAGGCGGAGAATCCGGAAAACGGCTTTGGTAACGGCCGCTGGTTCACCTTTCGCCACGTGGAGGATATGCGGGCGATCATGGTGGCCAACGGGGATGCGGACAAGCAGGTCGTGATCCTGGAGATGGGCTGGACCACGGACCTGGTAAACCCGGAATATGCCTGGTTTGCCGTGGACGAGGCCACTCAGGCCGATTACCTGGTGCGCGCTTACCAGTTTGCCCGCCAGAACTGGCAGCCCTGGATTGGCCTGATGACTACCATTTACATTGCCGACTACACCTGGACTCCGGAGGAGCATGAGCAGTGGTGGTGGGCCATTACGCTGCCTGACGGCACGCCCCGGCCGGCCTACAATGCTCTGCGCGACATGGAGAAGTGAGAAAGACCCCCCATGACCTTCTGGATACTTGCCCTTTCCTACTGGATACATTTGCTCTCGACCGTTATCTGGTTGGGGGGATTGGCCCTGATGGGGCTGGTAGCCTGGCCAGCCCTGCGCAAGGGGACGCTGGAAGCCAACCAGTGGCTTAGTTTGCAGCGCCGTTTCAGCCCCTGGGTGAATGGCAGCCTGGTCCTGCTGTTGGTGACCGGCTTTGTGCAGATGACCAATGACCCCAATTACAGTGGCTTCTTGCAGGTAGACAGCGTCTGGGCCTGGGCCATTCTCATCAAGCACATTGCCGTGGTGGCCATGATCCTGATCGCCGCCCTGGTCCAGGTGCGCATCCACCCGGCCATGGACCGCGCCGCCCTGCTGGCGCAGCAGCGACCCCAGCTAGCTGCCGAACAAGCCGCGGCCCTGACCCGGCAGGAGATCCGCCTGCTGCGGCTAAATATGGTGTGCGCGGCGGCTGTTTTGTTTTTTACCGCTGTGGCTACGGCGGTGTGAGGGAGTGTATGGGTGAGGGGGTGAAGGGGTGAGAATAACCATTAGCAATCCCAGCCATAGCCCCTTCCACCAATCATGCTTCATGGGGCAATGAGGAAACCGGCCGCCGCCGGTTCACCAGGTAGGCCGCCAGCCGGCCAAACAGCCAGATACCCACATAATCGGACAGCAGGTCCAGCAGCGAGAAGCTGCGCGTGGGCAGCAAAAGCTGCGTCAGCTCCTCGGCTGTGACCAGCAAAGCGACCAGCAAGCTGCCGCGCAGCACCTGGCGGCCGGCCACAGGCCACTGCCGGGCCTCCAGGCCCATGTTTACCAGGAAGGAGAGGGTGCCCATGAGCACGAAGTGCCCCAGTTTGTCGGCGCCGGGAACGGCGTGGACCAGGGCAAAGAAGCTGGTGGCCAGGCCGCGGTCGGCCAGGAAGACGATGGCGGCCAGGAAAAGTAGGAAGAGCAGGGCCAGTTTTTTCATAGCAGCAGTTCAGCCTGTTTGTGAGCCAGTTCGCCGGCCGGGTGGGTTGTGCCGGGCGAGGGGCGAGCGGTACAATGGATGCAGGAGATAGTAACGCAGGCTGGCGAAACGGGCGCTCCCCGGCCGGGGCAGACCCCGAATACTCAGCCAGCCTTAACGCAGCGCAGCGACAAACGGCTCGCCGGCCGAAAGCCGCGCCGGCGGCCGCAGACCAGCGACGGAAGATGCCGCACGGAATAGATATGCTAATCATTGATGGCAGCCAGGGGGAAGGGGGCGGCCAGGTCTTGCGCACCAGTTTAAGCCTGGCGGCCATCACCGGCCGGGCGTTTCGCCTGGTGAATATTCGCGCCAACCGCAAGCAGCCCGGCCTGCGTCCGCAGCACCTCACCGGGGTGCGGGCGGTGGCTACGTTGTGCCAGGCCAACGTCACCGGCGCTGCCCTGCATAGCACCACCCTGGAATTCTGGCCCGGTCCCCGGCCGGGGGGGGGCAGCTACACCTTCGACGTGGGCGACGCCACCGCGGGTGGCTCGGCCGGGGCAGTGACGCTGGTGCTGCAAGCCATTCTGTGGCCGCTGCTGCTGGCCCGCGGTCCCAGCCAGGTTACACTGCGCGGCGGCACCCACGTGCCCTTTAGCCCGCCCTACCATTACGTGGCCCAGGTGGCCCGGCCCGCCTTTGCCCGGCTGGGCGCAGATTTCGACGTGACCTTAAACGCCTGGGGCTGGTACCCGGCCGGGGGAGGCGAGATGCAGGTAACAACCCGGCCGGTGCCTCATTTTCAGGCCGCCATCTTTGCGCCAACCCGGCCGGAGACGGTGCAGGGCGTGGCCGCGGTGACCAACCTGCCGGCCCACATTCCTAACCGCATGGCCCACCGCGCCGCCAACCTGCTGCGCCAGATGGGGCTGCGGCCAACCATCACCCCCCAGCGCGAGCGCGGCCGGGGGGCGGGCGCGGGCATTTTTCTCTGGCTGCCCCAGGCTGGCTTTAGCGCCCTGGGGCGCAAAGGGCTGCCAGCCGACCAGGTGGCCGACGCCGCAGTTGCCGAATTGGCCGCATTCATAGACAATCGGGTTCCCGGCCGGGGTGCTGAAACCCCTGGCCCCCATCCGCCGGCGGCCGTAGATGCCCACCTGGCTGACCAACTGCTGCTGCCCATGGCCCTGGCCCAGGGCACATCCCAATTGACAACCAACCACCTGACGCAGCACACCCTGACCAACGCCGCTCTCTTGCGCCAATGGCTTGACGTGACTATCCAGATTGACGGCCGGCTGGACGAACCCGGCCGGGTCACAGTGCACGGCGTTGGCTTTGGCCATTAGGGCCATCAATACGGCGTGCTGCTTGCCCGGCGCGCCCAAGACAAAGCAACCATGTTCGAAGTAATCTTCCTCGGAACTTCCGCTTCCACCCCCTCTATTCAGCGCGGCCTATCGGCCCACATGATTTTGCACCGCCAATACCGCTTCCTCATCGACTGCGGCGAAGGTACGCAGCGCCAGATTTTGCGCAGCGGCCTGGGCTTTCGCGGCCTGAACAAGATCTTACTCACCCACAGCCACCTGGACCACATCTTAGGGCTGGGCGGCCTGCTCTCTACCCTGGGGCGCTGGGAAGCGCTGGAGCAGATTGATATTTACGCCGGCCAGGCCGCCCTGGACCGGGTTGCCGACCTGATCTTTCGCGTGGTCTGGCGCGGGGCGCGGCCGCCGGTGGCCATCAACCTGGTTCCCCTGGCACCGGGCAGCGTCATTGTGGAAGACGATAAATTCTGTCTATCCGCTTTTCCTGTCAGCCATCGCGGCAGCGACTGCTTCGGATTCTTGTTTGAGGAGAAGTCGCGCCGCCCTTTCCTGGCAGAGAAGGCGGCCGCATTGGGCGTGCCTTTTGGGCCGGAGCGGGCACGGCTGGTGCAGGGGGAGGTGGTGACGCTGCCGGATGGCCGGCTGATCCGGCCGGAGGATGTGCTGGGGGAGACTATTCGCGGCACCCGCTACGTGCACATTGGCGATGTGGGGCGCACCAGTGACCTGCTGGACGTTTGTCAGGACGCGGATGCGATTACCATTGAGGCGACTTATCTGGATGAAGACGCGGACATGGCCCGCCAGTTTGGCCACCTGACGGCCGGCCGGGCGGCGCACCTGGCCCGCCAGGCAAATGCGCGCAGCCTGCTGCTGACGCATATTTCGCGTCGCTATCATGATGTGCTGGTGCGCAACGAGGCGCAGTTGGTTTTCCCGCAAACTTACGTGGCCCGTGACTATGACCATTTCCAGATTACCCGCGAGGGCACGACGCGCCTGGCCAATCGCCGCCACGGCTACGAAATGGGCAGCGCAGCGGCTGATTGGGAAGGCAGCGCATAGGGAGCGCGCGGCGGGCGGCTTTGCCTGACGGAAGGTAACATGAATCACGCCATGCAAGATTCGGCTGATGTTGTTATTTGTGGCGCGGGGATTGCCGGGCTGGCCGCGGCCTATTTCTTGGCGGTGCGCGGCGGGGTGGGTCGGGTGGTGCTGGTGGATGAGCGGCCGCCATTGAGCCTGACCAGTGATAAGTCGACGGAGGCGTACCGCAACTGGTGGCCTGGCCCCGGCCGGGTGATGGTCCAGTTTATGAATCGCAGCATTGACCTGCTGGAGGAGTTGGCCGAGGCCAGTGACAATGTCTTTCAACTGAACCGGCGCGGTTACGTTTATCTGGCGGCCACCCCGGCCGGGGCGGAGCAGCTTCTGGCCAACGCCCAAACCATTGCCGGACTGGGGGCGGGCGCGCTGCGACAGCACCCCGGCCGGGAGCCATACTTGCCTGCGCCGGCGCACGGCTTCCACAATCAGCCCGGCGGGGCGGACTATTTGCCGGGGGATCTGCTGCGGCAGCAGTTCCCCTTTTTGACGGCGGAGGTGCAGGCAGGATTGCACGCCCGGCGCTGTGGCTGGCTGAGCGCCCAGCAGTTGGGCACGTACTGGCTGGAGCAGGTGAAGGGGGCGGGTGGGCGGCTGCTGCCCGGCCGGGTGACCGGGGTGCAGGTGCGCGGTGGCCGGGTGGTGGGGGTGCAACTCAATGGCGACACTACGCTGGCCACTGGCTGCTTTGTGAATGCCGCCGGCCCCTACCTGGCCGAAGTAGGGCAGATGTTGGGCGTGGGCTTGCCGGTGTTCAACGAGCTGCACCTGAAGATGTCTTTTAGCGACACGCTGGGGGTGGTACCACGCGACGTGCCGATGATGATTTGGGATGAGCCGCTGGCGCTGCCCTGGTCGGCTGAGGAGCGGGCAGAGCTGGCCGGCGACCCGGAGATGGCCTGGCTGCTGGAGACGCTCCCGGCCGGGCTGCATTTCCGGCCGGAAGGGGGTGGCGGCAGCCCCATCCTATTGATGCTTTGGCCCTACCATACCGGGCGTCACGCCCCGGTCTGGCCACCACCGCCACCCGATGCGCTGTACCCGGAAGTGCTGCTGCGGGGGATGAGCCGTATGGTGCCGGGCCTGGCGGCTTACCTGGGGCGGGCCGGCCGGCCGTATATTGACCAGGGCTACTACTGCAAGACGGTTGAAAACCGCCCCCTGATTGGGCCGCTGCCGGTGACGGGGGCCTTTGTGATTGGGGCGTTGTCGGGGTATGGCATTATGGCGGCGCCCGCGGCCGGGGAGTTGCTGGCGGCGCATGTCACCGGCCGGGGGCTGCCCGACTATGCGCCCGCCTTGCAGTTGGCCCGCTACCAGGATTCGGCTTACCAGGCGCTGCTGGCCGGTTGGGGGGAGACGGGGCAGTTGTAGGCAGTTAGAGGCCATGCGCATGGTGTCCCGATCGCGCGGGTCGTAATCGCCTTGACAGCCATAGAGGGGTGGCTATAATTGTTGGTCGCGGCAAACCCTAATGCCGCTTCTTTTTTACGAACAAAATCGGTCCTGACGGAGCAGCAGAATCGTTGGTTGTGGTTCAGGCAAAGGCGAGAGTAGAGGTTTAGACAATGGGTGCTGTACCGAAGCATAGAATATCCAAAGCACGGCGCGACCGGCGCCGCGCGCACGACGCGTTGCCCCCAATCCACCTGGTGGCTTGTGACAACTGCGGCGAAATGAAGAAACCCCACTACGTGTGTCCGCTCTGCGGCACGTACCGGGGGCGGCAGATTTTGCCCGAACCGGAAGAATAGGGCCGTGGCCTGAGGCAGAAGAGCCGTACAAAGGTGCGGCTTTTTTTTCGCCTGCCCCGGCCGGGGCGGGCCGCCACGGAAATTAGCAAATGAGCACCGCTTATCTTTTTCCCGGACAGGGATCGCAGCATGTGGGCATGGGGCAGGCACTATACCAGCGTGAACCAGCAGCACGTGCTGTTTTCGATCAGGCCGACGCGCTGCTCGGCTTCTCCCTCTCGTCGCTCTGCTTCTTTGGGCCGGAAGAAGCGCTGACCGACACCATAAACCAACAGCCGGCGTTGTACGTCACCGGGTTGGCTGCCTGGCAAGTGATGCAAAGCCAGGATTGGCCACCGCCGACTTTTGTGGCCGGCCACAGTCTGGGCGAGCTGACGGCGCTGGCTGCGGCCGGCAGCCTGACTTTTGCCGACGGGCTGCGCCTGGTGCGGCGGCGTGGTGAGTTGATGAAACGGGCCGGGGAAGAGCAGCCTGGGGCGATGGCCGCCGTTTTGGGGCTGGAACTGGAAACATTGGTGACGATCTGTGCCGCGGCACAGGCCAGGCGTTCCCGGCCGGTGCAGGTGGCCAACGACAACTGCCCTGGCCAGGTGGTTATCTCCGGCGACAAAAGCGCCCTGACTGAAGCAGTGGCCCAGGCAGAAGCGGCCGGGGCGCGCAAAGTCGTCATCCTGCCCATTACCATTGCGGCCCATTCCCCGCTCATGGCCAGCGCCGCCGCCGAGTTTGCGGCCGCGGTGGCTGCCACCCCCATCCAGCCGCCTTCTGTGCCGTTGGTGGCTAATGTTACTGCCCGGCCGGTGACCACACCAGACGAAATCCGCGCCGAACTCACCAGCCAGCTTACCGGCAACGTCCAGTGGCATGACTCTGTGCGCTACCTGCGCCAGGCCGGCGTGACTGACTTTGTGGAGGTTGGCCCCGGCGACGTACTGACCAGCCTGATGAAACGGATTGACCGCCAGGCCCAGCGCCGGCGCTTTGAACAAGCCGATTGAGCCGGCGAGCAGAACCAGAGGAAGCGGGCTGCCCAATCTCGCGCGCTTGCTCAGAAGGTAACCCCCAGAGGAAGACACCATGGATGAACAACTGTTGGCCAACAAAGTAGCTATTGTAACCGGTGCCTCGCGCGGCATAGGCCGGGCCATCGCCCTGGACCTGGCCCGCAACGGTGCCAGCGTGGTGGTTAATTACAACAGCAGCCCCGACCCGGCCGGGGAACTGGTGGCCGAGATTCAGGCTGCCGGCGGACAGGCAGTGGCCATCCAGGCTGACGTCAGCGATTTTGCTGCCGCCCAGGCCCTCATCAAAGCCACCCTCGA
The DNA here is from genome assembly GCA_020634235.1 of Ardenticatenaceae bacterium. Classification (GTDB taxonomy): domain Bacteria; phylum Chloroflexota; class Anaerolineae; order Promineifilales; family Promineifilaceae; genus JACKCB01. The sequence goes on along the minus strand of JACKCB010000001.1, from coordinate 1,283,709 downwards.
TGCCTATGGCCAGATCGACATCCTGGTGAACAACGCCGGCACCACCCGCGACATGCTGCTGATGATGATGAAAGAGGACGATTGGGACACCGTCATCGACACCAATCTCAAGAGCGTGTATAACTGCTGCAAAGCCGCCGTGCGCCCAATGTTGCGCCGCAAGAAAGGTGGGCGTATCATCAATATCACCTCGATCGTGGGGCTGGTTGGCCAGGGCGGGCAGACGAATTATGCGGCTTCTAAAGCGGGCATCATTGGTTTTAGCAAGTCACTGGCCAAAGAGGTTGGGCCCCGGCAGATCACGGTAAATGCTGTGGCTCCCGGCTTTTTCCCCACGGCCCTCACGGCGGTGTTGTCGGACGAGATGGTGCAGAAGGCGTTGGCGTACATCCCCCTGGGCAGATTGGGCGAGTTGGACGAAGTGGCCCACCTGGTAACCTTCCTGGCATCGGATCGCGCGGCTTACATTACCGGCGAGGTGATACGTATCGATGGCGGTATGGCCATGTAGCCAATGGCGGCTGGCCAGTAGGCAACGGAGGTATTGTGATGACTCAACAATATGACAGCGTTGGCCGGATTGAAGTGGCTCCCGAAGTGCTGATTGCCATTGCCCGTCAGGCGATCATGGAGACGCGTGGCGTGCGCGCCATGGCCGCTATCCCTTCGGAAATGGCCAATTTGTTCCGCCGCTCGACCCGGCATGATGGCATTGTTTTGGATTTTGCGGATAATAGGTTGACCTTTGACATCTATGTTTACATGGATCCGGGGGTTAACATTGTCGAGAGTAGCCAGACCATGCAGGCGGCCGTTATCGAAGCCATGGATAAGATGGTTGGAATCCCGGTGAAGGCCGTCAATATTCACGTTGAAGATGTTGTTTATGGCCAGAATCAGACAGCCTGAGCCGGTACATGGCTCGGCAAGCAGTGACCCCAAAATGAAAACAAGACGCCGCGCCAGACGGATAGCATTGGAAACGCTTTATGAGTATGACATCGCGGATCATTCACCGTTTGAGGTGTTTGCGCGCCGCGCTGAAGCGACCCCTATCGAGAACGCTGGCCTGGAATTTGCCCGTGATCTGATTGCGGGGGTCATTGAGTTTCAGCCGGAGATGGATACGCTTATTGCCCGATATGCGCCAGAGTGGCCGTTGGACCAGATGGCGGTCATCGACCGGAATATTCTGCGGATTGCGATCTTTGAGTTTATGATTGGCCGCCTGACACCGGTGAAGGTGGCCATCAATGAAGCGGTTGAGCTGGCCAAAACGTATGGCTCGGACAGCGCCCCCCGGTTTATCAATGGGGTTTTGGGGACGCTGGCCGATCAGGCACCAGATTTGCGTGACGAGCTAATTGCTCACTCCCAACAACGCAACAATTGAGGGGTGGGGTGGCGCTAACGGCAGCCCCCCGGCCGGGATGAAACCGCTGTTTCCAGGGCAGTTCCCCGTCGCCTTTTCAAGGTAGTACAGGAGCAGCAACCGTTCGCGTTCCTGGCCGATCATTAGAATTTGGCATTATCGGCCGCCGATTTTGTTGCACGTTTGGCTGAATTCCGGTATTACGTGGCCCCATGGATAGTTTCTTCGGCATTGGCTTTCCTGAACTCGTACTGATCTTGCTGCTGGCCGGCATGGTGATGGGTCCGCAGCGGATCCGGCAGGTGGCGCGTACCCTGGGGCGGTTGGTAGCCCAGGTGCAGGGGATTTCGCGCGAGTTCACGCGCCAGTTGAATGCGGAGCTGGACGCGATAGACAACAAAGAGATGCGCGGGACGATTAATGACGTGAATGAGCTGCGCCGGCAAGTGGCGGAGTTACAGCAGCAGGTGCGGTCTATCCCGGCCGGGTTGGCCAGCGAAGGCAAACGTGCGGCGCAAGAAGGGCAGCAGCACCTGCGGGCCAAACCCGGCAACGGCACCCCAGCCGCCAGCGGTGACAAAGCCCCTGCGCCCGGCAGTGAAATCCCCCGGCCGGTGTCCGTGGCCGACGACCCCGAATCATGAGCGAAGCCGAGACGCCCGAAGCCGGGCAAACTATCCTGGAACACCTCAACGAGCTGCGCCAGCGCCTCGTTTGGGCCGTGGCCGCCCTAACTGTGGGCACCGTCATCGGCTTCTTCTTTGCCCCAGCCGTCCTGGAATTCCTCATCGCTCCCTACAACAACCGCGTCCAGGCCATAAGCCCCACCGAACCGGTGGAAATCTACTTCAAACTGGCCCTGGTGCTGGGCGGCGTGGTGGCCATGCCCTTTATTTTGTACCAGGTGTGGCTGTTCGTGGCCCCAGGCTTGCAGCGCGGCGAAAAGCGCTTTGCTTTTGTCTTTGTCAGCAGCGCCTTTGCCCTGTTCCTGGCCGGCATTGCCTTCGCCTGGTTCGTGCTCATGCCCGCTGCCCTGTCCTTCCTGCGCGACTTCATGCCCACCATTTTCGACGCCAATTGGACGGCACGGGAGTACATCGGTTTCACCTCTACCTTTCTCTTTTGGATTGGCGTCAGCTTTGAGATGCCGCTGGTTATTTACCTGTTTGCGCGGGCCGGCCTGGTTAGCGCGGCCACGCTGCGCGAACAGTGGCGGCTGGCCGTCGTGATCATTGCCGTCCTGGCCGCCGCCGTCACCCCGTCCATTGATCCGGTGACGATGCTGCTGGCCATGGCCCCGCTGCTCGTCCTGTATGTTCTGAGCATTGGCCTGGCCCGGCTTGGCCAGCGGCAGTTTGAGCGTTCCATGGCCGTCGAAGCTTGACGTTCCCCCGGCCGGGTGCTATGATGCCCACCATAATGAACACCGTTTCCCACCTCTTTCGTTTCTTGTTTACGGACCATTCCCCCGCCGCGCCGGCGCTGGTGATTCGTTAGTCCTGCCACACGAAACAGAGGTAACGGAACAGACAGAGCAAGACGCGGCCGCCGCGTCTTTTTTGTTTTGCGGCAGCGGAGCGGTATGGTATGCTTCCGCTTCGTGCCCCGGCCGGGAATAGTCTTCACCCGCCCGGCCGGGAACGGCCTTGAATCTCTGCATGGGAAGGAATCAATGGACAGCTTAGACACCGTTTACACCGAAGCAACCGCCGGCCTGCAGCAGGCCAAAACCGTAACCGAACTGGAAGCCTGGCACCGCGACGTGCTGGGGCGCAAGGGCAGCGTCCAACTGGCCACGCGCACCGTGGGCCAGCTTAGCCCGGAGGAGCGCCCCGTCTTTGGCAAGCGCATCAACGAGGTTAAGCGCAGCCTCAGCGACGCCTACGAAGAGCGCCTGGCGGCCCTGAAAGCGGCCGAGCTGCGGGCCAAAATGGCCGCCGAAACGCTTGATGTAACCCTCCCCGGCCGGCGTAGCTACCCCGGCCGGGTTCACCCCTCCACCCTGACCCTGCGCGAAATCTACCGCATCTGGGGCGATATGGGCTTCCAGGTCTATCGCAGCCGCGATGTGGAATCGGACGAATACAACTTTGAACTGCTGAACATTCCCGCCCACCACCCGGCGCGCGACATGTGGGACACCTTCCACACCACCACCCCCGGCGTACTCCTGCGCACCCACACCAGCCCCGGCCAGATCCACGCCATGCACGAATACTGCCCCGAACCCATCCGCGTGATCCTGCCCGGCATGTGCTACCGCTACGAGCAGATCACCGCCCGCGCCGAGATCCAATTCCACCAGGTTGAGGGGCTGGCGGTGGGCCAAAACATCACCCTGGCCGACCTGAAAGGTACCCTGGCCGATTTCGCCCGCCGCATGTTCGGCCCCGAAACGCAGATGCGCTTCCGCGCCAACTACTTCCCCTTCACCGAACCCAGTGCCGAGCTGGACATCGAATGTTTCCTGTGTGGTGGCAAGGGCTGCCCGGTGTGCAAATACACCGGCTGGCTGGAGATTCTGGGCAGCGGCATGGTTCATCCCACTGTGCTGCGCAACGGTGGGTACGATCCAGCCCTGTATTCCGGCTTTGCTTTTGGCATGGGCGTCGAGCGCATTGCCATGCTCAAATATGGCATTGAAGACATCCGCTACTTCTGGGCCAACGACCTCCGCTTCCTGGAGCAGTTCTAGTGTTCCGGCCCGCGGGGGGCTGAGCTTGTCACAGCCCGTGGTTGGGGGACGGCGCTGGCTGTGGATCGGGCTGCTCCTCACCCTGCTGGCCTTTGGCCTGCGGCTGCATCACCTGGGCGGCGACAGCTTCTGGATTGATGAGATGGCCACCGTGCGCGTGGCCCAATCGTGGACCGGGGCGTTGGGCGGCGAGCGGGACCATCCGCCGCTGACCTATTTGTTCACCCGTGCTGCGCTGCTGGCCGCGGGGGAATCGGAGTTTGCGGCGCGTTTCCCTTCGCTGTTGGCGGCCACGCTCACCATTCCGGTGCTGCTGCTGTGGGGGCGGCTGCTCGCCCGGCCGGGGGCCGGCCAGTGGAGTGCTTTTCTCCTCGCCCTTTCCCCGTTCCATCTGAAATATGCTCAGGAAGCGCGCCATTATGCCTGGCTGGGTCTGTTTTCCCTGCTGAGCTTTGCCCTGCTCTACCTGGCGCTCACCCGGCCGGGGCGCTGGCGCTGGCCCGCCTTCGCCCTGGTTACCCTGCTTAACCTGTACACCCACTTTGGGGCCATCCTGGTCCTGGGGGCACAGGGGCTGCTCATTGGCGGCTGGCTCGTCGCGGCCAGTTGGCAAGCCTGGCGAGCGGGAGCGCGGTGGCGGCCGCTTTGGCCGCGCTGGCGCGGGCCGCTGCTGGCCGGGCTGCTGATTGGCCTGCTCTTCCTGCCCTGGTTAGCGCGATTGGCCGGCGCGCTGCCCTACAACGTGGGCGCGGCCACCCTCACCGACACCGGGGTTGTGACCCCGCTGGCCGAATGGGGCCGCAATATCTACCTGGCCTTTGGGGCAGGATCGCCACTACTGGCCCCGCTGTTCCTGCTGCTGTGCCCGGCCGGGCTGCTGTGGCTGGCCGGGCAGCGCGACTGGCCGGCACTGGCGCTGCTGCTCACTGCCCTGGGGGGACCGCTGCTGCTGCTGTTTGGCTTCCAGGTGGCGCGGGGGCCTTTTCCACGTTATGTCATCTCTTTGCTGCCCTTCTACTTGCTGGCCGTTGGCATCGCCCTGGATGCCGCCCTGAGCGGGCTGCGCCGCCGCTCGGTCACCGCCCAGCGGCTGGCCGGTGGTGGCCTGGCTTTGGTTCTGCTGCTGCTCAGCGGGCCACGTTTGCAGGCCGAATATCGCTTTGTGGTGGGGGATTGGCGGGGCATTGTGCAGCAGCTAGGGCCGCCGCCGCAAACGGTGCTGGCGCTGTCGCTGAATGGGGCCAATGGTTACAACATCAGCAGCGATTCGCTGCCCTACTATCTGGCCCAACGGGGCGGGGCGGATACTTTGTTGGCCGGCAATGCGCTGTCGCCGGTGGCCGCGCAGGCGCTGGCGGGGCAGCCGGGCGGCCTGTGGGGGGTGGTGCACGATTGGCGGCCAGCAGATCCTTTGGCCGGCAGCGGCTTTGCGGCGCGCTTCTTCCCGGCCGCGTTGTATGTGGTGGCCCCGGCCGGGGAGGGGACCACGGCGCTGGATCAGGCGGTGGGGCTGTATGAATGGCTGGTGCCGCGGGCCGAAGCGCCTGTGCCGCAGTGCTTGCTGCAGCAAGACCTGGCCGCCCTGTATGTGGCCCAGGGGGCGGCCCTGGCCGCCGGGCAAACCCTGGCTGTGGCCCTGGCCCAATGCCCGGCCGGGCGAGCCGACGTGCGCGAGGCGGTGACCGGTGCCCTGGTGGCCGCCCTGGACGGGGCGGCCGCGCCGGGCGAGGAACAAGCCCTGGCCGGGCAACTGCTGGCCCTGGACCCCAACCACCCGGCCGGGTTGGCCGCGTTGACCGTTGTGGATTTGCTGGCGGCGTATGCTGCCGGGCAGGCAGCGCTCTTAGGATCCAGCCCGGCGGAGCCGGTGCGGTTGCTGCCATTCACCATGCCGGGGGGCGCGCCGGAAGAGACACTGCTGCTGCATCCCCCGGCCGGGGTGGCTTATGACCTGGCGTTACCGGCGGAACCGGTGCAGCTCTATTTCCGGGCGGCGCTCGCGCCGCAGAGTTGGGGTTGGGGCGGGGATGGGGCCACCTTCATTGTGGCGGTGCAGGTGGGTGACGCGCCGGCGCGCGAATTGTACCGGCAGCATGTGGGCAACCAGCCGGCCGACCACACCTGGCATCCGCTGCGGGTGTCGCTGGCGGACTACGCCGGGCAGCGGGTGCGCCTGATTGTGCGCACGGAAGCCGGCCCGGCCGGGGACAGCACCGGCGATTGGGCTGGCCTGGCCAGCCCACGCCTGCTGTGGGAACTGCCACAGCAGGCTGAAGAAGCTGCCGGCGAATGAACGGCGCGCCACTGCGCCCGGCCGGGCCGGGCGATCAGGGTGTGGTGATGTGGTAAATCGCGTCGTGCACGTAGCCGCCGATGTACAGCTCCCCGTAGGCATCCTGGCCAAAGGTGGTCCATTGGGGCGCGTCCCAGGGGGCGGCCAGGGTGACGGTTAGCTCCTGGGCACCGCCAAAGACATCGTCGGTGTCGATGCGCCAGATGCGCCTGGTGCAGAAGTCGGCGAAGAGGTAGTTGCCGGCCAGCACCGGGTCGCGGCTGCCACGATAGACGTAGCCGCCAATGGCGGAGCAGCCCCTGGTGCGGTCCCATTCGAATATGGGGAAGGTGTAGTCGTTGAGGTTGGTGCTGCACTGCCCGGCCAGGTGGGGGGCGGCGCGGTGGTCGTAGGTGCCTTCAAAGCAGTGCCAGCCGTAATTCTGGCCGCTTTGCCCGGCCGGTTCGTAGTCAATCTCCTCCACCAGCCATTCGCCTACGTCGCCAATGAACAGGTCGCCCGTCTGCCGGTCGATGCTGAAGCGGAAGGGGTTGCGGAAGCCATAGGACCAGATTTCGTCGCAGGGGGCGCCGCTGCCGTTGGCGAAGGGGTTGCCGGACGGCACACTGTAACCGGCCTCGGCGCCGCCACAATCGGCGGGCAGGTTCCCCGGCCGGGAATCGACGTCCAGACGCAGAATCTTGCCCAGCAGCACATCTAGCCGCTGCCCATGGTTGTTGGGGTCACCCGGTACTTCGGTGAGCAGGTAGGGATCGGGGCCACCGTCGCCGGTGGCCATGTACAGGTAGCCATCTGGGCCAAAGTGGATGTCGCCGGCGTTGTGGACGGGGCTGTAGGTGGGCGTGCTGCCGGGCGGGTTGGGGGGTTTGTTGATGGACAGCAGGATGACGCCGCTGTTGGGGTCGGCGACGTTGGGGTCGCTGGTGACGGCGTAGCGGGCCAGGATGATCTTGCCGGTGCCAAACTGGTTGTAAACGAGGTAGAAGAAGCCGTTGCTGGCGTGGTTGGGGTGGAAGGCCAGACCCAGGAGTCCTTCTTCAAAGCTTACGTTGACCCGGCTGCGGAGATCCAGGAAGGGGGTGAGCGTTTCCTGGGCCAGGGTTTCGGCATTGCGCTGGATGACGTAGATCATGCCGCTTTGGGTGGCCACAAACAGGCGGGCGTCGCCGGCATGGGTGATCACGGTGGCGGTGTCGGCTCCGATGCCGCCGATTTCGGGCACCAGGGTGATGCTGGTGAGGGGCTTGTAGGTGCTTACCACGGGCAGGTAGCTGTAGTTGTCTGACTGGTTGGCGCTGGCTTGTTCCCGGCCGGTATGGGCAAATAGCATGACCAGCCCTAACAAGATCGTGGTGATTACCAGGGGGCCTACCTTCTGCTTGGGGTGCGGATGTGCCCTGCTTGTCATCTTCTCCTGTCTCCTTAACGTTGTCTATGGGGGGCGGCTTGCTGGACGCGTGGTGGGCGATGGCAGCCGGCGCTCCCGGTCATGTGATGTGTTTGTGGGTCAGGGGCGGCGGCCGGTTTGTGGGTCCCTTGCCTGGCAAACGGTGTCGTTTGGGGTGGTTGGGCGGCCTGCTACCCGGCCGGGTGGGGCCTGACTTGTGCTTTTCGTAACAAACAAAGTATTGTACAATGTTTCACCGGCATGAGGTAGCACACGTTGGCGCTGTAGAGGTATACGCAGCCGCAAGCCAGGGGCATTCATGAACCTGGCGCCACTGCCGGCAATCCTGAAATTTCGCCGTGTGATGCGTGGTTTGTATGGGTTCATATGTTTTTAGCCTGGAGGATTGGTCTGATCTCCAAGATTGGACCAATCTGGAAACGCTCTGCGCTTAATTGAGAAGTTGGGAGGTCTTGGCACACAATGAGGAAAGTGACAATGGCTGGGGGCCGGATGAAGTGGGTGGGGGGATTGGCATTGGTGCTGGCGCTGCTGGTGGCCGGTTTGGGTTGGTTGGCCCCGGCCGGGGTGCCGCCAGCGCTGGCCGGTGAGTCGGGCCTGAACATGGCCTACCTCCCCTGGGTACCTAATGACGCCCCACCGCCCCTGCCGGAATTTGTCTTGCGCATCACCCCGGCCGGGGGGCTGACCGCCAGCACCTACACGCCCCACTCCTTCCAGCTCAGCAACAACCCGGCGAGCCAACTGCGCATTACCCAGGTGCGCATTGACCTGAGCACGGCCGCGTTCATGGACATGGTTTACGATCCCTTTGGCCTGGCCGGGGATTTCGTCTCCAAAGATGTGACCATCGATTATGATCCCGGCGTTGGCTTCGCCGGTCGCCTGTACGATGGTTTTCACGACGATGGCTATGACATTTTGACCGTAGGCTTCAACGATTTCGATCCTGGCGAGGAGTTCCACTTTTCGGTGGATGTGGACCCCACCAGCATTCGCGGTGTGCCCGCGCCGGGGCCGTATGAGTCGGGCAGCGTGTCGGGCATGGAGCTGAGCGGGGCCACGGTATCGGTGATTTTTGAGAATGGGCTGGTGCTAACGGGCAGGACGTGGCGCATGCCGGGCAGCCTCAGCGGCTCGGAGCTGTATTTGCGCGCCGGGCTGCCGCCGCAACCTGCGGTGGGCGTGGTAGGGCAGCCGGTGCTGCCGGCCACGGTGAGTGATCCGAATCAGGTGGTGCGTGTGAGTGGCCCGGCCGGGCAGCGGGTGACGGTGCTGGTCATTGAAGGGGGCCAGTTTACCGATGGCTTGCCGGGCGGTGGCTTTGACATTGACCCTTATGAGGCCAATAGTGCTTTGGGCGCGCAGGAGTTCACAGCCACGATGTGGGGGGGGACGGTGGACATTCCCATCACCCTGAGCCGCACGCACGTGTCGGGCGGCTATAACATGATTCTGGTGGTTTTTAAGGATGGCTTTGGGCTGGCGGGACCGGCCAGCCCACCCATTGTGCTGCGCCTGGTTAACTGAGCTGCAACGTCTGTTTTGATTTTCCCGGCCGGGCACATTACAATGCGGCAACTTGTAAGGAGGGTATCCCCATGCACAAGAAGGTACTTGTAACGCTCGTAGTCCTGCTTGCCGTTGGCTTTTCACTCATTCTGGCCGGCGTGACCAATGCCTTTTCTACCGGCATTGTCGGTTTCTCTGGCAAAACAGGCTCGATTTGCAGCGTGTGCCATTCCGGCGGTCAGGTGCCGGTGGTGGCGCTGAGCGGACCGGCAGCAGTGACACCAGGGCAGGTGGTGAACTATACGCTAACGATTACCAGCAGCAATCCCATCAGCCAGACGGCGGCCGGGCTGAATGTGGCCACGTCTGATGGCATATTGCAGAGCCTGGGACCAGATACGCAGACGCTGAACAACGAGATCACCCATACCGGCCCCAAGCCTAATGATGCCAATGGTGTCGCCAGCTTCACGTTTGCCTGGACCGCGCCGGACACGCTGGGAATGGTGATGATGTACGCGGCCGGGAATTCGGTGAATCAGAACGGCGCGAATACAGGTGATGCCCCTAACAGCACCACGAAGCAGATTTGGGTTGCGGCCCCTACAGACGTGACGTTCACGGAGTTGACTGGCGTTCCCGGCCGGTCTCCCTGGCTGCTGCTAGGGACGGCTGCGGGCGCCGGCTTGTTTGCTTTCTTCCTGCTTCGTCGTCGTGCCCGGCCGGGGGGTTTCACCCGGTAGTTCCTGCGGGGCAGCCCGACCAAAAACAGTACAATCATGTAGTTACCGGCATGCCGGCCAGCCCGCCCGCCGTTCGTGGGCAGGCTGGCCGGCTGACTGCCTGACTGCTTACGCTGAGGAGACATTCATGCGGGTACCAATTTCGTGGCTAAAAGATTACGTCGATATTCAACTGCCGGTTGAAGCCCTGGCCGAAAAGCTGACTGTGGCCGGCCTGGAAGTGGAGAAAATCCACTACCTGGGCATTCCCGGTGGGCGCGACCGGGAGCGGCTGGTGTGGGACCGGCAGAAGCTGGTGTTGGGCCATATCTTGCAGGTGGCGCAGCATCCTAACGCCGACCGGCTGGTGTTGGCGACGGTGGATTACGGTGCGGACGAACTGGAAACGGTTGTGACCGGTGCGCCCAATCTGTTTGAATACGTGGGGCAGGGGGATATCAGCCATTTGCAGTTGTATTCGCCCTTTGCCCTGGAAGGCGTGGTGCTGTACGACGGCCACAAAGAAGGCCAGGTGAAGATGACCTTGAAAGGGCGCAAGGTGCGCGGCATCCTCAATCGCTGTATGTTGTGCTCTGAGAAAGAGCTGGGCATCAGCGACGAGCATGAGGGTATCCTCATCATTCAGGGCGCGGGCTACGTGCCGGGCACGCCGCTGCAGGAGCTGCTGGGCGATGCCGTGTTGGAGATTGACATCATCCCCAACATTGCGCGCTGCGCTTCTATCGTGGGCGTGGCTCGTGAGGTGGCGGCGCTCAGCGGGGTGGCGCTGCGCCTGCCCAGCTACGAGGTGGTGCAGGAAGGCCCGTCTATCGCGGGCAAGGTCAAGCTTAGCACGGCGAACCCCGACCTGAACCCCCGATTTGTGGCCATGCTCATTGAAGGCGTGTCGCAGAAGCCCAGCCCATTCTGGATGCAGCACCGGCTGCGGCTGGCCGGGCAGCGGCCCATTAACGTGGTGGTGGACATCAGCAACTACGTCATGCTGGAGATGGGCGAACCGAACCACACCTTTGATTACGACCTCCTGCGCCGCCGGGCGGATGGTTATGCGCCAGGTGGCCCTATCCACATCCACACGCGGCTGCCAGAGCCGGGTGAAACGTTGACGACGCTGGATGGCCAGACGCACGAGCTGCCGCCGTTCACCATTCTGGTTACGGACCCGGCCGGGGCGTTGAGCCTGGGCGGTATTATGGGCGGCGAAGAGAGCGAAATCAACGCCGGCACCACCAACGTGCTGCTGGAGGCGGCGTCCTGGAACTTCATCAACATCCGGCGCAGTACCCACGCCCTGCGCATCAACTCCGAGGCGGGCTTCCGTTTTAGCCGTGGCGTTCACCCCAACCAGGCCATCCTGGGCGCAAAGCGGGCGGCCGAACTGCTGCGGCAGTTGGCCGGCGGGACCGTGGCCCAGGGGCTGGTGGATTACTATCCCAATCCGCCGGTGGTCACGCCCATTAGCTTGACGGCGGCGGAAGTGCAGCGCATTGGCGGCATATCGCTGACCCAGGCCGAGGTGGCCGGGCTGCTGCAGGCGCTGGAATTTGGCGTGGCCGACATGGGCGACCATCTGCTGGTGACCAGCCCGGATCATCGCCTGGATATTGAGGGCAGCCATGATTTGGTAGAAGAGGTGTGCCGGCTGTACGGTTATGACCGTATCCCTGAAGGCGGCATGCGCGACGCGCTGCCGCCGCAGCGCGGCAATGAGAAGTTGGAGCGCGAAGAGCAGTTGAAGGATGTGCTGGTGGCCCTGGGTTTGCAGGAGATCATCACTTACCGGCTGACGACGCCGGAGCGCGAGGCGCGGCTGCTGCCGCCGGCGTCGGGCGTGGGACCGGACGACCGCCCCTTTGTGACGCTGGCTAATCCGATTACCGTGGATCGGGTGGCGATGCGTCATAGCCTGCTGGCCTCGGCGCTGGAGGTCGCGGCGGCCAACAGCCGCTTCCGCGAGCATATGGCGCTGTTCGAGGTGGGGCACATCTATCTGGCCGGCGAGGAAGGGGTGCTGCCGGATGAGCTGCGCCGCCTGGCGGTGGTGATGACGGGGCGGCAGTTCCCGGAGCATTGGCGCCCGGCCGGGTCTCTGGCCGTGCTGGACTTTTTTGACCTGAAGGGGGTGCTGGAAGAGGTGCTGGATAGGCTGCACATTGGCGGCTGGCAGGTTGAGGCTGCCGCCCATCCTACTTTCCGCCCCGGCCGGACGGCCCGACTGATGCTGGGTGAACAGCAGGTGGGGTACTTTGGCGAACTGCATCCGCTGGTGGTGGAGGCGTTTGATATCCGGCGCGAGCGTCCTGACCAGGCGGTGTTGGCCATGGAGTTGGACCTGGATGTGCTGCTGGGGGCGATCCCGGCCGGGTTCCGCATTACGCCGGTGCCGGTGTTCCCGGCGGTGCATGAAGACCTGGCGCTGATTGTGGACCGCCAGGTGCCGGCGGCTGACGTGGCCCAGGTAATTGAGCAGGCGGGTGGGCCGCTGCTGCAGCGGGTGGCGCTGTTTGACGTGTATGAAGGGGCGCAGGTCCCGGCCGGGAAGAAGAGCCTGGCCTATCACCTGACCTTCCAGGCCCCATCTAAGACGCTGACCGACCGCGATGTGCGCAAGAACCGGCAGCGTATTCTGCAGCAGTTGGAGCGGCAGTTGGGGGCGCGCCTGCGCGAGTAACGGCCGGCTTAGATGCCGCAAGGTGGTGGACAAGAAGGGTCTCCCGGCTCCCGGCCGGGGGACCCTTTTTTCTTGACAGCGCCAGCGGTCTATGCTAACATAGTTGACGTATCAACAATTGCGCCATCAACTACTTTGCCTCTGATCTGGTCCTGACAGAATGAACGTAGAGACGAACTCGCTCTATTACCTGCTAAAAGAAGTCTTCTTACTGCTTGATGATGGGGACCGGCGTTTGTTTGGCGCATACGAGTTGACCCAGGCGCGTTTTTACGCCCTTTTTCATTTGGGAGAGCAGCCGGGCATATCCTCTAGCCGGCTTAGTGAGCTTATGTTCTGCGACAAAAGCAATATCACCCGGCTCATTAAAGGACTTGAAAGTGACGGGTTGGTTGTCCGTCTCCCCCATGAGACAGATGGGCGTTCGCTGCGCCTTTACCTGACGCCCGAAGGGGAAAACTTGGGCCAAAAAGTGCTGCGGGCGCACCATGATTACAACGCTGAGCGTTTGAACTGCTGCTTAACCTTTGAAGATCAAAATGGCTTGTATGAGTGGCTTGTTACCCTGCGCAATGGTCTGGAACAACAGTTGTACGAGTCCGAGGTGCTGCCGGTGGCCTGACACAGCGACAGGTGCCGCGGGCGACCTTACAGTGTCGTGTGAGCTTCCGGCGCGAACGCACAGTCGCCGGAACAAAGCTCTTGGAACCAGGCAGTTGGCCTGTTCGCACGTTTATTCATGAGTCACATTTGCTGCTTGAATGCGGTGGTGTGGCTCTTTTCATATCTATTGCTTTGCGCCCCTGGTCGGTTTGCTTATCTACGTCGTGGCTGGTGCTTGCGGCTTTGCTGAGCAGTTCGACTATTTCGCGGACAATCCTTTTTTGTAAATTGCACAATAGGGTTACAATAGAGTCGTTATGGGACGCGGCAATTAGATGAACAATCTCACCATTTTCGAATATTCACACTCAGCGATGCTATGAGATTAAGGAGGTGGTGCCCTCAGAAGATGCTGCGAACCGTTGTAGAGCGTGAAATGCCGATTCAAAATCTAGTTTAGTTGCTTTAGCAAAACAAAAGTGAGGAGAATCAATGAATAAGAAGTGGTACCTGTTTTTGATTGTGATGCTTATTGGCGCCCTGACCCTGGTGGCCTGTGGCGGTAATGAGACGAATGAGCCGGCCGCGCCAGAAGCGACCGAAGCGCCGATGGAAGAGCCGACTGAAGCGCCGATGGAAGAGCCGACTGAAGCACCAATGGCCGACACGACCATCACCATCTGGCATGGTTGGGATGGCGCTTACTATACGGCGATTGAAGAGGTCTTCAATGAGTATACCGCCAACACCGGTGTGAAGATTGAGTTGGTCCGCCAGGACAACCTGTCTGACGCGATGGCTGTGGCCGTCCCGGCCGGGGAAGGCCCCGACATTCTCGCCTGGGCGCAGGACCAGATTGGCCGCAACGCCCTCACCGGCAACATCGTTCCCATCACCGAATGGGTAGACGAAGCCTACATCCGTGAAAACTTCGAGCCTGCCGCCGCCAACGCCATGATTTGGCAGGGCGACGTCTGGGGCATTCCTGAAGCTCAGGAAGGTATTGCTCTCGTCTACAACAAGGCCGTGGTCACCGAGGACATGATCCCCACCGATCCGACCGACTTCGACGGCCTTCTGGCTGCCGCCACGAAATTCCGTGAAGAGAACCCCGACAAGTACTTCCTGTGCAACCAGGGTCTGGGCGTGACCTCGACCGATGCCTACCATGCCGCGGCCGTTTACTTCGGCTTCGGTGGGGACGGCGAAGTTGGTTACGTGGATGATCAAGGGACTATCTTCATCAACACCCCCGAGCGTATTGCCGCTGCCAACTGGATGCTGCAGTTCAAAGAAGTTGCCCCCGAAGAAACCAGCCACGAAATCTGCCAGGCTGGTATCACCGATGGTAACTACGGCATCTGGTGGACTGGCCCGTGGGCCATCGCCAGCCTGGAAGAGGCCGGTGTGGATTACGGCATCGCCTCCTTCGGCCGTCCGTTCGTCGGCGTCAAGCTGCTCATGATGGGTGCTAACGCTGTGGATCGTGGCCACGAAGCGGCCGTGATCGATGTCATGAAGTACTTCGGCAGCGCCGAGGTCCAGGCCCGTCTGGCCTTGATCAACGGCACCGTCCCGGCCAACAGCGAAGCCCTGGCCAACCCGGATGTTCAGGCCAACCTGAGCTCTGCGGCCTTTGGTGCGTCCCTGGCCAACGGTATTGCCATGCCCAACACGCCGTTCATCGACGCCCAGTGGGGCCCGGTGGGTGATGCGACCGCCGCCATCTACAGTGGGGCGCAGACACCTGAGGACGCGCTTGCTGCGGCCCAGGCAACGGCAGAGGATATTGTTGCCGGCATGAAATAGTCTTGCCGTAAAACTGGGGAGATAGGCTGCTGTGAAGGGGCCTATCTCCCCTTTCTTCTTTTTTTCGTCGTGCCAGGGGTGGGGCAGGGTGTCAGTTTCAGAAGCAGGGGGAGTTGGTCGGCAGAGAGCGGTATGCCCAGGTTACTTGAGAGATGGGCATGCCGATAAGGTTCTAGTTTAGAACCATGTACTTTGACTGACTGTTTGCGCGGAGTGAACTGGCGACAAACAGCCGGGAACCAAGAGGAGGAACGCAGTATGGGCGTGTCAATTAGAGGCCCCCGCAAATTCTTCGTGATTTTTTTCTTTCTCGCGCCTACCGTTATTGCCATCTTCGGCCTGAGTATCTACCCGATTTTCTACAATGTGTATGCTTCCTTTACCACGCGGACGACCTTCCGGCCGAAGACCAATTGTGAAGGTTTGGCGGTTGATGGGGTTGAACCAACTGCCTTTGCGACGGCGATTACGAACGTTATGGAGCCATCCTGCTGGAGTGTGTTTAATGCGCCCGAAGGGCGTGGAGGTTTCTACGGCTTTGCCGAGCCTCTGGTGGACAATTACCAGCGCTTGTTGGGTGAGCTGTTCAGTTTGGAGGCATTTCTATCGTTTGGGGTATTGTTGGTGGGGCTTTCGCCCCTGATGGTGGCCTATGGGTTGCGCCGCTATTGGGGAAGGCAGGTTAGTGCCCCACGAACGCCCTGGCTTTATCCGGCGGCCTTTCTCCTGGCGGTGGTGTTTTGGAACCTGTTTAATGTCTCCGGGGCAATTGGCCGCCTGGAGGATTCTGGCGATTTCTTCTTTGTGATGTACCGCACGGTGCTGTATGTGATCGCCTGTATTCCTTTCTTCTTTGTGGTTGGCCTGACGCTGGCGCTGATTTTGAATAATGACCACATTAAGGGTAGAGGTGTCTGGCGGGCGGTGTTGATCTTGCCTTGGGCGGTGCAAAGCTACATTGCGGCGCTGGTGTGGCAGTTTTTCTTCCGGGGGGAAGTGGGCACTATCAACCAGTTCCTGGTGGCTTTGGGACTGTTCGAGCGTGGCCCAACCTGGCTGGGGGATCCGCAGCGACCTTACCTGGCTTTTATCGCGGTGGTGGTGATCAACCTTTGGATGACCTATCCGTTTTTTACCGTGATTATCTTGGGCGCACTGCAAGCGATTCCAACGGACCAGTATGAGGCGGCGGATGTGGATGGCGCAACCTGGTGGGATAAGTTATCCCTGATTACGCTGCCAACGCTGCGACCGGCGGTTCTGCCGGCGGTGGTTCTGAGTTCCATCACAACTTTCCAGATGTTTAATACGGTCTGGCTGGTGACAAATGGTGGTCCGAGTGCCGGGGCAGGCAAGCCGGGCAATACTGAGTTTGTTATGTTGCACGCCTATAAATTGTTCCAGGATCAGAACTATGGGCGTATGGGGGCGTTTGCCGTGGTTATCTTTGTCTTGCTGTTCCTGGCCACACTGCTTAGCCTGCGGGTGACGCGCATCACACAAGGGGTGTACGAATGAGAAGGCCATCGACGCTTGTCCTTACGATCTTCTACATAATTCTGGTGATTGCGGTGATATTTGCCGTATACCCGGTTTACTTTATGTTTCTGGCCTCGGTCCGGCCGGGGCAGAGTCTGGTTTCGTTGGACCTGGCCGGCATGCTGCTGCCAACGCAGTTTACGTTGGACAACTACAAGACAATGCTCTTTGGCACGCCCATTCCGGGCAGCCAGCAGTACGACTTCTTCCGCTGGACCTTAAACAGCCTGAAGGTGGCCGGCCTGACGACGGTGGCCACCTTGTTTATCAGTACTTCGGCGGCTTTTGCGCTTTCTCGTTTTAAGTTCCGTGGCCGCGAGAGTATGTTGATCTTGTTCCTGGCCATTCAGGCGTTCCCTGGTATTTTGGCTCTGGTGCCTTTTGCCCAACTGCTGACGGCCATGGGGCTGTTTGGCTCCCACCTGGGTCTGATTCTGGCTTACAGTGCCGGGGCGTTGGTGTTCAATACCTGGAATCTGAAGGGGTATTTCGACACCATTCCAATTGACCTGGAAGAGTCGGCCATGATTGATGGTTGCGGGCCGGTGCAAAGCTTTATTCGCATTGCCTTGCCACTGTCTGTGCCGGCGTTGGCGGTGACCGCCTGGTTTGGTTTCCTGGGTGGTTTCAGCGAGTTTGTGTTGGCCAGTATCCTGATGGCCGGCGTACCCAGCGGCAGGAATACGCTGCCGGTGGCGCTGTGGAAGCTTTCGGGCAGCCAGAGTGTGCCGTGGGGGCAGTTTGCCGCGGGCGCGCTGCTGATCTCGATTCCGGTGTTGATCCTGTTCTTCTTTACCCAGCGCTTCCTGGTTGGCGGTCTGCTGGCCGGTGGTGTGAAGGGGTAGTGATTGCCGGTGTTGTTTCCCGGCCGGGATACCGCTAGCCAACTGGTTCCTGGCCTGGTGCTGTTAAGGACGAAAGATTGGGGGCAATATGCCTTGTGGCCCCGGTCTTTCGTCCTTCTTCTTTGTTACAGGGTGTTTGCCAATGAGTGAGTTTATCTTTGGTTCGCTGTCTACCCTGGAAAAACGGGTGGCTTATGTGCAAGCCTCGCGCCGCGGGGTGCAGCATGGGTCGCGGCTGCGGCCACACACACCCCGGCCGGGGCAAAGCCCAACCATCTTCGTCACCACGGAACTGGACCAGGCGCTGGAGCGGGTCGTCTGCACCATCATCCAACCGGAAAAGGTGACCATCGAACTGCAGCCCGCCGACATAACCTGGGATTTGCTGAACTGGACCTATATGCAGACGTGGCAGGCGGTGCTGCCGGCCTTCCCGGCCGGGACGCTGGTACGCTATCTGGTGTATGCCCATCCCGCTGATGGCAGCGCCCCCATTCCAGCCGATGACGGGGGCCAGTTCTCCTACCTGGTGGCCGTGCCCCAACTCCCGGACTGGGCCAGGGAGGCCATCGTCTACCAGATTTTCCCCGACCGTTTTCACCCCGGCCCCGGCCGGGATTGGCAGCCGGCAAAATCCCTGAACGACATCCACGGCGGTACGCTGGACGGTATCACCGCCCACCTGGACTACGTTGCCGACCTGGGCTTCAACTGCCTCTGGCTCAACCCCTTTTTCCCCGACGACACCCATCACGGCTACCATGCCCACGACTACTTCCAGGTGAATCCCCGCCTGGGCACCCTGGATGACATGCGGCGGCTGGTGGACGAAGCCCACCGGCGCGGCCTGCGCCTGATCTTGGATTTTGTGGCCAACCATTGGGGCAGCAAACACGCCACCTTCCAGGCCGCCCTGGCCGACCGCCACAGCGAGTACCATGATTGGTACAACTGGATCGCGTGGCCGCACGAATACGAATCCTTCTTTGGCGTTCAGGACCTGCCGCAAGTCAACGTGAACCACCCGGCCGCGCGCCAATACCTGCTAAAGGCGGCTGATTTCTGGCTGCGCGAGATGGGCTTCGATGGTTACCGGCTGGATTATGCCCTGGGCCCCTCGCTGGATTTTTGGACAGAATTCCGGGCGGTTTGCAAAGCGGCCCGGCCGGATGCCTGGCTGTTTGGCGAGGTGGTCGAGACACCCTACATTCAGCGGCGGTACAGCGGCCGCCTGGATGGCTGCCTGGATTTTGGGCTGACCCAGGCCATCCGCAACACGTTTGCCTTTGGCACCATGCGCCTGTCAGCTCTAGACGCGCTGTTGAACCTTCATGAAACGTTCTTCCCGGACCACTTCAGCCGGCCCAGCTTCCTGGATAACCATGATATGAACCGTTTTCTGTGGCTGGTAGGTGGTGATCAGCGCAAGCTGAAGCTGGCCACGCTGCTACAGTTTACGCTGGCCGGCCCGCCGGTGGTTTACTATGGCAGCGAGGTGGGGTTGTCGCAGATGCGCGATATTGCCCACCCCGATGGCCGCCACCTGATGGAAGAGAGCCGCCTGCCCATGCGGTGGGGCGCAGCCCAGGATAAGGAGCTGCATCATTACTACCGGCAGCTCATTCACTTCCGTCGCCAACACCCGGTGTTGGCGCGTGGCCGGCGGCAAACGGTGCACCTGGATGACCCGGCCGGGACCTACGCCTACATTCGCCAGGACGACCAGGAAACGGTACTGGTGGCCCTAAACCTGAGCGAGCAGCGGCGCGAAATCAACGCCGCCGGCCAGTTGCTAACCCTGGAACCCTGGCGTGGTGATTTGCGCCTGCTGCCCGCGGCGGGCGTAAGCCAGACTGAAAGATTGAACTCGTAAACTCTCTGCTATTGGGTAACAAATGGCGAGCAAGTCGCGCTTGGACAAGGTGTGTCTGGTTACCGGGGGAACGCAGGGCCTTGGCTGGGCCATGGTGCAGGCGTTGGCCGCCGCCGGCGCTGAAGTCTATGGCTGCGGCCTCTCGGCCGGGAACTTGCAGCGGGCCAGGCAAGCCGCGGCTGCGCTGCCCGATGCCGGGCGTATTCACCTGTCGCAATGTGATGTTACGGACGAGCGGGCGCTGGCAGGCTGGATTGGACAGGCTCACGCGCAAACCGGCCGGGTTGATGTCCTGATCAACAACGCCGCCTATGTGCGCTGGACCAACGTGCTGGAAATGAGTGTGGCGGAGGCGGAAGAAACGATGCGTGTCGGTTACAACGGGATGGTCTACGGGGTGAAGCAGGTGTTGCCCCTGATGCTCCCGGCCGGGCAAGGGCATATTATCAACATCGGCTCCATCACCGGCAGCATTTTTGTGGGTGGGGCCTCCGCCGCCTATTCGGCCGCCAAGGCGGCCATGGATGCCTACACCCAGACCCTGCAGATAGAACTACGCCACACGCCGGTCCGCGTCTCGCTGGTGCGTTTAGGGGCCGTAGCCGGGACCGACTTCTTTAAGAAACACGTTTCGCACACCCGCATGCCGCGCATGCTTGACTTTTTCCCACCGTTGCAGCCGCAGCAGGTGGCCCAGGCCATCGTGCGTCTCGTCGAGCGACCCCGCCCTGTCCTGACTATGCCGGCCTATTACCGGCCGCTGCGCCTTTTTTATCAGCTTGCTCCCGGCCTGCTGCGGCGCTTGACCTGGCTGGCCGGCAGTGGGCAGCGGCGGTACGATGTGTAGTGAAGGTTGCTATCCCGGCCGGAGCATGACAAAATGGAGACCAACTCAATTGTGACTCCCTGTTGGCCGGCGCGCAGTACATTGGCGCAGCCTAAGCGCCAGTTGGGGCGTTGGGGTAGTCTACCCGTGGCCAGAATGACGAAAGAGCCAGACTTATGAACAATCAAAGCACCATTCTGATAGTTGATGATCAGGTTGTCATGCGTGACACGATTGCGCTGTTGTTGGCCAAGGAGAACTATCACCTGGTCTTTGCCGAGGATGGCCGCAAAGCGCTGGTATTGGCGGAGAAGGTCACGCCGGACATTGTCCTGCTGGACATTATGATGCCAGGGATGGATGGCTTTGAGGTTTGCCGCCGGCTGCGCGCTGACCCCAAAATGGCCACGGTACCCATTATCATGGTTACGGCGCTGAACGATCGCCACTCCTGGGTAACGGGCATCGAAGCGGGTGCGGATGAGTTTGTCTTTAAGCCGTTCGACACCGTGGAACTGCGCACCAGGGTGCGCAACATCATCCAGCTCAACCGCTATCGTCGCCTGCTGGCCGAGCGGATGAAGGCTGATTGGGTCATCGAGAATACGGACGATGGCTACCTGATGCTCGACGCTGCGGGCCAGATTCAGTATGCCAATCCCCAGGCGCGGCTCTTCCTGGACCTCCCCGGCCGGGAACCGGAGCACATCAAGCAGAGTTTCCTGGGCCTGGTGCAGCGCCGCTATCATCTTGAGCCGCGCGACGCCTGGGAGGGCTGGCCAGACTCGGCCGAGGACCATGCCCCGCGTTACCTGGTGCGCCCAGAGACATCTACCGCCCACGCCTTTTGGCTGTTGGTGGAGCATCTGAAGCTCCCGGCCGGGGTAGACACCGCCCAGATCGTCCGCCTGCGCGATGTCAGCGAGAAGATGAATTTGCAGCAAGAGGTCTGGCGCTTCAACTACATGATCTTCCACAAGCTGCGCACGCCGCTGACGGTGATGCTGAGCAGCCTGGAACTCCTGGCCCGCCACGGCGAGAAGATGTCGCCGGACAAGCTGCAAGAGCTGAGCCAGCGGGCGCTGTCCGGCGGCGAACGCCTGCGCAACGAGGTCGATGACATCCTGCAATTCATGCGCCGCCCAACGCTGCCCGAACCCGGCCAGGGTTTCTTGATGACGGAGCTGGGCGAGCTGGTGGAGGAGACTCGCCAGGAGCTGCAGATCAGAACCTTGCAGATGGCCGGGCTAGACAACATTAGCGCGGTGCGCGTGCCATTGTCCCGCCGCTCCATGCGCATGATCGTGTGGGAGATCCTGGAAAACTCGCTCAAGTTCCATCCGCAAAAGCTGCCTACCGTGCAGGTATTTGCCTCGCGCCTGAAATCTGGCGAAGTGGGCATCTGGATTGGCGATGATGGCCAGACCTTATCGCCAGAGCACCTGGCCCAGGTATGGCTGCCCTATTTCCAGGGTGAGAAGACTTTCACCGGTGAAATCAAGGGCATGGGCGTGGGCTTGCCCATGGTCGCCTCGCTGCTGTGGCGGGTAGGGGGACGCTGCCGCATCTATAACCGCCAGGATGCGCCCGGTGTGGTGGTTGAGCTGATACTGCCCGTGGCGGCGGGCTAACGCACAGGTCGGGGTTGGGGACACTCGCCACCTTTTTCATTTCCCTCAATGTTTCGCGCAGTTCGCCAATTGGTGCCGGACTGGACTTGACCGCGCCGGCCATGTGTTAGATAATTGTCTAAGTTCTGGCACGGCGACTTATTGGCCGTCCCTATTTTCCCCGGTTAGCGAGGTTGTGATGATGGACATTTTGGTTAAGCAGGGCAGCATTGAAGCGGCTGAAGTTGACACGATTATTGTGAATCTGTTTGATGACGTGACCATCCCGGCCGGGGCGACCGGCGCGGTGGATGCTGCCCTGGACGGTGCGGTGAGCGAGCTCATTGCCAGCGGCGACCTGACCGGCAAAGAGGGGGAGGTGGGCGTGATTTACCCCCGTGGCTCTATCCCTGCCCGGCGTGTGCTGGTAGTGGGGCTGGGCCGCCGCGACAAGTTTAGCCTGGAGGGGGTTCGCCGTGCAGCCGGCGCAGCCATCAAGAAAGCCCAGGCTCTCAAGAGCCAGCGTGTAGCCACGGTTGTGCATGGGGCGGGCGTGGCGGGGCTCCCGGCCGGGGCCGCAGCCGAAGCGACTGTGCTGGCCAGCCTGCTGGCCGCCTACCGCTACCCCGATGCGCCGGTTCCCGAAGATGGATTGCCGCCAGCCATTGCCAGCCTGACGGTGGTTGAGCATGACGAAAGCAAGCTGGCCGAGATAACGGCTGCCGCGACCACGGCCCAGACCATCGCGGCCGGGGCGATGCTGGCCCGCGACCTGGTGAACCGGCCGCCCAATGTGGTGACGCCGCGCTACATGGCCAAGACGGCTAAAGCGATCGCCACTGAGTTTGGCCTGGGGCTGACCATTGGCGGGCGCAAATGGGCAGCAGAACGCGACATGGGTGCCTTCCTGGCGGTGGCCAAAGGAGCCGGCGAGCCGCCCAAGTTTATTGTGCTTACGCACAACGAAGCGCGCGAGGACCTGGACACGGTGGTGCTGGTGGGCAAAGGTATCACCTTCGACACCGGCGGGATTTCCATCAAGGCCTCGGCTAACATGGAAGCGATGAAAACAGACATGGGCGGCGCGGCGGCAGTCATGGGGGCCATGCGTACCGTGGCCGCCCTGGACCTGCCGCTGCGGGTGATTGGCATCATGCCCTGCACGGAGAATATGCCCGATGCCAACGCTTACCGGCCGGCCGACGTGATCACTGCCAGCAATGGCAAGACCATTGAGATTATCAGCACTGACGCCGAGGGGCGCATGGTGCTGGCCGACGGGCTGGTGTTTGCCAACCGCTATGCCCCGGCGGCCGTGATTGACCTGGCGACGCTCACCGGCTCCTGCGTGGTGGCCTTGGGTGAGGAGATTGCTGCCGGCCTGTTCTGCACCGATGAGTGGCTGCAAGCGCAGTTGGTGGCCGCGGGCGCGGCGGCGTGGGAGCGGGTGTGGCCCCTGCCCCTGTGGGATGAGTACCGGGACGCAATCAAGTCGGACGTGGCCAACATGAAGAATTCCGGCGGCCGTTTTGGTGGTGTTGGTACCTCGGCCATTTTCTTGAAGGAGTTTACTTCTTACCCGTGGGCGCACCTGGATATTGCCGGCATGGTTAGCAGTAAATCGGGCGGGCCATACACCCCGGCCGGGGCCACTGGCTTTGGCGTCCGGCTGCTGGTCGATTTTCTACGCAACTGGGCCAACCAACCGGCCATCAACTAGCAAACCCTCCATATCCGCCTTTCGCCAAGACACAGAGGCGGTTGATGGGCTGGTTCGCAAGCCGCGGACCAGCCCATCTTTTTTTTGTTCTCATTCTCCTCTTGCCCTGCCCGGCCTGCCATTTTATAATGCAGCAGATTCAGCCACCGTTTCGCCGTCTCTCGTCTTACTTCCGTGGCGACAAATTGCAGACCAGGAGAGTGTTATGGCCGTGCCGACCCCCCCGCTTACCCTTGGCATCGAGGAAGAGTACCAGATCATCGACCCCAAGTCGCGTGATCTACACGCCTATATTTCCGAGTTTCTCTCGCAAGATGAAAGCCGCGACAAGAAGCTTGACCTGAAACCGGAGTTTATGCAGTCTCAGGTGGAGGTGGGCAGCCACGTCTGCCGCAACATTCGGGAAGTGCGCCAGGAAGTGCTGCGCCTGCGCCGGGCCGTGTGTGACATGGCCGACGAGAACGGACTGGCCATTGCCGCCGCTTCCACGCACCCTTTTGCCAAATGGGAGAAGCAGTCGGTGACGGAGGGGGTGCGCTACAAGGAGCTGTTGGATGACATGCAGGGTGTCGCGCGGCGCTTGCTGATTTTTGGTATGCACGTTCATGTGGGCTTTGGCTACAAAGAGGAGCCAGAGCTTAAGGACGTGATGATTGAGGTGATGAACCAGGCGCGTTACTTTGTACCCCACTTGCTGGCCCTGTCTACCAGCTCGCCGTTCTGGCAAGGGGAGAACACCGGCCTGAAGTCTTATCGCAGCGTGGTGTTTGAGACGCTGCCCCGCACCGGCATCCCCCACTCCTTCTCTTCCTGGAATGAGTACGAATCGTATGCCAGGGTGTTGGGCCGGGTGGGGGCTTTTGGCAAGAAGGATACCGTGGCCAAAATCTGGTGGGATATTCGCCCGCACCCGGTGTTTGATACACTGGAGTTCCGCATTGCCGACATCTGCACCTCGGCGGACGATGCGGTTTGTATTGCGGCTCTGTTCCAGGCCATCTGCGCCAAGCTGATCAAACTGCGCCGCAACAACATGTCCTGGCGACAGTATCGCAACATTTTCATCACCGAGAATAAGTGGCGGGCGGTGCGTTATGGCATCAACGGCGATCTCATTGACTTTGGCCAGCAAGAATCCATTCCCTTCCATTTCCTGATGGAGGAACTGCTGCTAATTCTGGATGATGTCATCGATGAGCTTGATTCACGGGCTGAGGTGGAGCATGTGCGCACGATTTTGCGCCGTGGCACCAGTGCTGACCGGCAGTTGAAGGTTTATCGCCAGCATGGTGGTGACGAGAACCGGCATGAGGCGCTGCAAGCGGTGGTAGATTTTCTGGTGGAGGAGACGAAACAGGGGTTATGAGCTGCCCCGGCCGGGTCACTCAAGATGCAGAGTGGCTTCGATGGAGCCGAATCTCAGTTCGTCGCCACTGTGCAGCGGGTGGGGCACGCGGGTGATGAGGCGCACGGTGTTGATGTAGGTGCCATTCAGGCTGCCGATATCTTCGATGTGCAGCCCATTCTGCTCGTAAAAAATGCGGGCATGGCGGCGGGAGACCCCGGCCGGGCCGCCGCCAAATTGGGTCAGGTCTACGTGGGGCATCCAACTGACCACCGGGTCGCTCCGGCCAACGAAGTATTCGCTGCGGCCTGTCAGCCGGACAGTGACCCCCTGGCCCAATGTCAAGACTAGGACCTCGCTGTTTACCCTGGTGACGCTAAGCGCGCTCCCCGGCCGGGTAAAAGACGGGTTAAACATGGCTATGGGCTGGCCAAAGGGGCGGATGGGGGCCGCTCCTTGGGGCCGGGTGGGCAGCGTCTCCTGGTCGATGGCGCGGGGCAGCGTTTCCAGCGCCGCGCCACAGTTCTGGCAGGTAGAGACCGTTGGCGGATTTTCCGCCTGGCACCGTTTGCACACAATGGGGACGGGCAGCACCTCGGGCCAGTCTAGAAAGCTGGTGTTGGCCAGGCGATAATGGCACGCTGGACATTGATACAGGCGAGTGCCCACGGTGGCGCCACAGTGTGAACAGGTATCGACTCCCAAGTCATCCTCTTTCCAGCGCGGAATCTCCATAACTCTACTCGATCTGGCCTGATGGCACATCAGGCTCGGATCAGCTTGCGGCTCACAAGCGAATAACAGTAGTCATTCATTTGTTCAGGAAACTACGAGATGCACTATCATTTTACCTGGGGGTTCAGGGTAGGACAATACTGGCAACTGACCCATTAGTAAGGGTAGGCAGGTACTGGCTGCTGGCAATGCTGTCTGGCTACGCTTGCGCTCACTCCCCGGCCGGGATGGCATTGATCTCTTCCCGGCATTCACAGGCCTCCTTCACCATATCCCCCTTTACCAACAAACCATCATACTCCTGCCCCAGTCCCTGCGAGAGCCAGCCGCCCAACATGAAGGGGATGCTGCCATCCGCGGCGACCCAGCGGCCATTGTAGGTGCGGCTGATGTGTACGTGCGTGCCATTGGAAAAACCGCCCTCGCACGAGGGATGGCCCAGCCTGTCGCCCGGCTGTACCACGGTCCCGGCCGGGATACGGTCCCGCGTTTCCAGGTGCATATACGTAACGGCCCAGCCCGTGCCGGCAAACCCATCCCCATCCACATCCACCACCACCGCGCCAAAATCACTGCGGCTGACCACCCCCCCGGTCATGCTTGTCACCCAGGCCTCCGACGGGTAGCAGCCCAACTGGCCATCATCATCCGGCACAAAATCAAGCGCTGCCCAGCCTGACCCCGACGCCCAGCCGCCGTGCGGCCCACCGGTGAAATACCAGGTTTCGCCCGCGGCCCAGGGCAATTGCCAGTTCGGCTGGCTCAGGTTGGCCGGCCAGAGAGGGTCCACCGTGTAGGCAAAAGGATTGCCGAAGAGTTGGGTATAGGTGGCATAGAACCCGGCCGGGGAGACATCCACCAGCCAGGAATCGTAACTCCCGGCCGGGTCGGCAGCCAGCCAATACTGCACCCCGGCCGTGCCATCGTTGATGTCGGCGGCAAAAGCGACCTGCGTCACGCCGCCCACCAGGACACTGTTCACGCCCCCCTCAGCCCGGCCGTAAAAGCCCCAATTCAACTGGTCGGCGGCCCAGCCCAACTGCCAATACAACCCCTCCAGGCCCGGCACCGCCCGGCCCATCGGATAACCATTGTCGAAGGGAGCCGCTTCCGTTACCCAGCCGGTGCGGTACTCCAGCGCGGCCAGCAGCAGGCGGGGATTGACGCTGTAACGGTCGGCCACCAACTGCACAACCTCCGGCCCCGACAGCAGCCGCCCTTCGACCTCCAGTTGGTAGCTGGCCAGATAGCTGTCGTAGCCGTTCACAAAAGCGGCCACGTCAAACGCTTTGGCCGCCGGCCCATAAACCAGTTCGCTGTTGGGGATGATCTTGTTGCTGGGGCCAACCAGTCCGGCACTGCTGCCCCCGGCCGGGACGCGCAGCTCCTGTCCCAGATACAAAAAATCGCTTTCTGCCAGGCCATTGATCTCTATCAATTCGCTCAGGCTGACGTCGTAATATTGGGCCAGGTAGCCCAACGTCTCGCCCACGCCTACCACGTGAACCTGGTAGTTGTCACTGCTGCCACCACCGCTGCCTGGACTCCCCGGCCGGGGCGGGTCTGGCGTGGGCGTGCCCACGTAATCACCCTGGAAGGCACTGATGGCGACGGCCGGGTCTTGCACCGGCGACGTTGGCGGCACCGGCACCTCCCCCACCGCCGCCACCGAATCCGCCGGCCGGGTTACCGGCGAGGTAGGCGGCAGCGAAAACGGGATCGTCGTCGCCACAATGGTCACGGCCGGGTCGGGCCGTTCACAACCCACCAGCGGCAGCACCAGGAGCATCAAAAACAGCAGGTAAACACAGGAATTCTCAGCTCGCAAACACCTCATGCCCACATTTTAGCGCAAAGTTGCCGGCAAGCCAGTATCATGATAGCGGCTGCCCTCCCGGCATTGGCCACGGGCAGGGGTTGAAGCGCGCCCACTTTCGCCTTACAATCTCAGCCGTTAACTGGCTGCCGGGTGACAACCCAAAGGAATTCCATGCAAGCAAACTACGTGCAACGATTACGCCTGACCTTTCGCAAATTTGGCCCTACCCGCTACATTGGCCACTTGGACCTGGCTCGCGCTCTAGAGCGGTCGCTCAATCGGGCCGCCATCCCGGTCGCCTACACCCAGGGCTTCAACCGCCGGCCGCGCATGCAGTTCGCCTCCCCCTTGCCGCTGGGCTTCATCAGCGACTGCGAGCTGGCCGACATCTGGCTGACCGAGCGCGTGGCCCCGGCCACCGCCCAGGAGCAGATCATGAGCCGCATGGTGCCGGGCATCGACATCTACGACGTGACTGAAGTGGCGTTGGACCAGCCGGCCCTGCAAACGCTCACCCGCGCCGCCTCCTACCTGGTGACCCTGCTGGACCCGGTCGAGCCGGCCGCGTTGGCGGGTTCGGTGACGGCTCTGCTGGCGTCGCCCAGCCTGCTGCGGGAGCGGCGGGGCAAAGCGTATGATTTGCGGCCGCTGGTTCTGAATTTGTGTTTGCAGGCGGGCGAAGAGGGGAATCCCGGACTGGCTATGTCCCTGGCCCTGCTGCCGGGCGAGACGGGCCGGCCGGAGGCGGTGCTGGAGGCGCTGGGGATTGATCCGCAGATGGCGCGCATCAGCCGCACGGCGATTGTGCTGGCCGAGCCGGCCGTTGAGCCGCCCCCGCTGACCACGGCGGCGACCGGGGATTAGGGACCTGGCCCAATGAGCTGGCTGCGGCGTGGGGTTTCAGGTCTGCTGCTGTTGGCCGGCCTGCTGCTGTCCGGCTGTCGCTTTCTGCCTGGCAGTCCGGCCGCGACACCGCTGCTGGCTACCTCCCCGGCCGGGAGCATCCAGCCCGTCTCGCCCACCCCTACCCTCTTTCTGCCACCCCCTACCTTGGCCGCGCCCGAACCGGACCTGGCCGAACCGGACAGCGGCTGGGAGCTGCTCCGGCCGGGGCTGGAACGGCGGGTGCAGCAACTGCCGGGCGAGGCGGGCCAGGTGCGCGAGCGCCTCTACATGCTGCGCATCGACCCGGCCGGGTACCAGTTCAACGTGGCCTATCACCCCGGCCGGCCGCAAATGCTGCAAGCCTGGCAGGCCGAAACGGGCGCGTTGGTGGTGATGAACGGCGGCTACTTCACCGAGGAGTACCTGGCCACCGGCCTGATCATTGTGGACGGCCAGCCGAACGGGGTGAGTTACGACGGTTTTGCCGGGATGTTGGCCATCACCCCGGCCGGGCCGGAGCTGCGCTGGCTGGCCCAACAGCCCTACGATCCGGCCGAGCCGCTGCTGGCCGGGCTGCAATCCTTCCCCCTGTTGGTGAAGCCGGGCGGTGTGCTGGGCTTTCCCGATGAATCGGGCCAGGCCGCCCGGCGCACGGTTATCGCGCAGGATCGCGCCGGCCGCTTTCTGTTTCTCATTGCCGGCTACGGCGCTTTCACCCTGCACGAACTCAGCCAGTTCCTGACCAATGGCGACCTCGACCTGGATATCGCCCTCAACCTGGATGGCGGCCCCTCCAGCGGCATTGTCCTGGCCGACCCGGCTGAGTCGGTGCTGCCGCAGGCGTTTGTGCCGGCGGTTATCACCGTGCAGCCGCGGCCGTAGCCCCGGCCGGGGCTGTTCAGTCAATCCCCTGTGCCACCAACCATTCATGCACCCGGCGGATGGTCGCCGGAGCGCTTCTCTCTAGCATGATGTTGTGCCCCGCCTCCGGGACCACGTGATAGGCCGCGCCATAATGGGCCGCGGAGCGCCGCTGGGCGGCTTCGCTGATGAGGGTGTCGCCGCCACCGGCCAGCCAGAGGAGGGGCGTGTCTACGGCGGTGGCTGGCCGCCAAAAGGGCGGGTTGTATTGCAGCAGCACCCACAGCGATTCTGGCCCCAGCTTTTCATATAATGCCTGGGGCGAGAGCCTGGCCCCGTCGCTGATGAACATCTGTGCCGCCCGTTTTGGGTTGCGGACCAGCGGCGTGGTGGTCAGGTTGAGCAGGCTGCGTACGAACCCGGCCGGGTCGCGGGGGATCGTGGCCAGGATCGGCCCCATCATGCTGTGTGAAAGCCACGGCGCTACCAGCACCGCCGCCGGCAAATCCCCCACCTGCTTCAGGTACCATTGGGCCAGCGCACCGCCCATACTGTGCCCCATGAGCACCGGCCGGCACCCCAACTGTGCCATCTCTGCCTGCAAGAAGGCCAGGTAATATCCCAACGTACACCAGCGAATGGGCCGCTGCACCGGCGAACCGGCATGGCCGGGCAGGCTGTGGGCGTGGCTTTCCCAGCCCCACTCAGCTAGCTGTGCCTGCCAATCCTGCCAGCACCATGCCCCATGCCACATGCCGTGCTGCAGCACAAGGGGCGTGGCAAAGCGGCGTTCGCGTGGCCGGTAGACGATTCTTTCAATACCATTTTCAATCGAATGAGTAACGTCGAACATATCTGATACCGTCTCGCTATCCACCTCAAACTGTGCTAATCTTCACCCATATTAACATCCAATCCTCTTGGGATCACCTATTGGAGAAGACAATGACAGCCGCTTTGCACATTCGACTCTTCGGTGGCTTATATGTTGGTCAGGAAGACGTGCCCCTGACTGGTTTTGTCTCCAATAAAGTGACAGCCCTGTTGGCCTACCTGGTTGTCACCGGCCGGGCGCACCAGCGCGACACCCTGGCGGCGCTCCTTTGGGGCGAAATGACTGATGCAGATGCCAAAAACAACCTGCGCCAGGCCCTCTCCAATTTACGCAAAGTCATAGACCCCCACCTCATCATCACCCGCGAAACGGTTGAGTGGAACCCCGCCGTGCCCTACAGCCTGGACGTGCAGCAGTTTACGCAGCAGTTGCAACCCGGCCGGGAAGCCACCACCGCCCTACAAAAAGCCGCCGAACTCTACCGGGGCGACTTCCTGGCCGGCTTCGTCGTGCGCGACGCACCCGAGTTTGAAGAGTGGATGCTGGCCCAGCGGGCGCGCTTTCGTGAACTCGCCCTACACGCCCTGCATAACCTCACCCAGGCCTATCTGGAGCAGGGGCAATATGACCAGGCCATAGACTACGCCACCCAACTTCTAAGCCTGGACCCCTGGCGCGAAAATGCCCATCGCCAGCTTATGCTGGCCCTGGCCCGCAGCGGCCAGCACACCGCCGCCCTGCAGCAGTACGAAACGTGTCGTCGCCTGCTGGCAGATGAACTGGGCGTCGAGCCGTCCGCGGCCACCATTGCCCTGGCCGGCCGCATCCGCGACGCCCGGCAAGCAACCCACCAGCCCCTGCCGTCGCCCACCACCCCTCTTGTTGGGCGGGCCGGCGAACTGGCCGATATCGGCCAGCGACTGGCTGCCCCCGGCTGCCGCCTGCTGACGCTCACCGGTCCTGGTGGTATTGGTAAAACCCGCCTGGCGCTGGAAGTAGCCGCCGCCAGCCAGGCGCAGTTCCTTAACGGTGTCTGTTTTGTCCCTCTGGCCGGCGTCGATCCCGCTGTCCCAGAGGGCGTGGTGTCTGCGCTCATCAACGCCCTTGCCTTTGCCCTGGCTGGCCCCAACAGCCCGCGGAAACAGCTTGGGGATCATCTGCGCAGCAAAGAGATGCTGCTCTTGCTGGATAACCTGGAACATCTGCTGGCGCAAACGAGTTGGCTGAACGACCTGCTGGAGCAGGCCCCGGACGTAAAAATCCTGGCCACTTCGCGCGAACGGCTCAACCTGTCTGGGGAGTGGGTGGTAGCGTTGGATGGGCTGCCCGTGCCCCCAGGCACAGCCCCACAGCAGATGCAGGCTGGCGCGGTGGAGATGTTTGTGGTGAATGCGCGGCGGGTGCGGCGTGATTTTGCGCTAACGGCCGGTAACGCTGCGGCCATCCGGCACATTTGCCAGTTGGTTAGCGGTCTACCGTTGGGGCTGGAACTGGCTTCGGCCTGGGTTCACACCCTCTCCTGCGCCGAAGTTGCCCAGGAGATTGCCGATAACCTGGACTTCCTTACCAGCACCCGCCGCGATATGCCCACCCGCCAGCGCAGCTTGCGCGCCGTCTTCGACCATTCCTGGCAGTTGCTTACCCCGGGGGAGCAAGTGGCCTTCGCTTCATTGTCGGTGTTTCATGGCAGCTTCACGCGTGAGTCCGCCCGCAGCGTGGCCCAGATGACCACTTCTATCCTGGCTTCACTGGTCGATAAGTCCCTGGTGCGGCGGCAGAACAGCCGCTACGAACTCCACGACCTGCTGCGCCAATACGCGGACCAGCAGCTAGACGAGGTGTCGCGGCAGGGACTGCAAGCGCGCCACGCCGCCCATTTTGCCCAATGGCTGGCGGAGCAGAAGCGCTACCTGCACACGCCGCAGGAGACCGAGGTCTTTAGGTCTGTCAGTGCTGATCTTGATAATGTGCGTGCTTCCTGGCAGTGGGCTGTTGGCCAGCAGCGGTTGGATCTTCTGGAACAGGGACTGGATACACTGCGCATTTTCTACAACGAGCAAGGACGTTACCAGGAGGGGATGGAGTGGCTGGAGAAGACGGCCGCGATGCTGGAGCAGATGGCTGCACCCCGGCCGGGGGATGAAACCGTCCGCCGTCTGCTGGGCAAGGTGTGGACGCGCTGGGCCGGTTTTTGTTTGTGGGGCGGGCAGCGGGCGTCGGCCGCGGCGCTCTTTCAACAGGCACTGCCCATTACGCGCCAGTTCGCCGAACCGGCGGAATTGGGCCTCTTGCTTCTAAACCTTGCCTACTTCACCGTTTTGTCTGGCGAATACGCGCAGGCCCAGGCGCAGTTTCGTGAGAGCCTGGATTATTACCGCCAGGCGGACGAAGCAACCGGGATTGCCGACGCCCTCAGCGCACTGGGGGCGGTGTGCAACATCACCGGGGAGTGGGAACAGTCCCGCCTATACCTGGAGGAGAGCGTGGCCATTAGCCGCCAGTTGCAGGATGAGCATGGCTTGCGCACCTCGCTGGTGAATCTGGGCAATGTTTATTATTACTGGGGCGATTTTCCACGGGCGAAGGCATATTACCTGGAGGTATTGGCCCTGTGCCAGCGGGCGGGCGACCGCTCGGCCGAAGCAGTTACCCTCTGCAACCTGGGGACAGTTGCCTATGATAGTGGCGACTACCAGGAAGCGGAGGCTTTTCTGCGGCAGGGCACAACCATCTTCCAAGAGATTAACTCGCTGCATTTCCTCATCCAGGGGATGGCCAGTTTGGGTGCGGTGCATGTGGCGCTGGCCCGGTATGAACAGGCGCAATCAGAATTGCAGTGGGCTTTGCAGAAAACGGTGGCCGAACAGATTCACCACATGTCGCCAGTGGCCGTGTATGAAATCGGGCGGTATTTTCAGGCTGTGGGGCGTGCCGGGGAGGCGCTGGCGCTGCTGTACTGGGTGATTGACAATCCGATGACGGCGGCCGAGCAGAAACGGGACGCACAGAAGCTGCTGCCGGCGCTGGCGGCAGTGTTGGGGGAGGCGCAGGTGGCGCTGCGGCAGGCGCAGGCCCGGGCGCTGGATGAGGTGGCGGTCCTGGAGATGTTGGCCGGGGCAGATGCTGGAATGGTGTGACCCGGTACCCCTGGCTGGCCTCTGCTTCATGCCGCACCAGACAGGCCAAATCCGTTTTGACAAGCGCCTGAGGCTGGCATATAATCTTTGGTCGTTGTATTGGTCAACCGATCACTACCAATACGAGATTCAAGCCGGCATTGCAGATGCCGGTTCTTTTTGGAGGCAAACGTGTACGTAATCGTGAAAAGTGGCGGTCGGCAATACCGCGCCGAAGTTGGGCATAGCTTCAGTGTTGAGAAATTGCCCTTCGAAGTCGGTGAGCAGATTGAGTTGGACCAGGTGCTTCTGGTGGCGAATGGTGACGACATTACAGTCGGCCAGCCATTTGTAGAAGGGGCGGCTGTGAAAGCAACTGTCACCGAGCAGTATAAGGGCGAGAAAATCTTCGTATGGAAGTATCGTCCCAAACAGCGGTATCGCCGGCGTAAAGGTCATCGACAGCAGTATACCCGGGTTCGGGTTGACGAGATTCACCCAGGCTGATCGCTTGACGGTCTTTATTTGTTAAGGAGATAGTAAGATGGCGCACAAGAAAGGTGCTGGTTCTACTCGCAATGGTCGTGACAGTAATTCCAAGCGTTTGGGTGTGAAGCGCTACGGCGGCGAGTTGGTTATTCCCGGCAACATCATTATTCGTCAGAACGGCACCAAGTTCCGGCCGGGGAATAACGTCGGTTTGGGCCGTGACTACACCATTTTTTCCCTCGTTGAGGGGCAGGTGACTTTTGAGAACAAACACGGGCGCAAGTACGTCAGTGTCTATCCGTTGGAGAGTGCCGCGTGAAAGAGAATATCCATCCCAAGTGGTACTCTGAGGCCAAAGTGCTGCTGAACGGCGAGCACGTGATGACTGTCTCTTCTACCAAGCCGGAACTGAACGTTGAAATCTGGTCTGGTACCCATCCCTTCTACACTGGCCAGCAGCGCTTGCTGGACACCGAAGGCCAGGTAGACCGCTTCATGATGCGGCTGAAGAAGCGCCAGGAAATGCTGGCCGCGCAAGAGGCGGCAGCCGAACGGCGCTCCCCCATGGCCGTGGCCGTGGAGGATTTGGGTCTGGGCAAGCGGGCCGAGAATGCCCTGCGCGAAGCAGGTATTACGACGGTGGGTGACCTGATGGCGCAGTTGGCCGAAGGCGAAGACAGCCTGCTGGCAGTGCCTGGCGTGGGCCAGAAGGCGCTGATTGACATTAAGCGCTATCTGCGGGCAGAAGGCTTGCTGGCGTAACTGGACTGTGATTGCCCCGTTCGCCGCGTGTCTGACAACGGTTGAGCGGGCGTTGGTTGAACCAGATATTGTGATTTGAAGGGCAGATGCGATGGCGTATCTGCCTTTTCAGTTTCTTAGCGCTGCAGCCTGTTGGCTGACAGGTTGGAGGAGAGGCTATGGGGATACACAGACATGGGCGGGTGGAGTTGATTTGCGGCAGCATGTTCAGCGGCAAGACGGAAGAGCTGATCCGGCGCGTGCGACGCGCGACCATCGCCCGCCAGAAAGTGCAGGTTTTTAAGCCCACCATTGACGTGCGCTACCATGTG
This sequence comes from Ardenticatenaceae bacterium, assembly GCA_020634235.1. Lineage (GTDB taxonomy): Bacteria > Chloroflexota > Anaerolineae > Promineifilales > Promineifilaceae > JACKCB01. The sequence continues at coordinate 1,249,032 of JACKCB010000001.1, read as the reverse complement.
GGGCGGGTGACCTCGCACAATGGGGCTGATTTTGAGGCCCGGCCGGTGGCCGATGCCCAGGCGCTGCGCGCCCAGTTGGCGGCTGATACCACGGTGGTGGCGATTGACGAGGTGCAGTTTTTTGCCGGTGACATCGTGCCCTTGTGTGATGAACTGGCCCAGCAGGGTATCCGGGTTATTTGTGCCGGGCTAGATACCGACTTCCGCGGCGTGCCCTTTGGCCCGATGCCAGAGTTGATGGCCCGGGCGGAAGAAGTGGCCAAGCTGCACGCGATTTGCGTGGTGTGCGGCGAAGAGGCGTGCCGCACGCAGCGGCTGATCGATGGCCAGCCGGCCGCGTACGATGATCCGGTGGTGCTGGTGGGGGCGGCGGAGGTGTATGAGGCGCGCTGCCGCCACTGCCACCAGGTGCAGCCCCCGCGCAACGGCCGGGCGGCGAACTAAAAAGTGGCCGGGGCATGCCCCCGGCCGGGGACGGGGCAGCCACAGGAGGCCAACATGGCACACACCAACCACAACCTACAAGACGATATTCAGAAAGTACTCATTGACGAACGCACCTTGCAGGCGCGCCTCCAGGCGTTGGCGCGCCAGATTGAAGCCGACTACGCCGGCAAAGAGGACGTACTGCTCCTGTGCGTGCTGAAGGGTGCATTCATCTTTTTGGCCGACCTTAGCCGCGCGCTGCAAATCCCACACCAGTTGGAGTTCATGGCGATTTCCAGTTATGGCAGCGGTACAACCAGCAGCGGCGCGGTGCAGATTATGCTGGACTTGAAGCAAGACATAGCCGGACGGCACGTCCTGGTCGTGGAAGACATCATCGACAGCGGCCGGACGTTGCAATATATGCGCCGCATTCTAACGGCCCGCTCCCCGGCCACCATCAAAATCGTCACCCTGCTGAACAAGCCTTCGCGGCGGGAGGTAGACGTGCCGGTGGATTACATCGGCTTCGATATTCCCGATGAGTTTGTGGTGGGGTATGGGCTGGATTATGCTCAGCTTTATCGCAATTTGCCGTACATCGCTGTGCTCAAGCCGGAAGTGTTTGCGGGGAGCGGCTGACAGGCTGCCCGCCATATTGGAGGAGTTCGCTGATGGCACGCTTGCCTGAGGATGTGAGCGCTTATGCCGGCCGGTGGGTGGCTTTGGTCTCCGGCCGGGTGGCGGGTGTGGGCTACACAGCCAATGAAGCGCTGCGCCTGGCCCGGCGCAACCGGCCCAAGGCCAGGATCAGCCTGCGCTATGTAGAACCGGCCGGGGGAGAAGCGCTTCAGCTTTCGTCCATGTTGGAACGCATCGAACCGGTGCTGTTGCAGCAGGAGATGCCCGTTTACCTGGTGGGGGGAGCGGTGCGCGACGCTCTACTGGGGGAACTGAATTACGACCTGGACTTTGTTGTGCCCGAGGGCGCGGTTGGCCTTGCCTTTCGCGTAGCCGATGCGTTGGGGGTGCCGGCCTATGTGCTAGACCGGGAGCGGGATATTGGCCGCGTGGTACTGCCCGACGAGGGAACGATGCTCGATTTTGCCCGCATCCGTGGGGCTGACCTGGTGGCCGATTTGCGGGACCGGGACTTCACGCTGAATGCCATGGCCCTCCCGGCCGGGGCGCGGAGCAGCGCCAGCCTTATCGATCCCTGTGGTGGCCAGGCGGATCTGGCCGCGCGCCACCTGCGCCTGACCCATCCCGCGGCCATTGCCGACGACCCGGTGCGGGCCTTGCGGGCCATCCGCATGGCCCTGCGCTTTGCGTGCCAATTCATCGAGGAGACGCGCCAGGCGGTGCGGGCGGGGGCAGACCACCTGGGCCAGATTTCGCCGGAACGGCTGCGCGATGAGTTGGTGAAGCTGCTGCAAACCGGCCAGCCCGACCAGGCGGTGACGGAGATGGCGGATTTGGGACTGCTGCCGGTGCTGCTGCCGGAAGTTGCGGCCCTGGCGGGTGTGGCCCAATCGCCGCCGCACCACGAGGCGGTGCTGCCCCATACGGCTCAGTTGCTGCGCTGGTTGGTGCGGCTGGAAGCGTGGCTGGTGGATGGGCGGCCGGTCGATGACCCGGCCGGGGCGCAGGCTCAGGCGCTGCTGGCCCCCTATGCCGGGGCGCTGGCGGCCCACCTGGACCGGCCGGTAGACGGTGGGCTAACCGGCCGGGTGCTGCTGCGGCTGGGTGGTTTGTTTCATGACGTGGGTAAGGCGCAAACACAGCTCATCGACCCGGCCGGGCGCATTCGCTTCCTGGGGCATGAGGCGGTTGGCGCCCAGCTTACCGGCCCACGATTGAAGGCGCTGCATTTTAGTAACGAAGCCTGCGATTATGTCAAGAAGATTGTGGCCGGGCACATGCGCCCGCTGCTGCTGGCCAATGAGCGGGTGAACCTCTCCCGGCGGGCGACTTTTCGCTATTTTCGGCGTACCGGCCCGGCCGGGTTGGATATCTGCCTGGTGAGCCTGGCCGACCACCTGGCGACATACGGCGGTGTGGGGGACCCTGACGCCTGGACACGGCTGTTGGACGTGGTGGCGGCGCTGCTGCACGCCTACTTCCGGCAGCATGAAACAGTTGTCGCCCCGCCACCGCTGCTGGATGGCCGTGACCTTGTGGCGCAGTTGTCGCTAAAACCGGGGCCGGAGGTGGGGCGCTTGCTGCGCCTGCTGCAAGAGGCGCAGGCCGCGGGCGAGATTAGCACGGCCGAGGAGGCGTTGGCCCTGGCCCGGCGCAACAGCAGTCGCTAGCGGCTGTTTGACCTGGGCAAGGCCGGTCCCGCCTGCCTCTTGCCTGCCCTTGAACCCCGGTTCACGCGCTGGCTACAGCGCCAGGCCACAGGCCGGGCAGTGGGTGGCGTCGGGGGGGAGGATGGCTTCGCAGGCCGGGCAGGCGAACTCGAACTGTGCGCCGCAGCGGTCGCATTGGGTGGCGTCTTCGGCAATGGGGGCCAGGCAGTCGGGGCAGAAGTTTTGCTGGCAGTTGGGGCAGTGGTCGTCCCCGGCCGGGACGGGGCGACCGCAGTTGGGGCACAAATACGCCTCGGCCAGATTCTGCCGCGCCGCCTCTGGGGATAGCCCACAGCGCGGACAAACCACCTCTTCCGATTCCAGGCCGATCTGGCAGGCGGGGCACAACCGGTAGCCACAGGTGGGGCAGTCACGCTCGGCCGGGTTGTAGCGTGTTTCGCAGGTGGGGCAGATGATAATGCGCACGCTGCCGCTGCCGGTGGGGATAACGTGGGCCACGCGGGCGACGGTGCGCTGCTGCACAGCGACCGGGCTGCCACACGCTGCACAGTGGCCGCTCTGGGCCTCTACCGGGGCACGACAGTAGACGCAGTAGTTGGGGAACAGCGCATCGCAGTTGGGGCAAATCTCGGTGCCGGCGGCTAGTTCAAACTGGCACAGCGGGCAGGCGAAATAGAGCATCAGTTGGCAGTGGGGGCAAACTTCTGCCTCCTCCTCGATGGCCTGCAAACAGCGGGGGCAAAAGAGCTGGCCACATTCGCGGCAGAACCCATCCTGCTGCGCTACCGGTTCGCCGCAGGTGGGGCAGTGCAGGGGGGGCGCATCAGCGGGAACGGGGATGGCCACGCCGCCCAACTGGCTGATCTCGATGGTGGTGGCGGCCAGTACTTCGGTGAAGGCCAGCCCGCAGTTCGGGCAGACCAGGTCGTCGGCGCTCAGGGTGGCCTCGCATTGGGGGCAGTACATCTCGAACTCGGCTCCGCACTGCGGGCAGGCGGCGGCCATCGCGGGCAGTGGGTAGTAACAGTCGGGGCAGAACTCCTGGCCACAGAAGGGGCACACGTCACTGTTGGGGTTGATGCGCTGCCGGCAGGTGGGGCAGGTGTTTTCGGGGGTCATGGTTCGGTTTCCTGGTTTTCGCTGGTTTGGCTGGCCGCCATGCCGGCGGCGCGTGCTAGGGCTGATTATAGCAAGGATGGCGGCCAGGGGCAGCGGTTGCCCCGGCCGGGGAATGCGGGCTAGAAACCGGCGGCGCTCGTGCTTAAACAGCCGAAACGGGTTACAATACGCAGCGTAAGGATTTGGCGTTTTGCGTTTGGCGCGAGGGCTGGAAGGCGGTTATTGCCTGTCTGGCCAGCTCTTTCCCCTGACGCTAAACTCCAGACTGGGGGAGCGGACGTTCAAATTGTGGGCCGGGACGATTCCGCACTTCTGCCGAGAATCCCACTGATTAATTCCCGACTTAACAGCTTATTAACCAGCCATTGGCTACAAATCATCGTTCCCATTTTGCAATTGGAGGCCACAGTGAGTAATGAGACATTAACCATAACCGACAACCGCACCGGCCGGGTCTACGAAGTCCCCATCACCGATGGAACGGTTCGGGCAATGGACCTACGCCAGATCAAGGTTGATCAGGATGACTTCGGCTTGATGAGCTACGATCCCGCATTCAAGAACACGGCTTCGACCAAGAGCTACATCACCTATATCGATGGCGACAAGGGGATCTTGCGCTATCGCGGCTATCCTATTGAGCAGCTAGCTGAGAGCTGTACCTACATTGAAGTTGCCTACCTGATCCTGTTTGGGGAACTGCCCAACGCGGCCCAGTTGGCGGCCTGGGAGCAGGCGATTATCCATCGCTCGCTGGTGCATGAAAACGTGCGCCATCTTTTTGATGGTTTCCGTTATGATGCGCACCCCATGGGGATGTTGATCAGCACGGTGGCGGCGTTGTCAACCTTCTATCCGGAGGCCAAGAATGTGACCGATCCGGAGGTGCGGATGCTGCAAATTCACCGGCTGATTGCCAAGATGCCCACGCTGGCGGCCCTGGCGTATCGTAACAGCATGGGTTTTCCGGTAAATTACCCGGACAATGACCTGAGCTACACGGCCAATTTCCTGGCCATGATGTTCAGGATGGTGGAGCCGAAGTACCAGCCGAACCCGGCACTGGTGCGGGCGCTGGATGTGCTGTTCATTTTGCATGCCGACCACGAGCAGAACTGTGGCACCAATGCCATGCGTTCTGTGGGGAGTTCGCGGGTGGATCCGTACAGCGCGGTAGCGGCGGCGGCGGCGGCGTTGTATGGCCCGCTGCACGGTGGAGCCAACGAAGCGGTGTTGAGGATGCTGAACGAGATTGGCAGCGTGGCCAACATTCCCGATTACGTGCGCCGGGTGAAGGCGGGCGAGTTCCGCCTGATGGGCTTCGGCCACCGGGTATACAAGAACTACGACCCGCGGGCGCGGCTGATTAAGCAGGTGGCGGACGAGGTGTTTGATGTGACCGGCCGGAACCCGATGCTGGATATTGCCCTGGAGTTGGAGCGGATTGCGCTGGAGGACGAGTATTTTGTGGAGCGGAAGCTGTATCCCAACGTGGACTTCTACTCCGGTATTATTTACCAGGCGATGGGCTTGCCCACGGCCATGTTCCCGGTGATGTTTGCCATTCCGCGCACGGTGGGCTGGCTGGCCCAGTGGGTGGAGATGGTCACCGATAAGGAGCAGGCGATTGCCCGGCCGCGGCAGATTTACCTGGGTGAGGATCACCGTGACCTAATACCCATGGAAGCGCGTTAGCTTACCTGGGTTGTCTGGCGTCTGTTTGTTGAGATGAAGAAAGCGCCCCCGGCCGGGACCGGGGGCGCTTTTTGTTGGGGGTGCAGGATTGGGCTGGCCCGGTTAGCGTTGCCGTTTGCGCGGGCGGAAGAGGGCGGCCAGGGCGATGATGCCCAGGACGGGGCTGCTGCACAAGGCTAGCCCGCCGCTGCTGGGGCTGGTGCTGGTCCCGGCCGGGGCTGGGGTCAGGGTTGGGGCGGCCAGGGCGACCCCGGCCGGGGTGGTGGCCGTGGGTGGCGGGGCGTCCGTGGCCGTGGCCGGGGGTGTTGTGGTGGGTGGTGGCGTGGCCGTGGGCGTCTGGCTGGGCGGGGTGGTGGCCGTGGGTGCCGGCGTGTCCGTGGGGAGTGGTGTCGCCGTGGGTGGGGTAGTGGCCGTGGGTGGCGTTGTCGCCGTGGGTGGCAGCGTGGGACTGGCTACGGGCGTGGCCGTGGCCGGCAGCGGCGTGGCCGTTGGCGGGGGTGGGGGCGGCCCCACCTGCACTAGCTCCGCGTCATCCAGGTAGACGTTGTTGTGCTTGTTGGCAAACTCCGGAATGGCGCGCACAAACACGGTGATGATGTTGTTCTGGGCCGTTGCCTCCACACTCAGCAGGCCGTAGCGGTCAATGACCTGCCCCATGCTGGCTTCTGCCGACCAGATGATGTCGGCTGAATAGGGGTTCCAGTAACCGGTGGGATCGATGCCGATTTGCAGGTGGGGATTGGCCGGCAGGGTGGAGACGGTGGCCGGGTTGTCCTCTACCGAGGACCAGACCTGGGCCCAGATGGTGAAGCGGTAATTTTGGCCAGGGGTGACGTTGAACACTTGCTGATGGACGCCGGCCACAAACGAGGAATAGAGCTTGAACCACTGCTGCGCCCGCTCCCCGCTGCGGATGCGGTAGGGGAAGTCGCGGGCCAGGGCTTCTTTGAATTCGGGCGTCAGGTAGGTGGGGTCGTGGTTGGGGTCGTCCACCCACCAGGGGGTCCAGCCGTGCCCGACGTTGATTTCGTTGATGCCGTTCCAGCGGTAGAAGCCGTCCTCGAAGCCGGGGTTTTGCAGCAGGTTGGGGGATTGGGCCTGGACCCCGGCCGGGGAGCGTCCCGGCTCCGCGCCCAGCAGCAGCGCCAGCAAGAGCAGCGCCGGTATGATTCGTCTAGCCATGCCAACCTCCTGGGTGTGTCCGTCTTGGCTCCCCCATGGTCTCAGGAAACCCTGGGGGAGCCTGGCTAACGCCTAGGCGTCGTCGTTGTTGTCGCTGCCGTTCTCGTCGGCGGGGGCTGGTTCGGCCAGCTTCAGCGGGTCGGGATTGATGCTGCCCACGCCCAGCGGCTGCCATTTGTGGGCCAGTTCGCCGCTGCGCAGCCGGTGTTCTGCGCCGCCGCGCGCATGAACGTCGCTGAACCCGGCCGGTTCAATGAACATCTTTTGCCCTTCCAGCAGCCCCAGCACCCCCTCCTGACCCGGCTCCGGCCGGGGGGCCACCAGCGCCTCCTGGTGCTTGATCATATCCGGGTCATAATCCAACGGCTCGGTGTAGGTCGTGATAAACCCTTCAAAATTGCGCAGCACCACCTTGCCCGGTGATTGCGAAATCACATAGTTGGGCTGCACCGGAATCTTGCCGCCGCCGCCCGGCGCATCCACCACGTAGGTGGGCACCGAGTAGCCCGAGGTGTGGCCGCGCAGCCCTTCGATAATTTCAATCCCCTTGCTGACCGAGGTGCGCAAATGGCCTGACCCTTCCACCAGGTCACACTGATAAAGGTAATAGGGGCGTACCCGAATTTTCACCAGGTCTTGCACCAGCCGCCGCTGCAAATGGACCGAATCGTTGATCCCGGCCAGCAGTACGCTCTGGTTGCCCAGGGGCACACCTGCCCGCGTCAGCCGGTCGGCGGCTGCCGCCAGCTCCGGGGTGATCTCCTTGTGGTGGTTGACGTGGATGTTCATCCAGAAGGGGTGATATTTGCTGACCATATCGCAGAACTCCGGCGTGACCCGCATAGGCAGGAAGACGGGCACCCGCGAGCCAATGCGGATGATCTCCACGTGGGGGATGGCGCGCAGCCGGGCCAGGATCATGTCTAGCAGCTTAGGGGCCAGGACCATCGGGTCGCCGCCGGAAAGCAGCACGTCGCGGATTTGCGGCGTCTTCTCGATGTATTCGATCTGCGCGTCGAACTCCTTGCGGCTGAAGGTTTGGGTGGGGTCGCCCACAATGCGACTGCGGGTGCAGTAGCGGCAGTAGCTGGCACACTGCGTGGTCACCAGCATCAGCACCCGGTCAGGGTAGCGGTGCACCAGCCCCGGCACCGGCGAATGCTTGTCCTCGGCCAGCGAATCCTCCATCATGGAGGCAAAGGGCACCATCTCGCGGTCGGTGGGGATGACTTGCAGGCGAACCGGGCAGGAGGGGTCGTCGGGGTCAATAAGGCTGGCGAAATAGGGGGTGATGTCCACGCGGAACAACCCCTTGGCACTCAGCGCACGCTTCTCTGAGTCGGTCAGGTTGATGACCTTGCCCAGCTCGTCAACGGTGTTGAGGCGGTTGGCCATTTGCCAGCGCCAATCCATCCACTGGGCATCTGGCACGTCTTGCCAATAGGGGGCTCTGGTGTAAACGGGTTCGGTCATTGGTTGGGCAGCTTTCTGATTACTCATGTGGGAATCTCCTCTGGAAATGATGAATGATTACGGATGGATGTTTAGCCGGGGGTGGCCGAGGGCGAAGGCGTGGCGGTTGCGCCGGGTGTAGCTGAGGGCGTGGCGCTGGGGGTGGTGGTGCCATCTGGCGTGGCGCTGGCCGTGGGGGTGGTGATGACGGTGGGGGGCAGGCCGGGGGTGGGCGTTGGCCCCTGGTCAATCTCGACCACGACGTTGGTGCTGATTAGTGGGTCGGCCGGGTCGCCCAGGCCGGCGGTGATGATGGCCTGGCCGGACACGTCGAAGGGCAGGACGATGGATTGTTCCCAGTAGCCCCAGGTGTCCGGCTCGATGATGGTTTCGGTGATGATCCGGCCGTTGTTGAGCAGGACGCTGAGGAAGATTTCGCCGTCGGGAGCGTTGTAGGCGGTGCCGTAGATGAGGATGGTCTCGCCGGAGAGGACCGTCTGGCCGTTTAGGGGGCTGGCGATGAGCACGCCCACGGCGGCTTCGTCCCCTTTGGCCATGATGGTGATGGGTACCTGTGCCTCGCGCCAGTTGGGGTCGCCGGGGGTGCCAATGGAGGCGATGGCGCAGGCCGGGCCGAGGACGTCACGGGGGATGACGACGAAACCCTGCCAGTAGCTGCTGCCGCGCATGGAGAAGCCGTGCTCGGCGACTTTGGTCTGGCAATCTTCGGTCCAGATGGAAAGGCGCAGGAAGCCGCCACCATAGCGCTGTAGGGTGCCGTCGAAGAAGAGGTTGTGGTCGGCTACGGCGATGTCGCCCAACCCCGGCCGGGAGATGACCAGGTAGCTGGTGGTACGCGTGGTGTCCAGGGCCAGCTTCACGTCGCGGGCGCTGATAGCGGCCACACTGCCATCGGGATTGAGAATGGCGGCCTGCACCTGGCCCAGGCCGGTGACATTTTCCGGCACCAGCAGGGTCGCCCGCCAGCCATTTTCCTCCACGACGCCGTCGCTGAGGGCCAGTTGGAAACCCGTGGCGCTGACCAGGGCAGCTACGACGCGCTGCCCCGGCCGGATTTGCAGCAGCCCGCCAACCCGGATCTCGCTGCCCAGGATGATCTCCGCGCCGGTCTCCGGGGCGGTGATGCTGATGATGGGTGTGACCGGGGTGCCGGTGGGGCGGGGCGTGGCCGTGGGGCGCGTGGGCGTGGCCATGGGCGTATTGCGCTGGCTCAGGTCGCTGGTGGGTGGCAGGTTGGGCGTGCCGCCGCTCTGGCCGGGCAGTTGGGCAGTGGGCACCAGCGTGGGCATGGCCGGCGTTTCTGGGGAGCGGCAGGCCATGAGCGCGAACAGCAGGCAGAAGAAGAGGGTGAGTTGGCTGAGCTTGGCTATCATCCGGCACCTTGCATTGTGACCCGTTGGTTGGCGGCGTAATGGGCCAATTATATGCGAAAATCGGTTAGGGACATATAGTGGGCGGCGGGGGCGCGCGATCCTGAAGGCCTTGTGAGCGTTTCGCCCGGCTGTTGCTCCCCGTGAGGGGGCGGGCTAGAATTCATACCCTTTGCGGTGTCTGGCGCTGTCTTGCCAGATGCCTGGCAGTGCGTAACGTGCTATGTTCTTAAACCCGCTCATCATTCTGGTTGTGCTGCTTTCTGGTGCGGCGCTGGCGCTGATTCTGGCGCGCTGGCGGGCGGCCTATGCCCCGCTGGCAGCCCTGGTGGCCAGCGGCCTGGCTTTGCTGCTGTGGCTGCTGACCTGGGGCAGCCGGCCGTTGTCGGCGACGCTGTCTGGCTGGCCGGCGGCGGTGCCCTTGCCAGCGCTGACCTGGACGGTGGATGGGCTGGCCTGGCAGATGAGCCTGGCGCTGCTGCTGCTGCTCCCGGCCGGGCTGCTGGTGGCCCTGGTGGGAGCGCCGCAAAGCAAGTGGGGGCACGGGCTGGCCTTGCTGTTAGTGGCGACCGGCCTGGCCGCGCTGTGGGCTGATTCGCTGGCCGGTTTGCTGCTGGGCTGGACCGCCCTGGGGGTGGCCTGGAGCCTGGCCCTGCTGACCAGCCCGGACCGGCCGGCGCTGCCCGGCCTGCTGGCTCGCCTGGGATTGGCCTGGCTGAGCGTGCTTTTCCTGGCCCTGGCGGCGGCCAGCCTGCCCGACCCGGCCCTCTCGTCAAAGCTGGCCATGGACACCTGGCCTACGCTGGCCAATGCCTGGGTGCTGCTGGCGGCGGTCTGGGCGTTGGGGGTGGTGCCGCTGCACCTGTGGCGGCCGCTTGACTGGACCTTTGATCCGCTGCTGCGGGCGCTGGTGCCGGTGGTCCCGGCCGGGGCGGGGGCGCTGCTGCTGGCGCGGCTGGCGACCAACAGCGATGTGGAGCAGGGGTTTGCCCTGCTGCTGACGCTGGTGGGGCTGTTTAGCCTGGTGGTGGCTATAAACCGGGCCTGGACGCAGCTCTCGCGGCCGGCGGCGGCCGCGGCGGCGCTGCTGGTGGGGCTGGCCGGGCTGGTGCTGCTGGCCGGCGTTTGGGGTGGCCCGCTGGCGGTGGTGGCCGAGGCGCGGGTGATGGTGTTGGCCGGCGGGGTGCTGCTGCTGGCTCCCGGCCGGGCCGGTTGGCCGGGCACGGGCCAGGCCCGCCTGGATTGGTTGTTGACCAGGGGGGCGCCGCTGATGGCGGCGGTGGCCCTGGCGGCGCTGCCGCTGACGGCCGCTTTCCCCGGCCGGGCGGCGGTGTATGATGAATGGCTGGCCAGCGGGCGCTGGCTGCTGCTGTTGGTGGCCATGCTGCTGCACGTACCCTTTCTGGCTGCGGCTTTTTTGCTGGCCTGGTCGCCGGCGCGGCTGGCCGAGCTGGCGGCTGGGGATGGCGGACCGGCGGTGCTGGTCCCGGCCGGGCGCGTGGCCCTGGCCGGCGTGGGGCTGCTGCTGCCGGTGCTGGGGCTGTGGACGGTGCACGGGTTAGGGACGGCGGGGATCGCGGCCTGGCTGGGGGTGTTGATCCCGGCCGGGGGCGGCCTGGCCATGACCTTTTTCCTGGGCAGTGTGCGCGAGGCGCAGGCGACCCTGCGCGAGGCGCTGCGTGTGCCGGCCCTGCCCCGGCCGGTGTGGCCCTGGCTGCAAAACGCGGCCCAGGCAGCGGGCAGCGCCGTGCGGCAGGCGGCGGCGCTGCTGGAAGGCGAGGGTGGCCTGCTGTGGCTGCTGCTGCTGCTGATTCTTTTCTGGTTGGCCCAGTAATCTGGCGGGCAGCTTTGGCTGCTATAAGGCGCAAATGAGGCATGATGGCTGACTTCCCAACGATTTTTGACTGGCTGGCACGGGCTGAACCGCTGCGGGGCTACCCGGCGGCGTACCTGGTGCTGGCCCTGGCGGCGATGGTGGTGGCCGTGGGGGATTGGCGCGCCGCCCTGCTGGCGCTGATGGGGCAGTACCTGGTGGCCGGCCTGCTTTTTGTGGATGTGCTGGACCCGCGGCTGGCGGTGGTGAAGGTGCTGGTGGGGCTGTTCATCTGCCTGATGCTTTACATAACGGCGCGACAGGTGTCGTGGGGACGCTTGCCGCCCGATGTGACGCCGGCCGAGGTTGCCCATTGGCGAAGCGGCCGCCGGGTGAAGGTGGGGCGCTGGCAACTGCCGCTGGCGTGGCTGCTGCGCCTGGGGCTGACCCTGGGGGTGGTATGGTTGGTGCTGGCTGTGGCTGGCCGCCCCAGTTACCAGCTACCGGCGGTGCCGGGGCACGTGAACCTGGCGATTTATGCGCTGTGCGGGCTGGGGTTGTTGGGGATGGCGTTGACGACCGAACCGCTCCCGGCCGGGATGGGGCTGCTGCTGTTTATGACCGGCTTCGAGCTGTTCTTCAATACGTTGGAGCAGTCGGTGGCCATGTTGGCGATGCTGGCTGTGGTCCAGATGGGGCTGACCCTGGCCATTGCTTACCTGACGCAGCTGTGGGCGCATTCGCGCTTTGTGCTGCCGGTGCTGCTGGAAGAATGATGATTCCCGGACCTGTGCTGCTGCTGGCCGGACCGCTGCTGCCGGCGTTGGTGCTGCTCTTTTTGCGCCGCTGGCCGGTGGTGACCGGCGTGGTGGGCGGGCTGGTGGCGCTGGGGCTGCGGCTGGGGGTGGCGGCGCTGCCGACTGCGGCAGTGGCTGGGGGTGCGCCGCTGTTTGGCGGGCCGGTCCTGACGATTTTGGGGCGTTCGCTGGTGTTGACGCCGGTGGTGCAGCAGTTGATGCTGCAAATCTATGTGGCGGCGGCGCTGCTGTTTTTCTTGTCGGCGTTGTGGCCGCAGGGGGCGGATTTTGTCCCGGCCGGGTTGGGGATGCTGGCGTCCCTGGCGGCGGCGTTGATGTTCCGGCCGGTTATCTTTGGGCTGCTGTTTTGGCTGCTGGCGGCGATTTTGGGGGCGGTGCTGATCCAATCCGGCCGGGTGGGCAGCACCCGGGCGGCGCTGCGTTACCTGCTGCTGACGAGTGTGGCGGTGGCGATCCTGCTGCTGGCGGCCTGGATGCTCGGTTCCCAGCCGGAGGTCTTTGTGAGCGCGATCTGGCGTTTGCTGCTGCTGGGGCTGCTGATTTTGCTGGCCGGCTTTCCCTTCCATATTTGGGTGCGGCCGGTGTTGGCCGAGGCGGCGCCGCTGGTGGGGCCGTTTGTCTTGGGCCTGGGGCAGTTGGTGCTGGTGATGTTGGCCTTTGAGCTGCTGCTGGCGGTCCCGCTGGGGCAGCAGACGCTGGTGTTCCAGGAGACGCAGTTTTTGCCGCTGCTGCGCCTGTTTGGGGGGCTGACGCTGGCCGTGGGTGGCCTGCTGGCGTTGACGGCGCAGGCGTGGTCGGGCTTGCTGGGGTATGCGCTGCTGGCGGATATGGGCGCGGTGATCCTGGCGCTGTCGTTTGGCGTGTCGGGGCTGCCGGTGGCGCTGGCGCTGTTGTGGGCGCGCTTTGTGGCTTTGACGCTGGCTGGCCTGGGGGTGACGGCGCTGCGGGGGCAGGTGGGCGACGCGGCGGATGCGTTTGTTGCCGGCCGGGGGCTGGCTTGGCGCGTGCCGCCGGCGGTGGCGTTGTTTGGCCTGGGGCTGTTGACGCTGGCGGGGCTGCCGCTGACGCCGGGTTTCCCCGGCCGGTGGCTGGTGTTGACGCTGGTGGCGACCAATTCGGCCTGGTATGCGGTGCTGGTGGCGCTGGCCGCGGCCGGGGTTGTGGTGGGGGGGCTGCGCTGTCTGGTGCCGTTTTTGTCCCGGCCGGGGGGGGAAGATGCGGTGGTGGTGGTCCCGGCCGGGGAGTGGCCGGCGCGGCTGCGGCAGTGGGTTTTGGCCGGCGCGCTGGTGGCCGGTCTGCTGCTGGTGCTCTTCCCGCAGGCGCTGCTGGGCCTGGCTTACCGGCTGGCGGCGCTGGTGTATGGGTAGAGCGGGCTAACGATTTTTGCCGTAGTGCGTTATAATTGTGAACTGCTGCCCAACCGGCCGGCATTTTGGGCCGGCCTGGACGAGAGCGGCACTGGCGCAGTGTTTGATGGTTATGCCCGGCCGGGTAGCTTCCAAGCTTGCCGTCGATATTGTTTGGGCGGCGGAATGAGTTGTGACGATGTCTGAAAACTGGTATGTCCTGAACGTGAAGCCCCACAAGGAGCGTTCCGTTTGTAAGTACCTGGAAGAAACAACCCAACTGGCGGTTTATTTCCCGGCCATCCGGGTGAAGCCGAAGAACCCGCGGGCGGCTAGAGTTCGCCCTTACTTCCCTGGCTATCTGTTTGTGCGGTTGGACTTGCAGGCGCAGGGCGTGAACGCGCTCAGTTGGACGCCGGGGGCTAAAGGGTTGGTTTGTTTTGGCGGCGAACCGGCCGTTGTGCCGGAGAATATGATTCATGACCTGAAGCGGCGGATTAGTGAAATTGATGCGCTGGGGGAACTGCCGGCGCCGGGTCTGAAGCCGGGTGACCGGGTGCGCATTGTCAGCGGTCCCTTTGAGGGGTATGAGGGGATTTTTGATGCGCAGTTGCCGGGTAAGGAGCGGGTGCAGGTGCTGTTGTCATTTTTGAGCAACCAACTGCACCGAATCAAGCTGGACCTTTCGAACGTTGAAAAGGTTACTTAGTGTGTTTTGTGTGGAGGGGAGTGAGAAACTAAACTTCAATTGCCAAGGGGCCTTCACGTTAAATTATGGAACTTAAACAGCAGTTATTACAGAAGATTGAGAACCGCCAGGCGCGCGTGGGCGTGGTTGGCCTGGGTTATGTAGGTCTGCCGCTGGTGGTGGCCTTTGCCGAACAGGGTTTCCAGGTGGTAGGCGTGGATGTGGACAGCCGCAAGGTGGCGTCTTTGCAGCGTGGCGAGAGTTATGTGGAGGATATTCCCAGCGCAACGTTGGCGCCGCTGGTGGCGGATGGTCGTTTCCAGGCCAGCACGGATTATGCGGTGCTGGCGGATGTGGATGCGATTTCGATTTGTGTGCCGACGCCGCTGCGCAAGACGAAGGATCCGGATATCTCGTACATTATTGCGGCCACGGATTGTATTGCCGAGTTTGGTGGCACGGGGAAGCTGATTGTGCTGGAGAGTACGACGTATCCGGGGACGACGGAGGAGATTATTCTGCCGCGCCTGCATAGCAATGGGGATGCGGTGGGTAAGGATTTCTTTCTGGCTTTTTCGCCGGAGCGGATTGATCCCGGCCGGGTCGATTACACCATCTACACCACGCCCAAGGTGATAGGTGGGACAACGCCTGATTGCCTGGAAGTGGCCCTGGCGCTGTATGGCACGGTGGTGCAGCAGCCGGTGGGCGTATCTAGCACGGCGGCGGCGGAGATGGTGAAGCTGCTGGAGAATACCTTCCGCGCGGTGAACATTGGCCTGGTGAACGAAGTGGCCCTGATGTGTGACCGGCTGGGGCTGAACGTGTGGGAGATTGTCCAGGCGGCGGCGACCAAGCCGTATGGCTTTATGCCGTTTTACCCTGGGCCGGGGCTGGGTGGGCATTGCATTCCCATTGACCCCCACTACCTGAGCTGGAAGCTGCGCACGCTGAACTATACCGCCCGCTTCATTGAACTGGCCAGCGAGGTGAACAGTTCGATGCCGGAATATGTGGTGACGAAGGTGGCTGATGCGCTGAATGGCGACCGCAAGGCGGTGAATGGCAGCCAGGTGCTGGTGTTGGGTGCCGCCTATAAGCCGAATATTAGTGACGTGCGCGAAAGCCCGGCGTTGGACATTATCCACCTGTTGCAGGACAAAGGGGCTACGGTTGCCTACCACGATCCCCATGTACCTGACTTGTCCCATGAAGGCATTCCGCTACAATCGGTTACATTGGATGTGGCGACGCTGCAGGCGGCGGACTGCGTGGTGGTGGTAACTAATCACGCGGTGATTGATTGGGCGGCCGTGGCCGGGCACGCCCGGCTGATTGTGGATACGCGGAATGCGATTCGGCAGCCTGGCCCCGGCCGGGTTGTGCCTCTGTAGGGCCCAGGCAGTACCCCACTTGCTGCCCCACTGTTTTTCATACATTTGCCTTGCTGGCTCTGGCGGGTGAATCGCCAATATGTTGGTTGGCCAGACCGGCAAATAGAGGATTTCTGCCTGTCTCCGGTTGTCGGAAGGGCGGAGCATGGATAGTGGCGACCGTCAGGACCCCCTCCGTTTTGTGTAATGTTATAGGAAGCAACGTACTGGTATGAAGCAGCAGATGACCTTCCAATCCCGGCCGGGGGGGACGTGGCCCGGCGCAGCTCGCCAGCGGGCGCTGGCCCTGGCCGTCCTGGTTGGTGGGCTATTGTGCCTGTTCGCCCTGGGGGGGCTGCATGTTGGGGCGCAGGGGCTGCGCTCGCCAGGCAATCCCCAACCTTTTCCCCAGCCAAACAGCCACACGGTGCCGGCCACCAGCACGGTGGGCATCATTTACGACGAGCCGATTAGCCCGACGACGGTCACTTCGCGCACGTTTGTGGTGCAGGCGATGCAGACGGGCCAACTGCTGGCCACCTATGGCGTGCACAGCGGCACGATCACGCTGACGCCGACGCAGCCGCTCCGGCCGGGGGAGTTGGTGCAGGTGAGTGCTACTACGGGTACCCTGGGATTCATCGATGGCACCGGGCCGCTTACGCCGACGGTGTGGCAATTTAGGGCGGGCGCCCCGGCCGGGAGTGGCAACTTCATCAGCAGTGGTCAACCCTTTGCTAACTCGCTCAGTTGGGCTGTTGCTCTGGGTGACCTGGATGGAGACAATGACCTGGATGCGCTGGTGGGCAACTACACATTTCCCAGCCGCGTTTGGCTAAATGACGGGAGCGGCTATTTTGTGGACAGCGGCCAGGACCTGGGAACGGCTCAATTAGGGGGGCTTGCTCTAGGTGACCTGGACGGTGATGATGATCTGGACGCTTTTATCGTCAATCAATTTGGTGCGGCCAACACTGTCTGGTTTAATGATGGTGATGGTTTGTTCAGCAACAGCGGCCAGCTTCTAGGTAGTGAACACAGCATTGACGTAGCCCTGGCCGATGTGGATGGGGATGGCGACCTGGATGCGTTTATTGCCAATTCTGGCTTTAGCACGGTCTGGTTTAATGATAGCCACGGCTTCTTCTACGATAGTGGCCAGCGGCTAGCCGGTGTTGATTCTCGCACTGTCTCGATGGGGGATGTAGATGGCGATAGCGATCTGGATGCGCTTCTGATCAATGCGGGGCTACCCAACCAAGTCTTCTTGAACAATGGCCAGGGCTTTTTCTCCGACAGCGCACAGGCACTAGGTTCGGGCACTACACGGGGAGGCGCTCTGGGTGATGTGGATGGGGATGGCGATCTGGATGCCCTGTTAGGCAAAGATGGCCAGCCAGATGAAGTGTGGTTGAACAATGGCGCTGGCCAGTTCACTGACAGTGGGCAGCGCCTGGGCAACGCCCGTGTTTTCGATCTCGTTGTTGGCGATGTAGATGGCGACGGGGATCTAGACTTTTACACGGCAAATGCGGATTTTGAGGCAGACAGCGTGTGGCTTAATGATGGCATGGGCAATTTTGTGTCTGGCAGCCAGACGCTGAGTACGGCATATGGTCTGGCAGCGGCTTTGGGTGACTTGAACGGCGACGGAGACCTGGATGTCTTCGTTGGCGCAAGTTCAAGTGGAAACGCAGTCTGGCTCAACGATAGCCCACCAGTGTTGTCGGACATCGTGGTAACGCCCATGGTGCTTGAGGATGGCCTGGCCACGCTGACCGGCCGGATGAGCGAGTTGGACGAGGATGATCAGTTGACGCTGACAGTTGGTTGGGGGGATGGTTGGTTAGATGAGCATATGTACGGAGCGGGGACGACTTTCTTCACGTTGACACATCGCTACCTGGATGATGAGCCCACTAACACGCCATTTGATGAGAACCTGATTCAGTTGCTGTTGCAGGATAGGGACGGGGGGCAGGATGCGGTGACAACTACTCTGTTCGTGTACAATGTTGTTCCGCAGTTGGCCGACCTGAGTTTGACGACGCCGCTGAACGAGCATGACACGCTGACGCTGAGCGGCCGTATTGTGGACCCCAGCCCGCTGGATACGTTTACGCTGGTGGTGATCTGGGAAACGGGGGCGCAGGTGAATTATCATTACCCGGCCGGGACCACCCAGTTCAGCGAATCGCACCAATACCTGGACGACAATCCCAGCGGCACGCCGGTCGACCCCATTACGATCACCCTGATCCTGGTGGATGACGATACCGGCACGGCCGTGGAGACGCTCGGCGGGGAGATTCACAACCTGCCGCCAGTGGTGGTGGCCGGGGCCGACCAGAGCGGCACGGCCGGCCAGCCGCTCAGCTTTGGTGGCAGCTATAGCGATGTGGGCACGTTGGATACGCACACGATGCAGTGGGATTTTGGCGATGGCAGCGCGCCGGTTAGCGGCACGTTGACCCCCACCCACACTTTTGCCGCCGCCGGCAGCTACACCGTGCGCCTGACCGTGACCGATGATGATACCGGCGTGGGCGAAGACACGCTGACCGTCACCGTCATGCCCGCCAGCTACCCGCTCTTCTTCCCCTTTATCGCCCACCCTGCCGCGGTCGCGCCCCCAATCCCCGGCCGGGCGGCCCTCCCGCCCAGACAGTTGTTCCAGTAGCCTCAGGCAGCACGAATCACGCCCTATGTGCGGTATTGCCGGCATTATTCCCCAGCCCAACCAGCCCCTGCCCGACCTGCGCCAGCGTCTGGCGCGCATGGCCGGAGCGATGCGCCACCGCGGCCCGGACGACGAGGGGTTGTGGCTGCTGCCGGATGGGCGGGCAGGACTGGCTAACCGCCGGCTGGCCATTCGCGATTTGTCCCCGGCCGGGCACATGCCCATGGTTACGGAGGATGGCCGGGTGGCCATCACCTACAACGGCGAGATTTTCAATGCCGAGACGCTGCGGGCGGAGCTGCAAGCGCTGGGCTACCTGTTCCGCTCCCACAGTGATACCGAGGTGATTCTGCGGGGTTACCAGGCCTGGGGCGCGGCGGTGGTGCCCCGCCTGCGCGGCCAGTTTGCCCTGGCCGTGGTGGACGCCCAGGCAGGCCAGGGGCAACTGCTGCTGGCCCGCGATCACCTGGGTATCAAGCCGCTCTATGTGGCCCAGACGGCGGCGGCGCTGGTCTTTGCCTCGGAGTTGAAGGCGCTGCTGGCCTCCGGGCTGGTGAGCCGCGAGATCGCCCCGGCCGGGCTGGTGGGCTACCTGCTGTTTGGCAGCGTGCCCAATCCGCTAACCATTTACCGCGAGGTGACCGCGCTGGAGCCGGCCAGCCAACTGCAGATGGCGCTGGATAACCCGGCCGGGGTGGCCCGGCAGACCTACTGGCAGCTTCCGATGGACGAGGCCGCGCCGGCGGCCAGCTACGAAGAGACGGTGGCCGAGGCGCGCCGCCGGCTGCTGGAAGCGGTACGCATCCGCCTGGTGAGCGACGTGCCCCTGGGGGCCTTCTTGAGCGGCGGGCTGGATTCTAGCGCCGTGGTGGCGGCCATGCGCGCGGCCACCGACGGCCCCATCCGCACCTGCGCCATGCTGTTTGAAGAGGCGGCCTATTCGGAAGCGCCCTACGCCCAGGCGGTGGCCGCGCAGTTTGGGGCGGAGCATTTTGCGCGGGTGATCACCGCCGCCGACGTACGCCGGGAGTTTGGCGCCATTTTGCAGGTGCTGGACCAGCCCAGCATCGACGGGGTGAATAGCTATTTTGTGTCGCAGACGGCGCGGCAGGCGGGGCTGACCGTGGCTTTGTCCGGCCTGGGCGGCGACGAGCTTTTTGGTGGTTATCCCAACACCTTTGGCCAGGTGCCGCAGATGGCCCGCGCTTTGCGCCTGGCCCAGGCGCTGCCCGGCGGCGCGTCGCTGGCCCGCTCCCTGCTGGGCGGCCCAAAATGGACGCGGGTGCGCGATGCGCTGGCCGCGCCCGCCTCGCTCTCCGCGGCCTACCTGACCCGGCGCGGCCTGTTCAGCCCCAGCGAGGCCCAGGCCCTGGTTGGCCCGGAATTGTGGCAGGCAGCCGGGCCGGCGCTGGATTTGCCGGGGCATGTGGCGGCGCGGGCGGGTGTGGCCGCGCCGGACGGGGCGTTTAACTGGATCAGCCGCGCCGAGCTGCGCACCTACACCCATCACCAACTGCTGCGCGATACGGACGTGATGAGCATGGCCCATTCGCTGGAGGTGCGCGTGCCGCTGCTGGATGTGCGGCTGGTGGAATGGGTGCTGCGCCTCCCGGCCGGGGTGAAGACGAACCACGCCACCGGCCCCAAGCCGCTCTTGCTGGCCGCCATCGGGCCGGATTTGCCGGCGCTGGTGCGGCAGCGGCAGGATAAGCAGGGCTTCACCTTCCCGCTGGCGCTGTGGCTGGGCGGCGAATTGAAGGCGGAAGTGGATGGGGTGTTGGCGGCGGTGGGGGAGGCGGGCTGGCTGCGCCCGGCCGGGCTGGCCCAGGTGCAGCATGATTTTGCCCAGGGACGGGTGCATTGGTCGCGCCTGTGGGCGTTGGTGGCTTTGGGGAGCTTGCTGGCGGACGCTGCCTATGCTGCCTAGCCGTTTTGCGCTGCGCCTGGCGGGGCTGTGCCTGCTGCTGCTCTTGCTCGTTGGCCTTGTGCCGGTGCTGCAAGCCAATGTGCAGCGGCTGCAAACGCTGAAGATGCTGCCTCTGGGCCCGGAAAGCCATTCCCTGGATGAGGCGAGTTGGGAGATGGGTTGGCAGCAGTTGTGTGCCACCCCGGCCGGGGCGGCTGACAGCCTGCCGGCCGGCGGCAGCCCGCAGACGCTGTATTTCACGGCGCTGGCCGACCTGGAACGCGGCGCTTATGGCCGCGCGCGGGATTTGTTTGCGCAGTTGGCGGACGAACCGACCGAGGCCACGAAAAATGCGCCGGCTTATGCCGCCGCCTTGCAACTGGACTGGTTGACGGCGGCGCAGTTGTACCAGCCCGAGCCGACGCCGCGCACCCGGCGCTGGTGGGGCACGGTTTTTTACCTGGCGGCGCAGCAGTTGATGTTTCGGGGGGACCCGGCCGGGGCGGCCGACTGGTACCGGCGGGCGGATGCTGCTTATGACGTGCAGGGGCCTTACACCGGGCTGGCCCTGGTGGACTGCCTGGCCCAGGCGGGGCGCAGTGCGGAGGCGTTTGATGCTTACCGCCGGGGGTTGGTGACGCTGCCGCCGGATGAGGCGCTGGCCCACCGGGCGCGCTTCGATGCGCTGCGCCTGGCCGGGCTGGGGGATTGGCTGCGCCAGGACCCGGCCAATGAGCGGGTGGCGTCCTGGCTGGCTTTTTACACGGCGGATGACCCGGCCGGGCCGGAACCGGTGCCCCTGGCCAACCCGCCGGAACCGGGCGTCGGCCTGGTTTATGACCTGGACCCCACCACCCGGCTACTGGGTTTTGATTACCGGCCGGAGGATATCCAGACGGGCCCGTTTATGGTGGTTACCTTCTATCTCCAGGATGGCCCGGCGGACGCACCGGCCTATGGGCAGGTGACCGCCACTGTGCTGAACCAGGCCCCGAACGGGGCTTTTTCGTGGGATGCGGTGCCCGATGGCGTGCGCCCGGCCGGGTGGAATAACTACGTTTATGAACCGGACACCAGAGCCATTGTCTTTAAGAACATTGCCGGGCAAACACGTTGGCTCTGCTTCGAGGCGACGCGGATACAACGCAGTTTTGGTTTGGCTGGCGGTCTGGCACATGTTGATCATCCACTGTACGCCCAAGGGGGACTACAATTTTCTTATGGGCCGGGGGTTTTAACAGAGGGACGGTTCTGGTTACCAGGGCAAGGAACCGACTATCCCTACAACTATTTGCCCAGTCAGTGGACTATGCAGGAAGTAGTCCCTTTAGCCGGCGTCTGGCTTCCCGATAATTACGTAGAGCAAGCGCGTGTGTGGCTGTTTGTGGATGCACAGACACAAGCTTGTACAAATGAAGTGTACCTCATTGGCCTGCCAGAATTGCCATGACAGACACAGAAACGAGGTCGATAAGCGGCAGGATTTGGCGGGGTACGGCCTGGACATCGGGGGCCAATATTTTGGCCCGGATTGGAACCTTTCTGGGGAACCTGGCCATAATCCGGCTATTGGGCCTGGATTTGACCGGCCAATTAGGCTTGATTGAAAGCTGGGTTGGCCTGATTACCATGTTCGCTGTCTTTGGCCTCAATCTGGCCGCTACCAAGTACGTCTCTCAATATCTGGAAACGGACCGCGAACGTATCGGAGTGATAACTGGAACTGTGCTCTTTTGGGGGGGCGCTCTGGCTATCGGTGTATGTGCAGCAGGTTACCTTCTGTTGCTCAATCTACCCAGTCCGGGTCTTGCGCCAGATACCATTTGGTCAACGGTGCAGATAACGCTTGGTGGCTATTTCTGGCTTGTCTTGGCCCTGGTGATGATGACGAGTCTTCGCCAATTGGTTGCCGGGATTGTTTATGGATTACATGCATTTCGGGTGTTCGTGTGGATCAACCTGGCTGTTGGCCTGGTAAGCTTTCCGTTGTCCTACGGGTTAACAGCCCGCTATGCACTGGCCGGTGCATTAGGATCGCGGTTGAGCATCGGAGTGTTTGAGCTAATTCTTCTGGCGATTGCCTTACAGGGATCTCTTCGCCGACTGGCAATTCGCATATCCATTAAGAATGGTTTCTTTCACCATACACGGCAGCTTTTTAACTTCAGTTTGCCCACGCTTTTGGGCCAGCTTGTTGTCAATCCGGTCCAGACATTCATGTTGAGTTTCTTAGCGACGCAGCCCAATGGTCTGGCTCAGGTGGGCCTGATTACAACTGGGCAGCGTCTCTCCAGCCTGACAGCATTTCTGCCTGGAGCAATGGCAACAACCGTGATGCCTATCCTCTCTACCGAATGGGGACGAGGCGATCGGGCCAGTTTTCAGCAGGGTGTCTTGTCTGCTTTGCGCATGCTATGGCTCAGCAGCTTGCCCGGTGTAGTCTTTTTTCTTGCCGCAACCCCCACCCTTCTCAGCCTACTGTACGGCCCTGAATTTGTGGTTGCCACGACTGTTACAGCTACACTGCTTGTCATGCAGTTACTCATAGCCATTAACGAAACAGGTGATCGGATACTGGCTGCAGCAGGGCGTATGTGGCTGTCCACAGCCAACAATCTCATATGGCTAGTGTTGTTTTTGGGCTTTGCCCTCATCTTGATTCCGCAAGCGCAGGCCACAGGCTATGTTTTGGCCTATCTGCTGTCATTCACAATATATATTTGTGTGCAATTGGGTTGGTTGCGCCAACTGTTTCAGTTACCCTTGCGCCCACTTGTGCCCCTGGTCTTGGGTACAACATTACTTATCGTATTGGCCTATCTCATAATGAGTTTCATACCGCCCCCCTGGCAGCTTCTTGGCGCTGTTCTATTGGCCGGGGGTACTTTGATGGTGCTGTGGCGTTTCTTCTTGCTGGAGATTGAACGACAGGCAATCGGAAGATACCTGAATCAAATCAATGCCGTTTCTTCTATCTGGGTTCGTTGGCGATCAGGCCGGCAATCCTCTCGCTAGGCTCATGTCTCATATCAAGAAGTGGTTAGCCTTTTTGTTGTTAACCAACAAATCCTTTCGTTTCTTCCGCTGGCTGGGGGTTCATGTCACTCCGGTTCATTTTTACAGCCCCATTCCCGATGTTCGGGAAATCGATGAAGCAGTATGGGAGCAACCCTCCGATCTGGTGGGGGTAGATATGAATCCTGCCGGGCAGCAGTCACTCATGGAGACAGTATTCTCTAAGTACCAGGCCGAGTGTAATTTTCCCCGGCGACCGATATTGTCATCTCATGACTATTACACTCAAAATGATTATTTCGGCTATGTTTCTGCCGCTGCCATGCACAGCATGGTGCGTCATTTCAGGCCCCGGCAAATTGTTGAAGTGGGGGCAGGCTTCTCAACCCGAGTATTGGCCAATGCCGCCCGGTTGAACGCTGCTGATGGCCATCCTGTTCAGGTTACCGCCATTGATCCATATCCTGGTGAACTGCTTCGGGGCGGTTTCCCCGGTCTGCATAGGCTCTTACCCCTTAAGGTGCAAGCGGTTGACTTAAGCATTTTTACCGATTTGCGGGCAAACGACATTCTGTCAATAGACACGAGCCATGCTGTCCGTTTGGGTGGTGATGTCGTGCATCTTTACCTCAACATCCTCTCGCGTCTGAACCCGGGTGTTTTGGTACATATACATGATATCTTCTTGCCTCATGATTATCCTCGCCAGTGGGTGGCGGATAGACGGTTTTTCTGGAATGAGCAGTATCTGCTGCAGGCTATGCTGGTCTACAGCCGGCGATTGCAGGTAATTTGGGGGCAGAAATATGCAGAGTCACATTTCCCGGAGCGCTACCAGGCGGCATTTTCTGCACGCACTGGCTACGACGAGAATTTCGATTCCTATAGTTTTTGGCTACGGATACAAGAGTGAACCGTTTCGAATTCTGGACCCATCGTTTACGACATACCAAGATGTTAGAAAACAGAACTGGTTTCTGGGCTATCATACGGCCATTTTACCATGGTCTCTTGAGGCTACTTTTCCCAGGTGGCCTTAAGAGGACTATGAACGGTACTGATACCATTTTTCTGGCGCATACGCTACACGGCATACCAAATGAACTAGAGCCAGGTGTCTGGCCCATCATTATGAATGAGCTGCGTCCTGGCGATACCGTGGTTGAAGTAGGCTCGTTTATTGGCCTGTATACAGTGGCCATGGCCAGGCGTGTAGGTTCTGCGGGAATGGTGTATGCGTTTGAGCCGACAAGAGAAGCCGGTGATTATCTGCGGGAGAACATACGCCTCAACAAGGTTGTCGACCGTGTTCAGGTTTGTCCCTACGTAGTGGGTCGTGAGGACGGTGAAGTTCATTTTAATGCTGGTAAGGGCAGTGAATCATCAGTGGTCACGAACAACGAAGATCAACCTGATGCTCAACGTACTGTGATGGTCCGGCTGGACAGCTTTCTGGAAGGCCAACGTGTAGACTTGCTGAAGATTGATGCCGAAGGGTATGAGATACACATTCTACAAGGCGCTTGTGAACTACTTGAACAGCATGAGCATGCGCCCAGGATGATATGTATTGAAGTGCATCCTTCTGTTTGGTCGAAACATGGCGTTGACGGGGCTATGTTGCTTGAGTTGTTGCGGCGTGCCGGTTACGAAGTTTATGATACCGATGGTAGGAGGGTGGCGGCGATAGGGGATTATGGCGAGATCTTCGCTTATCGCGCTGGGGAATACCGGGAGTGGTTCAAGCATGAGGCGCAACAGTTTGAGTTGACTGCGCGAAGATGAGTTCCTTGCCGATAGGTTGGAAACTGACACTCGCCAAACTGCTTTGCCACCCGACCGTGGGCAACATAATTGCTGGGTTCTTTGGTGCTCATATTCCAAGTCGGGGGGGACGTCTATTTGTGGATACCACGTACGTCCAATCTCAGACTATTGCCGGCATCTTCTGGCGTATTCATGAACGTAGCGAAGCGCTACTGATTGACAAGTATCTTAACCGTGCCCTTGATGTGATTGAATTGGGTAGTAGTCTGGGGACCATTTCGCTGCAGATACTGCATTTGCAGCAGCATTCAAGGCGATTGGTATGTGTCGAGGCAAACCCACATCTGGCAAATATGCTCAAGCAGACAATGGCTTCAGAGAATACGGACAGAGTGTTTGTCCTGAACCGGGCCATCAGTCGTGGTAAGGAACCGTTTGTTCTTTTCGAGATTGATGATTCCCACCTCGGTTCACACCTGGCGTTGCAGCCGAGTCAGTCTTCAATTCATGTCCCGACCATTGGCCTACACGAGATTCTTGCGGACTTCGGTATCGGCGATTATGTGCTTGTTTCAGATATCGAAGGTGCCGAGGCCGCAGTTCTGCTGGACGAGGTGGACACGCTCAGCCGTTGTCAGCAGCTGATTATTGAATTGCATGACGTAACTCTAGAAGGCAGGTTCTATTCGGTTGAACAATTGCGATCGATTATTCTCGATGAGCTGGGTTTTGACCAGTTAGCACGGCGCAATAACGTGTTTGTTTTCGGTAAGCGGGTAGGTCACCAAGATAGTGGTTGACTGGGATTGACTTCAGGATGATCTATTGTCGGGTCAAGTTCCCTAAAGGCGCAGGCCTTGGGACTCGCCTCTTTCCCTGGGCGCGTTGTATATTATTCTCGCACCGGCATGAGATTCCTATGTTGAGCCCTGAGTGGGTTCAGCCGCGCATTGGACCACTCTTGCGTGGCGGCATTGATTTGCGTGCGTACCACCGGCAGATACTCCTCTTGGGTTTGTTTCAGAGACGGCAGCGGGAGATAGGTGGTTTCCACAAATGGCAAGTGCAACGGAGCGGCCGAATTGAGTCGGAACCTGAAGCGCTGGCCAGTTTTTCGGCAAAGAATTTTGGGCAGGGTGAAGGGACAAGCCTGATCCTTGAGTTTGAGGGGGCCAGGAATATGTTCCTGGACGTTTCTGGTTGGCATGGGTTGCTAAGGCAAGAGCTACAAGCCGCTACCAGGCAGCGATGGTTATCTCTGGCTGCCGCAATCGGCACTGTTCCTATTGGGATTAATGTTCGCCTTGGGAACGATTTTCGTAAAGCGAGCACTGAGAGCGATTACTATATCCAGGGGGCGATCAGGACGCCAATTCCGTGGTTCGTTGAGAGCTTGCAGCAGATTCGCCAGGCGGTGGGTTTCCCAGCTCGGGCTGTTGTGGTGTCTGACGGTACTGAGGAGGCCCTGCGTGAGTTGTTGGCTATGGAGAACGTGACCTTTCTCCGGCCGGGATGCGCGATCAGTGACCTGTTGATTCTGTCCAATACGAAGATCCTCATCGGGTCGGGTGGTAGTTCCTTTAGTGCCTGGGCTTCCTTTCTTGGCCAGATGCCGACAATCAGCCATCCAGGGCAGTCTCTTGAGTGGTTCAAGCTGGGTTCCGCAGTACACCTTGTCCGGGCATTCGATCCTGGCAATCCCTCGGATGACTTCCTGGCAAAGGCGCGAGAAGTACTGGCATAAGGATTTCACAGTTGGCAAACGTTCCTTTTGAAGACCGGCTAACGGCGATGCGAGCAGTTGATACTGCCCCAGAGATGACCGTGGCCATACCCCACTACAAGCATAGACAATACCTGCAAGTGGTTCTTGAAACGGTGCTGAGCCAGGATTGTGATTCCTTTGAGCTCCTTGTTTCTGATGACTGCTCACCCGATGATTCGGCGGCGGTTATCCCTGACATGCTCCTTGCCTCTGGCCGGCCCTTCCGTTACTACACCCAGCCCAGCAACTTGGGTTACGATGGCAATGTGCGTTTCTGTCTGGCCGCCGCCCAGGGCCGCTACGTGCTTCTACTGGGCAACGATGATGCTCTGGCCGGTCCAGACATTGTTCGTCGCCTGATCGACCTCCTGTCAGATTTGGGTAATCCGGCTGTCGCGTTTGTCAATTTCAGTGATTACGAGACCGGCGCGGTTGTTGCCCGGGCGCAGCGTACACAGCTATTGGGCGCGGGGCCAGAAACGGCTTTGCGCTACTTCCGTTCGTTCAGTTTTGTGGCCGGGCTAATTTATGATCGAGAATATGCCCGGCAGCACGAAACGGATCGCTGGGATCAGTCTATTTACTACCAAATCTACCTGGCCGGCCGGATTATTGCGAGTGGTAACAGCCTGGCTGCGATAGCTCTTACGGCAGTGCGCAAGGATGTTCGCGTGGCTGGCGATCATGTGTTTAACTACGCGGTGAAATGGGCGAACGCTCCCTGGTCGTTTCAATCCCGCCATACGGGTATGGATTCGGTCATTCGGGTTACTGCAGATGCTATCTTGCCCTTTGTCCCGGCCGGGATGCAGTCCGCCACCCTGCGCCAAATCATCAACCAGATCCTCACCATTACCTACCCTTACTGGCTCATGGAATACCGTCGGGTGGCCAATTGGAGTTTTGCCGTGGGCATTGCCCGCAGCATGTGGCCCGGCCGGCTGCTGGCCGAATACACCATCCTTCACCCGGCTGACCGATTGCGTATCTGGTTCAGATATGTCATAGTGACGGTTGGTGGCTTGTTCATACCGGCCTCGCTCTTCCACCGCATCAAAGAGCGCCTGGCCGGCATGCTGCGTCAACGGCAGCAGAATCCAACACCGGCCGCACCTATCATCAGAGATAAACACACCTGACAAAGGACAAAGGCAACCGGTCTGTTTGATGATACTGGGTGATCATGGCGAGTATCGCAGCGAGTATCGCAACACGCCAGGACTTGCTCCAGAGCAGTTTGGTCGCTGGCGTCTGGGGCAGCGGAAGTAATGCCGACCGAAAATAGGGCAGACTGTGCCGTTTTCTGGCCAAGTGGTCAAAGCACACACCAGGATTGTCTTATGCCTGACCTACAATCTGACCTGCGGGTCAATTGCCTGGACCGTCTAAGAGTCCATTATCGCGATTGGTCATGACCCCTCATCTCCTGATAGTTGGTTCCAATTCGCCCCATGCCCTGGAAAGCGCCTATGAGCGTGCTTTCCACCAGCTGGGGTGGTCCGTTTCCTACTGGGATCCCGCTGCCGTATTGCAGAAAGTAGCTCGCGGTGGCCGGGTGGGGCGATTCATGGTCGATTTTTTGACCGTCGACCCGTGGATTCGCAAGGTAAACCGCGAATTTGTTCTGAAAGCAATCGAAGAAAAGCCGACCCTGATACTAACCTTCACCCATCGTCAGATTCGTGCCGGAGCACTGGCGCAAATTCGGGCGGCCGTAGACACAGCCCTGGTTAATATCTGGCCAGATACCCTTGTTAACTGGGGAACTCACCATACCGCTAATTTGCCCATGTATGACCTGGTGGCTACCTACAGCCAGCAGAGCGTTGCCCAACTGCAACGGTTGGGGGCAAGCAATGTTGCCTGGATCCCACTTGCTGGAGACCCTGATTATCATCGACCGGCCGCGGCCTGTACCCCCGAGGAGGCGAAGCAGCTCGGCGCTGATATCACTTTCATTGGTGGTTGGCGTCCAGAGCGTGAAGCGGTCCTGACCCAGTTGGCCCAATCGAGTAGATACACTGTAAAAATATGGGGACCCGAATGGGGACGGCGCTGCAAAGGGAATGAGATCATCACTTCTGCCTGGCAAGGCCGGCCGCTATTTGGGCATGAACTGGCCACATCGGTTGCCAATTCACGAATCAACCTGAATATCATCGACCCCACCAACTACCCGGCAGCCAATATGCGCTTCTTTGAACTAGCGGTCATCGGTGGGCTGCAGGTATGCTCTCCCTGTCCAGAGATGGAAGACACCTTCCGCCACGGCGAACACGTTTTTTACTATCGCGACACTGCTGAGTTGGAGGCTGTGGTGAGCAGTCTGCTGGCCGATGAGAATCATCGCCAGCAAGTGGCCAGCGCTGGGCAGCGGCTGTGTCTGGCTGCTCATACGTACACTCACCGCGCATCTGCTATCCTGCAACGAAGTCTACCCCGCCTCGCCCCGGCCAGTACTCTGCTGCCGGTAGATATTACAACACAAGTGTGATTGTCTTGCCTAAGCTGACGGCTTTCTTTTATGCTAACCCGGACCAATATCCGCCAATTGTTAACAGCCTTTGGCTTTTGGCTGCAGATGGCTATGCGGTTGATATCCTGTGTCGCAATGTTATTACGGGGCAGAAGCTGTCCTACCCGGCCGGGACTACTATTCAGCGCCTTACCGTCCCTGCTGCCCCCACCTGGGCAGCTTACTTCCGCTTTCTATGGCAGGCCTGGCGGCAGGCCGACCGGAACGCCAGCATCTTCGTCGGTCATGACATGCACGGCTTTCTGCCTGCCTATCTCCTTGCCCGCCGCAAGCGCAAGCCTGTCATCTACCACTGCCACGACTTTGTCATAGACAACGCCCGGCTGGCCCTGGGAGGCCGGCTGGTCAAAGCCTTCGAGCAGCGTTACGCCCGGCAGGCCGACCTGGTCATCGTGCCCGACGCCGCCCGCGCGGCCGTCATGGCCCGGGCGCTGGGTCTGGAGCGACCGCCGCTGGTTGTGGCCAACGCACCCCTGCAGGCCAACCAGGCGTCGGGCGATACCCTGCGCCAGGCATTAGCCCGGCTGGGACTCCAGTTTGAGCAGGTGCTTTTTCGCCAGGGGCGCATCGGTCCCGGTCATGCTCTGGAAAACACCCTGCGCTCCATGCCCCACTGGGCCGACGAGCGTTGGGGGTTTGTGGTGATGGGCCTGGTTGAGGACGCCTACCGGCAGGCGCTGCGGCAGTTGGCCCAAGAAATGGGCGCTGCCGGGCGGTTTGTCATCCTGCCCCCGGTCGCCTATGATCAGGTAGCCGCCTACACGCCGGCGGCAGCAGCCGGCCATGCCTTATACGATCCGATTCACGTCAACAACCAGCACATCACCACCGCCTCCAACAAGATCATGGAGTACCTGGCTGCCGGCGTCCCGCTGCTGGTCTCCGACCGGCCCGATCTGCGCCGCTTTGTGGACCGTTATCACTGCGGCCTGGCGGCCGATGAAACCAGCCCGGCCAGCATTGCTCAGGCCGTGAACCAGCTTTTGGGCGACCCGGCCGGGGCGCGGCAAATGGGCGCCGCCGGCCAGCGCGCCTTTCAAGCCGAGTACTGCTACCCCAGGCAGTTTCAGCCGGTGCTAGACTGGCTCCGGTTACAGGAAAACAGGTAGATGACCCCAACCACCAGCCGCAGCGCCTGGTCTGCCAGCTCCGGAACCGCGCCCAAGCCGCGCAATGCCCCCATCCTGCTCTTCTATTTGCTGGCCGTTGGGCTTTACGCGCTGCTCTTCACCTTCTGGCAGGCTGAACCGGTGCCGCTCAACGTGCACCTGTTGGCCATCCTGCTCACCGCCACGGCGCTCGTTCCTCTGTTTCGCTGGTACGCCACCGGCCGGGAAGAAGTGCCCATCTTCGAACTGATCGTCCTCTCCTATGCGGCGCAGTTCAGCATGCCCATCTACACCCAGCCCAACCGCATCATCATTTTTAGCCAGCCCCTGTACTTGGAGTGGGGACAGATCGCCCAGGCCCTGTTATATGTTGAGGCAGGTGTGCTGACGCTGATCATAAGCTACTACCTGGCTCGCCGGCTGCCCTTTGTCCGGCACGCCCCCCGGCTCGACCTGCCCCTGCACCCGGAGCGGCGGCGTGCCTATCTGCTGATCGCCCTGCTAGGTGGTGGGTTGGTAAATCTACTCCAGGCTATGAACCTGCTCGATATTGGCATTTTGGGCGCTATCATTGGCCTCGCCGGGCGGCAGGTGAATGTAGCTTTGATCCTACTGGCCTACGACGTATACCGTAGCAGAGAAAGACGCCTTGGGGCGCACTTGCTGCTGTACGGCACCGTACTGGCCTCATTCATCATTGGTCTCACCACCGGTTTGCTAGAAAATGCCCTCATCCCCATGGCCCTGCTCCTGGCCGTGCGCTGGCAGGCCACACGCCGCTTCCCCTGGCTCCTGGTGACCCTGGGTGTCGCTTTGTACCTGGTCCTAAACCCGGCCAAATTTGGCTATCGGGAATTGGTCTGGTATGGGCGCGAAACGTACAGCTTCAGCGAACGGGTCGGACTATGGCGCGGCCTGGTTGCCGACAGCACGGCCGAACTGCTGCCGGCGGAGACACAGCGCGGTGGGGGCGACAACGTGCAGTTCGCTCTGGCGCGCTTTGACCTGGTGCATAAATTCGCTTACGTGCAGGAAATCACCCCGGCGATAAAGCCCTACTACTACGGCAGCACCTACAGCTACTTCCTCTATGCCTGGATTCCGCGGCTTCTCTGGCCGGCCAAGCCCAGCGCGGCACAGGCCAACGAGCAGCTAGATGTTGACTATCGCCTGAAAGCTCCGGAGCAAGGATCAACCATCGGCATTGGCCAACTGCCCGAGGCCTACGTGAATTTCGGCCTCTTGGGCATTATCCTGGTCATGTCCATCCAGGGCTTTGTCTTTGCCCTGCTAGACAGCAGCCTGAACGGCCCGCGCAGCGAAGGGGGGCGGGCCATTTACCTATCGGTGATGGTTTACTTCCTCAACGGCATCGGCTCTTCAGCGGCCATCCTCTTTGGCGCGTTGTTCCAGCAGATCCTGGCCAATGCCGTCTTCCTCCGCCCCTTTGCCACCGGCTGGCAAGCCCAGGCACCGCCGGCTGCTGCGCCGCCGCCGGCCATGCGACCCCGCCCCCGGCCGGGACGACCCCGACGCCATCCCCGCCCCAACCCCTAAACCACTCCATGCTGCTCTACCTGGTACCCAACCTGCTCGGCCCGCCGGGCGGCATTGCCCGCTACTGCCGCCTCGTCTGCCAGGCCCTGCTGGCTGCCGGGCTGCCCCTGCACGTCATCGCCTTGCTAGACACCCCGGCCGGGATCACCCAGGCGGCGGCCCAATTCCCCGGCATGACCTACGACGCCTGCGGCGGTTCCCGCGCCGCCTTCCTGCGCCGCGCCGCCGTGGCCAGCCTGCGTCAGCGGCCAGACCTGCTGCTCATCGGCCATCCCAACTTTGCCGGCATGGGGCGGCTGCTGGCCACCGCCGGTCGAGCCACCCCCGTCGCCTTCGTTTACGGCATCGACGTCTGGCAGCCCCTCTCCCCCATGCGCCGCTGGGGGCTGGCTGGGGCGGCGCAGGTCATCGCCATCAGCCAGTTCACCCTGGGCAAGGCGCAGCAAACCAACGGGGTCACCGCTGCTCAGGGACGCGTCCTCTACAACTGCCTGGACCCCGAATTCCACCAGGTGGCCACAACCCGGCCGGGGCCACCCCGGCTGCTCACCGTGGCCCGCATGAGCCTGGCCGAACAGTACAAAGGGCACGACTACGTCATCCGGGCCATGCCCGCCTTGCTGGCCCATTTTCCCGACCTCACCTACCACATCATTGGCGATGGTGACGCCCGGCCGGGGCTGGCCCAACTTGCCGCTGAAACCGGCGTCAGCCAGGCCATCCATTTTCACGGCTTCGTCAGCGCCGCCGAACTGCAGCGCCACTATGAAGCGGCCACCATCTACATCATGCCCAGCCAGGCCGAAGGTTTTGGCTTCGTCTTTCTGGAAGCCATGAGCCACGGCCTACCCGTCATCGCTGGCAACCAGGATGCCACACCCGAGGTGGTAGCCGATGGCGAAACAGGGCTTCTCGTAGACCCAACCTCGGTACCGGCTATTACAACTGCCGCAGCCCGCCTCCTGGCCGACGACGGCCTACGCCGGCAAATGGGGCAGGCTGGCCGCCGCCGCGTTCAGCAGCAGTTCAGCTTCGACCAGTTTCAGCAGACCTTGCTAACCTACCTGGCCGAACTGCGGCCGGTCCGCGCCCGCGCCTGACCATGCACATCCTCCAGATCACGCCCACCTACTACCCGGAACTGCAATTCGGCGGCCCGCCGCAAAAAATCCACGCCCTAAGCCGCGGACTGGTACGCCACGGCCACACCGTCACCGTGGCCACCCTGGACTCCACCCGGCCGGGAGCCGCCGAACAAACCACCATGGACGGCGTCACCGTGCAATACCTGCCCTGGCTGGGGCGCGGCCCCTACCGTTGGCCGCGCCGCTGGTCCCGCCTGGCCAACCTGGTGCGCCAGGCCGACGTGGTTCACAGCTACGGACTGTACAATTTGCTAGGCCCGGCCGGGGCCTACTTCGCCCGCCAGGCCCAACGCCCCTTTGTCCTGGAACCGCTGGGCATGTACGTCCCGCGCACCCGCAAAGTGCGGCTAAAGCGCCTCTATCACCGCCTGTTCACCCTCCCCATGGCCCGCCACGCCGCCCTGCTCATTGCCACCTCGCCCGGCGAACTGGCCGAACTGCGCGATCTGGTGTCTGATCGCCGGCTGGTGCTGCGCGGCAACGGGCTGGACCTGGCTTACTACGCTGCCCTCCCGGCCGGGGATGCATTCCGCCGCCAACACCACATCCCGGCCGGGGACCATCTCATCCTCTACATTGGCCGCATCAGCCCCATCAAGAACCTGGACGGCCTCATCACCGCTTTTGCTGCCGCCGACCTGCCCCACAGCCACCTGCTCCTCGTCGGCCCCCAACTAGAAGCCGACTACGCCCGGCAGTTACAGCAGCAAATCGCCGCCAGCGGGCTGACCGGCCGGGTGCGTCTCCCCGGCCCCCTTTACGACGAGGCCAAGCTGGCCGCTCTGGCCGCGGCCGACCTGCTTGTCCTGCCCTCCCACTATGAAAGCTATGGCAACGCCGCCGCCGAGGCCGTCGCTGCCGGCCTGCCGGTGCTGCTCACCGAAAGCTGCGGCATCGCCCCGCTCATTCACCGGCGCGCCGGCCTGGCAGTGCCCGCTACCCCGGCCGGGTTAGCCGCCGGTCTGCGCACCCTGTTAACGGATGAGACGGCGCGCCGGCAAAATACGCAGGGCCGCGCCCAACTGCTGCCTGACCTTTCCTGGGAGCAGCCGCTGGCCCACATGATCCAGCTCTACGAGCAATTACAGCCGCCTGTAATGCCGGACCCGCACCCGGCCGTTCAAACAATTCATTCCTGAGGAGTAATTCATGTACATTCTAGGTATCAACGCTTACCACGGCGGCGCCTCGGCCGCCATCATCAAAGATGGCCAACTCATCGCCGCCGTCGAAGAGGAACGCTTCACCCGCCAGAAATATTGGGCCGGGTTCCCGGTGCAGTCCATCCAATACTGCCTGGATGCCGCCGGCATCACCGCCTACGACCTGGACCATGTTGGCGTGTCGCGCAACCCCAGCGCCAACCTGCTGAAAAAGGTTACCTACACCCTGCGCAACCGCCCCAGCCTGGGCTTCATCCGCGACCGGCTGAACAACGCCGGCAAAGTGGGTGACCTGAAGAGCCAGTTGGCCGAAAAGATGGGGCTGGATGCCGCCGCCCTGCGGGCCGACTTCCACAACGTGGAACACCACCGGGCGCACATGGCCAGCGCCTTCTTCGTCTCCCCCTTTAGCGAGGCGGCCATCTTCTCCGTGGACGGCATGGGGGATTTTGTCAGCACCATGACCGGCACCGGCCGGGACACGCAAATGCAAGTCCGCGACACCGTCAACTTCCCCCACTCGCTGGGCAACTTCTACACCCTCATCTGCCAATGGCTTGGTTTTCCCAAGTATGGCGACGAAGGCAAAGTGATGGGCCTGGCCCCCTACGGCACCCCGCGCTACATGGACCAGATGGCCCAAATTCTGCGCTGGCAGCCCGACGGCAGCTTTGAGCTAAACCTCGACTACATCACCACCTTCGCCGACGGCGACCTGATGACCTGGGACGGCGGCTCGCCGCAGATCCCGCGCCTGTACAGCGACAAACTCATCAAGCTGCTGGGCGAACCGCGCGAACCCTACAGCGAAATCACCCCCCTCTACCAGGACGTGGCCGCCTCGCTGCAGCACACCCTGGAGCTGGTGGAGATGGCCATCGTCACCCGCTTGCAGCGCGAAACGGGGCAAACCAACCTGGTGATGGCCGGCGGCGTGGCCCTCAACAGCGCCTTCAACGGCAAAATCCTGCCCAGCACCCCCTTCGAGGAGATTTTCATCCAACC
This sequence comes from Ardenticatenaceae bacterium, assembly GCA_020634235.1. Classification (GTDB taxonomy): domain Bacteria; phylum Chloroflexota; class Anaerolineae; order Promineifilales; family Promineifilaceae; genus JACKCB01. Next base: position 1,213,769 of record JACKCB010000001.1, on the reverse strand, counting down.
GGCCGCCGGCGATGCCGGCACCTCGCTGGGTGTCTGTTACTACATCTACCACCAGACCCTGAACCAGCCGCGCACCTTCGAGATGGTCGATTCCTACACCGGCCCGGCCTATGACCACGAGGCCATATCCCAGGCGCTGGCGGCGCGCGGCCTCACCGGCCGGGTGCTGGATGACGACGCCCTGTGCCACGAAGCCGCCGCCCTCGTCGCCGACCAAAACGTCGTCGGCTGGTTCCAGGGGCGCATGGAATGGGGGCCGCGCGCCCTGGGCAACCGCAGCATCATCGCCGACCCGCGCTACGCCTCCACCAAAGACATCCTCAACGCCCGCATCAAAAAGCGCGAGAAGTTCCGCCCCTTTGCCCCGGCCATCCTGGCCGAGGCCACCGCCGGCTACTTCGACCAGAGCTACCCCGACCCCTTCATGCTCAAGGTCTACAACGTCTTGCCCGACAAGCACGAGGCGATCCCGGCCGTGACCCACGTCGATGGCACCGGCCGGCTGCAAACCGTGGAAGAGCCGATCAACCCGCGCTACTACAACCTGATCAAAGCCTTCGGCGAGCGCACGGGCGTGCCGGTGGTGCTCAACACCTCCTTCAACGAGAATGAGCCGATCGTCAACACCCCCGAGGAAGCCATCGACTGCTTCCTGCGCACCAAGATGGACGCCCTGGCCATTGGCAGCTACCTGATCACCAAGTAGCAAAGCAGGCTCTGGGAACCGGCAAGATTGCGCCAATCTCGAAGATTGGCCCAGTTGCCAGGCGTGGCATGGCACGACTCATTGTGATTAACCAGACGGTGAACCCGGCCTTTAACGGCTGGCTGCGGCAGTTGGCCGCCGCCGTGGGGCCGCTGGCGCTCTGGTGTGGCAATCCCCCCCCGGCCGGGTTAGGGCCAGACATCACCATCCATCCCGCCCCCGCCTACCAGCGGGCCAGCGCCTTCAGCCGCCTGCGCACCTGGGGCTGGTTCACCCTGGTGGTCGCCGGGCGGCTGCTGCGCCAGGGGGGGCGAACGCCGCTTTTCGTGGTCACCAACCCCCCTTTTGCGCCGCTGCTGGCCGGGTTGCTGCGCCGCTGGCAGCAGCGCCCCTTCGCCCTGCTGGAGTGGGACATCTACCCCCAGATTTTGGCCCCCATGGGGCTGGCCGGGCCGCGCCACCCGCTCTACCGGCTGTGGTTCCAGGCCCATGCCCACGCCCTGCGCCGCGCCAGCCTGGTCATCACCCTGGGCGAAGAGATGGCCGGCGTGCTGCGGGCCATGGTTGGCGATGCGCCGCTGCCCCTGGCCGTCATCCCCAACTGGACGGACACTGAGTGGCTGCGCCCCCTGCCCCGGCCGGAGAATCCCTTCTTTCAGGCCCAGGGCTGGCCGGCGGAGGACCTGCTGGTGCTCTACTCCGGTAACCTGGGGGCCACGCACGCCATCGAGACGATTCTGGCGGTGGCCGAGCGGCTGCGCGCCCGGCCGGGGATCCGTTTTGTACTCATCGGCGAGGGCAGCAAGCGCGCCCTGGTTGAGGCGGCCATCGCCACCGGCCGGCTGCCCAACCTGCACCTGCTGCCCTACCAGCCACTGGACCAGCTCCCCTACACCCTGCCCGCCGCCGATGTGGGCATCGTCACTCTGGGCGATGGCTACGAGGGGCTGTCCATGCCCAGCAAGACGTATGACCTGCTGGCTGCCGGCAACGCCATCCTGGGTATCAGCCGTGCCCCCAATGACCTGGCAGCTACCCTGGCCAGCCACCGCCTCGGGGCCAACTTCGCGCCTGACGACCCGGCCGGGATTGCCGCCTGGCTGGAAACGCTGGCCGGCGATCGCGCCCAACTGGCGGCCATGCAGCAAGCGGCCCGCCAGGCTGCCGAACAGCAGTACAGCGCCGCCATCTGCCCCGCCCGGCTCACCGCCGCCGTCCGCCAGCACCTGCTGGCCACATGATGACGCAAGCGCGCAAGACGTATCCTGGCGACCAGTGTCTTGTCAACCGTGATTTGACAGCGCCGTCGTAACGGCTTTAGCCGGATTTGCCCGCTAAAGCGGCAACTACAAACCATCACCTTAACTTTAACCGGCCACCAGGCAAGTACGGAACCCCAATCACGCATCCGCCCATGTACCAGCGCTTTGGCAAACGAGTTCTAGACCTGGCCCTGACCCTGCCCGCCCTGCTGCTGCTCGCACCGCTGCTGCTGCTGCTGGCCTGGCTGGTGCGCCGCCGGCTGGGTGCGCCGGTCCTGTTCCGCCAACAGCGCCCCGGCCGGGACGGCCAGCCCTTCACCATCCTCAAATTCCGCACCATGACTGACGCCCGCGATGCCCAGGGGCACCTGCTGCCCGATGCCGACCGCCTGCCCCCCTTTGGCCAGCGCCTGCGCGCCACCAGCCTGGACGAACTGCCCGAACTGTTCAACGTCCTGCGCGGCGACATGAGCCTGGTCGGCCCGCGCCCGCTGCTCATGCACTACCTGGATTTGTACACGCCGGAGCAAATGCGCCGCCATGCCGTCAAACCGGGCGTCACCGGATGGGCCCAGGTTAACGGCCGCAACGCACTCAGTTGGGAGCAGAAATTTAGGTTGGACGTCTGGTATGTGGACCATCTCTCGTTCTGGCTGGACCTCAAGATCCTGGCACTGACCGCTTGGAAGATTCTTAAGCGTGAAGGGATCAGCCAGCCGGGACAAGCGACGATGGAAGAGTTCCGGGGCAGCGAAGCATCCTGATCGGCCTAAGGAGTCCAGTTTGCACCTGGGAGGTGTATTAGTGAACGAAATTGCGGTTTACGGTGGAGGTGGTTTTGCACGTGAGGTTGCCTGGCTGGTCGAGTCCTGCAACGTGGAGGCCGAGCTGTATCGCGTGGTCTGCTTCGTTGACGACAACCCAGCTGCTCATGGATTAACCCTAAACGAGATTCCAGTGGTGGGCTTGGATGATGCGCAAGCGCGGTTTCCTTATGCCAAGATTGTGGCTGGGGTGGGATCTCCCAAGACCCGCGAACTGGTAGTGAATAAGGCCGCTGCGGCCAGGTATGAATTCGCAACGATCATACATCCTCGCGTGGAGCGTTCGCGCTGGGTCGAAATTGGCGTCGGCACCGTGATCTGCGCCGGCAGCATTCTGACGACCAACATCGTACTTGGGCATCATGTGCAGATCAATCTGGACTGCACGGTGGGACATGACGTGGTGATGGGGGACTACACGACGTTAGCCCCGGGTGTGCACGTCTCGGGATGGGTACACATGGGCAAGAGAGTCTACATTGGTACTGGCGCTGTGATCATTAATGGCACGCAGAATGTTCCGCTTGTCATCGGAGACGATGCCGTGATAGGAGCGGGTGCCTGTGTCACCAAATCGGTTCCCGCCGGGGTGACTGTGGTGGGCGTGCCCGCAAAACCGCTCAGTCAAAGATAACAGGGAGTGAGGTAAACACCTTGGAAAACGCCCGCATCTACCTCTCCCCGCCGCACATGACCGGCCGGGAACAAGCCTACATCCAGGACGTCTTCGACAGCAACTGGATCGCCCCCCTAGGCCCCCACGTCGACGCCTTTGAGCAAGAGTTTTGCGCCGCGGTGGGGGCCGGCCACGCCCTGGCCCTCAGCTCCGGCACCGCCGCCCTGCACCTGGCCCTCTTGCACCTGGGCATTGGCCCCGGCGACGAGGTCGTTGTCTCCACCCTGACCTTCGCCGCCAGCGTCAACCCCATCGTCTACCTGGGTGCCCGGCCGCTCTTCATCGACAGCGAGCCGGCCTCCTGGAACATGGACCCGGCCCTGCTGGCCGCCTTCCTGGCGCGGCGGGCGCGGGCCAACCGGCTGCCCAAGGCTGTCGTCGTCGTCCATCTCTACGGCCAGAGTGCCGACCTCGGCCCTATCCTGGCCGCCTGCCGGCAGCACGGCGTGCCGCTCATCGAAGACGCCGCCGAAGCGCTGGGCGCCACCTACCAGGGGCGCGCGCCCGGCACCTTTGGCCGGGCCGGCATCTTTTCCTTCAACGGCAACAAGATCATCACCACCTCCGGCGGCGGCATGCTGGTGGCCGACGATGCCGCGCTCATCGCCCATGCCCGCAAGCTGGCCACCCAGGCCCGCGATCCCGCCCCCCACTACCAGCACAGCGAAATCGGTTACAATTACCGTCTCAGCAACATCCTGGCCGCCGTTGGCCGGGCGCAGTTGGCCGCCCTGCCAGAGCGGGTGGCGGCGCGGCGCCACAATTTTGCCCGCTACCAGGCGCTGCTGGGCGATCTGCCCGGCGTGTCGTTCATGCCGGAGGCGGCCTGGGGGCAGGCCAATCGCTGGCTCACCATCATGACCATCGACCCGCAGCATGCCCCGGCCGGGCGTGAAACCGTCCGCCTGGCCCTGGAAGCCGAGAATATCGAAGCCCGGCCGGTATGGAAACCGATGCACTTACAGCCCGTCTTCCGCGACTACGAATGCCTGGGTGGCGCGGTTGCCGAACATCTCTTTGACCAGGGGCTTTGCCTGCCCTCCGGCTCAAGCCTGACGGCCGGCGATCTGGCGCGTGTGGCCCAGGTTGTGCGCCACACGCTATCGTAACTGACTGGCCAGGGGCCAGGTGGATTATGTCTAAGCCATTTTCCAAGACGTCATTTCTATTCACGCCACTGCTCAAGCTCCGCAACCGGCACTTCTTCCTGCTGGACAGCTTCTTCCTGTTGATCTCCCCACTGCTGGCCATGCTCTTGCGCCTGGACAGCCCGCGGACGGTCATAACGAACTATGGCGGGCCGCTGGTTGCCTATACCCTGATCTGCCTCTTCCTGCGCCAGATTATCTTCTATCGCCATGGTCTCTACCGGCGCTACTGGCGCTACGCCAGCGTCGATGAACTGGGCCAGATTGTGGCCGCTGTGCTGCTGGCCACGGCCATCATCACCGGCGCGCTCTTCGTAATCATCCTGGCGGTGCCCGGCGAGGGCTATGTGCTGCCCCGCTCCCTGGCCCTGATTGATGGGCTGCTGGTGTTGATGCTGGTAGGCGGCAGCCGCTTTAGTGTCCGCCTGGTGTATGGCTGGCGGCAGACCCGGCCGGGGCAAAACGCCCAGCGCGTCATCGTCATGGGGGCCGGCGATGCCGGGACAATGATTGTGCGCGAACTGAAGGGCAACCCCCAACTGGGGCTGGACGTGGTGGCCTACCTGGATGATGATGCCGGCAAAAAAGGGGTGCAGATTATGGGCGTACCGGTGCTGGGCGGGCGCGAGCTGATCGGCGAGGTGGCCGACGCCTACAGCGTCAGCCAGGTCATCATCGCCATGCCCACCGCCCCCGGCAAAACCATCCGCCAGATTATGCAGTTGTGCGAACAGGCGGGCGTGAGCACCCGCACCATCCCCGGCATGTACGAGCTGCTGGACGGCACCGTCAGCGTGAACCAACTGCGCAACGTGGACATCGAGGACCTGCTGCGGCGGGATGCGGTGCATACCGACACGGCCGCGGTGCAGCAGTTGCTGCAAGGCAAGCAAGTCCTGGTTACCGGGGCGGGCGGCTCCATTGGCAGCGAACTGTGCCGCCAGATTCTGCGCTGCCACCCGGCCGGGTTAATCCTGCTCGGTCACGGCGAGAACTCCATCTTCACCATCTACCATGAACTGCGCCAGCAGTTGGCCCGCGGCGAGGGCGTGGCCCCGCGCCTCATCCCCGTCATTGCCGATACCCGGGACGCGCCGCGCATCGACACCATTTTCCGCCAACACCGGCCGGAGATCGTCTTCCATGCCGCGGCCCACAAACACGTGCCCATGATGGAGATGAACCCGACCGAAGCGGTGACCAACAACGTCCTGGGCACGCAAAACGTCTTGCAGGCGGCCCAGGACGTGGGCGTGGCCCGCTTCGTCATGATCTCCACCGACAAAGCGGTCAACCCCACCAGCGTGATGGGCGTCACCAAGCGCACCGCCGAACTGCTGGTACACGAAGCGGCGGTGCGCAGCCGCCGGCCCTATGCCACCGTCCGCTTTGGCAATGTGCTGGGCAGCCGCGGCAGCGTGGTGCTAACCTTCAAAGAGCAGATCGCCCGCGGCGGCCCGGTCACCGTGACCGACCCGGAGATGACCCGCTTCTTCATGACCATCCCCGAGGCGGTGCAGTTGGTGCTGCAAGCCAGCGAACTGGGCAAAGGGGGCGAGGTGTTTGTGCTGGACATGGGCCGGCCAATTAAGATTATGGACCTGGCCCGCGACCTGATTGAACTCTCCGGCCTGGAAGTAGGCCGGGACATTGACATCGTGGTGACCGGCCGGCGGCCCGGCGAGAAGCTGTTTGAGGAGCTGTTTATACCGGGCGAGTCCTATGAGCGCACCGCCCACGAGAAGGTTTTTGTGGCCGAAAACGCCAGCAAGCTGGTCCCGGCCGGGTTGCAGCAAACGATCGACGCCCTGTGCGCCGCCGCCCAGCGCGACGACCAGCAGGCCATCATTCGCAGCTTCCAGCAGCTCGTGCCGGAATACACCCCCAGCCCAGGCGACGGCGGCCAGATGGCCACGGCGACCACCGCCCCGGCCCGCAATTCCCAGGCGCGCCCCAACGAGGCGTATGCCTGATCGCCAGCCATGCCCATGCCCATAGAAGCCACCCTGACCCATCCCCTGACTGCTGCCTGCGAGCCGTGGCCCGACGTGGCCACGGCTCGCCGCTTTTTAAGCGGCCTGGCGGCGGGCGTGCCAATACCCTGCCCCATCCCGCCCGACGCCCTGGCCGCCTGGGCCCAGCAGCATGGGCTTGGCCCACTGGTGAGCAGTTGCTACCCGGGCCAACTGCCCCAGCTCCAGGCCGACTACTTCTCGGCTGTGGCCGAGCAGGCGCTGATGAAGTCGCTGCTGCAAGAGATCGTGGCCGCTGCCGGCCGGGTGGAGGTGCCGCTGCTGCTGCTCAAAGGCGCCGCCCTGGCCGAAACAGTTTATGCCGATGCCGCCCAGCGCCCCATGACCGACATCGACATCTGGGTCCCGGCCGGGGACGTGGCCCGGCTGGTGGGCGCGCTGCTGGCCGCCGGCTGGCAATCCCTGACATTGGCCCCAGACCGGCCACCGGCGCTGCAAGCCATGGGCCAGGGCGAGCTGCAACTGGCGCGCCCCGGCTGGGTGAATGGCCTGGTCGAGGTACACTGGTCGCCCTTTGTGGGCTGGTGGCAGCAGCGCACCACCAACATCGACAACGCCGGCTTGTGGGCGCGGCGCGAACCGCTGCCCATGTCTCCGGCACTGTTCCAGCTTGCGCCGGAAGACACGGTGCTGCACCTGGCTTTCCACGTGGCCGTGAACCACCAGTTCAGCCTGTCGGCGGTGCGCAGTCTGCTAGACCTGGCGCTGACGGTCCGGCACCGGCCGGTGCAGTGGCCGGTGGTGTGGGCGCGGGCGCAGGCGTGGCGCATGGCCACGGTGTTGTGGCTGGCCCTGGCACTGGCGGTGGCGCTGGTGGATTTGCCGGCTGAGGTGCTGCGGTGGCACCCGGCCGGGTGGCGGCAGCGGGCGCTGGCGCGGCTGGTCAACCCGCAAACCATCCTGGCCGGCAGTCATCTGTCGGCGCAGCAGGCGCGCTATGCCCTGCTGCTGCTGCTGGTAGACCGGCCGCGCGATGCAGCCGGCCTGCTGGGCCGCACCCTCTGGCCGGAACCGGAATGGCTGCTGGCGCGTTATGGCGCGGCCGGGCAGCGCTGGCACCACCTATGGCAGGTGGTGCGCTACGGGCAAATATGAACGAGCGCGCAAAAAGGCTGGCCCTGGCGCTGCTGCGCTGGGAATGGCTGCTGCTGGCCCTGCTGCTGCCGGTGGCCGTGGGGCCGCTGGTAACCTGGCTGCCGCTGCTGCTGCTCATCCCGCTGCTGTGGCTGGTGCGCCGGCTGGCCACGGGCCACTTTGTGCCGCCCACCCCGCTCGACCTGTCGCTGCTGGCCCTGCTGTTGATGGTGCTGGTGAGCCTGTTTGCCACGCCGGAGCCGGCCTACAGCGCCCCCAAAGTGGTGGGGCTGGTGTATGGCATCGCCCTGTTTTACGCGGTGGTGGCGGCCACCGGCCGGGGCACGCGCCCGCTGCAAATGGGCGTTGTGCTGCTGTTTGGTGGCGGCGTGGGCGTGGCCCTGGTGGGACTGGTGGGGACGCAGTGGGGCAACAAGCTGCCGCTGCTGGGTGGCCTGGCTGCCCGCCTGCCGCTGAACCAGCCTGGCCAGTTGGCGGCCGGCCAGGGTTTTAACGCCAACCAGGTGGCCGGTGTTTTGCTGTGGGTGCTGCCGTGGGCGGCGCTGCTGGGGCTGGCGGCCCTCTTGGCCTGGCGCGGGCTGGTGGCGCAGTGGGGCTGGGGGCGCACCGCGGCCGGGCTGCTGCTGTGGGGGGCGGGCACGCTGCTGATGGCCGGCGTGTTCTTGCTGACGCAGTCGCGCAGTGCTTATGTGGGGCTGCTGGCGGCGCTGCTGTTTTTGCTGCTGGTGGGGCTGCGCCGCCGGCCCTGGCTGTTGGGCGGGCTGGTGGCGGCGGGTGGGCTGCTGTTGGTGGGTTTGCTGGTGCTGGGGCCGCCGGAACTACCCGGCCGGGCGGCGGTGCTGCTGGGCCTGGGCCGCGAGGCGGCCGGGGCGGCCGCGCTGAATACGCTGGCCGGCCGGGCGGAAATCTGGCAGCGGGCGCTGTATGGCATCCAGGACTTTCCGCTGACCGGCCTGGGCATGAATATGTTCCGGCGGGTGCAGCCGGTGCTGTACCCGTTTGTGACCCTCTCGGCGACCAACGATGTGGCCCACGCCCATAACCACCTGCTGCAAACGGCGCTGGATGTGGGGCTGCCGGGCCTGGTGGCTTATATGGCGCTCTGGCTGGGGGCAGCGGGGATGCTGTGGCAGAGCTGGCGGCGGGCGGCCACCATGTGGCCGCGGCTGCTGGCGCTGGGGTTTGCGGCCTCGCTGCTAGCCTATTTTGTCTATGGGTTGACGGATGCGGTGTCGCTGGGTGCCCGGCCGGGGTTTATCTTCTGGCTGCTGTTGGGGTTGGTGGCGGGGCTGTATGCGTGGGTGGGGGCGCGGGCTGGGGATGTCCCGGCCGGGTAGGGGCTAACGATTATCTCCCCCTGTTGAACTGCTAATTTAGCCGGCCTAGCAGCCGGTACTTGGCCATGTGGGCTGTGCGGTAGAATGGGTCCAGGGCCAGGGCCTGGTCGTAATGTTCCAGCGCCTGGTCCACATCCCCCAGGCGCTCATACACGCGCCCCAGGTTCAGGTAGGCGAACTGTGGCTGCTCGTAGCGGGGGGCCAACAGCGCACGCTCCAGCCACAGAATGGCTTCCTCCCAGCGCTCCAGCTCAATGAGATAGGCGCCAATGTCGTTGTAGGGGTTGCCATAGCTGGGGTCCAACGCGATGGCCAGTTCGCACTGCTCAATCCCCTCTTCGTAGCGCTGCATCATGCTGTAGGTCCAGCCCAGGTAGGTGTAGGCCTCGGCGGTGGGGAAAATGGCTATGGCCCGCTTGTATAGCAAGATGGCATCGGCGAACTCCCCTTTTAGCTGGTGTTTGTGGGCTTGCTCAAACAAGATGAGCGCCTGCTGCTGCCGGATTTCCTCGCTATCTTCCATCTGTGTGCGGTGTGCTAACCCAGGGCCAGCCGCAGGCCGGGCAGGGCGTATTCGGTGGCCTCCCGGCCGCGATCGATGAGCTGCTGCCGCTCGCGAAAGAGGAAATAGGACATGCCTGCCAGATGGGGTGTGATGAGGCAGTCGGCCTTTTTGTATCCTTCGCCGGCGCGATCAACCAGAATCTCCAGCGCGGTGAAGCCGATGCCCAGCGGGCTGTTCAGCCGGAAGCGCGGTTCGAAGATATCGACGGCGATGACGTAGTTGGCCCCCATGTCGCGCACGACCGAGGCGGGGATGTTGTTGACGATACCGCCATCCCCCAGCAGGTAGCCATTGAGGGTGCGCGGCTCTACCAGGCCGGGCACGCAGCAACTGGCCACGATGGCCGGGGCCAACGCCCCCTCGGTGAGGACGATGGTCTGGCCGGTCTGCATGTCGGCGGTGACTATGGCCATGGGGATGTCCAGGTCGGCAAAGGTGAGGTCGCCCAACAGCTCGCTGATGAGTGATTCTAGTTTGCTGAAGGACACCAACCCTTGCCGTGACCGGACCGGCCGGGCCATGTGCCGCCAGCCGATGTGGCTGGCGATGTATTCCAGCTCGGCCACGCTGAGGCCGGCGCAAAACATCGCCCCGACGAGCGAGCCAACGCTGGTTCCGGCGAGGTAATGGACCGGTATCTCTTCTCGCTCCAGCACGGCGAGGACGCCCAGGTGGGCCAGGCCGCGCACTGCGCCGCCGCCCAGGGCCAGGCCAACTCGTTTTTGTTGCTTGAACACGGCTGTTATCCGCCTTTGGTGAACGTAACACCCCCGGCCGGGGTGGGGCTGCCTATGCCGGCCAGACGGTGTCTATCTCTTTGGCGCAGTTCACCAGCTCAATAGCCGCTCGGGGCGACTTGAGAATTTTCATCATACTGCCCTTGAGCTTTAGCTGGCGGCTGCTGATGCCGCGAATGGGGTCCAGCTTACCTTCCAGCACTTGCCGCCAGGTGGCCAGGGGGGCGGCAATTTCGAACTCGGCTGTGAGTTCATCGGCAGACTGCAACTCCCTGGCTGACCGGCACTCGCCGTGCCACAAATCCAGGTATAGATAGCCATCGTCGCTCATGCCCGGCCCTTTTTGGATAACGAAACAGAGGTCGCCTTCCCATTTCTTGGCGGCTTCCTGGTAGGCCTGACTGACGTTGACTTTCTTCATTAGCTCCTGGACCCATGCTTCGCTAGGAAATTGATAACCCATGACTTACCTCCTGGAATCTATCTGGCACCCGGTTTCTCGGCTGGCCGTGGGGGCTGGCCAGTGCTGCTGTTGTCTCCCGGCCGGGGTGCGCCCCACATGGCTTGCATTCGTACCCTAGTGTACCCGTAATTGGTCTATTTGGCACGTTGGGTGCATGATCTGTTGGCCGTGTCTGCGGCGGCAAATTGCCCCGGCCGGGTAGTCCCTGTTTCCCACCCGCCGGCCGTGCCAGAAGTGACTTTTGCCTGTTCCGGTGGTAAAATTGGCCAGGAAATTGAGCCTGGTAGTTAGGCAAACTGCCCATTGGAACGTGTAAAGAGGAACCGCAAAGCGTATGGCCGGCAAGACAGCACTGGTATTGGCAGGTGGGGGGGTAACGGGCGCTGTTTACGAAATTGGGGCACTGCGGGCTATTGATGACCTGCTGGTGGACCGCTCTGTCAACGATTTTGACATCTTTGTGGGGACCAGCGCCGGAGCGCTGGTAGCGGCCATGCTGGCCAACGGCATGAGTCCCAGCATGATGCTGCAAGGACTCAACGGTTCCCATCCCGAAATCCGCCCCATAGATCGCCGCGACATTCTTAGCCTGAACTACCGTGACCTGCTGCAAACCGGCCTGAAACTGCCGCGCAAGCTGGTTAGCGCCTGGTCCAGCTTCTGGCGCCAGCGGCCGGAGATGACGGTGTTTGACTTTGTTTGGTCACTCTCGGAGGCGCTCCCGGCCGGGGTGTACGACAGCCTGGCCCTGGAACGTTACGTGCGCCACGTCCTCAGCTACAACGACTTCAGCAACGATTTCACCCGCCTCACCCGCGCCCTCTATATCATTGCCACCAACCTGGACAACGGCGAGCGGGTCGTTTTTAGCAAGGATGACCAGAGCGAGGTGCCCATCTCATTGGCTGTGGCCGCTTCTTCTGCCCTGCCCATTTTCTACAACCCGGTGCGCATTGGCAGCAACGAATACGTCGATGGCGGGCTGCGGGGCAATGCCAGCCTGGACCTGGCCATTGAGCACGGAGCCACGCTGGTGGTGTGCATCAACCCCGTTGTGCCCTATGACAACAGCGACCGCTCCTCTATTCCCTTTTTGGAAGCGGCCGGTGGGTACCTGAGCGACAAAGGAGTCCAGGCGGTCACTTCGCAAACACTGGCCATTCTGCTCCATTCCGGGCTGCATTACCACATCAAGCAGTTGCGCCGCCGCCATCCCGACGTGGACATCATTTTGGTGGAACCGCAGATGGACGACGAAACGATGCACTTCGATAACATTATGCGCTACGGGGCCCGGCTAACGACGGCCCGGCATGGCTTTGAATCGGTGACGCTGGACCTGGCCCAGGATTTTGCTTACTACAAGGCGGTCCTGGCCCGCCATGGCATCCCCATCACCCGCCGGCTGCTGATTGAGGATATGCAGGAGCTGATCCAATCGGGCAATGACCCGGCGGTGCTGCGGCGCATTTTGTATGACCGCCCGGCCGGGGTGGAGCGGGGCACACCAACCGGCGAACTGACCGGCTGCCTGGCCCGGCTGGATACGCTGCTGGACAGCCTGGCCCTGAACATGGGCGAACGCCTGACCGGCAACGGCCATCGCCCGGACTACGATGAGAAGAGCAGCGTGCTCAACGTGGAGCTGGGACTGAACAGCTGATCCCCAGCCAGCCTGGGCCGCGGGGCCAGCAACGGTAACAGGGTGCAGGGCGCGTTACGCGCCCTGTTTGCGTTCTGCCGCCGGCCAGCCAAAATCCCGGCCGGGCTTTGCGTCTAATCATCAGGGTCGCCTGCCGACCTGCCTGGCGCACCCCACCACCCGACGCAGCCCTGGCGGCCTGGACGAAGCCCGGCCGGGGCGCTGCGCTAATTCTCATCAGGAGGCGTATTCATGTTTGCCCATTTGCGTTTATCCCGGCCGGGACGGTGGCGTACCTGGCTGCTGGTGGTCACGTTCCTGCTGGCGGCCTGCAGCGGCGGCAACGGTAACGAACAGTCCGCCGATCCTGCTGACGTGACCATCTTGCGCTTTGCCGACGCGGCCTACAAAGAGGCGCTCTACCGCCCCCTGATCGATGCCTTTCAGGCCGAGAACCCCGGCGTGTCCATTGACTACCTGCCGGTGGAGGACACGCGCTCCCCGCAAACGGGTGAATATGATTACTTCCAACTGGCTTCTCTGGCCGACGCCATGCTGCTGCCGGTCCCGGCCGGGCCGGGCACCGGTGCCTACTTCCTGGACCAAAGCGATGCCCTGGCCGCCGCCGGCCTGAGCGCGGCCGATTTTTGGCCGGGGGCGCTGGCCGGCTGCCAGGCGGATGGGCGGCAGGTTGGCGTGCCCCTGTACGTGACCCCCACCATGTTCTTTGCCAACGGTGATCTGCTGGATGCGGCCGGCGTGCCCCGGCCGGGGCCAGGCTGGACCTGGGCCGATTTTGCGCGCCTGGTGGGCGATGTCCACGCTCATGATCCGGCGCTGGCCGGCTTTGCCCAGATGGGCGGCCTGGAGACCCTCTTTGCGCCGGCGCTGGCGGGACAACTGCCGGCCGAAGAGGGCGGCATTGATGCGGCGGCGCTCATGGCGACCACCGGCTGGTACGGCGAGCTTTTGCAGCAAGGCGCGGTGTTGATGGTGGATGACCCGGCCGGGGCGATTGCGGCGGGCCAGGTGGCCTTGTGGCTCGATTCGCCGCTGGCGCTGACGGCCTGGCGCGGCAAGGTGGGTGACAATGTGACCCTGCTGCCCTTTCCGCTGGCGGAGGACGGCGCGCAGGCGGCCAATCCGGTCCAGGTGGCCTGCGCTGCGGTGAGTGGCGGCACGGCCCGGGCGGCGCTGGCGCTGGCCTGGCTGGACTACCTGGCCGCCCATCCCTTTGCCGCGCGCTGGTGGGAGATCCCCGGCCGGGAGGCGCTGGCGACGGCCAACGACAATCTGCCAGCCGACCAGGCGGATGGGCTGCATTTTGCCCTGGCCCACGCCTGGTATGGGCCAGTAACGCCGGCTATGCGGCAGGTGGCGGCTGCGCTGGGTGAGGCGCTGGCCAGCGATGTGGCGGCCGGGGATTTGCAGGCCAACCTGGCGACTCTGCCCACACCATCGCCTGTCCCTTCCCCGGCCGGGACGCCGGTTGTGGTGGGCGTTCAGCCCACGCTTGAGGCAGGGGCAGAGGGCGTGCTCCGCTTTTTCAGTGGAACCGGCCTGAGCAACAAGAACGTCATCCGCGCCGCCAGCGAGAGCTTTGGCCGGCAGACGGGGTTCTATGTGGAACTGAACGATTACTGGACTTACCTGGCCGGAGCGCCCGTTGGCCCGGCGGAACTGGCCAACATCCCCCGTGAATTTGGCTGCTTTGCCTGGACCGGCGATCTGCCACCGGAGATAGCCGGCCAGGTGGTGCCGCTCGCCAACCTGCTGCCGGCCGATCTCCTGGCCGATTACGAGCCTTTCATTGTGGACAATGCGCGGGTGGATGGCGAGTTATACGGTCTGCCGGTCTCCTTGCAGCCGCAGATGTTGTACTACAACGCGCAGCGCCTGCAGCGGCGCGATATCGCCCCCCCGCCGCCGGCGTGGACGTTGGCGGAGATGCTGGACCTGGCCAGCCTGATGCCCATTGGCGAAGGGCGCAGCCAGATCTATGGCTTTGTGCCCGGACCAGTGCTGCCAGAACAGGGGCATCCGGTAGAGCTGCTGCTGAATCTGCGCGGCCTGGAGCTGTTTGCCCTGGCCGGCGATGCCCCGGCCGTGCTCTGGGATACGCCGGAAGCGGCGGAGGCGCTGGCCTGGCTGGTGGCGCAGGCAGCCGAGGGCATTATCGCCCCGGCTTATGGCGGCGGCACGCAGAGCGGTTCGGGCAACCTGAATGCCCTGGATGAGGTTATCAACGCCGGCCGGGCTACGTTTTGGAACGATTACCCAGGTAACGTGAACGGGCGCTTCGGCTGGTCGGGGGCGAGTTTCCGGCTGGGGACGGCGGCGATGCCCGGTGATGCTGCGCTGCCGGCGCCGATTCTCACCAGCCTCTATCTCTCCCAAACGGCGCCGGACCCCGATGCGTGCCTGGCCTGGCTTGTGGAACTGACGACGGTCATTCCCACGGCCTATACCGCGGTACCGGCGCGAATTTCGGTGCGGGAGTCGGACGGCTGGGCCGAGGCGGTGGGCAGCCAACAGGCAGCTTATGCCAGGGATGCGGTGCAACGGTCGACGCGCGCGCCGGTGGATACGCTGCTGGCCGGGCCGCTTTATGCCTGGTGGGATGATTTGCTGCGCGAGTTGTATGCCGGGGGCGACCCGGCCGGGGTGTTAGCTGCCGGGCAGGTGAAAGCGGATGCCTACCTGGCTTGCATGGCTGCCGCCCCGGAGCGCACCCCGGAGCAAGTACTGTCCTGTGCCCAGCAGGCTGACCCGAACTACGGCCCGTGATAAGCTGGCAACGATAGGGGCAGACACGCCGGTCTGCCCCTTATCCTCGCCTCTGATGTTTTGACCGGTCAAACGGCGGTTGGCTGTCCCTCGTTAAGGCTGTATCCCCTGCTGCTGCAAGATTTCCGGATAAATGGACTGGCCACGCTGGAAAAGCTCGGCCAGCGACAGCGCTCTGAATACCGGCCCGCGCACCCGCAGGGATCCGCTGCCCAGGGCTTTGCCCAGGGACAAATCGCCCATCAGAATCAGGTGCAGGGTGTCGGCCGTTAGCTCGATGTCCAGGTCGGCCCGGTCGGCTGAGGGGCCAAAGCTGGTCTTGAGCGGGTATTGCCGGCCGTTCACAAAGATTTCTGCTTCAGGCTCGCTGGTTTTCAGGCGGACTACCAGTCGGGAACCGGTAAAGGCACGGGCGGCGCTGGGATATTCCGTCTGGATGCGGTCGAACAGCACTTCGGTGCAGACGTATAGTTGTTCATCGCTGGCAAAAATCGGCATGGTCTCTTCTCGTTGATTTGGCCTGGTGGCGGAATTGATGGGGGGCGGCGCGCATTCAGGCGCGCTGCCCCGTTCGGAGGATAAAGTCCATATGGACTAACCGAGGAAGACTGAACGGCGCTGTGCCAGCCGCTCGTAAATCATCTCCTGGACGATGTTGCGCACCTGGTCGGTGAGCTGGGACACCAGCACCAGATCATCGGCGGCATCGGGTTGGAACTCTTCCATGGGGATGGGGGTGCCAAAGTCGATGTACCACTTGGTGGGCAGGGGGATAACACCCAGCAGGCCAAACCAGGGGAAGCGCAGGGAGATGGGGAAGTAGGGGAAGCCGGTAAGCCTGGCCAGGGTTTTTGATTTGTAGACGGAGATATAGGTCTCTTCTGCGCCGACGATGGCCACCGGGATGATGGGTGCCTGGGCGCGGAGGGCCATCTTGATGAAACCGCCGCGGCCAAAGCGGGCCAGCTTGTAGCGATCTTTGTACAGCTTGCTGACCCCTTTGTACCCTTCGGGGAAGACGCCCACCAGCTCCTCTTGTTCCAGCAGGCGGGTGCCGTTTTCGACATCGGCCAGGGTCTGGCCGATCTTCTCGAAGGCGGAGGAGAGGAAGGGCAGGGTGGGGAACCAGTTGGCATACAGGCTGCGCACCAATCGCTGCGAGGGATGGTCCAGCATGACCGAGGCCAGTAACATGGAGGCATCGAAGGGGAGCTGGCCGGAGTGGTTGGCAACCAGCAAGGCCCGGCCGGTGTCGGGGACATTCTCTAGGCCGCTGGGCTGGACGCGCCAGTAGTGGCGGTACATGAAGCTGATGAGCGGGCGGACGGCATCCAGGAATTCGTAGTCCAGCCCCCAATCGTCGGTCTGGTAGTCGCCGGTCATGCGTCGTTTGATGATGTCGGCCTGGTACTGGACTGAATAGCTGACCATGAACCAGGCCCCCTTCAGCGTGTCCAGATCGAACAGTTCGGCGGGGATGCGCTGCTGCAGCTGCTGCAATGGCTTGCCGGCCAGGCTGGCCAGCCGTGCCCCCAGGCCGCTTTCTATGGCCCTGTTCTGGAAATGTTTCCAGTAGTGCATGAGATACCAGGTGCTTTGCCAGGTTTCCATGTTGAACTGCTCGCTGCTCACGCTGTCGCGCAGGCGGTAGAGCAGGTCCACGCGCATGGCGGGCGGCAGTTGGCCGATGTCGTGCTTGAGGGCGGCGATGAGGTTCTGTGGGGAGAAGGGGGGGGGCGTAAATTCGGGTGAGCTGTCGTGAAGTTGGGCGATGAGGTGGTCTAGCTCTTCGGCCAACTGGCGGCGAACTTCGTCCTCGGAGGGTGGGGGGGAGGTCGGGGGGAGCGAGCCACGTCCATTGGTGGTGGTTGGTTCGGCCAGCACCAGGTGGATGTGACAGTAGCGTGACCCCGGCTGGGCGGTGTTGCGGCATGGCGTGCCGGCGCGGGTGACAGCCTGGCACTGTTGTTTGATATCGATCTCAGACATTTTCAACTTCCTCAGTGCCTGCGGGGGCCGGCTCATTTTTGCTGGCAACCTCGGCCATGAACGGCATGGCAGTTACTTGTGTGTTGGTTCTGGCCTGCTGTGCTTTCACTTTGCGGCGGCGCTCGATCAGGGTGAGCAGGTCGGTCTCCGGCCGGGCTTTGGGCGGCGGGTTGTCGGCCTGGCGGGGGAGCCGTTTCTGCTGGCGAAATGCTTTCACGGCCTCATCGGCCGGCTGCTCCGGGTAGAAGCCCAGCGTGTCACTCATGGCCGTCGTGTCCATGGTCCAGCGGTAGCGCAGGTAATCTGGTTCCAGCGACATTTTGCGCTGCATGGGGTTGAGCGCGCTGGAGTAGGTTAGGGGATGCAGAATGGATATGGGCAACGTGCCGGCCAGTGACAGGATGCGCTTGAGCGGCATGGCGGGTTGGGCGGCCACGTTAAAGGTGCCGTCTACGTCCTGGATGACGGCGTGAACCAGGGCGCTGACCACGTCATCTTCGTGGATGACCTGCATCATGGGGTTGAAGCCCATGAGCACCGGGGTGCTTTGGTGGCCCAGGTAGCGGGTGAACGGGGTGTCGGCGGTTGGCCCGACGATGTTGGCAAAGCGCAGGACGGTCAATTGGATGGCTGGATTTTGCCGCCGGAAGCCGTTGCAGAAATCTTCTGTCTCCAACTGGTAGCGATTGTAGCCGTAGCGCCGGCTGCCGCGCAGGGGTGCGTCTTCGGTTAGATAGGCGGGATTGTCGGGTTGGGCGCCGTAGACCACGGCGCTGCTCTTGAGGATGATTTTCTTGACGTTGGCGGCGGCGCAAGAGCCGAAGAATTTCATGGTCCCCATGACGTTGTGTTCAAAGGCGGCTTCGCTGCGCCGGCCGGTTTCCCAGAAGGCCAGGTGGCATACGGTGTGCACCTCTTCCACTGCCATGAGATCGGCCAGCAGGGGATCGCGGAAGTCGGCCTGGATGAAGTTTAGGCCTGGGATTTCGTTGGGCAGGGGCCGGGCGTCTATGCCAATGACGGCGTAATCGGTGCCGGTGAGCAGCCGGGTGGCGACGCGGCTGCCCCAATAGCCGGCGACGCCGGTGATTAGAACGACTTGCTGGTCAGTCATAGGTCGTCTCCAGGATTCTGGCACCGGGCGGTTGGGATGGACCCCGGCCGGGGGCTGCACTGCGCGTGGTGCCAGAAGATGACAAAATGGCTTGAGTTGAATGGATACTCCTGATGAGAGAATTATAGGGGGTTGGCGCAGCGCGTCAAGGTGGCCGGCAGGCGCAGCGCGGGGGCAGACACCGTCTTGACAGTCGTGATGCAGTGAGTTATATTGCCCATGACGCGATGCGTCAGGGAGCCCGTATCCGGTGCTGCTTCTGGCAGCCCGCTGGAGGTTGTGAGATGGTTGCAGTGACAGAAGAGATGGTTGTGGAAGAGGAAGTTGTTGAGGAGGCACTGAATCCAGTGTTGGATGTGGCTCATAAGGGCTTCCTCGTCGGGATTGGCGTCGTGGCTTATATGCAGGATGGGGTTGTGAAGCTGGTTCACCGGCTTGTTGAGCAAGGGGAGGATGTGGAGGAGAGTTCGCGCAAGGTATTGCAGCGGTTTCAGGAGCGGCGACGGGAACGGGACCATGACGCTGAGGTGGAGACGGATCAGCACGTGGAGGAGCTGTTGGCACGCCTGGACATTCCCACCCGGGCAGATATTCAGGCGCTGAATAAGAAGATCACCCTGCTGACTAAGAAGGTGGATGAATTGGCGAAGGCCACATTGTAGGGGAGCTACCGCCAGCAATGAGGTATGGCGAGAGACCAGCTCTGAGCTGGTCTCTTGTTATTTAGGTTGAGGCGTTGGTGAATTTGGGCAATGGTGTCCCCGGCCGGGTTGGGCAATTTGACACATTCTCCGGTCAGCTTATAATCTGCCCTACGACGCAGTGCAGCACTGCACCGCACCTGACAGGAGTGGAAGATGCCGGTAATTAAGCGCTATCCCAACCGCAAGCTTTACGATACCGATGCCAAGAAATATATCACCTTAGATGGGATCGCTGAACTGATCCGTGATGGGGCAGAGGTGCAGGTCGTCGACCATACCAGCGGCGAAGACCTGACCACCGTGACGCTGACGCAGATCATCTTTGAACAAGAAAAGAAGCAGGCCGGTTTCCTGCCCCGATCTGTCTTGACCGGGCTGGTTCAGGCGGGTGGGGAGCGGCTGAGCACTTTGCGCCGGACACTCTCTTCGCCACTGGATTTGCTGCGTCACGTGGATGAGGAAATCGCCCGGCGTATCCAGCAGTTGGTGCGGCGCGGCGAACTGGGCGAGCAAGAGGGGAGTACGCTGCTGGAAAAGTTGTTGGCCCAGGGGAATCGCGCTCAGGAAGAAGTGGTGGACCAGGAGTACGTGCAGCGCATGCTGTCGGAACGAGGCGTGCCTTCACGGGAGGATTTCCAGCGCCTGGAAGCCCAACTGGAACTGCTGTCGGCCAAGCTAGACGAAATCGCCTGAGACGGGGAGCCCCCACTTCATGCTTAAGTTCTCCGGATCTGCCCAACGCTCCTTCAGCTTTCCGGCGGGGCTGACCATGGCCTACGCCTATTACAGCGATCTGCCCTACGTCTTCCAGTATTTACCCCATATTTCTCTGGTGAAGGTTCATGCAGACGACCATTTCCGGCTGTTGTACAGCACGACCGAACTGGGGGCTTACAATATCCGTATGTTCTGTGACTTGCGCGCCGCTATGGAAGGCGGTCGCCACCTGATCCGGCTGGTGCCCGAAGAGACGCTGCCAACTGTGGAACCGACCGCCGGCTTTTATTCCACCTCCGGCCGGGGCTATTTCACGCTGGAATCTCTCTTTCTGGATGCAGGGGACGAGACCATTATCGATTTTTCATTGGCGCTGCACGCCCGGCTGCCCAAACCGCGGGGTATGCGGTTGATGATGGGCAGCGTGGTTAATCGCGTTGCCGACGGGATTACCAACACGCGAATGAATGAGGTCATTGATGGCTTCATTAAGCAGACTGTGGCCGGCTTCCCGCAGTGGACCAGAGAACGGGTTTAGGGGTGGCTGAAGCGGCGGTTTTGTCCCGGCCGGGGGAGGGCGCGCTGCAATACGCCGGCCGGGTAGCCATGGCCTGCCCCAGCCAGCGGCTGTGGGCCGGTCTGAACGATGTGGCCATCCTGGCCGGTTGTGTGCCCGGGCTGGTAGCATATACGATTCTGGAGCCGGGCCGCCGCTTTAGCGGCACCGCCGAGATAAACCTGGGGGGCAACCAGATCACCATCCCGACCGAAGTACACTGGCTGCACCTGGCCGATGGGCGCGGCGCGCTGGCCGCCCAGGCCGCTGTGGTTGGTCACCCAGTCCTCTGTGCCGGCGAGGTGGTCCTGGCCCCGGCCGGGGAAGACGGCCAGGCTGTGCTGCACTGGACGGCCCAGCTCACCCTGCCGGCGGCGCTCAACGAAAACAGCCTGATGCGCCAGATGATTGGCAGCCTGGCCGCCCGCTATCTGCGGGCCTTCTGGGAATGCCTGAAAGCCACGCTAGAAGCCGACATCCCCCACCCGGCATGAACAACAGCCCCCCTCCGCGCTTTGCGGCGCTGCAATACCGGGATTTCCGGCTGCTCTGGTTTGGCCGTTTGCTGTCGGCCATCGGTTCGCAGATGCAGCTGATCGCCGTTAACTGGCACGTGGTGCAGTTGTTGACCGACCAGCGCTATGAGGTTGTGCTGTTTGGCCGGCCGTTTACCCTGGCCGCAGAGGCGTTAGGGTTGGGCACGCTGGGGCTGGTGCGCATCATCCCGGTGATCTTGTTTGCCCTGCTGGGTGGCATGCTGGCCGACAGCCTGGACCGGCGCAAGCTGCTGATTGGGGCACAGACGGCGGCGGCCATCTTCTCGGCGCTGCTGGCGGCGATGACCCTGGCCGGCCAGACGACGCTGCCGCTGCTCTACCTGCTGACGGCGGCCGGGGCGGCCACCTTTGCCTTCGATGAGCCGGCGCGCCAGTCGATTGTGCCCAATATTGTGCCGCCCAGGCATCTGACCAACGCCGTCAGCCTGAACACGCTGCTCTTTTACACGGCCAGCATCGTCGGGCCGGCGGTGGGCGGCGTTCTGATTGGGGCGTTTGATCTGGGGCTGGTGTATGTGATTGATGCCGTCTCTTTTCTGGCGGTGATTATCGCCTTGCTGTTGATGTCGTATCGCGGCCCCGGCCGGGGCATGAACGGCGGTTTGGGGTGGGCGGCGCTGGTGGAGGGGCTGCGCTTCACCTACCGTGCGCCCCTCATCTGGAGCACGATGCTGCTCGATTTCTTCGCCACCTTCTTCTCATCGGCGCGGACGATGCTGCCGCTGGTGGCGCGCGATGTGCTGGGGCTAGGCCCGGCCGGGTATGGGTTGCTGGCCACCGCCCAACCGGCCGGGGCGGTGCTGGCCGGTGTCGTCCTGGCCTGGCGGCGGGACATCCGGCGGCAAGGGGTCGTCCTGCTGGTCAGCGTGGCCATCTACGGCGCGGCCACGGCGCTGTTTGGCATCTCCTCGGTGTTGTGGCTCTCATACCTCTTGTTCGCCCTCACCGGCGCGGGCGATACCGTCTCCACGGTCATTCGCGGCACCATTCGCCAGCTCAACACGCCCGACCGGCTGCGTGGCCGGATGACCAGCGTGAACATGATCTTTTTCATGGGCGGGCCGCAGTTGGGCGAACTGGAGGCGGGCGTGGTCGGCTCGCTCCTGGGGGTGCCATTTGCCATTTTCAGCGGCGGCGTGGCCACGGTGCTGCTGACGGGCTGGGTGGCCTGGCGCTTCCCCCGCCTGCGGCGCTACACGGCGCAGGTGACGGTGGAGGAGTAGCCCCGGCCGGGGTCTTTTCCTGCTTGCCGGCGTGGGCCAAACGTGTCACCATAGGGCCTATGATGAACCGTCTCCGTACCCCGGCCGGGTGGTTCCTGGCCGGACTGCTCCTTCTGGGACTGGCGGCCTGCCAGGCGGCACGGCCCACCCCAACTGCTGCGCCCCCGGCCCCGGCCGGGGGCACGCCCCTGGCCGCTGTGGCCGCCACCCAAACCCTCTTGCCCACCCGGCCGGATACAGCCACGCCGCTGCCCAGCCACACGCCCACCAGCCGCCCCTCGCCAACGGCCACGCCCACGGTTGTGCCCAGCGTCACGCCCACTGCCAGCGCTACAGCGCGCCAGTTTGCCACGCTGGATGCCAGCCTGCCCACCCCGGCAACGGCCATCCCCACACCGGTTCCCCCCTTCGCCAAGCCGCCGGAGGTCACCAACATCCTGCTGCTGGGCAACGATGTGGCCTGGCCGCAAGGTGGGCGAACAGACAGCCTGATCGTCGTCTCTATCAACAGCCAGACGAAAACGGCGTCGATGCTCTCGCTGCCGCGCGACCTCTACGTGTACATTCCCGGCTGGAAAATGGACCGCATCAACCTGGCCCTGCCCCACGGCCACGGCTCAGGCTATCCCGGCGGCGGTGGGGCACTGGTTAAAGACACCATCCTATACAATTTCGGCATTCCCATCGACTATTACGCCCGCGTGGGCTTCGAAGGGTTTAAGCAGATTGTGGATACGTTGGGCGGGGTTGAGATTGCCGTGAGCTGCCAACTGCGCGATTGGCGGCTCATTTCGCCAGAGCTAGACCCCAACGTGGAGGAGAATTGGGAGCAGTTTACCCTGGAGCCGGGGGTGTACGAGATGGATGGTGACCTGGCGCTGTGGTATGCGCGCTCGCGACGCACCAGCAACGATTTTGAACGCGGCCGGCGGCAGCAGCAGGTGCTGCGGGCTATCTTCAACAATGGGCTGGACCGGGAGCTGCTGCCGCGCATTCCCCAGTTGTGGGATACCTACCGCGAGACGGTGGAGACGGACCTGACGCTGCCGGTGATTTTGCAGTTGGCAGCGCTGGCGCCCGATGTGCGCGAGAATGGCATCCAGAATCTCTATCTCTCCTACGGGGCGGTGCGCCCCTGGCGAGAGCCATCTACCGGGTCGGCGATGCAACTGCTGCAATGGGCGGAGGCGGCGCCGGTGCTGGGGCAGTTGATGCAGCCGCCGGTGCTGAACCGCGCCGGCCGGGAACCGATTGTGGTAGCCGTGGTCAGCGAAGGCAACAATATTATGTGGCGGCTGGCGGCCGACAACCTGGCCTGGCACGGCTTTGTGCCGGTGCGCGCCAGCGGGGATGGTACCACGCCCAACCACACGCAAGTCACTTACTACGGCGATAATTTCAAGGGGTCGTTCGATTGGCTGCTGGCCTGGGTGATGGATGTGGATCGGGCGGAGATTGGGTTGGCCCCGGCCGGGACCGGCGACCCACCCAGCAATTACCGCGTTGTCCTGGGCTACGACTATGACCCCTGCCGCCCCGAACTGGAAGCGCCGCGCAGCGGGGATTAGGCCCCGGCGAGAAACGGCAACAACATTCCGGCCAACCTCTGCCGAGCGCAGCGATGGGACCCCTGATACGGATTGAGAAACTGAGCCTGTGCCAGAAGTGCCTAACCGGACAGAGTGAAGTTATGCTACAATAGCGGCGGCTGTTTCCACCAGGAGCAGCCAGACGTATTCATCCACCTCACCTGGCGCTGCCGCTTTCCGGCCGGTGGATATTGACGGAAGCGGTGCAGACCAGATCAGAACCTATGGGAGAAAAAGATGACCATTATTGCTGCTGCCATTTTTAAGGAAAGCGCCAGCCGGGCGTCCTGGGCCTTTGGCCAGGTCTCGCAGTTGGTCGAGTCCGAACTTTTCCGCCTGGAGTCGGCCACCGTGGCCGTGCGCGACGTTACCGGCGATGTTTCCCTCATGGAGTCCAAAGATTGGACGGTGGGCAAGAACACCCGGTGGGGGGGCTTCTGGGGTGTTCTCGTTGGGCTGGCCTTCGCCGGACCACTCCTGGGGCTGTTTGCCGGACTGGGACTGGGGCGCTTGTTCAGCCGCTCTGGTCGGAAGAAGACGCAGCGACAGTTCCTGGAGGAATTGGCCGACAAGATGGCAGCGGGCGACTCTGCCCTTTTTGTGGCATTTGAGCCGCGCTATCGGGACGAGATTGTGACCCAGTTGACTCGCCTGGGTGCTGAGGTGATTATGCAGGAACTCAGTGCCGAGGAAGAAGCAGAGCTGGCCGAGGCACTGCAAAAAGAGGAAGTCGAGCAGGCCATCAAACAGATGAAGCGTTCCGCCCGTGACCAGGGTATGGATGATCTGGCTGACGCGGCCCGCACTGACCGCTGGTAATTGCGGCGGGGGGGAGCCGGCCATTTACCCGGCCGGGAAAGCAAGCCCAGGCACATGGATCACACGGATTCTGCCCACCCGGCCGGGTCCTACACAGAGGTGGAGCCCTGGCGGAAGTCGCTCTTGCCGATGATGGCGTTGATGAGGACGGGCTGCCCCCCGGCGGCAGCTTCCCGCGCCCGCGCCAACGTTTCGGGGATGAATTCGGGGTCGTTTAGGGCCAGCCCCAGCGCGCCAAAGCCGGCGGCCACCTGGTGGTAGTTGGTGTGGGCCAACACAGTACCCACGTCGTCATGCAAGAAGGTGACCTGGTCGCGGGCAATTTGTGACCAACTGGCATCATTGCCCACCAGGGCGATGACCGGCACCTGGTGGCGGACGAAGGTGTCGAATTCAGCCAGGCTAAACCCGGCCGCGCCATCCCCGTACAGAAGCCAGACTTCGGCCCCCGGCCGGGCTAGTTTGGCCCCCAGGGCAAAGCCCGCGCCCACCCCTAACGTGCCAAAGGGGCCAGGGTCCAACCAGCTAAGCGGCCCGGCCGGGCGTACAATGTAAGATGCTGTGGCCACAAAATCCCCCCCATCAACCACCAAAATCGTCTCTGGCCCCAGGGTGGCGTCAACCTCCTGGCACAGGTGCAGCGGGTTGATTTTGCCGGTGGGGGCCAGCGCCTGGCCGGCAATCTCCAGGTTACGGGCCGCATCCCGTTGGCGCAGGGTGGCTTGCCAGGCTGGCCAGCCGCTGTGGCCCGCCAATTCGCCGCCCAGGCGGCGCAAGAATTCGCCAGGGTCGCCTAAGACGCCAATTTGGGGGCGGCGGTTGCGGGTCAGGTCGCGGCGGCTGCGGTTCACGGAAACGTAGCAGGCCGAGCGCCGGATGTGGCGGCCGTAATCCAGTCGGAAATCGCAGGGCACGCCGGCCAGCAGCACAAAATCGGCCTCGCGCAGGGCGCTGCGCCGCTGGTGGCGCATATGCAGCGGATGGTCGCGCCCCAGCAGGCCGCGTGCCATACCGGAAAGGTAGACGGGGATACCCAGTTGGTCGACGGCGGCGGCCAGCGCGGCGCTGTTGGCCACGTCGAGCAGCGCCTGGCTGCCGACCAGCAGCAAGGGGCGCTCGGCCTGGCGCAGTTTGTGGGCCACGCGGGCTACCTGGCTGCTCCCCGGCCGGGGTAGGTTGGGCGCTTTGGGGGTGATGGTTGGCTGCGTGCTGGCCCCGGCAAACAACCGTGCCAGGTGAAAGCGCAGATAGCGCTGCACCAGCCAGTTGCCCAGCCCCCGCCCGCCGGCCCTGATGCCGTACCATTGGCGCACCAGCGGCTGCTGGTAGAGGAGGTCGATGGGCAGCTCCAGGAAAACGGGGCCGGGCACGCCGCTCTGTGCCTGATAAAATGCTTCGACCAGCGCCGGCACAATCTGCCGTACCTGGCGCACGCTGCGCGACCACTTGGTTGTGGTCCGGAACAGACTGAGCTGGTTGATGTCTTGCAGGGCGCCGCGCCCTTGCAGCACCGTGGCCGCGGCCCCGCCCAGCAGCACCAGCGGTGTCTGGGCCATTTGGGCGCTTTGGATGGCGGTGAGTGTGTTGGTGACGCCTGGCCCGGCGGTGACGACGGCCACGCCGGTTACGCCGCTGAGCCGGGACATGGCTTCGGCGGCAAAGACGGCGTTGGCCTCGTGGCGCGTATCGACCACGCGGATGCCGCGCTGCTGGCAGGCCACCAGGATGGGGGAGATGTGCCCACCGGTCAGGGTGAAGACAAAGCGCACGCCATGCGCCTGCAAAACTTCGGCAACCCAATCACCACCATGCATGCTGCCTGCTCCAGTTTTCCGTTTTTGCCTGTTGTGTGGCGTGTTTTGCGCCGCTATGGATAGGAACGCACCTGGGCGGGATGATAGCCAGAAACCTGGCCGGGAGCAATGTCTCCTGGGGTGGCCGGGTGGTTACCACCAGCCGCCGCCGGTTGGGGCGCTCCAGTGGTAGAGCTGGTAGCGCTGGCGGGGGACGGCGCCGTGCCGGGCCAGGAACGCCCCGGCCGGGGAGCCATCCAGCACCGGCCCCAGGCTGAGGGTTTGCCAGCCCAGTGCCCGGCCGGTGCCCTGGGCGGCGGCCAGCAGTTGCCGCCCAATTCCCTGCCGCCGCCAGGCCGGCAGCACGCCGCCCAACAGCAGCCGCCCATGCCGCCCCGGCCGGGGGCGCAGCCCGCGCCACCAGAGCTGCCACAGCGGATTCTGGCCGCCGTGCACAGCCCGCAAAGGGCTGGCCAGGTCGGCTTGCAGCAGCACAAAGCCCACAGGCTGCTCTTGCACCTGGGCCAGCCAACCGGCCAGCGGTCCCAGTCCCAGCCAGCGCAGCAGAAAAGCGGCTTCGTCGGCATCCGGTGGGGCGAAGGTGGGGTGCTGGCTGGCGGCGGCCAGCAGGGGCAGCAAATCGTTGGCCAGGCGGGCCGGTTCCAGGGGGCGTAGTTGGGCAACCCCGGCCGGGGCCGGCGGCGTGGGGGGGATGGGCAAGTGGTAGAGCTGGCTGCTCTGGCGCGGTTCTAGCAGGCGGTCGAGCAGCTCTACCAGGTAGGGCGGGGTGTAGGGGGTGTGCAGCGGGGGTGTTTCGTGCCAGTGGCTGGCCAATGCCCCGGCCCCCAGGTGGGCAGAGAGCGCTGTCGGGCCAATGAACTCGCGGTGCTGGCTCAGGTCGGCCAGTTCGTAGAGCAGGCGCTCCAGGCTCTCTTCGTGGTTGATGGCGTGCAGCAGGGCCAGGTGGCCGGTTCCGGGTTGGGATGGGGCGTCTAGCAGCACGGTGGCGGCTACCGGCTCGGCTTCCAGGTGGGCGATGGCTGGCATCTGGTAGCCCGGCTGGGACTGGCCGGTGGTGCGGCGATAGAAGGCTTCCAGGTAAATGGGCTGGGGATTGGCGGTGGTGAGGAATGGTTCCCGGCCGGGGGTGATGGCCTGCAGCAGTGCGGGGTAGTAGGGGGGTACCCAGCGCCGGTCCTGCTGCCCAAGCGCTCGCCAGCGACGCACAAACCGCCGCCGGTCCCAGGCGGAGATGGCTGCCCGGAGGGTGTGGTTGAAGAAGGTTTCGTGAGTCACCGGCTAATTGCAGTGGGCCTGCTTCCTGGGGGGCTGGCGGCGCGGGTGCTAGTTGTTGGGCGGTTCATCGGGGGCTGGCGGCG
Source organism: Ardenticatenaceae bacterium (assembly GCA_020634235.1). Classification (GTDB taxonomy): domain Bacteria; phylum Chloroflexota; class Anaerolineae; order Promineifilales; family Promineifilaceae; genus JACKCB01. Next base: position 1,186,054 of record JACKCB010000001.1, on the reverse strand, counting down.
GTTCCAGGACGCGCTGGGAGAGCAGGTGGAGTACTTTGTCGACGACGTAGATGATCAGGGTGGCGATGGTGCCGAACAGGAGGTTGATGATTGCCCCGCCCAGTGCACCGCCGACGACGCCCCCGGCCGGGTTTAGGAGGGTTGCCAGTGCGCCCAGCAGCAGGCCGCTGACCAGGCTGCCCAGCAAGCCGCCCCACAGCAGCCCCAACCAGGCGATGAGCGGTCCGAAAATGAGGCCGGCCAGCGGCGCAATCAGCCGCGCTTCGGGCACCGTCAGGCCGACAACCAGCCCGGCGATGATTCCGCCCGCGGCGCTGCCCACGTATTTGCCGAACCGGCCGCCGAACTGTTGTTGCAGGAAGCTGTAGGCCAGCAAGCCCAGGATGGTGCCCAGGCTGCTGCCCAGCAGGGCGCTGAAGCGCCCGGCCGGGTCGGCGCGCCCTACCAGGCCCACGCCAATGCCGCCGGCAATAGCGCCCAAAATGGCCCCGCGGACGATCAAGATCAGTTGCGCTTTGGATAGTAATTTCATGGTTTGCTCGTAGGCGTTAAGTCCTTCTAGAAAGCTGGCAGATTGTCTGCCGGAGGTATGAGCCAGGAATTGGTCGGCAAATCTGCCGGCTCTGCACGGTTACCGTATGTGCTGGTCAGTGATTGATGGGGCGCAGCAGCACGATGTCGCTGTCGGGCAGGCCGGGCTGGCTGACGACCAGCCGTTGGCCTGTTTCGGCCAGGTACAGCCCCACTTCTAGCGGATAGCTCCCGGCCGGGAGCCCATCTGGCAGGACAATATCGTACTCCTCGACGACGACCTCGCCGGTTAGCCAGCGGCTGGTGGGGTAGCTACCCTGGCGCGGGTAGTTGTCGGCTTGCCAGGGGCAGCAGGTGCCATCGGGGTGCAGCAGGTGGACGAAGATGGTGTAGTCGGCGGCCGGCGGGGCAATGGCCTGCCATATTAGCCGCAAATGATACTGCCCGGTGGTTGAGCCGGCCAGATCATAGCCCAGCAGCTTAATTTCGCTGCCAAAAGCTGCGTCGAGGGGATGGCTGATTGGGGGTGGCGTGAAGCTGCGCGCGGTGGCTCTGACGGTGATGCTGCCCAGTTGGGTCTGTATCAGGGTGTCGCCCGCTTCGTCTAGCAGCCGGTAATCCAGCGTGTACTGCCCGGCCGGGAGGTCGTTGGGAATGGTCGGGTCGAGGCGGTCGATGATGAACTGTGGCGGCACCCATTGGCTGAAGGGATACGTGTTGTGGACGGGCTCGCTGTCTAGCAGTACCCGGCCGGGGCCATCGCTGGGCCGCAGCTCCAGGCGGCTGGTGAGCCGGGGCTGCGGTGCGGTGGCGTGCCACCACAGGGCCAGGAAGAGGGTTTCGCCGTTGCTCAAGGTGAAATCGCCGCGTTCGTAGCCCAGTATTTGCAGACCGGGGCGTACCAGGTAGGGCCGGCCACGGGGTGGCGTGGGCAGAGTGCGGGGCGGGTCGCTGCGCAGCACGGTGGCCGGCTCGATGAGGTAGGCGTCGCCGGCGTAACGGCCGGCGCTGTCCAGCCGGGGCAGACGGGCCCCACTGCTGGGGTCGAACAGGCCGACGCGCAGGCGGTAGGGGCCGGGCGGCGTGCCGTGGGGGACGGGCACATCGACGCGCTGGATGATGAGGTCGCCCGGCAGCCACTGCTCGGCGGGATAGCCGAAGGGTTCTACCTGGCTCCAGCGGTGACCCCAGGTGTCTTCCAGGTGGACAAATGGGGTTAGCGCCCCGGCCGGGGGGGCATTGACGCGCCAGTAGAGGGTGAGCGGGAGGGTGGTCCCGGCCCCGGCCGGGGCCACGTCGTAGCCTAAGAGGGTGATGGTCTGGCCAAAGCTGGCGTCTACCGGCTGGGAGATGGCCAGTTCGGGCGGATTGTCTAGCCAGTAGGCGGTGTAGAGGGGCTGGCCGTCTGGCCCGGCCGGGCCGGGCTGCGGGCTGGGCAGGAAGGGGGTGGCCCAGTCGGGTGCGGGGCTGTTGTGGGGGAAAAGGTAGAGGGCGGGCGTCCCGGCCGGGAAGACCAGGGCCTGGCTTTGTGGCAGCCAGCGGACCTGGTCGTACTTATTGCTGAGGAAGGCCAGGGTGGGGTGGCGGTAGTGTAAGGCGGCGACGTAGATAGCCCGGCCGGTGGTATCTTGCTGGTCCAGGTAGCGCGCCGTGGCGGCCAGGTCGGCGTCGGCGTCGTAGAACAGGTCGGTGCGGGTGGCCCAGGTCTGGAAGTAGGCCCGGCCGGTGGTGTAGCCGCCCAGGAGCAGGGTCAGGCCGGCTACCAGGGCGTAGTTGACTTCGTATCCTTGCAGCAGGCGCAGCCGCTGCAGCAGGCGCGCGGCCGGGAGGTCGGGGCGGCGCAGGTAGTCGGCCAGCATCTCCAGCAGGTGCACCAACCCCACGGCCGGGAGGTAGAAAATGAAAGGGATGAGGCCGATGGCCCGCAGGTTGCTGGGCACGATTTCGTTGACGGCCAGCGAGGTGGGCAGAATCATGATGAAGGGGGTGAGCAGCAGGAGGACGACGGCTGCCTTCTGCCAGTCGTACCACCAGCGGCGCCAGCGCAGGAGCATGGTGAGCCAGCCGACCAGCAGCAGGCCGCCCCAGAACCAGTTGAACAAGGCCCGGCCGGGGAGGTTGAAGCGCCAGTAGGGATCGCCCAGCAGGAAGAACATGCCCAGCGATTCCAGGTAGGTTTGCAGGAGGTTGGGGGTGCTCCCGGCCGGGCCGACCTGGCTGATGCGTACCCAAAATGCCTGGGGGTGGCTGTAGAAGTAAAGCAGCAGTGGCAGGGCGACGACGAGTGCTGCCAGGCCAAACAAGCCGATTTGAGCGACCCGGCCGGGGAACCTGGCCCGGTTTAGCAGGAAGGGTACCAGGGCAATGAGCAGCACCACGGGGAAGACGCGCACGGCCAGATAAGTGTAGGCGGCCAGTCCCAGGAAGACGCCACCGGCTACGCACCAGGCCCACTGCTCCCGCTTGAGGCCGCGAAACAGGGCAGCCACGGCCAGCGCTTGCAGCAGCGGCTCGGTAATGGCCCGGAAACCGAGGCGGCTGAACAGCACATGCCAGAAGCTGATGGCCAGCAGCACGGTGGCCATCAGGGCCATGCGCCGGTCGGCCAGTAGTTCGCGGCCCAGCCAGTAAGCCGCAGCCACAGTAAGCAGCCCAACGTAGGCCGCGGTTAGCCGTAGGGTGAAGACGGATTCGCCCACCAGGCGCATCAGCCCGCCGGCCAGGTAGAAGAAGAGCACCTCTTTGCCGGTGTAGCTTTCAATGAAGAGCGGCCGGTCGCCGCGCAAACCGATGTCACCGGCGAGGATAGCGTTGGCCGCTTCGTCGTAGTGGAGGCCGGGGGGGGTGTTGGCCAGGTCTGGCAGGCGCAGGATGGCGGCCGTCAGCAGGCATAGGATGAGGAGGGCCAGGGTGCGTCGCTGCGTCATGACGTTTGATTCTAAACCGGAATGGGTAAAGCGCCAATTTTGGCGGGCGGTGGCCATTGGCGGGTGCCTGTGGCCTGCGAAACGGAAGCTTGTGAAATATGTCACGAGCGTAGGTTTTGCGTAGGGTCTGAGTAGGCCGGGCGTAGAGCATTGGTTAGATAACTGCCCTATAATGCAGCATGAAGGGTAAACAATCTCTTCTTCTTCTCCTCCTTTTAATGAGAGTCAGGGTTCGGCGTTCCTGGCTCTCCAAGAAATCCTGAGCGGGCTGAGAAATCAGCCCGCTTTTTTTGTGTTGTTGCCGGGTTGGCACATGGCTTCAAGACAATTCGCGGGCAACGGCGTATAATCCCCCCTCATGTCTACGCCCCAAGAAGAAACCCAGATCCTTCCCGGCCGGGGGCAGGTCCTCCGCGCTGCGACCATTGTGTCCGTGGCTTTTCTCATCAGCCGTGTCCTCGGCTTTGTCCGGGGAGCCATCATCGTCAATATCTACAGCCTGGACACTATCCAGGTCAATGCTTACGAAATCGCCAGCCGGCTGCCCGATACCCTTTTCTACATCATCGCCGGCGGTGCTTTAGGCTCGGCCTTTATCCCTACCTTTGCGGCTTATTTTGTGCGCGATGACGAGGCGGGTGGCTGGCGGCTCTTCTCGGCTATCCTGAACCTGATTACGGTGGTGCTGGTTGTTGTATCGGCGCTGGCGGCTATCTTTGCCCGCGAATTCTTGAGCCTTTTTTACTTTGAGTTGATGGCGGAGCAGCCGGGCCTGCTAGAACTTTCCACCGAACTCACGCGGGTGATGCTGTTGTCGACCATTATTTTTGGCATTAGCGGCGTGTTTATGGCGGCGCTCAATGCGCGCCAGCATTTTGTTTTGCCGGCGATTGCGCCGATTGTGTACAACGTAGGCATTATTGTGGGTACCATTGCCCTGGCCCCCAACGTGATGGGTATTGCTCTGGGCACGGTGGCCGGCGCGGCCGGGCACATGCTCATTCAAATCCCGGGCTTGCGGCTGCGCCGGGCCAGGTATTCGCCCATCCTGACCGCGCGTGATCCGGGGGTGCAGCAGGTGATCCGGCTGATGATTCCGCGGATGCTGGGGCTGTCGTTCGGTCAGGTTAACCACTTTGTGTTGCAGTTTATGGGGCAGTTCATGTTGTTTGGCAGCATTCCCGCGCTAACGAATGCCTGGCGGGTGGTGCTGCTGCCGCAGGGGGCGATTGGGCAGGCGCTGGGCATTGTGGCTTTTCCGACGCTGGCCGCGTTGGCGGCACAGCGTTCTCTGGCGCAGATGCGCCGCATTCTGGCCGATTCGCTGCGGCTGATCTCGTTTTTGGGGATTCCGGCCACGATGATTTTGATGGTGTTGAGCCGGCCGATTATTGCCTTGTTGTTTCAGCGGGGCGCGTTTGACGCGCAGGACACGTTGTTGGTGGCCTGGGCGCTGGCTTTTTATGCGCCGGGGCTGGTTGGGTTGTCGGCGCTGGAGGTGATTTCGCGTGCTTTTTACTCGCTGGAGGATACGTGGACGCCGGTGTTGGCCGGGGGGGTGCAGCTGCTGGTGATGGCTGCTTTGGGGTATTGGCTGAGCGGGATTGTGTTCCCGGCGTGGGGGTGGTTGTCGCTGGGTGGGCTGGCGCTGGCGGTAAGCATTTCTTCGACGATTGAGGCGGGTGGGCTGCTATGGTTGCTGCGGCCCAGGCTGGGTGGGGTGGATGGGCACCATCTGTGGGATGGCGTGTGGCGGATGAGTCTGGCGGGATTGGTGATGGGGGGGGTGATGTGGGCGGCTTATGGCTGGCTGGTAGGGCAGGGCGTGGGGATGTTGTGGCAGCTTGTGTTGGGCAGCCTGGCTGGTGGAGGGGTGTATTTGTTGTTGTGCTGGCTGCTGCGAGTGCAGGAGATTGGGCAGTTTTGGGCAATGGCCCGGCAGCGGTTGGGGCGTTAGGGTGGGGATAAGAGAAGGCCGGGGGATGACCCCGGCCGGGATGACAACAGCTTGTGTGGGCTGGCGTTGCTTACTGGTTGGCGACGCCGCTCTCTACGGCAATGCTGGATTGGCCAAACAGTTTTCCGTTTACCCACACTTCCAATGTGTACTCCCCTTCGCGGAATCCTTCGGGTGGCTGGTAGTAGATCCAACCTGGTCCTTCATCCCCATAGGCCCACAGCTCGTTTCCGCCATTCACAATTTGCCCGTTGTAGCGCCAGATCCAGGCCCATTCCATGCCGTCGGCCATGGCTTCGTAGAAGAAGGTGGCGTAAACGGTGAAGAACCCTTCGCCAAAAACGCGCTGGGGGGCAACAGGCTCGAAGTTGTCGTCAATGTCGGTTGAGAATACCAGTGAACCCATGCGCGTGTTGGGTTGCAAGTCTACAAGGGGTTCATACTGGTCGAATTCTGTGGGGAGTGCGGGGGTAATGTCTGATGGGGCTGCCAGGTCGGGGCGATCCCCGGCTGTGGCCGCGGTGGTGCTATCTGCCCCGGCCGGGGGCGAGAGTACGCTTATCTCCACTGCCTGGGGCGTGTCATAAGAGACAATAGAGATGCCTTCTGGCTCTACCACCAACGCTGGCTCCTCGGCCACCGGTTTGGCGCTGGCGATGAGGGCGACGTTGGCCGGAACGGCCACTGGCTGCCGCTGGGCGATAAAGCCAACGCCGGCCATGCCGCCAATGAGGGCCAGCACCAGCAGCAGATTTGTGCGCAACTGCTGCGCCGCTTGTTGGCGCATGTAGAAATAAGGGGATTTTTTGAGGCTCCGCCAGGAACTGATTGTTCTAACGAACGCAAACAGAACAATCAGCCCGAGCCCCCCAAGTAGCCACGGCGTTATTGTTCCATTCAACATTGCTAGTTTTGCTTACCCTCTTCTCTCATATTCTTCCCGAAATATTAACCGACATTATAGCAAACTGGTGTACGGTAGCAAGCGACGGCCCGTTTCTAGACTGATTGCCACCGATCTGCCTCTGATTTGTCCCCGCTACTTTACACAAAAAGTCGGCATGCTGGGCCTGGGCACAAAAGGTTGTCTCCTGGGTGAGAAGGCTTACAATAGCTTCTGCTCCCGGCCGGGGGCATGATAAGCCCGGCCGGGGTGATGGAATGAGAGAATGATTAAATTGCAAGGTGTTGTCAAGAAATATGGCCTGAATCTGGTGCTGCGCGGGGTCGATTTGCAGGTCCGGCCGGGTGAATTTGTGACCCTGGTAGGCAGCAACGGGGCGGGCAAAAGCACCCTGCTGCGCATTGTGGCCACCCTCCTGCGGGCCAACGCCGGCGAAGTACGCGTGGGCGGCTGGTCGCTGCCTGCACACGCCGACAAAGTGCGCCAGCACATCGGCCTGGTTTCTCACCAGCCGCTGCTCTATGGGGACCTGACCGCCGCCGAGAATCTGCACTTCTTTGCCCGGCTGTATCGCCTGCCCGATGGGGAGGCGCAGGTTGCCGCAGCGTTGAAGACGGTGGGGCTGGCCGCACGGCAGCGCGACCCGGTGCGGACCTTTTCCCGCGGCATGTACCAGCGCCTGACCATTGCCCGGGCAACGCTGCATGAGCCGGATGTGCTGCTGTTGGACGAGCCTTACACTGGCCTGGACCGTGAGGCTTCGGCTTTGTTGGATGATCTGCTGCGCCGCGAATCTGATTTGGGCCGTACCATTTTGATGATTACGCACGACTTAGTGCATGGCTTGAATTTGTGTGACCGCATTGCCATTCTGAATCGTGGTAAAATAGCGGCCGAACTGGCCAGAGACAGCATGAGCCCGGCTGATTTTCTGGCCTATTACACTGAGGTGACCAGGAACCGTCATGAGTCAGGAAGAAACGGCCATTAAACCGGCCCCCGTAGAGGCAGACCGCGCCCCGGCCGGGAGCATTGCCGTCTATCTGGCGGCCGTCTGGGCCATTGTCTGGAAAGACCTGGTCATGGAACAGCACACCCGCCAGACGCTCAGCGTGATGGCCGTGTTCTCCTTGACGGCGGTGATTGTCTTCAACTTCGCCCTGGAATTGAAGCTAGACGCGGCACGCAACGTGGCCTCTGGCCTGCTGTGGATTACCATCTTGCTGGCCGGCACCCTGGGCCTGAACCGCTCCATGGCCAGCGAGCAGGAAAACCGCAGCATCGATGCCGTGCTGATGGCTCCTGTGGACCGCAGCGCCATCTTCCTGGGCAAGGTGATCAGCATTATGCTCTTCATGCTGATTCTGGAACTGATCCTGGTGCCTTTGTTTTCTGTCTTCTTCAACCGCCCTTTTTGGCAGCCACCGGTGGTGGCCATTGTGATCTTGGGCACGATTGGCTACGTGGCGGCCGGTGTCCTGGTCTCTTCAATGACCATCCAGACCCGCTCTCGCGATGTTCTGCTGCCGATTTTGCTGCTGCCCCTGACGTTGCCGGCCGTGTTGGCCGCGGCCAGTGCCGTCTCCGCCTTCATGCTGCCCGAAGCGCCCCTCTGGGCTGACGTGCGCGCTCCCATTGCCCTGGTTGTGGCATTTGACGTGATGATGCTCACGGCCGGGGTGTTGACCTACCACTTTGTGGTAGAGGAGTAGCTGCGCGCTAAATTCGCGCACATTTAGTAAGCCCAGAAATTAGTTTGTAGTAGCGGCTTCAGCCGCCCAGACCGCTAAAGCGGTTACTACAAACAAAAAAGGGAAGTTGTTTTTAGACACTCACTTAGTGGGTACCGGCCCTCCGTGAGACCTGTCGCCTGAGAAACCGAGTTGCCCGACGCACAAGAACGAATCAAGAGGTACACCATGACAACTGCAATCGCTAAACCGAAGGACCGGCTAGACAAGATTGCCAAGGCTCTGAACTGGGCGGCGGCCATTCTGATCCTGCTAACGCTGTTGATGGCCTTCTTTTATGCCCCCACCGAGCGCACCATGGGCAATGTGCAGCGAATCCTGTACTTCCATGTTGGCTCGGCCTGGGTCGCTTCCATTGCCTTTTTTGTGGCGCTGGTGAGCGGGGCGCTCTATCTGCGCAAGCCCGACAAGCGGTGGGATACCATCTCGGTGGCCTCGGTGGAGATTGGGTTAGCCTTTACGACCATGGCTATTGCCAGCGGCTCAATCTGGGGGCGGCCGGCCTGGAATACCTGGTGGATCTGGAGCCCGCGCCTGACCTCGATCACGATCTTGTGGCTGGTCTACGTGGCCTATTTCATGCTGCGCGGCGCAATTGACGATCCGGAGAAGCGGGGGCGCTTTGCGGCGGTTTACGTGATTGCGGCCTTTGTGACGGTGATCTTCACCTTCCTGAGTATTCGCATTCTGCGCGACATTCACCCGGTGGTGGTGGGCACGGCCAGTGAAGCGGCGGAGGGTGGTTCTGAGTTCGCTTCGGGTCTGGATTCGGCCAAGATGGGCATGACGCTGACGTTGTCGACGTTCTCGTTCACGGTGCTGTATGTGGCCTGGTTGGTGAACCGTTATCGTTTGCAGATGCTGATGGATGATGCCGCAGCGTTGAAGGCGCGGGTCATGACCCGTTTGCAGCAGTAGGCAGGAGCGCGTGAATCATGTTGAATTTGTCCGTCATTCTGACGATTCTGGCCCAGAGCGATATTGCTGACCCAAACCAGTTTAATGGGTATCTCATTCTGGCGTATGCGGTTATTGGGTTGATAGGGCTTGTCTATGTGCTGTCGCTGTTTGTTCGCCAGCGGAATGTGCAGCAAGACCTGAAGTTGATGCGGCAACTCTTAGAAGAGGATGAGGCTGAGCAGCGCAAGTAGGTTGGGTGGTATCCCCGGCCGGGAAAATCCGCTATAACGAATGTCACCAGGTGCCGGCCTGGGTAAGAACCGGCCGGTAGCCCACGTCGATGATGATGATCGGTGTTCGCCCGCGGCCCCCGGCCGGGTGGCCCTGGGCACCAAAGAACCTTCGTAACAGCCAACAGCAAACTGCAGAGAAATGCGCTTATGCTAAAGACATCACCACTTCGTTCCCTCACACCCACCCAACTCATCGCACTTGGCGTGATCATCATCGTGGCCTTGTTCCTGATCATCGGCTCCCTGAACCAGGCCAACGCGCCCGAACCCCAATTCTCGGTGGGGCTGCAAAGCCAATCCTTTCTTGTACTGGCCATCCTCTCCTTTGCCGGTGGCCTGTTGAGCTTTGCCTCACCTTGCACCCTGCCCATTCTGCCCGCCTACTTCGCCTTCGCCTTCCAAAGCGGCCGCCGCCAGATTGCGGCCAACACCATGGCCTTTATGTTGGGGCTGGCCACCATGTTCAGCGTGTTGGGCGCTGGGGCTTCGGTCATTGGGCGAGTCTTGCAGCAAAGCACCAACCTCATCATGCTCATTGGCGGCGCGGCCATCCTCATCTTCGGCGTTATGAGCCTGCTCGGCCGGGGCTTTACCGGGGTGCAGCAGCAGCAAAGCGGCACACGCAATACCTCCATGGGTGGTTCATTTGTATTTGGCCTGACCTTCGCCGTCGGCTGGACAAGCTGCGTTGGCCCTATTTTGGGCACCGTACTAACCCTGGCGGCCACCACCGCTTCGGTGACGCGGGGGATGATGCTGCTGTTTATCTATGCCATGGGACTGGGTTTGCCGCTCATTATTGTCTCCACCTTCTTTGGCCGGGCCAGCCGCGATAGCCTTTTCTGGCGCGTGCTGCGGGGCAAGGGTTGGCAGGTTAGCGTGCCCACCCTGGTGCTGGCGGTGGTGTGGGCTTTGGCCATCTGGCGCATCATGGTGGCCGTGGTGCAATTCACCTACAGCAACAACCTGATTGCCGCGCTGACCGGCCGCAGCCTGACGACAACGCAGGAGGTTGGCTTGCTGATTGTGGCCCTGCTGGGCGCGGCTCTGTGGGTGTTCACCGGCAGCAAAGAGCGGCGCACGGAGTTGTATCTTCATTCGACGCAGTTGCTGAGCGGCGCCCTGTTTGTGCTGATGGGCCTGTTGATGCTCAATGGCGCTTTGGCCTCGTTCAATCGCTTGCTGCCCCCTGACCTGGCTCTGTGGTTTGCCGATGTTGAGGACAAGCTCATCCTCTTCTTCACCAGATAGGCCGGCCGCGAACCATGGTTAGGGTCCGTCCAAAATCAACTTTGGACTTTCCGTTCGTAGTAACCGCTTTAGCGGTCTGCACGGCTAAAGCCTTTACTACAAACTTAATTGCGAGCGAATCCTATCATAGCGCAGGGTGGTGCTGTGGTCTGGCGAGCACTGCTCTGAAACAAGAAACCTTCCGGCGGACTGCTGTCACCGGAAGGTTCGCCATTTATGGGCCTATGCTGCGTAGGGCGCAGCCCATCTGAGGTGAGAAATGACGTCACAATTCGACCCGTATGGCCGGCAGAAGGCGAGCGGGCGACCGATTTTGCTGCTGCTGGGTTTTGTTGTGCTGGGCATCGCCCTGGCGTTTGTGCTGTTTGGCAGTGATTTGTTCGACCCCCGGCCGGGACCCATCACCACCACCGACAGCGGCTTGCTGGACAGCGTAACCCAATTTGCCACCAGCGACCCTATCGTAGCCCAACTGCCCGGTGACATCGCCGGCGCGCCTCAGGTCGGCTCCGAGGCCCCCAGCTTTGTGCTGGCCGATTTGGCCGGGAACCCGGTCAGCCTGGCCGATTTCCGCGGCCAGCCGGTAATCATCAACTTCTGGGCGACCTGGTGCGCACCCTGCCGGATTGAGATGCCGGAGCTGCAGGCAGCCTATGATCAGTATCAGGCGGATGGCCTGGTCATCCTGGCTGTGAACCGGGAAGAGGACCTGGCCACGGTGCAGGCATACTTCGTGGATGAGATGGGGCTGACCTTCACCGCGCTGCTGGATGAGCAGGCATTTGCCGCGAACGTTTATAACGTGTTTAATATGCCCACCACGTACTTCGTAGACCCGGCCGGGATGGTCACTGCTGTCCATCGCGGCCCAATGACCAAGGGGCAAATTGATGGGTATCTTGCAAACACAATCCCGGCCGGGGGGTGAACCCCATGAGTAGCCAGCCACCAACCAAACAGCCCGTTACCGGATGGCAGCGCAGCCTGGTCATTGGGCTGGACCGCGGCATCTACTGGTTGGCTCGCCACTGGGTGGGCTTTTTCAGCCTGATTGCGGCTATCTACGTGGGCCTGCCCATCCTGGCCCCCGTCTTGATGAAGGCCGGCGTCACCGCCCCAGCCCGCGCCATCTACACCGTTTACTCCCCCCTCTGCCACCAGATGGCCTCCCGCTCCTTCTTTCTGTTTGGGGACCAGGCCGCTTACCCGCGCGCCATTGCCGGCTCCAGCCTGACCCCCATCGAAGCTTACATGGCCAACCTACCGGAATTTGCCGGGGCCTCCACCGACCCGGCGCAGTGGACCACTTTCCTGATGGCCGCCCGCCGCTTTGTGGGCAACGAGCAGATGGGCTACAAAATGGCCCTGTGCGAACGAGACATTGCCATCTACGGCTTCGTCCTTCTGGCCAGTATTGGTTATGGCCTGCTGCGCCGCCGCTATGAGATCAAGCCCATGCCTATCTGGCTCTTTTTTGTGCTGGGCATGGGTCCCATCGCCCTCGATGGCTTTACGCAGCTCTTCAGCCAGTATGCCACCGCCCTACCCTCCCTTAGCATTCTAGGCCGCATCTTCCCCCTGCGTGAAAGCACGCCGCTGTTCCGCACCCTCACCGGGGCGATTTTTGGCTTCTCGCTGGTGTGGCTCACCTATCCGCACATCGACAAGGGGATGCGCGACACGGAACGTGACCTGGCTGTGAAACTGCGCCGGGTGGGTGCGCTGCCGCCCGAAACACGCCCCGAATAAGGCCCAATCGCTGCCCTACCGGCCGGGAAGCCCCGGCCGGTTTCAGGCTGCTTACTCCGGCCACATTGGAATCTTGACTCCGCGCTCGCGGGCAACCTCAATGGCTCGCGGATAACCCGCATCCACGTGACGTACCACCCCCATGCCGGGGTCTACTGTCAGCACCCGCTCCAGGCGGGCGGCGGCCTCTGGCGTGCCGTCGGCCACAATAACCTGACCGGCGTGCAGGCTGTAGCCAATGCCTACCCCGCCACCATGATGGTAGCTAACCCAGGTCGCGCCGCTAACGGCGTTGATTAGGGCGTTTAGAATGGGCCAGTCGGCAATGGCGTCTGAGCCGTCGCGCATGCGCTCGGTCTCCCGGTTGGGACTGGCCACCGAACCGGCGTCCAGGTGGTCCCGGCCAATGACCAGGGGGGCTTTTACCCGGCCGGAGGCCACCAGCTCATTGAACTTCAGCCCGGCACGCGCCCGTTCCCCATACCCCAGCCAGCAGATCCGGGCCGGCAGCCCCTGAAACTGCACCTGCTCCTGGGCCATGCGAATCCAGCGCTGCAAATGCGCATCTTCCGGAAAAAGCGCCAGAATTGCTTCGTCGGTGGCATAAATGTCTTGCGGGTCCCCGCTGAGGGCGGCCCAGCGGAACGGTCCTTTGCCCTCGCAGAAGAGCGGGCGAATGTAGGCCGGGATAAAGCCGGGGTAGCTAAAAGCATCTTGCACGCCGGCGTCGAAGGCGCGCTGGCGCAGGTTGTTGCCATAGTCAAACACAATCGAGCCACGCTTTTGGAAGGCTACCATGGCCGCACAGTGGCGGGCCATTGACTGCATGGCCAGCTCGCTGAACCCGGCCGGGTCACGTTCGCGCAGCACCCGCCCCTCCTCAAAGCTCATGCCATGCGGAAAGTAGGCCTGCGGGTCATGGGCTGACGTCTGGTCGGTGACCATATCGGGCACCAATCCCCGCGCCAAAATCTCCGGCACGATCTCGGCCGCATTGCCGATTAATCCGATGGAGCGCGGCTGCCCGGTCTCCACATAATGCTGCACCCGCCGCAGCGCCTCATCCATATCCTCGGCCACCTCGTCGATGTAATGATGGGCCAGGCGTCGCTGCGCCCGCCACTCATCCACCTCCACAATCAGGCCGACACCCTCATTCATGGTGATGGCCAGGGGCTGCGCGCCGCCCATTTCCCCCAGCCCGGCCGTGAGCACCCATTTGCCCTTCAGCGAGGGCCAGCCCGCCTGGCGTGCCGCCGCGGCAAACGTCTCGAAGGTGCCCTGCAGAATGCCCTGGGTGCCGATGTAAATCCAACTGCCGGCCGTCATCTGGCCATACATGATCAGCCCCTCCGCCTCCCACTTGTCAAAATTCTCCTGGGTGGCCCAGTGGGGCACAATATTGGAGTTGGCGATGAGCACCCGCGGCGCATCGCGGTGGGTGCGAAAGACGGCAACCGGTTTGCCGCTCTGCACCAGCAGGGTCTCATCGTCCTCTAACTCGCGCAGGCTGCGCAGGATAGCTTCGAAGGCGTCCCAATTGCGGGCCGCCCGCCCCCGGCCGCCGTAGACGATGAGATTCTCCGGGTCGCCGGCCACGTCGGGGTCCAGGTTGTTTTGCAGCATACGGTAGGCGGCTTCTTGCAGCCAGCCTTTGCAGGTGAGCTTGGTGCCAGTAGGTGCACGGACTACGCGTGTCATGTTTGTGTCTCCCGTTGGTTGGATGGCGCGTTGTTGGTCTGGCGTGGCCGGGGTGCTGGCCATATGGATTGGCTGACCCGTTTTCCGGTCACAGGAAGATTATAACGTAAGTGTTGCCATTTGCGGAGCTATGCTATAATTTTCGGCGCATTGTGCAGGCTGCTTGGGTACCCGGCCGGGATGCCAGCGCCGGTATATGAGCCGACACCCGCCCCATTTTGTCTGAGTGGGAACCTTACCTTCGTGTCGATGTTGGTTGGTGTCGATGCGTAACGGCAGTTTTCCGTAGGGAACAGAAATAACCGAGAGTATTGATGAGCGGTGAATGCATTCTTATCATTGATGATAGCCAGGAGATGGCCAGTCATTTGGGGGAGCAGTTGTTACCTGCTTTTGGGTTCCGCACCATTCAGGCTACCAACGGCCAGACGGGGCTGCAAATCATCCGCGAACAGAAACCAGACCTGGTGATGTTAGACCTGAACCTGCCGCGCATGACCGGCCTGGATGTGCTGCAAGCGCTCACCGCCGAAGCCCTGGATGTGCCCGTCATCCTGATGACCGGCTATGGCTCAGAAAAAAGCGCCATCGACGCCTTCCGGCTGGGCATTAAGGATTACCTCGTAAAGCCCTTCACCGTGGAAGAGGTTCTGGAGATCATTGACCGTGCCTTACTGGAAACCCGCCTGCGTCACGACAAAGAGCGGCTCATTGTGCAACTGCGCCGCGCGGAAGCTGATACGCGCCGCCAGTTAAGCGAGCTAAACCTGTTCCTCTCGGCTGGCAAAGAGCTGCTCATGTTGAAACAGGCCGACGCCATCTTGCAGTACTGCCTGAGCATGGCCCTCCGCCTGACCAATGCTGAAATGAGCGCCATCTGGCTGCCAGACCCGGAGACAGACAAGCTGCTGGCCTACATGCATGGGGATGAGGTGCAGCGCCGGCCGGAGTTTGACTTGCCGGCCAATGCCATGCTCATTGGCGGCGTTTACCAGACGGGTCTGCCGTTTCATGACGCCGTTTTCTCTGGTGAAGGATTGCAGCTTCTACCAGGCCTGATGGCACGGGCGGCGCTGCTGGTGCCGCTGACGCTGCGCCAGAAGGTGGTTGGTGTTTTGGGGGTTACCAACAAGATCGCGCCCCAGGCTTTTAGCGAGCGGGAACAGCTCATGCTGGCCTCGCTGGCTGACTATACGGCCATCGCTTTACATAATGCCGCGCTTGGCCAGGCGTATGAATCTGGACCGGCCAATCGTCCGCTGGATATGTTTGACACTCAGACAGTCATGACCGTTTCCCATGATTTGCGCGCACCGCTGAACTCTATTGTTGGCTTTGTGGACATGCTGTCGCAGACCACGCCGCTCAATGAGCAGCAGGAGCTTTTCTTGCGGCACATTGCCGATTCGGCCGAGCGGATGATGCGCCTGGTGGATTCGTTGTTGGACCTGGCGCGCCTGGATTCTGGTCTGCCGGAGGCGCGCCAGCTTTGTAATCTGACGGCGATCCTGGCTGATGTGACGATGGATTTGCGCGGCAAGGCGCTGGCCAATGAGATTCAGTTGGTTGTGGATACCGGCCCAGATTTGCGACCGGTAGAGGGTAATGCGGCACGGTTGACCCAGGCTATCAGTAACCTGGTGGATAATGCGCTGAAATTCTCCCCGGCCGGGGGGACGGTGCGCATCACGTTGACCTGCGAAGGCAAAACGATGCAGGTCAGGGTCAGCGATCAGGGGCGGGGCATCGATGAACAATATCTACCGCACATCTTCGACCGCTTCTTCCGCATTGAGAATGACCCTAACGTAGGTGGTTTTGGCCTGGGCCTGACCCTGGCCCGTTCCATTACCGAAGCCCATGGCGGGCGGGTCACTGTAGAAAGCCGGGTCGGCCAGGGGAGCACGTTTGTGATGCATCTGCCGGCCTACATGGGCAGCGAACTGCTTCCATCCGCTCGAAGCGCATCCGCTCGAAGCGCATCCGCTTGAAGCGCATCCGCTCGAAGCGGGTCTGCCTGACCCTGCTGCACCCGGCCGGAACGGCCTCATTGCTGTCCCTTCCCGGCCGGGACCCCCACCGCCAACCGCAACCACCCCAGACCACAGGAGTTCCCCATGTTCCGTGCTTCCTTCCGTCCCTTGCTGGCTCTGGCCCTGGCCGTATTATGCCTGACCCTGCTGCTGCACACGAGCCAGTCCGCGGCCACCCCGGCCGGGGCCGGCCCCGACCAAACCGCCACCATCCACGTCAACACCGGCGGCCAGCCCACCCCCATCGATGGGCGCGTGCTGGGCAGCAACCTGCCCGCCTGGCTCAACCCTACCCGCCTGGCCGACAATGAATTCCGCACCCGCAGCGCCGCCCTGGGCGCACCCATCATGCGCATCCCCGGCGGCAGTTGGAGCAACTACTACGACTGGCTGGCCTGCGAACGCTTTGGCGCGGGCATCGACCCCAACGCCGTTTGTTACTGGCCCTGGGCCGCCCGCCCCACCGACTTCCTAAACTTCCTGCGTGCCACCGGCATCGAGGGGATGTACACCATTAACCAGAATGGCACGGCCAAAGAAGCGGCCGCCCTGGTGGCCTTCTTTAACGGCAGTGTCAACGATGACCGGGTGATTGGCGTGGATGTGCGCGGCCGGGATTGGGGCCGGGTGAGCGATTGGGCCAGGCTGCGCCGTGACAATGGCAACTTGCAGCCGCTGCCCATCCGCTACTGGGAGATTGGCAACGAGATTTACGGCGGCACGCCCGACAGCGGCACCGACTGCGTGCCCTGGGGCTGGGAGCAGGTATGGACCTGTGATGGCAGCGAATACGTCTACGGCATTGGCAGCGGCACCAATCGCAAAGAGGGCTATCTGGAGTTCCGCAGCGCCATGCGCGCCGTCGACCCGACCATCCTGGTGGGGGCGGTGGGTGTGCCCTTCCAGGCGGAGTGGACTAACTGGGGCAATGAGGTCATTGCCGCGGCCGGGGATGTGATGGATTTCTATGTCATCCACCAGTATGCTTATTTTACCCCGCCCGGCAGCTACGCCGAGGCACTGGCCCAGCCGCACGGCATCTGGGCGGATATGATGGCCGACGTGGAACAGGCTTTTGACCAGTATGCCGGCGGGCGGCGGGTGCCGGTGGCCATTACCGAGCACAATCTCTTCTCCGTGCAGGAGCAGGACAGCGGCGATTGGATGTCCAGGGCGGTGAATGCGCTCTTTATGGCCGACACGCTGGGGCAGATGCTGCAGCAGGGGTTTGCCATGGGCAACCAGTGGGACCTGGCCCACGGCGAAGGAGGAGACCCGCCGGGCTATGGCCTGATGCAGGCCGGCAGCTACTTCCGCAGCCCGCAGTATTACGTTTTCCCGCTGTGGGCGCGCTTTGGGGCGCAGATGCTGCCGGTGACAAACTCAGCCCCGGCCGGGACGACGCTGAGTGTGTATGCCGGGCGGCTGAACCCGGGGGTGCTGACGCTGCTGGCCATCAACAAAACCGGCACCAACCAGCCGGCCACGATCTACCTGGACGGCGCGCCGGCGGTGTCTGGCGGGTCTGCTTACGTGGTTCAGGCTGGTTCATTGGATGCCACGGCGGTTACCTATAATGGGCTGAGCAACCCGGCCGGGGACCTTTCCAACGCGCCCCCCTTCGCCATCACCAACCCCGGTAACCCGCTGGCCTACACCTTCCCGCCCTATTCTGTCACCCTGCTGCAATTGGTGGTGCCCACCAACTGCGCCTACTGCGTACACCTGCCGCTGCTGGTGCGCTGATGAAGAACCATTTTCCCATCCGGCCGGGGCTGTTATAATTCTGTCGTAGCCGCTCAGGTTACCGCCCAAATAGGACCAATTTGCTCTGGTCAGCCTCTGTGACATGGACGAGAATCGGTCCAGTCTTCCGAGAAGCTGAGCAGATGTTCTCCGCAAACCAATACTGATCAGGAGGGGCCCTCATGCTGGCCAAAGTCATTAGCTGTGCGATTGTCGGTCTGGAGGCCGACCTGGTAGAGGTTGAAGTAGACATTATCCGTGGCTACCCCAACTTCGCCCTGGTGGGCCTGCCCGACGCCGCCGTGCGCGAAAGCCGCGACCGGGTGCACGCCGCCATCAAAAACAGTGGGCTGGATTTTCCGGCCAACAAGCGTATTACCGTGAACCTGGCCCCGGCCGACCTGCGCAAAGAGGGGCCGGCCTATGACCTGCCCATTGCCGTGGGCGTTCTGGCGGCCTCGCAGCAAATCTGGCTGAACCAGTTGGAGGACAGCCTCTTCATTGGCGAGCTGTCGCTGGATGGCACCACCCGCCACACCAAGGGAATCTTGCCCCTGGCGGCCATGGCCCGCGAGCGCGGCTTTGCCCGCATCTTTGTCCCGGCCGTGAATGCCGATGAGGCCAGCCTGCTGCCCGATATCGAGGTCATCCCCGTTAGTGGGCTGGCGGACCTGGTGGGCCATCTCACCGGCCTGCGCCCCATCCCGCCACACCAACTACAGTCGAGCGACATATTTGGCGGTGACCCGACCTATGCGGCCGACTTTGCCGACATCATGGGGCAGGAGCATGTCAAGCGGGCGATGGAGATTGCCGCGGCCGGGGGGCACAACGTGCTGATGTCCGGCCCGCCCGGCTCAGGCAAGACGCTGATCGCCAAGTCGTTTCCGGGCATCTTGCCCCGTATGTCGGTGGATGAGGCGCTGGAGGTGACCAAGATTTACAGCGTGGCCGGTATGCTGCCGGAAGATACCCCGCTCATTCGCCACCGCCCCTTTCGTTCGCCCCACCATACCATTAGCTATGCCGGTTTGGTGGGGGGTGGGGCCTGGCCCCGGCCGGGGGAAATCTCCCTCGCCCATCGCGGCGTCCTTTTCCTGGACGAACTGCCGGAATTCGGCCAGAACCTCATCGAAGTGCTGCGCCAGCCGCTGGAAGGGCTGCCGCGCGAAGTCTCCATCTCTCGCGCCTCCGGAACCGTGACCTTCCCGGCCAACTTCATGCTGGTGGCCGCGCAAAACCCCTGCCCCTGCGGTTACTTTGGCGACCCCACCCACACCTGCACCTGCTCCAACAGCATGATCACCCGCTACCAGAAGCGCATCTCTGGCCCGCTTATGGACCGCATCGACATCCACATCGAAGTGCCCCGCGTGCCCTTTGAGAAGCTGGCCGCCAACCGCCGCGGCGAAACTTCGGCCGCCATTCGCGAACGGGTGGAGGCTGCTCGCGCACGGCAAATCGCGCGCTTCAGCGAGGTGGACCTCTACTGCAATGCCGACATGGGGCCGAGCGAAGTACGCCAGATATGTGTGCTGGATGAAACCGGACGGCGGCTGATGCAAAGCGCCATGACCCAGATGAGCCTCAGCGCCCGCGCTTTCCATCGCATTCTAAAGCTGGGCCGTACCATCGCCGACCTGGCCGGCAGCGACCCGATCCAACCCGCCCATCTGGCCGAAGCGCTGCAATACCGCCCCCGTGCATGAACCAGTCCGCCCGGCAGCAAAAAAGTGGCGCCTTGGCAAGCCAGCAATTCCAATTATGGCACCTCCGGTGCTGACTCGCGCGCGGGCGCTTCGCTCCCCGCGCGGGAGGGCAATAAGGGATTTGGGGGTCAAAGACCCCCAAAAGCTGAAGCGGTAGATTTGTAAGGATGGGTTTGCAAAATGAACCAGGCCCAAATTTGGAGTTACTGCAACAAGCCAAGATGCTGTGCGTTCCCATTTTGGTCATGCTACAATAGACGTGCAGTAAGACCACGGGAGGTAAGTTAGTGGCCAAAGATCGAACGCTATACCAACGTGCGTTGCGTTACGGGCACGCTAGTAATCGCGAGGAGCGCTGGCAGGAGGCGGCCAATGCCTTCAAAATCGCCATCCGCGAATTCCCCGGCGAGCCGGAGGCGTATGGCGGCCTGGGTGACGCGCTGTTTGGCTTAAGGCAGCTTGAAAAGGCATTAGACTGCTACAAAATTGCGGCCCGCTTCTCCAATGGCAATTACACCTATTTGCAGAAGGTGGCCGACATTCAGGAGCGATTGGGGCAGTTATCGGAAGCCAGCCGGACTTACATGGCCGCCGGCGAGATTTTGCTGCGCCAGCGCGATCTGGATACAGCTATTGCCAACTGGCAGCGCGCGGTCCGGCTGAACCCCGGCCTGCTGGGCGCTCACCAGCGGTTGGCCACCGTCTTTCAGCGCCAGGATGATATCAAGGCGGCGGTGCGCGAATATCTGGCCATTGCGCGCATTTTGCAGATGCGTGGCGAAGAGGCCAAGGCGCTGACGATGTGCCAGGCGGCGCTGCGCCTGGACCCTGGCAACGAGGATGTTGTCATGGCCATTCAGCTTATCCGGCGCGGCGTTGAGGCGGTGGAGGAGCCGGAACCAGAGCCGGTAATTGTGCCATTGCCTCCGGAGCCGGAGCCGGAAGCGGCCGCTCTGGCCGGGAGCATGGTTGAGGCGGTGCGCAAGATGGCCGACGCTTTTGAATCGGAAAAGCAGGAATGGGAGCTGCCCAAGGTGCAGCACCCGGTGCAGGATCCCATCGAAGCGGCCCGGCGCCTGGCGCAGGACCAACTGGCCGAAGAGATCTTCCGCGAAGAAGAGGATGAGGATTTGCTGTATGGCACCCGGGATGGCGGTCTGAGCAAGCTGGAGCGGGATGCGTTGGTGGGGCAGGGGATGGATTTCCAACTGCGCGGCCGGGTGAAGGAGGCGATTGGCTGTTATGAGCGAGCTGCCAGCGGGGGGTTGGATGTGGCGGCCATTCACTTTACGCTGGGCATGCTTTACCTGGATTTGAAGGAGCTTTCGCCGGCACGCCGCGCCCTGGCCAGAGCGGCCAAAGACGCGGCCTACCAGGCGCCTATCCGCCTGGTGATGAACGAGATTTCCTAAGGCTGGCACCCCCGGCCGGGGTGCGCACCCATCTCCATCAGTTGGCCATGAGCTTGCTGGCCGCTCAGATGGTGGCTGAGTTTGGGGGTTGAGGCGGCGATGGCGGCGGGCGGAAGTGGTGGGCGGTGACGTAGGCCAGCAGCAGGGGCAGGCCAAAGGTGAAGGGCACGCCCACCAGGTGGGAGAGCAGGTGGTCTTTTAGCAGCCAGTAGTGGTGCAGATGGCCGTAGATGATGACCGAGAGCTGGCCGGTGAACAGGAACCACCACCCGGCCGGGAGGCGGCGGGGGTCGCTGCCGGCGGTATCTAGCAGCAGCCAGGGGAAGGGCCAGGCGGTGTACCAGACGCGGAAGGTAAACGCGGTTGCCAGGTAGCCGGCGAAGATGTCGGCTGCGGCGCGCACCGCCGGCCGGGCGCGCCAGGTTTGCCACAGCAGCCAGATGGCCAGCAGCCCAAACAGCAGTGTGCCGCTGTTGATGATGCCGCGAACTTCTGGCGACCATTCCATGTGCAGGGTGAGCAGGACAAACAGGGTTACCGGCGAAAAGCCGCCGTTGGCGGCTGCTTCTTTGGCCAGTCGTTGGACCAACACCAGCGGTGAGCCAAAGGGCAGGAAGACGAGCCAGGCCAGCAGGAGTGCGCCGCCGGTGGCCAGCAAGAGGAATTGCCAGCGCGCCCGGCCGGGACGCTGTTCGCGCCACATTTGCAGGAAGAAGAAGGGGAGGGGCAGCAGGCCGATGAGCTTGGTTAATGGGGCCAGGCACATGAGCCAGAAGCCTAAGGTGGGCCGGTTGGCCCGCTGCCAGGCCCAGTAGCCCAGCAGCAGCCAGAACAGCATCAGGATGTCGTTGTGGCCGTCGACGACGAAGATGAGGAGCAGGGCGGGGTTCCAGCTCCATAGGGCGGTGCGCCACAGCCGCCCGGCCGGGGGCTGCTCTTTTAGCAGCAGCCACAGCAGGCCGCCGCTGAGCAGCAGCAGCCCGGCGCCCAGCGCCTTGAACAGCACGATGCCGGTGTACAGGTGCTGGTTGCTGAGCCGGCTGACGCCGGCCGCGGCCAGCTCCCAGACTGGTCCGTAGGGGGAGGTGTCGTTGATCCATTCGCCGGCCAGGATGGTGTACGGGTCGTCGGGGAAGCTGCTGGGGGGGACGGTGAGCGGGTTCTGGTGGTAGACTTCGCTAATCCGGCCCTGGATGTAGTAGCGGAAGAGGTCGGTGGCGTTGATGGGGTAGGTGTCGAGCAAGGGGAGGCTGTAGAGGGCGGCCAGCAGCAGGATCAGGCCCAGGCGGCGGGTAAGTTGGCGTTGGCTCCCGGCCGGGGGCAGTTCGGCCACGCGCTGGCAGGCCAGCCAGTACAGGCCAAAGAGCAGGGTTAGCAGCAGGGCGTAGGCGAACCCGGCCGGGAGCGAGGGGGAGAAGGTGCGGATATCAGAGAGAGGGTACTGCCGGTAGGCGGGGCGCAGCGGAAACCAGTAGTGGAACCCCAGGTACCCCAGGAAGCTGAGCAGTGCCAGCAGCCACAACGGCAATCGGTTTAGTCTGGCCAAGGTGGGGCACTAGCCTCGCTGCCCATTGGTCGCCCGGCGACCATGTTTGTCCAGCGGCACCACCAGGGTAACTTTGGTGCCCTGGCCTGGCTGGGATTCAATGCGAATGGAGCCGTCGATCCGTTCGGCCCGTTCGCGCATGTTGACCATGCCCAGGCTGCCCCGCGTGTTGTAGTTCATGTTGACGCGCTGAACGTCGAAGCCCACCCCGTCGTCCTGTACCTGGGCCACAAACAGCCCCGACTCTTGCCAGAAGCGCACCCGCACCTGGCTGGCCTGTGAATATTTGCGCGCATTGCCCAGCGCTTCTTCGATGATGGCGAAGACCACGCCCTGTGCCCGGTCGTCCAGCATGGTGCCATGTTCGCTGCCGGAGAGGCTCATGGTGATGCCCGACATCTCTTGGTGGCGGTTCATCACATTTTCCAGGGCGGCGGCCAGCCCTTCGGTCTCCAGCACCAGGGGGCGCAAGGTGAAGAGCATGCCCCGGATGTTGCGCGAGGTGTCCCGTGCCAGCGCCTCCACCTTCTCCAGTTCGGCAATGGCCTGTTCGGGGTCACGCTTGATGAGCGAACGGATGAAGTTGACGCGCATGGCGATGGCGGCCACGGTCTGCGTGGGGCCGTCGTGCAGGTCGCGGGCCAGCTCCTTGCGGGCGGCTTCGTCGGCGGCTACCAGCCGCTCTTTTTCCGCCCTAAGCTCCTGGTAGAGTTGGGCGTTTTGCAGGGCGATGACGGTATGGTCGGCGACGGAGTTGAACAGGCCCATTTGCCCAGGGGTGAACTTGATGGGCGCTTCGGTGCCGATGATGAGCGCCCCGAAGATCTGGAAGCCGATGCGCAGAGGAATGCAGACGGCGGTGTGGCAGTTGCGGAAGGTGTACAGCGATCCCAGTTCGGGGTCCTCGGCCGGGTTGTAGCTTACGGCTGCTTCGGCCTGCTTCAGCGCCTGCCCGATGATGCCGTCGGTTCCGGCCACGGTTTTTTGCAGGTCGCGGGTGGCAAAGCTGCGTGTGACCAGGGGCACCAGCGCGTCCCGTTCATACAGGAAAACGGCGCCCACCAGGGTGCGGGCGGGAATGTTGGACTCTTCCAGCACCAGGCCGCAGACGTCCAGCGCGGCATCGACCACGCGCTCGAAGCTGAGCGTGGCGCGCAGTGTGGAGACCATGGCTTGCAGGGCGCGGGCGCGATTTTGAGCGGCTTGTAGTTCGCCTGTTTCCTGGGTGATGTAGGTGACAAGGGTGTTTTGCAGCTTGTCGCGCTGGTGGCTGTTGTAGTACAGCAGCAGTCCGCCAATGACCAGGGGGATGAGGCCGACCAGCAGGGCCAGCGGTACGCCTTGCCAGATGTTGGTTTGCAGCAGCCAACTGTAACCCAAAACCAGTCCTACCTGGCTGAGGATGATGACCAGGAGGACGGTAACCGTGGCCCGGTTCAGCCGGCCAAAGGCTCTTTTGATGATGCGGGCGATATTAGCGTTCATGGATGTGGCGTTGGCCGCCAGGCTGGGCGACGACGTTTACCTGGCGAATCGGCAGCTTATTGCGGCCGGCAGACCGGCCGTGACAGTCGTATCGGGGGACAGCCCCACGTATCCCAATTGAATCGAACTGACTTCATCGGCTGATTATACAAAATTCGGGGCGAGGTCGCTACCTGTTTTCATAGTAGCAGAGTACTGGTATTGGCGCGCTTTGCTCAGCTTTGACCGTTCCCCGGCCGGGAATGGGCCAGCAGGGCCGCGGCAACCTCGGCGGCAACCCGGCCGTTGTTGTGCAGCAGGGCCACGTTGGCCCGCAGCGATTGGCCGCCGGTTAGCTCGGCCACGCGGCGCAGCAGCCAGGGGGTAGCCGCGGCCCCGGAGATGCCCTGTTCGTCCGCTTCGCGGGTGGCCTGGGCACTGGCGTTTTCGGCCAGGTCGGGGTCGCAGGCTTCCCCGGCCGGGACGGGGACCACCAGCAGCGTGCCCGATTGCAGGCCCAACTGCCGCCGGGCGTGGATGAGGGCGGCGGCTTCGGCCGGGGTATCGACGCGCAGGTCAACGGCGTGGCCGCTGAATGGGGTGAAAAAGGCGGGCAGCTCAGCCGTGCCGTAGCCAATGACCGGCACGCCGTTGGTTTCCAGCACTTCGCGGGTCAGGGCCAGGTCGAGGATGGATTTTGCGCCGCTGCAGACGACGGTGATGGGGGTGCGCCCCAGCTCGGTCAGGTCGGCGCTGACGTCGAAGGGGTGGCCGCGATGGACGCCGCCAATACCGCCGGTGGCGAACAGCTCGATGCCGCTGTGGTGGGCGAGGATCATGGTGCCGGCGACGGTGGTGGCCCCATCCTCGCCGCGGGCCAGGACCAGGGGCAGGTCGCGCCGGCTGCATTTGCGCACCTGCTCCCCCGGCCGGGTGGCCAGGTATTCTAGCTGTGCGGCGGTTAGCCCGATGTGAATCTGGCCGCGGAGGATGGCGATGGTGGCCGGCACCGCCCCGCCGTGGCGCACGGCGGTTTCCATGCTGCGGGCGGTGGCCAGGTTGTCCGGGTAGGGCAGGCCGTGGGTGATGACGGTGCTTTCCAGGGCCACGACCGGGCGGCCTTCGGCCTGGGCCTGTTTTACTTCAGGGTGAACATGGTAGAATTCGGGTGCGTTTTTCATGGGTCGTAATTATGCCCGAAGGCGGGCTGGGGGCGAAATTGTCCCGGCCGGGCTGTTAACCGGCCGCTCACAATCGGGCGGCGCGCTTCCGGGGGGTGCACAATCCCGGCCGGGCAGTTTTCAGGCAAATTGCCTATTGAGCGCGCTTCGGCTTTCCTGTTATGCTCAGCGCATGAATATGACTCAACAAGACAATACATTGTTACGACATCAGGCAGTAGACAGTTTTGCCCAGGCCCGGCGGCGGGCCCAGATTGCCCAATGGCTGGCCCGGTTTACCGGCCGGGATGAGCGGCTGCTCCCTTTTGACGAAGTGCGGGCGCAGTTGAAGCTGCAAAACCCGTTTTATCGCGGCGTGCAGCAGATCCGCCTGGACCAGATTGCCGGCAGCGTGGGGCGGTATAAGGATTTTACGCGCCGCTTCTTGCCGCTGAAGGACAATCTGTTTGAGCGCTGGATGCGGGTGGAGGTGCTGGCCAGCGCTGGTGGCTGGCCGCCCATTGAGGTGTACCAGGTGGGCGACGTCTTCTTTGTGAAGGATGGCAACCACCGGGTGGCTGTGGCCCGGCAGATGGATTTGGCGACGATTGAGGCGCATGTGTGGGAGTTCCCGGTAGAGGTGCCGGTGGGGCCGGAGGATGGACTGGATGAGGTGCTGATCCGCTTTGGCGAGCAGAATTTCCTGGCGTTGACCCGGCTGGCGGAGTTGTACCCGGAGCATGGGATTCGCTTTACGACCCCCGGCCGGTACACAGAGCTGCTGGCCCAGATTGCGGAGATGCAGGGGACGCTCAAGATTATCGACGGCCACGACGCCAGTTATGCGGAGGCGGTGCAGGCCTGGTATGAGCTGATCTACCTGCCGGTCATCCAGATCATCCATGAATCGCCGCTGATGGCGGAGTTCCCCGGCCGGACGGAGGCGGACCTGTATGTCTGGCTGTCGATCATGCGCAAGCAGTTGGGTGAGGTGTATGGGGACGATGCCAGCCTGGCCGACCTGGCGCGGGCGCTGGCGGCCGATTTTAAGGAGGATGTGCTGGCGCGGCAGGTGCGGCGGGTGCGCCGCCTTTTGGGGCAGGAGGCGCTGCCGGAGCTGAAGACGCCGCCGGCGGCGGAGGGGCCAGCCTGAGGGCGTGACCGGCGGTGGGTAGGGGAGCCGCCTGGCGTGTATGACTTTGGCCGGCCATCTTCCCCTCTGGCAATTCCCTGCTATACTGGCGGCATCTACCGGCCAGATAGCCAAAAAGGGAAGCTGCCATGCCGTACCTCACTGATAATGCCACCACAAAAGATAGCCTGAATTTTGAGCACTTCCGTGCTGCGCTGCGCGACATTGCCGCCACGGCCCAAACCCCATTGACCATTGGCGTCTTTGGCACCTGGGGCAGCGGCAAGACCAGCCTGATGCAAATGGTCATGGATGACCTGGCCGGCAAGACCCATTCTGTGCGCGCGGTCTGGTTCACGGCCTGGAAGTATGACCGGCACGAAGCGCTCTGGCGCGCTTTTATCTTGCGCGTCCTGGAGGCGCTGTATCCGCGCCAGGAGGTGAAGGATGTGCCCTGGGCCGAACGGCCTCGCCTGCCCCTGGCGCAGTTGAGCGCCGGGCAGAAGGAGCAGGTGCAGCAGCTTGACCGCCTGGCCAGCGCCCTGTATGGGACGGTCTCCTGGGAGGAAGGGGGGAAATGGGCGGTGGAGTGGTCGGTGGCCGGCAAGGAGTTTGCCAAGCTGCCGGCCTTTGTCCTGGCCAACCTGACCGGCATGAGCAGCCTGGCCGAGGCGATTGGCCTGGACCCCAAGCTGGCCGAGGCGATTCACCGGGACATCCAGACCGGGTATATGAACCAGTTGGCGTCCATGGAGCAGTTTGAAAAGGCTTTTAGCCAGGCGATCCGGGCGGTATTGGGCCAGGAAGGTCGCCTGATTGTTTTTGTGGATGACCTGGATCGCTGCCTGCCGGAGAAGGCGATCGAGGTGCTGGAGGCGATTAAGCTGTTTATGGAAGTGCCCGGCGTGGTTTTTGTGCTGGGTATGGACAAAGAGGTGGTGCAGCGCGGCGTTGAGGCGCGCTATGGCACGTTTTTCCGCCAGCTCCCCGGCCGGGACGGGGATTTGCCCATCAGCGGCGACAGCTACTTGCAGAAGATTGTGCAGATCCCGTTCCATCTGCCCGCCCTGGCGGTGGATGACCTGGACCCATTCATTGAGGGGCTGGCCAGGAATGTGTCGGCCATGACCCGCCAGGTGCTGGCCCGCGGTGTCTACCCCAACCCGCGCCAGGTGAAGCGGGCGTTGAATATTTTCCAACTGCTGCGCACCATTGCCGACAACCGCTTTGGGGCGCAGGGAGATGAGATTGCCGACCCGCTGCTGGCCAAAACGGTGCTCATCCAGACCCAGTTCCCGGACCTGTACCAGTTGTGGCGGCAGTACCCGCTGGTGGTGCAGATGCTGGAGGCGGCGTATGAGCGGCGGGTGGTGAGTGAGGAGGAGATCCTCACCGGCCGGGGTCGCCCGGCCGCCACGGTGGATTTGCCCCAGGAGGAAGGGCCGGCGGCGGTGCGGAAAGCGGAAGATGCCCCCGGCCGGAGCCAGGGGCTGCTGGCCGATTACCTGGACAACCGCACCCGCTACGTCCTGCTGGCCCGCCTGCTAACCTACCCCCCGGCCGGGGAGGCCGGCCAGGGTCGTGAGCGTGCCCGTTTTGCCGGGCTGAGCCGTGCCCAACTGCATGCCTACGTGCGCCTGGCCGGGGCGGTGGAAAGCGACACGCCGCTGCCGGTGGATGTGCCCGCCGACCTGCTGACAGAGCTGCTCAGCGGCGAGCCGGTGCGCCGGCAGGATGCCGTGGGGCGCTTGCAAGGGGAAGGGGATGAGGCGAAAACAGAGGCGGTGCGCCAGCGGTTGGTGCAGGTGCTGCAAACCCCAGACCAGCCCACTGTGGCCCGCCTCAGCGCCGGGGATGCCCTGGCCGGGTTGGGCGACCCCCGTTTCTATGGGGAAGCGGGCTATTACTTGCCCCGTGAGGCGCTGCTGGGCTTTGTGGCGATCCCGGCCGGGAACTTCCGTATGGGCAGCGACCCGCAGCAAGACCCGCAGGCGGATGCTGCCGAGCAGCCACAGCACACCCTGCCCCTGCCGGCCTATTACCTGGCCAAATACCCGGTGACGGTGGCCCAGTTCCGCGCCTTTGCCCAGGCCAGCGGCCACCAACCGGCGGATAAAGACAGCCTGCAAGGGGCGGCCAACCACCCGGTGACCAGGGTGACCTGGCACGACGCCCTGGCCTACTGCCGCTGGCTGGATGGCCTGCTGCGCGGCTGGGCGCAGACGCCGGCGGCGCTGCGGGCGCTGCTGCACAATGGCCACCAGGTCACCCTGCCCAGCGAGGCGGAGTGGGAGAAGGGGGCGCGGGGCACTGGCCGCAACCTTTACCCCTGGGGGGATGCGTTTGACCCGGACCGGGCCAACCACCAGGGCAGCGGTCGCGGCGGTCCCTCTCCTGTGGGTGGTTACCCGGCCGGGGCCAGCCCCGATGGCCTGCTGGATATGAGCGGCAACGTCTGGGAATGGACGCGCAGCCTGTGGGGGGACGGGAAAAAAACCTTCGGCTACAAATACGACCCGCAGGATGGGCGGGAAGAGCTGACAAGGGGCGATAACTGGGCTAGAATCTTGCGGGGTGGCAGTTGGTACAGTGAACCGGCCGCGCTGCGTTGCGCCGCCCGCGCCGGGCTCGGCCCGGGCTTCGGGAATGACGGCCTCGGTTTTCGGGTGTGCGTGTCCCCATTTCCTGCCACCTCTGGCCGCTGAAGCTCTGGCCTCTGCAACTCTGATCCGGCGGCGTCAGCCGCCGCTCTGCCCTCTGGACGCTTACTATGGAGGATTTTATGGCTCGCCAGGAAATGCCCATCTTCACCCGTCCAAAGCAGCGAAAGCATGAGCGTGCCCGATGAACAAACGGATCTGGTTGATTGTCGCCATTTTGATTCTTATCCCAACAGCGGTCTTGTTTTTGTTGAGTTGGTGGGTGCAGCCACTGCTGCCATCACCCTGGAATAACGCGCTGATCATTCTTGGGGTGGTGATCGCGGCTGTACTGGCCGGGTTATCGGGTATCACCGATACGCTGCACCTGGCTGAACGATTGTTGAGCCGGAAAAAGCCGCCAGAAGAAGCAGACAGGGGGCGCACCGTTCAGGTGACAGGCCAGGCGGATCTGGTTATTGCCGGGGATGAGAACGTGGTGCTCATTCTGCAGCAGGCCAGCCAGGCGTTTCTGGCCACCCTCTCCCGGCCGGGGCCAGAGCTGCCGGAAGCCAGCCGGCGCTATCTTGAATTCTTGCTGGACCGGTATCGCAACCTGGATTTCCGCGGCATGGGGGTATCGGATCGGCTCCCTCTCCGGCTGGAACTGCTGGAGATGTATGTGCCGCTCAAGGCGCTCATCCAACTGCCGGAAGGCGAGACATGGGCGCGGGAACTGCGGCTGGCCGGCAGACCGCTCAGTGAAGAAGAGACGGCGGCCGTGGGCGAGCGGGTCAGTGAGAAGCCAGTGTTAGAACTTTTGCAGGCTCACCCCGGCCTGATCATCCTGGGCGATCCTGGTGCGGGCAAGACAACCTTCATGAAGTACCTGACCTTGCAACTGGCCCTGGGGCAGGGCGCGGCGTTGGGATTGGGACCGCGCTTGCCGGTGCTGCTGCCGCTGTCTGATTACGCCAATGCCCTGAGCGGGGGCAATATTCCGCTGGACGAGTATGTGGTGACGTATTATCGGCAGGCAGTCGGTGACGAGTTTCCGGTTGAGCGCCTGCTGGCCGCGGCGCTGACCGAAGGGCGGGCACTAATTCTGCTGGATGGGCTGGACGAGGTGCGGCAAGAACATCTGCGGCGAACGGTCGTTGACCGGGTGGAAGATTTTTTTGCCCTGCAAAAACGGCGTGGAAACAAGGTTGTGCTTACCAGCCGGCTGGTAGGGTACAAGGAGATGCGGCCAGCGGTAGATGGTTTGCAGGAATGTACTTTGATGGATTTCGGCGATGAGGAAATCGCGCAGTTTGCCTACCAATGGACGGGAGCGGTGGCCAGGGCCGCCCATGGGCGGACGGAACGGGCTGTTTTTGATGCGGCGCAGGAAGAGACCGACCTGCTGGCGGCAATTCACAAGAATCCTGGCGTGTACCGGCTGGCAACCAATCCCCTGATGCTGACCATTTTGGCGGTGATGAAGCGGCAGGATGTGGTGCTGCCGGAGCGGCGGGTGGAATTATACGAGCAGTATGTGAAGACGATGCTGAAGCATTGGAACCTGGCCCGGGGGCTGGGCCAGCGGCCGGCGCGTGACCTGGACGTGGTGGAAACGGTGCGGGTGCTGGCGCCACTGGCCTTGTGGATGCACGAGACAAGCCCGGGGAAAGGGTTGGTGAAAGAGGGAGCGATGCTGCGCCAACTAACCGCGATTTACCGGGCACGCGGAGCAGCCGAACCGGATCAGGCGGCCAGACGCTTGCTGACGGATACGCGCCGGGAGACGGCGATGTTGGTGGAACGGGGATCGGGGCAGTATGGTTTCATTCATCTGACCTTTCAGGAGTACCTGGCGGCGATTGGCATTGTCCAGAAAGGGCAGTTGGGCATTGGGCCGGTGGTAACTGCCCTGGCGGCGCGAATAGATGACCCGGACTGGCACGAGGTGATTCAACTGGCGATTGGCTACCTGGGGATTGTGCAGGGGTATGAAGACGCCGCCAGCCAGGTGGTACAGCAGTTGCTGAAGCAGAAACCGGGAACCGCCGGGCAGGTGGAAATCCTGATGGGGATGAGCGCCAATGATGTGGGGGAGCATGGCCTGACCCATGCCTGCCGCGAGGCGATTACGCAGGCAGTGCTGACCGCGCTGAGGGATGACGGCCGGGTTGCGCCGCGGCAGCGGGCGCTGGCCGGGCAGACGCTGGCCCGGCTGGGGGACCCCCGGCCGGAGGTGGTAGACCTGGACGCCATGACCTTTTGCTACGTGCCGCCCGGCCCCTTTTGGCTGGGCAGCGACACGGGGGACGACAACGAGAAGCCGCAGCATTGGCTGGCGCTGCCGGCCGGCAATTGGTTGGGGCAGTGGCCGGTGACGCAGGCGCAGTATGGCCTGTTTGTGGCCGCCGGGGGGTACGCAGCAGGGGAAGAAAGCTGGTGGCGCGAAGCGCGGGAACGGGATTACTGGCGCAAGGGGCGGGGGTTCAAAGGACGTTGGGATAGGGAATATCGCCAGGGAGCGGCCGTGACGAATGAGCCATACACGCTGGCCAACCACCCGGTGGTGGGTGTTTCCTGGTATGAGGCGCTGGCCTTTTGCCGCTGGCTGACGGCGCGCTGGCAGGCGCAGGGCTGGCTGCCGCAGGGCTGGCAGGTGACGCTGCCGTCGGAGGCGGAGTGGGAGAAGGGGGCGCGCGGTGGGGCGGAAGTGCCGGTTGAACCCCTGGTCCGGCCGGTGACGGCCCTGGCCCCCCTGCTGGCCCGGCCGCCACAGGTGGCGCAGCGGGCAAACCCCGGCGCACAGGCGGTTTTTACCTGGGGGGACCGGCCGGACCCCAACCGGGCCAACAGCAAAGAAACAGGAATCGGAACGACCAGCGCCGTGGGCTGCTTCCCCGGTGGCGTTAGCCAATATGGCGCGGCCGAGATGTTGGGCAACGTGTGGGAGTGGACGCGCAGCAAATACGCCGGTTATGAATACCAGGCTGGCGACGGCCGGGAGCAGCTAGACGCCTCGGATGATATTCGCGTGCTGCGGGGTGGTTCCTGGTACAATAGTCATGACGCGCTGCGTTGCGCCTACCGCCGCTGGAACTCCCCGCTCTACGGGGATGTCGGCTGGTTTTCGGGTGTGCGTGTCCCCATTTCCTGCCACCTCTGGCCGCTGAAGCTCTGGCCTCTGTAACTCTGATCCTCTGGGGGCGCGTCAGCGCCCCCCGGCGGCATGGCCGCCGCGGCAGCTAACGCTGCCGCTCTGCCCTCTGGACGATTTTATGGCCCGCCAGGGCCGGCACCGGGCGAGACGGTGCGGAGACAGGGCCGTCTGTCTGGCCCCAATCCTATCCGCACCGTCCCGCCCCTACCCGGAACGACTTTGGAGGATTTTATGGCCCGCCAGGGCCGGCACCGGGCGAGACGGTGCGGAGACAGGGCCGTCTGTCTGGCCCCAATCCTATCCGCACCGTCCCGCCCCTACCCGGAACGACTTTGGACGATTTTATGGCCCGCCAGGGCCGGCACCGGGCGAGACGGTGCGGAGACAGGGCCGTCTGTCTGGCCTCAATCCTATCCGCACCGTCCCGCCCCTACCCGGAACGACTTTGGACGATTTTATGGCCCGCCAGGGCCGGCACCGGGCGAGACGGTGCGGAGACAGGGCCGTCTGTCTGGCCTCAATCCTATCCGCACCGTCCCGCCCCTACCCGGAACGACTTTGGAGGATTTTATGGCCCGCCAGGGCCGGCACCGGGCGAGACGGTGCGGAGACAGGGCCGTCTGTCTGGCCTCAATCCTATCCGCACCGTCCCGCCCCTACCCGGAACGACTTTGGAGGATTTTATGGCCCGCCAGGGCCGGCACCGGGCGAGACGGTGCGGAGACAGGGCCGTCTGTCTGGCCCCAATCCTATCCGCACCGTCCCGCCCCTACCCGGAACGATTCTAGATGGCGGATTGATGCCGGTGTGGCCGCCGGTTTGAAATTTGGCGGCGGCCATGCCATAATTGGCACGGCGGCGGCAGTGCGGGCTCCGGATTGTGCCGGGGTTCCTGCCAGACCGCCCCTAAACCATCATCTGTCGAAAAGGAGTGAGAAGAGATGACCCGAAATAAGCTAATGACTTTG
Source organism: Ardenticatenaceae bacterium (assembly GCA_020634235.1). GTDB lineage: Bacteria > Chloroflexota > Anaerolineae > Promineifilales > Promineifilaceae > JACKCB01. The sequence continues at coordinate 1,153,124 of JACKCB010000001.1, read as the reverse complement.
TTAACGACGCTGCTGCTGCTGCTGGCACTGGTGGCCTGTAATGCCGATACGGGCAATGTGCAAAGCACGGTAGAGTCGGCGGCCACCGACCTGGCCCCGACCCTGGAAGCCGCGGTGGATGACCTGGCGGGCACGGCAGAGGCGGCGGCCACCGACGTGGCGCCGACGCTGGAGGCCGCGGCCACTGAAGTGTCTGGTGCCCTGGGCGGCGACGGCCTGACTGACCTGGGCGGCGAGACGATCCGCATTGCCGTGGAGAACGCCTACAACCCGTTCAACTTCATTGACGACAGCGGCGAAGCGGTCGGTTACGATTATGACATCTTCGCCGAGATTTGCGCCCGGCTGAACTGCGTGCCGGAATTCGTGGAGACGAGTTGGGACGCCATGGTGGCGGTGATGGGCGGTTCGGGGGATTTCGATACCTTCGACATCGGTGCGGACGGCATCACCATCACCGAAGAGCGGGCGCAGCACGTGGACTTCTCTACGCCCTACATCCAACTGGCGCAGGTGCTGTTGGTGCGCAGCGGTGAAGATCGCTTCACCGAGGCGGACGAGTTTGCGGCCGATTCGGCCTTGCTGGTGGGCACGCAGCCGGGCACGACCAATTATGACACGGCCGTGGGGCTGGTGGGCGAGGAACGCATTGTGGCCTACGACCAGTTTGGCCTGGCAGTGCAGGCGCTGATCAACGGTGACGTGGACGCGGTGATTATGGATAACGTGGCCGGCCTGGGTTACGTGGGGCCAACCCGGACACGGTGAAGATTACCGGCGAACCGCTGACCAGTGAAGAGCTGGGCTTTATCTTCCCCAAGGGCAGCCCGCTGACCGAGGCGGTGAATGCGGCCCTGGCGGAGATGGATGCCGATGGCACGCTGGCAATGCTGTTTGAGAAGTGGTTCAGCACCGAAGAGACGGCGGCGGTTGAACTGCCCGACCTGGGCGGCGAGACGATCCGCATTGCCGTGGAGAACGCCTACAACCCGTTCAACTTCATTGACGACAGCGGCGAAGCGGTGGGCTACGATTATGACATCTTCGCCGAGATTTGCGCCCGGCTGAACTGCGTGCCGGAATTCGTGGAGACGAGTTGGGATGCCATGGTGGCGGTGATGGGCGGTTCGGGGGATTTCGATACCTTCGACATTGGCGCGGACGGCATCACCATCACCGAAGAGCGGGCGCAGCACGTGGACTTCTCTACGCCCTACATCCAACTGGCGCAGGTGCTGTTGGTGCGCAGCGGTGAAGATCGCTTCACCGAGGCGGACGAGTTTGCGGCCGATTCGGCCTTGCTGGTGGGCACGCAGCCGGGCACGACCAATTATGACACGGCCGTGGGGCTGGTGGGCGAGGAACGCATTGTGGCCTACGACCAGTTTGGCCTGGCAGTGCAGGCGCTGATCAACGGTGACGTGGACGCGGTGATTATGGATAACGTGGCCGGCCTGGGTTACGTGGGGGCCAACCCGGACACGGTGAAGATTACCGGCGAACCGCTGACCAGTGAAGAGCTGGGCTTTATCTTCCCCAAGGGCAGCCCGCTGACCGAGGCGGTGAATGCGGCCCTGGCGCAGATGGATGCCGATGGCACGCTGGCAATGCTGTTTGAGAAGTGGTTTAGCACGGAGTAGGTATCTTCTCAAAAAGACGCGGTGGAGTTGGTTGAGCTTGTCGAAACCAACGGCTTTCGACAAGCTCAGTCTTCGTTTACCCCAGAATATGGAGCGGAGGGGCAAAGAGTGCCTGCTGCGGTATGTGGCAGGCGCTCTTTTTGTGTAACCGTTCACTCCCCCCTCGAAACGAGCAGGGAGGCCAGGCGCCGGGGGCGTCGCCTCGGCGCTGCGCGCCTGGCGACGCCAAATAGAGTTGGGTTTTTTCAGTTTTTGGGGCATTTGCCCCAAAAACTGAAAAAACCCACAGCGTATGGGGAGTGAACACTTACCTTTTTGTTTGGGTGTCTTATCGGGTACAATCGGCCATCTCGTTTTTCTGGTTGCGGCCATAGGGAGGAAAACCCATGACAGCTTACGATGATCCGAATATTGGCCCCGGCCGGTCGCGTCTTGCGCCGGCCCTGGACCGGCTTGCTGATTTGCCCTGGTGGCTGCTGGTGACCATTGGCCTGGGTGTGTACGTGGTGATTGGCATTATGACCAATGAGACCACCAACCAGGCCTTCTGGTTCATTGTGGGCCAGGACCCAGAAGCGCTGAAGATGTGGGAGATCGCCCGCGAGGGGCTGGTGATGACGCTGTACGTGACTTTTTTGGCGTACCTGCTGGCCCTGCTGCTGGGGATGATTATTGGGTTGGGGCGGGTTTCGGAGAACCGGCTGTATTATAACCTGGCCACCTTTTACGTGGAGATTGTGCGGGGCATTCCCATGCTGGTGCTGCTGATGGCCATCGCCTTTGTGGGGGTGCCGGCCATTGTCGGCGGGATTAATAACCTGGGGGAGTGGCTGGTGGGGCTGGGCCTGGAGGGCATTGGGGGGACGCTGGCCGGGTTAACCACGCGCAACATTTCCAACACCGGCCGGGTGATCATCGGCCTGGGGGTGGCTTATGGCGCGTTCTCGGCCGAGATTTTCCGGGCGGGCATCCAGTCGGTGGAGCGGGGGCAGATGGAGGCGGCCCGCGCCCTGGGCATGAGCTATTTCCAGGCGATGCGGCTGATCATCCTGCCCCAGGCTATCCGGCGGGTGCTGCCGGCGCTGGGCAACGACTTTGTGGCCATGCTCAAGGATTCGTCGCTGGTGTCGGTGCTGGGGGTGCGCGATATTACGCAGTTGAACAAGCTGTATACGGCCAGCACGTTTAATTTTGTGCAGGGGTATACGGTGTTGACCTTTTTGTACCTGACGATGACGATTTTGCTGACCCGCCTGGTGCGCTGGATGGAAGCGCGGATGCGGCGCAGCCAGGCCACGTAACGGATGAGCGCGCCGATGGTTTTTAGCCGCTACAAGCTGCTGACGTTTCTGGCCTGCCGGCGTCGTTTTCAACTGCGTTACCTGGTGCAGCAGCCGTGGCCGGATGCGCCGCAGGCGGACGAGTGGCGGCTGGCCAGCGAGCGCGGGCTGGCGTTTCACAAGCTGTTGGAGCGCCATTTTTTGGGGTTGCCACCCCTGCCGGCGGAGATGGGGGCGGGGGAGGACCGGGCGCTGCGGCAGTGGTGGCAGCGGTTTCAGGAGCAGGGGCCGGTGGTCCCGGCCGGGCAGCGGCTGCCGGAATTGACGTTGATGGTGCCGGTGGGGCGGCACTTGTTAACCGGGCGCTTTGACCTGCTGGTGCTGACGGGGGATGGGGCGGCGCACATTTTTGATTGGAAGACGGAGCGCCGGCCGCGCTCGTTGGCTGAGCTGGCCGGTGACTGGCAGACGCGGTTGTACCTGGCGCTGCTGGCGGAGGGGGGGGAGGCGCTGTTACCCGGCCGGGGGCTGGACCCGGCGCAGATCCGGCTGACTTATTGGTTTGTGCATGACCCGGCCGGGGGGGTGACGATTGGCTACAATGCCACGGAACACGCGGCTAGCTGGGCCGGTATCCGGGCGCTGGTGGCGCAGATAGATGGGCAGTTGGCCGAGACGGCGGCCTGGCCGCTGACGGATGATTGGGGGGTGTGTGGCCGTTGTGCGTATCAGGTGTTGTGTGGGCGTTTGGGCGTCCCGGCCGGGGAGCCTGACGAGGTTGAGGAGGCGTGGGAGGCGCTGGCCGACGAGGACGCGGGGGCGTGGCCGATGTTACCGCAGCTCCCTTGAACCGCCAGCCGTTGGGAGGCTGGCCCCGTTCCCCTAGAGCATGAAGGAGCGAATGAGCTGGCGCAGGCGGCGGATGTCCAGCGGCTTGGGCATGTATTCATCGCAGCCGGCTTCCAGGCAGCGTTCCCGGTCGCCAACCAGCACGTTGGCCGTGGTGGCGATGATGGGAACGTTTTGCAGGCGGGGATCCTGCCGCATCTCGCGCGCCAACTCCAGGCCATCCAAACCGGGCACGTTTATGTCAAGGAGCACCAGGTCGGGCACAATCTCTTGCAGTATTTCCAGGGCTTTGTCGCCGCGGGCGGATTGCAGCAGGGTGTAGCCCTCCGCTTCGATGATGCGGGCCACGAGCAGCATGTTGGTTGGATTGTCTTCAACGCACAAGACGGTTTTGCGGGAATCGTTCATGGGGTGCCTTTACATTACTCGGTTGGCACTGGGCACAGGCACGTGGGCGGCTGCGCCGGTAGCACGATACGGTTCTTGACGACTGTTGGTTCCTATTCTAACCTCGAATCGGCCAATATGGAAATGGTTGTATCCCGGCCGGGGGCGTTCTAGCGCCGGTTGGCCGGCAGCGGGCCGGTATCTGGCAGGTGCAGCGGCGGGCCATTGCGCGGAATCTTGAACCAAAACGTGGTACCCCGGCCCACCCGGCTTTCGACCCAGATTTCGCCGCCGTGCAGCTCTACCAGGCTGCGGCTGATGGGCAGCCCCAGGCCGGTGCCGCCCACCGTGCTGGTGAGCGAGCTGTCGACCTGGCGGAACTGCTCAAAGATCATCTCCAGGTTTTCCTGCTTGATGCCAATGCCGGAGTCGGCGATGGCCACCACCAGCCACTCATCTTGCATCTGCATGGTTATTTTTACGCCGCCATCTTCTGTGAATTTGATGGCGTTGCTGATGATGTTGTACATGACCTGCTTCAGGCGGGTGCGGTCGGCATAGATGGTGGTGACGTTGGGCCGGATATCGGCGGTCAGGGTCAGGTACTCCTTGGCGTAGGTCATGGCCAGGGTGCGGGTGTTGGCCATGATTTCGTTCACCATGTCGGGCAGATCCACTACTTCATAGCGCAGCTTCATCTTGCCTGCTTCAATCTTGGACATGTCCAGAATGTCGCCGATGAGTTCGCGCAGGTATTGGCCGCTGTCACGAATGAGCTGTACATCTTCCATCATGCGCTCGGTTAGCTCGCCATCCAGCCCTTCTAGCAGCACGTCGGCAAAGCCGATGATGGAGTTGAGCGGGGTGCGCAGCTCGTGGCTCATGCTGGCCAGGAACTCCGATTTGAGCCGTTCGACTTCGCGCAGCTTCTCGGCTGTTTTTAGCTGCTCTTCGTAGAGCATGGCGTTTTGCAGGGCGACGGCTACCTGAGTGGCCAGGGCGGTATGGGTGCGGACGTCGGTATCGCTGAAGAAGTTGGTGTGGTCGGACTGCACGTCTAGCACACCCAGGAGCCGGTTGCTGGCGATCATGGGCACGGCCATTTCGCTGCGGGTAGCTGGCAGCAGCGGGTTGGCCATGTGGTCTGGCTCGACGCGCACGTCATTGACGATTAGCCCCTGGCGCTGGCGGGCAACGCGGGCGACCAGCGAGGTCTGGCTTAGCGGGATGCGCCACTGCTGGCTTTTCATTACCTGCCCTACGTGGCCGGCTCCGGCGGCCAGGACCAACTGGCCTTCTTCTTCGTCCAGGAGGTAGATGTGGACGTGGTAGAGGTCGAAGCTGCGTTTGGTGAGGTCTACCACGGATTGCAGCAGGCGCTCTGATTCCAGGATGGTGGAGGTGGCGGCGCCCACGCGGGAGACGGTTTCCAGCTCGACGGCGCGTTTTTGGGTTTGTTCTAGCAGGCGGGCGTTTTCCAGGGCTTCGGCGACCTGGATGGAGACGGCCTCTAGCAGGGCCTGGTCTTCGGGGGTGAGGGGGCTGTCGGGCAGGTTTTCTACGCCGATGGTGCCGATGATTTCGCCGCGCACGCGCAGGGGGGTGGTGATGAGCGGGTGGGGGGGGGCTGGGGTTTCCCCGGCCGGGGTGCCGTTTCCGCCGCCATTGGGCGGCAGGGCCGCGGGCAGTTCCTGGATGCTCATTGGCTGTAGGGAGACCTGGTCGTAGATGTAGCCGGCCTGGTCACCGGTGGCCAGCCCCTGGAAGCTGCGCCAGCCTTCGCGGCTGACCAGGCGCTGCAAGCTGTTTAGCTCGCGCAGCCGTTCGTGGGCCTCTTGCCGCAGCCGGGTTGTTTCTACGGCTACGGCAATCTGGCCGCATAATCCTTCTAGCACCATCTGGTCTTCGTTGCTCAACTGGTTGGGGACGTTGCTGAGGACGTCGAGGACGCCCAGCACGCGGTCGCCAAAGCAGATGGGCACGGCCAACTCGCCGCGGGCTTCGGGCAGGCGGGCATCGGGCTGCCAGTGCGTGTCGCTTTGCAGGTCGGGCAGTAGGACGGATTGGTTGGTGGCGGCGGCCTGGCCGATGGCGCCGCTGCCGAGGGGTACCTGGTGGTGGGCGGCCAGCATGCGTGCCCCGATGGGGCCATAGCCAACGACCAACTGCAGGAGGTTCATGCCGGGTTCGTAGCGCAGCAGTTGGGTGTGGTAGTAGCCAAACTGTTCTTGCACGGTGTTGACGACGTAGTGGTAGAGTTGGCCTAGTTCGCTGGCGGTGGTCACGGTTTGGGCGATCTGGTTGGTGACGTGGACCTGCTGGCTGCGGCGCTGGGCGATGCGCTGCGCTTCGCTGAGGCTGCGGGCGATGGTGGACAGGTATTGTACTTCTCCCCCGGCCGGGCGGTGGGCCATTAGCACCTGCGAGACGGGGATTTCGTGGCCGTCCCAACTGAGCAGGGTTGTTTCGGCGGTCCAGACTCGGTTGGCGGTGGCCGCGGGCACGCCTTCGTTCTCTATGCGCGCCATCATCGCGTCGGTTAGGAAGCGCCGGACGTTGAGGCTGCTGGCGGGGATGTCGGGCGGGATGTTCAGGGCGTGGCGGGCGGCGTTGTTGATGAATACCAGGGTGCCATCTGGCCGGGTGATGGCGACGTAGTCGCTGGTTTCTTCCAGGAGGGCGGTTAGCTGCTGCCGCTCCAGCCGGTCGCGCTCGATTTGCTGCATGTATTGGGCGTTGGCCAGGGCGGTGCCGATGGTTTGGGCAATGAGGGGGATGGTTTGGCGGACCCCGGCCGGGAGGTTGTGGCGCGCGGCGTAAATCAGGTTGATGGCGCCCAGGGCTTCATCCTGGAAGAGCACCGGGACGGAGACTACCGTGCCGCGCAGCCCTTCCTGGCTCAGCGCCTGGCGTACGGCCGGCTCCAGCCGCTCGTCCTGGTGCAGCTCGTGGCTGATCTGCATGGTTTTGCTGCGCACGGCCAGGCCGGTCAGGCTGCCTTCCAGCGGCAGGCGGCGGCCTACCTGGGTGGTTTCGCCGCTCAGGCCCCGGCCGGCCAGCAGGTTGAGCCGGCCGGCTGTTTTGTCCACGGTAAAGAGGACGGCGGCCGGGGCGTTGGTGTGGCCGGCGATTACGTCTAGCGCGCGTTCGGCCACGGTGGCCAGGTCCAGGGAGCCGAATAGGGCGTCGTTGACGGCCTGGAGGGTGGCCAGGAGGTTGTGGGGGTGGGGGGTGGTGGTTTGCCCCGGCCGGGGGCGCAGGCGCAGCAGGATTTCGGTGACCCGGCCGGTGCCTTCGTCGCGCAGTTCGTGCTGTTCCCCTTCGCACCAGATGTAGTGGCCGGCCTGGTGCTGCAGCCGGCAGCCGCCGTTGGCCAGGGCTGCGGAGGGCAGGGGCTGGCCGGCGGTGTCATCGGGGTGGACGTAGGTTTGCAGCGGGGTGCCAACCATGGTTTCCGGGGCGTACCCTAGCAGGGTTTGGGCCTGGGGGGAGACGTAGAGGAGGGTGCCGTCGGTTTGCAGGCGGGCAATGAGGTCGCTGGTGGTTTCGGCTACCAGCCGGAAGAGTGTGTCCTGGTTATTCATGGGACACCTCGGCGGCGTTGGCCCCGGCCGGCTGCGTATCGCCCAGGTAAACAAATGTCTTGCGCCCCAGGGCCTGGCCGATTTCGCGGGCGGCTGTTTGCATGATGGCCTCCATATCGGTGGAGCTGCGTACTTTGGCTGTCACCTCGCGCAGGATTTGCTCGCGGTGGGCACGGTCTTGGGCTTCTTGCAGGAGTTGGATGCTTTGGATGGCGACGGCTGATTGGCCGGTGAGGCCGAGCAACTGCCGCAGCCGGTCTTCGGGCAGGTTGGTAGGTGTGTCGTAGAGCATGGATATGAAGCCGGTCCATTGGCCGGCGTAGACCAGGGGGACGAAGACCATGCTGGGGGCGCCAAAGGCGGCTATGATGGCGGCGCGGGTCGGTTCGTTGAGCCGTGGGTCTTGGGTTATGTCTTCTATGACCAGGGGGGTATTTTGGGTTGTTTGTTGTAGGATGGGCCATTCGGACAGCCGGTAGCGGGGGGGGAGGGTGTTCCCCGGCCGGGCGTGCCAGCGGGCCTGTACCGACAGCCACTCTGGCTGCTGGAGTTCAGTCCACGGCCGGTCGAATTGGATGAGGCTGAGCCCTGTTGCACTTCGGCCGATCTCGGTGTAATGGCGCAGGACGGATAGAATCTGGTTGTAGGTTTGGGCGGCGTTTAGGGCGGCGATGGCCTGGTAGAGATTGGCCGTTTCATCCAGCGCAGCCCGCTGTTCTACCTGGGCGCGGCGACTGGCGACAATGGCGGCCAGCGATTCCAGCAGGCGGCGGAAGATGAACTGCTGAATGGCCGGCAGGCTCATGGCTGCCGGCCAGCTCATTTGCAGAATGCCCTGCCACTGGCCACGTGTATGGAGGGGGATGAAGGCCAACGCGCCAATACCGGCCGCCTGGAGATAGGCCAGTTGGTCGGGGGTCAGGCGTTGGTCGTGGGTGATGTCTTCTATGACCAGTATGTCGTGCGGATAGGTACTCCACAGGGTGGACAGGGGATCTTCGTGAACTTCTATCCGTTCCTGGTGAAGGAGTTCGGTGACGCGGCCATCCCAACTGGCGGCGGGGCGCAGGTAGGCCAACCGGTTACTATTGTCCAGGTCGATGTAGCTGAGGGTGGCGGCGGGGATGTCGTCGAAGTTGCTGACGATGGCTTGCAGGATGTTGGCTTCGGTCTCGGCCTGCGACAGGTCGGCCTCAATGCGGGAGAGTGTCTCCAGTTGGGTGGCTCTTTCGCGGGTGGCTTGCAGCAGCAGACGCCCTTCCATTACTTCGGCGGTCTGGGCGGCGATGCTGCCGTACAGCCGCTGGTCGGCGCTGGTGAACGGGATGGCTTTGGGCCAGCTAACGGTGAGTAAGCCGACCCAGCGGGAGCCGATGGTCAACGGCATGGAGAGGGTGGCTTTGACCCCCAGGCGGGCCAGGATCGGGTAGGAGGATTGGTCGACGCGCTCGTCCTGGTCTATGTCTTGGATGAAGATGGGTTCGCGCTGTGGGTTTAGCCAGTACCTGGCCAGGGGGTGGTCGGTTACCAGGAGGTGGGTGTTGTGCGGGTCGATGGTTGTGTCGTCACGGCCCCAACTGGCGACCATCTCTTGCCGGAGTAGCTGTTGGCGGTCGTCCATTTCCAGGGTCCAGAGGATGGCCTGGCTGGCACCGGCTGCCGCGGCGGGGATGATGGCGGCCGCCAGGGTTTCGGTGGGGGTGACGGCGGAGTTGAGGCGGGTGCTTACTTCGTAGAGCATTTGTGCTTCGGCCAGGGCGTCCTGGATTTCGCTGAAGAGGCGGCGGTTTTCCAGGGTGGCGGCCAGGATGGAGGCGATTTGGAGGACGAGGCTCTCATCGCTGGGGTTGTAGGTGTTTGGCCGGCAACTGTAGATGCCGAGTATGCCGAAGGGCCGGTTGTTCAGGTAGATGGGGGCGGTGATCTGGGAGCGAGTTTCGGGCAGTGCTTCGTCCTGGGTGTCGGGTTCGATCAGGACTTCGTTCTGGCGGACGGCGGTGGCCAGGGGGGTGCCGCGGATGTGGCGGAAGGTGCCGATATCGACCCGGCCGGGGAGGCCGGCCAGGGCCATTACCTGGTAGTCGTCGCCCAGTTCGGTGATGATGCCGAAGCTAACCCGGTCGGCTTCCATCATGCTCTGGATTTGCCGCACGGCCAGGTCGAAGATGCTATCCTGCTCGGTTGCCCGGCTCAGTTCATCGGCCAACTGGTTCAGCGTGGTCAGGCGGCGGGCCTGATCTGCGGTGTGGGTCAGTGCTTCTTGGGTTTGTTCCAACAGGTAGGTATTCTGCAGCGTAATGGCGGCCTGGTTGGCCACAGCTGTTAGCAGTTCTTGTTCATGCTCATCGTAGAGGAAGGGCTGGGTGAAGCTTTGCACGGCTACGACGCCCAGGGTGCGATTGCCGATGGTCATGGGCACGCCTAGCCAGGACCGGGAACCGCGGCCAATAACCTCGAAGCCCAATTCGGCGGCCATGGCCGGGCCGCTGTCCCTAATTAGCAGTGGCTTGCCGGTACGGATGACGTATTCGGTGACACCGTTACCACCGCGCCGCTTTAGCGCCGACTCGGTCACGAGTTCGTTGCTGCCCTTGATGCGTACATCGACTTCATCTTCAACCTCGTCGTATAGAGCAACGTAGGCGTCGGTGGCGTCCATGAGCAGGGCCAGGTGGTCGAAGATGGCGTGGATGATGGCGTCTACTTTGAGGTCCGAGGCCAGGGTGGTGGCCAGTTTGTTCAGTACGGACAGCTCTTCGGCGCGCAGGCGGGTTTCGTCGACCAGGCGCAGGTTTTGGATGACGTTGGTTGCCTGGCCGGTGAGGGTGGCGATCTGCCGGATTTCCTCGTCGCTCATTTGCAGCGGCTCGCCGGATTGGGCGGTCAGGAGGCCCAGCCACTGGCCGCCGGCACGCAGGGGGAAGATGGCCAGGCTGCGAGCACCGAGGATGTTGCGTATGTTCTCGCGTGCTGTGCTGTCTAGTCGGGGGTCGGCAAGCACATCGCGGAAGACGACCGGATCGTCCAGGTTGAGGTCGGTTAGGGGGCCAAACTGGTTGAAGTCGAAGCGCTGTCCTTCTGGGTTGGCCCAGGCGTTTTGTCCCCTGGTCCAGGTGGCGGCCACACTGATTGCGGCTGGCGGTTGGTCTACCCAGGGATAGTCGAAGAAGCTAATGGTGGCCAGTTCCAGGTGGCGTAGGGCTGTGGTACTTGCCAGGGCTTGCAGGACTTCGGGAATGCTTTTGGCGCGGGTGAGGCGGGCGCTGGTGGTGTAGAGTGTTTCTGATTCGGCCAGGGCGACTTGCATTTGTTCCAGGAATTCGGCGCGCTCGAAGGCGACGCCGGCCTGGTTGGCCATGGTTTGCAGCAGGGATAGGGCGCGTTCGGAGAAACGGAAGCCGGGTGTGGTGGCGCTGACGGCCATAACGCCCCATACTTCGCCCTGGCGCAGGACAATGGGGAAGTTTACGTTGGTCTGGATGCCGGCTGCTTCAAACCCTTGCCGGGCGATGTCGGTCAGTTTTGGGTCATTGATGGTGGTGATGACGGGCTTGCGGGTCTCCAGTACTTCCAGGGTCACGGGATAGTCGCGCAGATTGAGGGTAGCCCCAACCTGTAGGGAGGAGGAGCCGTTGTGTGGGTAGGTGGCCAGGCGTATGGCGTTGCTTTGGTCGACCAGGCGGAAGAGGCTGGCCATGTTGGTTTGTGTGGCCTGGGTGATTATGGGTAGTAGGGCGTTGGCCGTCTCTGGCAGGCTGGTGGTGGTGGTGAGGCGGCTGGTGGCTTCCTGGAGGAGGGTCAGGTCGGAGAGTTGTTCCTGGGTTTGTACAATGAGCTTCTGGTTGTCGATGGCAATGGCGGCCTGATTGGCCAGGGCAACCAGCAGGTCGGCGTCTTCTGGGGTGAAGTCGCGCTGATCGGGGCGATTGATGGCGGTCATGGTGCCCAGGGTGATGTCGCGGTAGCGTAGGGGGACGACGATGATGGCCCCGCAGTTGGTGGCGGCTCGCCGGGCCTGCACTTCGGGTGTTTCGCGGGGGTCTGGTTGGCCTTTAGGGGAGATGGCTGGCTTTAGCTCGCGCAGGACCCAGCCGCTTAGCCCGGATTGCAGTTCGTCGAAGCCTACGGTGACAACGCTGCTGGCTCCTTTGCCACCGGCGCGGAAATCCAGGATGGTTTTGGTTTCCAGGTCCAGGGTGATGAGGGTGACACGGTCGGCGTGCAGGGCGTTGACGGCGCCTTCGACGACGGTGTTTAGCAGGCTGCCGAGGTCGCGTGTCTCTAGCAGGGAACGCCCGATCTCGTAGAGTGTTTTGGTGCGGTTGAGGGCTCCTTCTGTTTGTTCGGTCAGGCGCAGGTTTTCCAGGTGGCCGGTGAGTTGTTGGGTGACGGCGTCGATGATGTCGTTGATGTCGTCGGGGAAGGCTTCGGGGTCGGTGAGGGCGAGCTGCCCGAAGGTGGTGCCCTGGATGGTGAGGGGGTGGGTGATGGTGTGCGCCCCGGCCGGGGATGGCTGCAGCCCGGTTCTGACGACCGACTGATCGTACCCAAAGACCATGTTATCGGAGCCACCCAGGTAGCTGTCCCAGCCCTCACGGGTCAGGCGGCGGGTGAGGGCATTTAGCTCGTCTGCCTGTTGAGCGAGCCTGGCCTCTGCTGTTTGGCGTTCGGTGACATCGCGGCCGATGCCGCGGAAGCCACGCGGGTTACCTGCCTCGTCGTGCATGAGGGAGATGGAGGTTTCGATGTAGCGGCGGGTACCGTCTTTGCGGATGCCGGGCCAGACGAAGCCTGTGGAGGTGCTGCCGGTGCGGAAGACGCGGTTGAATTCGCGGCGGACTTCATCGATCGCGGCCGGATCGGTGAATTGGCGGTTGCTCATGCCTAGTAGTTCGGGCACTTCGTAGCCGAAGATTTCGGCCATGCGCTTGTTGCAGAACAGGAGGTGGCCAGATAGGTCGACTTCGTAATAGCCTTCTTCAATGGTGTCTAGCAGGATCCGGTAGCGTTCCTGGGAGAGCCTGGTGTCGCTTTTCAGCTCAATCTGGTCGGTGATGTCGCGGGCAATGGCGTACATGCGGCCGTCTGCGGTGGGGGTGGCGTTCCACTCTAGCCAGCGGTGGCCGCCGTTGTTGGTGAGGAAGCGGTTTTCGAAGTGGGTGATGCTCTTTCCCTGGGCGAGCTGTTCGATGATGGCTCCGGTGGCGGCGACATCGTCGGGATGGACGAAGCTCATGAACGGGTGGGTGAGGAGTTCTTCCTGGGACCAGCCCAGGATGGCGACGAAGGCGGGATTGACCTGCTGGAAGTAGCCGTCGGCGCCGGCGATGCAGAGCATGTCGCGTGATAGGGCGAAGAACTGTTGTAGGTCGCCCGGGGTCGGCTCTTGAGGGGTGGCGCCGTTGGCTTTTTGGCGCGGGCCGGCTGGCGATGGTTTTGGTTTTGAGGCCATGCTCAAACTCCTGGTTTATGACCCGTTGTGGCCGTGGGCGGGGTCGCTGTCGGGGATGTTGTCCCCGGCCGGGGCCAGTTCGATCTGGGCATACCTTGCCCGGAACGCCTGGCCCAGCTCTTGCACGGCGGTTTTAAGGGCGCTTTCCACAGTCGTGGTACTCTGAATCTTCTGGCTGATGGTGTTGACCATTCTTTCGCGCTGCGCCTGGCGCTGGGCCTGGGAGTAGAGGCGCGCATTTTCCAGGGCAACGGCGACGTGGTTGGCAATACCCGATAGCAGGGCCAGGTCGTGCTCGGTGTAGGCGTTGTAGCGGTAGCTCTGAACGGACATGGCCCCTTTGATGACGGGTCCGGCCAGGAGTGGGACAAACATGGTTGAAGGGGGGATTTCGCTATCGCCCACACTGAGTCCTGGCTGCTGCTGCAGCCGGTCTCGCTCTTCGGCGGTATGGTTTAGCAGGATTGGTGTGCCGGTGTTGATGATTTGGGCGATGAGGCTACCCGGCCGGGGGGGGCCGGCGGCCTGCTCGTAGCGTTTTTCCTTGTCGATGATGTATGGATAGGTCAACAGATGGCGCCCGGCATCGTAAGTACTCACCGTGAAGGCATCGACCTGCATCACCTGCTGGATATTCTCGTAGATTGATTGCAGGAGTTGTTCCGGTTCCAACTGTTGGGAGACGGCCTGGGCGATGCGGTTGATGGCGGCCAGTTCCTCGGCCCGTTCCTCTAACTGGGTGTAGAGCCGGGCATTCTGAATGACGGTGCTGACCTGCAGGATGATGGTTTCTGCCAGGCGCAATTGGCGCGCTTCCAACTGGTGGTGGGGGTCGTGAACATCCAGGCCCACAGTGCCGATGATCTCGTTGTTGACGATGATGGGTAGGATGGCAATGGTATAGACCTGGCGGGCACGCAGTAGATCATGGATCGGCTCCGTGAGGGGGTGTTCAAAGGCGTTGCTGATCACCAGGGTCTGGCGCGTGGCCAGGACTTGCTGGGTGGAGAGGTTGCCCTCTATGGGGATGACTGCCCCAATGCCCGATGGTACTTCCCCGGCGTTGATGTATTCGGCTACCACGGTGAGGGCTGTGCGGTCGGGATTGAAGAGGGCGATTCCGCAGGTGTCGGCGTTTACAGCGCGGGCCAGCTCGCGGGCCATGATGTTCAGGTTTTCCTGAATGTCCAGGGAGGAGGAGACAGTGGCAACCAACTGGTTGAGTTGGCTGAGTTCGGCGCTGCGCCGTTCCGCTTCTTGCAGCGCGGACTCGGTCTGCTGGGTCAGGCGGAGGTTTTCCAGGTGGTCACCGAGGCGGGCACCAACCAGCTGCAGCAGGTTGGCTGCTTCTGGGGTCAGGCTGCTGCCGTACAGGGCCAGGTTGCCAATGGTTTGGCCGTGAACTTGTAGTGGTTGTTCCAGGGCTGGGGTGTCCCGGCCGGGGGGCACGTCAGACAGCGGGCGCACCCGGTTACGGTCATAGAGATAGCCACGGGTTCCCTCGGCTCCATCCTGGACATAAGCCTGCCAACCCTCGTGCGTCATGCGGCGAATGGCCGTTTCTGCTTCGGCGCGATAACGCTGCGCCTCTTCCAGCAGGCGCAGGTTCTCAACCTGCTGTGCGACCTGCTGGCCCACAGCCGAAACCAGCGCACGCGCATCCTCCGTCCAGTGACGGTTGTCGTCAGCCTCAACCTGGACGAGACCGATTGACTCGTCGGCGACGAAAATGGGCAACTGCAGCGCATTTGAGCCAGCGGAAATGGGGAGCACGCCAGGTGAAGAAACAGTCACGGATTCGGCCGAATCGTAAGTGTAGGCCAACTTCTCTTCCCGGCTAATGGCGTCCAAATAATCTGCCCAGCCTTCGCGCGTCAGTCGCCGCAGGTAAGACTCTACTTCGGCCCGGGCCTGGCTGGCCGCTGTGAAGAGATCGGCATTTTCAATAGAAACGGCTAATTGGCTGGCCACCGTCGCAAAGGCTGGCAGCACGTCTTCGGTCAGGCTGTTTGCTGCAGCACTCTGCAAATCCAGAACCCCCAGCACGCGGTCACCAATAAGCAGCGGAACTGCCATTTCTGAGCGGGTGTCGGGGAGCAGTGGATTGGGTCGGAATACGGCACTGGTGCGGGTGTCGGTCACGATAATTGGCTTCTTGTTTAGGGCGGCGCTGCCATTGATTGAACCGTGGGCAATGCTTAGTTTGTGGCCGCGACTGAGCAACTCCCTGGCGGCCTGCCCTGCACCACCGCGCAAGATTAGGGTTTGCTGCGCGATGTCGGCCAGGTAAATCTGGACGTGGTACAAGTTAAACCGTTCGCGAATCAGTTCTGAGGCGTCCTGCAGCAGTTGGTCCAGGCTGCGCACCTGGGCCAGGTTGCGGCCTACTTCTGCCGCCAGGGCCAGGTCGCGGGTGCGTTCAGCGATACGCACTTCCAGGTTGGCTTGCACTTCGGCCAATGCCTGGTTCTTCTCCTGCAGGTCCTGCAGCGCTCGCTGAAGTGCGGTACTGGTAAGGTATAGGACAACGGCCATCGCTACCAGGTTGCCGGCCCCTGAGGTGATGTTGACGAGGAAGCTGCCGGTTAGTGGGGGTGTTACCCGGCCGGAGATCTCCAGGTAGGCAGCGATACCCACCGCCACGAGCGTGAGCAGCACAAAGACAACCATGGTTCTTTGGCTGGTCAGCGCACTGGCCAAGACGATGAGTACAAAGAAGCTGGTAACAATCGTTAAAGATAAGCCGGTCAGGAAAAAGGCCAGGCCGGCCACGGCAACCCAGAACACCGACAATGTTAGCAAGCTGGCGACGCGGACGTGCCCACGACGCAAGATGACCAGCAGCCCTATTGTTAAGCCAATTGTGCCAGCGTTGAGCCAAAACGCGGCCGGGCTGGGGTTGAAGAGAAAGGCAACAGCCGTGTTGACAATGAAGATCGCCGTAAGCGCCAGCAGAATAACGTTCAACAGGCTGGCGATGCGTGTCTTCTCAGCGTCGCCTGGAAACGTAGGCGGAGCCAGGAGTCGTTTAATCCAGTTTTGCACTAGTTCCTCCCTGGCGCATGGCCATTTCCGGCGAATGCGTCGCGACTGATTTCAATGCTGGCTCGCGGCGTCCCTAACGCCTGAGCCAGTTCACGCGTGGCGATTTTCAAGACGGCCCCCGCGTCAGGGGCTTTCTGGATCTGACGGCCAATCTCGTTGATAATCCGCTGCTGTTCAGCCTGGCGCTGCGCCTGGGCATAAAGGCGGGCATTGCGCAGGGCAACGGCCACCTGGCTGGCAACCAACTGCAAGAGGCGCACATCTTCATCAGAAAGACCATCAACGATGTCGTGCTGCACGTCCAGTACTCCTAGCAGCGTATCGCCATAGATGATGGGCACGGCTGTTTCCGACTTCGTGTTGGGCAACAGCGGGTTGGGCAGCCAGGTAAGCTCCTGCGTCACGTCGGAGATCAACACCGGTGCTTTGGTTGTTGCGGCCTGCCCCACCAGGCCCTGGTTCAGGCGCAAAGTGTGGCCGGCGGCCAGCATGGCCAGGCCCGCCTCGCCGGTACCACCGGCCATCTCCAGCGTCTGCTCTTCCTCATTTAGCAGATAGATCTGCGCGTAATAGTAGTTGAATCCGGCGCGTACCTGGTTTACCACTGCTTGAATGAGCTGCTGCGGGGACAGAATTGTCGTCAGACTCCGGCCAACTTCCAGGCTGGTTGTTAGAGCGATTGTTCGTTCGGCCACCCGATCTTCCATCTCCTGGTAAGATTCACGCAGCCATTCCGTCATCTGGGCAAACGCTTGCGACAAACGCCCGATTTCATCCTGACGTTCCAGAATGGGAATCGGTTGAAAGTCGCCTTGCGTTACCTGGCGAGTCTGTTCAATCAGTTGGTTGATTGGGTTTGTTGTGTTGCGCCAGATAGCGAACGCAATGGGCAGGCCGCCGCCAATGGCAATAATCGTTACCACGATCCAGACAACACGTAACGTTTGCTGTAGGCTGTCCTGAGTACGTAATGCTTGTTCTACATCGTTCTGATAGGCTATGGCTAAGAACTCGTTTTGCTCATTGAAGCGACGCAGCAGGGAACCGATTTCTGTGTGGCGCAATACCTGGGCTTGTGCCCAACGGCCGTTACGAGCATAGTCTACAGCTTCATCAACCAGTGTTGCCAATTGTGCGCCAAAAATCTCGATGCTGTTGACCGTTTCTTGATAATCCGGAGATTCCTCGCTGGTAAGGATGTCCAGTTCCTGCTCAAGCTGATCCAGATTGCTAGCAAGCTGTTCCTCAATGAGACCACCGGTCTGGCGGGTTAGGAGCATCCGGTCAATGACGGCCGCGATTTCCGAAGACGTTTGCAGTATCTGGTTTGCCTGTTGATATAGCAGTGTGTTCGCCTGGATGGTTTCACTGGTTTGAGTGGTGAAACGGGCAAAGGCAAACCCCAGGATGACCGTCAACACGACCAAGGCGATTAGCAAGAAGAACCCCAATCCTAGTCGTTGCCCTAGTGACAGGTTTACTTTCATGTTGTGTTTCCCATTACATTAAGCCCTTGTGGAGACCGGTGCGGTTCAGCTTCCTGGATCTGTTAATGCCTACTTGGTGATCAGGGCTAGTTCGACCGGGATAAAACTGGGTATGGATTCCCCATGCAGGTATTGTATGGCCGTTTCCACACCCAATCGTCCCATTTCTGCCGGCTGTTGGGCGATGGTTGCATCCAGCTCGCCGCTCTCTAGTGCGGTCACGGCCGCCTCAATGGCGTCAAAGCCAACAAAGACAATATCCTCGGCGCGGCCGGCCTCTTGTGCAGCTGCAATTGCGCCCAAGATCATGTCATCGTTGTGGGCGAAGACGGCTGTGATGTCAGGCTGTTCGGCCAATATGGAGGCAAAGGCTTGTTTGCCTTCCTCTGTGTTGAAGTTGCCTGTTTGCCGGGCAACAATCTTGATCTCTGGATAGGCGCTGATGGCTTCGTTGAAGCCGGTGCCCCGATCTTGGGCGGCCGAGGTGCCGGCGATGCCGGTCAATTCTACAACGTTCCCCGTGTCACCAATCGTCTCGGCCAGGTAATCGGCCGCCATGCGGCCGCCGGCCACATTGTCAGAAGCAATGTGGGCAATGACGGCGGTGCTGTTGGCGCTGCGGTCTACTGTGAAGATGGCGATGCCGGCTGCCTGGGCGGCTTCCAGTGAGGGTACGATGGCTTCTGTATCTACAGGAACAATGATGATGGCGTCTACGTTCTGCTCAATCATCTCTTGCACCTGGGTTTGCTGTGTTTCCAGGTTGTCGTTGGCCTGGCGCACTTGCAGCGTTACATTGAGCCTGGCGGCGGCATCTTCGGCGCCGGCGGTCAGTGTTGTGAAGAAAGAGATGTTATTGGGAACGAGCAGTCCCATCACGACTGCCCCGGCCGGTGCGGGTGTTGGTTCAGCTGTGTCTTGGCGGCAGCCTATGCTGACGATGCTCCCAATAAGCAGCAGAAGGACGAAGAGGGGACGCAAATAGTTTGGCTGGTGCATAGCATTACTCTCCTTCTTGATCTACCTTTCTTTCCTCTGTTGTGACCGGTGTTGTGACCGGCGCGGGATGGGAATGACCATTTGTGGTTTGCAGCCGTATGTGCGCTTCGCTGGCCCCAGTCGCCCGGCCAATTTCGCGTAGGGCAACCTGGAGTGCTTCTTGTACCGTTGTTGTCCCTAAGACAGCCTGGTTGATTTGATTTAGTGTGGCTTCACGCTGTACCTGCCGTTGTGTTTCCTTGTAAAGGCGGGCGTTGCGCAGGGCGATGGCGACCTGGTTGGCAATGGAGCGGAGTAGTTCTGTGTCGATTTCTTGCAGTCCGTTGGTTTGGTTGTCCTGTACGTCTAGCACGCCGAGGACGTCGTCGCCCAGGGCAATGGGCACGGCGGTTTCGGCGCGGGTTTCTGGCAAGAGCGGGTTGGGCAGCCATTCGGGGACCTGGCTGACGTCTTTGGCCAGCACGTTTGTGTTGGTGGTGGCTGCCCGGCCGACCAACCCCTGCCCCGGGGCAATGCTGTGACCGGCGGCTAACATTTGCTGCCCGGCTTGCCCTGTGCCACGGGTCATGATTAGCCTTTGCCGTTTTTTATCGAACAGGTAGATGTGTACGTGGTAGTAGTCGAAGGCGTCACGGACCTGCTGCACGACGGCGCGGACCAGTTCGTCTTCATCCAGGATGGTGGTCAGGCGGCGACTTACTTCGGCACTGGTAGCCAGGGCTTCGGTGCGTTCTTGTACGCGCTGTTCCAATGAGCCGATCAGTTCGCCTAGTTGGTTGGCCATGTTGTTGAAGGTTGTGGCCAGCAGGCCAATCTCATCGCCGGTGGTGACTTTGGCGCGGACAGCCAGGTTGCCTTGTGCTACCTCGGTGGCGGCATTGGTAAGCTCGGTGATGGGCCGCAGTAGGACGCGTGAAACGACAACCGCCCCAACGGTGAAGATGGCGGCTATGATGGTGGCCAGGAGGACGGTGTTTTGGATTTGGGTGGCGACGGGAGCCAGGAAGACCTCTTGGGGTACGAAGAAGGTGAGCAGCCAGGGCTGGTTATCCAGGAAGATGCCGGCTACCTGGTTTGTGGTGTTGTTGGCCATGTCTTCAGCGGTGAAGAAGGGTTCTTGTTGGGCGCTGCTCAGGTTGGTGGCCAGGTCGGGTAGTCCCAGGCTTAGGTCGGCGGGGGAACCGGGGGGCAGGCGCAGTTGGCCCTGAAGTTCGGTGACGCGCTCTTGGGGCAGGGTATCGACTGTCTTGTAGAGTGCTTCGGGTGCTGTGCCGTGTGCCAGTTGGAGTTGATTTTCGTCGAACAGTACGGCAAAGGATTGGCCGCCGGACAGCCCGGTGCTTTGGGCAACCAGGTCTTGCAGGATGCTGGCCTGGTACTGGGTACGCAGAACGCCGACAATCTCCCCGGCCGGGTTTAGCACCGGGTAACTGAAATAGAGATAGGGTTGGCCGTTATCCGGCGAAAACTCCACCTGCGATACGTAGGCCCGGCCGGTGGCGACAGCCATCTGAAAGTAGGTGCGATCCGATTCACTGCGCCCCACATTGGTTACCCGCGTATCGACAGCCACATCGCCATTTTCGTTCAGCAGGGCGACCGATACGATATTCAGCGGGTCTTTATCCCGGTAGGCGTTCAGATGGTCCACAATAATCGCTCGCTGCGTGGCATTGATATTACGTCTTTCCAGCAGCGTGGCCGTTTCTGTCAGCCGCAGCAAGCGGGCCTCGGTCACAATGTTCGTCAGTCCATTGCTAACAAACTCGTCTACGCTGTTTGCGGCCTGGGTGGCGGCGGCCAAGAGAATCCTGTTGGCGTCTTCTTCCAGGGTGTCTAGGGCGGACGTGGTGTTTAGGACGGCCAGCGTGGCCAGCGGCAGCAGGGCGACCAGCAGAGAAGCCAGGATGAGCTTGCCGCCCAGCGACAACTTGTGCAGATTGCGCAGCAAGATGATGGTGGCGGCCAGGGCAATGACCGCGCCGATGATGAGGAAGATGACGATGTCATAGCGAGCAACGGGGACGCGGGCGACCGGCCAAAATGTGTCGACCAGGATCAGGCCAAAGCTGATAACGGCCAGAATACCACTGGCTCGCCCCACCTGTTCTGCAGGGAAGGTTTGGCTGACCAGCAGCGCGAAGATGATGAAGGCTAGAATGGCATAGAAGGAAGCCAGGCCGCTGGAGATGGAGAGGGCGGCCAGGTTGCCTATGGCGGTGACAGCCACGGCCAGAGAGACCCCGAGAATTACCTTTCCCCGCTGCGACAGGTAAGCGCCAATTAGTATGGCCACGGCCGATCCGTAGCCAGCGATGTAGTTGAGGGGCTGCGGTGCTTCACTGGCGAGGAGCTGGCTGATCAGTCCGAAGGTGGTTATGATGCCCAGTGCGCCGCCCAGGGTCGCCAGGGTCCACGCCGCCCGCTTCTGACGCTGGAGCGTCTCGCTGGTGTTGTCGGTCAACTGATGCTGGGTACTGGTCATAGTATTTCTCGTTTGAGGCGGTCTGGGGATCAGGCTTGTCCCGCTTTGGCTGCTGCCTCTGCATTTCAATATGATGTGCAACGACGGTGGTGGCTTCGGAATGGCGATAATAGTAACAGGATTGTTTGGTTATGGTAGCATAGTTTGTGTGGTAAATACGTGAAAATGACGTGATCGCCGCCCGGCCGGGTAGGGGAAAATGGTCCTAGTGCGGCTCTCTCCCGCTTGTTGTGCCCTTTTGGCGGGCGGCAGCAGGCAAGGGGCGATTGGGGATAGGGCGGGGGCGACCCCGGCCGGGGGTGGTTTGCCAGAGCCAACAAAAAAGGCCACCGGCCGGGATGCCGCTGGCCCGAATAAGTCAGGTTTGAGAGGACGATGCCCAGACAACCACTGTCGGGCAGCAAAGCTGAAATGGGTCTACCGGAACACTAGGGCATTGGGTCGATGCTCCCATCCGTCAGCCCCGCTTCGGCTGCCTGGACTGCTTGCCGGCAAGCATCAGGCACACGGCTATCCAGGTTGTGGAAGGGCGCCAGCCCCACGCCACCGTTAGCCACCGTCGAAAGCTGAATCCCCGGCGCCAGTTCACCGGCCGCGAAGGACATAACGGCATTGTAGGTGGCCACATCGATATTCTTGGTGGCGCTGGTCAGCAGCGAACTGGCCACTTCGGTGAAGGTGTTGTACTGGTCCACGTCCACGCCAATGGCCAGCATGCCGGCTTCGTGGGCGGCCAGCAGCGCGCCGTTGCCCGTATTGCCACCTACGCCAAAGAGGATATCGGCTCCCTTCGACAACTGGTCGTCACCGGCCAGTTTGCCGCTGGCCGGGTCGTTGAAGTTGGGGATGTAGACATTCAGCGTCTGGATGCCGGGGTTCTGGCTCCTGGCCCCGTTCTGATAGCCGGTAACAAAGCGCACCACTGGCGGGATCTCCATACCGGCCACCGAGCCAATCACCCCGGTCTCGCTCATGCAGCCGGCCAGGGTCCCGGCCAGATAGCCAACTTCATCTTCGGCAAACATCAGGCTGGTGACGTTGTCCAGGCCGCCTTCCGCGGTGTAGCAATCGGCTACGGCCGCATCGCAGCCTTCCCCAGGGAAGTAGGCCACATCCACAATGGCGAAGCTCACCTTTGGGTTGGCGCGGGCGGCGGCGGCGGTTGCCTCACCCATCAAAAAGCCCACGGTGATGATGAGGTCGCAACCTTCGGTAATGAACTGGTCGATGTTGGGGGCGTAATCGCGCTCGGAGAAAGAAGGGGCATGGGCAAAGGAAAGGCCCAGCTCTGCGGCGGCGGTGCGGGCTCCCTTGAGTGAGTACTGGTTGAAACCGTTGTCGTTCTCGGTGCCGGTGTCCAGGACGACGCACACGCTGTCTGGTTTGCTGCTGCAAGCGGCGGTAACGATTTGCAGCAGCAGGATGATGACCATAAATAGACCCAGTCGCCTGTTAATCATGTTCTCCTCTCTCCTCTACTTACAAGAATACCTACAAGAATGCCCATGCTGGCGCGGCGCGGGAGAGGGAACGATGGGGCGGGGATGACCGGAGCCGGCGGCAACAGGTACGGGACATTATAGCGGTTCCCGGCCGGGGACCAAAGCAAATCACCGCCCAATTGGCAAATTGAGGGGAGCTTACTCCGGCGCGCTCTTCCGGGCAGCTAGCTGCTGGCTGAGTAGTTCGTTTACCAGGGCCGGATTGGCTTTGCCACGGGTGGCTTTCATGATCTGCCCCACAAACCAGCCTTGTAGCTGTTCTTTGCCGGCCAGGTAGCTGGCCAGTTGGGTGGGGTTGTCGCGGATTACCTG
This sequence comes from Ardenticatenaceae bacterium, assembly GCA_020634235.1. Taxonomy (GTDB): domain Bacteria; phylum Chloroflexota; class Anaerolineae; order Promineifilales; family Promineifilaceae; genus JACKCB01. The sequence goes on along the minus strand of JACKCB010000001.1, from coordinate 1,130,102 downwards.
GCGCACCAGTTGAGCCAGGGCGGCTTCGTCGGAGATTTGGGCCAGGCCGCGCGCCTGGACAATGGCCTCGGCGGAGCGGCCGCTGCGCACCATGTCGGCCAGCACTTCTTTGGCGGTGTTGTTGTTGATGGTGTTGTTGTTGACCAGGGCGAGCAGGCTGACCAACCCGGCCGGGGTCAGCGGTATCTGCTCCAGGCTCAGTTTTTGCTCGTTCAGCAGGCTAAACAGGTTGTTCAGCACCCAGTTGGCCACCTGCTTGGCGTCGCCGCCGGCGGCCACGGCCGCATCGTACCATTCGGCCACCGGCCGGTCTTCGGCCAGCAGCGTCGCATCATAGGCGGACAGGCCGAAGCCGCTGCTGTAGCGGGCGATCTTGGCATCGGGCAGTTCCGGCAGGGCGGCAGCTACCTCCGCTGTCCAGGCCGGGTCAATGTGCAGCGGCGGCAGGTCGGGCTCCGGGAAGTAGCGGTAGTCGTCCGCTTCCTCTTTGATGCGCTGGGTCACTGTCTCGCGCCGGGTTTCGTTCCAGCCCAGGGTGGCTTGCTGGATGGTGCCGCCGGCCGCCAGGAGGGCGGCCTGGCGAGCGACTTCATAGTCGATGCCGCCGGTGAGGGCGCGGAAGCTGTTCAGGTTTTTGATTTCGGTGCGCGTATTGAGCTGGTTGGTCCCGGCCGGGCGCACACTCACGTTGGCCTCAAAGCGAATCACCCCCTTCTCCATGTCGCCCGAATTCACCCCCAGATAGCGCAGGAGTTGGCGGATCTTGCTGGCATAGACATTGGCCTCCTCTGCCGAACGCAGGTCTGGCTCCGACACTATCTCCAGCAGCGGCACGCCGGAACGGTTGTAATCGACCAGCGAACCGTCGCCGTTGTCCAGGTGGGTCAGTTTGCCGGTGTCCTCCTCCATGTGCACCCGGCGAATGCCAATGCGCCGCGTTTCGCCCGCGGCCAGGGTGATGTCCAGCCAGCCGTTGGTGGCCAGCGGCAGCTCATACTGGCTCACCTGGTAGCCCTTGGGCAGATCGGGGTAGAAGTAGTTCTTGCGGGCAAAGACGTTGTGGGGCTGGATGGTGCAGTGCAAGGCCAGGGCCACGCGCATGGCAAATTCCACCGCGCGGCGGTTGATCACCGGCAGCATGCCGGGCATTCCCAGGCAGACGGGGCACACGGCGGAGTTGGGCGGCGCGTTGACGCTGTCTACCACGTGGCAGCCGCAAAACATCTTGGAGTCGGTCAGCATTTCGGCGTGGATTTCCAGGCCGATGACGGGTTCATAATGGGTCATGACGGTTCTCGGTGGCGGCTTCTGCTTTGCGCTGGCGGATCCAGGCTTGCAACCCGGCCGGGGACATAAGCGCCGGGTCCCCTAGCTGCGCGTCGCTGGCCTGGGCCAGCTCTGGCGGCAGGTGGTTGATGAGCAGGTCCAGGTCATGCGAGCTGTGAATCTCCTCGTCCAGCACGCGGGCCATGGCTTCGTTGTGCGGCAAGCCGCGCTGGCGCACGGCCTTCACCAGCCCCATCAGCAGCGTCTCCCAGGTGGTCATTGGCCCCTGGGTAATGGAGGCCGACTCCGCGGCCGAGTCGATGAAGGCGAAAGGCACCTGCGCCACGGGTTCCCCTCTGGCAATGACCGCCGCCAGCCAGTCGGTGTCGAAGGAGAAGTCATAGACGGTTGGCCTGGCAATGATCTGGGCCAGGATGTCGCCCTGGTACAGCTTGAAGGCGGCCTGCGTATCGCGGATGCCCAGGTCGAAGATGGCCGCGCCAACCATGCGCTGCATGTGGCGCAGGACCTTGATGCCGATGCCCCAGCGCCCTTCCTGTTTCACCAGGACGGCGTCGGGGTGTTTGCGGTTGCCCAGGACCACGCGGACGTTGTCTTGCCGGTAGGGACGCAGCAGCAGGCCTATCTGGCCCAGGTGGACGGAGTTGTCGGCGTCAGTGTAGATAACGGCGTCGGCCCCATCTTGCAGGGCGACCTGGCAGCCGTAGAGGATGGCCCCACCTTTGCGCGAATCGTTGGCAGAGGGGAGGTTGGCCAGGGGGCCGCTGGCGGTGGGCAGGGCATCGGCCAGAAAGAGGACGCGCACGCGCTGCCCCAGCGGATGCCCGGCGGCGATGGCGGCGGCGATCTGGCCGCTGCCATGCGGGCAGCCGTCGTCCACGGCGTACAGGGTCCAATCGATGGGGGTGCCGTGGGTGGCCCAGGCAAGCTGGTCTAGCTTGGTGCGCAGGGAATCCTCGCCGTGCGGATTGGCGGTGCTTTTGGGGTGCAGCCGGTTTTGCTCGCCCCACATGGCAAAGACGATGGCCAGGCGCAGCGGTTGTTGGAGTGTCTGCAGGTAGCGGCGGGAGTCGACGAGTTTGGCGGCAATCTTGAACTCTAGGGGGGTGTCGGGTTGGCGGGCGATGGTTTGCAGGTCGGTGGGGGTTAGCCCCGGCCGGGACAAAATCGCCTCGGCCAGGGCATACAAGCTCGCCTGGTCGGCGGCTTCGGTCAAATCGAAACGGGTTTTGGCCTGGGCCAACAAATCGTGCGCGGTGTTCGTCATGGTTGCGTCATTATCCATGCCGGCGCATGAAGGATTCCATCCGGTTCAGCGCTTCTTCGATTTTCTCGTAGGCGGTGGCATAGGAGGCGCGCACAAAGCCCCGGCCGGATTCGCCAAAGGCCTCGCCCGGCACCACTGCCACGTGTTCCTCTTCTAGCAGCCGGTTGGCAAACTCATCACTGCTCATGCCGCTGCGGGCAATGGACGGGAAGGCATAGAATGCGCCGCGCGGCTCGAAACAGTCCAGCCCCAGGCTGTTGAAGCCATCGACAATGAGGCGGCGGCGGCGATCATATTCCTGGAGCATCCGCTGCACGTGTTTTTCGCCTTCGGCCAGGGCCACCAGGGCGGCGGCCTGGGCGGTGGTGGGGGCCGACATGATGGTGTATTGGTGCACCTTGCGCATAGCCGCCAGAAGCTCCGGGTTGGCGCAGGCATAGCCAATGCGCCAGCCGGTCATGGCGTAGGCCTTGCTGAAGCCGCCCAGCAAAATGGTGCGGTCACGCATGCCGGGCAGGCTGGGCACGCAGGTGTGCTCCGTGCCATACACCAGCCGGTCGTAGATTTCGTCGGAGATGAGCAGCAGGTCATGTTCTTCGGCCAGGGCGGCGATGTCGACCATCTTCTGGCGGCTCATCACGGCCCCGGTGGGGTTGTTGGGGTAGCCCAGGAAGATGGCTTTGGTGCGTGGGGTGATGGCCGCGGCGATGGTTTCGGCGGTGACCTGGAACTGGTCCTGCACGTAGGTGGGTACCATCACCGGCCGGCCGCCGGCGAAGCTGACTTCGGGGGCGTAGGCTACAAAACACGGCTCAGGGATGATCACTTCGTCGCCGGGGTTCAGGATGGCGGTCATGGCCAGGTAAAGTGCTTCGCTGACCCCCACGGTGATGATGATTTCGTCGGCGGGGTTGTAAGTAACGCCGTATTGCTGGCGCAGGTGGTGGCTGAGGGCGGTGCGCAGCTCTACGGTGCCGCTGTTGGAGGTGTAGCCGGTTTCGCCGCGCTGCAAGGAGGCGATGCCGGCCTGGATGATTGGCTCAGGGGTGACGAAGTCCGGTTCGCCGATGCCCAGGGAGATGACGTCTTGCATGGTGGCGGCGATGTCGAAGAATTTGCGGATGCCGGAGGGCGGGGTCTGGGCGACGGTCTGGGAGATGAAGTTGCGCATGGTAGTTTCCTTGTGGTGGGTTAGTCTAGTTCGACGAGGCTGTTGTCGCCGATGAAGAGCTGTTTGCCCCGGCCGGTGACAGAGGCTTTCTCACCAATCAATGCCCCATCCAGAATGCAGTTTTCCACCCGCGCCCCGGCGTCGATGATGCTGTTGCGGATGACACTGCCGTTTATGGTGACGTTGGCTTCAACGGTGACATAGGGGCCGATCACCGAGCCGGTGATGGTGGCTGTGGGGTGGAGATAGACGGGCGGCAGCACGGTGAAGTCCTCAGCGTAGCTGCGCTCGATGGCGTTTTCGGTGTGAAAGCCGACTGAGAGCAGGCGGGCGTTGGTGTGCAAGATGTTTTGCGGCTGGCCGGCATCGGACCATTGCAGCACAGGCTTGGTGATAATGCGGGCGCCGTTTTCTAGCATCAGGCTGTAGGCGTCGGCCATGAAGTATTCGCCCAACGTCTGGCGCTTTTCGGCCATGACGCGGTCTACGGCGTCGCGCAGTTGGCGGCTGCTGCGGAACCAGTTGATACCTACGACGACCTGGTTGTCGGTCAGGGTCTTGGGCTTTTCGACGAAGCGGGTGACGTAGCCCTGCTCGTTCAGGACTACCACGCCAAAGCTGCGCGGGTCTTCCACTTCTTTTACCATGAAGACGGCATCGGCCTGCTTACTGCCGGCCTGCGCGGCGATGTGGCCGTAGTCGGCCTCGATGATGCCGTCGCCAAAGGCTAGCACCACGTCTCGTTCGTCGGCCAAGAAGTCACGGCACAGCCAGACGGCATGGGCCTGGCCCAGGGCTTCGGCTTGCAGCACGAAGTGGGTGTCCAGGTCGGGATAGTTTTCGCGGACCCAGGCCTCAATCTGGTCCCCTTTGTAGCCGACAACGAAGATGACTTCTTCGGTGGTGATGTCTTCCATCAGCTCCAGGATGTGGCCCAGGACGGTGTTGCCGGCTACGTTGAGGAGGGGTTTGGGCCGGCTCCAGGTGTGGGGGCGCATGCGACTGCCGAAGCCGCCCAGAAGAATGATGACTTTCATATGGAACTCCTTTGAGCAGGCGCGGTGCATTGGCCGCCCCGCTCTGTTTTTTAGGGCGACGTAGCCGCGGAATTGTCTGGCTGGCCAACAGGGGGCAGCCGATGATGCCAGGGTGTTGCTTGTTCGTAGGCGTGGGCGGCGTTGAGGATGGTGGCTTCTTGCAGGGTGTTGCCGATTAGCTGCAGGCCAATGGGCAGGCCCTGGCGGTCGAAGCCACAGGGGACAGAGAGGCCGCAACTGGCGCTCAGGTTTAGGGAGAGGGTGAAGATGTCGGCCAGGTACATGCTGAGTGGGTCGTTGACGCGTTCGCCGATTTTGAAGGCGGTGGTGGGGCTGGTGGGGGCGGCGATGATGTCTACGTGCTGGAAGGCGCGTTGGAAGTCTTGTTTGATGAGGGTGCGGGCTTTGAGGGCGCGGCCGTAGTAGGCGTCGTAGTAGCCGGCGCTGAGGGCGTAGGTGCCCAGCATGATGCGTCGTTTGACTTCGGGGCCGAAGAGGGCGCGGGTTTTTTTGACGGTGTCGATTTGTTCCCGGCCGGGGACCCGTGGTCCAAAGCGGGTGCCATCGTAGCGGGCCAGGTTGGCGCTGGCCTCGGCCGGGGCAATGATGTAATAGACCGGCAGGGCATATTCCGTGTGGGGTAGGCTGACTTCGCGCACCTCGGCCCCCAGCGCTGCCAACTGGTCAATGGCGGCGCGCACGGCCGCTTCTACGTCGGGGTCCATGCCACCCACAAAATACTCGCGAGGGATGCCCACCCGCAGGCCACGAATGTCGCCGGTGAGTGCCGCTTCGTAATCCGGCACTGGGGTGTTGATGGCGGTGCTGTCGCGCCGGTCGTAGCCGGCTGCAACCTGGAACATGGCGGCACAGTCGGCCACGGTGCGACCGAAGGTGCCCACCTGGTCCAGCGAGGAGGCGAAGGCGATGACCCCCCAGCGGGAGATGCGCCCGTAGGTGGGGCGCAGACCAACTACGCTGCAAAATGAGGCTGGCTGGCGCACACTGCCGCCAGTGTCGGTACCCAGGGCGGCAAAGGCGAGGCCAGCGGCTACGGCTGCGGCACTGCCCCCGCTGCTGCCACCGGGCACGCGAGTCATGTCCCACGGGTTACGGGTGGTGAAATAGGCGGAGTTTTCGGTGGACGAACCCATGGCGAATTCGTCGGTGTTGGTCTTGCCCAGGATGACCGCGCCGGCTTCTTTTAGCTGGCTGACGACGAAGGCGTCGTAGGGAGGGATGAAGCCTTCCAGGATTTTGCTGCCGGCGGTGGTCTCTACGCCCTGGGTGCAGATGATGTCTTTGACGGCTACGGGAATGCCCAGCAGAGGGGTGTCCTGGCCCTGGGCAAGGCGGGCATCAGCGGCGGCGGCCTGTTCCAGGGCCATTTCGTCGGTGATGGTGATGTAGCTTTGGATGTCGTTGTCAATTTCAGTCATCCGGTCGAGGATGGCCTGGGTGATGGCCACGCTGGTGGTTTCGCCGTGGCGTAAGGCGTGGCGCAGTTGGGTCAGGGTTTGTGTGGTGGGGTCCATGTGTGTTCCGGGTGGCGCGGTGTAGATGGGCCGGACGGCCGGGGTGTCTACTCGTCTAGTACAGCCTGGATGAGGAACTGGTTGGCGGCCTGCTGCGGGGCATTAAACAGCACATCGTCCAGCGGCAGACAGGGTTCGGCAAGGTCGTCGCGCCACACATTTTGCATGGCAACCGCGTGCGCCGTGGGGGATACCTGGGTGATGTCCAATGCTTCCAGCCGGGCCACGGCATCTAGAATGGCCGAGAGCTGGCCCTGGTATTGCTGCAATTCCGCCGGGCTGAGTTCCAGGCGGGCGAGATGGGCCACTTTGGCCACGTCGGACAGGGTTAGGGACATGGTTTTTCCTTTGCTGTGGATCCCGGATGGGATGCGAGGGAGGGATTTTCCCTGGGAATATCGTCCACGGCCGTTGAGACAACGCAGGACGTATTATAGCCAGGGATGCAGGTAGAGGAAAGCGGCTTTTGTGGTGGCCAAACTGAGAATTGCTGTCCTGTTGTGGCGGTGCTAATCAGTCGGCCTCAATGACGATGGGTTGTTCTTCGTCGTCATCGGCAAACTGCTTTTGGAAGGCTTCCTCGGTCCAGAAGTTTTCCGGGTCGGTGAGGCGGTCGATGTACAGCACGCCGTTGAGGTGGTCGATTTCGTGCTGGAAGATGCGGGCGGTCCAGTCTTTGAGGCGCAGGTTCAGTTTTTTGCCACGACGGTCTAGCGCCTGGACGCGGACGGCTTCGTGGCGGCTGACTTCGCCCACGTAGCCGGGGATGGAGAGGCAGCCTTCGATGCCGTCGACCATTTTGCGTGATTTCCAGGTGATCTCCGGGTTGATGATGACGAAAAGCTCGCGGGAGTCTTCGATTTCTTGTCCTTCTTGGTCGAAGTCTGGCGGGGTTTCGATGACGGCCAGGCGCAGGGATTGGTTGACCTGGGGGGCGGCCAGGCCTACGCCGCTGGCGGCGCGCATGGTTTCGATCATGTTGTCGATTAGCTCTTGCACACTGTCGTCGAAACGGGTCACCGGCCGGGCGCGTTTGCGCAAGGTGGGGTTGTTGGGTTGGATAATGTCCAGTTGTGTCATGTCTTATTCACCGTTTGGTGGGTTATCGGGATTTGCGTCCAGGCTGGCGGTGCGACGGGGCACGCGCCCTTGTTCGGAGATTTGCTGGTAGACGTCTAGCACCAGGGCGTACTCTTTGCGCCGTTGGGCGCTGGCGGCTTCGGCCTGTTGTCGCTGCAGCCTTTCGCGGCGGTTGAAGATATCTTGCTGCACCTGGTTGGGGTTGGTGACACGCTCGAAAGCGATGTCGGCCGAGGCCCCGGCGGTCTCAATAAACACGGTACCATATCTGAAGATGGTTGCCAAGAATCCCGGCCGGGATGCGTTCACATTCTGAATATTGCTTAATTCAGCTTGCCTGCGCGTGCCGCCAAAGCCAAAAGGAGTGCGGTCAATGTCAATCACATACCGGTCATCTACCTGGTATTGGTCATTGCGCCAATCTTCAATCTCCCAAATTAGCCAGCCCAGATCGAGCAGGAGCAGGATACCGAAGGGGAGAGCCAGCAGCGGGCTAGAGGTGTACTGTTGCAGCAGGTAATACACCAGCAGCAGACCGGCGCCGAGGATGAGCGGCCAGCGCATTTCTAGCAGCAGGAAGATGCGAGATTTGCGGTAGGTGACCGTGCCACCCTCTTCTAGCCGGGTGGCCAGTTCAAAGCGCCGGCCGCGCCGGCCCTTGGCTGGCTGTTGTGTCTCTTCCTCTGTGACCTTGCGAACGGGTGGGGTTAGTTGGAAGTGGTCTTCCAGGCTGCGACGCATTAATGCCTGTTCGTGACCAGCGTCCAGCTCCTTCACGCGCCGCGAGATGCGGTCCAGCGCGTTTTTGACTTCAAGGGGTGTGTTCACGAAGTCGAAGACAATGGTGCTGCTTTGCGAGGCGGTGGTGATGCGCACGGTACCCAGGTTGAGCAGGTTGCTGATGAAGTTGGGTTGTTCGATGGTGACGCTTTGAATGCGGTCGATGGGCAGTTTCTGGATGTTTGTGCCGAAGGAGCGCAAGTTGAGGCTGAATTCGTAGTGGAGCACTTGCTTGTTGGTGATGAGGAGGTAGTCGTTGCGCCAGTCCAGGAAAGAATAGAGGATGAAGAAGCCTAACAGCAGGCCGGGGATGATGAAGAGGAGGAGGGTGCCCACGTTGGTGGCCAGGAGCGGATACCTGGCGGCCAGGAAGGAGTAGATGCCAACCCAGAGCAATAATAACAGGACGCGGAAAAAGATGTTGAACCACAGTACCCAACGGCTGCGGCGGGTCCAGTATTCGACCAGCTCGTCGGGCATGAGGCCGGCGGCGCGGAATTCGCCCTCGCTGGCGGCCACTTCGCTCTTGACCAGGGTTTCCCACGCTTCTTCGGAGAGGCCGGTTTGCTCACCTTTCTCATTCTGGTATGGCTCCAGGGCGTCGACGATGTCGCGGTTGTTGGCCAGGAAGCGGACAAAGGTGGGACCGTCGATGATGATGACCCGGCCGGGTTCCGTGGCCCGCACCGTCGCTTTGTGTGCCATGGGTGTGAACAGCCAGCGGTCGTCGAAATACTCGCCCGGCGTATACGGTTTTGACTCCCGCACAATGCCTCGTTCATCTACTGTGCTGGCAAACAACCGGCCGGAGCGCACGATGTAGAGGCTATTGGCCACGTCACGTTGGTAGGCAATACTTGCTCCCGTGTCAAATTCATATTCCGGGCAGATCTCAGCCAACGCCCTTAGCTCATCGGGGTGTAGTTCCTTGAATATCTTTAGGCTGCCCAGGAATTCTGCCTTGCTGCTCACAAATACTATCCTCACCAAAGCTGCCCCTATTTTAACATAACTGCATAGGAACCTGGTAGTCTAAGACCGGTGACGGAAACTGGTGGCCCCCTGATCGCCACCGTCTGGTCCTTGCCGCTCGTTTGGCGCTGCTGTATGATTTCAGGCTTACTATCCTACTATCTTACTTTCCCAATGAGAAGAGGTTCCTATGAGCAAGACAATGCTGGTTGCCATTGGCGGCAACTCCCTGATTACCGACAAACACCAACCTGACGTACCGCACCAGTGGGATGCCGTGCGGGAGACATGCCGCCACCTGGCGGATATGATTGAGGATGGTTGGACCCTGGTGGTGACCCATGGTAATGGTCCCCAGGTGGGCTATATTTTACGGCGCAATGAACTTGCCGCCCACGAAGTGCACGCCACGCCGTTGGATGTGATCGTGGCCGATACGCAAGGCTCTATTGGTTATATGTTGCAGCAGGCACTGCACAATGAGCTGTATAGCCGTGGGTTGTACCGGCCGGTGGTGTCGGTGGTGACGCAGGTGTTGGTGGATGAGGCCGACCCGGCCTTTAACGCGCCCAACAAGCCAATTGGCGGCTTCATGGAGGAGACGGCGGCGCGCAAGTTTGAGCAGGAGGGCTGGCAGGTGGTGGAGGATGCCGGCCGGGGCTGGCGGCGGGTAGTTGCTTCGCCGGAGCCGCTGCGGGTGGTTGAAGAGGATGCGGTGCGGCACCTGGTGATGGCGGGCAGCACGGTGATTGCCGTGGGTGGTGGCGGGATTCCGGTGGTTCAGAACCCGGCCGGGGAGCTGCGCGAATTGAAGGGCGTCTATGCCGTGATTGACAAAGACCGGGCCAGCAGCCTGCTGGCCTGCCAGCTCAAGGTAGACCTTTTCCTCGTCTCCACCGGTGTGGAATTTGTGGCTCTCTACTACAACACGCCCCAGCAGATCAACCTGGGACAGTTGACCGTGGCCGAAGCGGAGCAGTACCTGGCGGAAGGGCATTTTGCCCCCGGCAGCATGGCCCCCAAAATTCAGGCGGCCATCCGCTTTGTGCGCGAAACGGGCAACCCGGCCCTGATTACCAATCCACCGAACCTGGCCCGCGCCCTGCGCCACGAAAGCGGTACCTGGATCGTCGCTAACTAGCCGGATGCCTGCTTCCCTGCTGCGGGTGCTGAATAACCCGCTCATGCTCATCTTCACCCTGCTGTCGGTGGGCAACTTTGTCTATGGCTTGCGGCTGGGTCGTGACGGGTGGCAGCAGCGGGCAACGATGCTGGCCGAACCACTCCGGCCGGGTGAAAAGCGTTGGGCAGAATCGGCGGCCATCTTGCTGGCGGTGCCGCTGGGCGTGGCCATCCACGAGTTTTGCCACGCCCTGGCCACCTGGCTGTTTGGTGGCCAGATTGTGGAGTTTGGCTACTTTTTCTACTGGGGTTACGTGGTGCCGGTGGGCAATTTTAGCCCGGCGCAGGATTGGTTTATCAGTCTGGCGGGCACGCTGGGAACGCTGGCCTATGGGGTGGGCCTGTGGCTGCTGCTGCGCCACCATCGCAGCAGCCTGGGGCGCTACTTTGGCGTGCGGGCGCTGCGCTTTCACCTGTACTATGCCCTCATCTACTACCCGCTGTTTACGCTGTTTACTTTTGTGGGCGATTGGCGCGTTATCTATGATTTCGCGCTGACGCCCACGCTCAGCGGGTTGACCCTGGGGGTGCACTTGCTGCTGCTGACCGGCTTTTTTGTGTATGACCGGCGGGGTTGGTTTGAAATGCCGGGCTTCACCACCCCGGCCGGGGCGCAAACCTTCCAACTGGTGCAGCAGCAGTTGGCCCTGAACCCCGATGACTTGCTGAAACAGGAACAGTACATTGATGTTTTGCGGCAGGCTGGCGCGCCCAACCAGGCCCGGGAGCAGCTGCGCCACCTGCTGCGTCACCATCCCGACCTGCCCGAAGGGTACCTGCTGCAAGCCAGCCTGTTGGCCCACGGCAAGCGCCAGCCGCCGGTGAAGGCGGTGCGCGCCGCGGAAAAGGCGCTGGCGCTGGGGTTGTCCCGGCCGGGGCAAGTCGCTTATGCCAATTCGCTGCTGGCGCAGTACAACCTGGACACCGGCCGGGTGGATGAGGCGCTGCGCCAACTCAATGAAGCCCTGGCCCAAACAGCACAGAGCGCCATGCCCAACCAGGCCTACCTCTATTACCTGCGGGCGACGGCGCACCGGCGCAAACAGCAGTATGCGGCGGCCCGGCAGGATATTGAACAGGCGCTGCTGCTGGCAGAGGGTCCCGGCCGGGAAGAAGCCGTTGCTTTCTACCGCCGCGAGCAAGAAACCATCGCCAGTCACGCCCGCCATACCCCCTGATCCCACCCCGCGCACCGCGTCAAAATGTGCGCATCCTCACCCAAAGCTTGTGACAAATAGCACAGGTTCAGCATACCCCTATCATGTAAACGAGGTATAATTCGCCCCATACAACACTGTTACCCCACAATTTTCCAGGGAGGTTAACATCATGTCTTCATTACTCCTTACCGTGCGCGAGAGCATCCGCTATCGTGGGCGGTCTGGCCACTACAGTTGGTTGGCTCATCGCCTGTCCGGCCTGGCCATCCTCTTCTTTCTTACCATCCACGTGTGGGAAACTGCCAATGCCCACTTCTTCCCCGGGCTGTACCAGTGGTTCCTGCTGGCCTTCAAACACCCCCTGTTCCTCCTGAGCGAGATCCCGTTGATTGCTGCCGTGCTTTATCACGCCTTCAACGGCATTCGCATCTCCATTCTCGACTTCAAGCCCGAGCTTTGGAAATACCAGGCCCGTTCCGCCACCATCGTCTGGGTGCTGTTTGCCGTCATCTTCATTCCCATTGCCTTCCTCATGCTCCGGGAACTGTTCGTCCATTGTGGCGCGGTCGATAACTGTTGGGCGGTGCCCAGCCTGAACGACTTCCGGCCCTTCAACCAGATTCATCCGGTACCGTAAGGCAAGGTGAAAATTATGAGCACTTTATCCGGTGTCACAACTCGCAGTGTAAAAATTGACTCGCGTTCGCAGGTGCAGCGGTACGCTTTCCTATTTATGCGTCTCTCTGGCGCAGCCCTCCTCATATTGGCCGTCGGGCACGTTGTTATCCAACATGTGCTAAACACCAGCACCAACCTGACCATCCAATTCGTGGCCGAGCAGTGGAACTCCTGGGGCTGGAAGACATACGACATGCTGCTGCTAGCTTTTGCCATTGTGCATGGCTTCAATGGCCTGACCAACGTCTTAGGCGATTACATCCACAACGAAAACGCCATGCGCTGGGTCAAACGGATTATCGTTGTATTTACCGTGGTCACCATCGTCTGGTCGGCGATTGCCATTGCCGCCTTTGATCCGGCGATTGTGCCCTGACGACTCCGCCCTGAAATCAAGAAGGATGTCAAGAACATGGCTAAGACAAAAGTACACACATTCGATGCAGTCATCATAGGCGCTGGTGGGGCCGGGCTGATGGCCGCCCTGTATGCCGGCCGGGGCGCGAAAGTTGCCGTCATTTCCAAACTGTACCCCACGCGCTCACACACAGGTGCCGCCCAGGGTGGCGTGGGGGCCGCGCTGGGCAATTTGGGCGAAGACCACTGGGAGTGGCACGCCTACGACACCGTAAAAGGCTCCGACTACCTGGCCGACCAGCCGGCGGTGGACGTGTTATGCCAGGAAGCCATCGAAACGGTGATCGAACTGGAGCACATGGGCCTGCCTTTTGACCGGCTGCCCGATGGCCGGATTTCGCAGCGCCGTTTTGGTGGGCACACCAACAACGATACCGGCAAACCTGTCTACCGCGCCTGCCATGCGGCCGACCGCACCGGGCACATGATTTTGCAGACGTTGTACCAGCAGTGCGTCAAGAACAACGTGAACTTCTTTGATGAATTTCACGTGGTTGACCTCATTCGCGTGGGTGACACGGTACGCGGGGTGGTGGCGATACAGATTGCCAGTGGGGAATTCCACGTATTCCACGCCAAGGCGGTACTCTTTGCCACCGGTGGTTGGGGGCGCTGTTGGGAAGTGACCTCAAACGCCCATTCGCTAACGGGGGATGGCGCAGCCATTTGCCTGCGGCGGGGAATTCCCATGCAGGATATGGAGTTCTTCCAGTTTCATCCTACCGGCATTTTTAAGCTGGGCATCCTTATTACCGAAGGGGTGCGTGGCGAAGGTGGCGTGTTGATCAACGGCGAAGGCGAGCGCTTCATGGCGCGCTATGCGCCGTCGATTAAGGACCTGGCCAGCCGGGATGTGGTGAGCCGGGCGATCTTCCTGGAGGTGCAAGCCGGCCGGGGCATTAACGGCCAAAACTATGTGCACCTGGACGTGACCCCCGAAACGGTGAATTACTACTACGAGAAGGACGGCGAAAGCAAGCGTATTGACGCTGCCTACATCGAAGCCAAGCTGCCCGACATTGCCGACTTCACCCGTACCTATCTGGGTGTGGACCCGGTGAAGGAACCGATGCCCATTCAGCCCACGGCCCATTACGCCATGGGGGGCATCCCCACCGATGTCGATGGCCGGGTAGTGTTGGACGACCAGCGAACGGTACTGCCGGGGTTGTACGCGGCCGGGGAAGTGGCCTGCGTCTCGGTCCACGGTGCTAACCGGCTGGGCACCAATTCGCTGGTAGACCTGATTGTGTTTGGTCGCCGCAGCGGGCGGCACATGGCCGAGTTCTGCCGCGAAAATGAGCTGCTGCCCCTGCCCGACAACGCAGCCGACGAGGTCATTGCCGAATTTGAGCGCCTCCGCAGCAGCAAGGGACAGGTGCGGCAGTATGAGCTGCGCGGCCGGATGCAAAAGAGCATGACGGCCAATGTAGGTGTTTTCCGCGTCGAAGAGAATATGAAGAAGGCGATCGATGAGTTGGTCGCTTTGCGAGATGCTTACCACAGCGACCTGGTGATTGATGACAAGGGCCATCAGTACAACACCGACTTGCTGGAAGCGTGGGAACTGGGCTGCTTGTTGGAGCTGGCCCAGGTGACGGCAATTTCAGCCGTGGCCCGCAAAGAGAGCCGGGGCGGCCATGCGCGTGACGATTTTCAGAAGCGCGATGACGTTAATTGGCTCAAGCACACGCTGTGCTACCGGACTGAGGATGGCTATCGGCTGGCCTACAAGCCAGTTGAACTTGGTCGCTATGAACCAAAGGAGCGTGTTTACTAATGAGTACCAGTGCCACGAAGGCCCCGCCAATACAGAAACTGACGGTTCATATCCGTATCCGCCGCTTCAATCCGGAAAAAGACAAGGCTCCCTACTGGGGTGATTATACGCTGACCGAGGTTTTGCCCAACGATTCGGTGTTGGATGTGCTGCACAAGGTGAAATGGACGCAGGATGGCACGCTGGCGCTGCGCCGTTCCTGCGCCCATGGGGTGTGTGGTTCCGACGCTCTGCGCATCAATGGCGCCAATATGCTGGCTTGCAAGACGCTGGTGGGCCGGATGGCCGATAGCAGCCACACCGTGAAGCTCCAGGTGGAGCCAATCCTGGGTCTGAAGGTCCTGAAAGACTTGATTGTTGATATGGAGCCGTTCTTTGAACATTACCGGTCGGTGATGCCGTATTTTGTCAATGACACGCCGCCCCCGGCCGATGGGCGCGAACGGCTGCAATCGCCGGAAGACCGGGCCAGGTTTGATGATACGACGAAGTGTATTTTGTGTGCGGCCTGCACCACTTCTTGCCCCAGCTTTTGGGCGAATGGCAAGTATGTGGGGCCGGCGGCCATTGTCCAGGCGCACCGCTTTATCTATGACAGTCGTGACCAGGCGTATGCCCAGCGGCTGAATATCCTGGCGGAGGAGTTTGGCGTGTGGCGCTGCCGGACGATTTTCAACTGTACCAATGCCTGTCCGCGTGAGATTGAGGTGACGAAGGCGATTGCCGAGGTGAAGCGCTCGATCGGTACGGGTAAGGTGTAGCGGCTGGGGCACACCCGGCCGGGTTCCCGCCAACTTACAAGGACTGCCCAGCCAACCCGGCCGGGCAGTCCTTTTTGCTTCCTGGGAAGCGGTGGCCGCCGGCTAGCGCCGCCACGGCTCAAACGACTCCATGATCGACCCGCCGACAAACTCCCGGATGATAGAGTTGCTGGGAATCCGCACCCCTTCCGGGATAGGGTCGAACCATTGCAGGAAGGCGAGCAGGCGATTGGCCTCGATCCGCTCCAGCGTCCCCGGTTCCACTTGCAGCAGCAGCGGCTGGGCCAGCGGTTTCAGCACCGAAAGCTCATAAAACAGGGCCGAATTGAAAAACATATCCGCCCCGTTTTGATAGGGGAAGATGTGCCGTTTTTCACCGCGGCGCACACTGGGCCAGCGGCGAATGGTGTCGGTGGCGCTGTAGCCGCGATAGGCGGCGTCGCGCACAATGCGCCGCAGCAGGCGGGTGTCGGTGGTGGGCACCCGGTTGTGCTGGTCCAGGTTGAGCTGAGTGAAGGCGGAGACAGTTACCTTGAAGATGGCTTCGCGGGGGATGCCGGTGGTCAGGCGGGGATTGAGGGCGTGAATGCCTTCGGCCAGAATCAGGTGTTCCGGGCCAATGTTCATTTCGCTGCCCGTCTCGCGCGAGCCGCTGCGGAAGTTGAATTTGGGCTGCACAATGGTCTCGCCGGCCAGCAGATGCTGCAAATGAACTTGAAAAAGCACGTGGTCCAGGGCATCGAACGACTCAAAATCTAGCTCACCGCGATCATCTCTAGGCGTGTTCTGGCGATCCACGAAGTAGTTGTCCAGGTTGATGGCCACCGGCCGGATACCCTGGGTTAACAACTGGACGGCCAGCCGTTTGGCAAAGGTCGTTTTGCCGGCCGAGGTGGGGCCGGAAATCAGCACCACCTTCACCCTGGGGCGGCGGCTGGCGATCTCGTTGACAATGTTGGCCAGTTGGCGTTCGTGCAGCGCTTCGGCCACCAGGATATGTTCCTGAATCCGGCCGGTGGTGATGGCCCGGTTGAGCGAGGCCACGCTGGGCACGCCCAACAGGCGCAGCCAGTCGCTGTATTCCTGGAAAACCCGCACCAACCACGGTTCATCCTCAAATGCTTGCAGCACGTTGGGGGCGTGGCGGCGCGGAAACTGCAAGATGTATCCTTCGCCGTAGAGGCGCAGGTCAAACAGGTCCAGATAGCCGGTGCTGGGCACCATGAAGCCATGGAAGTAGTCGCGCACGCCGTTGAGTTCGTAGACGGTGAGGTAGGGGTTACGCCGCCGGGCAAACAGGTCCGCTTTTTCCAGGTCGTTGTTGGTGTAGAAGATTTGCAGCGCTTCATCCAGCGGCATCTTCACCTGCCGTATGGCCAGGTTGCTGTCTACTAATTGGCGCATGCGCCGGTTGAGTTGGTCCAGTTCGTCGCCGGTGAATGCCGGGCCATCGCTGACCTCGCAGTAGTACCCGCCAAAGGGCAGCGAGTGCTGGATGTTGATGTGACGCTCAGGGAAGAGTTCGGCGGCGGCGGCGATCATCAGGAAGCTGAGGGAGCGGCGGTAGATGCGCGTGCCGTCGGAATCGGCGGTGGTGATGGGCACCAGGCGGACGTCGTTGGCCAGGGCGAAGGAAAGCTCGCGGAGCTGGTTGTTGATGTGGGCGGCTACCACCCGGCCGGGGACCTCCGGCCGGGCAGCTTGCACAAAATCCTCTATGGTGGCGCCGATGGGGCCGTCGTAGGCGGTGCCATCGGCGAAGCGGGCCTGCACCGTGGTGCGCGGTTTAGCGGGAATGATGGTCATCAGGTTACCTCTTGGCGTGTGGGATTGGGGGATAAGGGTGGCAGCTACGGCTGCCGGTGGGCCAGCGCGGCCAGGTAGTCGGCCACGAAGCTGGCCGCCTGGTCGATGCCTTCATCCAGGGCGGCCTGGACCTGGGCCAGGGGGGCGCGGTGGAATACCTGCTCGTGCATCCAGGTTGGGTTTTGCAGGTTGGCGGCAAACCCGGCCGGGGTCATGCCCAGCCGCCTGGCGTAAATGAGAATGGTCTGGCTGGTGCCACCCGGCAAAAGCTGCCGGGCCAGCAAGTCCCGCCAGCGGTGTACGTCGGCGTCGGCGGCAAAGGGCAGCCAATGGTGTGATTCGGCCGCGGCCAGGGTTGTCCCGGCCGTGGCCGGCAGCGCCCGCCGGGCTTCCTGGTCCAGATAGGTGAGCAGCGTGTTGTGGCTCACAAAGCGCACCCGCGCCTCGGCTGGCCAACCCTCCGCCTGCAAGAAGTAGGGCATCAGCACCTGCCAATACCACACCAGGTCCTGGATCAGGTGGAAGCAATAGCCGGCCACGAAGACTGCCTGCCCGGCCGGGAGCCGCGCTGCCTGGGCCAGTTCTGGGTAGCAGGCCAGCATCACCTGGTGGGCCTGGTGATCCGGCGTCGGTGGCACATCATAGAAATGAGTCTTCTCGCGCGGAATGTCGCAAATTGTCTGGTAGTCGGCAGCGACGTTGCCCAGATAGAAGGCGGGCAGTTCCTGGGTGATGAGTGAACGAGTGGCGTCGTCCAGGCGGCTGTGCGTGCGGATTCGCTCTGCGAAGTCCAGATGCATGAAAGGTGTGGGCATGATGGACGGGTTAGCGGTGCCAGGATGGGCAGGAGGATGGGGCGAACCAGCGGGTGCTGGTATGGCCGCGCAGCCGGCTCAGGCTGGGCAGGCAGGCCATGAGGATGCTGGGATTGCTGCTAGAAATTTTGGTGGCGGAACCGCCGGATTGGCGCAGTAGTTCTGGTTCCAGTGCGTCACTGGGACCAAAACGGACGGCGGTTTCCCCGGCCGGGTTCACCAACGACAGTGGCACGGCATAGCCGCGCACGGCAAAGGTGTGGCCCTCTTTGTCGGTGTAGGCATAAACCAGATGCCCGCCATAGGTTTGCAGCCCGGACGCCGGGTCATTCCCCAGCACCAGCAGCGTTTGGTTGGGAATGTGACCATGGCGAACTTCAATGGCAATGGTCCAGCGCTCGGCGATATCTGGCGAAACATCGGCGCGCATGGCCACGGCCCGGCCATAACCATCCAGCACGGCGGCGGCGTATTCCTGTGGTACGCGGGTGTCCACCTGATCCCAGCCGCCGCTGTAAGCTGCCAGGGCGGCAAACAGGTCGCCGCCCGACTGCCGGATAATCTCGGCCAGAATGGAGACACCCCAACGCAGGTTGACTGCCGGGTTGATTAGCTCCTCGGCCGGGGGGCGCCACTCCAGGCCCGGACTGGCGGGCATGACGCCCATCAACCCCACTGCGCCCTGGCCGCTGATGACCCCCTGGTCGCCGTTTGATTCCGCTCTGATAACCGCGGCAATGAAGTCGGGGTCCAGGCCATATACTTGCGAGAGGGTGCCAATGTAGCTGGACCAGCGCTGGATGCTGGGCGGCCAGATGGGGGAGAGGGAGGGCGCGCCACCCACACGTTCACTATCGGCATCCGAATTGGCAGCGCGGACCGATTGCCCTGAGAGCCGTGCAAACAGGGCAATAAGCATGAATACCAAAAAAAGGCGCATCATCCGCGATTGCATATGAATCCCCGTGCCCGGCTGCCGCCGTGGCGCAGCACTAAAGAGCACGGTCGGATTATCCTTTAGAATTGGTAAATCGTAAAGCCCCAATCGGTCAGGGTGTGGGGATTGGCGCGCCACCATTGGACGTTGGCGCGGTGCAGCGGCCAGGGGGTGCTGGCCGGGCTTTGGCCGGCTTGTGGCCCGGCCGGGAGGGTGGGGTCGGGTTGGAGAACGTGCTGCAGCAGGATCCCGGCCGGGACGGGGGCCTGGGGTTCCGGGTAGACATAACACGGATATCTGAAGAAGATTTCCAGGTCCCGCAGAAAATATTGGGTTTCAGCACCGTTCATTTCGTAGCCAAACAGCTCGGCTCGCGGAAAACGTTGCCCTTCCGTGTCAATCCAGCGATAGAGGTCCAGCGTCTTTAGCTCGTGACCCCAGTCGTCCAGCACCACGGCGGGCAGTACGTGGCGCTCGGGGCCACCCACAACCAGCGCGTAGCGCAGGTAAACGACCCCGGCCGGGTCGTCCAGCAGCAGGGCCAGGGCATTGTCTTTCTGGTAGAGCCGGCCGGGTAGTTGTTGGGTAATGGGTTTCATTGGCATAGAAGATATCTCCCGCCAGTCCAACCCCGGCCGGGGTTGGACTGGCGGGAGGCTAACAAACTGCTAACGCCCTTGCGGGGCGGCATTGCGGATAGCTTCCGAAACGCCGGCCTCAAACTGCTTGAAGTTCTCAATGAACATGCCCACCAGCTTGGTTGCCTGGGCATCGTAAGCTGCCGGGTCGGACCAGGTGTTGCGCGGATTCAGGATTTCCGCGGGCACGCCCTCGACCTGCTTAGGAATGGCCAGGCCAAAGAATGGTTCCACAACCAGCTCAATATCGTTCAGTTCACCGCTCAGGGCGGCGTTTACCATGCGGCGTGTGTAGGCCAGCTTCATGCGCCGGCCCACGCCATACGGCCCACCTGTCCAGCCTGTGTTCACCAACCACACGTCCGAACCATGCTGCGCAATCTTTTCGCCCAACAGTTCGGCATAGACGCCGGGGTGCTGCGGCATGAAAGGCGCACCAAAGCAAGCGCTGAAATTGGGCACAGGCTCAGTTACGCCCCGCTCGGTGCCGGCAACCTTGGCCGTGTAGCCGCTAAGGAAGTGATACATTGCCTGTTCCCTGGTCAGCTTGCTGATAGGTGGCAAGACCCCGAACGCATCGGCCGTCAGGAAGAGTACATTGCGGGGGTGACCACCCAGACCATCGCGCACGGCCTGGTCGATGTGCGAAATGGGGTAGCTGGAGCGGGTGTTCTCGGTTAGCGAGTCGTTGTCCAGGTCGACGCGACGCGTGGCGCTATCATAGGATACATTTTCCAGAATAGTGCCAAAGCGGCGGGTCGTCTCGTAGATTTCTGGTTCACCCTTGGGGTCCAACCGGATGACCTTGGCATAGCAGCCACCCTCAAAGTTGAACACGCCGTTGTCGCTCCAACCATGCTCATCGTCGCCAATCAGCGTCCGCGCGGGGTCATTGCTCAGCGTGGTTTTACCCGTACCGCTTAGGCCAAAGAAGATGGCCGTGTCCTCTCTGTCTGCGCCAAAGTTGGCGCTGCAATGCATCGGCATGACCCCCTGCGCCGGCAGGTAGTAGTTCATGGCTGTGAAGATGCTCTTCTTGATCTCGCCGGCGTATTCGGTACCGCCAATGAGCACCATGCGCTTGCTGAAGTCCATCAGGATGAAGGTCTGGCTGTTGGTGCCGTCATACTGGGGCACGGCATGGAAGCGGGGCATATCAATGACGGTGAACTCTGGTTTGAAGTGCTTGAGTACTTCCAGATTAGCCTCTCGGATGAACATGTTGCGGGCGAACAGGTTGTGCCAGGCATATTCGGTGATGATGCGCACCGGCATGCGGTAGCGTTCATCGGCCCCGGCGTAGCCATCAAAGACGAAGATGTCCCGGTTCTGGATGTAGGACAGCACTTTGCGCAGCATGGCATCGAAATTTTGCTGCTCAAAGGGGCGATTGACTTTGCCCCACCAGATTTTGTGGTCGGAGGTTGGCTCTTTGACGACAAATTTGTCGTTGGGAGAGCGACCGGTGTGGTCTCCGGTGCGGACTACCAGGGGGCCAAGGTGGACGATAACCCCTTCTTTGCGGCGGGTGGCCTGCTCGTAGAGCATGGGCGTGGTCAGGTTCCAATAAACGGTCTCGGCATTGGTGATGCCGTGATTCTCTATTCCATAGTCGCTGATTGCGGGGCCAATGTGTTGCATTGCATGTTCTCCTAAGTAGCTAGTTTTCAAATTGACGATGTTGGCTTCTTGAAGTTGTTGTCTCTGAATCAGGCGGACGTTTGGGGAACGCCGGATAGGCCTGGGGCACGCTGAAAACGACTGCGGGGAGTGGGCTGCCTGGTTGGGGATTCCCGGCCGGGGTGGGGAGCATGGTTTGTTTTCGGCGCATGAATTTGTTTCCCTCTAGGCCTGATTTATATCATAATCTGGCCTGAAAGTGAAATGTTTCACTACTCTGTTCCGATATTCCGGCCGGGGCGTTGCCAAATCCCGGCCGGGGCTTTATCATCCCTCTGCCCAGGACCCCTGGGTAGAGAACGCAGCCTCTAGGGCTTATAGACCCCTGGGTGCGGCATGGCCACTGAGGAAGAAAGATGAAGGCGATATTCTTGCAAGCGCATGGGGGGTTGGAGCAGGTAGCTTACGGGGAACTACCCCGGCCGGGGATTGGCCGCGACGAGGTGCTGCTGCGCGTTCACGCCGCCGCGCTCAATGGGCTGGACTTGTGGGTGATGGCCGGCTGGCCGGCGCTAAAACTGCGCTTCCCCCACGTGCTGGGCAGCGATGGGGCCGGCGTGGTGGCCGAAGTGGGATCCGACGTAACCGGCTTTGCCGTGGGTGACCGCGTGGCCGTGGACCCCACCACCGGCTGCCTTACCTGTGAGTTTTGCCGCTCCGGCCGGGAGAATATGTGCGAGCGTTTTGCCCTCCTGGGTGAGCATCGGCCCGGCTTCTATGCCGAGTACATCGCCGTGCCCGCCCGCAACCTGCTCAAGATGCCCGACAACGTGACGTTTGCTGCCGCCGCCGCCGCCTCGCTCGTCTTTGTCACCGCCTGGCACTCGCTCATCGAACGCGGCCGGCTGCAGGCCGGCGAGGACGTGCTGATTGTGGGCGCGGGTGGCGGCGTCAACACCGCGGCCATCCAGATCGCCCGGCTGGCCGGGGCCAACCGCATCATCGTCGTGGGTTCAACCGACGAGAAGCTGGCCCAGGCCGAAGCGCTGGGGGCGGATGTGCTCATCAACCGCCACACCGAGGATTGGAGCCGTGCCGTTTACAAGCTCACCGGCCGGCGTGGCGTGGACGTGGTGGTGGACAACGTTGGGGCGGCAACTTACCAGTTGTCGCTGCGTGCCTTGTGCCGCGGCGGGCGGCTGCTCACCGTGGGCAACACCAGCGGCCCCCGCTTTGAGTTCGACAATCGACTGATGTTCGGTAAGCATCTCAGCATCATCGGCAGCACCATGGGGCCGCACAGCGCCTACGAGAAGGTGATGGGGCTGCTCTTTGCCGGGCGGCTGCAGCCGGTGATCGACACGGTCTATCCGCTGGCCGAGGGGCTGGCGGCGCTGGCGCGGCTGCAAGCAGGCCAGGTAACAGGCAAGCTGCTGCTGGTGCCCTGAAGCTTTGCCCCACCGGCATGTTCGGGCAACCGGACCCGAAGCCTGGGAACGGGCGCACGTAGGCCCCAGTTACTATGGGCTGGCCACGCGGCGATAGATCCCCTTCTGGCGCGTCATCAGGCCCTGTTCAATTCGCCTGGCGATATGCTTCGGCGAAAATCCCGCGCACTGACCGCACCGTGCTGAGCTTAATTCGCTCCTTAACCAGGTTCTCACGGTCATTCAAGGCGCGCCGCACCTCAATCCAATCATGCTTTGACAAAGTGAACAGGAACAACCTCCCCCGGCCGGGACTCACCCCACCGCCGCAAAGAGACATTTCAGGTAAGCCCCCTCCCTAAAGCTGACCGGATGGTCCAGCGCGTGGCCGGTGCGGGTCAGTTCGCGCAGCGGCCGGCCGGCGGCCTGCGCCGCCTGGTGTACAGCGTCAAAGAACTGCGCGGCACTCACTCTGGCGGTACACGAAGCCATCACCAGGATGCCCCCCGGCCGGAGCAAACGCACCCCACTTTCCACCAGCCGGCCATAGGCGGCCAGCGCCCCGGCTACCTCCGGTTGGCTCTTGGCCAGCGCCGGCGGGTCGATAATCACCAGGTCAAAGCGGCGGCCGTCGGCCTGCAAACGGGGCAGGGCGGCAAAGGCATCGGCAGCCAGCAGCTCATGCTGGGCAGCCGCCACCGCCGGCACATGCCGGTTGAGCTGGAAGTTTTGCCCGGCCGCGTCCAGCGCCGGCCGGCTGCCATCCAGGCTGAGCACCGCGGGCGCCCCACCCCGCGCCGCATACAGCGAGAAAGCGCCACTGTAGGCAAAGACGTTCAGCGTTTCCCGCCCCTGGGCCAGCGTCTCCACCCGTGCCCGGTTATCGCGATGGTCAAAAAAGAAGCCGGTCTTCTGCCCCTGTACCACGTCGGCGGCAAACTGCAAGCCATTTTCCCGGAACAGCACCGGCCGGGTGACCGCCTCTCCCACCACCGTCCGCCCGTCATACACGGGCGCGCCGGCCTGCGCTATACGCCGGCTGAGGCGCAGCACCACCTGGCGCAGCGGCACCACCGCCAGCAGCGCCGCCAGCAGCCCCGGCAGATGGGGCAGCCAGGCGGCTGTGTCCAGTTTCAGCACCCCCACCTGGTCGTAACGGTCCAGCACCAGCCCCGGCAGGCCGTCATTCTCGCCATGCACCAGCCGGTAGCCGGTGGTGGCCGGCGACTGGTGCAGCGGGGCGCGGCGGGCATAGGCCGCCGCCAGCCGCGCCTGGAACCAGGCGGTGTCGATGGTGGCCGGCGTGCCCGCTTGCAGGACCCGCACCCGAATGGGTGAATCGGGGTCATAGAGCCCCACAGCCAGGAAGCGCCGTTTGCGGTCGAAGAGCACGGCCAGCGCCCCGGCCGGGCCGGGGTGGCTCTGGCGGCGGATGCCCTGGTCAAACAGCCAGGGATGGCCGGCGCGGATGGCCCGCTCGGCGCTGGGAGTGAGGTGGATGGCGATGTGTGGCCCGGCCGGGGGCGTCATCGCCGGCAGATGAATCGTCGCCGTCATGGTTGTTCCCTGTTGCACAATCCCTATTCTAACCGCACAATTGCCGGCACACGAATCACCCATCACCAATCATGAGACCTGCCATGCCCGCTACCGTAACCGTCACCATCCCCGCCACCACCGCCAACCTCGGCCCCGGCTTCGACTGCCTGGGGCTGGCCCTGGGGCTGTACAACGAGGTCACCCTGGCCGCCGCCCCGGCCGGGGCCTATCCCAACGATCTGCACATCACCATCCACGGTGAGGGCGCGGGCCGGCTGCCCGGCGACGCGCGCAACCTGGTCGCCCAGGCCGCGGCACGCATTTTTGCCCACCTTGGCCACAGCCCGGCCGGGCTGCACATCACGCAGCACAACCGGATTCCGGTGGGCAGCGGCCTGGGCAGCAGCGCCGCGGCCGTATTGGGCGGCATGCTGGCCGCCAACGCCCTGGTCGATGGCGGCCTGAGCCAGGCCGAAATCCTGCGCCTGGCGGCAGCGATGGAAGGCCACCCGGATAACGTGGTCCCGGCCGGGTTGGGTGGCCTGGTCCTCATCAACCAGGCGGCGGATGGCCAACTGCACGTCGAGCCAATCCCCCTGCCACCGCAGCAGGTGGTCATCGTCCTACCCGACTTCGATTTGCCCACCGCCACGGCGCGGGCCGCCCTGCCGCGCCAGGTGCCGCTGGCCGATGCCATCTTTAACGCTGGCCGGCTGGCCCTGCTGGTGCGCGCCCTGGCCGCCGGCGATTACCAGCGGCTGCCCCTGGCCATGCAGGACCGCCTGCACCAGCCCTACCGGCTGCCGCTCATCCCCGGTATGGCCGCGGCCTTTGCCGCAGCCTACGCGGCCGGCGCGGCCGGCGTGGCCCTGAGCGGCGCCGGCCCCAGCCTGCTCGCTTTTGCGCCGGACAACCACCAGGCGATTGCCGCGGCCATCCAGGCGGCTTTTGCCCCGGCCGGGTTGCCTAGCCGCGCCTGGATTTTGCCCGTGGATGCCCAGGGGGCGCAGGTTGGCCATGCCCCAACATGAAGCGCATCACGGTCCCGGCCGCGCCCTGGCTCACAGGGGGCGAGGCAAGGCCATCTGTGGGCGTGCTGCCGCCCGGAACTCCTGCTAGCCAGCCTTGCCCAAGTTTGCTAAACTAACGCTCCCACTGCGCACCTACGCCGGGTTAACCGGCGCACGGCTTTCCAAATCAATGGCCATCGAATGCATAACGGCGGCGTTAGCTAAGTGAGCGTCCAGAAATTAGTTTGTAGTAGCGGCTTCAGCCGCCCAGACCGCTAAAGCGGTTACTACAAACAAAAAAGGGAAGTTGTCTTTAGACACTCACTAAGTGACGCCCACCAGACTGGCTGCGAGCTGCATTGTGGGTGGCTGTACCCGGCCGGGAAGCCTCCCAGTGTTAGCCTCCCCGCCATCTGGCTGCAGAAACCATGGCGGGTCAGCAAGCCGAAAAACGGACAGGCGACAACCTGACAACCCAACTCGCAGAAAGGAGTTTTGCATGAAAAAAGAAACGTTGTTGGAATGGTACCGGCAAATGGTCCTGATTCGCCGGTTTGAACAGCGCTGTGCCGAGTTGTACCAGCTTGGCAAGATTGGCGGTTTTCTGCACCTCTACATCGGCCAGGAAGCGGTGGCCGTGGGCAGCATCGCCGCCCGGCAGGCGGGCGACCACGTCATCACCGCCTACCGTGACCATGGCCACGCCCTGGCCGTTGGCTCCGACACGGGCAAAATCATGGCCGAACTCCTGGGCAAAGCCACCGGCGTCAGCCAGGGCCGGGGCGGCTCCATGCACCTGGCCGACGTGGAGCGCCACTACTGGGGCGGTTACGCCGTTGTTGGCGGCCATTTACCCCTGGCCACAGGCATTGCCCTGGCCGAAAACTACCGCCAAACAAGCAACGCCGTTCTCTGCTATTTTGGTGACGGCTCCACCAACATTGGCTATTTCCACGAATCTTTGAACCTGGCCGGCGTTTGGAAGCTGCCCGTGGTCTGGATCTGCGAGAACAACCAGTACGGCATGGGCACGGCGGTCAACCGCGCTTCCGCCGTGCCGCGCATGATCGACAAGGCGCTGGGCTATGGCCTGCAGGGCAAGCAAGTCGATGGCATGGACATCATGGCTGTCTATGAGGCCACCAGCGAGGCGCTGGCGGCCATCCGCCGCGGCGAGGGGCCGCAGTTCCTGGAGATGATTACCTACCGCTACGAAGGGCACAGCATGGGCGACCCGCTGCGCTATCGCACGCGGGAAGAGGTGGAGAAGTGGCGCGAGGATGACCCCATTGGCATTCTGGAGCGCCATTTGCTGGCCGAATTGGCGGCAACCCGTGAGGAGTTGGAAGCGATTGACCAGGCGGTGGAGGCCGAAGTAGAAGCGGCCGTGCGCTTCGCCGAGGAATCGCCGCTGCCATCCCTCGCCGATCTATTTGCTAACATTTACGTGGAATCATAGGCCAGCAACGGAGGCGCAACTATCATGGCACGAATAACAATGCGACAGGCAATTACCGACGCGTTACGCGAAGAGATGCACCGGGATGAACGCGTCTTCATCATGGGTGAGGAAGTTGGCGTGTGGGGCGGCACCTACGCGGTCACGCGCGGCTTCCACGATGAGTTTGGCGATAAGCGGGTGCGCGATACGCCGATTTCGGAGATGGTGATTGGCGGGGCCGCGGCCGGGGCGGCGATGAATGGTCTCCGGCCGGTGGCCGAATTCATGACCATCAACTTCGCCTTTGTGGCCTTTGATGCCATCATCAACCACGCGGCGAAGGTCCATTACATGTTTGGTGGGCAGATGAAGTGCCCGGTGGTCTTCCGTGCGCCGGGCGGCGGCGGGCGGCAGCTAGGCGCCACCCACAGCCACACCCCCGATGTCATCTTCGCCCACTTCCCCGGCCTGAAGGTGGTTTCGCCCAGCACGCCCTATGATGCCAAAGGGCTGCTGAAAGCGGCCATTCGCAGCGATGATCCGGTGCTGTTTATTGAGCATCACACCCTTTACCAGATTCGCGGCGAAGTGCCGGAAGAGGACTACATCGTGCCCATGGGCGTTTCAGACGTCAAGCGCGAAGGTTCCGACGTCACCCTGGTGGCTTATGCCCAGGGGATGATGGTGGCCATGGAGGCGGCAGAACGGCTGGCCAAGCAGGGCATC
Source organism: Ardenticatenaceae bacterium (assembly GCA_020634235.1). Lineage (GTDB taxonomy): Bacteria > Chloroflexota > Anaerolineae > Promineifilales > Promineifilaceae > JACKCB01. Next base: position 1,103,036 of record JACKCB010000001.1, on the reverse strand, counting down.
GAGGCGGAAGTGGTCGATTTGCGCTCGCTGCGCCCACTGGACATGGGGCCGGTGTTGGCTTCGTTCCGTAAGACCTTCAAAGCGGTGATTGTGGAAGAGGGCCATCGCTCTTACGGCATTGGCGCCGAGATCGCCGCCCGCTTGCAGGAAGAGGGGTTCGACTACATGGACGCGCCGGTGAAGCGGGTGGCCCAACTGGAAGTGCCGCTGCCCTACTCGCGTGAACTGGAACAGTCGGCGCTGATTAATGCGGATCGGGTGATTGCGGCGGTAAAGGAGATTTTGTAATGGCCGAGTTCATTGTAATGCCCAAGCTGGGTTTTGACATGCGCGAAGGGGTCCTGGTTGGCTGGCTGAAGAAGGTGGGCGACGAGGTCAATAAAGGAGATGTCGTGGCCGAAATTGAGTCGGATAAGGCGACCCTGGAGCTGGAATCGCATGTGGCTGGCGTGCTGCTGCGCCTGCTAGAGGATGAAGGCGCGGTGGTGCCCATTGGCGCCAACCTGGCGATTGTGGGGGCGGCGGATGAGGATATCTCTGGCCTGTCCCCGGCCGGGACCACCACCCCACCTGCCCCCGCCGCCACCCCCGCCCCTACCGAACCAGCACCCGCGCCGCTTCCCCCGGCACCCCCGGCCGGGACCGCCAGCGACGAATTCCCCGGCGGCGTCAAAGCCACCCCCGTTGCTCGCCGGCTGGCCCGCGAGCTGGGCGTGGATTTGCGCCAGGTCAGTGGCACCGGGCCTGGCGGGCGTGTGCGCAAAACTGATGTGGCCGGTTTCTCGGAGAGCCAGCCAGCGCTGCCGCTGATGGTCCCAACGCTGCCCGCCCCCGAACCAACGCCGCCCCCCCTCCCGGCCGGGGGCGACCAGGTCACCGTCCCCCTCACCCGGCTGCGCCAGGCCATCGCCCGCCGCATGACCGAAAGCAAGACCACCGTACCCCACTTCTACGTCACCAGCGAGATAGACATGGCCCCGGCCCTGGCCCTGCGCAAGCAGATCAACGCCCTGCTGCCCGAAGACGAGAAAGTCACCGTCAACGACCTGATCGTCAAGGCGGCCGCCCTGGCCCTGCGCGACTTCCCCAACCTCAACGCCGCCTTTGCCGGCGACCAGATCATCCAGCACAAGGCCATCAACGTGGGCAGCGCGGTAGCCGTAGAGGGTGGCCTGCTCACCGTGGTGCAGAAGAACACCGACACCGCCACCCTATCCAAGATTGCTGCGGACAACCGGGCCATGATTGCCCGCGCCCGCGCCGGCAAAATATCACCAGACGACGTGCAAGACGGCACATTTACCGTGAGCAACCTGGGCGGGTTCGACGTAGACCACTTTATCGCCATCATCAATCCCCCCGATGCGGCCATTCTGGCCATTGGCTCCGCCCGGCAAGTGCCGGTGGTCGTGAACGGTGAACTGGCCGTGGGCACCCGCATGAAAGTCACCATCTCCGCCGACCACCGGGCCACCGACGGAGCCGAAGCAGCGCGTTACCTGCAGCAGTTCAAAGCCCTCATGGAAGAACCCATGCGCCTCCTGATCTAGCGCCCGGCCGCAGCCCGGATCGCTTTCCCATAAGCCGTGCCTCCCAACCCGTGGTGCGGGCCGCCGTCGTGCCGCCCGCACCACGTTTGTTTTGGGGTGGGTGGGCGGTCAGTAATTCTAAGTGTAGGGGAAAGAGGGGCGCAAAAGGGCAGAAGGTTGCCCGAGATCGCGCTGGGCGGCTGATCAGGTTTTGCAGTAAGCGCTCGCTCCCCAAACGCTGGCCCGCGCGAGGGCGCTTCGCGCCCCGCGCGGGGGAACTCAATGGGGTTTTTTCAGTTTTTGGGGCAGCGCCCCAAAAACTGAAAAAACCCCGCTTTGATTGGCGTCGCCAGGCGCGAAGCGCCGAGGCGACGCCCCCGGTGCTTGACCTCTCGGCTCGTTTCGGAGGGGGGAGTGAACGATTCTGTTTTACATTTAGAATTGCTGGCGGGCGGTAGATGCCATAGCAAAAATAGCCGCCGTTCGCTATAATCCACTTACACCATTCGGTTAACGTCGCTTTTGCTTGCGAAACGTGGCCTCTGCCTGCCGGCGTTCCCAAGAACTTCGCAGGTTGTTCATCAACAATTCTGGTAATGGCTGAATTGGTAAGCGGATGGTGTAGATAATGACAAGCAACTTCCGCGCCAAAGCAACAATCGCTCGCTTGGCACCCGTCCGTTGTTTGAGACAGATGCCGGTACCAAGCAGACAAGCCACCGGCGGGCAATCACCCAGGCCACTTCGCAAAGAATCGTGCTTGAGATAATTGTTGCCAGGTTTGCCGTAATGGGGCGTTGCTTCTTCTTTTTTTGCCGGCGCTTTGATGGTTGCCAGGGAGCAAGACCAGCCCAGGAACAGATATGCTCAGCGGTGGGAAAAGCAGACATATCCACACCATGGAAGCCAGAACGGCATGGGCTGCGGGCGATCAATGCCCGGAATAGTGTCCAACAATTCGATAGGCCCCTCAGGAACCCGTAGCAAAGTTAAGCGCGAATGTCTTGCTCCACTTCCGGAAATTGTCCTGTAGGTCTCTTGCAAGTGAGCCAATTGTCTTGAGCAGCTTGCGCCTGCTCCGGACAACCCGTTTAGATTGGTCAAGATTTCGTTGTTCTTCTGGCGGCACGCCCTTTGAGACATTTTGCAAGACTTTGCTGGGAGATACCCAGCCAACTTGCACTCCCAACTGCTCCATGATCGCCTGGCCGGAAGCGCCAAAGATATCGGACAGAAAGGAGGAGGACAGACGAAATCCGCTCGACTGTAATGGCTTTCAATCCGGTTTTTCTGGGAAGTAATATCCCAATCAGTGCCTTCCGATACCGCGTGAATTGACGCAAATCCCGAATATCGCGTTCGGGCACAAAAACTGCCGCGTAGGGAGACCGGCACACCGCAAGATAGCCAACCATTCTGCATCGCGCATATCGGTCTTCCGGCCGGGGAACCTTTTTAAGTGGGGGCATTCACCACCAAGAGGTGCATGTCATCCGTAAAAGCTTCTTCAAGAATGGCGTACACGGCTGCGCCAGAAAATGCCGGTGCTTTCCATAGCAACGTAATGATGCTCATGCCACCACAGCCACCAAGATCGCAAGGCATTCAAGTCCGCTAGCTGCGTCCTGAATTCTCTTACTTCGCTGGCGGGTTTGTACCCTTCTCAACAGCGGTCCCTGTAACAGACAGGCGAGCGATACTCTCTTTATGAATGTCAAGCCACAACAACACGTCAACAGGTTTTTCCATTTCCTTACTCCAGTCAGTCTGGTTTCAGCAGGGATTGCCGAGATAATTGGTACTTTGCTACTCGTGCTGGTTTCTTCAACCGCGACAATTCACTGTGCTCACAGGCAATCGGTTTACGTTTAGAAACGGGATGAGGTTCACCAATGTGCAACCAAACTCTTTCTGCTGTGGACCGGAGCGTACCACATTTTCATCCTTCACTGTGCAAAATCATTACATGTTTTACATTTAGAATTGCTGGCGGGCGGTAGATGCCATAGCAAAAATAGCCGCCGTTCGCTATAATCCACTCGACGACCCTTGCGGGACGCGTCGCGCCAGGTAGTTGCTTGCCCCAGAAACGTGCCCCGCCTCTGCCTGCCGGCCCTTGTTGGCCCACAGGCCAGCTTCGCAGGTTGTAACATGACAACAATTCTGGTAATTGATGACGATGAATTGGTCTCGCGGACGCTGCAGCGTGCCCTGAAAATTTACGGCTACCAGGTGATGGTGGCCAAGAGCGGTATCGAGGGCTTGCAGATGGCCCGCCGCCACCGGCCGGACCTGTTTATCCTGGACATCATCATGCCCGGGGTGGATGGTTACCAGGTTTGCCGGCAGATCCGGGGCGACCCGCTGCTAAAGGATTTGCCGGTCCTCTTTTTGACAGCCCGGGGCAAGGACGAGGACAAGATCGAGGGTTTCCGGGCCGGGGCGGATGATTACCTGGCCAAGCCATTTAACATGGAAGAGCTGCAGCTGCGGGTGCGGGCGATTTTGCGCCGGGTGCAGCCGGAGACCACCCCGGCCGGGGCCGCCAGGGACCCGTACCGCTTACAAGCCGGCGAAGTGGTGCTGGACTGCCGGACATTTGAGGTAACCACCCCGGCCGGGACCGTCTTGCTCACCAATGTCCAGTTTGACCTGCTCTACCACCTGATGAGCCACGCCGATCAGGTCTTCACCAGCCAGCAGTTGCTGCAAGACGTCTGGGACTACCCACGCGATACCGGCAGTTCCGAACTGGTGCGCGCCCACATCAAGAATCTGCGCGAGAAGATTGAGCCAGAACCCGGCCGGCCGCGTTACATTCGCACCATTCAAGGGCATGGCTACTCCTTCAGCGTTACCTGAGCCGGGAACCGGGCACCCACCACATGAACCAGACCCACATCCTGGTCGTTGACGACGAACCCCACATTGCCGATTCGCTGGCCGACTTCTTGCGCCACAAGGCCGGCTACACCGTCACCACTGCCGGCGACGGGGCCGAGGCCATGCGCATTTTGGCCGGGGGCACCCCGGCCGGGCCTGTCGACCTGGTGGTGCTAGACAGCCGCATGCCCGAAGTGAGCGGCACCGAAGTGCTGGCCTGGCTGCGCCAGCATCCCACCCTCGCCTTCACCCGCGTCATCATGCTCACCGCCACCACCGGCAGCCAGGCCAAGATCGACGCCCTCTCCGCCGGTGCCGATGATTACGTCCTGAAGCCCTACTATCCGCAGGAGATGCTGGCCCGCATCAACACCATCCTGCGCACCCAGCAGCTAGAGAAGCAGCTCCAACGCCAGAGCCAGCAGTTGGCCGCTCTGAACCAGGCCAGCAATGCCGTAACCACCACGCTAGACATGAGCCAGATTCCGGCCGCGGCGGTCCGGGGCACGTGCGCCGTGCTAGATGTACCGGTGGCGGCCATTTTTCTGCAGAGCGACAAAAACTGCCTGGTGTGCAGTGCCGCCGAAGCCATCCCCCGGCCGGGGCACCCCCCCATCTCGGTGACCGAGCAATTCCCCAGTTGTGAACCCGGCCGGGGCGCGATTGGCCGGGTCTTTGCCAGCAACAGCCCCCTGGTCATCAACGACCTGGCCGCCGGGCCGGCCCCAGGCAGCCCGGCCGGGCTGCCCCTGCACAACCTCATCGCCCTGCCACTCGTCGTGCGTCACAAGCCCATGGGCGTACTGGCCGGTTACAACAAACCCACCGGCCCCTTTAGCGACGTCGATGCCGACCTCTTCGCCTCCTTTGCCAGCGCCGTCAGCCAGGCGCTGGAAAACGCCTCCCTCTTCCGGCGGGTCAGGCTGCGCCAGCAAGAGCTGCAAGAAAGCCACAACCGGCTGCAGGCGGTCATGGACGGCATACTCAACCCCATCTACACCCTCAACGACGACTGGCAGTTGGTAGCCGTCAACCGCTACAAGGCCGACGCGCTGGGCACCACCTCCGACGCCCTGGTTGGCCGTCACTGCTACCGGGCGCTCTTTGGCCGCGAAACCCCCTGCGACCATTGCCGCGTGGCCCACACCCTGGCCGACAGCCAGCCGCGTCGCTGGTCCGTGAACTGGGTAGGCAGTGACCATTTGCCGCAGGAGTGGGATATCCACGCTTACCCCATTCCCGGCACGCAGGCCGGCAGCGCCCGCACGGTGGTCGTCTGGCAAGACCGCACCGAAGAGCGCCGCCTGGAGCATTCGCTGCTGCAAGCGGGCAAGCTGGCGGCCATCGGCCAGTTGGCCGCCGGCGTGGCCCACGAGATCAACAATCCGCTGACGGCCATCAACGCCAACGCGGAAATGTTGAAGATGTTCATCCCGCCCGACGATGAGAATTACGAATCGGTGGAGCTGATCGCCCAGGCGGGCGAAAGGGCCACCAACGTGGTGCGCCATTTGCTGGATTTTGCCCGGCAGAACCAATACGCCTTTGCGCCGGGCGACGTGAACCAATCCATCACCCAGGCGCTGAAACTCACCGCTTACCAGATGACGGCCGCCGCAGTGCAAATTCACACCGACCTGGACGAAACGCTGCCGCCGGTCCTGGCCAGTTGGGAGCATCTGAAGACGGTCTGGCTGAATTTGCTGCTGAACGCGCGCGATGCCGTACTCTCCCGGCCGGGCGGCAGCGCCGCCGGCCCCGGGCGCATCGACATCAACACCCGGCCGGACCCGGCCGGGGAACACCTGCTGGTCCTGTTTCGTGACAACGGTATTGGCATGACCCCCGCCCAGCAGAACCACATCTTTGAACCCTTTTACACCACCAAGGCCCCCGGCCAGGGAACCGGCCTGGGGCTGGCCACCAGCCACCGCATTATCGAGCAGCATGGCGGCCAGGTGGAGGTGTTCAGTTCGCCCGATGAGGGCACTACCTTCATCATCCGGCTGCCTATTTCGGCCGCTGCGGCCCAGAACGAGCAGGTGCAACATGAACCGTCCCTCGCCTAACGAGACGAGCAGTGCCGACGTTACCCTCAGCGACGTGATCCGCCTGGCCCTGCCCTTTGGCACGGTTGTGGCCACCCGCGGTGGCCAGCCCAACAAGGCCATCAACTGGGTTGCCGCCCTGGTAGATTGGCAAGACCTGGCCAGTCAGGTGCAGAACAATGACCTCGTCATTGTGCCGCCCGCGCTGCAGGCGCGCACCTCGCCGGCCGAGCTGGAGCAAAACCTGGCCCAGTTGAAGGCGCATAACGTGGCCGCCGTGGTAACCTTTGGCGAGGTCCCGGCCGGGGCAACGCGTGTTGCCGCCAGCCTGGCGCTGCCCCTGCTGCTGCTGCCGGCCGATAGTGCCCTGCGCAGCGTGCAGCAGGCCATCGGCGCGCTGCTGCTGGACCGCCAGGCGCAAACCTCGGACCGGGGGATGCAGCTCTATCGCCAGCTTTCGGAGATGTCCCGCGAGGGCAAGGGGCTGGACGCAATGACCGAGATGATGTCCAAACTCACGGGCAAAATCGTGGCTGTGCAGGATAAACGGCTGGACATTCGGGCCATGGCCATCCCGGCCGGGAACCGGGTCGACGACAAGGCACTGCGCGAGGCGCTCATTCAGCGCGAGAACTTGCCCGCTGTGCTGCGCAACCGCAAGGCGGCGGCCAAAGCGGTGCAGGCGGCCCGCTCCGGCCAGAGCTTCTGGCAGCAGTTGCTGCCGGTGGAGAATATGGGCCGCATTGTCAGCCCCATTGTTTCTGGCGACCGGGCGCGGGGCTATGTGTCGGTGGTAGGCCCGGCCGGGGAGCTGGACCTGCTGGACACCCTGGTGGCCGAACATGGCGCAGCCGCCTGCGCCCTGGAGATGGCCCGCGCCAAAGCCGTCAGCGAGGCCCAAAAAGCGCTGCGCGGCGACTTTTTGGAGGGGCTGCTGGCCGGAACCCTACCCCCAGCCGAGATAGAGCGGCTGGAGCGCCGCCTGGACCACGACACGTTGCAGCCGCATGCCGTCCTTACCTTTGGCTGGGTCGGCGATGGCGGGCTGTCTCTGCGCCGCCTGGAAACGGCGGTTAACTGGCTCGTTTCCAGCCACCAGCGCCCGGCCCTGGTGCACATTTATGGCGGCGACCATGTTTGTGTTTTCCAGGCGCTGCGCGGCGGTGATGACCTGAACGTGGCCCACGAGTTGGACAAGCGGCTGCGGGAGCATCTGCACAGCGAATACCCTGGCGTGCGGCTGTACAGCGGCCTGGCCGGCCCGGCCATGGCCCTGGCCGACTGGCCAGAGCGGCATACCCAGGCGCTGCAAGCCATGCACCTCAGCGAACGGCTGCAGCTCCTGCACCTGGTGGAGTACAACAGCCTGGGCGTTTACCAACTGCTAAGCCAGATTGACCAACTACCGGCGGTGCAGGCCTTCAGCAAGAAGATTATTGGGCCGCTGGCCGACTATGACCAGCGGCAGCGGGGCAGCCTGGTGCAGACCATCGACGCCTACTTCAACTTCCACGGCAATGTCAGCCAGACGGCCGAGTCGCTGTTTATCCACCGCAACACGCTGCTCTACCGCCTGGAGCGTATCCAGGAGCTTACCGGCCAGGATTTGGACCAGGCCGATATGCGCCTGGCCCTGCAGTTGGCGCTGAAGGTCTGGCAGCTCCGCGCCGGCTGAGCAGCCCGCCGGCCAACGCTGGCGCGGGGAAGCGGTGGGCCACGACGCGGCAAACGGGCCGCATTTCGTGAAACCTTTCACGATTAGCGACGTAATGAAATTAGTGGGCAACGCCTGTTTGTATCCCACTCTACTGTTCCTTTGCCTGCCGCATGTCGCGCGCCATCCCGGCCGGGTTGGTTCTTGCGGTACTCTGGCGTGGCGCGACTGGTGAACCAGCGTAAGTGCCCGCGGCTTGGCCCCGCACTGGAGACAATCGCATGTCCCCCTCCTCGTCCCCTCCTCTGCCGTTGAAGCACCCCTTTTCAACGTCCTATGCTCTCTCGCTTGTCATTGCCGCTGGCCTGGCAGTGGCCTCCATCGCGGGTTTGCTGTACCCTGCCGCCCTCTATGCCACGGCCGAAATGCGGCAGTCGTATGTGCCCAATGACGCGGTTAACCTGGTGGTTGGGATGGGCCTGTTCTGTTTCATCCCCCTGGTGCTGTATGGGCGCGGGGTTGGCCTTTAGGTGTTGGGATGCTGTCCCGGCCGGGGCAGTTGCCCTGCCCCAGGAGGAGAATCATGAAATCAATCGCCGACCGTCGCTGGTTCTATCCGGTGATCTATGCGGCGCTGGTGGTGATCTCGATGCTGCCGCCAATTACCGCGCTCGCCTACGATCCGCGCCACACCCAGGACGTGATCCGGCAAATCCTGATGGTGGCGATCACCCCTTACCAGGCCTGGGGGTGGGTTTTCCATGTGGCGACGCTGGCCCTGGTAGTGCTGGTTGCCACCCGGCCGGGGCGTGCCGGCCGGGTCGTGGCTGCTTACATCGGTCTCAACTACCTGCTCATCGCCGCGCTGCAAACCAGCGCCCAAACCGCCAGCTACGGCTTTGCCATCCAAACCGGGGCGCTGGTTGCTACCACCCTGCTTGGGCTTCTCTGGCTGAGCGTCTCGTGGCGCGGCACCCTTAGCGCTTCATTCAGCCACGTGCCGCGCTGGCGCTGGCTGCTGCTGCCGCTGGCCTTGCTCGTCTTCTGGTCCCCAATCGCGCTGGAGGGCAGCGGCGTCGCCGCCAACTTCAACCCCTTGCTGCTCCTGACCTCCCCCGATTACGGGCTGACCTACTGCTTCGTAACACCACTCTTTCTGTTCCTGCTAATCCTCTTTTACCCCACTGTGGACGAATTTGCCTTCCGGGTGACCGCTTTCAACGGGCTGCTGTACGGCATCTATAACCTGAGCCACTGGTTCAACCCGGAGCTGGTGATGATGGGGGTTATGCATCTTCCGCTGTTGGTGCTCTCCCTGGTGGCGCTGCTGCTGCCCCGCCAGGCGCACCAGGACCGGCCGGCACCTTCTTTCCAGGGAGCGTGACTGGAACCAGATCGTGGACTCCCGGCCCCCGGGCTCCCGGCCGGGACAATTTGGAGAAGAATCGATGAACGATATCGCCATCCAGGTTAACAAGCTGCACAAAGATTTCGGCGAAGTGTATGCCGTCAAAGGGGTCTCCTTTGCCGTGCGGCGCGGCGAGGTGTTCAGCCTGCTGGGGCCGAATGGCGCCGGCAAGAGCACCACCATTTCCATGCTCGCCTGCCTGCTGCGGCCCACAGAAGGGGACGCCACGGTGTTAGGCCACTCCGTTACCGCGCAGCCGCACCAGGTAAAAGCGCGGCTGGGGGTTGTACCCCAGGAAATCGCCCTGTACGACGACCTGTCTGCCCGTGAAAACCTGGAATTCTGGGGCAAAATGTACGGGCTGCGCGGCGCGGCGCTGGCCGGCCGGGTCGATGAAGTGCTCAACCTCATCGGCCTCACCGACCGGCAGAAGGGCCGGCTGGAGAAGTTCTCCGGCGGCATGAAGCGGCGCATCAACATCGGCGTGGCCCTGCTGCACAAGCCGGACGTGGTCATCATGGACGAGCCGACGGTGGGTATCGACCCGCAGAGCCGCCGCCACATCCTCGATGGCGTCAGGGACCTGAACCGGCAGGGCACGACCGTCCTCTACACCACCCACTACATGGAGGAGGCGCAGGAGCTGTCTGACCACATCGCCATCATGGACCAGGGAGAGATTATCGGCCTGGGCACGCACGCGGAACTGGTGCAGATTGTTGGCGAGCAGGACCGTATTGACCTGCGCCTGAGCGAAGCGAACGAGCCGCTGCTGGATCGCTGGCGGGAGGTGCCCGGGGTCTCACAAATCACAGCCGAGGATGGCCTGATCACCCTGCTGGCCGATGACAGCAACCTGGTGCTGCCCCACTTGTTTGAGCTGGCCGCCCCGGCCGGGGTGCGCATTACCTCCGTCGACATCCAGGAACCAAACCTGGAAACCGTCTTCCTGCACCTCACCGGCCGGGCATTGAGGGACTGAGATGAAACTGCTCGACATCGCCTTCAAGGACATGCGCCAATCCTACCGCAGCCTGACCGGCATCATGTTCATGTTCGTCGTCCCCATCCTGGTCACCGCCCTCTTCGCCTTCCTCTTTGGCGGCGTCGGTGAGGACGCCGGCTTTACCTTGCCCCAAACGTCACTGGTGCTGGTAAACCTGGACAGCGGCGAGCTGCCCGCCATGCCCGCGGCAGCCACCGCGCCCGGCGGCCAGGCGTTCGACTTCAGCCAGGTCTCGTCCATGGGCGCGCTGCTGGTGCAGATTTTGCAGGGCGACAGCTTTGCCGACCTGCTGTTGGTGACGGTGGCCGCCGACGCCGCCACGGCCCGCGCCGCCGTCGACAACCAGGAAGCCAGCGTGGCCGTCATCATCCCGGCCAACTTCACCGCCGCCCTGATGCAGCCGGACGAGACGGCGGTCATTGAGCTGTACCAGGACCCCACCCTGACCATCGGCCCGGCCATCGTCAGCTCCCTGATCAACCAGTTCGCCGACAGCTTCGCCTCGACCAAGATCGGCACCAACGTGGCCATGGCCCAGTTGGCTGAGACGGGCGCGGTCATCGACGCCGGGCTGGTGCAGAGTGTTGTTACCGATCTCACCACCGCCGCCTTTGCCCAGGGTCAGGCCGGCGGACCGCTGCTGGCGGTGCAGCCCCCGCCCGGCGCGTCTGGCGAGGATAACCTCCTGGCCCAGATTTTGGGGCAGATTATGGGCGGCATGATGATCTTCTTCGCCTTCTTCACCGGGGCCGGCACATTGCAAACAATCCTGGTGGAGGAAGAGAAAGGCACCCTGCCCCGCCTCTTCACCACCCCCACGCCCATCCCGGTCATCCTGGGCGGGAAGACGCTGGGCACGCTCATCACCCTGGTGGTGCAGGTGACGGTGCTTATGTTCTTTGGCCGGCTGGTTTTTGGCATCCATTGGGGCGGTTGGCTCCCGGCCGGGTTGGCTGCCCTGAGTATTGTCGCCATCTCGGCTGCCACCGGGCTGCTGCTGGCCTCGCTGGTGCGCAACACGCGCCAGAGCGGCGTCATTTACGGCGGCGTGCTGACCCTGACCGGGATGTTGGGCATGATCACCATCTTCACCGGGGGACAGGTCTCCCCCACCCTGGCGACGATCAGCCTCCTGGTGCCGCAGGGGTGGGCTGTGCGCGGCCTGCAAACGGCCATGAACGGCGGCACGGTCGTCGACCTGCTGCCCACGCTGGCCGGCCTGCTGGTGTGGATTGTGGTGTTTGTGGCGGTGGCGCAAAACCGTCTGCGGCGGCGCTTCGCCTGATGGCAAGTTCCCGGCCGGGGCGCGAACCAACCCCCACCCGGCCGGGCAGCGGCCCTCCAAATGACCAATGGGCCAACAGGATGGACAAGATGCGTATTCTCGACGTAGCAATCAAGGATTTGCGCCAGATCTTGCGCGAACGGCAGTCCACTTTCTTCCTGCTGATTATGCCGGTGGTGTTCACGCTGCTGTTTGGCTTTGCCTTTGGCGGCTTTAGCAGCGGCGGCGGCCAGAGCGACCCCCGCCTGCCGGTGGGGTACCTGAGCCAGGACGAGGGCGTGATGGCCGGGCATCTAACCGCTCTGCTGGAGCAGTCGGCGGTGCTGCGGCTGGTGGCCGCGGACGGCGACCAGGAGGAAGCGCTGGCCCAGCAGGTGACGGATGGCGACCTGGCGGCGGCGCTGCTGCTGCCGCCCGATTTTGGTGAGCGGCTGCTGGCCCGGCAGCCGGCCGCCCCGGCCGGGGCGCTGACGCTCATTGTGGACCCGGCCGGGGCGACCGCCTTCACCATCCAGGGGGAGGTAGAAGCGGCCCTGACCCGCCTCAACAGCGCCCTGCAGACGGCCCAGATCAGTACCGCCGCGGCCGAGGCCCAGGGGCTGCTGGCCGGCGAGGCGACCCGCCAGGCCTATTTTGATGACGCCCTGGCCCGCGCCGTGGCCGCCTGGGCCGCGCCGCCCGTGACTGTGCAAACCAGCAGCACCGGCCGCGCCCCGGCCGGGGCGGCCGACCCCAACGCCGTGTACAGCGACAACGCCTTCGCCCACTCCTCGCCGGGCATGATGGCCCAATTCACCCTGGCTGGCCTCATCACCGCCTCCCAGGTGCTGGTGCTGGAGCGCAAAAATGGCGCCCTGCGCCGCCTGCTAACCACCAACCTGTCACGAGCGGGCATCCTGGTGGGGCATTACCTGGCCATGTTCATCATGATTGTGGCCCAACTGCTCATCCTGACCCTCTTCGGCCAGCTTTTGCTGCGCCTGCCCTATTACCAGCAGCCGGCCGCGACCCTGCTCATGGTGCTGGCCAGCGCCCTCTTTGCCGCCAGCGTGGGCCTGCTCATCGGTGCCCTGGCCAAAAGCGAAGAGCAGGCCGTGGTCTATTCGCTGGTGCCCATGTTCATTCTGGCCGGCCTGGGTGGGGCGTGGATGCCGCTGGAGTTCACGCCGCTCACGGTGCAGCGCATCGCCTACCTCACCCCCATCGCCTGGATGATGGACGGCTTCAAGGACATCACCGTCCGCGGCCAGGGGCTGGAAGCGGTGCTGCCGGCCGTTGGCGTCTTGCTGATCTATGCCGTGGTAGCCTGGGCGCTGGCCGCCTGGCGCTTCCGCTTTGAGTAGCTGTGCAAAAGCTACAATGGCCACTTATCCCGATTCTGGCAGATTGTCTGTAGAAGTTTGGGGGTGAAATCCCATATACTCTCATTAATGCGCTCGCCGCGCAGCTCAGTGGGAAATAGTGGGATGCTTAAGGCGGATTGGTCGGAAGACCGGTCCGCCTTGAGTGCTTTTAGGGGCCAACCAACGCGCTGCTTGTCCTTCCCGGCCGGGTCGGCTAAACTTCCCCCAAAGCAGAAGTGCGTAATAGCCAAAGCGAGGGGATTATGCCCGCCATACCGGCCGCGTTATACCAACCGATCAAAGAAACCCTGCTGGACTGCGGCCCATTTGCCAGCGCCGCCGCGCTGCGGGCCGCCTTTGCCCATGCAGACCTGTTCCCGTGGCGGCACCAACTGCCAACCGCTGGCAGTGGTGACGCCCTGGCCGGCGAAGTAATGGCCCTGCTCATCGACCGGGCGCAGGCGGACAGCGGCGAAAATGGGCTGGTGCTGCTGCTGCAAACGCTGCGCGACGATGCGCCGGAAGGGGGGGGCTGCCGCGAGCGGCTGGATGCGCTGGCCACCGCGCTGCGCCAGGCGCTGGCCGCCGGGGGCAGGCTAAGCCTGCTGCAGCCCCCGCCGCCCCCCAACCCCTACCTCAACCAGGAGAAGCTGCGCCAGGAGATGCTGGCCGCGCTGCGCACCCGGCCGGGAACCATCCATACCCTGGTGGGGCTGGGCGGCGTGGGCAAAACCGCCCTGGCGGCCCACCTGGCCCAGGAAGTGCAGCCCGATTTTAGCCGCGTGCTGTGGGTCTCGCTGGCCCACAACCCGCCGCCGGACACGGTGTGGGTGGACCTGTGCCGGGCGTATGCCACCCCGGCCGGGGCCGACCCCGCGGCCACGGCCGCCGCCCTGCTGCACCGCCACCGCCCCCTGCTGGTGCTGGACAACGCCGAAACCGCCGCCGCCACCTGCGCCGCCCTGCTGGACCACCACGCCGCGGCCACGGTGCTGGTCACCAGCCGGGACCGCGCGGTGGCCGCCACCCACAGCCGGCCGCGCCCGGTAGAGGTCCTGCCCCGGCCGGAGGCGGTGACCCTCTTCTGTGAACTGACCGGCCGGGCGGCCGGGGCCACGCCGGAAGCGGACGAGTTGTGCGCCCTGCTGGGCGACCTGCCGCAGGCCATCATCCTGGCCGCCGGCTACCTGAACAGCTACGACCCCCCCCTGGCCGATTACCTGGCCCGCCTGCGCCGCTCGCCGCTGGGGCAGACGCTGCACCTGGCGGACCGGCGCGATTTGAGCGTGCCGGTGACCTTCGACCTCTCCTTTGACCGGCTGGACGCCGCCGCCGGGCAACTGCTGGCCCTGCTGGCCCTGGATGGCGGCGAGAGCAGCGGCCGGGCCGCCCTGGCCGCCGGCCTGGCCTGGCCGGACGCTGACCCGCGGCTGGACGCCGCCCTGGGTGACCTGGTGCGCCACTCGCTGGCCGGCCGGCAGGGGGAACGCTATGCCCTGCACCCCCTGGTGCGCCGCCACGCCCTGGACCGCCTGCCGCCCGACGAGGCGGACGCCCTGGCGGCGCGCCTGGTGGCCCACTACCTGGCCTACGCCGAGGCCCACAAGCGGCCCGACCCGGCCGCCTACGACGCCCTGGAGGCGGAGCGGCCCAACCTGCTGGCGGCCATGGAGCGCGCCGTGGAACAGCAGCAGTGGCCGCTGGTGCGTCGCTTTGCCTGGGCGTTGGACAACTTCCTGGATACCCGCGGCTACTGGGCGGAGTCTCGCCGGCGGCTGGCCCAGGCCCTGCGCGCCGCCCAGGCCGAGGGCGACCGCTGGCAAGAGGCCGCCTTCAGCCACAACCTGGCCATCGCCGCCCAGAACGCCGGGGAGTACGCCGCGGCGCGGGAACATTACGCGGCCAGCCTGGCCATTAAGAAGGAAGTAGGGAACCGGCCGGGCATGGCCATCACCATTGGCCAACTGGCGGTACTAACCTACAAGGAGGGGGACCTGGCCGAGGCGGAACGGCTTTACCGGCAGGCGATGGCCCTGGGTCAAGAGATCGGCGATGTGGTGGGCCTGAGCATCGACATGTTCAACCTGGCGCTGCTGTACGAGGACCAGGCGCGCCTGGCCGAAGCCCTGCCCCTGCTGGAACAGGTCGTCGCCATTGACGAGAAAGTCGGGTTGCCCGACCTGGAAAGCGACCGCCAGGTCCTCAACCGCGTCCGGCAGAAATTGGCCGCCACCTGACAGGCCGCGTCAGCGCCGGCCACCAACCGGAACGCCCCCCACCACCCAGGTAGGGGCGGGACTGGCGGGAAACCCGGCCAGCCCTGAAGAACCAGCTTATCTCCCGCCAGTCTCGCCCGCACTGGCCGTCATCGGCCGTCATCGGGCGAGACGGCGCGGAGAAACCGCCGTCCGTTTCCGCCAGCCATCGCCCGCGCCGTCCCGCCCCTACAATTCGCCGTCCGTTTTCCGCGCCGTGCCGTGGCGGCCGCGCTGTGGTGGTCGTGCCACCCCCACCGGTATCAGGTCTCTCGCCCCAGGTAGCCTTCCAACGCGGCCAGGTCGGCCGGCAGGCGGTGCGGTGGGGCGGCCTGCTGCACGGCGGTGTCCGGGTCCTTCAGCCCGTGGCCGGTCAGCACACAGACGGCTGTTTGCCCGGCCGGGTCAATCTCCCCCAGGGCAATCTGCTGCTGCAAGGCGGCCACGCCCGTGGCCGAGGCCGGCTCCACAAACACCCCCTCCAGCCGGGCCAGCAGTCGCCAGGCGGCCAGAATCGCCGCATCCGTCACCGCCGTCACAATCCCCCCCGACGCATCCAGCGCCTGCAGGGCCTGCTGCCAGCGGGCCGGGTTGCCAATGCGGATAGCCGTGGCCAGCGTCTCCGGCCGTTCAATCACCCGGCCGTGGACCAGCGGCGCGGCCCCGGCCGCCTGGCCGCCCAGCAGGCGGGGCAGGCCGCGCCCATACTGCTGGTAGCCCAGCCAATAGGCGCTGATATTGCCGGCGTTGCCCACCGGCAGGCAGTGCCAGTCCGGCGCGCGGCCACCCAACTGGTCCACAATCTCAAACGCGCCCGTCTTCTGCCCCTCCAGCCGCCACGGGTTCACCGAGTTCACCAGGGCGATGGGGTGGCGCTGCACCAGCTCGCGCACCAGGGCCAGGGCGTCATCAAACGAGCCGTCGATGCTGATGACCTCCGCGCCGTAGGCCAGGCAGGCGGCCAGCTTGCCCAGGGCGATCTTGCCCTGGGGCACCAGCACCAGGCAGCGCAGCCCGGCGCGGGCGGCGTAGGCGGCGGCGCTGGCGGCGGTGTTGCCGGTGCTGGCGCAGATGACCGTGCGCGCCCCCTCATGCACCGCCTGGGTGATGGCGGCCGTCATCCCCCGGTCCTTAAACGAACCGGTGGGATTCAGCCCTTCATATTTCAGGTAAAGCTGGAGGCCCGCCCCCGGGGCCAGCGCCTCAGCCAACCGGTCGGCCCGAATGAGGGGGGTATTCCCCTCATTCAGGCTGACAATTGGGGTGGATTCGGCAAACGGCAGGTAGGCGCGATAAGCGGAGATGACGCCAGGCCAGGACATTAGGGAAGACTTGGGCGGCATGATTCGCGCGTGGTCCGCGAATCACGCCGCGCGTTTAGCTGCCGTTGCCGGGAATAACCAGCATCTGCCCGGGGAAAATGAGGTAGGGGGGCTGCAAGTTATTGGCGCTGGCGATGTCCATCCAGTTGACGCCGTAGCGCAGGGAGATCTTGAACAGGGTGTCGCCCGGCCGGACTTCGTGCGTAAACTGCGGGTTGGGTCCCGGGGCATTCACCGGGATCTTCAGCACCTGCCCGGCATAGATGCGATTGGGGTTGGTGATACCGTTGGCTTCGGCAATCTGCACCCAGCTAATGCCAAACTGTAGGCCAATGCGGAAGAGGTTGTCGCCCGGCTGGACCGTGTAGAAGGTCTCGGTGGCCGAGGAGGTGGTGCCCGCGGCGGCGGCGTCGCCGGTAGCTGCTTCACCGCTGGTATCCGTCCCGGCCGGGGCGGTGTCGGTGGCCGCCGTGTCGGTGGCGGCGGTGTCAGTGCCCGCCGCGCCTTCGCTGCCCGCTGCGCCTTCGCTGCCTGCGGCCGCCGTCTGCGGCGGGATGTAGATGATGGCCCCCACGGTCAGGGTGCCGGGGTTTTCAATCTTGTTGTACTGGGCCACGATGACCCAGGAAATGTTGTACTGCTCGGCGATTTCATACAGATTTTCGCCGGCGGCAATGGTGTGGGCGATGCCTTCTGGCGTGGTGGCCGCTTCGCCGCCTTCGGCGGGTGGGGCTTCGGTGGTGGTGGTGTCCCCGGCCGGGGCTTCATCCCCCGTGGCCCCTGGCGCCGGCGCTTCTACACCGCCCGTGTCGGCCGGCGGGGCCGGTTCCGTGGCCACAGTCCCGGCATCCACCGGTGCCCCGGCATCGCCTGGGGCAACTGCGTCGCCTGGCGCAGTCGTGTCGGCCGGCGCTGTGGTATCGGCCGGCGCGGCCGCGTCGCCTGGGGCCGTCGTATCACCCGGCGCTGGGTAAGCCGCGCCATCCGTCGTTTGCGCGTTGTTGGCGCTGCCATTGTCCTGCAACGGGCGTTCGCAAGCCACCAGGAACAACGAGAGAACCAGCAAAATGGACAAAATCGAGAAAACAGAACGCCGCGATATCATCAGTGCACCTCCTGTCGTGACACGCTGCCTGAACTGGCTGAAGGAACCATTTGATCCACCTTCGACGGGCTGGAAATCCGGGTTGGTGCCGGCAGGAACGGCCATTAACGTGGCGCTCGCCGGGCAACCCGCTGCCACAGCCCATTTGTGCCGCTACTATAGCATGATTCTCGCATTACGTAAAGTAGTGGCCGCCAGCCACCGTAATTCTAAATGGTAAACGCGAATTGTTCTGGTCGCCCAGTTTTGCAGCAAGCGCTCGCTCCCCATACGCTGGCCCGCGCGGGGGACTTGATGGGTTTTTTTGGCGTTGCCAGGCGCGAAGCGCCGAGGCGACGCCCCCGGTGCCTGACCTCTCTGCTCGTTCCTCAAGGTTCGGGGAGATGGCGTATAATAGCGCCAGTCTGGCAAATGGAAGGTGCAGCCATGAATTTACATAAAACGGCCGAATACCGCCGCCTGGCCGATTCCGAGGCCCGGCGTGCCGATTGGAAAGGGTGGGGGCCTTACGTCAGCGAGCGGGCCTGGGGCACCGTGCGCGAAGATTACAGCGCCAACGGCACGGCCTGGGAGTATTTTCCCCACGACCAGGCCCGCAGCCGCGCTTACCGCTGGAATGAGGATGGCCTGGGGGGTGTTTGCAACCGCTTCCAGAACCTTTGCCTGGCAGTGGCGTTGTGGAACGAGCAGGACCCCATCCTGAAGGAGCGCTTCTTTGGCCTGACGGGCAATGAGGGGAACCACGGCGAAGACGTGAAGGAGTATTACTTTTACCTGGACAGCACGCCGACCCACAGCTACATGAAGATGCTCTACAAATACCCGCAGGTGGCCTACCCCTATGCTGAACTGGTGGCGGGCAACCGGGAGCGCGGGCGGCAAGCGCCGGAGCTAGAGCTGGCCGACCTGTTGGGGCCGGCGCTGGCGGCCGGGCGCTACTTCGACGTGTTCATTGAGTATGCCAAGGCGGACCAGGAGGATATTTTGTGCCGCATCACGGCGGTGAACCGGGGGCCGGAGGCCGCGCCGCTGCATATTTTGCCGCACATCTGGTTCCGCAACAGTTGGTCGTGGGGGTATGACCGCCCCCGGCCGGGGCTGACCGCCATCGCCCCGAATACCATCTACACCAACCACCGCCACCTGGGCGAACGCTGGTACTACGTGGACATCCCGGCCGGGGCCGATGTCCCCCTGCTCTTCACCGAAAACGAGACCAACCACGAACGGCTGTTTGGCAGCCCCAACGCCAGCCCTTACGTGAAGGACGGCATTCACGAAACGGTGGTCCTGGCCCGGCCGGGGCGGGTGAACCCGGCCCAAACCGGCAGCAAAGCCGCCGCCCACTTCCACGCCACCCTGGCCCCGGGCGAAGCCTACAGCGTGCGCCTGCGCTTCAGCCCGGCCGCCCTCGCCGCCCCCTTTGCCGACTTCGAGACACAGTTCGCCCGCCGGCAGCAGGAAGCAGATGCATTTTACGCCGCCGTGCAGGCCCCCAGCCTGAGCGAGGATGAACGGCGCGTGCAGCGCCAGGCGTTTGCCGGCCTGCTGTGGAGCAAGCAGTTCTACCATTACGGCGTGCAGTTGTGGCTGGACGGCGATCCCGGCCAGCCGCCCCCCCCGCCACAGCGCAAGCAGGGGCGCAACCACGATTGGACCCACCTGTACAACCTGGACGTCATCTCCATGCCCGACAAGTGGGAGTATCCCTGGTACGCCGCCTGGGACCTGGCCTTCCACACCCTGCCGCTGGCCATGGTAGACCCGGAATGGGCCAGGCGGCAGCTCATCCTGATGCTGCGCGAGTGGTACATGCACCCCAACGGCCAGATTCCGGCCTACGAATGGGCCTTTGGCGACGTGAACCCGCCGGTGCACGCCTGGGCCGCCTGGCGGGTGTACAAAATCACGCGCAACGTCACCGGCCGGGCCGATACCCTCTTCCTGGAGCGCGTCTTCCACAAGCTGCTGCTCAACTTCACCTGGTGGGTGAACCGCAAAGACGCGGCCGGGCGCAACATCTTCCAGGGCGGCTTCCTGGGGCTGGATAACATCGGCGTCTTCGACCGCAGCGCGCCGCTGCCCACCGGCGGCAGCATGGAGCAGGCCGACGGCACGGCCTGGATGGCCATGTACTGCCTGAACATGCTGGCCATGGCCCTGGAACTGGCCCGCACCGACCCCGCCTACGAGGATGTGGCCACCAAGTTTTTTGAGCATTTCATCTACATCGCCGACGCCATCAACGGCGCGTTTGATGGGCACGGCCTGTGGGATGAGGCGGACGGCTTCTTCTACGACCAGATTCACCTGCCCGATGACCGGCAGTTGGTCATGCGCATCCGTTCGTTTGTGGGGCTAATCCCGCTGTTTGCGGTGGAGACGCTGGAGCCGGACCTGCTGGCGATGCTGCCCCGCTTCCGGCAGCGCATGGAATGGTTCTGCGAATATCGTCCCTGGCTGGTGGAGGGGTTGGCTTCCCTGCAAGCGCCGGGCGAAGGGGGGCGGCGGCTGCTGTCGCTGGTGAATCCCGGCCAACTGCGGCGCGTCTTGCAGCGCATGCTGGACCCGGCGCAGTTCCTGTCCCCTTACGGGCTGCGCTCGCTCTCCAAAGAGCACGAGGCGAACCCGTACACGCTGCACCTGAACGGCGCGCCGCACACGGTGCGCTATGAGCCGGCCGAATCGACGACGGAGATGTTCGGCGGCAACTCGAACTGGCGCGGCCCGGTCTGGTTCCCGGTGAACTTCTTAATGATTGAGTCGCTGCAGAAGATGCACCATTATTATGGCGACGGGTTCCGGGTGAGTGTGCCGGGGGACCCCGGCCGGGAGGCCACCCTGGACGAGGTTGCCGCCGACCTGTCGCGCCGCCTTAGCCACCTGTTTCTGCGCAACCCGGCCGGGGAACGGCCCATCTACGGCGGCTCGGCCCTCTTTCAGCAGGACCCCCACTGGCGCGACTACCTGCTGTTTCATGAATACTTCCACGGGGACAGCGGCGCGGGGCTGGGCGCGGCCCACCAGACCGGCTGGACGGCGCTGGTGGCCAAGCTGTTGCAGCAGAGCGGTGGCTAGGGGTAGACAATCACCAGCAGCCGCTTGGGGCCGTGAACGCCCACGCTCATCGTCTGCTCGATGTCGGCCGTTTTGCTGGGGCCGCTGATCAGGACGGTGTTGGCCGGCAGCGCCCCCTGGCGGGCCGCCGTCCAGGTGAACAGGTCGGTGGTGAACTGCTGGCTGCTGACCAGGGCGATGTGCACCGGGGGCAGCAGCGTGGCCAGCCGGCTCCGGCCGGGGCCGCTGGCCACCACCAGCGAGCCAGTCTCCACCAGCGCCGCCAACACGCCGCTAACCCCCACGTCGGCGGCGGCGCAGCAGGCGCGCAAATCGCCGCCGCCCCGCCCGACAATGTGCCAGTCGATGGCCGGATGGCGGGCGGCCAGGTCCACGTCGCTCAGCGGCGGTTCGTCGTTGGCCACCACCCGCCCCGCGCCCAACTCGTCCAGCAGCCGGTCCAGGGTATCCAGCGCTCCGGCCAGGTCCCCGGCCGGGTAAACCTCCCCCTTCACTTTTTGCAGCGCGGCCGTGAACTGGGCCAGCGGGTCGGCAAACTGCCGCGGGGAGGGCCAGGCCGGCGGCGGCGCGGCCGGGGGCTGCTGGCGCTGCTGCCGGCGCAGTTGGTTGAGTATCTCGTCGCGTGTATCCATGCGTGTTCCGTGTTCCGTTTTAGCTATCGTGTTCTAGCTCATCCTGCCAGATGGCGCGGAAGGGGCGGGGGGCCAGGCTGGGCAGCTCCCGGCCGGGGGCGGGGTGCAGTTGTGGGGGCAGGCGCAGATGGCCACCTTGCCGCAGCGGGCGCTGGCCCTGGCGCAGCAGCCGGGCAGCCAGCCGGTAGAGGCGCGGCGAAGCCATGACGCGGGCGGCGGTTCGTTCGGCGGCGCGCTCCGGCCGGGGCAAAATTCCCTGCGCCACCTCGTCGGCGCGCAGGGCCAGCAGCATGCGCGGCAGGTCAATGCGCACCGGGCAAACGTCCAGGCAGGCGCCGCACAGCGAACTGGCTTGGGGCAGGGCGGCATACGGTTCCAGGCCAAAGAGCAGCGGCGAGATCACCGCGCCGATGGGGCCGCTGTAGGGGCTGCCATAGGCGTGGCCGCCCGCCTCGCGGTACACAGGGCAGACGTTGAGGCAAGCCCCGCAGCGGATGCACTGCAAGACCTCCTCGTACTGCGTGCCCAGCAGGCGGCTGCGCCCGTTGTCCACCAGCAACACGTGTACTTCTTGCGGGCCGTCGGGGTCCCCCGGCCGGGCGGGGCCGGTGATGATGCTGGTGTAGATGGACAGCGGCTGGCCGGTGGCGCTGCGGGCCAGCAGCGAGAGCCACACCGCCGCGTCATCCCAGGTGGGGGCGACCTTCTCGATGCCGACCACGGCGATGTGCACCGGCGGGGCGCTGGTGACCATGCGCCCGTTGCCCTCGTTGGTCACCAGGACGACGCTGCCTGTTTCGGCGACCAGCAGGTTGCCGCCGCTGATGCCCAGGCCGGCGGCCAGGAACTTTTCGCGCAGCATGCGCCGCGCTTCGGCGGTGAGGGCGGGAATGTCGGCGGGGATGTCGTCCCGGCCGGATTCGCGCCGGAACAGCTCGGCCACCTGGCCGCGGGTCTTGTGGATGGCCGGGGCGATGATGTGGTAGGGTGACTCCTCGGCCAGTTGGATAATCCACTCTCCCAGGTCGGTCTCCACCGGCCGGATGCCGGCCTCTTGCAGCGCCCGGTTCAGGCCAATCTCTTCGGTGGCCATGCTCTTGCTCTTGGCGGCCAGGGTTACCTGGTGGCGGGCGGCGATGGCCAGCACAGCCTGGCACGCCTCCTCGGCGCTGCTGGCCCAATGGACCTGCGCCCCGGCTGCCTGGGCGTTGCGTTCGAATGTTTGCAGGTGTTCGGCCAGGCGGGCCAGGGTGGCGGCGCGGATCGCTTTGAGCCGGTCGCGTAGTTCGCCGGCCTGGGGATAGTCGCCCAGCGCGGCCTGGCGGGCGCTGCTGAAGCGGCCGGTGGCCCCATCTAGCGCCGTTTGCAGGCGGATGTCTTCGATGGCGATGAGGGCGCGCTGGCGGAAGGCGGGTAAGCTGCTGCCGGGATGGGTCATGGGGTCACCCCCGGCCGGGTGGCTTCTTCGACGACTTCGGCCAGGTGGCGGACCTGGACGCCGCTTTCGCCGGCCAGGCCGCGCAACTGCATCAGGCAGCCGGGGTCGGCGGTGACCAGGGTGCCGCCGGGGGTGTTGGCGGCCTGGGCCAGCTTTTCGCGGCTCATGGCGTTAGACACTTCGGGCATGCGGAGGGAGAAGAGGCCGCCAAAACCGCAGCAGCGGTCCGATTCGGCCATTTCGTGCACGGGGCAGCCGGCCTGGGCCAGCAGGGTGCGCGGCTCCTGGCGCAGCCCCAGCAGGCGGCACATGTGGCAGGAGTCGTGATAGGTGATGGGGTTGGGTGCTGCCCCGGCCGGGGCGGGGTCCCAATGGGCTTGCTGCACCAGGAATTCGCTCAGTTCAAAAGTGCGGCTGGCCAGCCGCCGGGCGCGGTGGGCGTATTTGGGTTCGCCGGCCAGCAGGTGGGGGTATTCGCGGCGGATCATGCTGGTGCAGGAGCCGCTGGGCAGGACGACGGTGTCGTATTCGGCGAAAGTGTCGATGGTGTGGCGGGCCAGGCGGGCCGCTTCATCGCGGAAGCCGCTGTTGAAGAAGGGTTGGCCGCAGCAGGTTTGCCCGGCCGGGAAGGTGACCTGGTAGCCGGCGCGGCGCAGCAGCTTCACGCTGGCAACGCCGACTTCAGGCAAGAGCTGGTCTACCAGGCAGGTGACGCACAGAGCGACTTGTGGTGGTGGGGGCATGGTGTCCTCGTTGGGGGTGGGGGATGGGCGCGGCCGGTTATTGGCCGTCGGGGGCGATGTTGACCATCCACACCGAAAAATCGCGCAAGAAGATATAGAAGCCTTCCAGGTGCTGGGCGGGGAAGTTGTAATCGGCGACGGCGCGGCTGAGGGTGCGCTGGAAGCAGGCCAGCCACTCCTGGCGAGCGGCTTCGTCGATGGGGTAGGGCAGGTGGCGGGCGCGCAGGGCCGGCGGACCATAGCGCTGGTGATAGAGCGGCGGGCCGCCCAGCAGCCCCACAAAGAAGGCGGACGTCTTTTCGGCGGCGTCCTGCATGTTGGCGGGGAACATGAAACGGATGGGGGAGTGCTCCAGCTCGTGGTAGAAGTCGGCTACCATGCGGTAGATGTTGTCCTCGCCCATGGCGGCGTATATTTCCAGGCTGGGTGGGTTGACGCGGGGCGGCCCCCCGGCCGGGACAAACAACGGACGCCGCACCGGTCTATCATCCCATTCGCTTCTGTTCTCATCCATACGCACCAGTATAGAACCATTAGCGTACACAGCAAAGCGAATCACCCTACGCCCCACACTCCCTCACGACCGCACCCCCTGCGCGCCGGCAAAATTGGTCCACCAATTACTTGACATATCGAGGGCTTTGTTGTATTTTTACAACAATTGAAATGTTGTAGTATCCCGCACGTCGCAAGATACATCATGATAAAAGACACCTTGTTAGATAACTATGCCGGCGTTGAAGAAGTGAGCAGCCGTCTGAAGATTCACCCGGAGTCGGTCCGCCGGTTGATTCGCCAGGGGAAGCTGCCGGCCATCAAGTTTGGCAATAAGTGGCTTGTTGAAAAAGCTGCTCTGGATCAGTTTGCCAGCCGTTATGACCCCCGGCCGGGCAACAAGGCAACCCTATTTTGAGAGAGGACTTCCCCATGCAACGATCACCTGAGCTCGAAAACTTTGCACGCATTCGTGTTCTTGGCGTTGGTGGCGGTGGCAGCAACGCTGTCAACCGTATGATCGAGGCCGGTGTCAGCGGCGTCGACTTCATCGCCATCAACACCGATTCCCAGGCCCTGTTGTTGTCCAATGCCCCGGTGCGGGTTCACATTGGCGAGAAATCAACCCGTGGCCTGGGGGCTGGCGGCGATCCGGGCATTGGCGAAAAGGCGGCCAATGAATCCATCGACGATCTGTATGAGGTGCTGCAAGGCTCCGATATGGTCTTTGTGACCGCAGGCATGGGCGGCGGTACCGGCACCGGTGCGGCTCCGTTGGTGGCCAAGGTTGCCCGCGAAATCGGTTCGCTGACCATTGGGGTGGTTACCCGGCCCTTCATGTTTGAGGGCAGCCGCCGGTCACAGAATGCGGAGCAGGGCATTGACAAGCTGAAAGAGCACGTCGACACGCTCATTGTGATCCCCAACGACCGTTTGCTGGAGCTGACCGACAAGCGCGTCTCCCTGACTGAGTCGTTCCGCATGGCCGATGACGTGCTGCGCCAGGGCATTCAGGGCATCAGCGAGTTGATCACCGTGCCCGGCCTTATCAACCTGGACTTTGCCGACGTACGGGCGATTATGTCTGAAGGCGGCGCGGCGTTGATGGCCGTGGGCCGCGGTGAAGGGGAAGACCGGGCGCGCATTGCCGCGGAAGAGGCGATTAGCTCGCGGCTGCTGGACGTGACTATCGATGGCGCGCAGGGCATTTTGTTTAACGTGACCGGCGGGCCGAATATGAGCCTGTACGAGGTGAACCAGGCCGCGGCGATTATCCGCGAAACGGCGCACCCGGATGCCAACCTCATCTTTGGTGCGGTGATTGACGAGAATATGGGCGACGAGATCCGGATTACGGTGATTGCCACGGGTTTTGAGCGGTCGTCCTCGCGGCGCCAGTTCCTGCAGGAACAGTATGGCCAGTCGGGGACGCGCAGCTCAAGCAGCTCCAGCAGTGCCAGCCGCCAGATGTCGCCGCCACGGCAGACCGCGCCCCAGGCCGCGCCTCCCCCAGCCAGCGAACCGGCCGCTGCCCCGGCGGCGCGTGAACCGGTGCAGCCGAAGTTCTCGCCTAATAATTTGGATATCCCGGCTTTCTTGCGGCGCAAATAAGCCGGAGATCGTCGAAAGAGCTTTTTGTGGAACCCGGCCGGGCAGCAATGCCCGGCCGGGTTCGTTGTGTCTCATGGTGACCAGGCGGCGTAAACGGGCAGCGGGTCGCTGAGCGTGACCAGGGGGATGGCCGCCCCGGCCGGGGTGCCGCCAATGATCTGCCAGTTGCCCGTGCTGCCCACGATTACCAGGAAGTTGTTGGGCGTGAGCCACTGGCCAGACTGCACGGCGCTGCCTGCGGGCAGGAGGGTGGAGAGCGGGGGTTGGTCGGGCGCGCCCACGGCGTAGAAGCCGTCGCCCCGGTAGAGGAAGGTGGTCCCGGCCGGGTTCCAGGCCAGAAAGCCCAGTGCCGCCCCCAGGGCGTAGCTCTGCGGCTCCTGCCCCTGGCCATCGGCCAGCAGCAGCTCCAGCGACTGCCGGGCGAGGGCCGGCGACTGGCGCACGTAGGCCAGCCGCGCGCCATCGGGCGACCAGATGATGGGGTTGTTCAGGATGTTGCCGTTTAGGCTGCCCACTTGCTGCCCTGGCTCCCCGGCCGGGATGCGCCACAGCGCCGCGCCGGTATTGCGCCCCAGCGGTCCCTGGGTGGGGATGGCTACCCGGGCCGAGCTGTCGGCCAGCCACTGGGGTTGGGGCAGGTAGGCAAATTCGCTGCCGGTGTTGGGCGGGGTAAAGGTCAGCACCGGCAGAAACTGGCTGCCGTCCAGACGGCCACGAGCGATGTCGCCCGGCCGGCTGAAGAGCAGTTCGTCCTGGCCGGAGAGGGTGAAGGTGCCGCCACCGCTCCCGGCCGGGTAGATTTCGCGGGCCGGGTTGCCGGGCGATACCAGCCACAGGTCGGCGGCGTTTGGGAGCCCGGCCGGGCTGCCGCCCAGGTCGCTGCGGGTGCTAAAGGCCAGGGACTGGCTGTTGGCCAGCCACTGCACCTGGTCGATGACCCGCCCCTGGGGCAGGTCGGCGGCGCTGACCAGGGGCAGGGGGCTGCCGCCGCCGGCGCTAACCAGGTAGAGGGCGTTCTGGTTGCCGTTGTCTTGCAGGTAGGCGATTTGCTGGCCGTTGGGGGCGATGGTGAGGGCGCTGACCGGGCCGCCGGGGTCGACCTGGGTGATGGGGCCGGCGGTGAGCAGTTCCCCGGCCGGGAGCAGGCGCATGAGGTTGATCAGGCCGTCGTTGACATAAACCAGGAGCGGGCTGCCGAGGAGGTTGCCCCCGGCCGGGAGGGTAGCGGCGGGCAGCGGTTGGTCGCCATCCTGGCCGCTGCCGGCTGTTTGGGTGCTGGCGGCGGGTGGGGTGCTGCTGGCCGGGCTGGTGGGTGTGGGGGGCACGAGGGCCACGGGCACGTCCTGGGTGTTGCTGGCGCTGGTGTAGCGGCTGCCGCCGGTGACCCAGCAGTTGGGGCCGTCGGCGCGGGGCGGGCATTGGATTTGCCACCAGCCGCTGGAAGGGTCCCGGCCGGTGATGAAGGCGCTCTCGCCGGCCAGCAGGAAGCCGTCGCGGCCGTATTGGATGCCGGGGCCGGTGCGGATGTTGACGTCGACCAGGGCGCGGACGGTGGCCCCGGTGGTGGCCGGGGTGGCGATGGGGGTGACGGTGGGGGCCAGGCTGCCCCCGGCCGGGGTGGCGGGGGGCGGGGTGTTGATCATCAGGGTGGGGGGGGCGGGCAGCGGCGGCGGTGGCTCGCCCAGCAGGGTGGTGCAGGCCAGCCCGGCCAGCAGCAGCAGGCTCAGGAAGGCAAGTAGGGGATGGCGGCGAAGGAACATGGTTTGCTCCGTGAAACGTGATTTGTGAATGGTCCCTCTAGTTTAGTGCGCCCCGGCCGGTTGGCAAGGGGGAGCGCCTGCCACGGTGCGGAGAACGGACTAGACAGGCGGGAGATGGGTTGGTTATTCAGGCCCGGCCGGGTTTCCCGCCTGTCCCGCCCCTGGCCATTTGATCGCCAACCGGGAAGCGTCTACAATCCGGTCTATGGACTTCCGAACATTTCTCCAACAAGCGGATGCGGGTGGGGCGCTGGTGACGATTACCCGGCCGGTGGCGGTGGCGTTTGAGCTGGCTAACGTGGCCCATGCCCTGGAAGGACGGCCGGTGCTCTTTACCCAGGTGCAGGATTATCCCGGCTGGCGTGTGTGCGCCGGGCCTTGCTCCGACCGCAAGTACTTTGCCATGAGCCTGGGCGTGGCCGTGCCGCAACTGCTCCAGCGGCTGGAGCAGGCGCTGGCCAACCCGGTGCCACCGCCCATGGTGGCGGCCGGGCCGTGCCAGGAGGTGGTGCTGCCACAGGTGGACCTGAACCGGCTGCCGATTTTGCTGCACCTGCCGCAGGATGCCGGCTATTACGTGGCCAGCAACGTGGTCATTACCAAGGACCCGGAGCTGGGGCGCAATATGTGCTACCACCGGCTGCTGCGGCTGGATGAGCGCCGCTTTGGCGTGCGCATTGTGGAGAACCGGGGGACGTATAACGCCATGCAGAAGACAGAGGGGGATTTGCCGGTGGCGATTTGTATTGGTGTTTCGCTGGCCACGCACCTGGCGGCGTCGATGTCCCCCCCGGCCGGGGTGGATGAGCTGTCCATTGCCCACGCCCTCGCGCCCACGCCGCTGGTGAAGTGCCTGACCAGCGACCTGGAAGTGCCGGCCGAGGCCGAGATTGTGCTGGAAGGGCGCATTACCCGGCAGCGGGTGGCCGAAGGGCCTTTCATGGACCTGACGGAGACGATGGACATCGTGCGCCAGCAGCCGGTGATTGAGATTGACCTGATCACTCACCGGCGTGACCCCATCTTCCATGCCCTGCTGCCCGGCGGGCTGGAGCATAAGCTGCTGATGGGCATGCCCCGCGAACCGACCATTTTTGCCGAGGTGAACAAGGTCACGCGCTGCACCGGGGTGGTGATCACCCCCGGCGGGGCCTCCTGGCTGCATGCCGTGGTGCAGATTGAGAAGCAGGGGCCGGAGGATGGCCGCCTGGCCATCGAAGCGGCCTTTCGCGGCCACGGGTCGTTGAAGCATGTCTGGGTGGTGGATACCGACGTGGATATCTACAACCCGGCCGAGGTGGAGTGGGCGGTGGCGACGCGCTTCCAGGCGGACCGGGACCTGGTGGTGTATGCGTCCCGGCCGGGGAGCTCCCTGGACCCCTCGGGCCTGCACCGGCCGGGGCAGAAAAGCCTCACGGCCAAAATGGGGCTGGATTGCACCATCCCCTGGAATGCTGATAAGCAGAAATTCCAGAAAGGGCAGTATGGCGTGGTTAATTTAGGCGACTACCTGGCCGATGCATAATCGCCGCCTACCCCTGCCCGATTACGAAGGATAACATCGATGCCCCCGTGGTTGCTTTCACTGGAACTGGCGCAAGAGAGCGGTTTCTTGCAGCAGGAATTTGGCTTCGTGGTGCTGCTCTCGATTGCCGCCGTCGTGGCCATCCTGGTGCGCCGTTTCGTCCGCCTGCCCTACACCGTGGCCCTGGTGCTGGTGGGGCTGATCCTCTCTATCTTCCCCAACTTCCTGGGGCTAAACGTTAGCAGCGACCTCATTCTGGACCTGTTGGTGCCGCCGCTCATCTTCGAAGCCACCCTGCAAATCCGCTGGTCAGCCTTGCGGCGAGACCTGGTGCCGATCTTGCTGCTGGCGGTGCTGGGCGTCATCATCAGCACGCTGATTGTGGGGCAGATCATCACCCTGGTGCTGCCGGAGATTTCGCTGCTGGCGGCGGTGGCCTTTGGGGCGCTCATCTCGGCCACCGACCCGGTGGCGGTGGTGGCCTTTTTCCGCAGCCTGGGGGTGAGCAAGCGGCTGGCGGTGTTGGTGGAGGGGGAAAGCCTGTTCAACGATGGCGTGGCGATTGTTATCTTCACCCTGGTGTTGTCGCTGGCCAGCGCGGGCAGCACGGCCAGTTTTTCGCTGGGCAATGCTGTTTTCCAGTTTTTGCTGGTCTCTTTGGGCGGTTTTGGCATTGGGGCGGTGATGGGGCTGACCGTCTCCCAGGCGGTGCTGCGCCACGTGGATGACAACCTGATTGAGACGGCGACGACGGTGGCCCTGGCCTTCGGCGCTTTTGTGGTGGCGGAGGAGCTGCAATTGAGCGGGATTTTGGCGGTGGTCGCGGCCGGGTTGTTTGTGGGCAACATTGGTTTCCAGAACACCTCACCGACCACGCGCCTGACGTTGATCAACTTCTGGGAGTTCCTGGCCTTTGTTACCAACTCCATCATTTTTCTGATCATCGGTCTGCAAATTGAGGTCGAGCAGTTCCGGGTGTTCTTGCTGCCGATTTTGGTGGCGGTGTTTGCCGTTTTGCTCAGCCGGGCGGTGGTTGTTTATGCCATCACCGGGATTAGCAGCCGGCTGGCGCCGCGCAACCTGATTCCCGTTTCTTACCGGCACGTTATGTTTTGGGGCGGCCTGCGCGGCGCTATTAGCCTGGCCCTGGCGCTGTCTATCTCTGACCGCAATTTTGGCGCGCAGGTTGGCCAGGAGCTGCAGGTGATGACCTTTGGCGTGGTGTTGTTTACCCTGGTGGGGCAGGGTACGACGATTGCGCCGCTGCTGCGCCGCTTGCAGTTGAGCAAGCGCCCCAGCCAGCGCACGTCGCAGCAGCGGCAGCAGGCGCTGCTGTATGCCAAGCGGATGGGCAAGCAGGAGTTGGAACGATTGCAGGGCGAGGGGATTTTGTCGCCGGAGATCTGGCGGGCGATTTCGGATGTGTATGGCGTGGAGATTGAGTTCCACGAGCAGCAACTGCAGGATTTGATGCTGGCTCATCCGGAGCTGGAGATGGAGATGGTGCTGCAGGCGCGTGAGGATGCGCTGCGGGCGGAGCGGACGGCGATTTCGGATGCGCTGCGGCGGGGTTTGATTGCCGAGGAAGTTCACAATGAGTTGATTCGTGAGACGGATAACCGGCGGGCGGCGCTGGATGAGATTATTGCCAGCCAACGTACCCGGCCGGGGGTTGTTACCGCCGCGCCGCAAGATGAGAGCGACGGCATGGCTGAGGCAGAGGCTTAAGATGGGGTGTGTGGTTTGTGCAACTCGTGGTGGGCAGGGCAGCCGCGCCGCCCAGGAATGGGCAATTCGCCACGCCCAGGAGACAGAGCAGCGGCTGGTCTTCCTGTACGTGGTCAATCCCAATGCCGTTGGCGAAGTGGATGACAGCATGCGCCCGGCCATTGAGGCTGAGTTGGCCTGGGTGGCGCAGGTGTTGGTGCGCGTGGCCCAACAGCGCGCCGCGCGCCACCAACTGGAGACCGAGGGCGTGGTGCTCCTGGGCGATGTGCGGGAGGAGATTGTGCGCTTTCTGGAGCAGCAGTCGGCCTGCATGTTGGTGTTGGGTGCGCCGCGGGGGACCACGCGCAATGTGTTTGGGGATGATGCCATTGAGCAGTTTGCGCAGGAAATCCGGCAGGCGTCGGGGGTGGCGGTGGAAGTGGCCCGGCCGGAGGCGGAGTGAGGCACGTGAGTTCGCACGACCTGGCAGAGGGGTAACATGACGATTGAACTGAATGAAACGCAGCGGGCGATGCTGGCCGGCGAGCGTGGACCGGGCAAGCAGATGGCGATGCGGCTGGTGCTGGACATGGCCGCCGCGGCCGGGGCGGCGGAACTGCTGCCGATTGAGAGCGCCCATCTCTCCGGTGTGTCGCCGCTGACGGGGGGGCTGGGGCTGCGCCAGTTTCTGGCGCGGCTGGCGACTGACCCGTTGGCCCAGGTGGCTGTGCCGACGACCTTGAACTCGGCCGGCTGTGATGCCGGCCAGTTTGCGGCGATGCGCATTGCCGCGCCGGAGTTCCTGGAACACAGCCAGGAGATTGTGGCTTTGTATACGCAGTTGGGCGTGCAGCCGACGCAATCTTGCATCCCGTATGAGTGGGAAGGGGTGGTGAGCAGCGGACCGGCGGCGTGGGCGGAGTCGAACGCCATCTGTTATGGTAATTCGTATTCTGGTCTGCTCACCAACCGGGAATCGGGGTTGTCGGCGCTGGCGGCGGCGCTGACGGGGTATACGCCGCGCTATGGGCTGCTGGAGGCGGACGCGCGCCGGCCGAACCTGGAGGTGGTGGTAGCCTGTGACCTGGATGATCCGACGGATTTCTCGATCTTGGGGGATTGGATTGGGATGCAGCGCCGGCCGGGTTGGCAGATGCCGTTGGGACCGATCCCGCTGCTGCGCGGCCTGCCGGCGAATCTTACGCATGAGCAGCGCAAGGCGCTGGCGGCCGCGGCGGCCAACTATGGCTGCGCCCTGTTGTACATTGAAGGGCAGGGGGAGATACCGGAGCCGGTGTTTCAGGACCGGCTGCGCTTTGCGGCGGCCGATTTGCAGCAGCGGTATGAGGTGTTGGCCCCGGCCGGGGGGGTGTCGCTCATCGCCATTGGCTGCCCGCAGGCGTCGGTGGGGGAGCTGCGGGCGGTGGCCGAGCTGCTGCGCGGCAAGCGGGCTGATGCCGTGCCGGTGTGGGTCTTTACCTCCAGCGCCAACCGGGCCATTGCGGAGCGCCTGGGGCTGGCGGAGGTGATCCGGGCCAGTGGGGCGCTGCTGCTGGAGAATACCTGCCCAGAGGTGGTGCCCTATGACCCGGCCTGGGTGCGGCACGTGCTGACCAATTCGATGAAGGCGGAGCATTACATAAAGTCGGGGCTGAACGGCATTCCCACGTCGGTGATGCGGCTGGCGGATTGTGTGGCGGTGGCGACGGGCGAGCGGGTGGTGGCGGATGCCCGGCCGGGGGCAGAGCGCCCTGTCCAACCCACGGCAAGCGAGACTGGGCAGCGGGCGCCAACTGCCCCGGCCGGGGGGCAGCAAACCGGCCCCTTTGCGGCCCACGGCCACGGCTTGCCCTCGCAGGGGGATTTTGTGGTAACGGGCGAGGCGTTTGTGACCGATACGCCCATCACCCTGTTGGGTTTTGTGAACCGGGAGACGGGCGTGATTGAAGAGCCGGGCCATCCGGCGCACGGGCAGAGCCTGGCGGGCAAGATCGCCATCTTCCCCCGGGGCACCGGCTCTACGGTAGCGCCTTACGTGCTGCTGGAGTTGTATTACCGCGGCCAGGCTCCGCTGGCCATTGTGAACACCGCCATCGACCAGCAGAGCGCGCCCGCCTGTTCTTTGGAGGGTATTCCCTACGCTTATGGCTTTGACGGTGACGTAATCGGCCGCATAAACCCGGGCGACAGGGTGGAACTGTGGCGGCAGGGGGGGCACGTCAGCCTGCGGGTGGCCGCGCGTAAGGTGTAGGTGAGGCGGGGGCCAACCCGCGGCGTTGGCTGAGCCTGTCGAGGCCAACGGGCTTCGACAGGCTCAGCCCTCGTTGTGCTTTTTATTGGCGGGCGGCGGCCAGGATTTCCTGCATCTGGGCCAGGTGGGTCTGGTGGTGGTAGGCGGGTTCGAGAACGGCGTAGGCCAGCCGCCAGTAGCTGCCTTTGTGGTCCATGAACCCGGCCGGGAGGTTAGCCAGCAGGGCGACGGATTCGGTGTGGGCGCGCTGCAGCTCGGTTAGCAGGTCGGCCAGGGTGGGGTAGGCGGCGACGGTGGCGGTGATGCGGGCGTCGTTGTTGCCGCCGAAGTCGTCGTACCACGGCTCTTGCCCGCCGATCAGGCCGTCCATCCAGGTGTGCCAGCCGCGCTCGCTGTGGATGAGGTGGGCCAGCACGTCTTTGATATGCCATTGGCCAGGCCCCGGCCGGGTGCTGGCTTCCGTTTCGCTGACATCGGCCAACAGGGTGGCCAGGTCCGCTTCTTCGGCGTCGTAGCGGTGGTGGGCTATGGAGGCCAGTTCGCCGGCGGTGGCGGGAATGGCCGGCAGGGGGCGGCCGGAGAGGGTCATGGCGGTGGTCAGCCTGTCTGGGCCGCGATAGAAGGCGACTTCGACCGTGTCGCCGGCGCGGTGGGCCTGCAGGGCGTTGGTGAGGGAGGGGAAATCTGTGGTGGGCAGCCCGTCGACGGCCACGATCACATCGTCGCTTTGCAGGCCGGCGGCGGCGGCGCCCATGCCCTCGACGACGCTGTCCAGGCGAGTGCCCTCGCTGACCGGCACGCCCAGCCGGGCGGCGGTTTCGGGGTTGAATTCGCCGATGATGATGCCCAGCATGGGGCGGCGGGTGAAGCGCAGGTCTTCGCCGGTGGTGAGGACGGAGGCCAGGTTTTCCAGGCTTTGCTGCCAGCCCTTTTGTACCTGGGCGGCGATGCCGGCCCAGGCGTCGCCCTCGCCGAGGGCGCTGTGGGTGAGGTGGAGGAGGGTGCCTTCCCCGGCCGGGTTCAGGCGGACGTTGACCTGGGTGGGGGCGGGCATGTTGCTGCCCTGCCAGCTAAAAGCGACTTGCTCGTTTTCGGCCAGGCTGGTGAATTGGCCGCTGGCGTAGTAGCCATCGTTCCAGGCGAGGAAGAGGTAACCCCCCGGCCGGGGGGCGGTGGTGGCCACGTCGGACAGCCATTCGCGCAAGAAGGTGCTGTTGGTGAAGGCGCGATAGAGCTGGGCGGGCGGGGCGGCAAAGGTCTGGCTGTGGGTGAAATCTTGACTCATGGGACACTCCTAGGGAAGAATTGGTAGGTGGACTTGACAGGGATTGGTGCGAACAGGCGCAAACATCGTCTTAGTGGCTGAGCTGGGCGGTGATGGCATCCTGAACGACGCGGTCCATGATGGGCAGGGGGAGACTGCCGCTCTTGAGGATGATGTTGTGGAACTCCTTGAGGTCGAACTGGTCGCCCAGGCGGTCCATGGCGGCCTGGCGGTTGGCCAGGATGGCGTTCATGCCGATTTTGTAGGCGGTGGCCTGGCCGGGCCAGACGATGTAGCGGGCGATCTGTCCTTCGACCATGCGGCGTGGCTGGCCGGTGTTGGCTTCCATAAAGTCGGCTGCTTGCTGGAAGGTCCAGCCCTGGGCGTGGAGGCCGGTATCGACGACCAGGCGGGCGGCGCGAAAGGCTTCGGCTTGCAAGCGGCCCAGGTCGCCGTAGGGGTCGCCGTCGTAGAAGCCGAGTTCGGCGGCCAGGCGCTCGGCGTAGAGGGCCCAGCCTTCGGTGTTGGCGGTGAAGCGGACGCCCTGGCGCACGGCGGGCAGGTTGGTTAGCTCCTGGATGATGGCCAGTTGGAAGTGGTGGCCGGGTACGGCTTCGTGGTAGGCGAGGGTGGGCATGCCGAAGCGGGCTTCGGTGCCGCTGGCGGTGGCGTAGAAGGCCCCCGGCCGGGAGCCATCCATGGCTGGTTCGATGTAGTAGCCGCCGTAAGGATCGGGGATGACAATGACCTCAGCCGTGGGGCGCAGGTCAAAGGCTGGGCCGACCCGCGCCTCGGCATCGGCAATGAGTGCCTCATAGGCGACCATGATGTCGTTGCCGCTGAGGAAGCCGCTGTCGGTGGCTACGCGGTTGATGAGCTGGGGTAGGGTTTCGTCTTGGGGGTAGCCTAAC
This sequence comes from Ardenticatenaceae bacterium, assembly GCA_020634235.1. Taxonomy (GTDB): domain Bacteria; phylum Chloroflexota; class Anaerolineae; order Promineifilales; family Promineifilaceae; genus JACKCB01. The sequence continues at coordinate 1,067,783 of JACKCB010000001.1, read as the reverse complement.
TGGTCGAAGATCTGGCGCATTTCGGCGTGAATGCGTTCCAGTTCGTCCAGGCCTAGCTGGTGAATCTGGTCGGCGGTGAGGTCGGTGGTGGTGTGGTGGCGGAGGGTGTAGGCGTAGTAGGCGTCGCCGTTGGGCAGCTTCCAGACGCCGTCGTCGTCGGTGGCGACGCTTTCCAGGTGGGTCATGTAGTCGAGGAGGGCCTGGTAGGCGGGGATGACGCCGCTGGCTATGGTCTGTTCGGCGGCAGCGAGGAGGGTGTCTTGCCCGGCCGGGTCGATACTGCTAAGTACCCGCAGTTTTTGTTCCAGGGCGGTGTAGAAGGGGGTGCTGCGCGGGCTGCTCTGGGCGATGGCGCGAATGTCGGGCAGTGCCCACTGGATGGCAAATTTAGGCGGGATGACGCCCATCGCCTCGCGCGTCTGCAGCCCGGCCAGCAGGTCGTCAAACTTGGTCTGCACCTGACCCAGGCGCTTGAGGTAGTTTTCGGCATCCTGCTGGCTGCTGATGGGATGCAGGTCGGTGAAGAACTGCTGCAGGTCCAGGTGGACGCTGGTGAGGAAGAAGGTGACGGGGTAGTCGTAGTAGGTGAATTCGTGGCCCCGTACCAGGTCATCCAGGTACCATTCGTAGACATCGTAGGAGAGCTGCTGATCGGGCGTGAGGCTGGCACGGTCATAGGCGCGCAGTTGGGCCAGGGTGGCGGTTTCCTGGGCCTGGGTTTCGCGCAGGTAGCTGTCGGAGATGGGGGTGAGTTGGTCGCCGGGCATGCCCAGGGCGGCGTCCAGGCCAAGCTCGGTGATGAGTTCGGGGTCGCGCCGCAGCAGCTTCAGGTAGGAGTCGTTGAGGAACTGGTCGAAGGGGAGCTGTGGGCTGGCCGCCGGCGGTTGGTTGCTGGGGGCGGTGGGCTGATCGCCGGCCGGGGGCGGCAGGCTGCTGGTTGTTGCTTGCGGGCTGTTGGTTGTTGGTTGTTGGTTATTGGCTGTGGTCTGGCAGGCGGTGAGGAGGAGGGTGAGCAGCAGGAGCAGGAGGAGGTGGCGCACGTGCTTGTTCATGGTATTCCCTTTTTTGTCTGGCGGTGGTCATGGGCGGCGAATATCTGGCAGGGACGACGGGGAGGCCCCGGCCGGGTGTACCGCACACGCCACCTACTAAGTAGACGCACCAGCGGGGAAATTTGTGGGGCGCTGTGGCCTGAGATGCAGACAGGAACTCATCATAGTGGCCGCTGGCAGCCAGCTATCCTTTTCGTGGCATCTATGCGGAGGTAAACTTGGTGGTGGCGATGGATGATGATTAATTCCCATTGTGTGCCAACGCTGTTGGAACCTGAACAATGCTTACCGATGAGGCAACCATGATTTCCGTTTTTTATCTGATCATTGCCGCCGGCCTGCTGGCTGTAACCATCTGGTCCATCAGCTTGCTGCGCCGCTCTTTTAGCCTGGGCGCACTGCTGATGGTTCTGCCCACGGCGGCGCTTATCTACGATAACCTCATTGCCGGCCTGGGTTCGACGATTGGGCAAGGGCAACTGCTGCAAACCCTGTCTGTTGGCCGTTACCTGGGGCATGTTTTTCTGCCCGCCCTGTGGATCTATACTGCCCTGGCGCTGGCCCATCGCAGCGGGATCGCCTGGCCCGGCCGGGGGTGGGTTCGGTGGGGCAGTTGGCTGCTGATTCTCTTGCTGACGGTGGCCATGATCTTCACCGATCTGGCCGGCATGTCCCTGGTAGTTGAATACGAAGGGGACGCTCTGCGTTATGTAAATGAAAACCGTTTTGCCGGGCCACCTATTGCCGCGACCACCATGACGCTGCTGGTCATCGGGTTGGGGGTGGCCGTTTGGCGGCGCAGCGGCTGGCCCTGGATGGCGGCGGGGGCTTTGTTCATGCTCCTGGCGGGCACTGTGCTGCACGCGGCCCTGGGATCGGTAGCCACCAACATCGGCGAGCTGCTTTTCGCCACTTCGCTGGTCGCTACTGAGGCGCATGTGCAGGCTGTGGAACGGGCACAGGACAAAAAAAGCCCTGGTCAATAGACCAGGGCTTTGAGAAGGTGGGCGCGAAGGGACTTGAACCCCTGACCTCACGGATGTGAACCGTGCGCTCTAACCAACTGAGCTACGCGCCCAAACGTGCTAGCATTATAGCAATGAGCGACACGGGTGGCAAGCAAATCCCGGCCGGGTCGAAATCCTGGCTGGTGGCTACCATTCCCGCTATAGTTATCTGACCAATCTGACCGCCCGGCAGGCACTGCGCCTGCCCCATTCACCTTTGGCGAGCGTGTAAACATGATCCGTCCTGAAACCACGGCCGACTATGCGGCCATCTACGCTGTGCATCAGAAGGCGTTTGGGGGGCGCGCGGCTGAGCCAGAACTGGTTGCCGCGCTGCGCAAGCTGCCGACGTTTGACCCGGCCTTGTCGCTGGTCTATGAGGAAGATGGCCGGATTGTGGGCCACATCCTTTTCACGCCGATCAGCATCGAGACGGACCCCGGCCGGGTGCCGGCCATCGCTCTGGCCCCCGTAGCCGTTTTGCCTGGCCAGCAAAACCGGGGTATTGGGGCTGCCCTGGTGCGCCACGGCCTGGAAGCGTGCCGGCGGCAGGGCCACGCCATTGTCATTGTCCTGGGCCACCCCAACTACTACCCGCGCTTTGGCTTCTCGGCGGCGCTGGCCCGGCCGCTGGCCTGTCCCTTTGGCGACTGCGGCGCGGCCTGGATGGCCCTGGCGCTGGTACCCGGCGCGCTGCAGGGCGTGCAGGGGCGGGTGGTTTACCCGCCGCCATTCAGCGACGTTTGATCTCTGCCACAGCTTTTTGATTGGTGCCCCGGCCGGGGCCATCCCACCGCCTCCGGCAATAGGGACAACTGTGCCTGTCGTCAGGCGGCCAAATTGGAGGGGTTCGGTTTGTGGGGGCGCGGATGTTTTCTGTTTGGGCAAGTGCGCCCTGAGCCAAACTTGAGTATAATGCAGTGCGTAATTAGCAAAAGCCAGCTCGCCGCGGCACAGCATATGCCGGGCGGCTGCCAAATCCCACTGGGGTATGACCCAAGACCAACAGCACAAGAGTTAGGGGTGTTCTCATGAAAGCATTTGTCACTGGCGGCACCGGCTTCATTGGCCAACATGTAGTTCGCAAACTGCTGCAGCGCGGGTACGAGGTTTATGCGCTTGCCCGCGCCGAAGCGGGCGCTGAGGCCATGCGCGCCCTGGGCGCCAACCCGGTCATTGGCGACATAACCGACATGGAGTCTATGCGCGAGGGCATGACCGGTAGCGACGTCGTCTTCCACATTGCTGGCTGGTACAAGTATGGCGACGATGACTGGATGAAAGCGGAGATGATCAACGTTGGCGGCACGCGCAAAGTGCTGCGCCTGGCCTATGAGCTGGGGGTGCCCAAGATTATCTACACCAGTACCGTGGCTGTTTTTGGCGACACTAAGGGGGAGATGGTGGACGAGACCTACCACAGCAATGGCCCCTTCCTCACGGAGTACGACCGCACCAAATGGCTGGCCCACTACAAAGTGGCCATCCCGCTCATTGAGAAGGGCGCGCCTATCATCATTGTCATGCCCGGTGGCGTTTTTGGCCCCGGCGATCCCAGTTGGATCGCGGAACTGATGCGCCTCTACTATCGCGGCGTGCCTATGGTGCCCGGTCCCGAATCGGTCATTACCTGGGCGCACGTGGAGGACGTGGCCGAAGGGCACATCCTGGCGGCGGAGAAGGGGCGGATTGGCGAGAGCTATATCCTGGCCGGCCCGGCTGTGTCCCTGGGTGAGATGGTGGCCTTTTGGTCTTACATCACGGGTAAGCGCCCGGCCGGGTGGCATGTGCCTGCCAGGGCGCTGCGGCCGATGGCCCCGGCGGCCGGGCTGCTGCAATCTGCCTTGCCGCTGCCCTCGCTCTTTAGCCGTGAGCTGACTACCAGCCTGGGCGCAACCTACATGGCCAGTGCCGACAAGGCGCGCACGGAACTGGGCTGGGAGACGCGGGCCTTGCACAATGACATGCTGGAGACGTTTGAGTGGATTGCCGCCACAACCCCGGCCGGGGTGAGTCTACCCCTGGACGAACGGCAAAAGAAGGCGGCCCGCGTGGCCCTGCTGGCGGCGCTGGCCCTGTTCTTGATCTGGCTCTTGAAGCGCCGCGAGGGAGACGCGGCATAAGGGCGAACGGCTCTTTGGGGAACCGGGCGCCAGGCACCTGCGGCGGCATTGGCCGCTGTGCCATCTCCTTGACATTGTACCGCCAACACATATAATCTGTCCTTGTAGTCAGTTTTGACTATTCAGATTTGTTGGAGCAGACGGGTAATGGAACGGGAACTGCTTTTGCTGGGGCTGTTGCGCCAGGAGGGAATGCACGGCTACCAACTGCATGACTTCATTGAGAGTTTCATGCAGACTTGTGTTGACTTGAAGAAGTCGACGGCCTATTACCTGCTGGACAAGCTGGCCCAGGCAGGGCTGGTGGATCAGACGGAGGAGCGTGAGGGCAACCGGCCGGTGCGGCGCGTGTATCATCTGACCCCGGCCGGGGAAGCTATGTACCAGCAGTTGCTGCGCGAAAACCTATCTGGCTACCAGCCGGCCCGCTTTGCGGGCAACGTGGGGCTAACGTTTCTGGATGATCTCCCGGCCGGGGAAGCCATTTACCACCTGCAGCAGCGCCGGACCCAACTGGCCGCCGCCCTCAGCCAGGCCCAACAAGCGCCCCGCCACAAAGGTTCCCTACAACTCATCATCGAGCACCAGATCATGCACCTGCAAGCCGAACTGACCTGGCTAGACAGCCTGGTCAGCCGTCTGGAAACAAGCGACCATGGCGCGCTCACCGGCAGCGGCTGAGCGCCCGCAAACTCACAAAATCGCATCGGAGGATCTACTTCATGAACGACGCCTATACCATTGTCCTGGCCCTACACAACATTGTGCGCTGGTTTGTTGTCCTGATTGGCCTGGCTGCCGCCGGCCTGGCCCTGTATGGCTGGTTCGGCAAGAAGAGCTGGACCAACCTGGACAACCAGTTGGGGCTGTATTACACCATCGCCGTAGACACCCAGGTTCTCCTGGGGCTGCTCCTCTACTTCCTGTTAAGCCCCATCACCAAGGCTGCCTTCAGCGACTTCGGGGCATCGATGGCTGATGCCGACCTGCGTTTTTGGTCAGTGGAGCACATCACGGTCATGATCCTGGTACTCGTTTTGGCGCACGTCGGCCGTTCCCGCTCCAAAAAAGCGGCAACCGACGCCGGCAAACACAAGAACGCGGCCATCTTCTTCACCATTGCCGCCATCATCACTTTGTTAGGCATTCCCTGGTTCCGGCCGCTGCTGCCTGCCTTCTAGCTGCCGGGGTAGGTTGCGGTGGACCCAAGACCCGCCTCAGCCCGGTAACTCATTCATGGGACACGAAACAACATTATGACCGACACGACCGCTGTTGCCGAAGATAAGCTTGACTTCAAGAAGATACTGCCGATCTTCATCATTGTGCTGGTAGACCTGCTGGGCCTGACCATCATCATCCCCTTGATGCCGCTGTATGCCACATCGTTCGGGGCCGATCCCTTCACCATTGGGCTGCTGGGCGCGATCTACCCAATGATGCAGTTCATTGGCGCTCCAGTCCTCGGCCGCCTCTCTGACCGCTATGGGCGCAAGCCGGTGCTGGTTGTCAGCCAGATTGGCACGTTCATTGGTTTCCTCATCCTGGGACTGGCCACCAACCTGTGGCTCCTCTTTTTCTCGCGCATTATCGATGGCATTTCCGGGGCCAACATCTCCACCGCCCAGGCGGCCATCAGTGACAGCACCACGGAGAAAACGCGCACCCAGGGGCTGGGGCTGATTGGGGCTGCTTTTGGCCTGGGTTTCATCATTGGCCCGGTCATCGCTTTTCTTTCGCTGGCCGTATCGGGCAACAATTACCACGTGCCGGCCTTTGTCGCCGCTGCCTTCTCCGGCTTGTCGCTGCTGCTGACCATCTTCTGGTTTGAAGAGACGCTGCCGGAAGAGAAGCGCGGGCGTGGCGCCCACAAAGGGGCTTTCTCGCTCAATGCCATGATCCAGGCCATTAGCCACCCGGCCGTGGGCGTCTTGCTGGTCCTCATCTTTGCCCAGCAGATTGCTTTTGGGGGCTTTGAGCAGATTTTGTCGCTCTTCACGCTGAGCCGGCTGGGGTTGAACGCGGCCGGGAATGCGCTGGTGTTTGTCTTTGTAGGCATTATTGTGGTGGCGGTGCAGGGTGGCCTGATTGGCCGTTGGAGCCGGCAGTATGGCGACCGGCGGCTGATTTTTGCCGGCCTGGGGCTGCTGGCGGGTGGGCTGCTGGCGGTGGGGCTGACCCCAGCCCGGCCGGTGCCCTGGTATTCCGAGGCTGAGCTGACCGCCGAGTTAAGCGGCGAACGCCAACTGCCGGGCGAGACACCACCCACCAACGACGTGCCCATTGCCCTGCCGGACGAGGCCGATGCGGGCTGGCTGGGTCTGGCCTGGATTTTGGTGGCCATGGTTCCGGTGGCCATTGGTGGTGGTATCTTGCAGCCTTCTATTAACAGCCTCATCACCAAGCGTGTGCGCAGTGACGAGGTGGGTGGGATGCTGGGTATCTCGGCGGCCTTTCTAAGCGCCGCCAATGCCCTGGCCCCGCTCATCGGGGGGGCGATCTTCCAGGGGATTGGCCCGGTTGCGCCGTTCATTCTGTGGGGGGCGCTGATGGCTGTGCTGCTGCTGCTGGCGCTGCGCCTGGTGGTCCCCGGCCGGGAAGAAAACGCCCCGGCCGGGTTAGCCCGCGGAGGTGGTGGCCACTAACACGCCGGTGCCCGGCGGCAGCCGCGCCTCATGCCCGGCTCATCAAAACTGCTTGCGCTGCTGTCTGGCTCCTGCTAAACTTTTGTTAATGGCACGTCCCTTTAGCCTGCGTGACTTGGCCCTCATCCACCGCCTTAGCGAAAAAGGTGCCTTGCTGCACGCAGAAACTGCACTGACCAAGAACTGGCAGCCATTGTGGGGAGCGCTGCACAGCCTCTTCACCGGTGGCGATGACCTCACCTTTGTCTGGCGCGCTGAGAAGGGGGAGGCTGCCGGTTTTGTGCAACTGCACATCAGTGATGACAGCGCCCGCGCCTGCCTGATCTACCTGGGGGCCACCAATGGCCGCGACCTGGCCCCGGCCGGGGACCTGCCCGAAGCCCCCCCCGACGAACTCCCTACCCCGGATTCTAACCCGCCCCTGGAAGATGTCTGGCTGCCCCTGCTAGATGGCGTGGTGGCCGAGGTTGGGCGGCGCGGCGTGCACAGCCTGGTGGCCGAAGTAGACGAGCTTAGCCCGCAGCTGGCACTCCTGCGCCAGGCTGGTTTTGCCATCTACACCCGGCAGGATATCTGGGTTTGCGAAGGGTCCGTGGCCGGCGAAGCCCCGGCCGGGGTTCCCCATCTCTTCAGCAGCTACCATCCCGAAGATGACTGGGAAATGGCCCTCCTCTATGCCCACATCGTCCCTCCCCTCATCCAGATGGTCGAGCCAGGCCCGCCCGAAGACGGCACCCTCTGGGTGCTGCGCGAGCATGGTGACGAGCTGACCGCCTTTGTACACGTGCAAGATGGCCCTGGCGCAAGCTGGCTGCGCTTCTTCATCCATCCCAATGCCCAGGCCCAGGCCAGCGACATCATCCGCGCCGCCCTGCAGTTCAGCCCCCCGCGCGAAGGCCACCCCGTTTACTGCTGCGTGCGCCGTTACCAGAGCTGGCTGCAAACAGAACTGGCCCGCGAAGGCTTCGCCCTGTGGGGCAGCCAGGCGGTCATGGTCAAACATACCGTCCATAAAGTGCGTTCTGAAGCGCCGGAACTCTCCCCCGCGCTGCAAACCCAGGGCGTGACCACCCCACCCACCCCCTTCACGCGCCCCTACCGGCCGGAGCGGCCCCTAACCGCCAAAAAGCGGCTGAAGGCGCGTGTTCCACCCCATGCCTGATCTCCCACAGGCGTTACCCTGTACTGCTATTGGTAGGAGTGAATGAGTATTACAACGATTAGTGCAGAGCAGATTGCCGAACAGGCACACCGCGATTTGGAAAGTTTGTTGGGGGTCCTGCCCACCAATGTCCGCGAGCAAATTATCGCCACCGGTCGCCAGGACGAGCTGCTGGAAGTGGTCATGGACCTGGGACGGCGTCCATCGGCCCGCTTTGTAGATGGCGAGATTACCCTGCGTGACAGCGAAGTGACCCAGGCGGAGCTGGATGCCGTGGTCGACGGCATTGGCGACCTGGATGATGATAACCGGGCCGGCCTGGCGCGCACCTTGCACCGGATATCGGCCATTCGTAACCGGCGCGGCAGCGTGGTGGGGCTGACCTGCCGCGTGGGGCGGGCGGTCTATGGCACCATCGACATCATTGCCGACATTGTAGAAGAGGGCAAGAGCATCTTGCTCCTGGGCCGGCCGGGGGTGGGCAAGACGACCATGCTGCGCGAAATGGCCCGCATCCTGGCCGAAAAGAAGCGGGTTATCATCGTCGATACCTCCAACGAGATTGGCGGCGATGGCGACATCCCCCATCCGGCGGTGGGGCGCGCCCGGCGCATGCAGGTGCCCCGGCCGGCGCACCAGCACGAGACGATGATTGAGGCGGTGGAAAACCACAACCCGGAAGTGATTGTCATCGACGAAATTGGCCGGGAGCGGGAAGCGGAAGCGGCGCGCACCATCAATGAACGTGGTGTGCAGCTTATTGGCACGGCGCACGGCAATACGCTGGAGAATCTGCTGCTGAACCCCACCCTGTCTGACCTGGTGGGGGGCATTGAAAGCGTGACCCTGTCTGACGAAGAGGCGCGGCGGCGGGGAACGCAAAAGACGGTGCTGGAGCGGCGCGCTCCCCCCACCTTCGACGTGTTGATCGAGATTCAGGAGCGGCAGCGGCTGGCTATCCATCAGGACGTGACCGGGGCCGTAGATGCCATGCTGCGCGGCCGGATGTTGGGCGTTGAGGTTCGCTACCGCGATGCCGAGGGCAAGATTCACGTGGAGCGGGAAGAGAATGCGTCGGCGTCGCCCACGCTCACCGGCCGTCTCCCGGCCGGGCGCGGGGATTTGCGCGAGCCACGCGAAACACGGGAATCAGGTGGTCGCCCGGGCCGCCGTGCGGATGGGGCCAACGGCGAAGATCGCCCGGCCGGGCGCGGGCGCAGCACCAGCCGCAGCGAGCAGGTGACCGCCGACAAAGAGGCGCGCTCCCGCCGCATCTATCCCTACGGCGTGGCGCGCAACCGGCTGTATCAGGCGGCCAAACGGTTGGGCGTGGAAATTGACGTGGTTAACGACGTTGGGGCGGCCGAGGTACTCTTCACCCTGAAAAGTTACTACCGCCGTCGCCAACGGGTGATTTTGGACGCGGAACAGCGCCGGATTCCCATCTACGTGCTGCGGGCCAATACGGTGAACCAGATGCAGAATGCGCTGGCTGAGGTGTATCACCTGGAGGTGAATGCCGGCGACCCTTTTGAGTTTGCGGTGGCTGAGGCTGAGCGAGCGATTGCTCGGATACAGGCTGGCGAACCGGCCATTGACTTGACCCCGGCCGGGGCTTCTGTCCGCCGCTACCAACACCAGTTGGCTCGCCAGGCCAACCTGGTCTCCCACAGCTACGGCCGGGAACCCAACCGGCACGTGCGGATCTTTAACACCGGCCGGAACTGAGCCGCCGGAGGATAGCGCTAGAGCAGCCCGTCGCCACCCAGCGCGCTGTCGGCGGCTCCCAGTTCCGGCATAGATTGTTCAATCGCCTCCGGCGATTCGCCGCGCTCCAGGCGGTTGACCACCTCGTGGAACTCGTCCCCCAGGTCTTCGCCCATTTCCTGGCCCATCTTGCGCATAAATTTGCCCAGGGATCGGGGATCATCCTCATCCAGTCCGGCCAGCATGCTGTCGTCGGCCAGCATGTCCATGCGCGACTCTTCCGATTTGGCCACGGCAATCCGGCTGATGCGCCGCCTGAGCTGGTTGCTGCCACAGTGGGGGCAGCCCGGCCGGGCGGTTTCGTAGTCGCTGTAGCTAAAAAACAGCCTGACTGCCCGGCGACAGTCAGCGCAGCGAAAATCATAATAGGGCATCTGGCTTACCTCTTGCTCTAGCTTTAGCTCTTGACCTCAGTTTCACATTCCATTATACGAATGAAAGTGACAGGTGCAACTTGATCAAGGACCCCTATGACCGCCCCCGTTACCCGCTGTTAATTGTCATTTCCGGCCCGTCTGGGGTGGGCAAAGATACCATTGCCCGCCATCTCATCGACCGCCGGCCGGATTCCTTCTACTTTGTGGTTACGGCTACCACGCGCCCACCCCGGCCGGGTGAAATCCACGGCCGCGACTATTTCTTCTACACCACCGACCAGTTCGCCAGCATGATTGAGGCCGAGGAACTGTTGGAGTACGCCGTGGTCTACAACGACTACAAGGGAGTGCCCAAGCAGCAGATTCGGGACGCCCTGGCCAGCGGCAAAGACGTGATTATGCGCGTAGACGCCCAGGGCGCGGCCACCATCCGGCGGCTGGTGCCCTCCGCCGTCTTCATCTTCCTCATTGCCGAATCGGAAGCGGCCATGGTCCGCCGCCTGCACGAGCGCAAGTCGGAGACGCCGGAAGGGCTGAATTTGCGCATTGCCACCGCCCGGCAGGAGATGCGGCGCATTCAGGAGTTCGATTACTGTGTGGTCAATGCCCAGGGCCGGGCCGAGGAGACGGTGGATACCATCCTGTGTATCATGGAGGCGACGCGGACCCGCGTGGACCACAAGCCGATCGTCTTATGAGCGCGCTGCCCATTACCACGATTTTGTTTGACTTTGGGGGGGTCATTCAGGTGCCGTTGGACCCGGCCGGGGTGCGGCGGCAGCGGGATGAACTGGCCCGGCAGTTGGGCTACCCCGATGGCCGGGCGATGTGGCTGGCCTTTTACACCGGGCCAGAGTGGCAGGCGGCCAAAACGGGGCGCATGACCGGGGCTGAAATGTGGGACGCCCTGCTAACGCCGCACAACATCCCCGGCCGGGAAGCCCAAACCCAATTCCTGCGCCAGCTCTTTGCCGGGGAGGGGCTGCTGCCGGCCATGCGTGATCTGCTTGCCCGGCTGCATGGCCGCTACCGGCTGGGCATCCTTAGCAACGCCGATGACCGGCTGGAAGGCTGGCTGGCCGGGCATTATCACATTGCCCATTTTTTCGACGCCATTGTGAACTCCCACCGCATTGGGGTGGCCAAGCCGGACCCGGCCGCGTTTGAGATGGCCCTGGCTCGTTTGGGTGCCCGGCCGGGGCAGGTCTACTTCATCGACGACCAGGCCCGCAACACCGCCGCGGCGGCGGCCCTGGGCATGACCGTCCACACCTTCACCGGCCTGGAGCCACTCCTGGCCGACTTGCAAGCTCGCCAACTCCTCTAATCCACCATCCGCCGGCACGGATTCGATATGCGGCGCAACGCTAGCTGAAAATCATCGCCAGCACGCCCACCACGGTGATGATGCCCAGGCCGTACAGCGTGGCCAGCTTCAGCACCTGGCCATCGTCCGCGCCGTGCACCGTGCTGCAGCCCACCACTACCTTGGCCGGGGCAAAGCTGCTGCCAATGGCTCCGCCGGCCGTCTGCGCCGCCAGAATCACGGCCACCGAAAGCTGCAAGGCATTGGCCGTTTGCAACTGCAATTGGCCGAAAACGACGTTGCTGTTGGTGTTGCTGCCGGTCATGAACGCCCCCAACGCCCCGATGAACGGGCTGATGAACGGGAATAATGCGCCGGTGTTCTGGCTGAGGGCGTTGGCCAGCAGTTGGGTCATGCCGGCGTGCTCCATCACCAGGGCCATGGCCACCAGGGCCACCACGCTGATGGTGGATTTGACCGAACCGCGCACCGTTTTGCGCACAATCACCCGGCCGCGGTAGGGATGGTCTGTTTGCAGCGTGCCGCGCCAGTGGAACCAGAGATAGCTCAGCCCGCTGGCATACAGCAGCAGCGCCCCGGCATGGCCAAATAGGCTGATGGAGCGCCCCGTCCCGGCCGGGGTCTCCCAGCCAAACGAGGTCATCACTGCCGGGAAATTCAAGTTGAGCTTCACCACGTTTAGCGGCTTGTCGAAGGCCAACTGCCCCAACACAATCACGACTACCAGGATCAGGTAGGGGGCCAGCGCCTTGCTCAGGCGCGGCCAGTCCAGCCTGGCGGCCACGCGGCGCTCGCTGCCCCGGTAGCGCAAAAAGCCCAGGTCAAAAATCGAATAGCGGAACTCGGCAATGCCCACCAGCAGCCCTACCAGCCCGGCCCCCATGGCGGCCAGCGTCCAGAAGCCGGCTACGGCCAGGGCCCACTGCATGCCGCCCATCACCACGGACAGCACCAGCAGGAAGACCCAGCGCCGGCGCAGGGCGGCCCGGCCACCGGCGGCCCACAGCACGGCCAGGCCGCAGCCCAGGCAGCAGACGGCCAGCATGAGGGCCGCGGCGCTGGCCAGCTCTTCGCCGGGCAGGCCAGTGGCGGCAATGAGGGAGATGAACGAAGAACCCAGCGAGCCAAAGGTCACGGCCCAGGCGTGGCCGACGAGGGCGGCGGCGACGGCGATGTTGGCCTGGAAGCCCAGGCCCACCAGCAGCGGCGCGGCCACGGCGGCCGGCACGCCAAAGCCAGATGCCCCTTGCAAGAAGGAGCCGAACAGCCAGGCGATGAGCAGGGCCTGCCCCGGCCGGTCCGGAGCCACGCCAGGCAGCTCCTGGCCAATGACTTTGATGGCCCCGGCTTCGTTGACCACGTTATACAGCAGCAGGGCCATCCAGATGATGTACAAAACAAACAGGGAGAGGAGCAGTGCCCGGCCGAAAGCCACGACCAACAGTTGCCCGTTGGCCCCAAAAGCAAAAATGGCGATGAGGAGGGCGGCCAGCCACCCGGCCGGGCCGGCCTTTTCGCCACCCCAATGGCGGCCAATCATCAGGTAGAGTACCAGCAGCAGGGGGGTTGCCGCCAGCAAGACATTGAAGATCGTCAGCGGTGGAAGTGCCATAATGGCGGCATTATAGGCCCAATGGCAGGCTTGTACAACAATGGCCAAACAGGCTTTTTGTGTTAACATGGCACGATATTTCCCGGTGTGTTGGCGGCGACGAAGTCCGCCGGTTGATTGACTGTTGCGTGGATTGTTTGTGGTGCTTGCATTCTGGCTGTTGCAGAGCGGCTCTGGCTGGCGGCTAGACCTCATCTCCCTGTTTATTGGCCTGATCCTGGGGGCGGCCCTGGCAATTGGCCTGTACCGCGTTTTGCCGCGCCTGCTGCAGCTGCGTGACCAATCGGTGAGCCGCGTGCGGGAGACACAGACCTGGGTGCGGGCCGGGGTGGAGAAGCGTTTCCAGGTGGAGACGGCGGCCTATGTGCAAAGCTTTCACCTGGGCAATCAGTGGGCGGAGCTGTCACAGATATTTGTTTTTCCGCAACTGCTGGCCGCGCCCGACGAAATTGAGCCGGGCCAGCCGCCTGATTTGGGGGCGCGCCCCCTGGCCCGGGCCTGGCCAGCGCTGGCCGGGCAGGTGGCCGGGCCGCCCCTGCCGGCCATGTCTGTGCGCGGCCTGCTGCTGAATGGGCGGCGGGTGATTCTGGCCGGGGAGGCGGGGGCGGGCAAGACGACGCTGCTGGCTTACTGCGCTTACCTGTGCGCTATGGCCGCCGACAGTGGTCCCTATACCTTTTTGCTGCCGGTGATGCCCGTTTTTGTACATCTGGCCGAGCTGGATTTTGCGGCTGCGCCGCCGGAGGAGGACCCGGCCGGGGTGTTGGCCAGAGCGCTGCAACTGCGTTCCGGGCCGCTCACGGCGCCGGGCGTGGCTGCCCTGCTGCACCAGAAACTGGCCGCCGGGCAGGTGCTGCTGCTGCTGGATGGTGGTGATGAGGTCCCGGCCGGGCGCTTCCCGCTGGCGTGGTTGGGCCAATTGCTGGCCCAGTATCCGGCGCTGCAGGTGGTGGTGGCCACGGGCACCACTGGCTACGGACCGCTGCTGGCCCTGGATTTCACCTTGAGCGGCTTGCTGCCGTGGCGCGCCGGGCAGGCGGTGACCCTGGGCGCGTTGTGGACCGAAGCGCTGGCTTGCCCACGGCCACCGCAGCTGCGCCATTACTGGCATCCCGGCCGGGATGCGCTTACCAGTACGGCGCAGCTTTGGGGGCAGCTTTTGGACACCGGCGCGGTTGAAGCGGCGGATGGGGAGGCTGGGCTGGCTGACCAGTTCCCGGCCGGGCTGGAGCGCCAGGGTGAGCTGCTGGCGGCCCTGCTGCGCCACCACCTGCCCCGCGAAGACAAGCTGCCCACCTGGTTCCACGAGACGACGCAGACGCTGTGGCAGGCGGTGGCCTGGCAGTTGCACGAGCATGGCTGGACGGCGTTGGCGCCACCACAAGTGGAAGCGCTGGCGGCCGAGATTCTAGCGCCCTTTGGGCCGGACACGCGGCTGATGGGGGCGCTGACCCGCACCTTGCGCGACAATCCCCTCTTTGTCAATTGGGCGGATGGGCGCGTGGGGCTGCGCAGCCCGGTCTGGCGCGATTTCCTGGCCGCGGCGCATCTGGCCCAGGCGGAGCTGCACCAGTTGGCGGTGGATCATGTGCATGATCCGGCCTGGGCGGGCGTGCTGCGTTTTTATGTCGGCCGGGTTGGGGAACAGGGGCTGGCGCGCTGGCTGTTGGAGAAGGACCGCCAGGATCCGTATCAGAACCGCCTCTTCCAACTGGCGAGTTGGCTGCCGGAGGTGGCCGACCCAGGGGCGTGGCGGCGGCAGGCGTTGATCCAGTTGGGGCAGATTATTGTGAATGGCCAGGTGCCGCTGGCGCTGCGCTTCCGGGCGGTGGCGGCGCTGGCGGTGTCTGGTGAGCCGGGGGTGCTGGCTTTGCTGCGCCAGTTGATGCAGCGCACTGAGCCGGAACTGCGCCAGGCGGCGGCGATTGCCTGGTCCCGACAGGATGCGGGGGTGGCGGTGCCGGCGCTGGAGAAGCTGCTGGCCGATGGGGATGTGGCGGTGCGGCTGATGGCGGTGTATGCGCTGGCCTGGTTGAGTGACCCGGCCGGGGAGAAACCGCTGCTGCTCACCCTGCTGGGCAAGGATGCGGCCATGAGTGCGGCGGTGGCGGTGGGGTTGGCGCGCAATGGCGAAGAGGGCTGGCAGATTTTGCGCGAGGCGGCGATCGATGCGGCCTTGCCGGTGCGCCGCGCGGCCATCCAGGGATTGGCTGGCCTGGAGGTGTATTGGGCGGTGGCTTTGCTGGAGCAGTTGGCGCTGGAGGATGATGAGTGGGCGGTGAAGTCGGCGGCTAGTGTGGCTCTGGAGGCGATGGCGGCCCGCAGCCGGCCGCTGCCCTGGCAGCCGCGCCAGGCGGGGGACCTGCCCTGGCTGGTTTCCTGGGCGGTGCGACAGGAGGTGGTGCTCCCGGCCGGGGCGGAGGCCGTGCCTGATTTGCTGGCCTTGTTGACGGATGAGACAGAGCCAGCGCTGGCGGTGGTGGCGGCGTTGAGTCTGGGGCAGGTGCAGATCCCGGCCGGGGTGCTGGCTGACGTGCGGCGCGCTCTGACCGCGCTGGTGATCCGCGGCCACAATACGCTGCTGCGGGATGCCGCTTATGCCACGCTGGCGCAGTTACAGCGCGCCCATGGCCATCTGGAGAGCGGCTGAGACCCCATGCGACCTTTGATCGGCACTGACCTGAAGCGCTTCTTACGCGATTATAAACGGCAGCACCGGCCAACCCATGATCTGGTGGCCTTGCTGCAAAGTGTGGAATATCCGGCCAATGTCGGCTCCATTTTTCGGGTGGCCGATGGAGCGGGCGTGACGGAACTGGTGCTGACAGGCATCACTCCTACACCGCCCAATGCGACGATGGACAAGGTGGCGCGCTTTAAGAGCCTGCGCGTACCCTGGCGCTATGAGGCGGATGCGGTGGTGGCCATTGGTGGTCTGCGGCAGGCGGGCTACCACGTGGTGGCGGTGGAACTGGCCGAGGGGGCGCAGCCGTATTTTGCGTATCGTTACCCGGAAAAGACGTGCCTGGTGGTGGGGCATGAGGATCATGGGGTGACCAGGGCGACGCTGGCGGCCTGCGATGGGGCGGTGTTTTTGCCGATGTATGGCAAGGGGTTGTCGCTGAATGTCCATGTGGCCCTGAGTATTGTGCTATACCACGTTTTGCACGCGGGTTAGGCTCATAGCGGGGGGATGGGGGGTGGCGTGAGCGTTTGGAGACCTGACAGATTTCTTCCCAACGGTATAGGCCAGAAATGGCCCAGAAATCTGTCAGGTCTGGTGTGAAGTGTTCTTGCCCCGCTTGCGCCGGTAGGGGTTGGTTCATCAAATCTTTGGAGAATGGACCAATCTCATCCACGGCTTGACGCTCTGCGCCGGTCGTGTTATGATGCCGGCCATTATGTGGACCTGTGCCTTTAGCAACTTCTACTATTTCTATTTTTACGGCCCACTGCCAACGTCGCGTATGCGGAGGCGGTTGGTTGACCTTGAGTAGAAGCTGAGGCAACCCCCATCGTTTTCTGGAAGACGCGGCGACCCCCGCGTCTTTTTTTTTGAGAGGTTAGCGTTTCTCTGAAAGGAAGGTGGCAAATGAAGCAGAAGGGTACAAATGGACATCACCCGACGGCGATTGCAATCCCCCGGCCGGGGTGGGCTTGCCGCGGGGTGCGGGGGGCCACAACGGTGACGGAGAACAGCGCGGAGGCGATCCTGGCTGCCACCCGCGAGCTGCTGCTGAACCTCATCTGGTTCAACGGCATCTCACCCGACGACGTGGCCAGTGCCTACTTCACCACCACGCTGGACCTCAATGCGACCTATCCGGCATTGGCCGCGCGCCAGTTGGGGTGGTATGATGTGGCTCTGTTGTGTGGGCATGAAATGGCCGTGCCCGACGGGTTGCCCCGCTGTGTACGGGTTTTGCTGCACTGGAATACCATGAAGCCGGCCAAAGAGATTGTGCACGTTTATTTGCGGGAGGCGAAGGGGCTGCGGCCAGACCGTGGCAGCCTGCCCCTGGTGCCCTTTGAGGAGATTGAGCCCGCGGTGCAGCAGGTTTTGGCCCCGGCCGGGGGCACCCCCACCCCCAACCCCATGAACCTTGAGGTGTAAAAATAGATGATGCTGGTAATCATGGACGCACAAGCGCGGATGCGCGAAACATCGGCGGTGATTGCCCGGCTGGAAGACCTGGGCTACCACGTTCACCTGTCCGAAGGGAACAACCAGACAGTGCTGGGCATTGTGGGCAGCGGCCAGCCCCTCGATTTTGCCGTGCTGGAACAGATGCCCGGCGTGGCGCGGGTGGTGCCGGTGCGCAAGCCCTTCAAGCTGGCCAGCCGCGACTTCAAGGCCGAGGATACGCGCTTTCCCATTGCCAACCAGGTCGTGGGCGGCCAGGGGCTGATTATTATGGCCGGTCCCTGTTCGGTGGAGAGCCGCAGCCAGATTTTGGAGACGGCCCACGCGGTGAAAGAGGCCGGGGCGCACGTGCTGCGCGGTGGGGCATTCAAGCCGCGCTCTTCCCCCTACGCTTTTCAGGGGATGGGCGAAGAGGGGCTAAAATACCTGGCCGAGGCGCGCGAGGCGACGGGGCTGCCGGTGATTACCGAGGTGATGGAGCCGGCGCTGGTGCCGCTGGTTTGCGAATATGCCGACATCTTGCAGATTGGGGCGCGCAATATGCAAAATTATGCCCTGCTGCACGCGGTGGGCGAGGCGCAGCGGCCGGTGCTGCTGAAGCGGGGTATGAGCAGCCTGATGGAGGAGTGGCTGATGTGCGCCGAGTACATTCTGAGCCACGGCAACAAGCGGGTGATGCTGTGCGAGCGGGGGATCCGCACCTTTGAGACGTATACGCGCAACACGTTTGACATTAACGCCATTCCGGTGATTAAGCACCTTTCCCACCTGCCGATTATTGCCGACCCCAGCCATGCCACGGGCAAGTGGGAGTATGTGTCGGCGGCGGCCAAGGCCAGCGTGGCGGCGGGGGCGGATGGGCTGATTATTGAGGTGCATCCCCGGCCGGATGAGGCTTTGTCTGATGGGGCCCAGTCGCTAAAACCGGAGCGTTTTGCTAAACTGGTGCTGGAAATGAAGGCGATTGCCCAGGCGGTGGGCCGTGATATTACCTGACCCGGACCACGCCTGTTGGGAGGCGTATGGCACAGTTAACGATTGTTGAAGCGCATGAAGCCCCCGGCCGGGGCCCGGCCGGGTTGGCCTGGGATGGCGAGTCTTTGTGGAATGCGGATTACGCGACCGGGCAGATTTACCGGCTGGACCTGGCCACGTGGACGGTGCGGGACCAGATTATCTGCCCCGGCGTGCTGAGCGGCGTGGCCTGGGATGGGCATGGGCTGTGGCAGGCGCTCATCGATGAGGGTTGGCTGCGCAACATCAACCCGGCCACTCATGATTATGACCGCACCATCGTCATTGCTGACCATGGCCGCCTGGCCGGGGTAGCCTGGGATGGGCAGCAGTTGTGGGCGGTGTCACAGCAGCAGGGGGCGCTGCTGGCCATTGACCGGGCGCAGGGGGTGGTGACCGGCCGGGTGAGCATCCCCGTGGCCGCTGGCGGTTTGGCTTACCATGCCGGCCACCTGTGGGTAGGCTATCCTTACCCGATGGCTTTCGCTGGCGGGCAGTTTGACTGGCTGGCAGGGGAGCGTCACTTTGCTGTGGCCGAGATTGATCCTGGCCCCGGCCGGGAAGTGGCCCGCTATGAGGTGGATTTCTTGCCCATGGGGCTGGCCTGGGTAGGCGAGGAGTTGTGGCTTAGCAGCGCCGCCCGCCGCCAGATTTACCGCGCCCGCCTGGCGTAATTGGCTTCCAGGTCCGCACTCCGTCGGCCGGCGTAACTTTGTTTAGCGGCTGAAGATGGCAAAGATTTGCTCGCAGATGGTGCGGGGCGTGAGCGGGATATCATCTAGTTTGCTCAGGGGCACCCACTCCAGGTTATACACGTTTTGCCGGGATTGGCGGTCCACTTCTGGCCCGCCCAGGCATAGTTCGCCGGCGAATTGGGCGGCCAGGAAGTAATGTTCTGGCTGCCCGCGGCTGTTGAACTCGCACAGTTTGCGGGCGATGGTTACGTCCAGCCCTGTCTCTTCTTTGACCTCGCGAATGGCGGCTTCGGCCAGCGTCTCGCCCTCTTCCACGCCCCCGCCAGGCACCACGTAGTAGTGGCGGCCATATTTGTAGCGCCGCATTAGCAGCACTTTGCCATCGTGGATGATGATCACTCCTGCTCGACGTCGCATGATTTGGGCTACATCCGGGCCGGTACCTCGATGCCCAGCAGATTGAGGGTTAGTTCCAGTTGGGCCAGGGTGTAGGCGGAAACGGCCAGCCAGGAGGCCTGCCGTGCCGCGTCTGGCTCGCTCAGGATGTGGTATTCGCGGTAGAAACGGTTGAACATCATGGCCAGGTTGTAGGCGTAGTCGCTGATGTGGTTGGGGGAGCGGGCGTCGTAGGCGAACTGGAGGATGTCGGGTAGTTCGGTCAGCTTTAGCATCAGCTCGCGCTCTTCTGCCCCGGCCGGGGGCAGTATCTCGCCCATCGTAATTCCCTGTGCCTCTGCCCGGCGCATAATCGACTTCACCCGCACGGCGGTGTAGAGCAGGTAGGGGCCGGTGCGCCCTTCAAACGCCGAGAAGCGCTCCAGGTCGAACACGTAATCCTTGGCCCGATGGTTCAGCAGATCGGCGAATTTGAGGGTGGCCAACCCTACCAGGCGGGCGATCTGCTCGCGCTCTGCTTCGTCGTACTCCTCGGCCACGGCCATCTCGTCCAGCCGCGCCCGCGCCTTGTCGATGACCATGGCGATGAGGTCGCGCAGCATCATCACTTCGCCGGCGCGTGTTTTGAACGGCTTACCGTCCGGCCCGTTCATGGTGCCGAAGGGCAGGTGCTCCAGGGCCGTTTCCGGTGGCACGACGCCTGTTTTGTAGGCGGCGCGGAACACCTGGGCAAAGTGCAATGATTGGCGGTCATCGACCACGTATAGGATGGCGTTGGGCTGGTATTCGGCCATGCGCAGGTCGATGGTGGCCAGGTCGGTGGTGCCGTAGAGTACGGCGCCATCCGATTTGAGCAGCATCAACGGCGGGAGTTCGCGCTTGTCGTCTGGTTCGTTGACGGGGACGATGAGCGCGCCGCGGCTTTCTTGCGTATAGCCACCGGCGACCAGCCGGGCAATGAGCGGGGCGATGAGGTCGTGGACGTCGCTTTCGCCCAGCCAGAGGTCGAAGCTGACGCCCAGGGTGCTGAAATCGTGTTGGAGGGCTTCGTCGGAGATGTTGCGGATGTGCTGCCAGAGGGCGCGGTAACCCGGCCGGGCATCGTGCAGTGCTTTGGTGGCCAGGCGGGCGGCTTCGGCGGCGGCCGGGTCGCTGGCGCAGCGGGCAGATACCGCGGGGTACATCACTTGCAGGTCGTCCATGGTGACGGGGGACCCGGCCGGGTAGGGGCCGGTGTAGTTCTCGTCGAAGTAGGGCAGGTCAGGGTAGTGACGCTCGATTTCGGTGATGAGCATGCCCATTTGTGTGCCCCAATCCCCCATGTGAATGTCGCTGATCAGCCGGTCGCCGCGGAAGCGGAAGAGCCGCTGCAAGCTGTCGCCAATGATGGTGGAGCGCAGGTGGCCAACGTGCATGTATTTGGCGGCGTTAGGGCCGCCGAAGTCGAGGATGATGGTCCGCGGCCGGTTTACGGTGGGGCAGCCCAGCCGGCTATCCTGGGCCATGCGCTGGATATGGCCGGCCAGGAACTGGTCGCTGAGTTTGATGTTGATGAAACCGGGCCCGGCCGGGATCACCTCGGCAAACATCGCTCTTTCCGGCAGGGCGGCGATGACCTTGCTGGCAATATCGCGCGGCTTCTGCTGGTAGACGCGGGCGGCGGGCAGCGCGCCGTTGCATTGGAAGTCGGCCGTTTCGGACCGCCTGGAGGCGACGACCTCGCCATACTGCCGCTCGTAGCCGGCGGCGACAAAGGCGTCGCCGAAAATCTCTGTTAGTTGGTGGGTTAATGATTGCATGGTTATCCTGAGCTGCTGCTGTGCTGAAAATGATCGTGATTCATTAGTTTAGAGCCAATGCGGCCATTTACCAAATCGCCCTTGCGCTAGCGGCCCAGCAGTTCCAGCAGCAGGTCCGGCCGGTTGGTGATGATGCCATCGATGCCCAGGTCGATGAGCCGGGCCATGTCTTCTGGCTCGTCGATGGTCCAGGCGTGTACGTCTACGTTGTGCTGGTGCGCGCCGCGAATGAAGCGCCCGGTCAGTACGTGCAGGTCGCCTGAATATTCCGGCACCTGAAACGCCTCGGCCGGCGACTGGTAGACCGCGCCCAGGAAGATGGTGTTGGGGATGAAGAAGCTGCGAATCTCTGGCTCGGTGCCGCTGGTGGCAACTTCTGGGCAGGTCTGGCGGAAGTTGACCATGGTTTCGGGGTGGAAGGAGGCGACGAGTACCTGGTCGGTCATGTTGTACTGGCGCAGCAGGTCGCAGAAGGGCTGCACGATGGGTGGGTCGGCCTGCTTGATCTCGATGTTCATGCGCATCTGCGGGAAGGATTGGAACAGCTCTTCCACGGTGGGTACGGTGATGCCCTGGCCACGATAGGGGCGCGGCCCTGCAGGATCGTGGTGGGGCCAGTTGTAGGCCGCATCCAGCGTTTTCAGTTCGGCCAGGGTCATCTCTTTGATGAGGCCGCTGCCGTTGGTGGTGCGGTCGACGCTTTCGTCGTGCATCACCACCAGCACGCCGTCTTGGGTGCTGTGCATGTCCATCTCCAGCACGTCCACGCCCAGTTCGACGGCGTAGCTGAAGGCTACCAGGGTGTTGTCCGGCCGGAGCTTTTCGCCGCCCTGGTGGGCGATGACCAATACCTGATCCCGGTCGCCAAAGAAGGGGTGATCGGGCACCGGCCGGGAGCGCCAGGCCAGTACCCCATACAAGACCAGCAGCACCCCCACAATTCCTAACAGAACGATGCCCACGCGTTTCATAGTTTCACCTTTACGGGTCGGTTTCTCAGCCCATGTAGCTGATTAGCTTATTCTAAACCATGTTGGCCGTTTCCAGGAATTTGCCGGTAGGTTTTGGAGGCAGGCGTCCCGGCCGGTTGCCCACGCCGCACCTTCCGGTATAATCGCCCGTTGACATCAGTTACGTGGGTTTTCCAAGATTTCAGGGGACCTGGCGCGGCCGGGTACAGACCACCAATCACGCTCATCTTTCCCCCGAATTTTCCCAAAGCCCCATTTCAGCCGGAGAATTTGAATGGCTCGTCGAGCAGTATTTCCTTTCACCGCCATCGTTGGGCAAGACCGCATGAAGCGGGCCCTGATCCTGAATGCCGTGAATCCCCAGATTGGCGGGGTTCTCATTCGCGGGGAACGGGGGACGGCCAAATCGACCGCGGCGCGCGCGCTGGCGGCGCTGCTGCCGGACATCGAGGTTGTGGCTGACTGCCGCTTTGGCTGCGACCCACGCCGCCCCAGCGAATGGTGCGACGAGTGCCGTATGCGCCACACTCAGGGCAGCCTGACGGTGGCCACGCGCCAGACGCCATTTGTGGACCTGCCGGTTAGTGCCACTGAGGACCGCGTGGTGGGAACGCTGGATATTGAGAAGGCGATCCAGAAGGGGGAAAAGCATTTTGAGGCCGGTGTGCTGGCCTCGGCGAACCGGGGGCTGCTCTATGTGGATGAGGTGAATCTGCTGGATGACCACGTGGTGGACCTGCTGCTGGACTCGGCGGCTATGGGGGTGAACGTGGTTGAGCGGGAAGGGATCAGCTTCACGCATCCGGCCCGTTTTATCCTGGTGGGCACGATGAACCCGGAAGAGGGGGATTTGCGCCCGCAACTGCTGGACCGCTTTGCTTTTGCGGTGCAAATCAGTGGCTTGTTAGACACGCGGCAGCGGATTGAGATTATGGAGCGGCGACTGGGTTTTGAGTTGGACCCGGCCGGGTTCTACACCCAATGGGCCGAACAAGAGCGCCAGCTCTCACAGCAAATTGCCCAGGCGCGCGAAATGGTCAACTACGTGCGTTACTCCCGCCGTGATCTGGCCGCCATCGCCCATCTCACCGCCTCCTTCAAAGTAGATGGTCACCGCGCCGACCTGGTTATCCTGCGGGGGGCACAGGCCCACGCCGCCCTGCAAGCCCGCGATCGGGTGAGCGACGAAGACATCCTCCTGGCCGCGGAACTGGCCCTGCCTCACCGCATCAAGGGGCGGGCCTTCCAGGAAGCGACCGTGAACATGTTTGCCCTGGAAGAGCGTCTAGAACAGGCCCAAAGCGAGTGGGGCAATGGTGACCCCGGCGACCTCACCGAAGAAAATCAGGACACCAGCCCCCTAAAAAAAAACAGACCCTAGATTCTGAAGCCAGCGAAGGGGCCGAAGTGGGCCAGACCGAAGCTGGCCCACAAACAGTGCCCCAAACCCCGCAAGAAGGGTACTGGTGGGAAGGTGGCCAGAAGAAAGCGGCCACCCAGGAGTTTTCTACCCGGCGGCTAGATACCCAGCTAGACCGCCTGACACGCCGCCAGGCTGGCCGCCGCTCCCGCACCAAGACCGACCGCAAACGGGGCCGTTACATCCAGGCCCGCATTCCCCGCAAAGAGAAAATCACCGACCTGGCTTTTGATGCAACTCTGCGCGCTGCCGCTCCTCACCAGCTAGGTCGCGACCGCAGCAAGATGGCCCTGGCCCTGCAAAAGAGCGATCTGCGCGAAAAGGTGCGCGTGCGGCGGGCTGCCAATCTCATTCTGTTTGTGGTGGATGCCAGTTGGAGCATGGCAGTTGCCGAGCGCATGGAGGCCACCAAAGGGGCCATCCTATCGCTGCTAACCGATGCCTACCAGCGGCGGGACCGGGTGGGGCTGATTGTCTTCCACAAGAATAACGCCAACCTGGTGCTGCCACCCACCAACTCGGTTCAACTAGCCCGCAAGGCGCTGTCCGACATTGCGGTGGGGGGCAAAACGCCGCTCTCGGCCGGGCTGCTAATGGCCTACGAAGTGTTCCGTCGTGAGGCGAATTTGCATCCCGACGTCATGCCGCTCATGATCCTGCTGACCGACGGGGCCGGCAATGTGAGCATGAGCGACCTGCCTCCGCAAGAGGAGGCCCACCGCATCGCCGAGCTAATCCAGCGTTCGGAGATCCGCTCGGTAGTGATTAACATGGAGCATGTGGCTTTTGATCAGGGATTGGCCCGGCTGCTGGCCGAAAAACTAGGCGCGCCCTGCCACGCCCTGGAGGATTTGCGGGCGGATACGCTGTACAAGACGGTGTTGGACGTCTTGGAGTAGAAGGGCAAGCGTATGGGGTCAGAGCGAGCGCTGGAGGGATTCCCGGACAAGATGCCGCTGGCTCCCCCCTCCAGCGCTATTTGCAGATAACTAGCGGCCGAACTGCATGGGCATGATGATGTGGACAAAGTCATCCTTGCCCACGGGTTTGATGACCCCTGGTTCGGTGGTGGAGTTCGTCTCTAGTGCGACCTGGGGGGTGCTAATCACGGACAGCACGTCGGTGATGTATTTGACGTTGAAGTTTAGCTCGATGCCCCGGCCTTCGACAATGGCGTCAATTTGGGCGATGTTGTTGCCCGTTTCGGCGCTGGTGGCGCTGATGGTGGCGTAGCCCGGCATCAATTCGTTGTCCGGCTCGATTCTTACCCGGGCGGTGTGGCTGGCTTCGCGGGCAAAGATGTTGGCTGTTTTGCAGGCCTTCAGGAAGCTGGCGGTGTTGAGGACGGTTCGGGTCTTGTGGCTGACGGGCATGACGCTGGTGAAGTCGGGGAAGTTGCCGTCGATGGTTTGCGAAATCATGCGCACGGTGTCCAGCTCAAACATCACCTGCCCCCGGCTGCCGGTCAGCGTGATTTCGACGTACTCGCTGCCGTCCCCCATGATCCGTGCCAGTTCGGTGAGCGCGCGGGCGGGCAGGATGACGGACTGGGGGGCGTTCATGCTGTTCTCGCACTTGGCTTCGCGCACCGACAGGCGGAAGCCGTCGGTGGCGGCCATTTTGATGGTGCTGCTTTGGAAGTGGGTGTTGATGCCGGTGAGGGTGGGGCGGGCATCGTCGACGGCGGCCGCAAAGACGACCTGGTTGATCATCTCTTTGAATTCGGCGGCGTCGATGCGTACACGCTGGTCTGTCTGGTTTTCGGGCACGGCGGGGAACTCCTCGGCCGGGATGCCTTTGACGTTGGCTTCGGTTCGCGCGCAGGCGATGTGCAGGGTTTGCGTTTCCTGGTTGAGTTGTAGATCGATTTGTTCCTGGGGCAGGGCGTTGACCAGGTCATTGAAGATGCGGGCCGGCACGGTGATGGAACCCTCTTCTAGAATCCTGGCCTCAATCCAGCAGATGATGACGATTTCCAGATTGGTGGCGGCCAGTTTGAGGCGGCCGTTGTCACTGGACAGCAGAACGTTGCCTAATACCGGCAGGGTTGACCGCACGCTAACGGCTCGCCCTACGATTCCCAGCCCTTTGGCCAAATTTTCTTGTGAACAGGTTACCTTCATCACCCTTCTCCCAAAAAGTTTTGTTGTAGTAGCCCGCATGTCCCCATGAAAATAGTATACAAAATCTGGGGTGTGCTGGCAAGTATGATCTTCGGTTGTCAGCAATTCTAAATTTGGCCTGGTTCATTTTTGACAGACTCATCTTTGCAAATCTAGCGCTTGTTGCTGGCCAACCTCAGGGGCGTCGCCTCGGCGCTGCGCGCCTGGCGACGCCAGGAGGTGTGGGTTTTTCAATTTTGGGGGTCTTTGACCCCCAAAATTGAAAAACCCCTTGTTTCTATCCCGCGCGGGGTCAGCGCCTGAAGGCCACAATTAGAATTGCTAACTCCCGTCGGGTGGCATGGTCAGGAGACCGGCCGCAGCTTGTGGCCTGGTAGTGACGGGGCGTGGTGTTCTTAGGGGCTGGGCTGGGCCTGGACCCAGTCTAGCAGCTCCAGGAGTAGGGTGAGGGTGAGTTTTTGGGTGGTGATGCGCTTGCGGGGGTGGCCACAGGTCTGGTAGAGGGCGGCTTGTTCTTCGGGGTCGCCGCCCAGGGGGTGGTTTTCTTGCAGGACGAACAGTACCGGCCGGGGCGCGATCTGCTGCACGTGGCGGCCCAGGAAGAAGTTGTGTACGTTGTCATTTTGGAAGATGTGACCGGGTTTGAAGGCTATCTGGGTATGGCCGATGGCGATAACGCCGCGCACGCTGGGCACGCCGGAGGCCCATAACAAGGCCAGGCCGGCTGAGACTGGCTGGCCCAGTAGGATGGGATCGGCCGGCAGCGCGGCGCGTAAGGTGTTGAGGTCGGCCCAGAGCTGAGATGGCAAGACCCGGCCGGGAAGGCTGGCATGGAGCAGATAACGCAGCGGGTCCAGGCCGTAGACGGGATAACCCGCCCCGGCCAGGGCGGCACAAACCGCGTCGTCGGGGGCGCTGAAGTTGGCGTAGGTGGCCAGGTAGAGAATGGGCGGTTTGTCTGTGGGGGCAGTGGGCGTGTAGAGGTAGATTTCCATGGCCACCCCCGGCCGGATGGGCAGCAGCCGGGCGCGCCCCTGGCCCTGGGGATGTCCTAACAGGCTTAGGGGAATCGGCCCAAAGCGTTCCGTAGCCCACAGGCGAACCGCCTGCAAGTCCAGGTTGAAATTGGTGTCGCGGGGGTCGCCGTCGCTGAAACCGGTGCCGCGCAGGTCAAATACCAGGTGGCCAACCTTCCCGGCCGGGGCGGCGGCCACCACCTCTTGCCGCGCACAGGCAATGAGCGTGCTTTTGGTTAGCGGGTAGCGTGGTACCCACACCCGCAGTCCGCGATAAGCCTCATCGGGCAACCCGGCCGGTTTCACCAGCGTACAATCCAGGTAAAGCCCATCATCGGTCAGAATGCCGAACAGCTCTTCCTCATACGGGAGTTCGGCTTCCGTCTCCATCGTGTCCCAAGCTTCTGTCATGCATGACTCCGCAGCGAATTGGGCCGGCGCGGGCCGCCGGCAGGCCATCTATGGCCGGAAAGGTGTGGCTGTGGCTTCCGGTTCCACATAATAAGCGTAGTTCGGGATCAAGTCTACCAGCCGTTTGTACCCTTCAATGGCCGCCCGGCTGCTATCATAGTAGCCGCTCAGCAGCTCTTGCAGCAGGATCGACAACATCAAGTCCTGGTAAACATCGGTAATCAAGGCCCCATGTCCCTGGGTGAAGCCCCAGCGGTTGGGGTTGGCCACACCCGTGGCCAACTGCGCCGCCGTCTCTGCGCCATAAACGTCACTCACGGTTGGGCCGCCGGGGGTCATTGGCAGGTCAAACCAGGCGTCGCGGAACTGGGATGGATTCTCTGGCGTGCCCAGGCGCATGGGCACCTTCATTTCCGGATTCACCGCCAGCCAGTCCAGGTAGGCCTCGTTATACCAGTATTGCAGGAAGGCGGTGGCGGCCTCGCTGTTGGCTGCGGTGGTGACGCCCAGGTAGGTGAGATTGCCCAGGTTCTCGGCGGATGCGGCCGGTCCGCGGCCGGTTATCCGGGTGACGATGCCGGCGTTGCGGGCCAGGTAGTCGGTGGTGGTGCAGTCGGGGCAGTTGGGGGACGCGGCCGGATCCAGGCCGGCAATCTGGGGCAAGATGCTGGGCGGGGCCATGATCATGCCGGTGCGGCCGTTGAGGTAGGCGTTGCGGGCGCTGACTTCGGTTTGCACGCCGGGCGGGCAGTAGCTGTTGCACAACAGGCGATAAAACTCCAGGGCATCCTGGCAGGCCGGTTCCAGAATTAGCAGTTCGCCCTTTTCATCAATGAGCTGGCAGCCATTGGCAATGGCCATCTGCTCAAAGACGCGGCTGGTGGCTACCAGGGATGATTCGGTGGGGATGACGAAGCCGGAGCGCAGGGCCAGGCGGTCGGAGATGGTTTGCCCGGCGGTGATCATGCTGGTGAAGTCTAGCGGTGGGGCGAGGTTGCGCTGGTCGAACCAATCCTGGCGGTAGATGAGGAGCTGCTGCCAGCCGTCGCTGGGCACGGCGGCGGGGCCGCCCTCTACCTGCACCAGATCTAGCGCAACGGGGTCAAAGGTGGCGGGGTCCAGACTGGCCACAACCTGCCCGGCCGGGACTGGATCCAGAATGCCCGCTTCGGCCCAACCCACAGTGTATTCCAGCGGCAGCAGCAAAATGTCGGGCAGGGCGATGTCGTCGGAAACGACGGCTGTTTGCATCAGGTCGGGCAGTAGTTCCGGTTCCACCAGGAACAGTTCCACGTCGATGTTGTGGGCGGCAGTGAAGTTGTCCACGATCTGCTGCAGCACGATGGCTTCCTCGGGCGTGGTTTGGTTGGCCCAGAAGGTGAGGGTGGGGTTGGTGGTGCCCCCGGCCGGGGGCGGTGGGGTTACCTGGGGGCCACCGGTGGGCGTGGGGGCGGGCAGCACCAGCGGCGTGCCTCGTTCTGGCGCCGTGGTGCCGGCCGGACGGGGTGTGGCCGCCATGGCTGAGGCGGTCGCCAGGCGCGGCGGGTCTAGAAAGGCGGGTTTGCAGGCGCTTAGCAGCAGCATGGCCAGCAGCAGCAAGGCCATGAGGGGGTGGTGGGCGTGGGTGGTGGGGCCTGGTGGCCTGCGGCGCTGGTTCATGTGGTGCATAGGCTGTTTGATCTGACCGGTGGGCTGCCCGGCCGGGGGAGGCTACCGTCCCCGAATTCGCTCACTAATCAGGCGCAGGCCGGTCAATGTTAGCCACGGGTCCACGTAGTCGATCACCGGGGTATGGGGCTGGATGAGCCGGATTAGCCCGCCGGTGCCCACGACCGTGGCCTGGGGCACGTCTAATTCGGCGCGCAAACGCTGGACCAGCCCTTCGACTAGACTGGCATAGCCAAATACCAGCCCCGATTGCACGGCGTGGATGGTGTTGCGGCCCAGCACGTGGGGCGGCGCTTCCAGGGCCACGCGGCTCAATTGGGCGGCCCGGCTGGCCAGCGCGTCGGCGGTGAGCTTCATGCCGGGAAAGATGATCACACCCAGCAGCGCGCCGTCGGCTGAGATGGCATCCAGGGTGGTGGCGGTACCCATGTCGACGACGATAGTTGGCCCGCCGTATTGCTGGTAGGCGGCTACCGTGTTGACAATGCGGTCAGCACCCACCTCGGCCGGGTTGTCGGTGGCGATGCGGATGCCGGTGTCGGTATCCGGCCGGACCAGCAGCGCGGTCTGTTTTAGATAGCGCTCGCACACGTCGGCAAAGGTGCTGGTGAGGGCGGGCACGACGCTGGAGAGGATGACCCGGTCAATGGCGTTGGCCAGGTTGACCTCGCGCAGCAGCATTTTCAGGTAGATGCCGTATTCGTCTACTGTCTGGTCGTGGATGGTGCGCAGCCGCCACTGCAATTGCCAGGCGCTGCCGTCCCATAAGCCCAGGGTGATGTTGGTGTTGCCGATGTCGATGGCGAGTAGCATAGTGTGTTGGTGAGTTTGAACGTTGGATCGTTCGCCCGCTTGAACGTTGACGTGGGATTGTATAGGGGGGTGGGGTGGGGGGCAAGCAGGGGGACGTGCGGCAGCAGGCGTGTTTAGCTGCTGTTTAGACTTGGCCGGGCTGGGCGATGGGCCAGACGTAAAGTGGCAGGCAGCAACACTTCTCTAGGTGAAGGGGGAAGCCGGCAGTGAAGCTGGCCGGGCAAAGCAGCTACTTCCGTGGGCCGGCTTGTGCCAACAGGTGCCGGCACGCCAGGGCACGTGCCGCGGTCTTAGTAATCTATCTCGTCTTCGAGATCGTCGTCATCCAGGTCCAGGTCTTCGTCGTCCAGTTCGAAGTCCTCATCTTCGTCCAGGTCGAAATCGAAATCGTCTTCTGTGTCCGCCCAATCAAGCTCTAATGGGTTCAGCCCAATCACCTCAAGCGGCTGGTCGCACGCTGGGCAGTCTACTAACTGCCCCAGGTGGGGGGCGATGAGTTCGAACACTACATCACATTCAGGACATATTGCTCTAGCCATTGTATTCTCCTGGCAATGGTCAAGTGGGTAGAAGGGTGAGTGCCAGACGACTCCCTGGCGCTCTTTTTGGCGGTGTGGGGGAACCCGGCCGGGTTGCTGTGGGCGAGGATTCGTTTTCATGTGCGCCAGCAGCAGGCCAATGCTTTGTTCACCGGGCGGCAGGGGAAAGGTCAGTGGCCGGTGAGACATGCTGTCCTGGCGTAATGGCCCGCTCGCACGCACCGCCTAAAGGTTGCCGGAACAGAAGCAGCCAATAAACGGTGAAGTTGTTCAGGTACGGCTGTCTAAAAGCGCGTATCCCAATCGGCTTCGTCTCTATAGCTTTCGTACTTGTCGAGCTGGTCAAAATCAATCTCCAGCTCTTCGTCGTCTTCCAGGGGGTCGTCAAACGCCCAGTCAAGTTCGATAGGGTCTTTGCGCGTAATTTCCAGCTTGGCCCCACAGCTGTAGCAGGTTACTTTTTGGCCAAGGTGAGGCGCGCGGCGCAGGCGAACTTCGGCCTGGCATTCCGGGCACTCACCAATCCGTTTATTGGCAGACTTCGGCATTCAAACATCTCCTGACAAAACAGGCAAGCAAATCTACAGATAGCCCCAATATAGAATCCGTTCGTACAAATAAAATGGAAACCCTGTGTAAAAATTGTATGAAACCGGGAGTGGGCGTGCGAAAAATGTACAATATGAGGGGGAAATGCCCCCCGGCCGGGGGGCGTTTTAGACTGATTCTAAGGTGAGGCGGTAGCCGGTACCGGGGATGGTCTGGATGAAACGGGGTTGGTTGGGCAAAGGTTCGATCTTGCGGCGCAGGCGGCTGATCAGACCGCGGACCAGGTCGCGGTTGCCCTCGCCGGTGTAGCCCCAAACGCGTTCGATGATCATCTCGGTGGGGATGACTTGCTCGCGGTTGATCATGAGGACGTACAGCAGGCGGAATTCGAGTTGGGTGAGGCGTTGTGGCTCCCGGCCGGTGACGTGTACGGTGCGGCTGGCCGGATTCAGGCGGATCACGTCTAGCTCTAGTTCGGGCAGCATGAAGGAGGGAATGCTGCCAACGCGCCGCAGCAGCGTGCGGGCGTATTGTGCCAGGATGCGGGGGGAGACCGGCCGGGGTAAGACCAGGTCCACGCCGGCACGCAGCAGCGTGATTAGCGTCTGCTCGGCCGGCGGGTTGCAGATGAGCAGCAGGGGGACTTCTGTCACCTGCCGCACGGCCTGGACGCTGGGCGTTAGCCCGCTGCTATCATCCACCGCGACCACAATCAGGTCGGCCGGGCGCTCCAGCCAGTTGGAGGTAACCCGGTTCAGGTCGGTGGTAACCGCAACCGCCAGCCCGGAATGGCGCAATACAAAGCTTAGAATATCCCGTTCGTCGTGCTCTTTAGAAACCAGGAGCGCTTGCATGGCAAACCCTTTGTGCCCTTTTGCCAAGTGTAGCGCCAAGCAGGGGGGATTGGCAAGCATGTCCCGGCCGGGGCTGGGCCACGGTTTCGCCGTGCGCCGGGTCTGCGCAGCCTTGCCTCTGGCTTCGTATCGGTTATGATTCGGCCCGCGTAATGTTGCGTGCCGAGGTGCTATTTTGTTGGCTTATCTGCTGCAGGGTTTGGTGTTGGGTTTGCCGGCGGCGGCCCAGCCAGGTCCCTTTCAAGCTTATCTGTTGGCGCAAACGATGAAGAATGGCTGGCAGCGCACGCTGCCGGCGGCCCTGGCCCCATTGTTGTCGGATGGTCCGATCATTTTGCTGGTGCTGCTGGTGCTGACGCAGCTCCCGGCCGGGTTCTTGCGTGCCTTGCAGATTGCCGGCGGGCTGTTCATTCTCTATCTGGCCTGGGGCGCTTACAAAACGTTTCGCACCGTCGACTTCTCCGTGCCCGTAAACGCTGCTTCCGGCCAGCAAAGCGTGCTCGAGGCGGCCCTCATGAATGCCCTCAACCCTAATCCGTACATCTTCTGGAGTCTGGTGGCGGGGCCGATTTTGCTGGAAGCGTGGCGCAGCAGCCTGCTGCACGGGCTGGCTTTCTTGCTGGGCTTCTATGGCACCCTGATTGGCGGCTTTGCCCTGTTCATTGTCTTGTTTGGGACGGCCCGGCAGTTGGGACCACGGGTCAGCCGCGCGCTCAGCGGGATATCGGTGGTGGCGCTGGGGTTGTTTGGTTTGTGGCAGTTGGCTACCGGGCTGCGTGGAGGTTAGGATGAAGATTGTAGGTTTACACCATGCGCAGATCACCATTCCCAAAGGGGCAGAAGCACCCGGCCGGGCGTTCTACTGCGACGTGTTGGGGCTGCCGGAGATAGCGAAACCGCCCAGCTTGCAGGGACGTGGCGGCTTCTGGCTGCAAGTGGGTGACCAGCAGGTCCACGTGGGCACCGAGGATAGCGCTGCCCGCAGCCAGACCAAGGCCCACCTGGCCTACCAGGTTGATGACCTGGCCGCCTGGCAAGCCCGGTTGGCCGCGTTGGGTATTGCCATTGGCGACTCCGTGCCCATTCCTGGGTATGCTCGCTTTGAGTTTCGCGATCCCTTTGGCAATCGGGTGGAGCTAATCCAGCCATTGCCCTAGCCGCTGCCAGGGAGCCGGCGCAGCCGCATCTGCTACTGCCTGGACCTGGCGCGGGCAGCATGGGGCAGGCAGGCGAGTGGACCGCCACCCCGGCCGGGGGCAGCTACTCGATGGTCATGGTTGTTTCGGCCGTGGCCCCGTTTTCGCCGGTGGCAATGACCCGGTACCGGCCGGGTGGTTCATCGGCCGTGGTGGCGATTTCCAGGCGGCCTTCGCCGCCAGCACCCATTTTGCCGGTCAGAAAGGTGACGGCCTGGCCGGTGGACTCCAGCCGGAACTCTAACTGTACCGCTTCGTTGGGCGCGAAGCCGCGGAAATTGATGATGTGATGGGTGCCGGTTGGCCCGGCCGGGGGGGTGATGGTAATGCTGGCGTTCGAGGCATCGCTGCTGCCGCCGCAGCCGGCCAGCAGCAGGGCCAGGAGGAGCATCAATCCCCAGATGGCAACACGCTTTGTTTTCATCCGTTCTCCTCGTAACCCGGCCGGGATGTTTTGGGCAGGTGGACCGGGTAACGTGACTCTAGCGTAGCAAAGCCATGTCTGGAAGGCAAGCTAGAAACAGCGCCCGGCACAGGTGCCCGGCATCAGTTTGGGCCGGCCTACGGCCGCTGCGGCCAGCGCTGCCGGCCCGCCGGAACTTGGAGAAAGAAAGGCGTGTGCTATAATCGCAAACTGGCTTTTTCAGATTATCATTTTGGAGAATAGTTGGCCATGAGTAAGGCTGAAGACCTGCGCCAGTCGATCCTGGCGCAGGTTGCTGAATACTACCAGGAAGTGCACGCCGCCCGTCCTTTTATGCCCGGTGAGAGCAAAGTGAATTACGCCGGCCGGGTATACGACGCCGCTGAAATACAGCAAATGGTCAGTGCCGTACTCGATTTCTGGCTGACGGCCGGCCCTTATGCGCGGCAGTTTGAGCAGAAGTTGGGCCAGTACCTGGGCGTGCGCGAGGTGGTGCCGGTCAATTCCGGTTCGTCGGCCAACCTGGTGGCCCTGACCACGCTCTGCTCGAAGCAGTTGGAAAACCCGCTCCGGCCGGGGGACGAAGTCATCGTCCCCGCCACCAGCTTCCCCACAACCGTCAACCCCATCCTCCAGAACCAGCTTGTGCCCGTCTTCATCGATAGCTGCCTGGGCGATTACAACCTCGATCCCGGCCAGTTAGAAGCCGCGCTTTCGCCGCGCACGCGGGCCATCATGTTCGCCCATACGCTGGGCAACCCCGGTGACATGGATACCATCATGGCCTTTGTGCGCCGCCACAACCTCTATTTTGTGGAGGACACCTGCGACGCGCTCGGCTCCACCTGGGATGGCCAGATGCTGGGCACCTTTGGCCACCTGGCGACGCTCAGCTTCTATCCTGCCCATCACATTACCATGGGGGAAGGGGGGGCGGTGTTCACCAACCGGCCCAAGCTGGCCAAAATCGCTCGCGCGGTGCGCGATTGGGGCCGCGACTGCTGGTGCGAGTACGATAACCCGGTCAATGGCAAGTGCGGCCTGCGCTTCGACCGCGAAATCCCCGGCATGCCCGGCTACTACGACCATCGCTACTTCTACAGCGAGATTGGCTACAATCTGAAGCTCACCGATCCGCAGGCGGCCATGGGCGTGGCCCAGTTGGACAAGCTGCCGGCGTTTATTGCCGCCCGCAAGCGCAACTTCGCCTACCTGTACGATGCGCTGCAAGAGTTTGAAGAATTCTTGCTGCTGCCCACCTGGCACACAAAAGCCGACCCATCCTGGTTTGCCTTTCCGATTTTGGTGCGCGATGAAGCCCCCTTCTTGCGCCACGAGCTGACCCGTTTCCTCGAAGCACATAAGGTGGAGACACGCACGTTGTTTGCCGGCAACATCTTGAAGCAGCCGGGCTACCAGGGCATAAACTGCCGCGTGGTTGGCGATCTGCCGGTCGCCGACCAGATTATGCGCGGCGTTTTCTTTGTTGGTGTTTATCCGGGCCTGGACGTGCCACGCCTCGATTATGTGATAGAGACTTTTGCCAGCTTCTTCCGCCGGCTGTAAGCGCGCCTGGCTGGCGGCTCCGTGTATTCATGAAACTCTCGGTCATCATCTGCTGCTATAACGAAAGAGCCAGCATTCTGGATGTGATTCAGAAAACACAGGCCGTACAGCTGGGTCCTGGCTGGGAGCGGGAAATCCTGGTGGTGGATAATTTTTCCACCGATGGCACGCGTGAGCTGCTGCAAGCCATTGATGACCCGGAAATTCGCATCTTCTACCATGAGCGCAACATGGGTAAAGGTATGTCTATCCGCACCGGCATTGCCAATATGACCGGCGACTATATGTTGATTCAGGATGCGGATACGGAATATGACCCGTTTGAACATCCCCGTTTTTGCCAGCGCGCGGTGGAAACCAGGGCGGCGGCGATTTTTGGTTCGCGCGTGCTCAATGGCCAGGCGAACTATGAATATGCCCACGCCTACTGGGGTGTGCGTTTTTTGTCTTCGCTTAACAATCTGCTCTTCGGCGGCCATCTGACGGACGTGTTGACGGCAACGAAGATGATCCGCGCAGATGTGGTTCATTCGCTCAATCTGACCTGCACCAGCTTTGATCTGGATACGGAACTGCCGGACAAGATTTTGTTGTCTGGCCATGAGATTTTGGAGATTCCCATCAGTTATTCACCGCGCACCTATGCCGAAGGGAAGAAGATCACGGTGCGCGATGGCTTTCACTCGCTGCTCATTATGCTGCGCGACCGGTTGGGATTGTCGCCGGTGTTAAAGCCGGCGGATAGCCCGGTGGAGCTGCATGAAGGCCAGTCTTAAGGGTTAGACTGGGTGTGTGTCCTGGCGACTGTGGGTGTAGGCCCCGGCCGGGGCCTACCAGCCACCACAACTAGGAAAAGCTAGCATGAAAATTGTGGTAACAGGCTCCATTGCCTACGATTACTTAATGTTCTTTCCCGGTGAGTTCACCAATCACCTGCTGGAGGAACAGCTCAAATCCATCAGCGTCAGCTTCCTGGTGGATTCACTGCGCCGCGAACGCGGCGGCACCGCTCCCAACATCGCCTACACCCTGGCCCTCCTGGGTGGGCATCCTGGGGTTATGGCCACGGCCGGGCAGGACTTTGCGGAATATCGCCACTGGTTAGAGAAACACGGCGTTGATACCACGGCCATCATAGAGATTAGCGACGAGTTCTGCGCTTCCTTTTTTGTCAACACCGATCAGGCCCAGAATCAGATTGGCCATTTTTATGCCGGGGCCATGGCCTACGCCGCCCGGCTCAGCTTCGCCAGCCTGGCCCCCGACACCGACCTGACCATCATCTCGCCCAACGAGCCGGCCGCGATGCGCGCCCACGTGGCCGAATGCAAGGCACTGAGCATCCCCTACATCTATGACCCCAGCCAGCAAACCATTCGCCTCTCAGCCGAAGACCTGGTGCATGGCATCGACGGCTGCTTCTTGCTGTCGCTGAACGAATACGAACTGGGCATGATCCATGAGAAGACAGGCCTGACCCAGGCTGGCATCCTCCAGCGGACCGGTGGCCTGCTGGTGACCGCCGGCCAGCGCGGTTCGCGGATTTATGTCAATGGCGAGTGCTACGAAATCCCGGTAGTGCCGCCGGTGCACATTGTGGAACCGACCGGCGCGGGCGACGCCTATCGCGCCGGACTAATGCGCGGCTTGCA
This sequence comes from Ardenticatenaceae bacterium, assembly GCA_020634235.1. Classification (GTDB taxonomy): domain Bacteria; phylum Chloroflexota; class Anaerolineae; order Promineifilales; family Promineifilaceae; genus JACKCB01. The sequence continues at coordinate 1,031,461 of JACKCB010000001.1, read as the reverse complement.
GTTGGGGTTGCCCTGGCCCGTCGCCGGCCGGATAGGTGCCGTGGCCGCCGCTTATGTGCTGGAGAATATGGGCACGCAAAATCACTTCTTTACCCGCGAGGCCTTTGTCGCCCGCTACCGCCAACACTTTGATGACGGCGGGGCCTTGGATGCCTTGCTAGGCTAGAGATCACCTTTGATCGAGGCAATCAACGTGTCTTCTCGAAAATCTGAGGTAGGGTAGGTCCACGTGTCTGCCTTATTCGGGGTGAACACTCCCGCCCGGCCTAGCGTTTTGAGAGGCTACCAAGCAACAATGAAACAAGAATCACGTTATCAAGGAGAACGCAACACAGATGGAATTCCATGTAAAGAATATTGATCTGGCTACCGGTGGCCGCCACCGGATTGAATGGGCCGAACAAGAGATGCCCGTGCTGCGGGGCATTCGCGAACAGTTCAAGAAAGATCGGCCGCTGGCCGGGATGCGTGTCAGCGCCTGTCTGCACGTAACTACAGAAACCGCCAACCTGATGCACACTCTACAGATAGGCGGGGCGGACGTGGTTCTGTGCGCTAGCAACCCGCTAAGTACCCAGGACGACGTGGCCGCTTCCCTGGTCTCGCACTACGAAATTCCTGTTTACGCGGTGAAAGGCGAAGATAACAGCACTTATTATGCCCATCTGAAAGCGGCGCTGGACCATCATCCGCACATTACCATGGACGATGGGGCGGACCTGGTGAGCGTGCTGCACAAAGAGCGCTCTGAGCTGCTGGAAAACGTGGTGGGCGGCACTGAAGAAACGACCACCGGCGTGATCCGGCTGCGGGCGATGTCCAAAGATGGCGCGCTGAAGTTCCCGGTAATTGCCGTGAATGATGCCATGACCAAGCACATGTTCGACAATCGGTACGGCACCGGCCAATCCACGCTGGACGGGGTTATCCGGGCTACCAACTACCTGATTGCCGGCAAGACGGTGGTCGTGGCCGGCTATGGCTGGTGCAGCAAGGGGATTGCCATGCGGGCTTCGGGGCTGGGCGGCAATGTTATTGTGACTGAGATCGACCCGCTGAAGGCGTTGGAAGCGGTGATGGATGGCTTCCGGGTGATGCCGATGCGTGATGCTGCGGCCATTGGCGATATTTTCATCACGGCCACCGGTGACATTAACGTGCTGGATAAGCATCACTTTGAGGTGATGAAAGATGGCGCGTTGGTGGCTAATTCTGGCCACTTCAATGTGGAGATCAATATTCCTGGGTTGGCCGGTATGGCTAAGGGCGCGCCGGCGCGGGTGCGCGAGTTTGTGGAGCAGTATGTGATGCCCGATGGCCGGAAGATCAACTTGCTGGGGGACGGGCGGCTCATTAACCTGGCGGCGGCAGAAGGCCATCCAGCCTCGGTGATGGATATGAGTTTTGCCAACCAGGCGCTGAGCGCGGTGTACATGGTGCAGAATGCGTCGACGCTGGCTAACACCGTCTACTCGGTGCCGGATGATGTGGACCGGGAAATCGCCCGCATCAAGCTGGCCTCGATGGGGATTCATATTGACAAACTGACCCCGGAACAAGAGAAGTATCTGAATTCCTGGGAAGAAGGTACGTAGGCAACCCGTCTGCGTTCCCCCTGGGCTGAGCAGGCGCTAGAGGTGGCCGGTTGAATGGCTGCCTCTAGCTTTTGTCCCGGCCCTCTGGCTCTTTTTACTATGGACGCCTGTACGTTTCATCCTGACAATGCGGCCGTTGAGCCGTGCGAGGTCTGTGGCCGGCCGTTGTGTGGTTTGTGTCTGTGGTACACAACCGATGGCCACCGGCTGTGTGAGGCGCATGCCCGGGAACGGCTGGCGGATGGCGCGCAGGTGCTGCCGCCGGAGACGTATCAGGAGGCGATTGACCACAGCCTGAGACGCACCCCGGCCGGGGACGACGCCCTCCTCTCAGCCAATGGCGAAAAAATCTACCGGGGCAACAGCATCGACCTGAACGCCCTGATAGCCGCCGGCCTGGGATTGGTTACCCTGGCCAGTTGCTGTGGTGGGGCGTACTGCCTGCCTATTGCCGGGCTGGTGTTGGGCATCCTCGCCTATACCAATGCCGACCGCTCCCTGGATGCCCGGCGGACGCGCAACCTGGCCGCCGTGGGCATGGGGGTGGCCGCGTTCATGCTGCTGACGGTATTGGCCGCGATTGGATTCTACATGGCCGGTATCCTGATTCTTGTACTGACGGGGCCGTAACCCGGCCGGGGTTCCCAGCCTACTGGCAAACCACCGGCAAGGTAGCCTGACCACATGTCCCTTCCCCTTGACCATCATCAAGACAACCGCACCGGCATGGTGCGAGTCGCCCGCATCCTTTCCAACGCCATCAGTCCGCCGACCATGTTTGCTGTTTTGGGGCTGGCCTTTGCCTGGTATACGCTGCCCTTCTGGCCCGGTTTGCTGTGGGCGGCGATATACGGCTTTTGCGTTTCCCTGGCCCCGATTCTGTTCGTCCTATGGCTGCTGCGCACCGGCCGGATCAAAGAGCTGCACATGTCGGACCAGCGCGAGCGCCATTTGCCCTACCTGGTGGCGGTTGCCTGCGCCGTCGTCTTCCTGGCCATTGCCTGGCTGTTCAACGGGCCAGAACTGCTGATCTGCCTGGCCATCTTCAACGTCGTTGAGCTGTCCCTGTTGGGCCTCATCAACATCTTCTGGCTGATCAGCATCCATGCCACCGGCATCATGGCCACAACCGTCCTGGTGGCCTACGTCTTTGGCCTGCTCACCAGCGCCCTGACCCTACCCCTGGTCGTGCTGGTCATCGCCATCCGTCTCTACCTGCGGCGGCACACCATTGCCCAACTGGTTGCCGGCCTGGCCCTGGGCGTCTTCTCCGTCTGGGTCCTGACGCTGTTTGGCTGCTTCGTGTGAGCGGGCAGGTGACCGGAGACAGGTAACAGCTTCCCATTGTGGAATACGGAACACGCTCCTCATGTTTGAACAAGACCGTTTCATTGTCCGTTTGCAGCAGCGCGTGGCCCGCGAGGCCAGCATCCTGGCCTGCTTTTTGGCCGGCTCTTTTGGCCGGCGCACCGAGGATGGCTTTTCTGACCTGGATGTGGCCCTGGTGTATGCCAACGACCCCGGCCGGGACGCGGCCTGGGTTGGCCGGGCAGCCTTTGCCCAGGATGTACTCCCCTTTGTGCCGGCCAAATCCTTCGACGCCGACCATGTGCGCCCCTATTTGCACGTGGCCCTCTACAGCAACGGCACCAAGGTGGACTACCGCTTTGAAAGCGCCGAGAGCCTGCGCCCCAACCCCTTTGACCGGGAGATACGCATTTTGCAGGACCCGGCCGGGTGGGCCGAGCAGTACCAGGCCCAATGCGCCCAAACCTTCCTGCCGCCCCAGCGCATCACCGTGGACGAGATGACCCGCCTGGACAACCGCTTCTGGGTGATGTTGTGGGACGTCTACCGGCTGCTGCTGCGCGGCGATACCGACAAGCCCTATACCATCTACCTGGAGCTGCTCCACTTCACCCTGCCCACGCTGCTGCGCATTTTGCCACCCGAAGACGCGGCCCACCAGGGGCTGCTGGCGGCCGCCTACAGCCGCGATGCGCGGGCCAACCTGGCCCATCTGAAGCAACTGCTAGAGGCCTACCTGGCGGCGCGCGCCGCCGTTATCCGGCGCACCAACGTGGGCTTCATCCCCAACAGCAGTTTTGAACGGGGCGTGCGCCAGCTCCTGGAACGGCGCTAGGCGAGACAGTTTGCACCTCAGCCCCCCGGCCGGGGCCGGGCCAGCAAGCGCGTGCCATTCAGCGTTACCAGCAGCGACGCCCCCACGTCGGCCAGCACCGCCAGCCACATCGAACCGCCCCCCAAGAGCACCAGCAGCAAAAAGACCCCCTTCACCCCCAGGCTAAAAGCGATATTCCAGCGGATGGTGCGCATGGCCGCCTGCGCCAGGCGCACCGCAAAGGGCAGCCGGCCCAGGTCATCATTCAGCAGGGCGATGTCGGCCGTTTCCAGGGCCTGGGCAGTGCCGGCCGCGCCCATAGCAATGCCCACGTCGGCGGTGGCCAGGGCCGGGGCATCGTTGATGCCGTCGCCAACCATGGCAATGGGGCCATGCTGCCGGCGCAGGTCACTCACGGCGGCCACCTTGTCGGCCGGCAGCAGATTGGCGCGCACGTCGCTCAGCCCCATTTGCCGGGCGATGGATTGGGCTGTGCCCAGATTGTCGCCGGTGAGCATGACCAGGTGGTGGATGCCCAGCCGGCGCAGTTGAGCCAGCGCTTCCTGGCTGCCCGGCCGGGGCGTGTCGGCGACAGTAATGTACCCCTGGTACTCCGTGCCCCGCTGCACCAGCATCGCGGTCTGCCCCGTGGCGGCCACTTCGTTTAGTTCGGCGCAATGCGCGTCGCTGTGGACCACGCGCTGGTCAAAATAGGTATGGCTGCCAATGAATACCTCGGTGTCATTGACCCGGCCGGTGACCCCCTGGCCGGTCAGTGCGGTCACCGCCTCCGCGGCCGGGTAGCGCCGGTCGATACCCCGCGCCTCCGAGGCTGAGGTCACGGCGCGGGCCAGCGGATGTTCGCTGCGCTGCTCCACCGCGCTGGCCAGGGCCAGCAAATCGTCGCAGTAGTCGCACCGGCCGGACAGCTCATCGGTGCAGTCGACCGCCTTCACCGCCACCACGGCCGGTTCGCCACGGGTCAGGGTGCCCGTTTTGTCGAAGGCCATCACCCGCACGCGGCTCAAGGTTTCCAGAAACGCGCCCCCCTTCACCAGCACCCCGTGCCGGGCGGCATTGCTGATGGCGCTGACGATGCTGACCGGTGTGCTGATGACCAGAGCGCAGGGGCAGGCCACGACCAGCAGAGCCAGGGCGCGGTAGAGCCAGCCCTGGGTGCCGGCATCGGGGTTGAGGAAGGGCTGGCCCAGCAAGAGCGGCGGGAGAATGGCCACCAGGGCGGCCAGCAAGACCACTGCCGGGGTGTAGACGCGGGCGAAGCGGTCCACCAGGCGCTGTGCCGGGGCGCGCCGCTCCTGGGCTTCTTCCACCATCTGGATGAGGCGGCTGATGGTGTTGTCGGCGGCCAGATGGGTAACGCGAATGTGCAGCACCCCTTCGCCGTTGATGCTGCTGGCGAACACTTCGTCGCCGGGCTGCCTGGTCAGCGGCAGGCTTTCGCCGGTGATGGGGGCCTGGTTGACGGCGGAGCTGCCGGCCAGCACCTGGCCGTCCATGGGGATGCGCTCCCCCGGCCGGGTGATAATCGTCTCGCCCACCTGCAAGTCGGCGACCGGGACGCGCTGTTCCTCCAGGCCGCAGAAGGGGCAGGGGCCGCCCGCGTAGCCATCCTGCCCCAGATGGCTGCGGCAGTCGAGGCAGGGGCGCAGCACCACGGCTTCGTGGGGCATCACCTGGGCCAGGCTGCGCAGGCTGTCGCGGGCGCGGGCGGCGGTGTAGCCTTCCAGCGCCTCGCCGATGGCGAAGAGAACCATCACCAGCCCGGCTTCGGTGTAGGCGCCAATGATAACCGCGCCGATGGCGGCAATACTCATCAGGACGTTGATGTTGATCTCGTGATTGATGCGTAGGGCGCGGGCGGCGCTGCGCATGATGGGGTAGCCGGCCAGCAGCATGGCGGCCACGGAGCTGGCGTTTAGCAGGGGGTGGCCGTAGCCAAGCATGGGCAGCAGTTCGTTGAACAGCAGCCCGGGCAGGATGAGCAGGGCGCCCAGCAGGGCCAGGCGGGTGTCGGGGCGCTGCCAGAGGAAGCGCAGGAAGTTGGGGGTGGGTGGGGGTGGTGCCCCGGCCGGGGTCCTGGCCTCATCCTCGGCGGGGGCAACCTCGTAGCCCAGCGAGCGCACGCGGGCCAGGATTGCGCCGGCCTCGACCCGGCCGGAGACGCGCATCGTTTCGGTGGTGAAGCTGATCTGGCAGCTATCCACGCCCGGCAGCTTGCCGACCCCGTTTTCCAGGGTCTGGGCGCAGGCGGCACAATCCATGCCGACGATGCGCCAGGTTTGCTCGCCGGCAGCGGCCGGGCTGCCGTTTTGTGGCGCTGTTTCGCTCATCAACCTAGCTCTAACGACGCCCCGGCCGGGGTGTCGTCATTGTCGAACCACTTGATTTCGATCTCTAGACTGTGCTGTATACCTTTTTGCTTTTTGTCCTCGTCTTCTACCTGGATTTCCAGGATGACGTTCTGCGGCAGTTGCAGCGCCAGCTCGTTTGTGCCCTGGCGTAGGACGACTTGCCCTTCGGCAATCTTGTCTGCCAGTTGGTGCAAAAACGCGCCAACGTCTACCCGGCGCTGTCGCTCCTCGCTTTTGAATAACCTGACTTCTTTGCCCATTACGAACCTCACTTTGTCTTCCAACTGAACGACAATGTTCATAGATATCTTAAACGTAATCGGCAGGAGATTCAAGCGGTGGTGAGGCGGGGGTGCAGGGGAACCCGGCCGGGGAGCGGCTCCGTTTGTCAGTCATTTCAGTTCAGGTACAATCCGGCAATTGCCGGGGCAAGGCGTCACGGCGCGAATCCAACATTAGCCAGACAACTTTCACCAGGAGGCATTCTCATGGCTAGCAACCTAGTTGTTCTTGCATTTGACGGGGCGCAGGCGGCCGACACTATGTACAGCGCAATCCAAAAGATGGAGGATGACGGCAGTCTGAAGCTTGCCGATGCGGTCATTGCCCGTCGCGGTCTCCACGCAACCAACGTGGACATTGAACAGACCCAATCGCGCACGCGCAAGTTTGCCGGCCGGGGCGGGGCCATTGGCCTGGTGGCTGGCTTCTTGCTAGGTGGTCCGTTGGGGGCGATGGCTGCCGGGGCAACCATTGGGGCCATTGCCGGCAGCATGGAGAACTATGGCACAGACAGCAACTTCGTTCGCGAGGTCAGCGAGGCCCTCAAGCCTGATAGTTCGGCCCTCTTTTTGCTGATTGAGGAAGCGGATGCAGACGCCGTGCTGGTCTACCTGCGCCCATTCAAGGCCCGTGTCCTGACTACGACACTGCGGCCGGAGATGGAGGATGCCCTGCGCAAGGCCCTGGACCGCGAGGAATTCTAGCCCGCTTCCCGGCAGTGCTGCATCTGGTTTGTACCGGCCGGTGTCTCCGGCCGGTTTCCCGCGGCATTTGGGCCAGGACCTGGGGTTCCGCCGTCAATAATGTTGCCTGACAACCTTGGCGGCCAAGGGGCGCTTCTACCAGGCCCCGGCTTGCCCTTTTTTCAGCCCTGAGATTCAAACATGACCCAATCTCGTCTCCACATTGCCCATTTCACGAACACCTATCTGCCGGTTATGAGCGGCGTTGTGCGCTCCATTTGCAGTTTCCGGCAGGCGCAAGAGGCGCTGGGCCACAACGTCTTCATCTTTGGCCAGGAGGCGCGCAATTTTGTGGATGAGGAGCCATTTGTCTTTCGCTACCCCGCCCTCAACATTCCTTTGCGCAATTACCCGGCGACCATTCCCTACTCCCCCTTCATTGATTGGGTGCTGCCCATCCTGAAACTGGATGTGATTCACGCCCATCACCCAACGCCGATGGGCAATGCGGCCAGCGATAAGGCGGAGAAGCTGGGCGTGCCGCTGGTGTTTACGCACCACACCCGCTACCAGGAGTATGTGCAAAATTGGGGCGTGTCGGAAGATCTGGTGAAGGATGTGATTGAGCGGCAGTTGGCCGATTATATGCAGAAATGCCAGCACATCATTGCGCCCAGCCCCAGCATCAAGCGGATGATTGCCGAGACGTATGGCATTCAGGACCGCCTGACGGTGCTGCCCACGGGGATTGACCTGAGTGCGTGGCAGGCGGCGGATGGGCAGGATATCCGGCAGGCGCGCCGCTGGGGAGCCGAGGACAAAGTGATTATCTCCATTGGCCGCCTGGCGTCCGAGAAGAACTTTGCCCTGCTACTGGAGGCGGTAGCGGCGGTGATGAAGCAGCATGCGCAGGTGCGCCTGGCGCTGATTGGCGATGGGCCGGATCGCAAGGAGCTGGAGGAGTTGGCCAACAGGCTGGGGATAGGTGCGCGCGTGGAATTTGTGGGGCTTGTGCCGTATGAAGACGTGCCCCGGTATCTGAAAGCGGCGGACATCTTCAGCTTTGCCTCCACGACAGAGACGCAGGGGTTGGTGACGCTGGAAGCGATGGCCGCCGACCTGCCAGTGGTAGCGGTGGAGGCAACGGGGACGTCTGATATTGTGGCGCATGAGGTGGATGGCTTGTTGACGACCAACCATAGCCAGGCGCTGGCCGCCGGGATTGCCCGGCTGCTGCAAGACCCGGCCCTGGAGGGGCGGCTGCGTGAGGGCGCGATGGCCAAGGCGCAGGCTTATGAGATTGGCAATGTTACCGGCCAGTTGATTGATATTTACCACCAGGCTGTGGCGGACAAGAAGGCTGGTCGCTATGTGGCCGCAGACCGGCGGCGGCCTATCTTCCAGGTGGCCTGGGAGAAGCTGTTTGAGAAGTCATAGGTTCCCGGCCGGGTTTGTGTAAGAGATATGTTAGTTCGGCTCACGTACCCTTCAGGGAGTGCGTATCTCCGGTTAGAATAGAGCACAATACCTTTAGACCAACGCTCGCTTCACGAGCTTCACAAGTGGGGCGGCTGGTACGCAACCTTATTGTGACGATATTTCACTACCAAAGGAGATAAAACAATGAGCAAAAGTGAACTGATTGTATTGGCCTTCAAGAATGAAACGGACGCTTTGTCGATGCGCGACACGTTGATCCGGATGCAGAAGATGCAGTTGATCACCCTGCATGACGCCGCGGTGGTCATCCGTCGCCAGGATGGCAAGACGGAGACGAAGCAGGTGACCAGCCTGACTGGCGCTGGGGCGCTGGGCGGTGCTTTCTGGGGTATGTTGATTGGCCTGCTCTTCTGGATGCCGTGGCTGGGTCTGGCCATTGGCGCGGTTTCGGGGGCGGTGGCTGGCAAGTTCAGCGACATCGGTGTGGATGACAAGTTCATCAAAGAAGTTGGCTCAAAGATTGAGCCAGGGCATTCGGCGCTGTTCTTGCTGGTGAAGGATGCGGTGATGGATAAGCTGGCCCCGGAGCTGGCCCGGTATGATGCAGAAGTGATCCAGACTTCGTTGTCCAATGAAGCTGAGGCGAATCTGCGGGCGATGTTTGGCAGTGACAAAGTTGAAGGGGAAGCGGAAACGGCCTAAGCTGCACGCTTTCCTGTAGTGACGAAGTGATTTATAAAGGGGACCCCGGCCGGGGTCCCCTTTTTTGTCCTTTTCCTGCCCCGCGCTTTTTTGACCCCCAAACGGGAACCGCTATACTCAGATTGCCAGCCGGCGGGATTGTCCACCGGTTAGACGTGGCAGACCGAAAGCTGGGTAGGGCGCCCAATGAAACCACACAAACTGATCCCCGTTGCTTTGCTGGCTATGGCCCTGATGGTGGGGTTGGCCGCCTGCCAGACCACTCCATTGTGGTGATCTACTTCGAGAATACGCTGCTGGCGTCGATTGATTTTCGCATTGAGCGAATTGGCAACGCGCCACAGTAGTGGCAACGCGCCACAATAGTGGCAACGCGCCACAATAGCGGCGACCGCCATTATTGTGGCGGCTACTCCTCCTGGCGGAACTGGGTGACACCATGCCCGGCCACCGCATCGGCCACGCGGACCACGTGCCGGGGGAGGACGTTGGCCGGTTCGCCCCCGGCCGGGAAATAGGCAAAATCGGCGGCTTCCGGCCCGGTAGTCAATTGCCCGCCGGTCACCTCAGCGGTGAAAGTGAAAACCATCAGGCCCTGCGCCGGCTTCACCTCAATGCTGGGCAGATCGGTCAGGCACACGACCAGGCCCGTCTCCTCATAGGTCTCCCGCATCGCTGTCTCCCAGGGCGCTTCTATCCCCGCTTGGCCGCCGCCGGGCAGGTTCCACACATCCCGATCGGTGCGCTTCACCCACAGGACCTCCCCGGCCGGGCTGCGCAGCACCACAAACGCCCCCATCTGCCATTCGCCCGGTGGCTGGTAAACCGGTTCGCGGCGCAGGCGGCGGCGCAGGTCGCGATAACCATACAGCATTTCCCGGCCCAGGCGCACCGGCCAGGGCAGCCGGTAGCTGTACCAGGCGGGTGGGCCGCCGCGATGGGTCAGGCTGTGGCGCAGCGATTGTTGGTGCATCCCCAGCATGGGGCGCGGCAGCGGGTCGCTGGGCAAGAAGCCCACCTGGGGCGATTCGGGTGATGGGGTGAGTTGGCCGCCACGCCTGAGGCAACGGAAGGTGAAGCCCAGGTGCCCGGCCGGGGGTTCCGGCCGGAACTGCAATTCGACCAGCCGCAGGGGCATGACCTTGATGCCTGTCTCTTCCTCCACCTCGCGCGCCGCCCCGGCCGGGGGCATTTCGCCCACGTCTAGCCCGCCGCCGGGCACAGCCCAGGTCCGCGAATCATCACGCAAAATCAGCAAGACCTCGTTCAGTTCGTTGGTGACCACGCCACCGGCAAATACTCGCATAATCCTGTCCCTGTTGCGCCCGGCCGGATTTTCCCGGCCGGGCGCGGCTATTCTACTGCGGGAACGGGTTCAGGAACAAAAGAACGTTGTTGCCCTGGGGTGGGGGGGCTGTACCGGCCAGTAATGCCCGGAACCAGCAGCTAAAGACGACTCAAGCCTGAGCCAGGCATCTGCATGGTTGGCCAACCCATCCCGTGGTTGGCAAAGCCATTCCCAGTGGTATAATTTGTCCAGGTAGGGGAAGTGTCGGAATTGGCAGACGAGCATGACTTAGGATCATGTGCCGCAAGGCGTGCGGGTTCGAGTCCCGCCTTCCCCACAAGAGGGCGTTGCAAGCGCAACGCTCTTTTGTTGTTCCCAAAGCGCTTGCAGTTTTTACGTAACTCCAATACAAAATTGGCGGCGATTCAGTTAAAATATCAGCTTAAACCAAGAAGAGGTGTGTCTGTGGCACTGACAATCCATCAAGAAGAAGATGCGCAACGACAGTTGCAGGTAAAAGTAGAAGTTCCGGAAGAGCGGGTGCAGAAGGAAATGCGGCGCAAAGCGCGCGTATTGGCCCGCGAACTGCATGTGCCGGGGTTCCGGCCGGGGAAAGCCCCCTACAACGTCATCGTCAGCCGCGTGGGCGAAGACGCCTTGCGGGCCGAGGCGGCCGACGGGCTGCTGCAAGCGGTGTTCCAGGAGATGCTGGAAGAGATCGCGGTTGAGCCTTATGCCCAGGTCAAGGCCGACAACCCCCAAATGAACCCGCTGACTTTTGAATTCGTCGTGCCCCTCTCGCCGGTCACGGAGTTGGGGGATTACCGCTCTATTCGCCAGGCGAAGGAAGTTGTGGCCGTGACCGACGAAGCCGTGGCCGATGCGCTGGAGCACCTGCGTACCCATCACGAGGTGGTAGAGCCGGTGGACCGGCCGGTGCAGGCCGGCGATATTGCCACGGTGGGCGGCACCGGATCGTTTGTAGATGCCAACGGCAACGCGCAGCCCCTGTTCAATGAGGAGCGCACCGATCTGCTCATGGATGAGGATGTGCTCTTCAAGGGCACGCCGTTTGTAGCCGGGCTGCTGGGCCACGAGGCCGGCGACGGCGTCGAAATCGCCTTCACCTTCCCGGAAGATTACGACGATGACACCCTCGCCGGCCGGGATGCCAGCTTCCAGCTCACCATCCTCGACGTAAAAAAACGGGAACTGCCGGAACTGGATGACGACCTGGCCAAGCAAGACGGCAAATACGAAACCCTGGACGAACTGCGCGACGCGCTGCGGAGCGAGTTGGAGAAACAGGCGGAACAGCAGGCACGGAACGATTTCCTGGAGCAAATGCTGGATGAGATGCTGGCCCTGGCCACGCTAAACTATCCGCCGGCCGCGCTGGAAGCCGAACTGGATGAGTTGGTTGAAGACCTGAAGACCCAGGTAACCCGCTCTGGTTGGGAATGGGATGATTATTTGCGGCTGCAGAACGAGAGCGAAGAGGCGCTGCGTGAGCAGATGCAGGAAAATGCGGCCACCCGCCTGAAGCGGAACCTGATCCTGACCAAATTTGCGGTGGAAGAGAAGCTGACCCTGGCCGAGGATGCGATGGCGGCGGCCATTGAGAAGCAGGTGTCAGGCTTTGAGCAAGAGGGGCTGCGAGATTACATGCGCAACTACTTCCTGAATGGTCCCGGCCGGGAAACGCTGGCGAGCCAGCTTCTCATGGACCTGATTGTCGACCGCCTGGAAGCGATTGGCGCCGGAAATGCGCCAGACCTGGATGCCCTGGTTGAAGAGGCCGAGACAACTGCGGATGAAGTATCTGCGGATGAAGTATCTGCGGATGAAGTATCCGTGGACGAAACCGCCGAGGATGAGACCTCCGTGGATGAAGCGAGTGCTGCGCCGGCGGAAATGGCTGCGGACGAGGCCGGGACTGAAGCGGCCGAAAGCCCCGAAGCGGCCGCCGCGGAGTAGACGCGGCCACACCATGTGCGTTATTTGTTGAGCCGGCAAGACAGGCTCAGGAGAAAGAACATGTTCGATAACTTACCCACTTCTCTCGTCCCCATGGTGATAGAGACCTCCGGCCGGGGCGAACGGGCCTACGATATCTACTCGCTGCTGCTGAAAGAGCGGATCGTGATGCTGGGCACCCCCATCAACGACCAGATCGCCAACCTCATTGTGGCCCAACTGCTCTACCTGGCGCGCGAAGACAGCACCAAGCCCATCCGCATGTACATCAACTCGCCCGGCGGCCAGGTGTATGCTGGCATGGCCATCTACGACACCATGCAGCAGGTGGAATGCCCCGTCTCAACCGTGGCCGTGGGCTTCACTGCCAGTTTTGGCACCATCCTGCTAACTGCCGGGGCCAAGGGCATGCGCTACGCCCTGCCCAATGCCACCATTCACATGCACCAGCCGCTGGGTGGTGCCCAGGGGCAGGCCAGTGACATTGCCATCCAGGCGCAGGAGATTTTGCGGCTGCGTACCCGGCTCAACCGGATCCTCAGCTACCACACCGGCCAGACCGATGAGCAGATCGCCCGCGACACCGACCGCGACATCTACATGAGCGCGCAAGATGCCAAGGATTACGGCCTGGTGGACGAGGTTTTGGCCAGCCCGGTTGACCTGGCCCGGGTGAACGGCAACAACGCCTGATCGACGCCAACGGCTGTGTGCCCGACCCCGGCCGGGGGCGGGCAGCCATCCCACACAAAATCACAGGGGCAACCAGTCTCCCCCGGCCGGTTGCCCCTGTTTCATTGGGCCACCCCCATACTCATGAGAAACACTTAACCAATCTTCAACCCAGGTTTGCCCAACGCATTCTATCCTCATATAATCCATTCATGTTCAAGTTGGCCAGGGTCTGAACATCACCTACATTGCCTCGACTTCCCTGTCTGGTGCAGCGGCCGACAGACTGCAAGCCCATTGCCAGACAGTACCAGAAGCAGCAGCCCACATCCCAGCAGTTCTCTGGACTTGACCCTGGTACCAACAGAATCCCTGCCATGACCACCCTGGACTGTTCTGGTCAGGCAGACCACCAATAGGACAGACTGCCCGAGAGGCTGTGTATGGAAGAGAATCGAGCTCGCCTGTTACTACGTTATGCCATCAGCCTGCTGGTGATCGCCGTGTTCAGCGGCGCCGTGGTTGTTGCCCAGGTAAGCGGTTCTAACGCGGCGGTGGTAACCAGTCCGGCAGCCGGCGGGTCAGGCGGTTTGTCTGCTCCGGAGCAGGATACCAGCACCCCCACCAATACCCCTACCAACACCCCCACCAACACGCCAACTGCTACGTCAACTTCAACCTCAACCTCGACCCCTGCGCCACCCAGCACCGATGTCTATGTGGACCAGTTCGAGCCGAACAACAATTTTGGCCAGGCCACGGGGACCGAAGCGGGCCTGGTGCTGCAAGCTATCACGCTGTGGCCGTCGGGCGACGTGGATTTCTTCCGCTTTGTGACCAAGGTTGGCTCATCCTACGAGATTTTCACCAAAGACCTGACGGTGGGCCTGGACACCGAGATCACGGTTTATGACGTCAATGGCAACGTGCTGGCCATTAACGATGATTATGATCCGTTGAAGCGGGATTCCAAGGTCACCGTTTCGGCCAATACCACTGGCTTCTACTACGTGAAGGTGGTCAATAAATCGCCGGCCGACCCGGCCGGGCGCACCTACAAGCTGGAAATCAAGGAAATCTTGGGCACCGCCACGCCCACGCCACGGCCTACCGGCACACGAATCCCTTCCATTGACAACTGTGAAATCAACAACTCATTCGACGCCGCCTGCGTGGTGGAGTTGGCAGTCATCGGCAGCTATGACTTTGTGCCGCCGGTAGGCGAAGGACCGGACAATGATTTCTACCGCATTTGGGTGAAACAGGGGCTTTATTACCAGTGTGAAACGCTCAACCTCTCCAGTGTCAACGACACCAACATGATTTTCTACTACGCCCAAGACCCCGGTGCCGGCCTGGGCGGCAACGATGACATTGACAAAGAGGCGGGCAATCTGGGCAGCCGGGTGGGCTATCTGGCCACGTACACGGGTTGGCTGTATGTCCTGGTGGGGCCGGTGCCCCAGCCGGAGTACGCCTTGTCCTACCTCTACACCTACGACATGATCTGCTCACAGCTGATCTTTACGCCGACACCCTCGCCCACGCCGACCATCCCGGCCGGGGCCGGAGGGGGTGGTCTGGTGCCCAGCGCCACGCCCGTTCCCACCTTCGTCATCCCCACCGCGTTTCCCACACCTACGCCGCTGCCCCCAGGGTTGTTCCAGACCCCGGTGCCCACGACGCGCCCCAACGTTGTCATTCTCCCCCTGCCCACGGCCACGTCAGCGGCGGGTGGGGCCACCACTGTCAATCTGGACATCACCCTCTATTACGATGCCAACAACAACTTCACGGCCGAGCTAAACGAAGGGATTGTGGGAGCGGCCGTAGGTGTCTTCGACAATGCTACCGGCCAACTGCTGGCTTTTGGCTATACCAACGAAGCGGGCAACGTGCGCTTTGGCCCCATTGCAACGACCGGGGCCATCCGGGTTTCGGTACCCTTCCTGAACTTCAACCAGGTACTGGCCGCAGGTGATTCCACCATCTTCTTGCGCGTTGCTCCGCAAGCGCTGCCCATTGTTATCCCATAAATGCTGGCGCTGCCTGGCGGGCGTGTGCCCCGGCCGGGTGCATCTGCCGCAGGTTAAACCATATGTCTGAAACGCCCCCCGAAAACGAACCTGTCCCGGAGGAAAAGGAACCGCTTCGCCGTCGGCTGCCGCTGATCCTGGCCATTGTGGCTTCAGTTCTTGGGCTGGTCATTGTCTGCGTGGCCGCCATCTTCCTGATCCGCGACGCGCGCCCCTCATTTCTGTTTGGCGATGTGACCCCCACCCCCTTTGCCCCTATTGGTCAGGACGGCAACCAGGCGCAGATTGGTATAGCCATCAGCAATTCGCCTGCCATGAGCCTGACCCTCAGCACCCCCACACTGCTGGCTGTGGGCGACAAGGTGTACAATGTCGTACCCCAGGCCGTCGAAACGACCGGTCGCTGGTCCGTCGGCGACCTGGACAACGATCAAGCAGTTTGGGTTCAGGGGACGGTGGTCAACTATTTGCTGGGCATCAACAACGCCAACGCCAACCGGCGCGTGCTGGAGAGCCTGGCCCCCGGCGACCAGATTCGCCTGACCATGCGCGACGAGTCGGTGTTCGTTTTTGTGGTCACCGCGCGTGAAATTGTGCCGCAAACACAAACGGACATCCTGGCCCAACAATCACCCGGCATCACCATTGCCCTGCTCGGCTCCGACAACCAGGACCGGCTGGTGGTGCATGGTGACTTCCAGACCACCGAAGGCAGCGCCAACAGTAACCTCAACGGCAGCGGCAACGTGGTGGAGATGGGCGAAACAGCCCAATTAGGCAGTGCACGCCTGACGGTGAACAGCGTTACCGGCCTTTTTGACCGGCCGGAAGCGCCGCCCGGCTTTATCTTCTTCCTGGTGAACTTCCAGATTCAAAATGCCGGCAGCGCCCCGCTAGACACCAGCACGCTGCGCTTTGAGCTGCAAGATGAGTATGGCAACACCTACGCGCAAAATCCGGTAGCCAGCCAGTTGGGTAACTTTCCGCCGCTGCAGGGGCTGCTAAATCTGGGGGAAGTACGTGACGCAGTTTCTGGCTACCAGCTCCCGGCCGGGTTGACCAGCCCCACCCTGCGCTGGGTTGCGAGTACCAACGACGTTACTGCTGGCCAGGCACAGGTGAACATCCCCTTTGCCGCGGGCGGCAGCGAGGCCAGCCAGGCCGCGCTCATCGTCCCCCAGAGCGCCGAAGTATCGCTAGACGGCACCAGCGTGACGGTTGTGGGGCAGATTACCAACACCGGCACGCAAAACGTCGTCGTTAAAGAGGGTGACGTCAGCCTGACCAGTGAAGGGACGCTTTATCTGAAGCTCTCCACAAATCCCAGCTTCCCTTGGGTCATCCCGGCCGGGCAAACCATCACCTTCTCCGTGGCCTTCCAGCGCCCCCTGGCCAGCGAAGCCATCTTCACCGTCCTGGGGCAGCCCTTCCAACTGGTGGGCATGCGTTAGACATCCGGCAGGCCGCGTTAAACCCCGGGCGGCACTTCACCTTCGCTTCGCCCCCACCAACGCCAGCAGTTCCCTATCGCCCGCCTATTCTTCCAGGGCGGGCGTTTCTGTCCCGGCCGGGGGGGCAGCCTGCCGCGCTTCCGCCTGGCCATTGGCAATCAGGAACTCCAGCGAAGAGGCCGGGCGGCGACCACGGCTGGTGTGGTACAGCAGCATACCCACCAGAATGGAAAGGATGCCCAACAAGATACCGCTAATCTGCAGCCAGCCAACAAAGGGTCGGGGATAGTTCGCGTGCGGGTGCGTGCCAATGCTCAGCAGATCGGCAAAACCAGAAACGTAGGCAAAAACCAGGCCGGTAGCCGCCAGCCGCACCCCAATTTCTGCCTGCAGTGAGCGGGGCGCGTTGGGTAGGCGCCGCGACTGCAGGACAAGAAACCCGGCTACTGTGAAGCAGGTAATACCAACCAGCAAAAAGAGCATCTGCCATGCCCCAAAACCGGGGGTGATATCCTGCCCCAAAGCCCGTGCCCCCAGGGAAACCAACAGCGCCACTGCGCCCACCAGGGACAGCAGCAGGGCAACAATGAGGCGAATGCGGTTCTTGAAGTGTTGGTTCATGGCCTGATACCCAATCAGGGTGCTCATACAAAAAACGCCACGCAAGATCACGCGGCGTTTTGTTCATAGTCGGGGCAGCGGGATTCGAACCCACGACCTCTTCAACCCCATTGAAGCGCGCTACCAAGCTGCGCCATGCCCCGAACGCTGCGGATTGTAACAAAGAGCCAGATAGATGGCAAATCACCTAATCATTGCTGGCCCGCCCCGGCCGGGGATCAGCCGGGCGGCGTGGCAATCTGCTCCAGATAGGGCGCCAACAGCGCCAGCAGCCCCAGGAGGAAGTTGTAGTTGAAATGGACAAAAATGCTGACACTGGTGCTGCTGCGCTGGCGAATGATGCCCAGCACCAGGCCAATAACCAGGACCACCGCTGTGGCTGGGGTCACCCCGTAATTCACGTGGGCTACCGCAAACAGCAGCGAGGTAACCCAAAGCCCAAAAATCGGCTGCAGCGCCCCGCGGAAAAGTATCTCCTCGCCCAGGGCGGCGGCCAGGGCCAGCAAAAACCACTCCCAGACCGTGTCTATCTCCCCCAGCAGCGAGCTGTTCACGCTGTCTAGCAGTTCGGCCTGCTCCGGGTTGAGCGCCAGCCAGATTGCCCCGGCCAGGGCTTGCAGCACAACCAGCACCAGCACCCAGCCCAGGCCGCGCAGCAACTGCCTGCCGGTGGGCCTGGTGAGGCCCAGGCGCTCCAACGTCTTGTAGCCGCTGCGGCGGATGAAGATGCCCACCCCCGCAATGGCGACCAGGGCAAACAACGCTTCGGAGGCGATGACTTCCCAGATGGAGGTGGCGCTGGCGGTCTCAGCCAGGCTTTCCAGCCCACCCTGGCTCAGGCTAATCAGGCTGTTGCCCAATAGGAAGCCGCACAGCACCAGGGCCAGGGTGTGCACCGGGGATTCCGGGTCGATGGGCAGCCAGCGGGCCAACCAGCGGCGCAGTTCTGGCAGGGTGGCCAGCACGCCCCAGATCGCAATTCCCAGGAAGGTGCTCCCGGCCGGGCGAAAATCCGTCAGCCCCGTTTCCAGGCCCGCCGCTGCCAAATCCCCCGGCCGGACCAGCAGCAGTCCCAGCCCCAACAAGAATATCAGCAGATTCAGGGCCAATAACGCCCAGTTCAGCACATTGGCCAGGCTCTTGTCCGGGCTGGCAGTGGCGATATTGGCCAGGAAGATAAGCGTAAACAGGAAGATGAGGGCGAGTACAAGCGGCATGAGATGCTTCGTGAACTGTTCGTGGTGGCAGGTTGTGGGCGCGCCGCGCCATTGACCGAAGTATAACACCAATTGCCCGTGCTGCCTTGCTTGTGCGGCGCTGGCGGTTTGCTATTCCCCCGCTTCGCTTCTACAATCCGCCCATGGATGAAGAGACCTTAGCCCGCCTGCGCCGCCTGGGCGTGGTGAAGGGGGCGCGCCAACTGGGCCGCCCTCGCCCGCTGAACTCACCCCCCCCGGCCGGGGACGAACCGCCAACCTACATCCGGCCGGGTAACAACACTCCCAGCGATCCGGCCGGCGATGACCCGCCCCAACCGCTGCCCGCCCTTCTCCCCGGCGGGCAAATGGTCGATACGCCCCTGGGCCAATGCTTCATTCTGGATACCGTCTATCCGCTGGCGCACCGTCATGGGCAAGACCGGCTGGAGGACCTGCTGCAATACACCCCGGCCGGGGCTGTCCCCCTCACCGGCGATCCCCGCCTGGCCGGCCTCGATTTCCGCGACTTCCTCTTCCTCGATACCGAGACCACCGGGTTGGGTGGGGCCGGGGCGCTGG
Organism: Ardenticatenaceae bacterium; assembly: GCA_020634235.1. Classification (GTDB taxonomy): domain Bacteria; phylum Chloroflexota; class Anaerolineae; order Promineifilales; family Promineifilaceae; genus JACKCB01. Next base: position 1,012,442 of record JACKCB010000001.1, on the reverse strand, counting down.
CCTTCATGGTTGGGACCGCCTTCTTTGAGGGCGACGCCCTCGTCGTGCGCCAATACTTCCTGCCAGACCCGGCCGACGAGCCCGCCCTGCTGCACCTGCTGGAAGCGCTGCTGGCCGGCCGTGCCGGGCTAATCACCTTCAACGGCCGGGCCTTCGACCTGCCGCTGCTGGATAACCGCTACCTGATGAACCGCAGCTTCACCGATTTGCTGGCCCGGCCGCACATCGACCTGCTGCCCCCGGCGCGGCGCATCTGGCGCAACCGCCTCACCTCCTGCGCCCTGGGTTCGTTGGAAGAACGGATGCTGGGTGTGCAGCGCACCCAGGCCGACGTGCCCGGCTGGCTCATCCCCAGCCTGTACAATCGCTACCTGGCCGATGGTGACGCCCGCGAACTGGTGCGTGTCTTCTACCACAACGAGATCGACATGCTCTCCATGGTGACGCTGCTGGCGCGGGTGATGCGCCAGTTTCACCACCCGGACCCATCCGACCATCCCCTGGACCTGCTGGGGGTGGGCAAATGGCAGGCCGACCTGGGGCTGTTGGCCGACGCCGAGCAGAATTTGCGCCGGGCGGCGGTGCCGGCGATGCCCACTGACTACTACCAGCAGGCGCTGCACCAGTTGGGCCAACTGCTAAAACGTGCCGGGCGTTGGGAAGAGGCGGTGCAGGTGTGGCAGCAAATGGCCAGCACCAGTTTTGAGGATATTTCGGCCCACGTGGCGTTGGCCAAGTATTACGAGTGGCAGGCGCAGGCGCTGGCGCCGGCCATGGCCTGGACCAACCAGGCTCTGCAATTGGTGGCTTTCTGGCCGGACCCCGGCCGGGCGGCCCTGGCCCGGCAAGAACTACAACACCGCCTGGACCGCCTGGCACGCAAAATAGCCACTCAATAGCAATCATTCCTTCCAACATACAGCAAGTGCGACGCCATCCCCAAAATAGGAGAATAGCTTTACACAGAAGTGTCACGCCATTTCTTCTTTTTGCGCAAGAAGCGCTGGCGTTCAACCAGCAGAAGTTTCAAGTAGTGTGACAATTCGGATAACCGATGATTCTATTGTGTCATTCGATGTGTCAAGTACAAGCCAGCCCTGCGCCTTCAGCGTAGACTCTTGCTTGTCCAGATCCGCATAAATCATTCTAATGCCGTCATCCATATGCTTGCGAAACTCTGATGGAGGCATACGAGCATGGTTGCGGGCCAGGACAATGGATAACTCTGGCTTGAGAATAATTGGGGTGATGTTTGGCTTACTGAGGAGTGTAGCGTACTCCTGCAATTGCGAAAACGAATCCCAGAAATCATCTATGGCGACTAAATACCCGCCTTCTCGATAGCGCAAAGCCGTGTCTGTTGCGGTTTGCCGTGCAAGTCTAAACGGAACGACTCAAACGAGCCGCAGACTTGCCGCTCCGCACCAAGCGCTGTTAGCCCGCTCGAATTCGTTTTAGAATTAGCATGTAAAACTGAAACTCAGATTGAAACCGCGTAGCCATTTCCTCATAAACATAGTCGATGTAGCCTTCCTTGACCAGCTCAAAATCTGATGCCACTCTCTCATACCAGGATTTGAGCTCCTTTTCTTTCTTCCGTGATCGATGCACAAAAAGGAACAAAAACCCATTTTCGTTGATGTGAGAAACAAGCCTATCCAGTAAAGCCAACTCCTTGCGTCTGTCAGCTTTCGCAAAATGCAGGATTGAATCTAAAACAATAGCATCAAAGGTTTCTGTTATTTGATAATCATAGAGGTTGGCCACCACTCCGTTTACAGCTAGCCCTCTGGCTTTTGCCATATCGATCATTTGCGCAACGCCAACATGCGAGGAGTCGACACCAGTGACGGTATAGCCGTATTCAGCCAACATCAAAGCATCTCTACCCTGACCACAACCAAGGTCAAGAGCCTTGCCGCCCCGTAAGGCATGTTGACTTACAAACGTTTCAAACTCGGCGTATGGAGAGCCAAATAGATTTTTCTCAATCTGATACTGTTCATCGTAATTGGTCATGGCAGTACTCTTTTGAGCGGGTAGAAGGCGTAGCGGTGAGGATAGGCCGCCAATCCATGCCCCGGCCGGGGCACCACCCATCTACAGGTCGGCTTCAGCTGCTAACTCTGACAAACGGCCCAGCTCACCCGCGCCCGCGCGGATCTCGCCCACCGCCACTACAACCTGGGCCCGCATAACGGCAGCTTAGGGGTATAGGTCTGCGTTCAGGTTTGAGCCTATTCACCAAACATTTCTGCCAATGTGTCCAATACATCCGCTCTTGATTCTTCCTTTAGCTGACCAAGTTTTCTGACTAACCGCGATTTATCAATGGTGCGGATCTGATCTAAAACGATTTGCCCCTGTTTCCCTTGGAATTCACAAGCAACTCGCGTGGGATAGTCCCTTCCTTTTGTTGTCATTGGCGCAACGATAACGGTACGAATGTTTCGATTCATTTCATCTGGTGAGATGATTAAGCAGGGGCGCGTTTTTTGGATCTCACTGCCAATTGTTGGATCGAGATTAACCAAGAAAATATCAAAACGCTTGACTACCATTCCCACTCATCCTCATCCCAAATGGTGGCCGTTAAATCCTCATCAAGCAGACTATCATCATCCCATCAACTCATCCCGGCTGGCACGAATAGTGGCCGCTAAATCCTCATCTAGGATTTTCGCAGAGTTAACTTACAATGCGGGTCTTAACAACTGTGGTCATCATTGACTACCATTCCCACTCATCCTCATCCCAAATAGTGGCCGCTAAATCCTCATCTAGCAAACTATCATCGCCCGTATCTGCCATCAACTTGAATTGTTTATCCCACCCTTCACGCAGGGGACGCTTAAGGCGAACCCAATCACCAAATGACTGACAACACACCAGCATCAGTGATCGCTTGATCTTTTGTGACGATTTCTACAGTCTCGCCCAAATCCTGTAAATGAGGCCCGGTACTTACGATAAATCGGTCGTGTAGTTCAGGAATGAGCAAACCTTCAGGCGTCAGGCTGCGTTCAAATACATCCAAGGTTAGGGGGAAGATTTCGATGCGAGTATCCGCATATACACGAGCCAGGAACTTGGACACATCCGATATTGTTGTTCTGCCTCGTTCAATGATAACGGCCGCTTCAGCCAATGCAATGAGCGGGAGAACCATTTCGCTATCGGTTCCGGCGATAATCGTTTTTGCCGATTCACTTAGTCGTTTATTGCCTTCAACAAACCAGACCAGGGCGTGGGTATCAAGAATATACTTATGGGCCATCCAACTCCTCGTCCGTGGGTTGCCATTCGGCTATGGCGAAGTCTTCAATAGTTGACATGGCTGCTTCATCACCTCCAAACTCACCAAAACGCAATGGTTGTGGCTCTTGAAGGGGCGAAGATGAAACAAGCGTCTGAATGATCCTTTGCACAAGACGCAGGCGATATTCTGGCGCGAGGTGTCTGGCTTCGCTAAATATTCTATCCAGAGTTTGTGTATCAGCTACCATTGAAAAGTCTCCTTCTGAACAATTCTATATTAGCAGATTCTGCCCCAGACAGGAATGGTGTGCCATGCCAATCTACCGCCGCGTATTGTGGACACCATAACGCCTTGCTTCTTATGCAACGCTACTACTTTCAACGATTTTCGAATTTGGCTCCGAACGCTCCTTGATGATCACCCACCTGGCACCTATAATGACCCCCATTGTCCGGGTCCAGTGTCGTTTTCTTCTGAAGGTTTTGCTGAATACGCCAGTTGTTGGCTGCGCCCTCGCCAGCCGGTGCTCAAATGTTATCCGGCCGGGTCCACAAAGCCGCGCATAGGATGCAGCCGACCAGCAGCAGGGTCAGCCCCAGGGGGACGTCCAGCGGCTGGTAGCGGAATTCGTACACATGCTCCCCGGCCGGGGCCACCACCCGCAGCCACTGCCCATCTTGCAGACTCACCAACTGGCCATCGCGCCAGACCCGCCAGCCCGTCCATTGATTCTCCAGCAGCTCCAGTATGCCCGTTTGCTGGTTGTTGCAGCGCACCGTCAAATGGCCGCCGCTGCCCGTGGCCTGGCACGCTTCCCACCCGGCGCTGGCAATGACCTTGGCGTAAACCGGCACATTGCGCCCATAGACAACCACATCGCCAACCGTGGCCTGGCTGATTACCTCCGTGGGGGGGCCTTCGCTGCTCGCTTCCAGACTGGGGGGCGGCAGCTCCCGGTCGCGCCAGCGCCAGGTCATGATCCCCGGGCTGAGCTTCAGCCCCATGGCCACCGCCGGTTCAACGTATTCGTGCTTGCCGAAGGGGGGCTGTACCCAGGCCAGGCTGGGTGTTTGCAGCGCAGCCAGCACCTCCTGAATGGCCGGCGACTGCTCCTGCACAAAGAGCCACTCCTGGCTAAAGCGGTAACCCTGCTGTAAGGCCATGAACAAGGGGATCAGCAGCAGCCAGCCCCAATTCACCCGCCGCCCGGCCGGGGCCTGGTTTAGCCCCACGTACAGCGTACTCCGCAGCCAGCCCGCCTGCCACAGCCCATCCAGGCCATAGGCGGCCAGCCCCAGCAGCGGCGGCAGCGCCAGCCCCCCCATCATCGGCCCAAAGCGCAGCGCGGCCAGGAAGGGCGCCACCGGCAGCAGCCAGCGCAGCGGGACCATGCTGCCCACAAAGATGGCCAGCGCCGCGCTGCCGGCCAGAAACAGCAGCGGCCGCCAATGCTCCCGCCGGCCAAAGCGCAGGCACAGGGCGGCCAGAGCCACCGGAATCCAGCCCACAAACAGGGTGTACATGTGGGGGTAGGGCAGGGGGTTTAGCACGCTGCCAAACAACAGGTCGGGGTCATCCACGAACAAATTGAGCAGATACTTGTTCAGCGAGATGGCCGCGCCCAGTTCCGGGTCGCTGTCTTTGACCAGGTTGGGCCAGAAATGGGCCAGAGGCACCAGGAAGGGCGCGGCCAGCAGCAGGGCCAGCCCGGCGGCCAGCAAGAAGCGTCGCCAGGTGGTGGCCATGGTTGCGCGGCTGCCCCACAGCAGGGCCAGGTAGGCGGGGCTGATGAGCAGGAAGCCAGCCTGCATGTAGCCCTGCCCGGCCACCGCCGAGAGGGCCAGGATAAGGGCCAGCAGGACGGCGTCGCGGTAGCGGCGGGTGCGGGCCAGGCGTAGGGCGGCGGGGAAGGTGAGCGAGAGGGTGGCCGTGGAAAGCAGCACGCTGAACAGCCCCAACTCCATCTTTCCCGCCAGGTGGCCGCTGACCATGACCATAAGAGCAGCCCAGATGCTGGCCAGCCAGCCCAGTTTCAGTTCGCGCCCCAGCCAGAGCTGGGCCAGCCCGGCCATGGCCAGGGCGGCAATGAGGGCGATCTTGGCCCCGTTGACCACGCCCCAGCCCAGCGTAGTAAGGATGACCAGGGGGTGCAGGCTGCTGGCCAGGGTGTCGGCCAGGGCGGGAAAGCCGCCGCGCTCAGAGCCATCCCACAAGGCGCACCAGCCGCACTGCTGGGCGCGGGTCCATAGGTGGTGGGCCTGGATGGCGGAACTGAATTCGCGCCCGGCCGGGACCATCTGCGGGTTCAGGTCGAGGTATTCGTGGCCAATGATGAGCGCCCAGACCAGCACCAGGCTGATGCCAATAATCCTGGGCCAGTTCAGGCGCAAGGCTCTAAGCCGGGCAACAACGCGCCCGGCCGGGGAGCTGATGGTGGGAATGGTGGCTGGTTCATCCATAGGGCACGCGACTGCCAGACAATAAGCACAGACCATGAGCGTCGCGTATAGTGTGCCACTTTCCGCGGCCGGAGGCAAGCGGCGGGCGCGCTGCGGTGGCGCTGCTGGTGCTGGCTTACTCGTCGCTGGTGTAGATCAGCGTGTCTGGCTGGAAGGCGGCCCAGGAGAACCAGAAATGGTCGCCTTTGACGATGGGGGTTAGCGCCCGGCCGGTCAGTGGCCCGGCGATGGCCTGGCCAACGATGTTCCAACTGCTGCCGGTTTGCTCATCAACGATGTTTTGCCCATCCCAGCGAAAGGTTAGCTTCTGGCCGTCCAGGACGGGGTCAAAGACGCCGGTTGCGCCGACGTCGGCGGCGCTGGCGATGTCGGCCGCCCCCAGGGCGCTGTTGGTGCCCAGGGTGTAGAAGATGGCGAGGTCGTGCCCGGCCGGGGCGTCATTGATGACCCGCGCGCCGGCCAGGAGGGTGTAGGGGTAGGCAATGGCCACGTCGTCCAGCCGGACGCTGACCACGCGGGCCATGGCCGGCAGCCGCTCGTCCAGCGTGCCGTCAAACAGAAAGGGGGTCCCGGCCGGGTTGTCGTAGCCGGCGTATGGATTCTGGCCGTAGCTGCGGCTGTAGCCGGTCTCTTGCGAGAGTACCTGCCCGGCCGGGAAGGCGGCCCGGAAGTCGCTGAAGCTGATGAGGCTGGCGGGCAAGAAGGTGAGCTGCTCGCCGGCCAGCGTGCCCACAATGCTTTCGCCGGTGAACTGCTGCCACAGGCTTTCGCTGGTGCGGTCGTACATGATCAGGTCGGAGTTGCGCAGCAGGCCGGAGGTGCCAAATTCCAGCACCTGGCCGTTGAGGCGGCGGTCGAAAACGATGGCCGAGTTGCACAGCGGGCAAAAGGTAACGGCGATGGGCACGCCGCCAACGCTGTCGTTGACGATTTCGTGCCAGGTGAGGATTTGCAGCGGGTAGGCGCGGACCTCGCCGCCGAGGTCCACGGCGACGACCGGCTCTTGCGCGCCCAGCCAACCGGCCGCGGCGCTCTGGCTGACGAACTGGGGGTTGTCGAGGGCGGGAATGCCGTCGCGCGGCGGCCCGCCGGAGAGGATTTCGGCGTAGTCGATGGTGTGCCGGGTCCAGTCGGTGCCCCAGTCGCGGGTCAGGCTGCGCAGGCGTTCGGGACGGTCGTCGGTGGTGGGCTGGGTGGCCTGGCTGGGGCTGGCCAGGGCGGCGGGGGTGGCCCCGGCCGGGGGCTGGGTGGGTTCGCTGGCGGCCGGGCGGCAGGCGGCCAGCAGCAAAATGGCGATCAGCAGCGGCGGCAGCCAGTTGGGTGGGCGTGTCGGTTTGTGGGGCATGCGCGTCTCCTGGTCAGGATGGTGCGGCGGCTGGCAAAGCGTGCCGGATGTTTATTGGATGTCCCGGCCGGGGTGGGTCTTACGCTGAGCGCACCTTTTCTCATGTTGTGAGCAAGCCTCACGCTGGAGCGCCGGCTTCTAGCCGGCGATAGGCCAGCAGGATGCTGGCGCTCCCAATATGGGCTGCGGGGCTGGCCCGGCCGGGATGTGCTGCAATTTACAGCGGTGGCGTAGCCAGCCTTATGACCGGCCGCTGGCCAACGTGATACACTGTTTTCAAGCAAGGGCAAGTAAATCTCTCCTCTCAGAAACTGAATCCTCCTCCTCCACACAACTAGCGGCCGCAAGGCCGCTATTGTGTTTGGGGTGGTGGCAGCCGGCCGGGGACAAAAAACAGCCACCCTGGTCCACGGTGGGTACAGGGTGGCTGTTGGCGAAGAAGTCGGGATTAGGGCGTCAGGCGCCGTCGGGCAGGCCTAACAGGTGGGGAGTGTCGGGCGGGCGCAGGGCGCAAAACAGGCTGGTTTCGGCAGCGTGGCGCAGCAGCCGTTCGGCAAAATGAGCGGCCAGATGCCCCCAGCCATTGTCCGCGGGCAGCAGCGCCCCGGCCGGGGTGTCTGGTGACGCCACAACCTCGCTGGCGGTCTCTTCCAGGACACGCTGCTCCTGGCCGGCAATGTCAAAGACGACGATGCTAAAGGCGTCACCGTTGGGGGGGCCAGCGTGCCGAGCGCGGTGGCCCAGGACGTCAGTGGGGGAATCATCATTAGCAGGGTGGGTATGGGAGCGTCGGCGAAAGTGCATGATGTTTTTCCTCAATTCAGGCCACGGCCCGGTAGGCGGCCAATGTCTGGCTGCGTACGGCCCGGTGGTCCACAATGGGGGGTGGGTAGTCGCGGCCAATGATACAGCCGGTAACCTGCTGCACGGCGGGATGCATCTCCCACGGGGCGTGGATGTACTGGTCTGGAACCCGGGCCAGTTCCGGCACCCAGCGACGGACATACACCCCGGCCGGGTCGAACTTCGCTCCCTGGGAGACAGGGTTGAAAATGCGGAAATAGGGGGCCGCATCGGTGCCTGTGCCGGCCGACCACTGCCAGCCCCCGTTATTGGATGCCGGGTCGCCATCAACCAGATGGCGCATGAACCAACGTTCACCCCAGCGCCAGTCAATGAGCAAATCCTTGGTCAGGAACGAAGCCACAATCATCCGCGCCCGGTTGTGCATCCAGCCGGTAGCGGCAAGCTGGCGCATGGCGGCGTCTACTACTGGATAGCCGGTCTGTCCGCTGCACCAGGCAGCGAACTGCGTCTCATCATTGCGCCAGGGGATGGCGTCATACTTCTCGCGGAAGCTGCCGCGCCGCACGGCCGGAAAATGGGCCAGAATGTGGATGTAGAAATCGCGCCAGATCAGCTCATTGAGCCAGCTCGCGGCGCCGGCACGTGCCTCGGGGATGGTGGTGGTCATGGCGCCGTAGGCGGCTACCGCAGCCTGGCGCGGTGAGATCATGCCAAAACGCAGGTAGGGCGAGAGGCGCGAGGTGCCGTCTATGTCCATCTGGTCCCGATTGGCCGCGTAGGCGGCGATGTGCTGGTCGATAAAATAGCGCAGCCGGCGTTGGGCCTCGGCCTCGCCGGCCATGAAGGGGACGGCTGCGGCCTGTTGCGGGGTGGTGGGGATGAGTTCGCTGGCCAGCTCCCCGGCCGGGGTGGGTATGTGCGTTGGTGTGGGCACCAGGTCGGCGGCGCGGGGGCGGGGCAGCGCATGCCACGCTTTGCTAAAGGGGGTAAAGACGGTGTAGGGTGAGCCGTCAGCTTTCAGTACCCGGCCGGGCGGCTGAATGGCCATCCCATTGACCAGCCGCAGCGGCAGCGCCTGGGCCACAGCCTGGTCGCGCCGCCGGGCGTAGGGGGAGTAATCTTCTTCGGCGATGATGACGCCGGCCCCAGTTTCGGCCAGGAGCTGGGCCAGCACCGCCGGCGGGTGGCCACGGCGCACAATCAGGCGGCTGCCGCGTGCCTGCAACGCCTGATCCAGGGTGCGCAGACCAGCCAGCAGGAAGGCCAGCCGCTTTTCGCCGACGTAGGGCGAGGCCAGCAGGACCGGGTCGAAAATCCAGACGGGCAGCACCTGTTTCGCCTGAGCCAGGGCTGTGCTGAGGGCTACATTGTCGGCCAGGCGCAAATCGCGGCGAATCCACCAGATGGCCGTTGACATGGTTAGCGAGGCTCCCCGGCCGGTTGTCGCCGGCGGGCAGGGGCAGGGGCGGCTGCCCGGGCTTGCTGCTCTTTGCGGCGGCGCAGCAGGGCCAGCGCCGCCAGGGTGGCGGCAGAAAGCAGGCCACTGGTCAGTCCGGTATGCAGTAGATGCTCCATTAGACGTTCCTCTTGATCAGGTCTTGCAGGGCGGGCGCCAATTGGGGGAACTGGAAGGTAAAGCCCGCGTGTTGTAGTTTGGCCGGCAAAACGCGCTGGCCATCCAGCACCACCGTGGTCACCTCGCCGAAGGGCAGTTTCAGGGCGAAGGCGGGCACGGGCAGCCAGTGTGGGCGGCCCAATACCTGGCCGAGGGTTTTGCCGAAATCGTTGTTGGTGTGGGGGTTGGGCGCAGTGAGGTTTATGGGACCAGCGAACTGTTCGTCTTCGATGCTGGCCCGGATGGCGCGGACGACGTCGTCCAGGTGGATCCAGGACCAGTACTGCCGGCCGCTGCCAAAGCGGCCGCCGCCGAACAGCCTGTAGGGCAGCAAGACGCGGGTGAGTGCGCCGCCCTGGGTGCTGAGGACCACGCCGATGCGGATGATGACCCGGCGCACACCCGCTGTTTCGACGCCAGCGGAACTGGCTTCCCATTCGCGGCAGACGTTGGCCAGGAAATCGTTCCCGGCCGGGGCGCTTTCATCCAGCGCTTCATCGCCATGGACGCCGTAGTAGCCAATGGCCGAGGCCTGGATAACCACGCGCGGCTTCTGGGTGGCGCCGGCCACTGCGGCCGTGACCGCCCGGCCGGCGTTAATGCGGCTGTCGCGAATGCGTTGGCGGCGCTCGTCGCTCCAGCGGAGGGGCAAGAAGCCTTCGCCGGCAATGCTCTCGCCGGCCAGGTTGACGATGGCCCCGGCCCCGTCGGCCAGTTCGCCCCAGCCCTGGGCTGTGTGCCCGTCCCAGGCGACGGCGCGGACGTTGCTGGGTAGGTTGGTTACCCGGCCGGGGGAGCGGCTGAGCAGAACGACTTCATGCTGGTCTGCGGCCAGGCTGTTGGCCAATGCCCGGCCAATCAGGCCAGAACCGCCGGTAATGATGATACGCATCAGGTAATGTCCTTATGGAATGGATTGCTTCGCGCCAGTTGGGCCGGCCGGCGATTCCTAGCAGCTTTCGTGCTGGCCATTGGTGTTGTGAACCAGCATCCGCAGCCAGGTCAAGGCTTCGTTGGTACTGCCATCGGCCAGGGCCTCCTGGGTCGATTCATAGTAGGCATTTACATAATCCTGGAGGGTGGTGCTATCTACCGGGTAGTTGTGGTTGGTCATCAGGCCGGTTACCCAGTCCAGGTTGTAGCCCAGCAAGGACATGTCGCCCAGTGACAGCGCCGCGGTGATATCGCGGGCCATGTTGAAATTGGCCCGCTTGAGTTCGATTTGGGTGATGCGGCCATCTTGCAGCTTCTCCCAGACGTGGGCTTCGATTTGGGCTTGCATCTGGCGATATTCATGCAGGCTGGCAATGTAGGATCTGCTGACGCGCAGCCTGGCCGGCTGCATGGTTGGGGAGATCATGAGCTGTTCAATCAGCAGCGGTGCGCTGGCCAGATCGGAACCCAGGTAGTGGCCGGGTATCCGGTCGATGAGGGTGGGTGCCATGATGAAGATCAGGCCGCCGAAAGCCAGGGGGACCTGTTCACGCTGCAGTAGTTCGCCCATCTCTAGCAGGTGGGCGGCGGTGAAGAGGGTTTGGGCCGAGAGAATGACCAGGCGCGGCTTGTTGCGGGCAATGGTTGCTTCCATACGCAGCAGGGGCACGTTGGAGCCCAGGTAGAGCGCTTCCCAGCCGCGACGGCGCAGCAGCAGGGTTAGCAGCAGGGGGCTGAAGGTGTGTTCTTCCAGTGGGGGGCAGCCAATGAGTACCCGGCCGGGGCGGGTGGGCGGGGGTGTGGCCGCCAGCAGTGATTCCAGGCGGCGCATGGCCAGGGCCGAGGCAAAATGCTCTTGTTGGGCGGTGGCCCGGCCGGAGTACCATTCAGCCCCAATGCGGGCCAATCCCTTTTGCAGCAGCTCAATACATACCGTTTCTGGCGAGTAGAGGGCAAATGCCTGGGCCAGCACATACTCTGCTTTTTGCTCTTCATAGTCCAGGCAGTACTCTATCCAGGAGTCGCGCAGTTGTACCAGCGTGTCGCCCACTTCCAGTGACATGGCCGGGGGCAGTTTCTCACCGTTGCTGCTGGCAAACTCCAACAGCGGATCGACGCTGCTCTCCTCCAGTTCGCGCCACAAAGCGACCGCCCGGCTGATGCTTAGCCCTTCATCCTGGCGGGCCAGCAGCCATTTCAGGGTGTCGATGTCACGCTGCGAGTAGAGGCGGTGACCGCCAGAGGTGCGCTCTGGCTGGGGGAGGCCGTAGCGCCGCTCCCAGGCGCGGAGGGTGTCTGGTTTCAGGTCTGTTTCCTGGACAACGGCTTTCAAGTTGAAGGTGGGGGTATCACTGGCGACACTCATAGTCTTTTCTTTTCTCTCTATCTGTGTGCAGGCAATTGGTGGAATCAGTCCAGGCGTACAAGGTTTGTCCAATTTTCGCAGACGTTGGGTTGGGTGTGGTACAGGCCTGCCACTTGCCTGGCCACAATAGCTGCTTCTATAACCATGCTGCATTCTAGCAAAGGCGCGCCAGATTGTCAAGGTATTTTCGCGAAAATATAGACAAAATATGAACAGTCCTGCGAATCCCATTTGGGGGTGGGCAGTTGTGAGGGGGTGGTTATACTACGTCGTATGTACCAACAGGTGGCACGCTACTACGATCTGCTGCACGCGGGATTGACAGAAGATATCGGCTTTTTGTTGACGCTGGCCGGCCGGGTGGGTGGGCCGGTGCTGGAGTTGGGCTGCGGCACCGGCCGGGTGCTGCTGCCCCTGGCGCGCGCCGGTTTTGCGGTGACGGGGGTAGATAATTCGCCGGCTATGCTGGCCCTGGCCGAGGAGAAGCTGCGGCTGGCCCCGGCCGGGGTGCGGGAACGGGTGCAACTGCTGTCCGGGGACATGACCAACCTGGCCCTGCCACAAACAGCTTTCCAACTGGCAATTGTGGCCTATAACACGCTGCTGCATCTGGACCCGGCCGGGAAGCTGGCTGCCCTGCGGGCCATCCGGCGGCACCTGGCCCCGGCCGGGCAGGTTGTGTTGGACCTGGCCAACCCGCTGGCCCTGGCCCAGACGCCCAACGACCGCATGCTGACCCTGGAGCAGGTGCTAACCGACCGGGAAACGGGTGACACGGTGACCGTTCTGGCCAGCAATTGGGTGGATACGGAGGCCCAGGTCGTGCAGATTACCTGGCTCTATGATGCCACGCCCCCGGCCGGGGGTGTGCTGCGGCGCACCGTGGCCCAGGCGGCCTATCACTACCTTTACCCACACCAACTGGAGCTAATCCTGCACGATGCGCACTTCAGCCTGGTGGCCATGTATGGCAGTTATGACCAGACACCCTACACGGAAGAGAGCGACCGGCTGCTGGTGGTGGCTGCCCCTAACCGCGCATAATATTGCCGTCGGAGATTTTTAGCTTGGCGTCTGGCCCGGCACTGGTTTCGGCCAGCTTTAGCCGCACGAAGACAATGGGTGCATAGTAGGCGACCCAGATACCGGCCATGCCATAGCGCAGGGCGCGCAGCGGCAGCGCCAACCACAAGGGGTCGTCGGGCAGCACAAGGGCCAATCCCCGCCAGATAATCAGGGTTATGACCATGCCCAGCACATAGCGCAGCACGCGCTTGCTCACCGGCCCCCCCACAGTGAAATAGACCCGGCTGGCCTCCAAGATGAAGCCGATGCCCAGGCCGGCCAGAATGCCCAGAGCCGAGGCGATGTTCTCTATGCTGGCGCGTTCGGCCGTCTCGATGTAGGCAACCCAACTTACGGTCAGGTCCGGTTGGCCGATGATCAGCCGGATGATGGCGTATATTGCGCCGAAGAACAGCGGCACCACGGTCACGGACAACAGGCGTTGTCCGAGGATGCGGTTAAGAAACCGTTCGCGGAAGTAGCGCATCCAGACCAGGAAGCCCAACATGAGGATGAGGCCGACGAGGTAGCCGGCCAGTACGTCGTGGACGAAGTGTACGCCCAGATAGACGCGGCTGAGTCCCATGAAGAAGATCATGAGCAGGCAGAGAAGCCAGACCCAGCCACGGCGCAGCCAATAACCGACGAACAGGTAAACGACCACGGCCGTCTGGGAGTGGCCGCTGGGCACGCCGTAGCTGTCTTCAAAACCCAACCCTACGTCAGGGTCTAGCCAGAAGGGGCGTGGCCCGCGAAAGGTGTGCTTGAGCATCTCTACGACGATGTTGGATACCGCCAGCAGGTAGGCCATGTATTTGCCGGCCTGCTTATCCAGGCACCAGTAGACGAGCGGCACCAGGGCCAGGTAGAACTCAAACCGGCCTAGATTGCTGACCAGGCTCATGAAACCGGTCAGTTGCGGATAATTCTGTTGCAACCAGCGTGTGACGGTTAAGCCAAATTCAAACACGGGCTCCATGATTTGTACCTTCCTCTTCCGGAGTTGGTGGGCGCTTGGCCGGGGAGCTGCGTTTGCCCAGGCAGCAATCCTGTTCGCTTTGAAATAGATTGTATCGTCTTGGGGCAGGAATCGTCAATTTTCGCTGCCCGGCCGCAGCAGTTCCGAATTTGGAGCTGGTTCATTTTCAACAAACTCATCTTTTCAAATCTACCGCTTATTGCTGACCAACCTCAGGGGCGTCGCCAGGCGCGAAGCGCCCTCGCGCGGGTCAGCGCCGGAAGGCCATAATTGGAATTGCCGGCCCGGCCGGGGCGAAGTCGCCGGGTAGGTTTTCTGGCGTATAATTGTAGGGTTAACGTAATCAGCGGGAGATGGTTGCTGCTTGTGCGCCCTGGCGCCGGCGGATTATAATGGGCAAGATGTTAGTCCCCGATAACGCATGTTGTGTTCTTATCACTTGATTCATGGAGCAGCTTTATGAGTGCAAGAATTCTGGTTGTTGAAGATGAAGAAAGAATTCGCGTTTTCTTACAACGCGGGCTTGGTTTTGAGGGCTATGAGGTTGAAACCGCTCCGGATGGCAAGAAGGCGCTGGAGATGGCCCTGAACCGGCCGCCTGACCTGGTGCTGTTGGATATTATGCTGCCGGAGATGAGCGGCATTGAGGTTTGTCGCCGCCTGCGCGAGAATGGCCAGACGGAACTGCCCATCCTGATGCTGACGGCCAAAGAAGGCATTGAGGACCGTGTGGCTGGTCTGGACGCCGGGGCGGATGATTACCTGGTGAAGCCGTTTTCCTTTGAGGAGCTGCTGGCGCGGGTGCGCGCCTTGCTGCGCCGGGCCCAGCCCAGCCAGCCCCAGGTGTACCGCTTTGCCGACCTGGAGCTGGATACGGGCACCCGCCGCGGCCGGCGGGGCGAGATTATGTTTGACCTGACGGCCAAAGAGTATGAACTGCTGGAGCTGTTCATGCGCCATCCCCGCCAGGTGCTGACCCGTGATGTCATCTTTGACCGGGTCTGGAACTACGATTTCGGCGGTGAGAGCAATATCATTGAGGTGTATGTGCGCTACCTGCGCCAGAAAACGGAGGCAGGCAAGCAGCCGCGCCTGATCCACACGGTGCGCGGCGTGGGGTATGTTCTGCGCGAGGAGTAGCCGGTGTGCGGGTTGGGGCGGATTCAGCCCCGGCCGGGTAGGGTAATCCTTGTCTATTCGTGACCGCCTCATCTTCATTTATACGACCATCCTGGTTGGCGCTTTTGTCCTGTTTGGCATTGTGGTCTACTTCTTGCCACGCGTCACCTTGCTGGGCGAAATTGACGCGCGGCTCAAAGAGACTTCGCAGCAAATGCTGGATGATACGCTTGTCTTCTCCCGCCAGGACGTCCTCTCGCTGGTTATCTCGCAGGAACAGTCGGTCTTTGAGAAGGCCAACACCTTTACCATGGTGGTTGGCACCAAGGGCGAGATCCTGGTGCGCTCCGAGAACCTGACCGGTTTTGAGGGGGTGCTGGACCCGGCCGGGATTGGCACCACCACCGAGGTGTTTCGCACGACAACCGTTGACGAACAGGACATCCGCGTGCTAACGGTGCCGTTGTACGTGGAGAGCGGGCGCCAGGACCGGCTGCTGGGCTACCTGCAGGTGGCCGAAGTGGTGGACGATTACAGCGCTTTTGAACGGCTGCTGGTCATTTCCCTGCTCATTGGTGCGGCGGCCGTCACCTTTTCCCTCTTCCTCGTCACCTGGCTTACCCCCAGCCTGTTCAAACCCCTGGAGGATATTGCCGCCGTGGCCCGGCAGATTACGCGGGCCGACGATCTGAGCCGGCGTGTGCCCGATACGGGCCGCCAGGATGAGATCGGCGACCTGACCCTGGCCCTGAACCAGACGCTGGAGCGGCTGGAGAACCTGTTCCGCACCCAGCAGCGCTTCCTGGCCGACGTGTCCCACGAGCTGCGCACGCCCCTGACCACCATTCGCGGCAACGTGGATTTGCTGCGCCGGATGGGCATGGCCGACCCGGATTTTCTGGATGATATTCAGGCGGAGCTGGAACGTATGACGCGGCTGGTGAACGATTTACTGCTGCTGGCGCGGGCCGATGTGGGCAGCATGCCCATCATGCGCGAACCGATTGATGTGGACACGCTGCTGGTGGATGTCTATCGCCAGGTGGCGATGCTCACGCCGCCGGTGACCATGAAGCTGGGTGAGGTTGACCAGGCGCGGGTGTTGGGGGACCGGGATCGGTTGCGGCAGTTATTCCTGAATCTGCTGGACAATGCGATTAAGTACACCCCGGCCGGGGGCACAGTGCGCCTCAGTCTATCCAAGACGGCAGAACGGGTGGAGGTGGTGGTCAGCGATACGGGAGTGGGCATTCCGGAACAGGATTTGCCCCACATTTTTGACCGCTTCTACCGGGTAGACAAGGCCCGCACCCGCATGATGGGTGGCTCCGGCCTGGGGCTGTCCATTGTCAAGTCGATTGTGGAGGCGCACGGGGGGGATATTCACGTGACCAGCGAGGTAGGGAAGGGCACCACTTTCTACGTCTCGCTGCCGCTGCTGCTAACCGAGGCTGAACGGTCGGCCAACGGTGCGGCCGCAGCGACTTCTACCGGGCCGTTGGGGTCGCGACGCGGCCGGGGCAGCAAGACGGCCACGCCCTAGAGGGGCCTGGGGCTCCCACCAGCGACAAATGGTGACCCAGACTGAAGGGCCTGGCCGCCGGGCCAAACCCTTCAATCTGCCCCAGTTTTGCAGGGGTTGTTAGCTGCTGCGCCGGATGATGAGATAGATCCCGGCCGCGATGAGCAGCACGGCCCACAAGATGGGGCCACCGATGGGGAGCCAGCTCAGGTTTTGCAGCAAGAAGTAGACGCCCATAAGGATCAGCAGCCCGGCGGCAATGGTGGGGCCTTGCGGGTGTTGGCGGGCTTGCTCCACCCCGCTGCTGATGGTTTCGCCCAATTCGTTGAAGTTCTTCTCCACGATCTCGTTGCGGTTTTGGGATGTCTCGCCTTCTTTGGGCATGAAGATCATGAGCAGAAAGTAGAGGGGCAGCCCAATGCCGCCGGTGAAGATGAGGAGGGCAAAAGCCAGCCGGACGAAGACTGAATCAACGCCCAGGTAGACGGCCAAGCCACCGCAAACCCCGGCAAACATCTTGTCTGTTTCACTGCGCATCAATCGTGCGTTCATGATGTGCCTCCTTGTAAGGATTTGTTTCTGGTGGCCTATACGCCCCGGCCGGGTGAAAGTTGCACC
This sequence comes from Ardenticatenaceae bacterium, assembly GCA_020634235.1. Classification (GTDB taxonomy): domain Bacteria; phylum Chloroflexota; class Anaerolineae; order Promineifilales; family Promineifilaceae; genus JACKCB01. The sequence continues at coordinate 995,355 of JACKCB010000001.1, read as the reverse complement.
CCGCAGCCCGGCCGGGCAAAATGAGAACGGACTGAATACCCGGCCGGGCTGGCAGCGGCCATTACCCCCTTGCGCCGCGCCTATGCTATACTGGCCTGTTAGTAATCAGGACTACCTGCTGGTGGTCTTATCGAAGCAGTCCATCGAGAGATTGATTGGTTAAAATACCGACAACTTGGAAACAGAAACTTGCCCGCCTGCTGCACTGGCCACCCATGCAACTACTCATGGGTTTGGGCATACGTCTCCTGGTGCCGCGCCACCGTATTGGCATCGCCCTGGTGGCCCTGAACGAAGCCGGACAGGTATTTATGCTGCGCCACGTGTTTCATCCATATGCGCCCTGGGGTTTGCCCGGCGGCTGGATGGGGCGCGGCGAGTCGCCTGAGCAATGCATTTTGCGGGAAGTATGGGAAGAGACAGGATTGACGGCCGAGTTAGGCCCGGTGGTTCACGCGGTATACGATGACCGCCCGCCGCACCTTGTGTTGGCCTATTCAGGCCGGCTGCTGCCCGGCAGCATCACCCTGAGCGGCGAGATCCTGGAGTCTGCCTGGTTTGCACCCGACGCTTTGCCTGAACCACTGTACGATTTCACCCGTGACGCCATTCGCAAAGCGGTTGTGGTGCCCTGGCCGGCTGTTCCCGGAGGAGATTAAACGCTAAAAATGCGCACACGTTCATCACCCGGCATGGGCCAATGGATCGTTGTAACCTTTATCGTGGCCGTGGTTGCTTTCTTGCTCTACAGTGTTTACCAATACGGCAGCTTTCGTCAGTATTACCCGGCCGGGTTGACCATTGCCGGCGTAGAGGTAGGCGGGCTAACCGAGGAGCAGGCCGCGGAACTTATCAGTAATCGTTACCTGGATGCCGACATCATCATCTACCACGGCGAAAACTCGGTGGCCGTAAACCCCTCGCGGGCCGAGTTTCAGCTAGACCTGGAGACCATGCTTAACCAGGCCGACTACCAGCGCGTCCAGCAAGATTTCTGGGCTGGCTTTTGGGGTTTCCTATGGAACCGTCCCATTGAGGTGGCGCCGATAGAGCTGCGCGCCACCCACAACCCTACTGCCCTGCGCAATGTGCTGCAAACCATCGCCAGCGGGTTTGATACGCCGGCCCAGCCGGCCCAGCCCGTGCCCACTTCCCTTAGCTTCCAGTATGGCGACCCAGGCATCGAAACAGACATTGATGCCAGCCTGCCCGATGTGGAGGCAGCGCTCTACCGCCCCACCGGCCGGGAAGCGCATCTGCATTTGGGCAGCGTGAACCCTGCCCGGCCGGATATCAACATCCTGGCCCGCCTCCTCGTCAACCATTTGCAAGACCAGGGCTTCGACGGTGTGGCCAGCATCTTCATCCTCGACCTGCAAAGCGGCGAAGAGGTGCGCATTGAGGCCGGCGCGGCCATGTCGGGCATCGACCTGGTGAAGCTGCCCATCGCGGTAGAAGCTTTCCGCACCCTGGAGAGCAGCCCCAGTATCAGCCAGACACAGTACCTCAACGAAACGCTGACCAGCATGGAGGGAGACGGCGCCATCCGGCTGCTGGACCTGGTGGCCGGACAGGACGATCCTTTCTTGGGGGCGGACATTGTAACCGAGTCGCTGTGGCGGCTGGGCTTGCGCAATACCTTCATTGCCACCCCGTATGACATGCAGAACCGGCCGGGGCTAAGCACCTACGAAACGCCGGCCAACTCGCTAGAAGTGAAGCTAACCAGCCCGGACCCAGGCATGCAAACCACCGCCGAAGACATGGGCACGCTGCTGGCCATGATTTATTACTGCGCCCAGCAGAACGGCGGGGCCTTGCGAGCCGCCTATCCTGACCAGATCACCCAGGTAGAGTGCCAGGAACTGCAAACCATCATGGAGAGCAACAAGATTGGCAGCCTGATTGAAGAAGGTGTGCCGCCCGATGTGCCCGTGGCCCACCGGCATGGCTGGGTGGGCGATACGCACGGCGACGCCGGCATCATCTTCTCGCCGGGCGGCGATTATGTGCTGGTGATGATGTTCTACAAGCCTGAATGGCTGCCCTGGGAGGTCAGTTCGCCGCTGATGGCCCAGATATCGCAGGCCACCTACAACTATTTCAACTTCGCTGACCCCTATCTGGGCGGCTCGAGGGCCAATTGAGACGACGTTCTTCGGGTGAACTGGCCGCTTCTTTTAAGCGCTATTTGCTGCTGCTGCTCTTCTTTGGGCTGGTGGGCTATCTGGGCTACCAGATGTGGCTCTATTTGCAGGCGCGGCAGCTTCTCCCGGCCGGGATGGTCATCGCCAATATCGACGTTGCCGGCCTGACGCTGGAAGAGGCGGGCGAGAAGATTGAGAGCCAGTACATGGCGCCGGTCATCATCTGGCACCGCGATGAACCGCTGGAGCTGAATCCCCAGGATGTGGGCTTTGCCCTGGACATGGAAGGCATGCTGGCCGAAGCCGAGCGCTACCGCACCAGCCAGAATTTCTGGAAGGGGTATCTCTTCCACCTGCTGGGCTGGACCTGGGAGCCGATGGCCGTACCGCTTATGTCGAGCTACGATCCGGCGCGGGTCGCCGAGATTGTGCAGATCGCGGCCGGCTTCCTGGACGAGCCGGCCAAAGGCCCGCAAATCCTGCCCGAATCTAGCGCCTTCCAAACCGGTCATGGGGGCTTTGCCACCGATATTTCCGCCAGCGTGCCCGACGTGGAGGCCGCGCTGCAGCGGCCAGACGAACGGTCGGCCAAACTGGTGGTCGTGGATGAGGAGGCCCCGGAGCTAAACTTCGATTTGCTGCAGCAGGTGATTGAAGGGCAACTGCAAAAGTTTCCCGGCCTGGGCAGCATTTATATCCTCGATTTGCAGACGGGTGAGGAGATTAACATCAATTCGGACGTGGCCATGTCTGGCTTGAGTATCCTAAAGATCGCCATCTTTGAGGAGGCGTATCGCGCCCTTGATGAGCCGCCAGATGCCACGGTGCAGCAGTATTTTTATGAGACGGCCGTTCACTCCAGCAACTTCGATGCCAATTTGCTGCTGCACGTGGTTGCCGGCGAGGATAACACCTACCGTGGGGCAGATATCCTCACCGAGTCGATGCGCCGCCTGGGCCTGGTGAATACCTTTATTGCTGTGCCCTACGATGCCAATCCGCCGGCCTACCGCCAGACCACTTACCAGACGCCGGCCAATACGCGTGAAGACGCCCCGGCCGGGATCGACATCTCCCGCCAATCCACCGCCGCAGAGATTGGTACCCTGCTCTCCATGATCTATTACTGTTCCAAAGGAGGCGGCACGCTGCTGGCCGTCTATCCTGGCGACATTACCCCAACCGAATGCCAGGCCATTATCGACCTGATGGTGCTGAACGAGGAAGGTAACCTCATCCGCTTTGGGGTGCCGCACGATGTGCCCGTGTCGCACAAGCATGGCTGGGTGCCCAACACCCATGCCGACGCCGGCATCGTCTTCTCGCCCGGCGGCGACTATGTGCTGGTGGAATATTTGCACCAGGATGATGGCTGGCTGGTGGCCGAAGAGAGCTTCCCCATCTTACGCGAGATCTCGCGAGCCGTTTATAATTACTACAACTTCGACAACCCCTATTTGGGCGACGCGCTGCAAGAAGACCACCGCTTCGACCCGGCCGATCCGTTCAATGAGGGCAGCGGGACTGCCACCACAGACAGTACGGACAGTCCCACCCCCACGCCAGGGCGCATTGGGCATTAGCCGCGCGCTGGCAAAGTGACCACACTGACGCTTTAGCTGGCTTTTGTTGGGCCAGACCCGGCCGGGTACCATCTGCAAGCCGGTCATGGCCCAGGGCCAACTTTCAGGAGGGAAACATGGAATACCGTTATCTGGGCCGCACTGGTCTAAAGGTCTCGACAATCTGCCTGGGCACGATGCAGTTCGGCTGGACCACCGATGAGGCCCAAGCCTTTGAAGTGATGACCCGGGCCGTGGCCCTGGGCTGCAATTTCTTCGACACCGCCGACGTCTACTCCCGCTGGGCCGAGGGCAACCCCGGCGGCGTCAGCGAGGAGATCATTGGCCGCTGGCTGGCCCAGGGAGTGGTGCGCCGCCAGGACATCATTCTGGCCACCAAGGTGCGCGGCGCCATGAGCGATGCAGAGACCGACCAGGGATTGTCGCGGCATCACATTATGGCCGCGGTGGATGGCAGTTTGCGCCGCCTGCAAACAGACTATATCGACCTCTACCAGGTTCACTGGCCGGACACGGATACGCCGCTAGAGGAGACGCTGCGCGCTCTGGATGACCTGGTTCGCGCGGGCAAGGTGCGCTACATCGGCTGCTCCAATTACCCGGCCTGGCTCCTGGCCAAGGCGCTGTGGATTAGCGATGTGCGCAGCCTGGCCCGCTTCGACAGCTTGCAGCCCCATTACAACCTGGTTTACCGGGCGGAGTTTGAGCGGGAGCTGCAGCCGTTGTGCCTGGACCAGGGGATTGGCGTGATTCCCTACAGCCCGCTGGCGGGTGGTTTTCTCACCGGCAAGTACCGGCCGGGGCAGCCCATGCCCGACTCGGCGCGGGCCGCCGGCGTGCAGCGGCGCTACATGAATGACACCGGCTATGCGGCGGTCGCCAAGCTGGAGCAGGTGGGGTTACTGCATGAAGCTACGGTGGCCCAAACGGCCATTGCCTGGGTGCTGGCCAACCCCGCGGTGACCTCGGCAATTATTGGGGCCAATGATGTCGCCCAGTTGGAGGAAACCGGCAAAGGGGCGCTTGTCCGCCTGAGCGATGCGGAGAAGACGGCGCTGGACGAGGCGACAGCCTGGCACTAGGGCCAGCGACCACCTAATCTGCCCCTAGAAAGCGGTTGATGGTGTTTACCAATTGCGCTTTGTCCCCCCGGTTGGAGGAGTAGTACCAGCTTAGCGGGGCTTCCTCCCCATTGCTCAGGCGCAGCACCGGCCGGTAGGTGGAGCCATTTCCAGCGACAAAGGCGCTGTCTATCTCGGCCAGCGGGTAGTGAATGCGCGTGCGCCCCACCAGCCAGCGGCGCTCATAGCTGAACTCACCGCGCAGGCGATCCATGGTCAGGGTGGTTGTATGCAGCCCCACGAACAGGGCCGCCAGGCCGGTGGCCACAAAAACCGTGGCGAACAGCAGGCCCAAACGGCCAGTGCCGGTGTAAACAGTGGTCGTGCTGGTCTCGCTGCCGGCCAGAAACGTCTCCAGTTCGCGCACAGCCTGCCACTGCGGCGCCCATTGTGAGCTGTAATAGCCGGTCAGGGGCACTTCCCCGCCGGCGGTCACCAGCACCACCCGGTAGGTGTCGCCATCGGAACTCTCGCTGACGTCCAGGTAGGCGCGGCTGACGCGCGGCAGGCTGCGCGAGCCGACGGGGTAGCCCAGCAGCGTGCGCTCTAGCTGGCAATCGACGTAGGCCGGCTCCGGCCGGGTACAGGTTAGCGCGTATCGTTGCCCCAGGAGGTAGCCCAGGCCCAGCCCCAGCAGAATGAACGCCAAGCCAAAGAGGATAGGAAAGAGGTTGCCGCGTGACTGCATTACCAGCCGCGTCGGGCTGTTGGTGATGGCTTTCATGGTGCGATCCTGGCCTTAGCCCAGCCCCAGGCTGCGGGCAATTATCCGTTTCATGATCTCGTTGGTGCCGCCGTAGATGCGCTGGGCGCGGGCATCTACGTAGGCGCGGGCGATGGGGTACTCGCGCATGTAGCCGTAGCCGCCGTGCAACTGCACGCACTGGTCCACCACGCGCCCCTGCATGTCGGTGGCCCACCACTTGGCCATGGCCGCCCGTTCGGCACTGAGCTGCCCGGCGTTGTGCCGGACGATGCAATCTTCCACAAAGACCTGGCCAATCTCCACCTCGGTTTGCATTTCGGCCAGGGCAAACTGGCTGTTTTGGAAGTGGGCGATGGGCTGGCCAAAGGCGGTGCGCTGGCGGCAGTAGTCGAGGGTCATGGCGACGGCGGCGGCGGCCCCGGCCACGGCGGCCACGGCAATGGTCAGACGCTCCTGGGCCAGGTTGTGCATGAGGTAGGCGAAGCCTTTGTTCTCTTCGCCCAGCAGATTTTCCAGCGGTACGCGCACATCGTGGAAGAACAGCTCGGCGGTGTCTTGGGCGTGCAGGCCAATCTTGTCCAGGTTCCGGCCGCGTTCGTAGCCGGGCATCCCGCGCTCGACGACCAGCAAACTGATGCCCCGCGCCCCGGCCGGGGGGGCGGTCTTGGCCACCACAATCACCAGGTCGTTCAGAATGCCGTTGGAGATGAAGGTTTTCTGGCCGTTCAACAGGTAATGGTCTCCCTGGCGGATGGCCGTGGTCTGCACCGCCGCCAGGTCGCTGCCCGTGTTGGGCTCGGTCATGGCCACGGCGGCAATCAGCGCGCCGCTGACCAGGCCGGGCAGCCAGCGCCGCTTCTGCGCCTCTGTGCCGAAGTGGGTGATATAGGGCACGATCATGTCGGTGTGAATGGCAAACCCAACGCCGGGCGCATTGCTGCGGGCCAACTCCTGGCCGATGATGGCGTTGAAGCGAAAATCGGCCGCGCCTAAGCCGCCATAGGCTTCGGGCACGTCCATGCACAAGAAGCCGTTCTGGCCCGCCTTGCGCCACAATTCGCGCGGCACAATGCCGGCCTGCTCCCAGGCGTCGTAGTGCGGCCCGATCTCCTGCTGGCAAAAGCGGCGGAAGGCGTCGCGGAACATTTGCTGCTCAGGGGTGTAGAAGTGGTCGTTCATCTTTGTCTCTCGGTCTGGGGCTGCGCGGCAGCCCGGCGGCCTAGCTGCCCAGGACGCCCTGGGCCTGGAAGGCGGCTATTTCGGCGGGCGTGTAGCCGGCGGCTTGCAGGATTTCCTGGTTGTGGGCCCCCGGCCGGGGACCCACGTGACGGTATTCGGGCGCAGCCGCGGAGAATTTGAGCGGCTGCCCAATCTGGCGCTGCTGGCTGCCATCTGGCTTGGGGACGTTCACCACCAGGTTGCGGGCCTGGGTGTGGGGGTGGGTGGTCATTTCGGCCGTGGTCAGCACCGGTTCCACGCAGGCGTCCACGCCGGCGAAGATGGCGGCCCAGTCGGCCAGCGACCGGCCGGCAATGAGCTGGCGGATGTCTGCTTTGAGGGCTTGCTGCCCGGCCGGGTCCAGCGACAAACCACGCGCCAGCCATTCGGGGCGCGCCACTGCCTGGCAGAAGGCGGCCCAGAACTTCGGCTCCAGGCTGCCCACGGCCAGCCAGCGCCCGTCGCTGGTCTGGTAGTAGTCGTAGTAGCTGCCGCCGTTGAGGGTTTCGCTTTCCCGGCCGGGGCCGGCCCCGCCCACAAAGAACTGGCTGGCCGCCAGGGCATTCCAGCCAATGGCCCCGTCGAGCATGCTGACATCGACCATCTGGCCGTGGCCGCTGCTCTGGCGCTGGATAACAGCCGCCAGCAGCCCGATGACGGCCGGCAAAGCCCCGGCCCCCACGTCGGCTACCTGCACGCCCAGGGGGATGGGGCCGCTTTCGACCCGGCCGGTGTGGTCGGCAATGCCTGATAGGGCCAGGTAGTTGATGTCGTGCCCGGCCCGGTCGCGGTAGGGGCCGCTCTGGCCGTAGCCGGTGAGCGCCACGTAGATGAGGCGGGGGTTGGCGTCGCGCAAGGCTTCGTAGCCCAGACCCAGGCGGGCCATGACCCCCGGCCGGAACTGCTCCAGCAGGATATCGTAGGTTTGTACCAGGCGCTGCACAATGCCGGCTGCGCCGGGCTGTTTCAGGTCCAGGGTTAGCGAGCGCTTGGAGCGGTGCAGGGTGGCGTGCCAGGCGGAGACGTCGCCGTCGAAGGGGGGCAGGAAGCGGACGACATCCGGCCGGGAGGGGTTCTCCACGCGAACCACGTCTGCCCCCAGGTCGGCCAGCCACATGGTGGCAAAGGGGCCGGGCAGCAGGGTGGAGAAGTCGAGAATCTTCAGGCCGGCGAGGGGTCCGGGCATGGTGGTGTTGTCCTTGGGTGCTTGGGAAGATGAAGCAGTATGTTGTGGCTGTTATTATTCCTGCCCCGGCCGGATTTGGCAACCTGGCGGCTGTGGTCATCGTGGGGCAGCGGGCCGGGTCGCTGGCGGCGGGTTCGTGCTCCACCATTCACAATTCTTTGATACAATCGTCGCCATGACACAATCCTTTGAGCGCGTAAACGACATTGCCGACGTGGCTGAACGACGCCCAACCTTCCTGGCGGTGGGCGTTTTTGATGGGGTGCACCGCGGGCACCAGCATCTTTTGCAGCGGATGGTGGCTGAGGCGCGGGCGGGGGGTGCCCGGCCGGGGGTGCTAACCTTCTTCCCCCATCCCAAAGCAGTGATCCAGAACCTGCAGGGGCGCATCTACCTGACCACCCTGGAAGAGCGGCTGCGCCTGCTGGCTGCACAAGGCGTGGAACTGGTGATTGTGCATCCGTTTAATGACGAGGTGCGCCACACACGCGCCGCCGACTTTGTGGACCGCCTGGTGGCGTACCTGGACTTGCGCCAGTTGTGGGGTGGCAGCTTTAGCCTGGGCTACCGGCGCGAAGGCACGGCCGAGTTTCTGGCCGAGCTGGGCCAGGTGCGCGGCTTCACCGTGCGCCAGATCCGCGATTTGGTGATGTGGAATGGCGAGCGCGTCAGCAGCAGCCGGGTGCGGCGCGAATTGGCCGAGGGGGATATCGCCAGCGTGAACGGTGGCCTGGGGCGGCCATTCTGCGTAAGCGGGGAGGTGGTGATGGGCGACCAACGCGGCCGGACCATTGGCTTTCCGACGGCCAATTTGGCGGTGTGGGCCGAGCAACTGCTGCCGGCCAACGGCGTCTACGTTACCCAGGCCTGGTTGGGGGCGGAGCGTTTCATGGCGGCCACAAACGTAGGGGTGCGGCCTACTGTGAACGGCCATCACGTGTCGGTGGAAGCCCACCTGCTGGATTTTGACCGGGATATCTACGGCGCGCCGCTGCGGTTGGAGTTTCTGGGCCGCATCCGCGCCGAGCAGAAGTTCCCGGGACTGGATGCGCTGCGGGCGCAGATCCGGCAAGACGTGGACCAGGTGCGGGCACAGCTTTCCTAAGCGCGTGGCCCTGTCGCTTACTTGACAGAGGCTGTGGATTTGTCTACAATGCGAGAAATTTTAGATATACCTAATTTTCTGGCGTAGGCTGGCCTGTTGGTTTGTTAGGAAGGCAATGATGGTTGAGAATGTGATTCAGACGGAAGCCCTGACCATGTATTATGGCAGGCACCGGGGGATTGTAGATGTGGACCTGGCGATCCGGCCGGGTGAGGTTTTTGGCTTTTTGGGGCCGAACGGGGCGGGTAAGACGACCACGCTGCGCATTTTGCTAGACATCATCCGGCCGACCTCCGGCCGGGCGACCATCTTTGGCCGCGATTGCCAGAAGGAGGGGCCGGCGCTGCGCCAGCGGGTGGGCTACCTGCCCGGCGAGTTGAGCATGCCCGATGGTATGACCGGCCGGCGCTACCTGGACACGCTCAGCGCCATTCGCGGCACGGCCGATGCGGCCTACGGCCAGGAGTTGTGCGAGCGGCTGCAAATGGACACCAGCCGCAAGATTCGCGAATATTCGCGGGGCAACAAGCAAAAACTGGGGCTGATTGGGGCGATGATGGCCCGGCCGGAGCTGCTGATTCTGGATGAGCCGACGGGGGGGCTGGATCCGTTGGTGCAGCAGACGGTGCTGGAGCTGGTGCGCGAAACGCGTGATGAAGGGCGCACCGTCTTCTTTTGCTCGCACATTTTGCCGGAGGTGCAGGCGGTGTGTGACCGGGTAGGCATTATTCGCGAGGGCCGCCTGGTGGCTGTGGAGCGGGTGGATACGCTGGTGGCCCAGCAGTTTCGCCGGCTGCGGCTGACGTTGGAGCGTGACCCGGCCGGGGATGCCTTCGCCTTTGAGGGGGTCACGGAATTGCAGCGGGCCGACCACAGCGTCACGCTGGAGATTCGCCAGAATCTGCACGCCGTCATGGCCAAAGCGGTGGAATTTGGCGTGGTAGATATTGAGTCCCAGCCCGTCACTCTGGAAGAGATTTTCCTGGCTTACTACGGAGCCGGCAACCATCGCGCCAACGCCGTGAATGGAGGGCATCATGCTTAACTATTTCCTGTACGAACTGCGCAAGCGGCGGGGAGCTACGATTGGCTGGGGGATTGGCCTGGCGCTTTATGTTCTATACGTCATCATGCTGTACCCGTCGATTGGTGCTCAATACGCCCAAATCGATCTGGATAGCGCTCTGTTCCAGGCTTTCATTGGTAGTGATCTGGCCAGCATGGCCACTTTTGCCGGCTTCTACGCCATTTATGTGCCCAGTTATTTGCCGCTGCTGCTGGCGGTGTATGCTATTCTCAATGGCAGCGGCACGCTGGCCGGTGAGGAGGAAGAGGGGACGCTGGAGCTGTTCTTGACCCTGCCCCTGGCGCGCTGGCAGATGGTGTTGGCCAAGGCGCTGGCCCTGTCTCTGGCCTTGCTGGTGATCTTGCTGGTTACCGCTTTGGGCACCTACCTGACCTTTGTTGCCTACCAGTCGGAGCTGAACAGTGACGTTTCGGCGATGGACCTGGTGATCAACGTCTTGTATGGCTGGCCGCTGGTGATGGTGTTTGCCATGATGAGCATGTTTTTGTCGGCTTATCTGCCGCGGCGGCGGATGGCGGCCATGTTCATGTCGCTGTTCCTAATTGTTAGTTTCCTGGGGAACAACCTGGCGGCGATTGCTGAACCGCTGCAGAAGGTGCAGCCGATCTTCCCGTTCTACTACTTTAACGGCAGCGAGGTGCTGGCCTCGGGTGTGGATATGGGGGATTTGCTGGTGTTGTTGGGAACATCGCTGTTCTTTTATGGGCTGGCGCAGTTCAGTTTCCAGCGGCGGGACGTAACGGTGGGGGCGTGGCCGTGGCAGCGAGCGCGGAACAAGGCGGCGACTCAGGCGGCGGGCAGGTAGAGGCGGGTATTTGCTCAGGCAGAGGCTTCTTGTGCCCGCTGAATTTGAAAGGTGCGGCGGCTACCTCTTGCCGGTGTTATTTGGAAACGGCATGGGGCTGTGCTAGCATAGCCTCATGGTTCTATCAGCGACTGAATGGCAGCTCATTCGCAGCAGTAAGATATTCCGCAACCTGGCCGATAGGCAGTTGGATGTAATTGTGCAGGCCGCCCGTACTTATCGGGTGAGCCGTCGTGACTACTTTTTTCATCAGGGCGAGCGGGCCACCACGTTTTATGTTGTGCTGCATGGCAATGTGCGCTTGGCGCAGCTTACACCGGAAGGCCGTCAGGTTATTATCCATTATCTTGGGCCAGGCGGTGTCATGGGGGCGGTTGTTGTCTTCTGTAATGCGGATTTCCCGGCATCGGCCGAGGCGGCCACGGATAGTGTTGCTCTGGGCTGGGATTATGAGGTGGGTGTGGCGCTTATGGAACAGTTTCCGCGCCTGGCGATTAACAGCATGGAGATGGTGGCCGAGCGTTTCTGGGAGCTGCAAGAACGTTACACGCAACTGGCGACTGAACGGGTGGAGCGGCGCGTTGCACGGGCAATTTTGCGCCTGAGCCAACAGCCGGCCGGGCGTAATGGCGGCCAGAACCATCGCCCGATTAAGATTACGCGCCAGGACATTGCGGAAATGACGGGCACGACGCTTTTTACAGTCAGTCGCATTTGTAGTAGGTGGGGAGAGAAGGGATTTTTGAACACCGGCCGGGAGCAAATCAGCATCCTAAACCTGGCCGAGTTAACGGCCATTGCCGAAGACCTGTCCCCATCTGGTTAGCCCTCTAATTTTGTAGCCACCCCCTCTATCCACCGCCAACTGAGTTTGCCATCATTGCGCTGGCGCAACGATGACTCTGTACATTGCCGGCACAATACCGTTATTATCTACGGTAGGGACACTGCCAGCGCTTGTTTGTCGGGGAGGGTGAAGTGGCGTGTTCTGCCCTAGGCCCGATGGCCAAAGAGATAGATGTAGATGGGTAACACTGATTCACCTTCACCGAAACGCGTCCAACGCTGGCCGGCTTTGTCGGCCGTCCCCTTGTGGCTCTGGCTGTCGCTTGCCGGTTTTTTCGGCGGCATTGTTGGTTTGGGTGCCTTTACCTTTGCTTATGCTGAAGGCGGATCTTATCTCTCTAATGATCCGGCCGCGTGCGTGAATTGTCATATCATGCGCGAGGTGTATGACGGCTGGAATCATGGCACCCACAAAGCGGTGGCCACTTGCAACGATTGTCACACGCCCCACACGTTTCCTGCCAAATACCTTGTCAAGGGCATTAACGGCTGGAATCACAGCCTGGCCTTTACGATGGGCAATTTTCCGGAACCTATCCGTATTACTGACCAGAACCGGGGGATAGCCCAGGGGAACTGCCTTTATTGTCATGGTGATCTGGTTTCCGCCATTAGCCATGAGGATGGCGATGACCCCACCAATTGTCTGACGTGCCATGCCGGTGTTGGGCATGGTCCTTAATTCTTTGTTCCTGGAGTATAAGCTGTGAGTACAACATCCCCACCTGAATCCCCAAGCCGGCGTTCGCTCTGGATGGTGATTGCTGCATTTGTCGTTGGTATTGTTGTTATGGCTGGGTTGGCCGCTTTGCTAACCAATATCCAGCAGCGCAAGGCCGAAACCGTCGAATTTCCCTTGCAAGTTGTTCAGATTGCCCCAGATGAACTGGACCCCGCTGTCTGGGGCCAGAATTTTCCCCGGCAGTATGATTCTTTTTTGCGGACGCAGGACGACACCATTAGTACTGCGTATGGTGGTTCTGTGCCCTACAGCAAACTGGAGCGTTTTCCGGCGATGGTGCGCTTGTGGGCTGGCTATGCTTTTAGCAAAGACCACAATGAGGATCGCGGTCACTATTACATGACGGAAGACCAGAAGAATACGCTGCGGGTGCAGTTGGTGGAGCAGCCAGGGGCGTGCATTAACTGCCATGCGGCCGAGGCACCCCAGCTTATTGCCGAAATGGGCTGGGAGGAGTTCAACCATACGCCGTTTAATGATCTTAAGGATGAGCTGCACCTTGGTTCTTCCTGTTCTGACTGCCATGATCCGGAGACGATGGGTTTGCGGATTACCCGGCCGGCGCTCATCAACGCCCTGGAGGCCCAGGGGATAGACTGGACGCAGGCCAGCCGCCAGGAAATGCGTACCTATGTTTGTGCGCAGTGCCACGTGGAATATTACTTCCTGGGCGACAACAAGGTGCTGACTTTCCCCTGGAGCCAGGGTAAGACCATTGATGACATCGAAGCTCATTACGACAGTTATGAGTTCAAGGATTGGACGCACGCTGAAACTGGCGCGCCCATGATCAAGATTCAGCATCCGGAATATGAGATGTGGACTACGAGTGTGCACGCTCAATCGGGCGTTTCTTGCGCGGACTGCCATATGCCCTATGTGCGCGAAGGCGCGGTGAAGGTTTCTGACCATTGGCTGCGCAGTCCGCTGACAAACATCAACAACGCCTGCCAGACCTGCCATCAGCAAGACGAAGCGCTGCTTGCGGAGCGGGTGCAGACGATCCAGGATCGCACGGCGTCGCTGCTGCGTTTGTCTGAAGAGGCCATTTTGGATGCGATTGACGCCATTGTGGCGGCTCAGGCGGCGGGAGCAACGGACGAGCAGTTGGCCGAGGCGCGCCATCTGCATCGCCAGGCGTCTTTGCGTTGGGATTTTGTTTCTTCGGAGAACAGTACGGGCTTCCATAGTCCGCAAGAGGCGGCGCGGGTGTTGGCCATGGCTATTGACTTTGCCCGCCAGGCGCAGTTGGCGGCCGAGCGGTTGCTCCCGGCCGGGGTCAATGCCACGCAATAGGGTGCAGTCTGCCAGAAGAGGCGGTTACCCGGCCGGGTGACCGCTCGATCACCACGCCAAACCAACTAAAAACCCCCGGCCTCTCGCAAGTAGGGCAGCCGGGGGTTTTTCATCTACCTGGCTGGGGGCAAGCTGCCCGGCCGGGAGCCGGACCTTGCGCTAAATCTAACCACGCCGGCCGGTGATGTACGCCTCAGTCAGTTCCTCTTTGGGATACGTAAACAGGTCCCGCGTGGCGTTGAACTCCACCAGGCGGCCCAGCCAGAAAAAGCCGGTCCAGTCGGACGCCCGCGCCGCCTGCTGCATGTTGTGGGTGACAATGACAATCGTATAACGGGCGGCCAGTTCGCGCATCAGCTCCTCAATATGCAGGGTGGCTACCGGGTCCAGGGCGGAGCACGGCTCATCCATCAGAATGACCTCCGGCCGCACGGCCACCGCCCGGGCGATGCACAGCCGCTGCTGCTGCCCCGGGTTGAGGTCCAATGCGGAGGTGTGCAGGCGGTGTTTCACGTCATCCCAAAGGGCGGCCCCTTGCAGGCTGTCGCGGACCAGGTCGTCCAGGTTGTGTTCGCGGGTCATGCCCAGGACGCGCGGGCCAAAGGCCACGTTGTCGAAGATGCTTTGGGGGAAGGGGTTGGGGCGCTGGAAAACCATGCCTACGCGCTGCCGCAAATCGACTACATCCATGTCGGGCGCGTAGATGTCTTCGCCGTCGAGCAGCACCCGGCCGGTGGCTCGTGTGCCGCGGATGGTGTCGTTCATGCGGTTGAGCGAGCGCAGGAAGGTGGATTTGCCGCAGCCGCTGGGGCCAATGAGGGCTGTAATCTGGTTCTCGCGCAGCGATAGGTTCAGGTCGATGAGCGCCTGAAAGTCGCCGTAGTAGAAGCTGAAATCACTGACTTCGATCTTGTTCTTCATGAGGCTTGTCTCGGGATTAGTGGCATCACTGATTATCCAAAGCGGCCGGTGATGTAATCTTCGGTCCGTTTTTCGGAGGGGTTGAGGAACATCTCCCGGCCGGGGGCCACCTCCACCAACTCGCCATCCAGCAGAAAGGCTGCCCGGTCGGCCACCCGCGCCGCCTGCTGCACACTGTGCGGCACCAGCACAATCGTATAACGGCGTTTTAGCTCCGCCAACGACTGTTCCACGGTGGCCGTGGACAACGGGTCCAGGCCGGACGTCGGGTTATCCAGCAAAATCACCTCTGGCTCCAGGGCCAGGCTGCGGGCCAGGCACAGCCGCTGCTGCTGTCCGCCCGAAAGGGCAAAGGCGGATTTGTCCAGCCGGTCTTTCACTTCATCCCACAGCGCCGCCTGCTGCAGCGCCTGTTCCACCCGGGCATCTAGCAGCGCCTTGTCGCGAATGCCGGCCATCTTCAGCCCATAGGTCAGATTGTCATAGATGCTGCCCGGCAGGGGGGTGGGCAAGGCAAAGACCATGCTCACCCGGCGACGCAAATCGAAGACATCCACCGAGTTGGCGAAGACGTCTGTGCCGTCGAGCAGTACCGCACCCTGGCGCTGTGCGCCCTCAAGCAGGTCGCTGAGGCGGTTGAAGAGGCGCAGTAAAGTGGTTTTGCCGCCGCGCGCCGGGCCAAAGAGCACAAACAGCTCTTTCTCGTGAATATCCAGGTTGATGTTGTGCAGTGCCGCGGTGCCATCGGCATAGGTGAAGTAGAGATTGCGTACAGACAGTTTTGTAGCCATAGGTTATCCCGTGGTTGTAGGTGTACCCGGCCGGGTTTACCATTCACGCCGCCGGCGCATGGTGGTGCGGATGAAGGTGGCCACCAGCGTCAGCGACAGCACCAGCAGCAGCAGCACCAGGGCTGTGCCATATTGAATCGAGAGGGGCATGCCGGGCACCTGGGTGGCAATGACGTACAGGTGATAGGGCAGGGCCATCGTCTGGTCGAAGATGGATTTGGGCAATTCTGGCAGATAAAAGGCGGCCACGGTGAAGAGGATGGGGGCCGTTTCCCCGGCCGCGCGGCTAAGCCCCAGGATAATGCCGGTGATGATGCCCGGCAGGGCGTGGGGCAGCACCTGGTGGCGGATGGTCTGCCAGCGGCTGGCCCCCAGGCTGAGGCTGACCGTGCGGAAGCGCTGCGGCACGGCCAGGATCGCCTCTTCGGCGGTGCTGATGACCACCGGCAGGGTCATGATGCCCAGGGTGAGCGAGCCGGCCAGGATGGAGGTGCCATAGTTGAGGAAGAGCACGAACGCACCCAGGCCAAACAGGCCGTAGACGATGGAGGGAATGCCCGCCAGATTGACAATGGCCAGGCGTACGGCGCGGGTCAGACGGTTATCGCCGGCATATTCGGCCAGGTAGATGGCGGCGCCAATGCCCAACGGCATGGCGGCGATAGCCGTGCCAAAGGTGAGCAGCACGGTGCCCAGCAGGGCCGGCCCGATGCCGCCTTCCGTCATGCCGGCCCGCGGCGGCTGGGTGAGGAATTCCCAACTGAGGGTGCCAATGCCGTTGATGATGACAAACAGGATCACCAGGACGATGGGGATGATGACCAGGGCGGCCACGCCGGTAATGAGGATTTGGGCGAGTTTCTGGCTGCTTTGGCGGGTCATAGGAGCCTCCGGCGGCGGCCCTGGCCGCCGATGAGGCGGGTGGCCAGGGAGTTGATGGCGAAGGTGATGAGGAAGAGGACGATGCCGATGGCGAAGAGGGTGCTGTAGTGCAGGCTGCCCTGGGCGACTTCGCCCATCTCGGCGGCGATGGTGGCGGTCATGGTGCGCACGGGCTGGAAGAAGGCGCTGGGGCCGAAGGGAGGGATGTTGGCGGCGTTGCCGGTAACGAGCATGACGGCCATGGTTTCGCCAATGGCCCGGCCGATACCTAGCATGACGGCGATGACGATGCCAGAGCGCCCGGCCGGGAGCACCACCCGCCAGATCGTTTGCCACTGGGTGGCGCCAATGGCCAGCGCGCCATCGCGGTACTCTTTGGGCACGGCGTACAGGGCATCTTCGGTGATGCTGATGATGGTGGGCAGAGACATGTAGGCCAGGATGAGCGAACCGGTGAAGGCGGTAAGCCCGCTGGGCGCACCCAGCCGTTGGATGAGCGGGGCCAGCGCCACCCAGCCCAGAAAGCCGAGGACGATAGAGGGAATGCCGGCCAGCACTTCGATGAGCGGCTTTAGGAGTTCGCGCTGCCAGGGGGGTGCGAATTCACCCAGGTAGACGGCGGTGGTTAGCCCCAGGGGGACGGCAATGACCACTGCGCCCAGGGTAACCAGGACGGAGCCGTAGACCAATGGTAGAATGCCGAATTTCTCCTCAATGGGGTACCAGCGGCTGCTGAGGAAAATCTGGCGCAGCGGGATGTCTAGCAGGGCTGGCAGCCCTTCGCGCAGCAGAAAGAGGAAGATGAGGCCGATGATGAGGACGGCGGAGATGCCGGCCAGGTGGATGAGGCCCTCAATTAGCTGTTCGCGCCAGCGGATGTTGCGGCTGGCAGGGCGTTCCAGGGTTGGCTGCCCAATATCGGGCACTTCTCGGACGGACATGGGGGTCTCCTTTACGGCTGATTCGCGGTGAGGCAGGCAAAGGTGGTTGACAGGCGCTATGTCCTGGGGTGCTGGCTGGCGTCTTGTGGTGCATCAGCTTATGACGCATTGTCAGGGGAGGGGCACAAAACCGAGCTGGAGGACGATTTCCTGCCCGGCCGGGCTTAGTATCCAGGCCAGATAAGCGGCAATCTCCCCGGCCGGTTCGCCCGCGGTGTACATGAACAGCGGCCGGGCCAGCGGGTAACTGCCATCGGACGCGGTTGTGGCGGAAGGGAGAACAGCCAGGGAGTCATTGTCCACGGCGATGGCCAATACCTTCTCATGTTCGGTGATGTAGCCCAAACCGTCGTAGCCGATGGCGTTGGGATTGCGCCTGATCTCGCTGGTGATACCGACCGAAGAGGGCATGAGCAATGTTTGCGGGGCAAAGATGTCGCTGTTGTCGCTTTCGCCGCGGCGCACGACTTCTTCCAGGAAGTAGACGTGGGTGCCGGAGTTGGTTTCACGGGAGAGCAAGACGATGGGGGCATCGTTGCCGCCGACCGCCGCCCAGTTAGTGATGCGGCCGGTGTAAATGTCTGAGAGCTGGGGGATGCTGAGCTGGTTGACCGGGTTATCGGGGTGGACGACGATGGCCAGGGCGTCGATGGCCACGGTGAATTCTACCGGCTCAATGCCGTTGGCACGGGCGGCCTCGATTTCGCTTTCTTTCATGGGGCGCGAAGCGTTGGCGATGTCGACCGTGCCGTTGACGAGGGCAGCGATGCCGGTGCCGGAACCGCCGCCGGTGACGGCAATGGAAACGTCGGGTTTGACCTCGCGGTAGGTTTCGGCCCAGCGCAGGGCGACGTTGACCAGGGTGTCGGAGCCTTTGTTTTGAATGGCCCGGCCGGTGTCTTCGCCGGGGGTGGTGGCGGCGCTGGCGGGCCGGCAGGCGACCAGCAGCAGGAGTAGAAAGAGGGTGATGATGGTGATGGACCCGGCCGGGGCCCGGCCGGGTCTGTGCAGTTGTTTCATGAACCAATCCTCAGGAAGCCCTGAACAGTTGATTTGCCTGGCCTGTGCCAGTGATGGGCAGGCAGCGATAACCTGTGGGGCAGGTAAGGGCTGCAAGGTATCGGGTTCGAATGGAAATGTGAGGTGCGCTGGCTGTGCCCGGCCCAATGCAGGTTGCCTGGTAGCTTTGCGGCCGCAGTTTGTGCCGGCCGCGGCAAAACTGGTCAGGCACCGGCCGGGCGACGGCAGGAGACAACAGCGTGGCCTGCACTGCCGGTGGCCACGCTAACGTGGGCCGTGATCAGGCGATTTCTACAAATTCACCGGTTAGCATAAAGATGACCCGCTCGGCGATATTCGTGGACCGGTCGCCGACGCGCTCCAAATGGCGGCCAATCCATAGCAAGTAATTGGCACGCTCAATGTATTCATCATCGCGCATTTCCAGCAATGTCTCGTGGAAAAGCTCGTCGTAGTTACGGTCTAGCTTATCTTCACGCTTGGCCAGCGCGTAGGCCTGTTCCGCGTCTTGGGCCAGGAAGGCGTTAATGCTGGATTCGACCATGGTGCGGGCGCGCCTGGCCATTTTGGGCAGCTTGTGCAGTGTGGAGATAGGCTGTTCCACCTCTAGCAGCTCAATGACCCGGGCAATACTGCACGCGTGATCGCCAATTCGCTCCAATTCCCCGGCAATGTGGGTTGTGGCCACCACCAGGCGCAAATCCCTGGCCGCCGGCTGCTGGGTGGCCAAGACACGCAAGCACTCCTTTTCAATGTCGAAGCGCAACGCATTGACGTGCTCATCGTTGGCGATGACCTCCTGCGCCAGGGCGATATTGCGCGTTTGCAGGGCGGTCATGGCTTTGTCTAGCGCGTTGTCCACCATGCTGGCTAGCTGTTGGGTCTTGTCCCGCAGTTCATTTAGTTCACGGTCTAGTACGGAGCGATGGGGTAAGGTCATGGCTAATCCTTGCGTGATTGGAATTGTTAACAATTGATTAACAGGATTATAGCAATGATTGAGGAGTTGGGTAGAGGTTCAGGCGTTGGGAGGCCCGGCCGGGGCTTGCCAGGCGGGCGATTTGTGCACGTGGACCACGCGCCAGCCATCGTTGACGCGGATAAGCACGCGGCTTTCATTGTGGCTGCGGTGCGTAATCTGCCCCTGGTTGGCCATGGTAAGCATGAAGGTGTAGCTGACAATAGCCGTATCGCCATACAACTGCAAACGGGGCTCCAGCAGGTCATAGCGAAAGTCGGCCCCGTCGCCAGCCCAATGGTGGTCAATCATGAAGAAATGGAAATCGAGGCCATCCTGCCGGTGGGGGGTGACAAACCATTCGTATAGCGAGAGGTCGGCGGCGGTGGTGGCCCGATAGGTATCGGAATCGCCGGTGAAGATGCTGTGCAAGTGCTGGTGGAGGAACTGCCAGATTTCTTGTTCGGGGGTCATGGGTGTCTCCTGTTAGTCGTTGGTGAACCGATTTTTGTGTTGCAGAGCCTGGGCCAGCCGGGCGTGGTAGGCGGCGCGGGAAATCTCAACTGCGCCAAAGCGGACCAGGTGCGGGGTGGTGAACTGCACGTCCAGCAGCAGGAAGCGGCGCGCTTGCAGGCGGCGCACCAGGGCCACCAGCGCCACTTTGCTGGCGTCACGCTGGTGGCTGAACATGCTTTCACCGGCGAAGAAGCTGTTGATGGCCACGCCATACAGCCCGCCCACCAGTTGGCCATCCTGCCACGCCTCCACGCTGTGAGCGTAGCCCATCTGGTGCAGTTGGCTGTAGGCGTCGATGAATTCATCGCTGATCCAGGTTTCCTCCCGGCCGGGGCGCGGCGCCGCACAAGCCCGCATCACCCCGGCAAATGCCGTGTTCACCCGGATTTCAAACAACCTTTTTTTCAGAACGCGCTGCAGCGAGCGCGGCACGTGAAAGCTGTCCAGCGGCAGAATGGCCCGCGGATCGGGGTCATACCAGTAGATGCCGTCCTCGTGAGCCATGGGGAAGATACCCTGGCTGTAGGCATACAGCAGTTCCAGCGGGCTAAGCGGCATGGGCATCCCCCGCGGGCGCTGCCGGTTTGCGCGCCGTCACCAGGTCATACCCCACTTCCCACAACTGCATCTCCACCTCGGCCAGCCCCAGCCGGTGCAGCAGGGCGGTAAACTGGTCGGGCGAACGGTAACGATGCAGAAAGAGCTGCCCTTCCCGGCCGGTGCGCCGCGTCGTGATCAGCCGCCCCCCCGGCCGGAGCACGCGCACCATCTCGCGCAGCGCTGCCTCATCCGACGGGAAAAACTCCAGCGCCTCCAGGCAGGTTACCAGGTCAAAGCGGGCAGTGGGGAAAGGCAGCGGCGCGGCCGGGTGCTGCACCAGGCTCACGCGCTGGCCGTAGGGGGCCAGCTTGGCCGCGGCCACGGCCAGCATGGGGCGCGAGGCATCCAGGCCAATGACCCGGCCGGGGAAGGCCGGGTTTTGCAGCAGGTCGAAGGGTACCCGGCCGGTGCCTGTGGCCACATCCAACAGCAGCGGGTTCGCCCGGCCGGCCAGGGCCGCCAGCACCGGGCGCGTAACCAGAAACTGCTCATCGGCCGGATCATATTCCTTGATGGCGTCATAGCGGTGGGCGGTGCGGTCATACAGCCAGACCACCACCCGCCGCCCCAAAAAGACGCCCTCGGTGCTGATGAGCAGCCAGTAAGCCAGCCCGCCCAGCAGGGCCAGCAGCAGCAATAAGAAGTAAGGAAGCATAGTCGTCTATTGCCCACCTGTGTGATGCGGGAGTCTACCCGGCCGGAGGAGCAGCCACCGGGCCACCTTATCGCCGGGATCGTAGCGCGTAACTGGCAAATCGTAAAACGCCCCGGCGCCACGTGACACCCGAATATCTGTGCTATAATTGGCTCGCTACGCTGGTCAGCCAGTCAGCCACAAGCTAACCGGTTGGAACACGGACCCGCTAACCCACTGCTGGAAGGACTTTATGAACACAACTTACGTGGCCGTTGACGTGGAAACCACCGGCCTGGACGCTTATGAAGACGCCATTATCGAGGTGGCGGCGGTTGTTTTTCGTGGGGACGAGATTTTGGAGGAGTGGTCGTCACTGGTGGACCCCGGCCGGGAACTGCCACCCGAAATCACCAGCCTCACCGGCATCCAGCCGGCCATGTTGGCGGACGCCCCCAGCATCTTCAGTTTGCGTACACCGCTGCGCCGCATGCTGGCCGATCATGTCATCGTGGGGCACAACGTTGGCTTTGACATGGGTTTCCTGGAGCAGGCCCACATTGGCGCGGGGCAGCACCGGATCGATACCATCACCCTGGCCTCGATCTTGCTGCCCGCCGCCGGTCGCTACTCGCTCGATGCCCTGGGGCGCCACCTGGAACTACCCAACCCGCGCGGCCGGCAGGACCACCGTGCTCTGGGCGACGCCCGGCGCACCGTGGACCTCTTCCTGGCGTTGTATGCGCGGGCACAGCAGCTTGAGTTTGGCATCCTCAGCGAGATTGTGGAGACGGGCCGCCGGCTGGGTTGGCCAGAGACCCGTTTTTTTGAGGATGCGCTGAGCGCGGCCGGGCGCACGGCGTTTGGGCAAAGCCCCGGCCGGGTGCGTAAGCTGTTTAATCCGCCCAAACTGGCGGGGCACAGCCTGAACCCGCTGGACAATTTGCAGTCCATCGACGCAGACACCATTGCCGGCATGCTCCGGCCGGGGGGCAACTTCAGCCGCGCCTTCCCCGATTACGAATTCCGACCCCAGCAGGTGCAGATGGTAGCCGCCGTGGCCCACGCCTTCAACAACCAGGAACACCTCATCGTTGAGGCGGGCACCGGCACCGGCAAGAGCGTGGGCTACCTGCTGCCCGCCGCCTTTTTTGCCCACGAAAACGAACGCTGCGTGGTCATTTCCACCAACACCATCAACCTGCAGGACCAGCTCTTGCACAAGGACATCCCCGCCTTGCAGCAGCTTCTGCCCTTTGAACTGCGGGCCACCGTTCTAAAGGGCAAGCGCAACTACTTGTGTACCCGTCTTTTCCAACAGATGCGTCACGGCGGCCCGGCCAGCGCCGACGAGATGGTTCTCTACGCCCGCATTCTAAACTGGCTGCCCACGACCGAGTCCGGCGACGTGAGCGAAATCGCCATGCGCACGCCCGGCGAGCGGCTGGCCTGGGATCGCTTGAGTGCCGACAATGACGGCTGCCGCGCCGATATCTGCCGCGAGGAGAAATGCCCGCTGCACATGGCCCGCCGGCGGGCGGAGCAGGCGCACCTGGTCATTGCCAACCATTCGCTGGTGCTGGCCGACGTGGCTACCGGCAACCGCGTGCTGCCCCCCTATGGCGACCTGATTGTGGACGAGGCGCACCACCTGGAGGCGGCGGTTACCGATGGGCTGAGCTTCCGTGCTGACCGGCGCTTCCTGGAGACCCTGCTGGAGGAGATCACCCGGCCGCGGGCCGGGCTGCTGGGGGAGGTGCAGGGGCAGATTCGGGCGGTGGATGCCGATGTCGCCCGCCGTTTTGATGGTTATGTCAATGTCCTGCGCAACGATGCTTCGCTGGCCCAGGAACGGCTGGGGGAGTTCTTCGAGGCGATTGACTACTTCTTGCAGGATCATGTGCGTGCCACCAGCCAGTTTGCCCAGCAGGTGCGCCTGCTGCCGGCCATGCGCAACCTGGAGACCTGGGAAGAGGTGACCTACGCCTGGGAAAACCTGAACAATGTGCTGACGGCGGTGGTAAAGGGGTTGTCTGAACTGCTGAAGAATCTGGATGATTTTGTGGAGAATTACGAGGTGGAAGATGGCGAGGCGCTGCTGCTGACGCTGCAATCGCTGGGCCAGAAGCTGGCGGAGACGCGGCTGAATCTGCATCACGTGGTGGCCGACCCGGCCGGGGAGATGATTTACTGGGTAGAACTGCACCGCCGCCGCGTCTCCTTGAATGCCGCGCCCCTGCACATTGGCCCACTGGTCGAGAAGTATATCTTCAACGAGAAAGACACCGTTATCCTGACCTCGGCCACGCTGCGCACCGCCGGCCGGGGCGGAAGCAGCGTCGTAAACTTCGACTATCTGCGCGAGCGGCTCTATGCCCATGATTGCAGCGAACTGGCCGTCGGCTCCCCCTTCAATTACAAAAACTCCACCCTGCTCTACCTGGTGAGCGACATGCCGGAGCCAAACCAGCCGGGCTACCAGCGCTACGTAGAGTCGGCCATTGTGGCCGTGGCCAGGGCGCTGGGCGGCCGGACGATGGTGCTGTTCACCGCCTACGGCCAACTGGTGGTCACCGGCCGGGCCATTGCCCAACCGCTGGCCGAAGCAGGCCTGACCCTGTTGCAGCAAACGGAGGGCAGCTCCCGCCAGCAGCTTCTGGCGCAGTTCAAAGCGCCGGACAGCCGGGCCGTGCTGCTGGGCACACGGTCATTTTGGGAGGGGGTAGACGTCCCCGGCCGGGCGCTGCAAGCGGTCATTATCGCCAAGCTCCCCTTCGACGTGCCCTCCGACCCCATCTTCGCCGCCCGCTCTGAAACCTTCGAGAACCCCTTCTTTGACTACGCCATTCCCGAGGCGGTGCTGCGCTTTCGCCAGGGATTTGGCCGCCTCATCCGTCGCCGTGATGACGAAGGTGTGGTGGTGATCCTGGACAAGCGGCTCCTGACCAAGCGCTACGGCCAATCCTTCCTGGATGCGCTGCCGGAGTGCGTGGTCGTGCGCCAGCGGCACAACCGCCTGGAGGAGCTGGTGCTGCGCTGGCTGAATCGCGAGCGCGAGGACAGCGCCTAGACCCGGTACGCATGGGCGGCGGCTGTTGGCAGGCGGGCAGCGCCTGGTAGCGCTCAACGAGGATGTCCAGTTCATCTAGCCAGTGGGGGGCGGGTTGCCCGTGGCCGTGCCGAACATGCCCAACGATACAAAAACTGTGCAAATAATTAGCCATATCTGTGCATTATATTGACAAACTTCCAACTGGGCGCTAGAATTGGCCCCAAAATCTAGCTTTTTTGGGAATTGCGCCCACAGGGCGGATAATCAGGATTTGCACATATCTTAAGCACAGTGGCCCCGGCCGGGAGAGGCTGGCCCTGTTGGCAAAGGAGCATCAAAGGAGCATCAAATGAAGCAAAAGGCGATTATCATCGGCAGCGGCTTTGGCGCTTTGGGCGCCGCAGCGCGCCTGGCCGCCCACGGCTACCAGGTGGAAATCTTTGAGCAGCGAGACAAGCCGGGTGGCCGTGGCTATGTCTACGAAATGGATGGCTTTAAGTTCGACGGTGGCCCCACCGTGATTACTGCGCCTTTCATGTTCGACGATATTTTTGCGCTGGCCGGCCGCCGCCGCGAGGATTACGTTGAATTTGTGGCGGTGAATCCTTTCTACCGCATCTTCAACCACGAGGGGCGCGCCTTCGACTACAATAACGACCCCGATTTCATCTATGACCAGATAGCGCAGTGGAGCCCGGCCGATGTGGCCGGCTACAAACAGTTCATGAGCACCACCAGGGCGATCTTTGAGAAAGGATTTGTGGAACTGGCCGACAAGCCGTTCTTGCAGGTAGGCGACATGGTCAAGGTTATCCCCGACCTGCTGCGGCTGCAATCACACAAGACGGTCTACAACTACGCGTCCCAATTCATCCAGGACGAATTCCTGCGCCGCTGCTTCTCCTTCCACCCGCTGCTGGTGGGTGGCAACCCGTTCCATACCACCTCTATTTATGCCATGATCCACTACCTGGAACGGGAGTGGGGCATCTTCTACGCCCGTGGGGGCACCGGGGCACTGGTCGATGCCCTGGTGCGCCTGATCGAAGAACTAGGCGGGCGCATCCATTACAACACCTCGGTGGCCGAGATTCTGGTGGAAGGCAAGCGCGTGAGCGGCGTTCGCCTGGCCGATGGCAGCGTGCATCGCGCCGACCATATCGTCTCTAACGCCGATGTGGCCTCGACCTACCTGCACATGATCCCGTCCCGCTACCGCAGCTTGCGCAACTCTGACCTGCGCTACAAAAAGCTCACCCGCTACAGCATGTCGCTCTTTGTCATTTACTTTGGCACCAAACGGCGCTACAACGATACAAAGCTAACCCATCACAACATCATCCTGAGCGAGCGGTATCGCGGACTGCTGGAGGACATCTTTGGCCACAAGAAGCTGGCCGATGATTTCTCCCTCTACCTGCATATGCCGACCATCACTGACCCCAGCATGGCCCCGGCCGGGCACGAAGCCTTCTACGTCCTTTCCCCCGTACCCCATCAAGGCTCCGGTATCGACTGGACCAAAGCCGCCAGGCCCTACCGCGACCGCATCATGCAGTTCCTGGAAGACAACTACCTGCCCGATTTGCAGGCCAACATCGTCGCCGAGCATTACATCGACCCGCGGCACTTCGAGACGACCTTGAGCAGCTACATGGGTTCCGCCTTTTCGGTGGAGCCAGTCCTGACCCAGTCCGCCTGGTTCCGGCCGCATAACCGCTCCGAGGATTTTGCCAACCTTTACTTTGTAGGGGCCGGCACCCATCCCGGCGCCGGCCTGCCGGGCGTGCTTTCCTCCTCCAAGATCGTGCAGGACCTGATTCTGTCCAGCACCGGCCGGGACGTAGTCCCCCAGCCCCAACCACAAGAACAGCCTGAATTCGCCGCATAAGGGACAACATGGCCGACGAAAAGTGCCCCCTCCCCCATGCCGATGGCCAGGTTGGTTTGCAGGCGCTGCAAGCCCTATGGCAGAAGCGTTCCCCCCTGGGCGCGCTGGAAGTGATGCAGTCGGAAGTCGGGCGGGCCTTCCAACTAAATCTGCCCGGCTTTCGCCCGGCCGTGCTGGCCGGCCCGGTCACCAACCGCCACCTGTTGGTCACCGGCCGGGACCAACTCCTCTGGCGCACCGAAGCTGACCCGGTTACCCGGCTCCTGCGCCACGGCGTCCTGGTGGAAGACGGCGCCAGCCACGACTACCTGCGCGCCCAGATGGACCCCGTGTTGCAGAAGCCACAGGTGGCCCCCCACGTGCCGCAGATGTGGCAGTATACCGACGCCATCACCCGCCACTGGCGTGATGGCGACACCCTGGACATGCTGGATGAGATGCGGCGCGTAGCCTTGCTCATCCTCATCGGCACCCTTTTTCAGGTGGACTTCCGGCCAGACCTGGAGCGTTTGTGGCAGCCCATCCTGAAGATGCTGCGTTACATTGCCCCGGGCCTGTGGGTGGTGTGGCCAGGTATGCCCCGGCCGGGTTACCAGCGCAGTCTGCAAGCGGTCGACGACTATCTCTATCAAATCATCCGTGACCGGCGGACCGACGTGGCCCAGGGCTACGTCGGCGAAGACCTGCTCACCCGCCTGGTGCAGAACCCCGACATGAGCGACGATCTCATCCGCGACCAACTGCTGACCATGCTCATTGCCGGCCACGATACCAGCACCGCCCTCTTCGCCTGGATGCTCTACCTGCTGGGCCGGCATCCGGCCGCTATGGCCCAGGTCCGGGCTGAAGTCGACGCCGTCGTTGGTCGCCAGCCGCCTACCCTGGCCCAACTGGGCGACCTGGCCTACCTGGACCTGGTCATCAAGGAGACGCTGCGCCTCTATCCGCCGATTCACGTGGGCAACCGGCGCGCACCGGTCGACCTGACGGTGGCCGGCTACCACATCCCGGCCGGGACGCGCATCATGTACTCCATCTACCTCAGCCACCGCGATGCCGAATATTGGCCCGACCCGGCCGCCTTCCAGCCGGAGCGCTTTGCCCACGCCGAGCGGGGGCAGCGTCCGGCCTTCGCCTATGTGCCCTTTGGCGGCGGCCCGCGCAACTGCATCGGCGCCGCCTACGCCCAAATCGAGGCCAAAGTGGTCTTTGCCCGGCTGCTGCAGCAGTTTGACCTGACCCTGACCGGCCCACCAGTACACGCCTACATGGGTGCTACCCTGGAACCCCGGCCGGGGGTCTTCATGCACATCCGTCGTCGCTAGCCGGCCGCTTGCCCGGCGACCACACCTTTCCGAGAAAGCACTATGACCTACTTCGGCTTCCTGGCCCTCTTTGTGGGCATCCCCATTCTCATCATGGCTGCCCTGACTGCCTGGGACCTGCGCCGTGGGCGGCCAATGCCGGCGCAGTTGCGCAGCTACCCGGCCGGGTGGGTGCTGGCGGCTCACGTCCTGGTGGCCCTGCTCTACACTACCCCCTGGGATAACTACCTGGTGGCCACCGGTGTCTGGTTCTATGACCCCAACCTGGTCACCGGCCTCACCATCGGCTGGGTGCCGATTGAGGAGTACACCTTCTTCATCGTCCAGCCCATCCTGGCCGGGTTGTGGTTCCTCTTTTGGGCGCGGCGCTGGTCTGGCAGCGCCCCGGCCGGGGAGACAAACCCGGCCGGGAACGATTGGCCCAAACCCCGGCTGCGCCAGATCAGCGTGGCCATCGCCGGCCTCGTGTGGCTCGTGATGGCCTTCATCCTGGCCAGCCGCTGGGCACCCGGCACCTATCTGGCCCTGCAGTTGGTGTGGGCCTTGCCCCCCATCATGCTGCAGCTCGCTTTTGGCGCGGATACGCTGTGGCGCTACCGCCGGCTGGTGCTGGTGGGCCTGGTGCCCACCACCCTCTACCTCGCCCTGGCCGATACCATCGCCATTGGCTCCGGCACGTGGACCATCGACCCGGCCCAGTCGCTGGGCTGGCTGCTGGGCGGCGTGCTGCCCATTGAGGAGTTCCTCTTTTTCTTCCTCACCAACACGCTGCTCATCTTTGGCATGACCCTGGTGCTGGCCAGCGAAAGCCAGACACGGCTGGCCGAACTGCTGGCCCGCCGCGGTCGCCGCCTGCCCCAACCGGAGCGGCCGTGATGTTGGCGCAGCGTGAGCAGCGTCAGGGGCTGCGTGCCGGGTCGCTCCTGGCCAGGCTGGGGGTCTCGCTCCCGGCCGGGCTGCTCATCGTCGCCTGGGTCCTGCTCATGATCAGCGTGCCCATCATCAACTGGACCCTGGGCCAGAGCGCCATGCGCCAGATGCTGGTGGTCAGCGTGGTGGCCCAGGCCGCCGCCGTCCTGGCCATCTTGCAGCAGGCCTGGGGCTGGGCGCGGACCCTGCGGCTGGCCGCCGCCGTCAGCCTGCTCACCTTCCTGGTCGAGTTCCTCGGCTCCCGCACCGGCTTCCCCTTTGGCCCCTACAGCTACACCGACCTGCTCCAGCCCCAGTTGGGGCATGTGCCGCTGCTCATCCCCCTGGCCTGGTTCATGATGCTGCCCGCGGCCTGGGCCACCGTGTACCATTATCGCGGCCGCCGGCTGCGCTTCATCCTGCTCAGCGCCGTCGCCCTCACCGCCTGGGACATGCTCCTGGACCCGCAAATGGTAGCCTGGGGGCTGTGGGTGTGGAACAACCCCGGCGGCTTCTTTGGCATTCCCTGGAGCAATTACGCCGGCTGGCTGCTCACTGCGGCTCTGCTGACCTGGCTGCTGCGCCCGGCCGGGCTGCCGGTGCGCCCGCTGCTGTTCATCTACACCATTACCTGGTTCCTGGAGAGCTTTGGCCTGGCCTTTTTCTGGGGGCTGCCCGGCCCCGCCCTGGCCGGCGGCCTGCTCATGGGCCTTTTTGTGCTGGTTGGCTGGTGGCCGGTTATCGCGGCCCGGCCGGGCGAACCATCCACCCAGCAGGAAACACGAATCACCCCGCACGATCCGAACCCCACGCCATGAACGTACTCTTCTGGACACTCCTCGGTTTCTTGTTGGGGGCCATCCCCTTCTCACCCCTGGTTGGCCGGCTGGCCCTGGGCAAAGACGTGCGCCAGTTTGGCGACCGGAACCCCGGCGCGACCAACGTGCTGCGCGCTGGCAGCTTCCCCTGGTTCACCGTGGCCCTGCTGCTGGATGTTTGCAAGGGAGCGCTGCCGGTAGGGCTGGCCTACTACGTCTTTGGCATTCAGGGCTGGGGCGCGGTGCCCATCGCCCTGGCCCCGGTGGCCGGCCATGCCTTCTCTCCCTTTCTGGGCTGGCGCGGCGGCAAGGCCCTGGCCGCCGCCCTCGGCGTGTGGATTGGCCTGACCCTGTGGAAAGTCCCGCTGGTCAGCCTGCTGCTGCTCATCTTCTGGTCGCTGCTCATCACGCCTTCCGGCTGGGCGGTGCTGCTGACGCTGCTGGGCCTGGGCCTGGTCCTGCTGCTGTGGCTGCCCGACCCGGTATTGCTGGCCGTGCTGCTAACGCAGTCGGCGCTGCTGCTGTACCGCCAGTGGCCGGAACTAACCCGGCGGCCCCACCTGCGCCGCCGCCAGAAGGGGCAGACATGAGCCTGCTCTTCTGGCTGGGGCTGTTTGTGTCGCTGGCGCTGTTGGTCATTGGCCTCACGGTGCTCATGAACCTGCTGTTTTCGCTGCGCCTGACCCCGGCCGGGACTTCCCCCACCACCCCCCTCATCTCCATCCTCATCCCCGCCCGCAACGAAGCCGGCGTCATTGCCCAAACCATCCGCCAACTGCGGGGGCAGCAGGGGGCCAACATCGAGCTGCTGCTGCTGGACGACGGCTCCAGCGATGGCACCGCCGAACAGGCACAGCAGGCCGCCGCCGGTGACCCGCGCTTCCAACTCCTCACCGGGCAGCTACTCCCGGCCGGGTGGCTGGGCAAAAACTGGGCCTGCCACCAACTGGCCCAGGCCGCCCAGGGCGACATCCTGCTCTTCCTGGATGCCGACGTGCAGACCACGCCAACCGCCGTGGCGGCCATCGCCCACCTCATGGCCGGCAGCCAGGCCGATCTGCTCACCGTCTGGCCCACGCAGCAAACCGTGACCTGGGGAGAACGGCTGGTGGTGCCCCTCATGGCCCTGGCCATCCTGGGCTACCTGCCCATCTTGCCGGTGCATTACACCCCCTGGCCCGCCTTTGCCGCGGCCAATGGCCAATGCCTGGCCTTTCGCCGCGCCGCCTACGCCGCCGTGGGCGGCCATGAAGCGGTGCGCGAGCAGGTGGTGGAGGATGTGGTCCTGGCCCGGCGTATCAAGGCCCAGGGGCTGCGGCTGCGCATGGCCGACGGCGCCGGGCTGGTAAGCTGCCGCATGTACCACGACTGGCCGGCCGTGCGCGCCGGCTTCGCCAAGAACATCCTGGCCGGCCACGGCCGCAGCGTGCCCTTTCTGGCTCTCTCCACCCTCTTCCACTGGCTGGTATTCATCTTCCCCTGGGTCTGGTGGCTGGCCGGCGGCGGCTGGTGGCCGCTGGCCCTGGGCGCGGCCGGGCTGGCCATCCGCGCCCTCACGGCGGCCTACACCCGCCAGCGCGTGGGCGATGCCTTGCTCATGCCTCTGTCGGTCCTGCTAATGACCTGGATTGCTGTGCAGTCGGTCTGGTGGCGCTGGCGTGGCCAGGGGCAGTGGAAGGGGCGGGCGGTGCCCACATGAACCCGGTCGTGGTTATTGGGGCCGGCATTGGCGGGCTGAGCGCGGCCATTCACCTGGCCGCGGCCGGGCGGCCGGTCATCATCTACGAGAAGAACCCGGCCGTGGGGGGCAAGATGGGCCGGCTGGTGGCCAATGGCTACACCTGGGACCGGGGGCCGTCGGTGATTACCATGCGCCACGTGCTGGATGAACTGTTTGCCAGCACCGGCCGGGTGCTGGACGACTATCTTACCCTGCGGCCGGTGGAACCCCTCACCCGCTACTTTTACCCCGATGGGACGGTGCTGGACGCGCACCGCGACCCGCAAGCCATGGCCGCCGAGATCGCCCGCACCACCCCGGCCGGGTACAACGCGCCGCAAGAAGTGGCCGGCTACCGCGCCTACCTGGCTTACGCCGCCGAAATCCATCGCCTTACCGGGCCGGTCTTCATCTACGACCAGCCGCCCACCTGGCGCAGCTTTTTGCGCGTGCCCCCGCCCGACTGGCTAAAAGTCGATGGGCTGCGCACGATGGACCAGAGCATCGCCCGCTTTGTCCGCTCGCCCCATTTGCGGCAGTTGTTGGGGCGCTTTGCCACCTACGTGGGGGCCAGCCCCTACCTGGCCCCGGCCACGCTGAACGTTATTGCCCACGTGGAGCTGAACGAGGGGGTCTGGTATCCGCAGGGCGGCATCTACCAGATTGCCGTGGCGCTGCGCCGCCTGGCCGCCGAGCTGGGCGTGCAGATTGAAACCGGCCGGGGCGTGCGCCGCATTCTCACCCGGCCGGGGCGGGTTGTGGGCGTGGAACTAGACGATGGCCAGCAGCAGCCGGCCCAGGCCGTGATTAGCAACCTGGACGTGACCAGCACCTACCGCCACTTGCTGCCCGGCCTGCCCGCCCGCCCGCCGCAGGAGCCGTCCTGCTCTGGCTTCATCCTGCTGTTGGGCGTGGCCCGGCAGCATCCACAGTTGGCCCACCACAACATTTTCTTCTCGCGCAACTACCCGGCCGAATTCGAGGCTATCTTCCGCCAGGGAGTGCCACCGGATGACCCTACCATTTACGTGGCCATCACCGCCAAGACGGACCCTGACCACGCCCCGGCCGGGAGCGAGAACTGGTTTGTGCTGGTCAATGCGCCGCCGCTCAACGACCATTATGATTGGGCAGTGCAGGCCGAGGGCTACCGTGAGCGGGTACTGGGGCGGCTGGCCGATTTTGGCTACGACGTGCGCCCCTACCTGCAAAGCAGCCACATCCTGACCCCGGCCGACCTGGCCCATGACAGCGGCGCGTGGCGTGGTGCGCTGTATGGTGCCTCATCTAACAGCCGCTGGGCGGCCTTCCGGCGGCCGCATAACCGGGCCAGAGATGTGGCCGGCCTCTATTTTGCCGGCGGCACCACCCATCCCGGCGGCGGCGTGCCCATGGTGGCCCTCTCCGGCCGGGTGGCGGCGCGGCTGCTGCTGGCCGACTTACCGGCCGGGACCAGCCGATGAGCGATACCCCCTTCCTGCCCGCGGGCACGCCCGCCCCCCGCTTTACCGTGACCGCCATCCAGACCGGCCGCGTCTTCCGGCTGGCCGATTATGCCGGCCGGCCGGTGATCCTGATCTTTGCCGGCTACGAGGTGGCCGGCACGGTGGCCGAGGTGCACCGGGCGCTGCGGCGGGAGTATCCGGCGACGAGCCAGGTGGTCACGGCGACGGTGGTGGACCTGCGCCAGGTGCCGCGGCTGCTGCGCGGCACGGCCGAGCGGCTGATGGGCGTGGCTTACCAGCAGGCGGCGCGGGAGATCCCGGCCGGGTTGGACCCGGCCGATTACCTGGCGCTGCTGCCCGATTGGGGGGGCAAGCTGTTTGCCGCCTACCGTGTGCCAGGCGGCAGCCGCCGGCTGGCCCTGGTGATGATTGATGCGGCGGGGGTGGTGGCCCACAGTTACCAGGGGCCTGACCCGGCCGGGGCGCTGCTGGCGCACATGCCCCGCCTGCTGCCCCCGGAACCCAATGGATGAGATGATGACCCTTGACCTGACCCAACTTGACCTCTATCCGGGCGAAGAACATCGCCCGTTTTTGCTGCCCGGCGGCCGGCCGGCGGCGCTGTTGATTCATGGTTTTCCCGGCACGCCCAAGGAGGTGCGCCCGCTGGCCGACGTGCTGCACCCGGCCGGGTGGACGGTCCAGGGGCTGCTGCTGCCCGGTTTTGGGGCGGACATTGGCACGCTGTTCCAGCGACGTTACCAGGAATGGGTGGCCGCGGCCGATGCGGCCCTGCGCGCGCTGCAGGCGGCGTATAGTCCGGTGCTGCTGGTCGGTTACTCCATGGGCGCGGCGGTGGCCCTGAACGTGGCCCACACCCGTCCGCCTGATGGCCTGCTGCTGGTGGCCCCTTTCTGGCAGTTGGGCAACTGGTGGCAGCGCGCCCTCTGGCACGGCCTGAAGCCGATCTTCCGCCAGCTTCAGCCCTTTAAGAAGGCGGATTTTGCCGACCCGCGCATTCGCCAGGCGGTGGGTGGGGTGATGCCCGATGTGGATGTGGATGACCCGGCGGTGCAGGCGGCATTGCGCCAATTGCGTATCCCGGCCGGGTTGTTTGACCAACTGCTGGACCTCGGTCGGGCGGCCAAGGCGATCGCGCCCCAGGTGCAGGTGCCCACGCTGGTTATCCAGGGCACGTTGGATGAGACGGTAACGCCAGCGCTGACGCGCCGGCTGCTGCAAGCGCTGGGCGGCCCGCTGCAATACGCTGAATTTGCGGCCGACCATGACTTGCTGGACCCGGCGTTGCCCAGTTGGCCGGCCCTGGCCAGCACAGTGTGCCGCTTTGCGGCGGCGCTGCTGCCCGATGGTGGAGAACGGATCCCGCTGCATGACTCGCTGCCGGGTATCTCCCGGCCGGGTTCGGGGTTATAATCCCTGAAACCAACCCGGCGGCCCGGCCGCCTGCCATTCTGGAGGCTTTGATGAAACGACGCGTGGTCATTACTGGCATGGGGACGCTGAATCCGTTGGGCAACGATGTGACCTCCACCTGGGAGGCGGTGCTAAGCGGGCGCAGCGGCATTGGCCCCATCACCCAGTTCGATGCCCGCGAGCAAAAGAGCCGCTTTGCCGGTGAGGTGCGCGATTTTGACCCGGTGGCCCTCTTTGGCCGGAAAGAGGCGCGACGGATGGATCGGGTGACGCAGTTTGCCGTGGCCGCGGCTAACCAGGCGCTGGCCGCGGCCGCGCTGGATGGGCCGCTGGACCGTGACCGGGTGGGAGTGATCCTTGGCAGTGGCTTGGGGGCGATTGGTGCCACTATCGAGGCGGTGCAGGCGTTTGGCGAGAAGGGCCCCGGCCGGGTCAATCCTTTTTACATTCCCATGATGCTGGCCGATACGCCGGCGGCGGTGGTGGCCATTGAGCATGGCTTTCGCGGCCCCAATATGTCGGTGGCCACCGCCTGCGCCACGTCCAATAACGCCCTGGGCGAGGCCGCCCACATGATCCGCCATGGCCTGTGCGACGTGATGGTGGCCGGGGCGTCGGAGGCGTGTATTTTGCCGCTGCCGCTGGCTGCCTTCAGCGTGATGGGGGCCTTGTCGGCGCGCAATGATGCGCCGCAGGCCGCTTCGCGCCCGTTTGACCGGGACCGCGATGGCTTTGTGCTGAGCGAAGGGGGCGCAGTGCTGATCCTGGAGGAGCTGGCCCATGCTCAGGCGCGTGGGGCGCACATTCTGGCCGAGTTTTTGGGCTATGGCAGCAGCGCCGACGCCTATCACATTTCGCAGCCCATGGCCGATGGCTCGGGGGCGGCGCTGTCGATGAGCCGGGCGCTGGCCGATGCGGGGCTGCCGCCGGACGCCATTGATTATGTCAATGCCCATGGCACCAGTACGCCGCTCAATGACAGCGGTGAGACGGCGGCGATTAAGCTGGTGTTTGGCGCGGCGGCGTATGCGGTGCCGGTTAGTTCCACCAAGTCGCTGCATGGCCATTTGCTGGGCGCGGCCGGGGCGCTGGAAGCGGTGATCGTGGTGCAGGCGCTGCGGCATGGTCTGCTGCCGCCAACCATTAACTACGAAACGCCGGACCCGGCCTGTGACCTGGATTATGTGCCCAATGTGCCCCGGCCGGGGCGCATCCACCGGGCTATGTCTAACTCTTTTGGCCTGGGGGGCCACAATGCGACGATTATTTTGGGGCAGGGGCCGGAGTGAACCCCGGCCGGGAGTGGCGTTAGAGCGCGCTCATCCAGTTTGCGCAAGGCTTGACGCAGCACCCGCTTTCAGGCTAGAATCTAATCTTATAGATTGCGCCCCCTTTCTCTGTAGGTTGTCGACAACTGAAGATGACCGTTCACTGTAACGGCCCTGCTCGCCCGAGCAGCCCTGTTCGCCCGAACAGGGTTCACTGGATTGATAACAGGCTGTGACGCAGCTGCTGATCTGACTGTTATCTGCAACGTGTGGAGGAAGAAATGTCAAGACGCTCACAGTTTTTTCTTTTTCTAATGGCTGGCCTTGGTCTGCTTACCATCCTGCTGCTGTCTGGTGACTTGCAGGCGGTGCGGGCTGATCTGGCCGTGGCACCGGCCGCCCCTGATGACTACGTCTACGGGCAGTGGCAGATTGCCCCCAACTCAGACTTTGCTTTTACCCGTTTTGATGCCGAGTATTCCGCAACTACGGGCAAGGTGTACGTGTTGGGTGGCCGTCTGGCCGATGGCAACACTGACGGCAGTGTATGGGAGTTTGACCCGGCGACCGGCACCTATACAGACACGGGGGTGGATATGCCCGTGCCCATCTCCAATTATCAGATTGCCAGCGTTGACAATGCCGGTACCGAAGTGCTGATGATCTTCGGTGGCCGGCCGGCGGCTGGCGGGGTGACGAACGCGGTACAGGGGTATGTGCCGGCGACGAATACCACCATCGACCTGACCGCCACGGACCCACTGCCTATCAGCACCTCGCCCGGTGGCGTGGTGACGGTGGACAACATTGTCTATATCTTTGGCGGTTTCGACGCGGCCGTCGTGACCGACCAGACCTTCTTCTTTGACATCAGCGCTGCGCCGGGGAGCCGGTACACAGTCGGCCCCAACCTGACCCAGGCGCGCAGCTACATCGCGGCCACGGCGGTCGATGGCTATGTTTATGCCATTGGTGGGGATGACTTTGATGGCGCGGCCCTGCTGCCGCTAAACATTGCCGAACGGCTGGATACCAGCAATCCGACCGCCTGGGACGATGCCGGCGTGGCCGATATGCCCATCGCCTGTGATGAAACACCTGCCTTCGGCTTTGATAGTGATTCGGCTTATGATCTGGCCGGGGCCATTATTATAGCCGGCTGTGGGCAATGGTCGGATGAAATTGATGAAGTGCAGCTCTACGATGTGGCCAGCAACAGCTGGGATATGGACTTCCCGAACCTGAACGAGGCCCGGCGCAACCATGCCGGGGCCTTTGTGCCCACCGGTGATGGCACCGGCGGTACGCCCGGCATGTGGCTGTGGGGTGGCCGGCAGGCTTCTGACGCGACGGTATTGACGATTCCGGAGTACTACCAGGTGACGCCGCTGGGTGACTTCACCCTGGTGCCGCAGGAGCAGTTTGTCTCTGGCTTTGGCACGGTGACGGTGAACATGGGCGCGGCCAACAACAGCGGCGCGGCCGACACCTTTAGCCTGAGCTACAGCGGCACGCAAACCTGGCCCATTAGCGGCCCGGCCAGCGTGGCGGTGGCCGATGGCGACCTGGTTGCTTTCACCTTCGACGTGGAAATTCCGGTGAATGCCACCTGTCTGGACGTGGACGTGGTGACCATTGACGCGGTGGGCCAGGTGAATACGTCGTTGATGGACAGTGCAACGGCGACGGTGGAGTTCTTCTGCCCCACGGGCGTGGCGGGCACCATCTATGACGGAAACAGTTCCCTGGCGCTGCCGGACGCCTATGTCTACATTGAGAATGTGGCCGATGGCTCGATCTATGGAGAGGGGTTTGCCAATGAGAACGGCGAGTACCTGATTACGGACGTCCCGGCCGGGGACTACTACCTGGCTGTGTCGGCTGAAGGTTACCAATGGTCGGTGCTGCCGGATGGTTGGCCAACCGGTGCCGACCAGATCACCATTGCCGCGGCCGTCCTGACCCAACATGACGTCTCCCTGAACGCGCCGATCATGGAATGGTCGGCCAACAGTTATGATGTGACGTTGAACGCGGGTGAGCAGATGGCCTACACCCTGACCATCACCAATAGTGGGACCTCGCCGCTGTATCTGTCTATTGGCAATTACGATGAGGGCGTGCAGCCGCCACCGGAACAGCCGTCCCCGGCCGGGCCGAACTACCGCGTAGACCCGCGCATCCTGAGCGACCTGGCGGCCAATGGCAGCGCCGACTTCATTGTGGTGATGGCTGAGCAAGCGGACCTGAGCGGCGCGTACGCTATCCGTGATTGGAACGCGCGCGGCCAGTATGTGTGGGACCGCCTGGCGGCGACAGCCGAGCGCACCCAGGCCGGTCTGCGCGGCCAGCTAGCGGCGGCGGGCCTGAGCTACCGGCCCTTTGTGGCCAGCAATGGCCTGCTTGTCTACGGCGGCAGCGCCGAGCTGGTGAACCAGATTGCGGCGCGGCTGGACGTGGCTTACCTGATGGCCAATGATAGTGTGGCGCTGGTGAAGCCCCCGGCCGGGCCAAGCCCGCAGTCCCCCACAACCCTGACCTGGGGCGTGATGGCCGTGAACGCGGACGACGTGTGGGCTGGTGGCGTCACCGGCCAGGGCATGGTGGTGGCCAACGTAGACTCTGGGGTAGAGTGGACGCATCCTGCCCTGCAAGCGCAGTATCGCGGTGGTGTGGGCGACCACGACTACAACTGGTATATGCCTACCAGCGGCTGCCCCGGCGAGACGGAGCCGTGCGACAATGACGGCCACGGCACGCACACCATGGGCACCATGGTTGGCAGCACTGACCCCGGCGACCCGGCCAATGCCACCGAAGGGATTGGCGTGGCTCCGGGTGCGGAATGGATCGCCTGCAAGGGCTGTGAAGCCAATGGCTGCTCCTTCGAGGCGCTGCTGGCTTGTGGCGACTGGATCCTGGCCCCCACCGATCTGGACGGCATGAATCCTGATCCCAGCAAGCGGCCCAACGTGGTGAATAACTCGTGGGGCGGCGGCGGTGGCGACTTCTGGTATGGTGGTGTGGTGGGTGCCTGGCGTGCGGCCGGCATCTTCCCGCAGTTCTCGGCCGGGAATAACGGGCCGAATTGCAGCACTACCGGATCGCCAGGTGACTATGGCCTGAGCTTTGGCGCGGCGGCTATCGCTGAGAACCTGTCTATCGCTGGCTTCTCCAGCCGTGGTCCGGCAGCGGTGACGGGGATGCTGAAGCCCAACGTCAGTGCGCCGGGTGTGGCGGTACGCTCTAGCCTGCCGGGTGACACCTATGGCAACCTTGGCGGCACCAGTATGGCTTCGCCGCACGTGGCCGGCACGGTGGCCCTGATCTGGTCGGCGCAGCCGGCGCTGGTTGGCCAGATTGAGGATACCATGTGGCTGTTGTCGCAGACGGCGACGCCGCTGTACACGCTGGATGGCTGCGGTGGCGACACCGGCTCCTCGCATCCAAACCATACGTTTGGCTGGGGGCTGGTGAATGCGGATGCGGCGGTGGCTAATGCGGCGGGTATTGTGATCTCCTGGCTGGATGTGAACCCGGCCGGGGCGATTATCCCGGCCGGGCAGTCGGCTGAGATTACGCTGCTGTTCACCGCCCCGACTGAAGCGGGCACCTATATGGGCACGCTGCTGCTCAACGCCGACGAGCCATACAACCCCGAAGTGACGATTCCGTTGACGTTGAACGTGGAGGGCTACCTGATTACCCTGCCCTTCATTGCCAAGCCATAGTGGGCGGTGGGGGAGCTGCTAAGTGATAGAAAAAGGCCGGTGCATTTGGGCACCGGCCTTTTTTCATAAGGTGCGACGGCTGGTGGGTTCAGGCATCGTCTCGTTCAATGACGCCATGGGTAACGCGATACACTTCCGATAGGCTCGCGCCGCGTGCCTTTTCCAGCCGCTCGATGCGCTTTTGGAACTGTGCTGTGGCGTAATCGATGAACGCCTCTTCTTGCAGGCCGAAGGGCGGCGGGTCGTAGGCGGCCAGGCCATCGCTGATGACGCCCAGGGCAGGCAGGAAAAGCTCGTCGATGGTGGCTTCCACTTCGGCCCACAGCGTGTCATCCCCGGCGATGAGGCGGGAGAGCAGGAAGATGCCGTAGGCGATGTGGCGCGACTCGTCCTGCTTTAGCAGGCGGATGCCCTGCCGGCAGCCGGGCATGAGGTTGTTGGCTTCCAGCATGGTGAAGAAGGCGTGGTAGCCGGTCTCGGCCAGCATCCCTTCCACGACCATGTTGTAGGTGACCGAGGCCCGCACCTGGGCGGCCGGGGTGGGGGTGGCGCGCAGTTGGCGCAGCGCCTGGGGCAGTGCTTCGTAGAACAGGGTGTGGTAATTGGGGGTGTGGTAGTGGGCCAGCCCGCCGCTGACGCCGGCTACTTCGCGCAGGAAGCGGTCGAAGAAGTCGGTGTGCTTGGCTTCTTCGAAGAGGAAGCTGGTGAGGTAGATTTCCTCTTCTAGTCGCCCTTCGTTGGCGATGGTGTTGATGAGGGGCAGCAGGTCCAGGGTGACGGCTTCTTCGCCGGCCTGGAAAAGGGCGGTGAGGCGCAGGATGATGTCTTGTTCGTCGCTGGCCAGTTTTTGCCAGTCGGCTTTGTCTTGGGTCAGGTCGATGTCGGCCGGATTCCAGATGCCGTAGCGTTTGCCTTTTTCCCACAGGCGCATGGCCGGGTGCTGCCGGTCCAGGCCGGTGGTGGTGGTGGTGAACTGCTCGTGAATCATGTTGTGCTCCTTTGTGGGTGAAGCGCCAGCATTTTGCTGGCCTGTGGCCGGCTGGAGGCCGGCGCGCTATTCCAGATTTTGGTTGGGAGTGTAGCCCCCGGCCGGGAAAAGGCAAGCGGCTGGTGGCTGGTGCCGGCCGGTTGGTCGGCGCTGCCGCTTTGGGTTACCGTTTCACTTGATGGTG
Source organism: Ardenticatenaceae bacterium (assembly GCA_020634235.1). GTDB lineage: Bacteria > Chloroflexota > Anaerolineae > Promineifilales > Promineifilaceae > JACKCB01. The sequence goes on along the minus strand of JACKCB010000001.1, from coordinate 955,485 downwards.
CGGCTTTCATTGCGGGGTTATGCCCGGTGTGGCCTGGCCGGCGGGACCAGTTTGGGTGGCGTGGGGGCGGTAGGCTGGTGTGAGGATTGCGTTCCGGCCGGGGCGGGCTTACAATGTCTAGCAGGCCGCGCCGGCGGTGCGCTGCCGGCCATGAACCGAAGCAAGTGAGGTGCACACATGCCAACCCCATCCGACCCACCCGATTTTTGGCTGCAACTGCCGGTGGCGCGCAGTTTTGCCATTAGCTGTAACCAGTGCCGCTTTAACGACCCGCGCGATTACAGTTTCTTGCCCAACAAGCTGCAACTGCATGAAGGGATTGACCTGGCGGCCACCGATGCCAGCGGCCAGCCGGTGGCGGTGCTGGCCGCGCAGCGGGGCACGGTGGACAAAGTTGGCTTTTCGGCACAGGGGTATGGGAACTACATTCGTATTGTTCATCCCTGGCATGATGGCACGTGGATTACCTGGTATGGTCACCTGTCGTCGGTGCAGGTGCGGGAGGGGGATTTTGTGACGGCCGGGCAGCAGATTGGCATTGCCGGTACTACTGGCTTTTCCAGTGGCATTCATCTGCACCTGACGCTGCAGCGTATTGGGCATGGCCTGGATGGCTACGTGGTGGACGATGTGGTGGACCCGGAGCCTTATTTGCGGTTGGGAACGCCGCCGCTGGTGAACGAGGTCTCCTTTGTGAGCGATGTCACGGTGGCCGACGGTACGCTTATGCAGCCGGGCCAGCGTTTTGTGAAGACGTGGCGCGTCCGTAACACCGGCACGACGACCTGGGGAAGCGGCTACCGGTTGTCCTTTGTGCAGGGCAGCCAGATGGGTGCTCCGGCCAGTGTGCCGCTGCCCCCGGCCGGGCCGGGCCAGGTGGTGGATGTCTCGGTGACGTTTACTGCGCCTACGCGCCCCGGCCGGTATCGCAGCACCTGGCAGGGACGGGATGCGCAGGGCCAGCTTTTTAACTTCAGCCAGTATGTGGAGATTGAGGTGGTGGGGGTGGCGGTGCGCCAGGAGGCGAGTTGGGTGGCGGACGTGACCGTGGCTGATGGCACGAGTATCCCGGCCGGGCAGACCTTCTTGAAGACGTGGCGTATTCGCAACACGGGCAACACGGAGTGGGGCAGCGGCTACCGGCTGGCCTTTTTTGGCCATGACCGGATGAATGGGCCGGACAGTGTGCCTCTGCCGCCCGCCCGGCCGGGGGAGGAAGTGGACGTGTCTGTCTCGCTGACGGCGCCCAGCAGTGCGGGTATACATCGCAGCACGTGGAAGCCGTTGACGCCGCAGGGCGATTTCTTTGAATTTGAGCAGTATGTGGAAATTGATGTGCCCTCCAGCATTCCGCCGGGCAGCCGGCTGGACGAGGCGCGCTTTGTGGTGGACGTGACCATGGCCGATGGCACAATGGTGCAGGCGGGGCAATTGTTTACCAAAACGTGGCGTATTCGCAACAGCGGCACGACGACCTGGGGCGCTGGCCATGACCTGGCCTTTTTTGCCGGTAATCCAATGGGCACGGGGCAGGCGGTGCCGCTGCCGCCGGCGGCCCCCGGCCGGGTGGTAGACGTCTCGGTGGTGCTGCGCGCCCCGACGGCGGCGGGCACGTATCGCAGCACCTGGAAGCCGCGCAACCCGGCCGGGCAGTTCTTTGATTTTGAGTTGTATACAGAAATTCAGGTTACGGCGACTATTCCGCCCTCTAACGTGCTGGACGAGGCGCGCTACGTGGCCGATGTGACCATCCCCGACGGGACGCCGCTCCCGGCCGGGCAGCCCTTTGTGAAGACGTGGCGCATGCGCAACAGCGGCACGACGACCTGGGGCGCGGGTTATGAGCTGGTCTTCTTTGGCGATGAGCCGTTGGGCGGGCCGGCGGCCGTGGCGCTGCCGCCGGCGGTGCCCGGCCAGGAGGTGGACGTGGAGGTGACGCTGACTGCGCCGACGATGCCTGGTCTGTATCGCAGCACCTGGAAGCCTCGCAGCCCCGACGGGCGTTTCTTTGAGTTTGCCATGTATGCCGAAATCCTGGTGCTGGCGCCGCCCAATCCCGGCCGGGTGGATGATGCCCAGTTTGTGGCCCACGTGACTGCGCCGGTGGGGGCGGCACTGACGCCGGGCGAGACCTTTATGAAGACGTGGCGGGTCTTGAACCGGGGCGAGACGGCCTGGGCGGCCGGTTATACGCTGGCTTTTGCCGGCGGGGCGGCTTTTGGTGGGCCGGAGAGTGTGGCCCTGGCTTCCGCTATCGACCCCGGCAAAGCGACCAATGTGTCGGTGAGCCTGACGGCGCCGACGGCTCCGGGCGATTATGTGGCTAGCTGGCGGCTGCGCAACCCGGCCGGGCAGCCCTTTGGCGATCCGCTGGTTATCGACGTGAAGGTGGCGGCCGGCCCGCGCGTGGACCTGCTGGCATATTTGCGGGGCGACGGCCGGCTGTATGAGCTGCATTACACCTGGAATGGCGGCGGCCAGCAGCGGGTGCAAACACAGCGCGAAAGCAGCGCCACCCGCGAGAAGTTCTATCATGTGAAGGGCAGCGAGTGGGAGGAGTTGTGGTCGGATAATGAGTTCATCTACCGTGGCGTGGATACCTCGCCGGGTGATGGCAGCTACTATGTCTTGAGCGAGCATGGCCAGCAGGGCAGCCCGTGGGTGCCGCGGCAGATGCCGCTGAACGTTTTCTTCCGGCGCAGCCCGACGGTGACCTTCTACCGCAAGGATACCTGCCAGGTGGTGAACCGTTTCACGCACGTTACCTGGATCCGGCTGGAGGCGGTACACGCTGCGCTAACGCTGACTGGCGGACAAACGTTGAACGACGTGGTGGAACTGGCGGCTTACCCGGATGAAGGTGGCCGGCCGGGACAGACTGCGTTTGAGCGTTATTTTTATGCCCGCAATTATGGCCTGGTGGCCTGGCGCGGGGGCGTGGGCGAGTCGTTCCTGGTGGAGGAGCATGCGCCTGGCACCCGGCCGGATAATGTGCGCGAGGTGATTCCGTGTCTGAGTTGAATGGCTGGAGAACTGGTAGCTGGGGCAGACCCCGGCCGGGGATGGCAGGGCGTTGGGGGTGGCTGTGGCTGGCCGGTTTGCTGCTGCTGGTGGCCTGCCAGTCGTCGCCGGATTTGCCGGCTGATGGGCCGCTGCTGGTGCCCACGGTGGTGATTGATATGGGTGAACCGGCGGTTGACCCCAATTTGCCGCCGACCTGGACGCCGGGGGCCGCGGCTGTGGCTGTGCTCCCGGCCGGGGGGCCTTACCCCACCTTTACCCCCCGGCCCAGCGCCACAACCCCTTTCTTCCCCAGCCGCACGCCCATTCCTTCGCGCACCCCGGTGCCCGGCCCGGAGAACACGCCCGTGCCAACGCCAACCAACGCGCCCACCGCCTCGGTGACGCCGCCGGCCCCGGCCCCGGGCGCCGCCAATTTGCTGCCCAATCCCTCGTTTGAGGAGGGTTGGTATCACATTGGCGGCATTCCCGAACTGCAAGTGGCCGACCAGTGGCGGCTGGAGTGGGATGAAGGGAGCAATTCGCTGGACCCTGACCCGTGGAATGCCTGGGTCCGGCCGGAGGCGCGGGTGCTAAGCTCTGATTTTTTGCCGCCCAGTGAGCACAACCTTTTCATTTGGGATGGCGAGCAGACGGTGAAGATCTTCAAAGGACGGGGCGCGGTTAGCTTCCGGCTGCTGACGGACGTTGCGTTGGAGCCAGGCACGTATATCTTCACCATCAACGTTTTCCCGGACCTGGTGGATGGGTACACGGCCAGCGGGCAGAAGATTTGGGCGCCCGACCCGCTATCGGGTGAGGTGCGGTTTATCATTGGCAGCGCTACCACGGATTGGGTGCTGCCCTCGTTTGGGCGTAAGAATACGTTGACCCACGCTTTCCAACTGGAGACGGCGCAGACCCTGCGGCTGGGGGTGGCGATTCGCGGCCGCTGGGCGATTGAGAATAATGGCTGGTTTATGGATGACTGGTCGCTGGTGCGCGCAGCGGATGGTTCGTGAGCGGGGTGTGCAACCTGGCCCCGGCCGGGTGCGTAGAGTATGGAGACAACCTGTCATTTGAAAGGTGGCGCACAAGGCGTGCAGTTGACAATGCCAATTTGCAAAGGAGAGTACCATGAGTGACGAACAGGTTCCGGATGTAGAAGAAATCAAGGCGCGATTGAAAGCTGAGATTCCGGTGGAAGAAGACGCGGAAATGCCACGTAAGGAAACGCCGGTGGAAGGTGACGTTAGCGAGGCGCTGCGTCGCTTTGGCAGGCAGTTTGCCGAGACGCTGCAGGCGGCCTGGAACAGCGATCAGCGGCGCGAAGTGGAGCAAGAGATTCGTGAGGGGGTGAAGCACTTTGGCGCGGAAATGGAGAAGGTTCTCCACGAGGCGAAGGTAAGCCCGGCCGGGCAAAAAGTGCAGGAAGAGGCGTCCGGCTTCAAGACCAGCGTGGAACAGGGCGAGTTCGGGCGTAAGGCCAAGAGCTCAATTGTGCAGGGCTTGCAGTGGTTTAGTGATGAACTGGCAAACCTGGCGCAGCAGTTGAACCCGCCGGGCGAGGGTGAGCAGGCGGAGAAGTCGCCTGAAGACGAGGGCTGAGACGCTGTTTGTTCCCAAAACAACAAGACCGCCAGTGTTCACCACTGACGGTCTTGTTTTATCTTGGGGAGTGGGGTGGATTTGCGCCCGGCCGGGTTAGTTACCAGCGAATCGGCAGAGTGTCGATAGGCACGTTGGACACAATGTAGCTGGAATTCACCCAACCCACCGTGCCGCTGGGGGTCTGGATTTGCAGCCAGGTGCTGCTGGCATTGCGGCCAATGAGGCCCACTACCTGGCCATGGGTGACTGCGGTGATAACGTTGTACTCCACCCCGGGGCCGGAGCGCACATTCAGCGCGCCCACGGCGACCGTGCCGCTGGAAACGGGGGCCGGCGCGCCGGTGACCGGCAGGCTGCTCACGGGTACGCTGGTGATCAGCTCACCGGCATTGGCCCAACCCTGGGTGCCATTGCTCAGGCGCACGACAACCCAACTGCTTTCCTGGTTGCGCGCCAGCAGTTCTACCGTTTGCCCCTGGTAGATGACCGTAATGACCGCATAGGCCAGGCCGGGACCACCACGCACGTTCAGGGCCCCGGTGTTGACTACGGCGGTTGCACCACTGCTGGGCGGACCGCCGGTGTCAATAATCGGCAGGCTGCTAATCGGCACACTGCTCACCAGGAAGTTGCTGTTGACCCAGCCTTCTACGCCGGTGCTAAGGTGTACCCTGACCCAACTGCTGTTGGGGGCGCGTCCGAGCAGTTGGACCGTCTGTCCACTGAAAACCTTGGCTACTACGCCGAAGTTGATGCTAGGTCCGCTGCGCACGTTTAAGGCCCCGGTGTTTACGACAGCCGTGGGATTGGGACCAGGATCGGGCATAGGCGGCGGGGTTGGGCCAGGCTCGCCACTGCCGCCGCCGACAACGGGCAGGCTAGACACGGGCACGCTGGTCCGCAAGTAGTTGCTGTTGACCCAACCTTCAATGCCGTTCTGCAGCCGGATCTTTACCCACTGGTTGGCGTAGTAGCGGGCCAGCAGGCTAACTGTTTGCCCGTTGTAGATGACGGTGACTCGGCTGTAGGTGAAGTCGGGGCCGCTGCGTACGTTGAGGGCACCGGTATTGACGACGGCGGTAGGGTTCTCGCCGGAAGACTGCGCTTGCACAAGTGTGGGTGCGAGCAGAGCCAGGGCCAGGATGGCGAGCAAGACTGCGGTAAGGGTTGTCTGGCGTACAATGCGCATTTTCATGTTCTATCTCCCTCTAGGTTACAAGCCCCGGCCGGGGACACACGAAATCCGCCGTGGCTAGTACAATGACACGGCCCAACCTGCGAACCAGATGTGGCGACCAAAACATCCGGCGGCGTTTGTCAGGAGCCGGGCAACTCTTTTGCCTGACTCAGTATAGCACAGAATAATGGCTGGTTGAAGAGGGGCGACAGGCCAATTTCACATAATCTGCGGCAATATCAGGCCAGTTGGGGCAGGACGGTGTGCGCTAACGCGGCCAGGCCGTCGAGATCGTCCAGGTCCAGCCATTGCAGCATGACGCGGTAAATGCCGGCCGCGGCGATCTGGTGCAGCTGCGGCACGATCTCGCTGCCGGTGCCCACCACCACACCGCGCGCCTGCAGATCGGTGGCGCTGCGGCTGCCCAGCTTGCGGCGCAGGGTGGCGTCGTCCTGGCCGAAGACCAGGCCGGTCATCAGGGAGCGGCGCACTGCTTCCGGCGGGCGCTGTTGGGCAGCCAACAGGGCATCTAGCTGCTGGTTTAGTTCGCTAATGCGGGCTGGGGGCAGGTAGACGGCGTTCCATTCCTGGGCATAGCGGGCGACCAGGGGCAGGGTGCGGCGCGGCCCGTTGCCGCCAATGAGGATGGGGGGACCCCCCGGCCGGGATGGGCGAGGCAGCAGCACGGCCTCATGCAGTTGGTAATAGTGGCCGGCAAAGTCGACTGGGTCTGGCTGCAGCAGCAGGCGGGTGATAATTTCCAGCCCTTCCTCAAAGCGCGCGAACCGGCCGGGGACGTCCAGCAATTCCCAGCCATAGTTGTGATGCTCGCGCACTTGCCAGCCCGCGCCCAGCCCCAAATGGAGCCGCCCGCCGGACAAGTCATCCACGTCGCGGGCGATGCGCGCAGTCATGGTAGGCTGGCGGAAGGAGACGGGCGACACCAGCGGCCCAAAAGCCAGCCTCTGGGTATGGCTGGCCAGCCAGGTGAGCGAGGTCCACAGTTCCAGCGACGCCATATCGGGCGGGTTGGCGTTGGTGTAATGGTCAGAGCGGTACAGCCCGGCAAAGCCCAGGGCCTCGGTGGCCTGGGCGATGCGCTGCCAACGGGGCCAGGTCAGCCCGTTTTGGCCTTCAATCATAATGGCAACTTCAATCATGGTACCTCCGGGAGGCTGGTTGGCGGGTCAGCTCCGCTGACCGGCTGACACGTAGCGTGGCTGAAATGTTTCTCCCAGACTACCCCAATGTGGGTAGGGGGACAAGCAAGATGGGCGGCCGGGGCGGACAACGAAGCTTGACCTTCACCAGGGCAGTTGTTATAGTACCCTTGTCCGGGTGGCGTTATCCCGGCCGGGTGGCCTGGCAATGGCCCCAAAAACAGCGCACCACATGTCGTGTCGTCAAAAAAAGGCAGGCAAGAGCGGGGGAGTCCGTAGTATGCGCACTCTATGGATAATGAACTCCAGCAACTCACCCTGGCCAACCTGGCCAAACAGTGCTCACAAGAAAGCAGCCGGTTTTTTCACCAGCAAGCCCACGATCCCCGCTATTGCTACGAGTTGTTCCGCCGCGCTATTGTTGAGTCCGACCAGATGGCCTGGCGGCTCCTGATCGCGCAGTATCGTCCCCTGGTTACCAGTTGGGTTCACAGGCACAGTTACTTCGCTTCCTGTGCGGAGGATGCGGAGTTCTTTGTGAATGGCGCATTCTACCGGCTGATTCGGGCCGTGCCCCCGGCACGCTTTGCCAGTTTTCCCAATCTGAAGACATTGTTGAGCTATTTGCAGTTATGCGTGGCCGGCGAGATTATGGACTACGCCCGCAAAGAAGAGAACACGATTCCGCTGGATGAACTGCTTGCGGCGCGCCAGATGGCGGCCGATGATGTGGAAGCGCAAGTGGCCGAAAACACGCATACCAGCCAGTTGTGGGAACTGATAAAAGAAGCGCTGGATGACGAGCGGGAAATTGCCCTGGTCTATGCGTCCTACGTGCTGGGGTTGAAGCCGCGCGAACTGATCCGCAAATATCCGAAATCGTTTCGGAACGTGCAAGAAGTTTACCGGCTGAAGGAAAATGTGTTGGCCCGGCTGCGCCGTGATCCTCAGTTGAATTCTTTCTTTGCCGATGTATAAGGACTGCCCCCGATGCCTGGCCCTCGCGGTGGAAAAATGGGCTGGCTTGCGTTCATTGGTCGTAGAGAGAGGATTCAATTTTTGAGAGGAGACCTTGTTAGAAAATGAACGAGATCAAGCACGACCACATTACCGACGCGCAGTTGTTGGCCTTTAACGATGGCGAACTGGATGCGGCGACTACCGAACTGATTACCAGGACGCCGGGATTGTTGGCCCGGGCAGCACAGTTGACCCGGCTGGAGGCGGGGCTGCAAGGGCAGCTTTACCGCGCGACTTGCCTCGATTCGCAGCAGCTTATGGAGTATGTGGCGGATTTGTCCCCGGCCGGGGTGCGGACCAACCTCAGCGCCCACATCAACGACTGCCCACACTGCAGCCGCGAAGTGGCCGAACTGCGCGCCTACCGCGCGGCGGTAGCCGCTGATCTTACGCCAGGACTGCTGACCCAGCTCAAGGGGCTGGTGGCCCGGTTGGTGCCGGCCTTGCCCAATGCTGGCGAGGCGTGGGGTCTGGGGATGCCCCAACTGGCCGGCGTGCGCGGGGCCATGCGCGGCGCAGATGCTGGCCCCATGCTGTATGAGGCGGGCGAGTGGCAGGTCTCCCTGGAGGTGCAGGATGATGCTGCCCGGCCGGGGCAGCGCCAGCTCCTGGGCCTGATTTTGGGAGCCGAGTCCACTGGCTGGTACGTGCATGTGCTGCAGGCCGCCCGGCCGGTGGCCACGGCTGTCGTTGACGAACTGGGCAATTTTGTGCTGACGCATCTCCCGGCCGGGACATACGAACTGCTCATCAGCGGCCCAGATACCAGCCTGCAACTTCCTGACTTTGTAATCCAATAGCCAGGCGCTGCCCCCGCGGTTAACGGCCTGGGTTAGGAAGATGTACCCGATTTCTGTTTACCTGTTGCGGTGTATGGACAGATGCTGACGCCTGACGAGCTGGTCAATTCTTTGCTGGCCCTGCCCGACCCGGCCGGGGGGCAGCGTCTGCTGCTGGCGCAAATTGGGCAGTATGACCGGGCCAGCCAGGAGCAGATTGCCTTGCAGCTCAAGGGGGCGGCCGACACCTACCTGCGCAGCAGCATTGATGCCTGCCTGCGCGTGGTGCGCCTCATCTACGCCATGGCGGAGCACACCGGCCGGGAAGAGCAGCGCGCCCTGGCCTTGCTGGCCGATGCCAACGCCCAATTCATTGCCTACCACGAATACAAGTGCGCCATCCAGCGCTATGACGAAGCCACCGACCTCTACCGCCGGCTGGGGCGACCACTCGACGAGGCCAAGGCGCAAATCGGCAAAATCTGGCCGATGGCGGCGTTGGGCAGCGCAACTGAAGCGCTGGCAGTGGGCCAACAGGCGGGCCAGGTGTTGGCCGAGGCCGAAGCCTGGCTGCCGCTGGCCAAACTCACCGTGAACATGGCCGCCGTATATGGCCGCATGGGCGAAGACAGCCAGGCTCTGGCGCAGTTTAACCAGGCGCGAGCGCTGTATTACCGGCTGGGCGCAGAAGGGGAGCCATACCTGTGCCGCGTAGAGCTGAACCGGGCTATTGTGCTGCGCAACCTGGGCCAGTTTGAGGCGTCTATTGCTGCCAGCCAGACTGCCCTGGCGCTGCTCTCCGGCCGGGAGCAGAAGATGGACCATGCCCGCGCCCAGCAAAGCCTGGCCATCACCTACTTTGTCCTGGGGCGCTATAACGAGGCGCTGGTCCTGTTGGATGAGGTACACCAGGCTTTCCTGGATGATGGCCGGCAGCGGGATGCGATCCTGGTGGACCTGTTTATCAGCGACTGCCTGCTGCAAATGCGCCGCTTTGATGCGGTGTTGGATAAATGCCAGCAGGCGCGCACCCTCTTCCAGGCGTTGGGCACCATCTTTGAGATGGCTCAGGCGATTCTGAACGAGGCGGTGGCCTATGCCGGCCTGGCGCGTTATGACGAAGCGCTGGCCTCGTTGGCCGAAGCCCGGCAGCTCTTTGCCGGCGAGCAGAACATGGTTTGGGTGGCCCTGACCGACGTGGAGGTCGCTTCGCTGCTGCAGCGGCAGGGCAGCTATGCCCGCAGCCTGGCCCTGGCGCAAGAGTGCGCCGTTATCTTTGCCAGCCACCAACTGCCGGTGGCCCAGACCCAGGCCAACCTGGTGGCCGGCCGGGCGGCGCTGGCTCTGGGGCAGTGGTCGCTGGCTGCCGAGCAGGTGCAGCAGGCGCTGGCGGTGAGAAACGGCCAGACGGTGCCGGCCCTGGCTTACCAGGCGCATTACCTGTTGGGGCAGTTGGCGCAGCGAGGCGGCCAGCCGGCGGTGGCATTGGCTGAGTTTGATGCGGCGATTGATGCCCTGGAACGGCTGCGCGGCCGGCTGATGGTGGAGTTCCGGGCTGATTTTCTGGAAGATAAGCAAGTGGTGTATGAGGAGGCAGTGGGCTTGTGCCTGGATTTGTCCCGGCCGGGGGACGGCCTGGCCTATGCGGAGCGAGCCAAATCGCGGGCTTTGCTGGACATGCTGACCTACAAGCTGGATATTGGCGTGCAGGCGCGGCGCAGCAGTGACCAGCCATTGGTGGAGGCGCTGCAACAACTGCGGCTGCGGCGGGACCAGCTTTACCGGCGTTGGGAAAGCCGCGAAGGGGCGCAGGAGCGGGGCTGGGCCTCGGCCGAGGATGGCTGGCAGCAAACGCAGCAGGAGGTGCTGGAGCTGGAGAAGCAGATCACGGAGTTGTGGCACAAGCTGCTGGTGCGCAATGCGGATTATGCGCGGGACGCGGCGCTGTGGCAGGTGCGTAGTGAGCCAATTCAGCCTTACGTGCCACCGGGTACGCTGCTGCTGGAGTATTTTGTGGCCCGGGGCAGCCTGATCCTGTTCATGGTTACCCAGGAGACGCTCTCGGCGGTGACGCTGCCGGCGACGCTGCCGCAGGTGCAGCAGCTTCTGCGCCTGTTCTGGCTCAATTTGCAGTCGGTGCCGCGGAGTGACCCCGGCCGGGTGGTGGCGCTGCAGCGTAATGTGCAGGGGGTGCTGCAGCGATTGTACCAGGCGCTGCTGGCTCCGGTGGCCGGTGAGTTGGCCGGCTATTCGCAGTTGATTGTGGTGCCGCACGGGCCATTGCATTACCTGCCGTTCCACGCCTTGCACGATGGGCAGCAGTATCTGCTGGCGCAGCATGAGATTAGCTATTTGCCGGGGGGCAGCTTTTTGCGTTATCAGACGACGTTACCGCGCCCCGGCCGGGGAGACTGCCTGGTCCTGGGGAATTCCCACAACGGCCAACTGCCCTACACGGTGCAGGAGGCGGAGACGATTGCGGCCTTGTGGGGCGTTGCGCCGCTGTTGGAAGATGCGGCCAGCCTGGGGGGCATCAAAGCGGCGGCGCCTGATTGCCGTGTGCTGCATCTGGCCACGCACGGCGACTTCCGGCCGGACAACCCGCTGTTTTCCGGCCTGGCGCTGGCCGATGGCTGGCTGACGACGCTGGACATCTTTAGCCTGCGACTCAATGCGTCGCTGGTGACGTTGAGCGCCTGCCAGACGGGCCGCAATGTGGTGGCCGGTGGGGATGAGCTGCTGGGGTTGATGCGGGCGCTGTTGTATGCCGGTGCGTCATCGGTTGTGCTTAGCTACTGGGCGGTGGAGGACCAATCCACGGCGCGGCTGATGGCGGACTTCTACGGCCACCTGGCCGGTGGCAGTGCCAAAGGCGCGGCACTGCGGGCGGCCCAGCAGCGGTTTGCGGCCGACCCCGACGAGGCGCTGGCCCAGTATCGCCACCCTTATTATTGGGCGCCGTTCTTTATGGTGGGTGAGACGGGTGCTTTGTGACCCCCGGCCGGGGCCGCTGACCACTAGTTTGGCTAAACAGCCGCCAATTTTGCCCCTGGCTGCAAAAACAAGCCGGTTTTCGTTTATACTGCAAACGAGACGTATCCGGCCGGGGGCCATCTGGCTGCCTGGCGGCTTGAGATGTCTTTCGTGCTAGCAAGCATTCGCCTGATCGCTGGGGATTGGCGGTTGGGGTCAAGCAGTTGTTAAGGAGGTATAGACATGATTAGCCGAGGGCAGATTTTGCGAATTGGGTTGATCGGCCTGATTCTGGCGCTGGTGTTGGTGCTGGTGGGCTGTGAATTCGCAACCAAACCACCCAGCACTGAAGTTCCGCCCACTGCGTTTGTGGATCCGGTGTCAGTTGACTTTGTGCCGCTGCCGCCGGTGCCGGGGCTGCAGGATAGAGTAATCACCATCCGGCCGGGGGAAGCCATTGTCGATAATGAGCTTGTTTTCAGTGGTCAGGGCAGTGAAATTGATGCGGTGATTGCCACGGCTAATAACGAGCGGCCGGAGCTGGCGTTGGAGGTGGTGGCTTCACTCTCCTTTGAGTACATCGACGAAATCATCGCGGCCGGCCGCCTGAAACAGGAGCTGGTGGATCCCCGTTTTGTGGCCAGCGCTGACGCCGGTGGCATGTTCCGGATTGACCTTTACCGTTATGCCGGGGATGCCGTGCCCTTGGATGAGGCGCTGACTGTGCTGGCCCGCATTGCCAGCGACCTGGAAACGAAGGTGGTGGTGGATCCGAACTACGTCATGGGATTCAATCCTGACCTCAGTGCCAACCCCTGGGGGTTGGAGGGCAGTCCGTGGGGCCTGGAGGGTAGTCCGTGGGGCCTGGAGGGCAGTGGCAGCGGCGGACCGGCGGCGGCCAGCGATTACTTCTGGAGCCAGTGGGCGTTTGGCAAGCAATTTGGGATCAGTTTGAGTGATGGACCTGGCGTTGCGGACCTGACTAACCGGACGGTGGATGGCACCGGCCGGGGAGTGCAGGTTGTTGTTTTTGATACTTCTCCGTTTCCTGCGCCGGGCGGTTACAGTTTCTTGGGTTGGGGGCCGCCCCCAGAGTTGATGGTCGGCTATTCCGCGCCGGTGAGTTTGCCCAACTCGGCCGGGGCCACCACTGATATCAGTGATCATGGGCTGTTTGTGGCCGGCCTGGTCTATGCCGTGGCGCCGGCCAGCAATATTCACCTGATCAAGGTGTTGAATGACCAGGGCCAGGGGGATCTGTTTGGCTTTATTGCGGCTGTGAATGTGTTTGTGCAGAGTGCGGTGCAAGGTGGGGGGGCTTTGGAACCGACGGTGGTGAACCTTAGCCTGGGTGCTCAGGCGCCAACAGATGCTGAACTGCCGGCGGCCGGGCAGGCGGCTATCCAACAGATGGTGACCAATGCCGGTATTAACCCGCTAAGCCCTAGTTTGCTGCCCATTGTGGCGTTGGAAGCGCCGATTCGCATCTTGCGGGCGTTGGGAGCGGTGATCGTGGCGGCGTCGGGCAATGATTCGGCGGTGCCGCCCGATTTTGTGGCCCCGGCCAATGTCCCGGCCGGGTATCCGCTGGTTATTGCCGTGGGGGCCAGCAACCAGGCCCGCGGGCTGTCTTGCTTCTCCAACGCGGCCAGTCTCGCGGCGCCGGGCGGTGAGGGGTTTGACTTGAGCGGCTCGCCGGCAACGTGCAGCCCACATTTCAACAGTTGCATTGGCAGCAACCCGGATTGTGAGTATGGGGTGATCAGCTATGTGTATCGCGTGCGCAAAGGGTATGCGTTCTGGGCTGGGTCATCTTTTTCGACGCCGATGGTGAGCGGGTTGGCGGCGTTGTTGTTGGAAGCTGGCGTGGCGGACGACGCCGCCGGGCCGGCGCTGGCGTGTGGCATTACCGGCCGCCTGCAGGCGCTGCCGGACCCCGCTCCGGCGGCAACGCCGCTGGGATTGGGGGTGATCCGTGTGCCGGAGACGCTGCAAGCCCCGTGTGTGCCCTAACCCTTAAGCCCGGCCGGGGGCGACTGCCATGAGTGTCACCAGGCCCTGACTTCCCTGCGGACCCGCAAATAGAAATGAAAAAGCCCCCGTCACCGGACGGGGGCTTTCACATTCTGGGAAATCTTGCGCCAGGCTGCCTACGCTTTGACTGTGTCCAGGTGGGGCAGAATCTGGGCTACAATGCGCTCTTTGGGCAGGGCACCGGTGATGCGGGCGACCACTTCGCCTTTCTTAAACAGCATCAGGGTGGGAATACCGACAATGCCATACCGGCCGGGGACCTGCGGATTCACGTCGACATCCATCTTGGCCACGCGAACTTTGCCGGCATATTCGGCGGCAATGGCCTTTACGTGAGGCGCAATCATGTGGCACGGGCCACACCACTCCGCCCAAAAATCAACCAACACCGGCAAGTCAGAATCCAAAACCTCTGCCTTGAACGCTTCATCTGTTACTTCAAACGTAGTTGCCATGAGTCATCTCCTTGGAATTACTTTTAAGCCGCCTGATCACTGGACGCGGCCTGGCGTGCATTTCTTACTCTGAGTTTAACCAAAGCGCTGCCCCTGTCAAGCGAATTAACCTGTTTCATATAGACGGTTTTGAATGTGTTTGGTCCGTTCCCGGCCGGGGCCAGCTACCTTGCAAGATGGCCAGGGAGGGTTAGAATCAGCGCGTGAAAGTTGCGATGCATGCCCGGCCGGGCAGGTTAGCTTTGCCGGCCGGAAAGGAGTTCAGGTTGAAGATTGCAATTGTAGGTGGCACAGGAAGTGAGGGGGCCGGGTTGGGCTTTCGCTGGGCGATGGCCGGACACAGCGTGATGATTGGCTCCCGCGTGGCTGAACGGGCGCTTGAGGCGGCGCGCCAGATGAATGAACGTCTCCCGGCCGGGACCCGGCCGGTGAGTGGTGCCGACAACCCGACCGCGGTTGGCGACGCTGAGGTAGTGGTGTTGTCGGTGCCCTATGAGGCCCAGGCCGCCACCCTGGAAGGTATCCGCGAGGCGCTGGCCGGCAAACTGCTCATCACCGTGGTCGCGCCGCTAAAGACGCCCAAAGGACGCTATTGGCGGCCTGCCGGCGATTCGGCCGCTCTGGAAGCACAAGCCCAGTTGGGCGAAGCAGTGCGCGTAGTGGCGGCCTTCCAAAGCATCTCCGCCGAGCATTTACAGGATCCCACGCACGAGATTGATTCAGACGTGATGGTGTGTGGCGAGAAGAAGGATGACCGGGATGTGGCGGTGGCGCTGGCCGCCGCGGCCGGGATGCGCGGCATTCATGCCGGTGGGCTGGGCAATACCCCGGTGGTGGAGGGGCTGGCCGCGGTGATGATCGCCATCAACGTGCGCTATAAAATCAAAAACGCCGGCCTGCGCATCACGGGCATCCCGGCCGATGCTGCTGACGCCGGCTAACAGTCGGGACACAGTTATTGCAGCGTATTGGCACCGACTTCCTCAAAGGGCGGTGACTGCTGGAATCAAGTCCCAAAAGCGACGCGCAAACGTGAACCAGATAACGCTTATTGCGGTGCCCGGTGTGCCGCACATCCGGCCGGGGGATGCGCTGGCCCAACTGCTGCTGCAAGCGGTGGCGGCCGCCGGCCTGGCCCTACAGCCAGGCGACGTATTGGCCATCGCCCAAAAGGTGGTGTCTAAGGCGGAGGGGCGCTTTGTTTGCCTGGCCGATATCCGGCCGGGACCGGAGGCCGAGCGCGTGGCGGCCGCCACCGGCAAGGACCCGCGCCTGGTGGAAGTGATTCTGCGCGAGAGCCAGGAGATTTCGCGGCTGCGCCAGGGGGTGCTCATTGTGCGCCATCGCCTGGGTTTTGTCAGCGCTAACGCCGGCGTCGACCGCTCTAATGTGCCCCAGACGGATGATGAACGGGTGCTGCTGCTGCCCGTGGACCCCGATGCGTCGGCGGTGGCTATCCGCGAGTACATTCTGCGGGAGACAGGGGTGGCAGTGGGCGTGGTTATCACCGACAGCCACGGCCGCCCCTTCCGGCTGGGTACGGTGGGCGTGGCCCTGGGGGTGGCCGGGCTGCCGGCGCTGTGGGACCGGCGAGGGGAGCCGGACCTGTACGGCTACACGCTGCAGCATACGGAGGTGGGGCTGGCAGATGAGGTAGCGGCGGCGGCGGGTTTGTTGATGGGGCAGGCGGCCGAGGGCACGCCGGTGGTGATTGTGCGTGGTTTGCAGTTCCCGGCCGGGGAAGGGCGGGCCGCCGACCTGATCCGCTCTCAAGCACTGGATTTGTATCGTTGAGGGTTGGCGGATCACCCGGCCGGGGTGTTTGTACCGGTACAGTTTCGGCATTGCCACCAACCCATTTCTTGTCACAATTAGGTAGGCTGCCCCGCCCCGGCCGGGGCGCGCAGCCTGGTTAAGGAGAAAGACACCATGGATTACGTGAGATTGGGCCGCACCGGCCTGCAAGTTAGCCCCCTTTGTCTGGGCACCATGAACTTTGGTCCGTTTACCAGTGAGGAAGACAGCTTTGCCATCATGGACCAGGCGCTGGCGCTGGGCATCAACTTCTTTGATACGGCCAACGTGTATGGCTGGAAGTTGGGGCAGGGGGTAACGGAGCAGATTATTGGCCGTTGGTATGCGCAGGGCGGCGGGCGGCGCGACAAGACGGTGATTGCCACCAAGGTTTTTGGCCGCATGGGTGATGGGCCTAATGACCGCCGCCTGAGTGCTTACCACATCCGGCGGGCGTGCGAGGAGAGCCTGCGCCGCCTGCAAACGGACCACATCGACCTGTACCAGATGCACCACATAGACCGGGATACGCCCTGGGAAGAGGTGTGGCAGGCGATGGAGCAGCTTGTGCGCGAGGGCAAGGTGCTTTATGTGGGCAGCAGTAACTTCGCCGGCTGGCACATTGCCCAGGCCAACGAGGCCGCCGCGCAGCGCCATTTCATGGGACTGGTGAGCGAACAGAGCCTGTACAATTTGAATGCGCGCATGGTGGAGTTGGAAGTGCTGCCCGTTTGCGCCGCCTACGGGCTGGGGGTGATCCCCTGGAGCCCGCTGGGTGGTGGGCTGCTGGGTGGCGTGCTGCAGAAGGAAGCGGCCGGCCGGCGCGCATCTGAGCAGATGCAGAAGTCGATTGACAAGCACCGGCCGCAAATTGAAGCGTATGAAGCGTTCTGTGCCGAGTTGGGCGAGGAACCGGCTAACGTGGCCCTGGCCTGGCTGCTGCATAACCCGGTGGTCACGGCCCCGATTATTGGGCCGCGCACGATGGACCAGTTGACGGGGCCGATGCGTGCCCTGGAACTGACGTTGTCGCCGGAGGCGCTGGCCCGGTTGGATGAAATCTGGCCTGGTCCCGGCGGGGCCGCCCCTGAGGCGTATGCCTGGTAGAAAAAGCTCCCGGCCGGGTGGGTTCCGGCACTGGCTGATCCTGACCGGCCTGGCTCTTTTGCTGGTGGGGTTGTCCGGCTGCCAATTGGCGGTGGCCGGGCAGCCACTGCCCACACGAGCGCTGGCGGCGGCAGCTGTGGTGGCCGAGGCTGGTGTGCCGCCTACCTGGACACCGGTGGCCGCCGCCGATGCGCCAACCCCGGCCCCGGCCGGGACGCGCCAAACCCGCCCACCCACCAATACCCCGCGCCCCATCCCCACCAATACGCCCTTCACGCCGCGCCCCACCTTCACCCCTACCCCCACTATCACACCCACCCCCTGGTACCTGACCGAGGCGGATTTTGCGGCGGCGTATGGGTTGGAGAATGCGTTGGGGCTGGAGGCGTTCCCGCGCCCGGCCGGGGATAACGGCTGGGGCGTGCATTGGATACCCACGGTCAAGCAAAGCCCGGCCGTAATTGACCGCTTTGTGGCCGAAGCGGTAAAGATGCACCTGAAATGGGTTGTCTTTCTGAACGACGGCATCCACGTGGGGGACAGCGATTACCTGGTGGACCGGCTGGTGGCCAACGGCATCATGCCCGTGATGCGCCTTTATCGCAGCGATACCAGCCCCTACGACGGAGACGCGGGAGCGGTGGTGCGCCATTACCTGCCGCGCGGGGTCTATTACTACCAGTTGTACAACGAGCCCAACGTCAATGACGAAAACCGGCAGGGCTTCTCCAACCCCAACTATTATGCGCGGGTTTGGGCGCAGGCGGCGCGGCAGGTGGTGGACAACGGTGGCTATCCCGGCCTGGGGGCACTCAGCCCCGGCGGGGCCTATGACCATTACGCGTTTCTAGACCGCACTCTGGGGGCCATCAAGTACAATGGCGATGCCGACCTCCTGGGCCGTACCTGGTTGTCGGTGCACAACTACCAGGGGCTGCGCGCCTTCGATGATCCCGATGGCTTTTTGATGTTTCGCAAGTATGACGCCATTGTGCGCAGCCACCTGTGGCGATCCATGCCCATGATTGGCACCGAAGGGGGGTCTTACAGCCCGGATCCGGCCGTGGAGGAGGCGTACCTCACTTTCCAGTACAGTTATATGCGCAGTGCCGAACCATACTTTTTTGCGTTTAGTACCTGGCTGCTGGCCAACCAGGAAGGTGGCAGCTATGACAGTGCCTGGGAGTGGCAGTCCCTCTTCCGCAATGGCTTTGTCCATCCGGTGGTGACGAATTTCTTTTATGTCAACGAGCGTTGACGTTGCCAGGAGGTAACCGGCCGGGGAAGGGGTTTCTTGAATTGTGCGGAAGCTGTGTGGCTGCCTAGGCCTCCCCGGCGCGGCCCGACTGGTCTTCGGCTACGGATTCCAGCGGCTCCAGTACCTGGCCATCGTCCGCAACGCCGTCATCGGTCTCCACCAGCACGACATCCAGGTGGTGGCCCTCCCCATGCTCGCCGTGCACGGCGTGCAGCAGCAAGTCCTCACCATACAATTCGCTTTCGAGTGCCGACCATAACTGATCGTAGGCAACCAGGCGGGCGATGGCAGCGCGCCGGGCAGGGGCGGTGTGCATACTGGCCACCGTTTTCTCGTGCCAGTCAACCGCCGTGCCATCATGCAGGATGTCCAGCGTGGTTCTGCGCCGGCCGGCGGCAAAGCCCATACCCATCCAATGGACCGCCGCGGTCAGGCCAATTTTGGCCAGTTTGTCGGCATCCCACAGCACGGCCGATTCCAGGTTTTGCAGCGGTTCATCACGCCACAGCCCCATGTGGTCCTCGATGGCTATCGCCACCCGCTCGATTTTACCGGGTGGGAAGTCGGTGGTGGGCAAGAATTCGCGGGCGAATTTGGCTCCGGCCCGGGGGTGGTCTTGCTTCTTGTCCTTGCGGATGTCATGCAGCCAGGCTGCTGCTTCGACAACCTCTTCGTCGGCACCGGTGAGCCTGGCCAGGTTGACGGCCAGTTGGGCCACGGCTTCGACATGCTCCCAGCGGTAGTTAAAAATGGGTTTCTCGGTATTGTAGCGGCGCCTGGCTTCGCGCAAGGTAGCCTGGTACATGGCCTCCTGGACTGCACGGCGCCATGCTGGTTTCTTTGCTTTCTTGGCCAACGGTTGTACCTCGGATTGGTTTTGGAATTCTGAACTGGCGTTGGCGGGTGTCTGGAGACCTGCCCGCGCTAACCACCCTCCCACGGGAAGGGGGTGAGGGGTGTTATGCCGTAGTATAGCTCGATTACGCGGCGGAAGATAGGGGCAGCCACGACGGAGCCTTCGCCGGCATGTTCTACCATGGCGATGACGGCGATTTCAGGCGTGCTGACGGTGGTCCCATCGCGGCGGGTGTAGTTCCCGGCCGGGGCCCAACCGGCGAACCAGGCATGAGGATTGCCCCCGGCCGGGGCCTCGGCTGTGCCCGTTTTGCCGGCGACCGGCACGCTGAAATCCTGGAAGCGATGCGTGGCCGTGCCATAGCTGGCCGTGGTTACCTCGCGCAGCGCTGTTTGAATGGCTGCCAGGTCGTCTGGGGTGAGCGGCAACTGCCCGTTGACCTCCACCGGCCAGGCCTCCTCCGGGGCACTGCCCCCTGCGCCAATACGGTCGATGATCATGGGCCGGTAGAGCGTGCCGCCGTTGGCCAGCGCGGCGAAGATGTTTACCATTTGCAGCGGTGTTACCTGGACAAAGCCCTGGCCGATGGCCATATTCACGGCGTCGCCGCGCGCCCAACCCTCGCCGTAGGTGGCCAGTTTCCAGTCGGGATCGGGGATGAGGCCGGCGGATTCGGCGATGCCCTGAATGCCGGTGGGCTGCCCCAGCCCCATCTGGCGGGCGATGTTGGGGAAGAGGTAGGGGTCGACTTCGTCGACGTTGTAGCCGACGTCGTAGAAGCAACTGTTGCAGGAGACGGTGAGCGCGCCGGCCATGGTAACGGTGCCGTGGCCGCCCTGCCGCCAGTCATACTTGATGTAGGCATCGCCCAGCCGGTTCCAGGAGCCGGTGCTGGTGTAGCGGGTCTGGGGGGTGTAGAGGCCGCTGTTGAGGCCGGCGGTTAGGGTGACGACTTTGAAGATGGACCCGGCCGGGTATGCTCCCTGCGCAGCACGGTTTACCAGCGGGTTGCCGGGATTGTTAAGCACGGCGGTCAGTTCGACGTCGGCGTTGGGGCGGGTGGTGTCGAAGATGGCCGGGTTGTAGGTGGGGTAGCTGGCCATGGCCAGTATCCGGCCGGTGTTGACCTCCATGACGATGATCGACCCGGCCTGGCCGATGCCCAGGCTTTCGATGGCCTGGGCCAGCGCTTCTTCCACCTTTTGTTGGAAGTCGGCCTGGAAGGTGGTGTAGATGCTGCGCGCCTGGCGTGGTTCTGTCTCTTGCACGGTGCTGATGTATTCGCCATTTGGCCCGACGACGGAGAGGACGCCGCCGCGCGTGCCGCGCAAATAGGGTTCGCCCCACGCTTCGATGCCGGCCAGTCCGACCTTTTCATCGCCACGGTACCCTTCCAGTTTGTAGCCGTGCAGCTCCTCGGCTGGGATGAAACCGACATAACCGGTGATGTGGGGGGCGATGCCGTTCTCCGGATAGAGGCGGGTGAGCCGTTCGCGCACGCTGAGACCGGCGTCCATGTAGGGCAGCAAGCTGGCGGCGTTGGCCTGCATGGCTTCGCCGGAGATCTCGCCCACGGGCACAAACCAGTCGGCGGCGGCGGTGGCGTAGCGGGCCTGAAGCTCCTCCGGGGTCTGGCCCAGCAAGGGGCTGAGGGTGTTGAGCAGGCTGGTCTCATCGATGATCTGGCCGGGGACGATGCCGAGGGTGATGGCTGTGCCCTGGTAGGCCAGGGCTTTGCCGTCGGCATCGTAGATGTTGGCGCGGGCGGGGATGCGGTATTCCATGCTGAGCCGCTGCCCGCCTTGTAGTTCGGGCAAGATCAGGCTTTCGCTCCAGAGTACGCCCCAGCGCCCGTCCTGGTAGACGAGGGGGATGGTGTGGTCGCGGGCGATGGTGCCGACGAGGGCGGTGTCCCAGGTGACGCGCACGCTCATCTGGGCGCTGGTGCCGTCTTGCAGGGCGGCCAGGGGTTGGGCATGAATGGCGCGCACGGTGGCGGTTTCCATGGTGGCGCTGTACAGGTCGATGAAGTCGTTTTGGTTAACGAGGGCCTGGCTTTGGGGGGCCAGCAGGCTGTACATGCCGGCGTAGTCTTGTCCTTCCCAGGCGCGGTAGAAGGCGCGGCCAACGCCTTCGGCGGCCTCGCCGACCGGGGTGGTGGTCCCGGCCGGGGCGGCGGTTGTGCCTAGCACGGTGGGGGCTGGGTTGTAGGTGTCTTCCACGGCCGGGAGCCCACCGCAGGCCACCAGCCACAGGGCCAGCAGAAGGAATGGCAGGCGGCGCAGCTGGGGCCGGTGGCGGGTGGCAGAGGTGGTTTGGCGCGTCATAGAAGTATTACTCCGGGCCGCCCAATTTGGCGGATGCGGCCACATTGGGGCTGATTATAGCTAGCTGTGCCAAAGGGGGGTAGCCTGAGGGAAGATTGTTCGCGGATTATTAAGAAATGGTATCCGCGGGTGAACGGCTGCGGCTTGTTAAGCTTCTTGCAAGATTTGGCTAAGGTAAGTGTAAGCGAGTGGGCGTATACTCAGGCCGCTTGTCGCTTGTCCGGTTGGTTGACGACTGGGAACAGGCAATTGTCAGCAGGCAACTTTTATTGGAACACGCCACACGACTCACGAATCACGCTTATGAACCGTCTTATCGTTTTTACCGCTCTGTTCTTGCTCCTGGTGGGCTGCACCCCGGCCGGGACGAATGCGCCTGCCCCAACGGCCGGCGGCGCTGATCTGCCTACGGAGGCTGCTGTGACCCGAACTTATGCTGGCAGCGTGCCCGCGCCGGAGTTCCCGGCCGGGTTGGATTGGCTTAACGTTGAGAAGCCCCTGGCCCTGGCTGACCTGCGGGGCAAGATTGTGCTGCTCGATTTCTGGACTTACGGTTGTATCAATTGCATGCACGTCATCCCCGACCTGAAGCGGCTGGAAGAGAAGTATGCCGACGAGTTGGTGGTGATTGGGGTGCATTCGGCTAAGTTCGAGAACGAAGGGGAGACGGACAACATCCGGCGCATCATTCAACGGTATGAACTGGCCCATCCGGTGATTAATGACAAGGATTTCCAGGTGTGGCAGTTGTATGGGGCCAATGCCTGGCCCACGTTTGTGCTGATTGACCCGGCCGGGGAGGTCGTGGGCTACCAATCGGGCGAGGGGATTTATGATTTGTTTGACGAGATTTTGGGCACGATGGTGGTGGAGTGGGCGGACGAAATTGACCCCACGCCACTGGCGCTGGTGTTGGAACGGGACAGCCTGGTCGATTCGCCGCTGCTCTTCCCCGGCAAGGTGCTGGCCGACGTGGCGCATGACCGGCTGTTTATTGCCGACTCCAACCACAACCGCATTGTGGTGACCGACCTGACCGGCCGGGTGCAGGCGGTGATCGGCAGCGGCCCGGCCGGGCTGCGCGACGGCAGCTTTGAGAGCGCCCAATTCTTCCGCCCGCAGGGTATGACCCTGGCCGATGAGAACACGCTGTATGTGGCCGACACGGAGAACCACGCCCTGCGCCGGGTGGACCTGGCCGCCGGATTGGTGGCGACGGTGGCCGGCAACGGGACCCAGGTTTATTTGCGGGTGGACAGCGCCCCAGCCGGGGAAACCGGCCTCAACTCGCCGTGGGATGTGTTGTATCACGATGGGCTGGTCTATGTGGCCATGGCCGGGCAGCACCAGTTGTGGGTGTATGACCCGGCCGGGGAGACTATCCGGCTGTTTGCTGGCAGCGGCCGGGAGGAGCTGCGCGATGGTCCGCTGCTGCAAGGCGGGCTGAACCAGCCCAGCGGCCTGGCCACTGATGGCCGGCTGCTGTACTTTGCGGACAGCGAAGCGAGTGCCATTCGCAGTGCAGACCTGGACCCGGCCGGGGCGCTGGCGACCATTGTGGGCACCGGGCTGTTTGATTTTGGTGATGTGGATGGGGTGGGGGATGCGGTGCGCTTGCAGCATCCGCTGGCGGTGGCCTACCAGGATGGCCTGTTGTATGTGGCCGATACCTACAACAGTAAGATCAAGACGGTGGACCCGGCCGCGCGCCGGGTACAGACGCTGTTTGGCGGCCCGGCCGGGTGGCAGGATGGGCCAGAACCACGCTTCGACGAACCGGGCGGGCTGAGCGTTGCCGGTGACAGGCTGTATATTGCCGATACCAACAACCACGCGGTGCGGGTGGCGGATCTGGCCACGGGCGAGGTGACGACGCTGGTGCTGGTGGATGTGGATGGACTGTTGACGCGACTCCCGGCCGGGGAGGCATACACGGGCAAGGTGGTGACGCTGGACCGGGCGGTGGCTGGCGCGGGGACGGGGATGATTGCGCTAGCGGTGGAGGTCCCGGCCGGGTACAAGATAAACGACCTGGCCCCCTTCAGCATGGCGTGGCAGGCCGATGGGCAGGTCATCAGCCTGGACACGGCCACGGCTGATCAACGCCTCGTCAGCCCCACCTTTCCCCTGACCGTGCCGGCCAGCTTCAGCGAAGGCGAGGCCACGCTCACGGTGGACCTGGTTATCTATTACTGCGAAGCCGGGGCGGAAAGCCTGTGCTTCATCGAACAGGTGCGGCTGGTTGTGCCGGTGGCCGTGGCCGGCGATGGCCCGGCCAATCTGCGACTGACTTACGATGTTCCGCCGCCGCCCGTGCCGTAGTTGGTGGCCATCATGTGGGCCACGGATTGCTGGACGAGTTCGCGCAGGGTGTTGGGGTCTACGTCGGCGAGGCGCTTGAGGTAGAGGCAGGATTTGCCGGTTTTGTGCTTGCCCAGCCGGGCCAGCAGCGTGTCGTACTGCTCGAAGCCGGCCATGATGTAGAGGGTGAGATTTTGCTTGCGGGGGGCGAAGCCGGTCAGGAACCAGTCTCCTTCCCGGCCGGAGGCATATTTGTAATGGTAGCTGCCAAAGCCCACGATGCTGTCGCCCCACATCTGGGGTTCGGCCCCGGTCACGTCTTGCATCAGGGCCAGGATGGCCTGGCTGTCCTGGCGTTTCTGCTCATCGGCGATATTGTTGATGAAGGCGGCTACGTCGTCGTCGGTGGGTCTGGTCTTGAGTTCAGCCATGCTGTGTTTTCCTCTGAAAATGGAGCGCGGACGGCTCGTCCGCCCTTTGCGGTCTGGCAGTCCGCCCTCTGCGGTCTGGCAGTCCGCCCTCTGCGGTCTGGTAGTCCGCCCTTTGCGGTCTGGCAGTCCGCCCTCTGCGGTCTGGTAGTCCGCCCTTTGCGGTCTGGCAGACCGCGCTCCATGTTTTCGTTCATTTGCTGGTACGCCGTAGGCGCGTGGTGTCTCCTGGGAATGGTGCGCAACTGCCGGGTTAGTGGGCGGGGCGGATTTCTACCCGGCCGGGGCCTATGGCCGCCAGATCCCAGGCCAACTCACCGCCGACTACGTCGAAGGCCAGTGTTGTCCAGCTCTGGCCGTTATCGCTGCTGTAGCGCACCAGCACCGGCGTGGTGGTGTCTGGCCAGCGGATGGTGGTTAGCGAGCCGTTGGGGCTGAGGCTGGCGGGCAGGGTTGGCGGCGTGGCGGCCAGGGCGTGCGCGGCGATGGGCTGCCCCTGGTAGTGCAGTTCCAAACGCCCCACGGGCTGCCCCGGCCGGGGCACAACGGCCTGAATGGCTTGCGAACTGTGGCCGTAATCCTCGGCCGTGAGCAGGGCCACCGGGTGGCGGCTGATGAATTGCCCGGCCGGGCTATAGAACACCACGCTGTAGTCACTGCCGGCCGGGGCGGGGGTGGGGTAGGCGCTCAGGCGGTAGATGGGGGCCAGGTTGGCCTGGCCAGGGGCGCTGACCGCAGCCCGCACCAGGAAGCTGTCGGCTGGCCCGGCCGGGTTGGCCGCGCCGTTGGCCAGTTGGTCCTGGTAGAGGGCCACGTAGGTGTAGTCTGATACCCACTCCGGGCCGCAGTAGCTCATGACGTCTTTGGTTGTGTCGGGATGCCACAACTGGGGCAGGCTGGTGTCCAGGCCAAACTGGCCGATGCTGGCGTTGGGGTAGGGGTAGTTGGGGTCGACCCCGGCCGGGTTGCCGCAGGGGGCGTGGTAGCGGCCAAAATTGTGGCCAATTTCATGTGCGGCCAGCGTGCCGGCGTCTTCGTCGGTCCAGTAGGGGCCGGTGGAGAGGTCCAGGCCGGTGGCCACGCGCTGCCAGCCGATCCAGGCGTAGCCGGCAAAGCCGCCGCCAAACCAGGTGCCGTTGTTGTTGGTGATGGGGATGAGGGCGTAGTAGACCTGCCCGGCCGGGGCGGCGTCTCCGTTTTTTAGGGTGGTCAGCTCATTGAGCAGCCGCTCCCATTCGCTGCCCTCGCTGAGGTTGCCGGTGAAGTTGTAGGCGGCGCGAAAGGAAACGTCGATCTGGCTGAGCGGGTAGCTGCGCATGACCCAATTGCTTATGGTGTCGCTGGTGGGGCCGGGGTAGAGCTGGCTGTTGGGGGTGTGGGTGTAGTTGATGGGCACGATTTTCAGGTCGAGGGCGGGCACGTCGTTGAAGAGCAGGTTGGTGCTGTAGTTGTTGTTGCCTTCGTTAAGTTCGGGCACGCTGTTGCTGCTGTCTACGGTGACGGTGAGGTCGACGCTGCCGTTGAGCCAGGCGGCGGGCAGCAGGGTGTTGATGGTGCTGTCCAGGTCGGCGCGCTGTGGGTCGAGGGGGATGGTGAATGGCCCCAGGGTGAGGGGGGAGCCGGGCAGTGGGCTGCCTCCCTGGCTGGCGGCGACGCTGAGGGTGACGTTCCCGGCCGGGGCCGGTCCCACCGTTTGGGCAAAGATGCGCAGGAAGGTGTCGCGGCCGCTCACCAGGGGCACGTCGTTGGTTGGTGTCTGCACTGCCTGGGTTAGCTCCAGGCCGGTGATGGTCAGGTCTACCTCTGGCAGGGCGGGTTTGTTGATGAAGGGTAGGAAGACGGGATAGTCGGGCGGTTGTGCTGGCTGGCCCTGGACCTGGTAGATGACGCCGTTGCCGATGTTGCCGACGTACAGCTCGCCGTCCAGGTCTTCGCCAAAGGTGACGTAGCCGAAGTTGATCAGGTTGTCGTGGCGGGTGGCGACCCAACCGCCCTGGCCGTCGGGAACCAGGTCCCAGAAGTAGCCGAAGCAGTAGTCGGTGGCCAGGTAGCGGCCGCTGAGGGCCGGGAATTGGCTGCCGCGATAGACGAAGCCGCCGGTGACGGCGCAGCCGTTGTCGGCGTGGTCGTATTCAAAGATGGGGCTGACGTAGTCCCCGGCCGGGCCGCAGTTGGGCACGCTGGTGTTGGGGTTGGGGTGGTTGCCTTCGTAGCAGCTCCAGCCGTAATTCTCACCGCCGGTGGACGCGGCCGGTTGAAAATCGACCTCTTCCCAGGCCGACTGGCCGACGTCGCCGATGAACAGGTCATTGGTTTGCCGGTCGAAGCTGATGCGCCAGGGATTGCGGAGGCCGGTGGCCCAAATCTCGTCCAGCGTTCCTGGGTCGCCGACGAAGGGGTTGTCGGGGGGGATGGCGTAGGGAGAGCCGCCGTCGACGTCGAGGCGGAGGATTTTGCCCAGCAGGGAGAGCGGGTCTTGGGCGTTGTTGCCGGGGTCATCGGGGAAGCCGCCATCGCCCAGGGGAATGTACAGGTAGCCTTCCGGGCCAAAGACGAGGTCACCGGCGTTGTGGTCGACGTAGGGCTGTTCGACGAAGAGGATGGTGAACTCGCTGTTGGGGTCGGCGGTGGTGCCGTCGGGGCTGGCGGTGAAGCGGGCGATGTGGGTGTCGCCGTTGGTGTCGGTGTAATTGACATAAAAGTAGCGGTTGTTGGCGAAGTCGGGGTGGAAGACCAGCCCCAGCAGCCCCTGTTCCGAATCCAGGGCGCCGACGCGGTCGGTGATGTCCAGGAAGGGGCTGGCGGCGGGTTGGCCGCCGTCGTTGCGCTGGATGGTGCCGATCTTCTCGGTGATGTAGGCCACGCCGCTGTCGGGGGCGAAGGTGATGTCGGTGGGGGCATCGAAGCCGGTGGCGTATTGGGCGAGGCTGAGGGTGATTGGGCCGGTCCCGGCCGGGGTGCGGCCGCTTTCGCGCGCGCCAATGGCTGTGGCACTGACCAGGATCAGGATTAGGGCCAGGCCGGCAGTGAGCCACCAACTGGCGTGGGCTGGCTGTGGGTGTTGCGTTTTCATGTCTCTGTTCTCCATTGCTGCGTGAACGTCGCGTGGTGTGGGATGAAGCTTTATGGTGTGTTCTGGTTGATGATGATGGGCAGCAGTTGGGCCGGCGTGGGGGTCATGGTGGGCGTGGGTGGCGTGCCGGTTACGGTGGGTGTGGCGGTGGGGGTGTTGGTGGGTGTAGGGGTGTTGGTGGGTGTAGGGGTGTTGGTGGGGGTGTTGGTGGGTGTGGCGGTGGGCGTGGCTGTGGCCGAGGTTTGTTCGGTGAGATGGTAGATGGTGCCATTGCCGATATTGGCCACGTAGATTTCGCCGTCGGTCGCTTCGCCAAAGGCTACGTAGCCGAAGCCTTGCAAGTTGTCGTGGCGGGTGGTGGTCCAGCCGCCCAGGCCATCGGAGACGATGTCCCAGAAGTAGCCGGAGCAGTAGTCGGTGAAGACGTAATGGCTGTACATGTCGGGATATTGGCTGCCGCGGTAGACGTAGCCGCCGCTTACAGAGCAGCCATCGGCATGGCTGTATTCATAGATGGGGAAGGTGTAGTCGGTGATGGGGCCGCAGCCGCTGGTGTTGTAGGGGTGGTTGCCTTCGTAGCAGCGCCAGCCGTAGTTGATGCCGCCGGTCGCCCCGGCCGGTTGAAAATCGATCTCTTCCCAGGTGTTTTGCCCCACGTCGGCAATCCAGAAGTCGCCGGTGAGGCGGTCGAAGCTAGTGCGCCAGGGGTTGCGCACGCCCACGGCCCAGATTTCGTCGCAGGAGGAGGAGCCGCCGCCCACGTAGGGGTTGTCGTTGGGAATGGTGTAGCTGCCGCTGCCCAGGCCCACGCAGTCTGGCGCGACGCCGGGGCCGCTGTCGACGTCGATGCGGCTGATTTTGCCCAGGAGGGTGGTGAGGGTTTGGGCGTTGTTTTGCGGGTCGCCGCCGCTGCCGCCATCACCCAGGGGGACGTAGAGGTAGCCGTCGGGGCCAAAATGGATGTCGCCGGCGTTGTGGTTGGAGTAGGGCTGGTTGACGGTGAAGAGAATGCTTTCGCTGGCGGGGTCGGCGACGTTGGGGTTGCCGGTGACGCTGAAGCGAGAGATGCGCGTGCGTAGGGTGCCCTGCGTGGTGTTGGTGTAGTTAACATAAAAGTAGCCGTTATTGGCGTAGTCGGGGTGGAAGGTGAGGCCGAGCAGCCCTTTTTCGCTGCCGGCGCTGTCGACCCGGTCGGTGATGTCCAAGAAGGGGGTGGATAGGACGGTGCCGTTGCTCTGAATGATGCGGATACGGCCAACTTGCTCCACGGCGAAGAGGCGGTTATCGCCGGCGTTGGCCAGGCTAACGGGGCTGCTCAGGCCGCTGGCAAAGGTTTCTAGCCCCAGGTTGAGGTTGCCGCCGGTGCTCCCGGCCGGGGCGCCGCCGGCGACCGGTTCCAACTGCGTTTGCTGGCCCGCGCCGCAGGCGACCAATGCCAGGCTGAGCAGGGCCAGCAGCAGGGTGATGGTCAGTGGTCGGGCGGAAATGATGCGCTTCATTTGCTTGCTCCTTTGTGAGTGTGGCGCAACCGGCCAGATCGCACCACTAAGGTATGGTTTGGGGGGATGCGAGGGAGGATGGCCTGTTCGGGCCATCCGGCCGGCGTAACCAGGGCGGTTACGCCGGCCGGGCGGCGGGCTTGCCAGCCCCTAAATTTATGAAGTGCCCCGATTTTACCCGAATGCGACGAGATTGGCATTCAGAATTGCCCTGGTTTTAGGGCGACCCGGCCGGGGTGTAACCCGCGCTGTACAGCAGCAGAATGGGGATGAAAATGCGATAGACGGGCTTGCTGCCGGGCGTGCTGGTGGGGCTGGGGGTGTAGGTGGGCGTTGAGGACGCGCCAGGTGGTGGGGTGTTGGTGGGGGTGAGGGATGCGCCGGGCGGTGGGGTGTTGGTGGGGGTGAGGGATGCGCCGGGCGGCGGGGTGTTGGTGGGGGTGAGGGATGCACCGGGCGGTGGGGTGTTGGTGGGGGTGAGGGATGCGCCGGGCGGCGGGGTGTTGGTGGGGGTCAGGGATGCACCGGGCGGCGGGGTGTTGGTGGGGGTGGGGGTGGGTGTAACTTGCGAGCCGGCCTGGTAGTTTTGCAGCACCTCGGCCGGGGTTAAGGCGCGGCCGTAGATGGCTACCAGGTGCAGTGTGCCCAACCAGGCGCGGTCCTGGGTCAATTCGTTCACCAGGGCCAGGCGGTAGGTGCTGCTCCAGTTGGACAGGTTGCCGTCGCGGTTGTCGTTGACCACGGGTGTACCATTCAGATAGATGCGGACTGCCCCGGCCGCGTCGCGGGTGTAGACTACGTGGGTCAGGTTTGTGCTTACCGCGCCGCTGTTGGTGGCTACGGAGGGGATGCCGTTGTCGGTGGTGGTAGTGGTGCGCAGGCGCACGTCATAGATGGTGCCTTCTTGCCCCAGGGTGAAGTTGCGGAAGAAGGGGTCCGCCGACAGGGTGAGGATGCGCGCCGGGCCGTTCTGGAGGGTGTCGGCCGGCCGGACCCAGCCTTCCAGGGTGATTTCGTTGCTGGCCTGGCTGGCGTTGATGACTTTGCTGGCCGCGCCGGCCGATTGGATGATGTTGGCCGAGTTGATGGTCAGGCCGTTGACGGGGAGCCAGGTGACCCCGGCCGGGTTGCTGATGCTCAGGTTGAGGGGGGTTCCCACGCCGGAAACGTCGTGGACGATGCTGCCGCTGCCTTCGGCGAAGGTGTAGAGCACTTGCAGCCCGGCGGTGACGCGGCCGCCGCAGCAGGGGGTGGCGCTGGCGGTGGGGGTGCGGCTGGGGGTGAGCGAAGGGCCGGGGGTGGGGGTGGGGGTGGGACCGCCGCTGCGGTCGATGGCGTCGTTGCGCCAGAGGTGGATGAGGTTGGAAGTGTCCCAGGCGATGCTGACGATGTCCAGGTCGCTGTCATTGTCCAGGTCGATGGTGCGTGCGCCCAGGTGGCTCTCCCGGCCGGTGCTGACCAGGTTTTCGGTGAAGGTGCCGCTGCCGCTGTTGGCCCACACGGCCAGCTTCAGGCTGCCGCGATGTTCGGCCAGGACCACGTCGGTGTCGCCGTCGAAATCCATGTCGGCCACATCCATGCTGTTGGTGGTGCCCTGGCTGACGATGAGGTGGGCGGGCCAACTGCCGCTGGTGGGGTTGGCCGGCTGCGACCACCAGTAGGTCTCGGCGCCGCTGCTGGTCCCGGTTTCGTCGGTGACCAGGATGTCTAGTTTGCCATCGCGGTTGAGGTCGGCCAGTTCGGTGCGGTCGGGGTAGGTGGCGTCGCTGAAGGTGGCAATCTGGTAGCCGGTCCAGTTGGCGCTGCCGTTGCCGGGGTTTTTGTACCAGACGACGCCTTTGCTGTCGCCGGTGGTGGCGGCGATGTCTAGCTGGCCGTCGCGGTCGATGTCGCCGACGGCCAGCCCTTCGTCGGAGGGGGCGGCGTTGACGTGGACGCGGGGCCAATTGCCCCCGGCCGGGTTGGCGGGGACGCGGAAGTAGTAGATGCCGTTGCCGCTGGCGGTGACGATTTCCAGCCGGCCGCCGGCCTCTATCTGGGCGGCGCGGTAGCCCTGTGCGCCGAGGGCATGGCTGGCGCGGGGCACGGTGCCAATGAGGGTTTGGGTCCAGGCGGTGCCGCCGGCGTTGGTGGCTTCCAGCCAGTAGAGGGCGATGTCGCCTTCGTCTTTCTGGGCGATGACGTCGCTGCGGTTGTCGCCGTCGATGTCGACGAAGAGGTTGGCGTGCATCCCGGCCGGGAAGTTGGAGGGGGTCCAGGTGCCCAGCAAGTCGCCGCCGGGGTTGCGGTACCAGGCCCGGCCGGAGATGATGTCGGGCAGGCCGTCGCGGTTGACGTCGCCAAAGGCCAGGCCAAAAGTTTGCTCGTGGCTGCTGGTGACCTGCTTGTAGGTCCACTGGTCGAGGGGCAGGCGTGGGTTGAGCTGGTTCTCCCACAGTTTCACCGGCGGGTTGCCAGTCCAGTTGGCGCCAAAGATGTCGTAGTCGCCGTCCAGGCCGATGTCGGCGACGACGCCGTTGTGGATGCCGCCGGTGGCCACGACCTGTGTTTGCCAGGTGGTGGCCTGGCCGTCGGTGTTGAAGAGGACCATGATCTGGCCGTCGCCGGTGTGCATCTGAGCGACGACGAGGTCGATGTCGCCGTCGCGGTCCATGTCGGCGGCTTGCAGGGTGTGGGCGCGGTTGAGGGAGGGGATGACGGTGTGGCGGGTCCAACTGCCGGTGGGGTCGCCGGTGGTGGGGCTCCACCAGTCGACGGCGGCGGTGTTTTCGGAGCTGGAGAAGAGGACGTCGGGATGGCCGTCTTTGTTGAGGTCGACGACGAGGGCTTTGAATTCGACGTCGGCGGTGCCGATGGTGAATTCGGTCCAGTTGGCGGCGGTGCGGGCGGCGGTGCCGCCAGGGTTGCGAACCCAGGTGCCGCGCAGGACGAGGTCGGTGTCGCCGTCGTTGTCGACGTCGCCGCTGGTCATGCCTTCCAGGCCGATGTTGAGGCTGCCGAAGGTCATTTGGGACCAGGTATTGGGGGCGGTTTGGAAGAAGATCATGACGCTGCTGGCCTGGCGGGTGGCCACGTCGAGGTGGCCGTCGCCGTCGAAGTCGGCCAGTTCGACGTCTTTGCCCCAACTGCCGATGCTGCCGATGGTGCGGCGGGTCCAGTTGCCGGTGCCGGGGTCGCCACCCGGCCGGGGGTTTTCAAACCAGACCAGGTTGCTGCCGCTGCTGCCGTCGGGGACGACGACGTCCAGGTCGCCGTCGCCGTCGACGTCGCCCAATTCACCGTCGGTGGTGAATTCGACGTTGGGGGTGGCGATGATGGTTTTTTGCCAGGTGGGGTAGCGGTACCAGGCAAGCCTTTCGCTGGGCATGCCGCCGACGACGAGGTCGGGGAAGCTGTCGCCGTTGATGTCGCCGACGAGCTTGATGTCGCCGGCCATGGTGCTGTCGATTTCGGTGTAAACGAAGGGTAGGTCGGTGACCTGGTTGGGGACGGGGGCTAGATTGGACGTGTCCAGGCGGAGAGCATTGGCTACGTGGCTGCCACCCCCGGTCAGCAGGCTGAGCAAGAGCACGGCCATGAGGCCGAGCGCGGCGAGGGTGAGCGTTCTTAGCAGTGGATTCTTCACAAACTTCTTCCTCCTGGTTTGAGGGTTGAACCCCTTCTGGGATGCGTTGACCGGGTTGTTTACCCTATATTGGGGCGATCGGCATCTGTTTGGGGCTATTTGTGGCAGCTGTTCATAAAGGTCTTATTCTGCGGCTGCCCCGGCCGGGAGCTGTTTTGAGGGTTTAGGGTTTGCGCGTAAACAGGTTTGTAGTACCGGCTTTCGCCGGCCAGGCCGCTGAAGCGGTTACTACGAACAAAGGTCCAGAGTTGTTTTCGATGGAACACTTAGGGTTGGCGGATGAGGGGCAGGAAGTGATGGCGGGGCAGGGTTACGGTGCGGGTTTCCAGCCGGTAGAGGAAGTCGTTGAAGCCGCCCAGGAGGATTTCGCCCTGGCTGTCCTGGCCGAGGGTGTTCCAGGGGATGGGGCTGTTGAGCCGCTGGGCGACGCGCCATTGGCCACCGGCTTCGGGCACCAGTTCCCAGATGGTGCCCCGGCAGTGGTCGGCGAAGAAGTAGTGGCCGGCCCGGCCGGGCATGAGGCTGCCGTTGTAGACGTAGCCGCCGATGATGGCACAGCCGTCGGCATGGGTGTAGGTGAAGGTGGGGAAGGTGTAGTTGGCGAACAGGTCGCACCCGGCCGGGTTGAAGATGCTGGGGCCTTCGAAGCAGCGCCAGCCGAAGTTTTGCCCGGCCGGGCTGCCTGCCTGGTGAAGGTTGAGTTCCTCGTAGGCACTTTGTCCCACGTCGGTTAGCAGGAGGTCGCCGTTGAAGGGGTTGAAGCTGAAGCGCCAGGGGTTGCGCAGGCCATAGGCCCACACTTCATCGCGCCCGGCCGGGTTGCCGACGAAGGGGTTGTCGGGCGGGATGGCGTAGGGCAGGCTGCTGTCCACGTCCAGGCGCAGGATGGTGCCCAGGAGGTTGTTGGGGTCCTGGCTGAAGAGGTCGGGGTCGCCATCGCGGCCGCCATCGCCCAGGCCAACGTAGAGGTAGCCGTCTGGCCCAAAGGCCAGCGCGCCGCCGTTGTGCAGCGGCGTGGGTTGGGGCACGGTGAGCATGATTAGCTCGCTGTTGGGGTCGGCCAGGTTGGGGTCGCTGGCGCTGACCTGGAAGCGGGATAGGGTGGCGTCGCCGGTCAGGTTGGTGTAGAGGAGGTAGAAGTGGCTGCGGTCGGGGTCGGGGTGAAAGACGAGGCCCAGCAGCCCTTGCTCGCCGGCGGCGCTGCTGACGCGGTCGGTGATGTCCAGGAAGGGGGTGGGCAGGATGTAGCCGCTGCTGGTGACGACGCGGATCTGGCCGATGAGTTCGGCGACGAAGAGGCGTTCGTTGCCGTGGTGGGTGATGGCGCTGACGATGTTGAAGTTGGCGGCGTAGGGGACGAGGGTGAGGATGTTGAAGGTGTCCCCGGCCGGGGTGGTGTATCCCGGCCGGGAGAGGGTTGGGGCGAGTAGGGTGATGATGAGCAGGCTGCCGGTGAGCAGCCGGGCTACACCGGAGGGGGGCTGCATCTTATGGTTGCAGGTGGTAGACAACGCCGCCGACGTGGTCTACAACGTAGATCTCGCCGTCTGCGCCTTCGCCGAAACTGCTGATGACGGTGGTGGTGTCGATGACGCGGGTGCGCAGCCAACTGCCGTCGGGCTGGGGGACGAGGCTCCAGATGTCTCCCTGGCAGTAATCGGCGAAGAAGTAGTTGCCGAAGAGGGTGGGGTATTGGTGGCCGCGGTAGACATAGCCGCCGGTAACGGAGCAGCCTTCGCTGTGGTCGTATTCGGTAACGGGGCGCACCAACCCGGCCGGGTTGCAGTCGGGGTCCAGGAAGCAGTGGTTGGCTTCCATGATGTTCCAGCCGTAATTGAGGCCGCCGGGCGTCCCGGCCGGGGTGAAATTCACCTCTTCATAGGTGTTCTGGCCCACATCGGCGATGTATAGGTCGCCGGTGAGGCTGTCGAAGCTGAAGCGCCAGGGATTGCGCAGGCCAATGGCCCAAATCTCGGCGCGCCAGTTGGGCTGCGTGGCAAAAGGGTTGTCGGGGGGAACGGCGTAGGCGACCTCGTCGTTGCCGTTGTCTACGTCGATGCGCAGCAGCGTGCCCAGCAGGGTGCCGGGATTCTGGCCGTTGCCTTCAGGGTCGTCGGCGCTGCCACCGTCGCCCATGCCAACGTATAGGTAGCCATCCGGCCCAAACTTTAGCAGGCCGCCGTTGTGGTTGGCGTAGGGCTGGTCAATGGTTAGCAGAATTTCGGCGCTGCGCGGGTTGGCCAGGTTGGGGTCGCTGCTGACCTGGTAGCGGGCGATGACCGTGGCCCCGTCTTCGCGGGTGTAGTTGATGAAGAAGCGGCCATTGTTGGCGTAGTCGGGATGGAAAGCGACGCTAAGCAGCCCCTGCTCATTCTCGGCGGAGTTCACCAGGTCTTGAATGTCCAGGAAGGGGGTGGCCAGCCGCTGACCGTCCTGAATGATGCTGATGACGCCATGCTGCTCGACCACAAACAGCCGTTCGTCGAAGGCGTGGGTCAGGTAGAGGGGTTTGAAGAAGCCGCTGGCCACCCGGCGCAGGCTAACGCTGCTTACCGCCTCCGGATAGGGGGTGGCGGTGGGGGTGACTGTGGGCGTGGGTGTGGGGGTGGGGGTGTTGGGGATGGCGGTGGCGCGGGGTGTGGGGCTGGCCGGGGCGCTGCTGGTGGGGGGGGTGGTGGGGCTGGGTGGGAGGGGGGTGGCGGTGGGCGGCGGGGTGTGGGTCGCGGCCGGGGCGATGGGTGGGGTAACCACGACATCGCTGCGCTGGCAGGCGGCCAGCAGCAGGACAGGCAGAAGGAGAAGGAGAAGGAGAATGAGGTAGTTTGGTTGACGCTTCATGGCTTACGTACTTAGGATTCGCTCGCAATCAAGTTTGTAGTAAAGGCTTTGGCCGTGCAGACCGCTAAAGCGGTTACTACGAACGGAAAGTCCAAAGTTGATTTTGGACGGACCCTTAGCCCCTGAGGGTTGCTGAGAACCCTCAGGGGCTTTCAAGCATTATGGGCGTTCGGCCAGGGGCACAAAGGTCAAGTTGTCCGGGCCAACGTAGTTCGCCTTGGGCCGGATGAGCCGGTTATCGGCCAACTGCTCCAGCACGTGGGCTGTCCAGCCGGCAATGCGGCTCATGGCGAACAGGCAGGTGAATTGGTCCACCGGCAGGTTGATCATGTAGAGGACGACGGCCGAGTAGTAGTCGACGTTGGCGTACAGGTTGCGGCTGATGAAGTACTCATCCTGGCGCGCCAGGACCTCGATTTGGGTGGCGATGTCGAACCATTGCCCCTGGCCGCTGCTTTGGGCCAGCCGTTCGGCCATGGGGCGCAGGATTTTGGCGCGTGGGTCTTCCACTTTGTAGACGCGGTGGCCAATGCCCATGATCCGTTTGCCGCTGGCGATGGTTTCTTGGAACCAGGCGCTCACGTCGCCCCGCTGGGCGGCGTCGATGAACTGCTCCATGGCTTTTTGGTTGGCACCACCGTGGGCGGCACCTTTGAGGGTGCCAATGCCGCTGGTGATGGCCGAGTAGACATCGGCCAGTGTGCCGGTGGTGACCCGGGCGGCGAAGGTGGAGGCGTTGAAGCCGTGATCGGCCAGCAGCACCAGGTAGGCGTCCAGGGCTTTGACGGCGTCGGGGTTGGGTTCCTGGCCGTTGAGCATGTAGAGGAAGTTGGCGGCGTGGCCCAGGTCGGCGCGTGGCTCGATTGGCTCTTTATCGCGGCGAATGCGTTCCCAGGCGGCGATGATGGTGGGGAAGACGGCGGTAAGCAGCAGGGCTTTTTTGCGCGCCCCTTCCAGGCTGATGTCGTCGGCGCTGGGGTCGATGAGGCCCAGGCCGCTGACGATGGTGCGCAGGACGGCCATGGGGTGGGCTTCGTGGGGGAAGATGTGCATGGTCTTGAGTACGGGCGCGGGCAGGGCGCGCTTGGCAACGAGGGCAGCTTTGAAGGCATCGAGCTGGGCGCGGTTGGGCAGTTTGCCGTTCCAGAGTAGATAGATAACTTCTTCGAAGCTGGCTTGTTCGCCGAGGTCCATGATGTTGTAGCCACGGTAGATCAGCTTGCCAATCTGGCCGTCGACGAGACTGAGGGAGGAGTCGGCGGCGGTTACGCCGGCCAGGCCTTTGGTGGGGTCACTCATTGTGTGTTTTGCCTCCGGATGTTGTGTTGCGGTTTGAGCTTGCTTCTGTTTCAGCTGATGGGCTGATTGGCTTATTGTGCTTCTTGCAGGCGGTCGCCGTATTGGGCCTGGTAGTAGGTTTTGAAGTCGCCGTCTTTGATTTTGCGCCACCACCATTCGTTTTTCTGGTACCAGTGGGCGGTTTTGACGATGGCTTCGGCGGGTGTGTGGCGGGGCTGCCAGCCCAGGGCTTTGATTTTGTCGATGTTGAGGCTGTAGCGGCGGTCGTGCCCCGGCCGGTCGCGGACGTGCTTGATGAGGGTCCCCGGCCGGTCCAGGGTTTGCAGCAGGATGTTGACCATGGCTACATTTTCCAGCTCTTCGGCGGTGCCGACGTTGTATACTTCGCCAAGCTGGCCGTGGTGCAGAACGAGATCGATGGCTTCGCAGTGGTCCAGTACGTACTGGTATTCGCGCATTTGCCGGCCGTCGCCGTAGAGGGGCAGGGGTTGGTAGTCGATGGCGTTGGTGGCAAAGAGGGGGACGACTTTTTCCGGGTATTGGTAGGGGCCGATGTTGTTGCTGCCGCGGGTGATGGTGACGGGCAGGCCATAGGTGACGAAGTAGGCGTGGGCCATGAGGTCGGCGCTGGCTTTGCTGGCGGCGTAGGGGCTGCGTGGGGCCAGGTTGTCGGTTTCCTGGCTGCGATACCCGGCCGGGATGTGGCCATACACCTCGTCGGTTGAAATCTGGTGGAAGCGTTCCAACCGGAAGCGGCGGGCCGCCTCTAGCAGCACGTAGGTGCCATAGACATCGGTCTGGATGAAGGCGTCCGGGTCCATGATGGAGCGGTCTACATGGGTTTCGGCGGCGAAATTGACGATGGTGTCGATGTTGTACTTCTCGATGGTGGCGGCCACCGTTTGCGGGTGGCAGATATCACCGCGCACGAAATGGTAGCGCGGCTCGTCGGAGACGGGCAGCAAATTGTCCAGATTCCCGGCGTAGGTCAGCTTGTCGTAGACAATGACCTGGTATTGGGGGTATTTTTCTAGCATGTAGATGACGAAGTTGGCACCGATGAAACCGGCACCCCCGGTGACCATGATGTTTTTCACATTTTGCTCCTTGTAGGCGGTGTTTGGAGCTGGTGGCGTGTGCCGCAGGGTTGGCCAAGCGACTCGCTGCTGGGGTCAGCGCCAAACGCCAAATCTAAGTGAGTGTCCAGAAATTAGTTTGTAGTAGCGGCTTTGGCCGCCCAGACCGCTAAAGCGGTTACTACAAACAGAAAAGGGAAGTTGTTTTTAGACGCTCACTAAGCGTGTAGGCTGGTGACATGATGGGGCATTTTACCGTATCTGTGCCCGGCGGCCAAAGTATGGCGCGGTGCGTCAGGCGGCTAGTGGACGGAGCGCACGAAGGCGTCGATGAGGTGGCGGGAGATGGTGATGGGGGGCGGGATGTTGGGCAAGGCCCCGGCCGGGTACCAGGCTGCTTCGACGATTTCGTTGTCGTGCAGGTCGATCTCCCCGGCCGGGCTTTCACAGGTGAAGGCGATCATTAACGAGTTGGGGAAGGGCCAGGGCTGGCTGCCAAAGTAGCGCACGTTGACGACATCCAGGCCAACCTCTTCTTTTACCTCACGAATCACACATTCCTCTAAGGTTTCGCCCGGCTCAACAAAGCCAGCTAGCACGCTGAAGCGCCCGGCCGGGTGGCGGCCGGAACGGGCCAGCAGAATCCGGTCGCCACGGGTGACGGACATGATAACGGCGGGCGAGAGGCGGGGGTAGGAAGTGAGGTTGCACTGCGGGCATACCTTGGCCCGCTCCCCCACCTTCTGCGTGGTGAGGCTGCCACAGCGGCCGCAGTAGTGGTGGGTGCGGTCCCAATCCACAATTTGTACCGCGCGGCCGGCCAGCCAGAAGAGATCCTCATCCAGGCTGCCGTAGAGCGCGCGCAGGCTCTGGAAATCCATCCCGGCCGGGGGTGTTGCCGTCTCGGCTACCTCGGCGGCAAAGCAGGGCACGCCAGCCCACTGCCCCAGGTAATGTTCTTGCAGCGGAACCAGGCCCAGGGCCTCCGGCCGGGGCAGGTGGGGCACGCCAACCTGGCCGGAGGGCGGGGTGATTAGCAGAGCGTACTTGCGAAAAATGAACCACCAACTGGCGGCCGGCGGCCCGGCCGGGGGGATTATTCCGGGTATGAATGGTTTGTGCGTCAGCGAGTTGTAACCGGGCAAGAGAATTCTCCTTATGGCCGGTGGCGGCCGGTGAAAATGGTCTGGCTGGCGGGTGGCTGCACGGTCGCTAGGGATAGGTGCCGGGGGTGTTGGTGGGGCCAGGGTAACCGGGCGGCGTGTTGGTGGCGCCCGGCGGTGGCGGTGTGGCGGTGCTGCCCGGTGGCAGGGTGGGCGCAGGTGTGCCGGTGGCTGTGGTGGTTGGGGTGGAGGTGGGGGAGGGGGAAGCCCCGGCCGGGATGGTGGCCGTGGTGGTTGGCGTAGGGGTGGCGCTGCCGGTTGGCGAGGGGGTGATACCGGGCAGCAAGGTGGCCGTGCCGGTGGGGGTCAGGGTGAGGGTTGGGGTGGGGCTGGTTTGTTGGTCAGGGGTGGGGCTGGGGGTCCCGGCCGGGAAGGTGGGGGGCACGATGGGCGTGCCCGCGGTGGGCTGCGGCGGCCCGGCCAGCGGCAGCGGATTGGGTGAGACGATGTGCAGGGCCTGCAAATACCAGATAGTTTCGGTGGGCGGTCGTTTGCCGCAGCCCAGCGGGCCGGTGTAGCGGCGGAAGATACCGACGACGGTCATGGGCAGATCTTCTGGCAGGCGGGGCCAGATTGCGTTGTAGCCGGCGACTTCCAGCAGCAGATTGTCGGCGGCCAGCGTCCAGCGGACGGCCGGGCCGCGCTGGTAAGGTGTGCTGCAGGCCGGCATGGTGGGGGGGGCGAAGGTGCCGCTGACCTGCACCAGTTGGTCGCGAAAGGTGTAGGGGTCGGCGGCGAGCTGGCTCATGGTTACGGTGATGGGGCTTTTGCTGAAATCGCCGCGTGGGGTGGCGGTGGCGCGCAGCGGACCGAATTGGCCACGTCCCAGGCAGCCGGCCAGCCCCAGGCTGAGGAGCAGCAGGAGCAGCAGCAGCCCAGGGTGGGGATGGGCAGGCTGTGGCCTGGTTTTGGTTGGCTGGCCTGGTGTGTAATGATCCACAGACTGGCTTCCGGAGCTAGGGTTTCGCTTGAGGGCGAGACCAGGCGCGGCGCGAGATGGAATGCGTGGCGACGCGTTGGATGAATTTTGACAAGGTGTTAGATTTTTCCCGGCCGGGGCAGGCGAACACCACGAAAATGGACCCACCACTCGACGACGAGGACGAGGATGGCCAGGGCAAGCAGCCAGGGCCATAGTTCGCGCTGGCCAATGTCGGCCTGGTTGTCCTGGGCCAGTTCTTGCTGTCCCAGGCGGATGACGGGGGCGGGCCGGATGGCGGACTCGGCCGGGGCAAACAGGTTGACGGCAAACTGCCCGGCCGGGACGTCGCCAGTGGCGTCGCGCAGGCGCACCGTGTATAGGCCTGGTTGGTCGGTTTCGGAGAAGATGATCTGCTCCTCGCCCACCTCGGCAGACCAGGTGGTGCCGTCAGGTTTGTCTACCAGAACGGAGGTGGTGCTCGCCCCTGGCGTTATGCTCACCGGGTCACCCGATTGTAAACTGGCCGGGATGTCGAAGGCCCGGCCGGGGCTTAGCCAGCTCGTAATATTAGCCATAAGCACCGGAAATGCAATTTGCAGGGGCAGATCGGAGGCCTGGAGCTGGAAGGTGAGGATGGCGATGCGCTGGCCGCCGCGCTCGCCGGCCAGCAGCAGCGGCCCGCCGGCGGCGCTGACGATGGCTTGGGCCCAGGGGGCGGAGACGCTTTGGGCCTGCTGGATGTGGACGCCGCTCCAGTCTACAAATTGCAGCAGGGGGCTGTTGGCCAGGCCGGTGACGGTGGTGTTGGAGAAGGTGCCGGTGACGGCCAGCAGGCTGCCGGCGGTGCTGGCGGGGCTGCTGCCGGGCTGGGGGTTGATGATGAGCAGGTCCCCGGCCGGGAGGGGGTCGGGGAGGGGGACGCTGTCGAGGACGTAGAGGTCGAATGGCTCGGCGTCGGGGGCGGCCAGGTCGGTGTCGGGCGGGGCTTTGAAGGCCTGGATGCCGGGCAGGACGCCGTAGATTTGTTCCAGGAAGAGGTTGCCGGGGGTAACCAGCAGGGCGCGGTTGCTGACGCCGCCTTCGTGAACGGCCCAGGCGACGTCGTCCAGGGGGAGGTTGTCCTGGCTCTGGTCGCTGAGGCGGGCGGTGAGGGGGCCGGCCAGGGTGTTGGGCAGGGTCCAGGTGAGGTTGGTGGTTTGCCCGGCCGGGATGCTGATGCGGCGCGAATCGAACAGGGTCTCGCCCAGACTGAGGCTGAAGAGGGCCTCCTGGTTGAGGGTGCCGTGGTTGGCCACGCTGGCGAAGAGTTGGGGGCCGTCGGGGGTGTCGCGGGTGGCCAGGGCGCTGATGGCCAGGTTTTCGGCGCTGCTGCCGATGGGGATGTAGATGGTTTCGGCGGGCAGGGGGGGCAAATTGCTGGGCAGGCCGCCGTCGGAGACGATGACGATGCGGGCGTTGCGCGCGCCCTGGGCCGCACCGGCGGCCAGGGCTAAGGCGGCGGCCCAATCGGTCCCGGCCGGGGCGGGTTGGGCGGCGGCGACCGCCTGGCGCAGCAAATTGCGGTCGGCGGTGGCCGGGGCCAGCACGGTGGGGGTGGGGCCGGCCAGGATGAGCGTCATCTGGTGGCCGGCGCCCAAGTCGCTAATCCAGCGGTTGACCTCGGCCTGGGCGGCGGCGAAGCGGGTTGGGGTAACGTCGGTGGCCTGCATGGAGGCGGAGCCATCGAGCAGGATAACGACGCTGCCGCTGACGACTGAGGGTACGGGGATGAAGGGGCGGGCCAGGGCCAGGACTAGCGCGGCCAGGATGAGCAGTTGCAGCAGCAGCAGCAGATTGCGGCGCAGTTTTTGCCAGGGTGCGTTGGCTTCCCGGTCGCGCAGCAGCTTTTGCCAGAGCAGGGTGCTGCTGACCAGCATCTCGCGCCGGCGCAGGCGGAGCATGTAGAGGATGAGGATGGGTGCGGCCAGCAGGCCCAGCAGCAGGAAGATCGGCGTGAGAAACGACATGAGCCTCGTGGTAAGCGAGACCTGACAGATTTTTCACCAATGCTTGATTCGTGCCTTGCGTGAGAAATCTGTCAGGTCTGAAGAGTTACGTCGTGGGTATTATGACTTAGCGCCGGGTAATTGGGCAAACGAGGGCTTTGCTGCCTTAGCGGATGCTTATGTTGTGGGGTGGGAGAGTGGCAGTGTATGCGGATTTTTAGCTAAAGAGCCGCCAGATGAGGGCGACGACGAAGGTGACGAGGAAGCCGGAGGCCAGGGGCAGCAAGGCTGCGATGGCGGTCCAGCGGCGGCTGCCGGTTTCTTTGTAGATGGTGTAGATGGTGGTGCTGCATGGGTTGTGGATGAGGCTGAAGAGCATGAGGTTGACGGCGGTGAGCAGGGTCCAGCCGCCGGCCTGGAAGAGGGTGGCCAGGTCGGCGCTGTTGTCTAGGGTGAACATGACGCCCGCGCCCTGGCCGAGGTCGCTCAGGCCGGTGACGAGGACGGTGAGCATGAGGATGGTGGGGATGACGATTTCGTTGGCGGGGATGGCCACGATGTAGGCGACGAGGATGATGCCGTTGAGGCCCAGGAGGACGCCCAGGGGGTTGAGGAAGTTGATGAGGTATTCGGCTACGGTAGTGCCGCCGATGTGGATGTTGGCAATGAGCCAGATGATGGCCCCGGCCGGGAGGGCAAAGACGACGGCCCGCCACAAAACGAACAGGGTGCGGTCTATCATGGAGGTGTAGATGGTTTGCCAGATGCGCGGCGGCCGGTAGGGGGGCAGTTCCAGGCTGAAGGTGGAGACTTCGCCCTTGAGGATGGAGCGGGAGAGGCCCCAGGAGAAGGCGAAGGTGAGCAGCACGCCCAGCAGGGCAATGCTCACCACGGCCAGGGCGGAGATGAGGCCGGCCAGG
Source organism: Ardenticatenaceae bacterium (assembly GCA_020634235.1). Taxonomy (GTDB): domain Bacteria; phylum Chloroflexota; class Anaerolineae; order Promineifilales; family Promineifilaceae; genus JACKCB01. Next base: position 912,805 of record JACKCB010000001.1, on the reverse strand, counting down.
TAGGCGGGCACCAGCCCGCCGATGAAGATGGTGGCGATGAGGATTTGGGTGGGCCAGCGGCCGTTGCAGAGGGCGAAGTTGTTGGTGATGATGGCGATGAGCCGTTCGCGCGGGCTGTCGATGACGCGTGTGGCTACGACCCCGGCGGCATTGCAGCCAAAGCCCATCATCATGCTTAGGGCTTGCCGGCCGTGGGCACCGGACTTCTTGAAGATGTTGTCCAGGTTGAAGGCGACGCGGGGCAGGTAGCCAAAATCCTCCAATAGGGTGAAGAGGGGGAAGAAGATGGCCATGGGGGGCAGCATGACGCTGACGACCCAGGCGGTGGCCAGGTACATGCCGTCGATGAGCAGGCCGCTGAGCCACCAGGGCAGGTTGGCGGCGTCGGCCAGTTGGTGCAGGGCGGGGTAGACCTGGCCGATGAGCAGGTTGGCGAGGAGTTGGGAGGGGTAGTTGGCGCCGGAGATGGTGAGCCAGAAGACGAGGGTGAAGAGGAGCAGCATGATGGGCAGGCCCCAACGGCGACTGGTGACCAGGCGGTCGATGGCGCGGTCGAGGTCGAAGCGGGGTGGTGCTCCCGGCCGGGTGACAGCCCGGTCGGCCAGCCGCGCCGCCTCGGTGTAGATATCTTCCATCAACTGCTCGTGGAACTCCCGGCCGACCTGCCAGCGCAGGGTGTTGGCGGTTTGCAGAATCTCTTCGGCGGGTGGGGATGTTTGGGTCACAGGCAAATCTCCTTGATGGGCAGCCGGCTGACCGGCCGGTTACGTGGTGAGGTGGTTGTCATGTACCGGCCGGGGTGGCGGCATTGGCCACCCAACTGGCAAGCTGCTCCTGGCTGCTGGCCTGGGTCAGGTCACCCAGTTCGCCACGGTTGACGGCATCGATGATGCGCTGGTCGCCGTCGAGCAGGCGCAGGGCGACCCAGCGGGCATTGGGCAGGTTGGGGAAGTGGGCCTGCAACTGCTGCACCAGCCGGGCCACGGCGTGGCGAATGGCCGGTGATTCGCTTTGGATGCGGTGTGGTTTGCAGACGGTTTTCCCTTCGGCCACTTCGTAGATCGCTTGCAGCATCTCGTTAAGCCCCCGGCGGTAGCGGGCGGCGGTGGGCACTACGGGGATGCCCAGGTCGCGGGCCAGGCGGCGGTCGTCTACTTGCAGCTTGTGGCGGGCGGCCTCGTCCATCAGGTTGAGGCAGAGTACGGCCCGGTCGGTGATCTCCAGGATTTGCAGGACGAGGTTGAGGTTGCGCTCCAGGCGGGTGGCGTCTACGACGATGACGGTGACGTCGGGCTGGCCGAAGAGGATGAAGTCGCGGGCGACCTCTTCGTCCAGGCTGGTGGAGAGGAGCGAGTAGGTGCCGGGCAGATCGACCAGCTTGAAGCGCCGGTCGCCGTAGCTGAAGCCACCCTCGGCGCGGGTAACGGTTTTGCCGGGCCAGTTGCCGGTGTGCTGCCGCAGCCCGGTGAGGGCATTGAAGACGGTGCTTTTGCCGGTGTTGGGGTTGCCGGCCAGGGCGACGACGTAGTCCCAGTCGGTCATGTCGACGCCCAGCTTTTGCAGGTTGGCGGCGTGATGGACGGGGCAGCTTTCGCAGGTGGATGAGGTGGTTGTTTGGGCCATGGTTCTTATGCTCTGGGGGCTGTGCCGTTGGATGGCGGTGTTGTTTCGGTTGCGGTCTGGCGGCGGACTTTGATGTGTTGGGCCTGTTCGCGGCGCAGGGCGATGAGTGCGCCGCGGATGAGGTAGGCGGTGGGGTCGCCGCCGGCGCTGACGAGTTCGGCGGTGAGCTGGGTGCCGGGCAGGATGCCCAGGTCCATGAAGCGGCGGCGCTCGCTGCCGCGCAGGGCAGGCGAGAGGCTGACAACGCGGGCGGTGTCGCCGGGCTGTAGGTTGGCCAGGGGTTCGACCCCGGCCGGGTCTAGCTTGACATTGGCGGGGAGGGGCACGACGGAGATGTTGGCGGCGACGATGGGGGCCAGCAGGTGTTCATCTTCGTTGGCCCAGAAGCGCAGCCGCTGGGGGGTGCGCTCTAGCAGGCGGATGGGCAGGCCGGGGTGTAAGCCTTCGGCCACCAGTTGGGCGAAGACAGCTTCTGGTTCGTCTTCCAGATGGACGATTTGCAGGGGGGTGTCCAGGGGTGCGCCGGGGAGGGGGATGCCGCCGTGGGCGACGAGTTCGCCGCCGGCGGTGGGGATGGGGTCGCCGTGGGGGTCGTAGATGGGGTTGCCGAGCTGGCTGGCCAGGGCGTCGGCCCCGGCCGGGTCTAGCAGGTGTTCTTGCCGTTCGGCCAGTTCGTGCCACTCTGCTTCGTCGAAGCCGGTTTTGTCGGCCAGGTAGCGTTCCCACAGGCGGTGGGCGCGGATGATGTGCAGGGCGTATTCGCGCCCGGCCGGGGTGAGGTGGAAGCCGTTGCTGTTGACGGTGACCAGGCCGTTGCCGGCCATTTCGTCCAGCAGCCGGGCGATTTCGTCGCCGGGGGTTTCCAGCGCGCCGGCCAGGCTTTCGATGGTGGGGGTGTGCCCCTGGCGTTCGCAGCGGTGGATATGTTTGAGGGCGTCTTCGGTGAGCATGCGGCCGGCCATGAGGCGCATGCGCCGCCACTGCCAGAACCGCCCCCGGCCGGGGCGAAAGAGCCACCAGGCCAGGCCAACTGCCAGCAAGGTGGTGGTGAAGAGCAAGATTGGATCAGGCATGTGTGGACTCCAGGGTTGTCCGGCAATAATTTTGGTTCATCGAAATCTTTTTTTAGCTATTATAACGAAATGTGTGAAAAAGGGAAGCCTCTAGTGTGCTAAATCACGCTTTTGAGGTGACAATGGTCAGTTGTTTGCCCGGCCGGGTCGGCGTATGGTAGGCTGATGAGCAAGCCACAGACCGACGACTATGACGCCGCCAGTCCTGACGCCTGTTTTTGGTGGCAGGCGGTGCCGCCTGACGCGGATGCGCGGCCTGCGTCCCGGCCGGGGGAGCGATGTCCGGAATGCCAGCAGGGGGTGCTGGATTACGACAGCCAGTTCCGGTTGACGTGTGCGGTGTGCCATTACACGCCCGATGGTGGGGTCTGTACCTGATAGCCTGGACCCGGCCGGGGCGTGGCCCAGGCGGCGGTTCCTGGCAGTGCCAGAGCAGATAGGGTACGATGGCCACCAGGCCGATGTCTGTATCCGGGTAGGAGCGGCCGGCTTGAACTCTGTGGCAAAAAGGACTAAGCTATTCGGCAATGGTCATGGACACATTAGCGGCGTTTTTTGAGCGGAACATCACCGCGGTTTATTTTTTTTACGGGCTGGCCTTTTTTAGCCTGGGGCTGGCGGTATGGCTGGAATCGGGGCGCACCTCTGAGTTCCGCATTGTGCGGGCCATGGCGCCGCTGGCCGGCTTTGGCTTCTTGCACGGCTTTCACGAATGGCTGGAGATGTACGAACGCATCAACCCGGCCGGGACCGCCAACCTGTACGTCGACGTGCTGCGCTTGCTGCTGCTGGCTGTTTCCTTCCTCCTGCTCATTGTGTTTGGCATTCTTCTGCTGCAAACCGGCGATTATCAGGCCCGCCAGCAGCGGCGGGTGATTTTTGGCTGGGTGGGCGGACTGATCTTCGTCTGGCTGGCCAGTGTCCTACTCACCTTTCGCATCTATGATTTGTGCATTGACGAATGTGTTACCGTGGTAGACGTGCTGACGCGTTACGTGCTGGCCATTCCGGGCGCACTGCTGGCCTCCTGGGCGCTGTTGTTGGAGCGACGTTCCTTTGCCGCCCGGGGCATGTCGCGCTATGGGCGCGACCTGGTGTTGGCGGCCGTGGCGTTGTTTATCTATGGTGTGGTGGGGCAGGCTTTTCCCAGGCCCAGCATTCTCTTCCCGTCCAACGTCATCAATGCTGAGCTGTTCTTTCAGGTGTTTCATTTTCCGGTGCAAATCTTGCGGGCGGTGATGGCCGGATTGCTGACCCTATTCCTTATTCGTGCTTTTCGGGCTTTTGAAGTGGAACGGCAGCGTCACCTGGCTCAGGCGCAAAAAGCGCAGTTGGCGGCCCAACGCGAGGCCCTGGCGATTGAACACAAGGCCAGCGCGGAGAAAGAGGCGCTGAACCAGGAGCTGCGCCTGGCAGTACAGGATCTATCGGTTCTGTTTGATCTGACGCGTAAACTGGCGACCACGCTGGATCAGGAGACGTTGTTGGGGCAGGCAGTTGAGGAGATTGTGGTGCGGGTGCCCAACGTGATTGCCGGGGCTGTTTTCTTGCCACGGGGGAGCGGCCATTTGCCAACCTGGGCGGCGGCATCGGGCTTTGACGGCATTGCTGAGGAGGCGTTTCGCCGGGACCGGGCGGAGATGACGGCTGAAAAGGTGCTGAGTACCGGCCGGCCAGCCTATTGCAACCGGGTAGATATCCTGACGCTGTTGGAGACCGAAGCGTCGGGCATTGATTCGGGCACGCTTTTGCCCGGGGACAAGGTGTGCCTTATTGGGCTGCCCTTGGTGAATCGGGAGGTGACGGTGGGTTGCCTGGCCATGGTGCTAGAGCCAGATGTCGCGCCGTTTACCAGGCGCGATTTCAGCTTGATGCGTACCACAGCCGACCAGTTAAGCCTGGCGATGAATAATGCCGCTTTGTACCAGGAGGTGCAGGCGCGCGAGGTGCTGCGCGGTGAACTGCTGCACCGCGTGGTGGCGGCGCAGGAAGGGGAACGGCAGCGCATTGCCCGTGAACTGCATGATGGCATTGGCCAGATGCTGACTGGCCTGGGACTGCGACTGGCGGCGATTGGGGAGCATGTGAAAACGGATCCGGAGCGGGCGCAAATGCAGTTGACGGCGCTGCGGCAGTTGAATGCCCAGGCGCTGGAGGAGCTGCGCGACCTGGTTAGTGATTTGCGGCCGTCGGTGTTGGATGACTTGGGACTGCTGCCGGCGCTGCAGGGGCAGGTGGCGGCGTTTACGGAGCGGACCGGGGTGCCGGTGTCGTTTAGCGTTTCCGGCCGGCGGGAACGGCTGAAAGCGGATATTGAGACGGTTGCGTTCCGCGTGGCGCAAGAGGCGCTGACCAATGTTGCCAAGCATGCCCAGGCGCAGAGGGTGCGGATGCGGCTTGATTTTGGTGAGGATGCGCTGACGATGTTGATTACTGATGATGGCCGGGGGTTTGACCCGGAGCAGGTTCTGCACGGGAGCCATAATGACCGGCGAGCGTGGGGACTGCTGGGGATGCAGGAGCGGGTGGCCCTGGTGGATGGCCGGTTGAACGTGCATTCGGTGCCGGGCGCAGGGACGACGGTTGATGTGGTGATTCCTTTGAAGACGAGTGAAGGGCGTGATGAGCGAACCAGACAAGATCAAGCTGTTGTTGGTTGATGATCATGTGGTGGTGCGGTCTGGGCTGCGGATGCTGCTGGAGACCCGGCCGGATATGGTGATTGTGGCTGAGGCGCAAAGCGGGGCCGAGGCGGTGCGCCTGGTAACCCAGCACCGGCCGGACGTGGTGCTGATGGACGTGCAAATGCCGGATATGAATGGTATTGAGGCCACGCGGCAGATAAAGGAGCGTTGGCCTGAGACCCAGGTGCTGGCGCTGACGATGTATGAGGATGACCAGTATTTCTTTGAGATGCTGCAGGCGGGGGCATCGGGTTATGTGCCCAAGCGGGCCGCACCGGATGAGTTGGTGACGGCCATTCGCACGGTTTATGGCGGGGATGTGTTTTTGTACCCGTCGTTGGCAAATAAGCTGGTGCGGGACTATTTGGAGCGGGCGAGTGCGGGAGATACCCCGGCCGGGAGCGACAGCGAATCCCTAACCCCCCGCGAACAAGAGGTGCTGATTCAGATTGCCGGCGGGCTGACCAATCAGGAGATCGCCCTGCAATTGGGCATTAGTGTGAAGACCGTGGACCGGCACCGCGAGAATATCATGAGTAAGCTGCACCTGCACAGCCGGATTGAGCTGGTGAAGTATGCACTGCGCCAGGGGTTGATTGAGCTGGATGGGTGATCGCCCGGCCGGGGGGATGGGTACCTGGTGGGGCAGGCGGGGTTCGGGTGGGTGGAACTACCCATACAAAAGATGGTTAAATTTCCGAATAGAATGGGACGGATAGATCCTCTATGATGTAGTTAGATGAAGCAAGTGCTTCAGAGACTAAGGTAACATAGTGGAGGTAACCGATGAATCCGTTTGAAGGCACACTTATTGTTGGTGGATTGTTCGCGCTCCGTTGCGTTATGCCTGTTCTAATTGTCTTGGGCATTGGTTACCTGATGAACCGGATTTCCGACCATTGGGATGCCCAGGAACGGGAACAGCAGAAAGGGCGGCTGGTAATCCGCTAGACGAAGCGACCCGGCGACGGGGTCTGGCCAGGCCCTGAACGCTATTAGCAATGCGCAGCCGGCAGGCGCTGCCAGATGTATCTGGTGGGGCCTGCTGGCTTTTTTTGTGCCGGGGCTTGCTTTCCCGGCCGGGTGGCTTATACTCCTCACCTGTCTGGCAATGGCATCAACAAGGAGTTCGACATGGCTACCCATCCGCTGGCCGGGCACCCGGCCCCCCCTGAGTCCCTCATCAACGTCCCCCGCCTTGTTTCCGCATACTACACCTACCAGCCTGAGCCAACCCGGCCGGGGCAGCGCGTGGCGTTTGGCACCTCTGGCCATCGCGGGTCCTCCCTAAAGCAGACCTTTAACGAGCACCATATCCTGGCCGTGTGCCAGGCCATTGCCGAAATGCGGCGCGAAGAGGGCATTGGTGGCCCGTTGTTCATGGGCATGGATACCCACGCCTTGTCGGAAGCGGCGCTGGCCACGGCGATTGAGGTGTTTGCGGCCAATGAGGTCACGTTGATGATAGACGCCGACCTGGGCTACACACCTACGCCGGTTATCTCGCATGCTATTTTGACCTACAATCGGGACCAGGCCCGGCCGGGGGGGCAGGCGGATGGGGTGGTCATTACCCCATCGCACAACCCACCCGATGACGGCGGCTTTAAGTACAACCCGCCATCTGGCGGCCCGGCCGGGACCGAGACCACCCAACGCATCGCCCGGCGCGCCAACCAACTGCTGGACAGCGGCCTACAGGGCGTGCGCCGTTTGCCACTCCGCCAGGCCATGCAGGCCGGCAATGTTCATCGCTATAACTACATCACCCCCTACGTAGCCGATCTGGCCCAGGTGATCGACATGGCGGCGATTGCCGCGGCCGGGCTGAAAATTGGCGTGGACCCCATGGGCGGCGCGGGTATTGCCTATTGGGAACCAATTGCCGAGCAGTATGGGCTGGACCTGACCCTGGTGAACCGGGCCGTTGACCCCACTTTTTCCTTCATGACCCTGGACAAGGATGGCAAAATCCGCATGGATTGCTCTTCCCCCTATGCCATGGCCAGCCTGATCGGGCTGAAGGACCAGTTTGACGTTGCCTTTGGCAATGACCCGGATTATGACCGGCATGGCATTGTCACCCGCAGCAGCGGGCTGCTAAACCCCAACCATTACCTGGCGGTGGCCATCTGGTATCTTTTCCAGCACCGGCCGGGGTGGCCGGCCAGTGCCGCCGTGGGCAAAACCCTGGTTTCCAGCAGCATGATCGACCGCGTGGCGGCGCATCTGGGCCGCCGCCTGGCCGAAGTGCCTGTGGGCTTCAAATGGTTCGTAGATGGGTTGATCGATGGTTCGTATGGCTTTGGTGGTGAGGAGAGCGCCGGAGCCTCCTTCTTGCGCCAGGATGGCACGGTGTGGACCACGGACAAGGATGGCCTCATCATGGACCTGTTGGCGGCGGAGATCACGGCCCGCACCGGCCGGGACCCGGGCGAGCATTACCGCGATCTGGAGCGCCGATTTGGCCGCCCCGTCTACCAGCGCAGCGACGCCCCGGCCAACGCGGCCCAAAAAGCAGTGCTGCAAGAGCTGTCGCCCGACATGGTGAAGGCGCAAACATTGGCCGGCGAACCAATCCTGGCCCGGCTAACCCGCGCCCCGGCCAACAATGCCCCTATTGGTGGCCTGAAGGTGGTAACGGCCAACGGCTGGTTTGCGGCCCGTCCTTCCGGCACTGAGGAAATCTACAAGATATACGCCGAAAGCTTCAGGGGATCGGAGCACCTGCAGCAGATCCAGGCCGAGGCGCAGGCCATTGTCAGCGCCGCTTTTCAGGCGTCGGGCCTGTGAAGGTCTCCCGTGGCCGGCCGGCCGCCGTTTGCTTGCAGGTGATGGATGTCATAAAATTGATGTGTCTAACGTAATGTTTCAATTACTCGTGCTTCTGATAAACTGGGGACACTGCAACACAGGTTTCGTTATAGTTTCATCGACTACGTCTTCTCTACAACCGACATAACGACCGCTTCTTCGACCGCCACTCATACACCATCTGGACCTTTGTCCAACTTGCCTGTTCTGTTGCTAAGCCAATAAAAGCGTTTCTGTTGAACGCCGTGCGCTGTGAAGTGTAAGGTGTTTCCATATCTTTTAACCGTTGGCAGGCACAATCCTGTGTTTGGAGGATAGGTAGATGCGGCATAACAAGATTCTTTCCATTGGGGCTATGCTGCTGCTGATGCTGCTGGTGGTGGCCTGCAAGGGTGACCCCGGTGAAGCTGGCCCCGCAGGACCTCCTGGTGCACAGGGCCCACCCGGCCCGGCCGGGCGTGATGGTGCCGCGGGTCCCTCTGGCCCGGCCGGGGCTGATGGCGTTAGCTTTGAAGCCCCCACCTTCATCGGATCAGCTGCCTGCGCCGAGTGTCACCAGGAAATCTATGACGTCTTTAGTTTGAGCGGCCACCCCTTCAAACTCAACAAGGTCGTAGACGGCGAGCCACCCGAATACCCCTTCAGTTCGGTTCCCAATCCGCCAGACGGCTACACCTGGGACGACATCCTCTATGTTATCGGCGGCTACAACTGGAAAGCGCGCTTCATCGACCAGGAAGGATTCATTATTACCGGTGCCGATGAGAATGCCACAACCCAGTTTAACCTCTTTAACCAGGAACTTGGGCTGGGTAATGATTGGGTAGCCTACCACCCTGGCGAAGTAGTGCCTTACGATTGCGGCACCTGCCATACCACCGGCTATCTGGCCCAAGGGAACCAGAATGGCTTGCCAGGGCTTGTAGGAACCTGGGCTTTGGATGGTATCCAATGTGAGGAATGTCATGGCCCGGGCAGTGCCCACGCCAACAACCCACTGGCTTTCCGGCCGCTGGTAGATCGCGACAGCCAGGCGTGTGGATCATGCCATTCGCGCGGCGATATTGAAGAAGTAAACGCCAGCGATGGCTTCATCCAACACCATGAGCAGTATGAAGAGCTGTTCCAGGGCAAGCATGTAACCATTGATTGCGTCATCTGTCATGATCCGCACACTGGTGTTGTCCAACTACGGGAGAGTGGCCAGCCGACCACGCGCACAACCTGCGAGAACTGCCACTTTGCGCAGGCTAATAATCGGCCTAATGAAGTTCACAGCGAGATCAACATCGCCTGTATCTCTTGCCATATGCCTCGCGTAACCAAGAGCGCCGTGGGTGATCCGGAGCAGTTTACCGGGGATATCCGCACCCACCTGATGGCCATTGACCCGCAGCAGATTGGCCAGTTCTCCGAAGATGGGTCAGCGGCTTTGTCGCAGTTGTCGCTGGACTTTGCTTGCCGAAGCTGCCACAACCCGGATGGTCGTGGTCTGCCCAAAACGGACGAGCAGTTGATCAATGCGGCAACTGGCTATCACACGGTGCCGGTTGCGGTTCCTGTTGAAGAAGCCGTGGAGCCGGCACCTTAGCTGTGCGAGGTAATAAGCGCTTGTCCCCAATTGACCGTCGCCGCCTGACAGGGATGGTCCTCGCGATTGCTTTGTTGGCACTCGTGAGTATTTTCCTGTTGTTTGCGCAAGATGGTCTGGCAGCCAATGGTACCCCGGCCGGGGCGCTGCTTACCGCGCCGCTGGCCAGGGCCTCTACCCAAAACGCGGTCATCATCCACAATACCCCAGACCAGGCCTGCCGGCTTTGCCATTCTGATTCTGAAGCGGTTATTACCCTGGCTGATGGCAGCGAAATTCCGGCACGGGTTGATCTAGCGGCACTGAGTAACTCAGCCCATGGCGTGCAGGCAGAGACGCCCCTGGCTTGTACCAACTGTCATGCCCCGGCGGAACATCAATTCCCCCATGCACCGATAGATTATCCCGATCTACGCAGCTATGAACTGGCCCGCTCGGCCACCTGCGAACGCTGCCATTCTCAGCCGCACATTACCAGCCACCCCGGCCGGGAGTCAGAGAATGCAGTTGTGTGCACCGACTGTCATGGCTCGCACGAGGTGCTGACGGTGGCCGAATTGCAGGCGGGCGCTGGCACGCAGGCCTGTGTTGATTGCCATACCACGGCCGGTATCGAGCTGGCTGACCCGGCAGAACTAACCAGCATCATTCAGAACGGTCTGTTTGCCCCCAGAGTGAGTAGCGAATACTGCCTGGCTTGCCATTCCCGGCCGGGGATCTTCACCACCCTCTCCGGCGGCGAAACGCTGCCCCTCACCGTCAACCCCGATGACCTGCACGCCTCCGTTCACGGGGCAGACAACCCCTGGCAGCCGCTGGTTTGCAACGACTGCCACACAGACTATCGCTTCCCCCACGAGCCTATTCAAGAGGCCACCCTCCGCGAGTATCGCATTGCCCGTTACCCCTTGTGCGTTGACTGTCACGAGCAGAAATACAACCGCACCCTGGACGACGTTCATGGCACCGCTCTGGATGAGGGAAACCTGGACGCCGCCGTCTGTACCGACTGCCATGGCTCGCACAATACACCCACACCCAACGAACCCCGCTCTCGCATCTCCCACACCTGTCAGCAGTGCCACAGCACCATCTTTGACCAGTACCGGGAAAGCGTCCACGGCTCAGCCCTGATCGATGATGAGAACGAAGACGTCCCCACCTGCATCGATTGCCATGGCGTGCACAACATCGCCAATCCCACCACCACCCTCTACCGCGTCCGCTCCCCGGAGATCTGCGCCCAGTGCCATGCTGATGAAGAACTCATGAGCCAGTATGATATTTCGACCGACGTCTTCCGCACCTACGTCGCCGATTTCCATGGTACAAGTGCGCTGCTCTTCAACTCAACCGATCCCTCCAGCCAGTTCAACGAAGCCGTGTGCTACGACTGTCATGGCGTGCACGATATCCGCCGGCCAGATGACCCCGACAACGGCATCCAGGCTAACCTGTTGGCCACCTGCCAGCAGTGCCACCCCGACGCCACCGAGAACTTCCCATCCGCCTGGACCAGCCACTACGTCCCGTCGCTGCAGAACAATCGCGGCATCTATCTGGTCAATCTTTTCTACAAGATAGTCATCCCTGCCACCCTGGCCTCCTTAGGTTTCCTGGTGGTCACCGATATCTACCGGCGCGTACGTTTTCGCTTTGGCAAGCCACGTCCGCAGGAGCAGGACAACAATGAGCAATAAGACCGAACAGTACCCACGTTTTCGTTTGGGTGCCCGAATTGAGCACGCCGTGCTGCTCATCAGCTTCACCATCCTGGCCATTACCGGCCTTCCCCAGAAGTTTGCCACCGAGTCTTGGGCGCAAACCATGGTAAGGTGGATGGGTGGCATCGAACTCGTGCGGATCATTCACCATTACTCGGCGTTTGTCCTGGTGCTCGGCTCACTTTTTGGCGTTTTTGTGGCAGCCTACCGCTATTACGTGCGGCGCGAACGCATGCCCATGTTTCCCACGCGCAAGGATTATGATGACCTTGTGCAATTCGTTCGCCACAACCTGGGCTTTACCGACGAAGCACCCAGGATGCTCAAATTCAACTTTGGAGAGAAATTTGAATATTGGGCGGTTGTCTGGGGTACCGTCTTGATGACCCTCACCGGCTTCGTCATGTGGAACCCCATTGCATTTACGGCGGTCTTTCCTGGCCAGCTAATCCCCATGGCCAAAGCGGCCCATGGTGGGGAGGCTATCCTGGCTGTGTCGGCGATTATTGTGTGGCATATGTACAATGTCCATATCAAACACTTCAATCCCAGCATATTCACCGGAAAGATGCCACGGCATCAGATGGAGGAGGAACATGCGCTTGAATTGGAACGCTTAGAGAGCGGTGGTGATCCCTGGCCAGCTTTAGAGCAGCCAGTTCTGGTGCATCGCCAGCGCATTTACTTTGCGTTCAGTCTTGTCATTGGAGCCGCTATCCTGGCTGTTGTTGTGTGGGCTTTTACCTTTGAACAGACGGCAATCACAACGGTGCCGCGGGTGACTCAGGAGGTTTTTGTGCCCCTGGCTACTGCCGTGCCCTAGCGTCCTGCCTTGTTCATCGGCGCAGTTGAGTAAATAGTCTGTCTAACGTGTCATTCAAGAGTTGCTTGGAGGAGATTCACAATGAAGCACAGAAGATCGTTTATGTATCTGGTGCTCGTCCTGTTCGTCCTTTTCGCCCTGGCGGCGTGTAGCGACGGCGGCAGTACGACTACCGAAACCGTAGAAGTTACCCGTATTGTTGAGGTTCCCGGCGAATGTCCGGATGTGGAAGCCCCCACCTGTCCTGAGGTGGAGCCTTGTCCGGAATGTCCGGCTGTTGTGGAACCTGTTGTCTCGGTGGTGCCTTTTGAGGCGCAGTGGGCTGGTTCGGCCCATGCCGATAAGACCGCCGAGGCCTTCGTCCATTGGAACGAAGATGATCCCCAAGAAGTACCGGCAAACTGTGCTAAATGTCACAGCACGCCGGGCTTCCAGGATTTCCTGGGAGCCGATGGAACAGAAGCCGGGGTGGTAGATAATCCGGCACCAATCGGCACGGTTATCACCTGTGAGGCCTGCCACAATGATGCCACGCTGACACTGACCAGTGTTGTCTTCCCGTCTGGGGCGGAGATCACGGGTCTGGGGCCGGAGGCGCGTTGTATGCAGTGCCACCAGGGTCGCGCCTCAAAGCTGAGCGTGGATGAGTCTATTGCCAATGCTGGTCTTGCGCCGGAAGATGTGGACACGGTAAGCCCGGACCTGGGCTTCACCAATATTCACTACTACGCGGCCGCGGCGACGCAGTATGGCAAGCTGGCCATGGGCGGGTATGAATATGACGGCAAGTCCTATGATTCCCGGTTTGACCATGTGGAAGGGTACAATACCTGCTCCTCTTGCCACGACCCGCATACTCTGGAAGTGCGCTTCGAGGACTGCCAGGGGTGCCACGCTGATCTGCGTAGTGCTGATGACCTGGTAGACATCCGCATGAATGGTTCGCTGGTCGATTATGACGGCAACGGCAACATGGATGAAGGCATCTATTACGAGATCGAAGGACTGCGCGCGATTCTGTATACGCAGATGCAGGCGTATGCCACCGAAGTGGCCGGCACGCCCATTCTCTACAACGAGAGCGCTTACCCGTACTTCTTCATTGACACCAATGGGGATGGGGAAGGCAGTGAAGACGAGCTGACCAACGACAACAGGTACAATGCCTGGACGCCGCGGTTGGCCAAAGCTGCCTACAACTACCAGGTGTCGTTGAAGGATCCCGGCCGGTTCGCTCATGGAGCCAAGTACGTCATTCAACTGCTGTATGACTCCATCGAGGATCTCAACGCGGCCGTCAGCAGCCCGATCGACATGACTACGCTGCGCCGCATTGACCACGGTCACTTCGCTGGCTCTGAAGAGGCCTTCCGTCATTGGGACGGGGAAGAGGATGGCGGCATTGTGCCCGGCACCTGCAGCCGCTGCCACAGCGCGGCCGGCTTGCCTCTGTTCATTGACGAGGGTGTGTCCATTGCGCAGCCAGCCTCCAATGGCCTGGCTTGTGCCACCTGCCACAATGACCTGCAAGAGTTCACCATTCGTGAAATCGAGTCGGTGCCCTTCCCCAGCGGCGCGACCCTGGCCACGGATGACCTGGGCAGTAACCTGTGCATCAGTTGTCACCAGGGGCGCGAGTCCACGGTTAGCGTGAACCGGGCCATCAATGGTCTGGACCCGGACACTCCGTCTGAAAACCTGCGCTTCCGGAACATCCATTACTTCGCCGCAGCGGTGACCTTGTTTGGCACCGAAGCCAAGGGTGCTTACGAGTACACTGGGCAGGAGTACAATGGTAGGAATGAGCATGTGGGTGCCTTTAACACCTGCAATGAGTGCCATTCGACCCATGCACTGGAAGTTGTGTTTGAAGAGTGTGCCGAGTGCCACGAGACCGTGGCCACAAAGGATGACTTGATGAACATCCGCGTGGAACGGGATGAAGGCAACATCGACTACGATGGTGACGGTGACGCCACTGAGGGCATTGCCAACGAAATCGCCACGATGCGCGAGATCCTTTTCGCATCGCTGCAAGCGTATGCCGCCGATGTCGTTGGAACTCCTATCTTCTACAACCCCAACGCCTATCCCTACTTCTTTGTTGATGACAATGGTAATGGCGTTGCGGATGAAGGTGAGAGCACGGGTTACAATGCCTGGACGCCGCGCAGCCTGACGGCGGCGTACAATTACCAATATACGGCCAAGGATCCGGGTGCGTTTGCCCATAATGGCCAGTATGTTATGCAGATTCTGTATGACTCCATCAATGATCTGGGTGGTGATGTGACAGCGATGACACGGCCACCAGTCGCGGTGCCGGAAGCAGCCGCTCCGTAGGCGGTTTCCGTTAGCTACCTGTGTCAGTGCTTCCTGGCCTGACGCGATGGTTTGCGTGAAGCGAAGAAGGCCGGGCGCCCAACGGGTGCCCGGCCTTTTGTGTTGCGGAGAACCGGCATTGGTACGCTTTGTATTCACCGGCCGGGATCCCCAAAATAACGAAAGTCGGGCACCTGTTCTGGTGCCCGACTTTCTTCATGAATAACGTGTCTTCTGTGCCTGGGGTGGCAGGTGTGGAGAGCCACCGACCACCAGAGCACACCTTATGTTACTATGATCATAATGCGGCCAGGGGGGTGGGTAAATTCGGCCTATTACCCACAGGGCATGGGGAATTTGACCCATCAGGGTGGCCAGGGTTGGGTCTGGGGCTGGTTGAAGCCAATGTCGTCCAGAAGGATTTCCCCGGCCGGGGTGCGGTCAAACACAAAGCGGATGGTGGTTATCCCGGCCGGGTCAAACGCCGGGTTCGCCATCACAAACCAGGCCAGGGGGAAGGCGTAATGCTGCAGCACCGGTTCCGACAGCTCTACCTCTTGGGCAAAGGGCAACCTGGTGAGCTGTGCCGCCAGCCGGGGCGGCAGCGCCCCCACCGTGCTCAGCGGCAACTGCGCCAGCGCGCCGGCGCCATCCACCAGCTCCAGCGTCAGGTCGGTGGGTGTGGTTGCCGCCCCGGCCGGGTCCCGATTATCTGCCAGGGCAAAGATTAGCGCATCGGACGCCGTGAGCGCCAGCGCCCCGGCCGGGAGCCGGACTGCATACGCTGGCTGGCCGTTTGCCCTGGCCGCATCCCAACCCAGGTTAACCACCCCATTTTCACGCAGTCCACGCTTGCTCCCCTGCCGCTGCTCGCGCCAGCGGGTCAGGAAGGCGCTCTGCAGCTGCCCGGCCGGCAGCGTTGTCGTCGTCACGTCCAGGTCTTCTTCAAAGGTGGCCACGTAGCGGTCGCCGGGGTCAGCATAGTTATTGACATAAACTGTGTCTGGCAGCCAGGCCAGCCCGGTGCGAAAATCGCGGAAGAGCGGCCGGTAATCCGTGCCCTGGCGCAGCATCGTCTCCAAGAAGGCGGACAGGTAGACCTGGGCCACCTGGCGCTGGGCTTCTGCCGGCAAAAGCTGGCCGGTATTGTAGAGGTTTCCCCCCGGTGGCGGCACGTCGTAGCTCCCCCAACCGGTGTTGAACTGGCCGTGATTGGCCCCATAAATGTACAGCGACGCCTTGAACCAGTCCGGCCGGCCATCGGTGAAGCTGGTGCGGGTATACTGATTGGCCCCGGCAAAGGAGGTGACATCCATGTCGTGGCTGCCGTGCAGGGTGAGGTAGCTGACGTTGGCCAGGGGATTGGGCCGCCCGGCCGGGTTGTACTGTCCATCGGTGGGGGCAATGGCCGCCACGGCGCGAATGCTAAACTGGTAATCCAGGCGGATGCGCGCATTGTCCGGGTAGTAGGGCAGCCGGTTGAAGGTGGCGGCAATGGCTGCCGCCTCGCCACCGCGCGAATGGCCTACCAGGCCGATGTTGGCCATGTCTACCTGCTGGTAAAACGGGTTGCCCGGCGTCTGCTGCCACGCTTGCCACTGGTGCAAGTGCTCCAGCAGCAACCAGGCGCGGGCATCGTTCTCCTGCTGCAAAGGCTCAAAGCTGAACGCATTGCCAATGATGGAGCCGTTGAGGAAGTTCTGGTCTATCGAGACGGCGATGAAGCCCCGGCTGGCCAGCAGCTCTCCCAGGTACGCATAGCCAGGGTCCGAGCCATCGGCCATGTTGTGGTTGCCATGCACCATCAGGACCAGTGGGAACGGCCCATCCCCGGCCGGGTACCACACCCGCCCGTTGCGCGGCAGCGCCTGCTCATCAAAGCCCCAATAGGCGGTGCGCAGCGCGCTCCAGCCGGACAAAAACGGGTCACCATTGACCGTCGTTGTGATCAGGCTGGCCTCGGGGCCATATTCCGGCCGGTGGCGGTCTGTGCCGCTGCCGTAGGTCAGGGTCTTTACCAGGTAGCTGCCCGGCCCGGCCGGGTTGGGCAAGGCCAGGGGGGCCAGGCCAGGCGGGGTGGTCACGCTGCCGGCCGGTGCCGCCGGCCCGCCGCTCACCAGCAGCCAGGGCAGCCCGGCCGCCAGGCCGCCCCCACCCACAACCAGCCCCAGCAGCCAGATAGCGCGGTGGGTTGGGGTGAGGCTGCGCCAGCCGCCGTGCAGCAATATCCAGCCGGCTGCACCCAGGGCTGAGGCGATGAGGCAAAAGGTGGTGATGGTGATGATGCTCCCGGCCGGGGTGAAATTGCCAAAAGGCAGGGCCAGCAGCCCAATGGTGGCCAGCAGCAGCCACGCGTAGTGGGCTGGCACGTTGGCCAACAGCCAGCGCAGCAGCCCCAGCACCAGGCCACTGGCCAGGCCGGCCAGCAGGAGCAGCCCGCCAACACCCAGCAGATAGCTAAGCCAGCCGGTTGGGGCCAGGGCGTCCCGGCCGGTCCACAGGGTGATCCAGAGGAGCAGAATGGCCAGGCCCAGGCTGGCCCCTTGCCAGGCGCGCCGGCCGGGAGCGATAGCCACCCAGGCCGCCCGAACCGCCCCCGTTATCTTTGTCCGGAGATGCATAACATTGTGGTCAGAAGGCGGCGATGTAGCAGAGGCCGCCCAGGATTTCTATGCCCAATTCCAGGAAGCCGAAACGTTTGACGTTGGCCACCGGCCGGGGAGCCAGGGCCAGCCAGCCGGCCCGCAGCAGGAAGGCGGCGAAGGGCAGCAGGGCTGGCCAACCGGTGGGCTGAATCCACACCAGGCCGGCGGCCAGCAGCAGCCCGCCCAGGTGGGCCAGCAGGATGGCCATGCGGTTCATGGGGCGTTGGTGGGTGTCGGCGATGCGCTGGCGGACGTAGAGGGCGCCCAGCACGTTTTGCCCGGCCAGCAGCGCCCACAGGTTCCAGGCGGTGGCATCAATCTGGCCGGTGGCGGCAATGTACCCGGCCGGGGCCATAGCGGCCAACCCGGCCGCGCCGGCCAGCTCCATCCACAAGGTGCGCACGCTGGTCTGGCGGCTGAGGGCGGCCCACAGGTAAAAGGCCAGCAGCAGTCCCAGCGGCGGCAAGAGCCACAAGATGGCCGTGCGCTGCAAGGCCAACAGCCCTAACAGGGCCAGCAGTCCCACCAGCGCCAGGCCCACTGTCCAGCCGCGGGCCAGGGGTTCGTCGCGCCGCCGGCCGCGCCCCTGGCGAATGCGCAGCCAGATGGTGGCCGGCTGGCGCATGAGGAAGGCGGCCAGGCCGCCCACCAGGGTCAGGAAGATGGCTGGGTGGAGCTGCCCGGCCACGCTGCTGCCCACCACGAAGGGCACCATGAGCCAGGCCCAGGCGCCGTGCTCGGCGGGTAGTACCAGGCTCTTGCGGAAGAAGCTGTGTTTGGCGGCTCCCGGCCGGGAGGCGGCATCAGGCGTGGTCATTGCTGCTCATTCCTTGCTGCGATATAGCGTGAGCAGCATTAGCAAGGGTGTGTGGGCGAAAACGCTGTGGGGCAGGTGGGCAGGCATGTGAACCCAACTGCCAACCTGTGTGCCTACGGTGTCGTTGCCCAGAGTGAGGGTAGCCACGCCCTGCAGAAAAAGCAGTTCGGCCGGGTAGGCAGCGGTGTGGGCGGTTAGCTCCTGCCCGGCCGCAAAGCTGAAGAGGGTGACTGTGACGTGGTCGTCGCTGTAAATCTTGCGACTGATGATGCTTTCGGCGGGGGCCTGCTCTGGCAAAAGTTTAATCAGGCTGTCAATGAATTGGTAGGTCATGAGCCTTCCTCTTGTGCTTGGTGGGTGATGATTTCTCTGGTGACAGGTACATGGTTGGAGTATAGCTCAACCCGGCCGGGTTGTCCTTGTGATTGGGCAAACAGGGTGGGGGAGCGGCCGGGCTGAGTGAGCTGCCGGCCGCCTGAGTGATAAATGTCATAAATTTCATATGACATTTATCACTACTTATAAGAAAATGCTTTTCGTAAAGTAGAGTGAGTTGGTCTAAAATATCTATGTTTCAGATAAGTCGTCGTGCCGATTACGCTGTCCGAATTATGATTGAACTTGGGGTTCACGAAGCCACACAGTTGATGCCTACCCGCGTCATTGCGCAGAAGACGGGGGTGCCGAAGGCATTTTTGCATAAGATTGCCAATGATCTGGCGCGTTCTGGCCTGGTGCGCACGGTATCTGGCCCGGCCGGGGGCGTAGGATTGGCCCAACCGGCGCAGGCAATCACGATGCTGAACATTCTAGAAGCGGTTGAAGGACCGGTGTGTGTGAACGTTTGCCAGGTCCGGCCACAGGACTGCCCGCGCACGCTCATTTGTCCCGGCCACGACTTCTTTGGTGAATTGCAGGCCAGTATTTTGGGCCAACTGCGCAGCCGGACATTGGCCGACCTGGTGGCGCAGGCGGAGCGATTGCGACGGACGCCGCGGGTGCGCGTTCAGGATGAGGTTTCCATCGGATGAAGGCAGAACTAACGACGGCCGTGGTTGTGAACAGCGCCCCGCCGCCCAAAAAGCAAAGCTGGTGGTGGTTGTATCTTCTCCTGGCGCTGCCGGTGGCGGGGGCCATGGCTTTTAGCATTTTGCGGCCGATCACGGTCCTGCCGCGCATTGGCCTGTCACCCGGTTTCACCCTGCGCGACCAGGACGGGGCGTTGGTTAACAATGAGGCGTTCCGCGGCCAGTTGACGTTGTACACCTTTACTTACACTCAGTGTGATGACGACTGCCCGATTACGCCGGTGACGCTGGCCCAGCTGCGGCAGGATGTGGCGGCCATTGCCCCGGAAGGGCTGGAGGTGTCGCTGGTGACGATTACGCTGGATCCGGAACGCGATACGCCGGCGGCGCTGGCGGCAGCGGCGAACGGCCTGGAGGCTGAGTACCCGGCCGGGATTGACTGGACCTGGCTGACAGCCGATAATCCGGCCTTTATTCGTTCTGTGGTGGGCAATGGCTTTAGCCTTTACTATAAGGCGCAAGCCCCGGCCGGGGCTGACACCGCCGACTACCAGGTGCGTTTTGACCCGCGCATTGTGCTGGTGGATGGCTGGGGTACGCTGCGGGCCGAGTACCGCGTGACCCAGCCCGATATGGAGATCATTGCCCGGGACCTGCGCCTGCTGACTGAGGAAGCACAAAACAGCGAAGGAACGGCGCGGCTGGCTTATGAAGCCGCGCACCTCTTCCTCTGTTATCCCCGGTAGGTTGGCCGAGAGAAGCAATCAGAAATATGACCGTATCTGACCAAATACCCACACAGACAGAACCGCAGACCAACCCGGCCGGGGCCGGGCGCAGCCGCTTGCTGCTGATTGTGGTCGCTGGCCTCCTGGTTGGATTGCTGGCCGGCTACGTGGCTATCCGCCTGATCGCCGGCCAGCCGCTGTTTGGGGCCGCCGGCTTCAACGGCCTGGAAATGACAGCCAGCCAGCCCATTACCAACTTCACCCTGACTGGTCCCAATGGCCAGCCGGTAGCGCTGCGCGATTTCCGCGACAAAGTGGTTGTCATTTACTTTGGTTACACCTACTGCCCCGACGTTTGCCCGGCCACAATGGCCGAACTGGCCCAGGCTGTAGAGGGACTCAGCGAGCGTGATCGTGAGCAAGTTCAGGTGATCATGGTTTCGGTTGATCCGGCGCGGGATACCCCGGAGGTGCTGGCCGATTATGTGCATTTCTTCAACCCCGACTTCATTGGTCTGACGGGCAGCGAAGAAGAGATTGCCCTGGCGGTGACGCCGTTTGGCGTCTATTACGAGAAGCATGAAGGGTCGGCGGCCAGCGGCTACCTGGTGGACCACACCGCCACCGTGTCTGTGCTGGATAAGCGCGGTTATTTGCGCCTGTTGTATCCCTTTGGCACCACGGGCGAAGAGATAACGCCGGATCTGAAGCGCCTGGCAAGAGAGTAGTTTTCCTGTGTTCTAACGGCTGGCTTTCGCCGGCCGGGACAAAATCAGTCGTTTTTGTTTAAGGAGGTTTGGATGGACGAGGATAAGAAGTACAAGACACCACAAGGTACGATTGCGATCATGATCATTTTTGTCATCCTGATCATTGCGCTTTGGGGAAGTGCGTACCTGACCTTGCTGTCTAGAGGAGTGACCCAGTAATGCATATCGATAGTCGCGAGAGAATGTTCATCATCGGCAGCATTGTGCTGTTGGTTGTGTTCGCTTCGGCGATTGCGGTTAGCGCTTTCGCCACCGGCATTCAAGTTCCGACGCCCTATCAGCGGGTGGATCCGCGCATTGTGGCCACGCCTGGCAGCTACCCCGGCCTGGGTTTTGGCGACCCGCTAGATGAACGGCTGCGGGAATTATCTCCGGGCAAGTATGAGGTTTATATTTTGGCTCAGACGTGGGCGTTTACGCCGAATGAGGTGCGTGTCCCGGCCGGGTCTACGGTGACCTTTTACCTTACCAGCAAAGACGTGCAGCACGGCTTCCGGCTGGACGGCACCAACGTCAGCATGATGGTGCTTCCGGGTGAGGTTTCCAAGCTGACGGCCACGTTCGACACGCCGGGCACTTACAACTTTGTTTGCCATGAGTATTGTGGTGTGGCCCACCACACGATGTATGGCAAGCTGGTTGTGGAGCCATAAGATGCAGGCTGTAACCCCATCCTGGCAAGAAAATAGTGTGCAAGAGCAGGTGGCTCAGGTGGCGGCCATCCCCGCCGAGGTTTCCATCTCGTGGGGCCGTCTCATTGTCACCCTGTTCAAGCTGCGGGTCGTTTCGCTGCTGCTGCTGTCCGCTTTTGGCGGTGCGGCTTTAGGGTTGCAGGCCGGTGGCCAGGCTTCCCTGGCGGCCTGGATTGTGCTGGCCATTGCCGGTATGGTGTCGGCGGCCGGTGCGTCGGCCATTAACCAGTACCTGGAGCGTGAGCGAGATACGCGGATGTACCGGACGGCGGCCCGGCCGCTGCCGGCGGGGGTCATTGCCCGTCCCGGCCGGGTGCTGGCTCTGGGCATTGGCATGGTGTTGGGCGCAACCGCCCTCTCCCTGGTCATCAACGCCTGGCTTGCCTTCTGGGTCCTGATGGGCGCGCTCATCTACGTGGGCATCTACACCATCTGGCTCAAACCCCGCACCACGCTCAACATCGTCATCGGCGGTGCCGCCGGCAGTTGTGCCGTGATCAGCGGCGGCGCGGCGATGGGCAGTTGGTCTGCGCCGCAGGTCTGGATTCTGGCGGCCCTGGTCTTTGTCTGGACCCCAGTTCATTTCTGGAGCCTGGCCCTGGCCTACCGGGCTGACTACGCCCGTGCCGACTACCCCATGCTGCCGGCGCGGGTGCCGGCCCCTGTAGCCGCTCGCTGGACCGCCCTGCACACGCTGTTCACCGGCCTGGCTGGTCTGCTGCTGGGTCTGTGGCCACAGGTGGACTGGTTCTACCTGGTGCCGGTGGGGTTGGCAACCC
The DNA here is from genome assembly GCA_020634235.1 of Ardenticatenaceae bacterium. GTDB lineage: Bacteria > Chloroflexota > Anaerolineae > Promineifilales > Promineifilaceae > JACKCB01. The sequence continues at coordinate 890,692 of JACKCB010000001.1, read as the reverse complement.
TCCTGCTAGTTCAGCGCACCCGGCAGTTGCTGGCCAAACCAGAACGGGAACCGGCGCTAGCGCTGTTCCATGTGTCAAATCTCTATCTTGCATTAGTGCTGGTGATTGTCATCATCGCCAGTTTGTGGAGGTAATTCATGTACGCACGCGAAAACAAACTCACCGGCTGGCACCTGGGCATCGCCATGGGTGCGCTGTTTGTGGGTGGGTTGATGGGACCCCTGCAAAAACTTGAGCACGTGGGTATCAACGTCTATACCGCGCTTACGGATGTTGGCATTGCCAGCTATTATCAAGGCCTGACCATCCATGCTGTTTTGAATGCGCTGGTATGGACCACCTTCTTCATTATTGGTTTCTTCACTTACGCCATTACCCGCAGCCTGAAGCGGGAACTGAGCCACCCCTGGGTGAACAGGCTGGGGCTTATCCTGATGGTCATTGGGACAGTAATGGCTGCTATTCCGATTCTGCTGAACCTGGCGACCGTGTTGTACACGTTCTACCCACCGATGCAGGCCAGCGTTTTCTTCTACCTGGGGTTGGTTTTTGTGGTTATTGGCTCCTGGGTGTGTGGTTATGGCTTTTACGCGACGTACATCATGTGGCGCCGCGAAAATCCCGGCGAACGCACGCCGCTGATTGCGCTTGGTTCCATCATCACGATGGTGATGTGGCAGTTTGCGACCATTGGCGTGGCTGTGGAGATTCTTTTCCTGATCATCCCCTGGACTTTGGGTTGGGTGGAAGGCACAGACCCGCAGTTGGCACGTACCTTCTTCTGGTTCTTTGGCCACCCGCTGGTCTACTTCTGGCTGTTGCCCGCTTATGTTTCCTGGTACGGTATGCTGCCCAAACAGGCGGGCGGGAAGCTGTTTAGCGAATCGCTGGCCCGGCTGGTGTTCTGGCTGTTCCTGGCGCTGTCGATTCCGGTGGGTTTGCATCACCAATACGTGGACCCTGGGGTCCCGGCCGGGTGGAAAACCGTGCATGCCGTGCTGACCTACGCCCTGTTCATCCCCAGTATGCTCACCGCTTTCACCGTCGTGGCCTCGCTGGAGATTGGCGGGCGGGCGCGGGGCGGCAAGGGGCTGCTGGGCTGGATTCGCACCTTGCCCTGGGGTGATCCCTCCTTCACGGCCCAGAACCTGGCCATGATTCTCTTCGCCTTTGGCGGCATTGGCGGCCTGACCAACGCCTCTTACAACCTGAATCTGGTTATCCATAATACCATGTGGGTGCCTGGCCACTTCCACCTGACCCTGGGGTCGGCCGTAACCCTCTCCTTCTTCGGCATTGCCTACTGGCTGGTGCCGGCCATCAGCGGCAAGCAGTTGTGGAGCCGCAAGTTGGGCCTGTGGCAGGCGTGGACCTGGTTCGTGGGCATGCTGCTCATGTCCAATGGACTGCACATCCTGGGGCTGAACTTTGGCGTGCCGCGCCGTACCATGTTGGGCGTGGCTCCCTACGCCGCCGATGCCTGGCAGCCGCTGCTGATTGAAGCCGCCCTGGGTGGCATTATCCTGGGTATCAGCGGTCTGCTCTTCTACACCAACATGGTGGCTACCGTTCGCTCCAAGAAACGGCTGGAAACGCCCATCGAAATGCCTGTTGCCGAAGCCCTGGACGCGACCCCGTCGCCGGCCTGGCTGGACAACTGGCGGCCCTGGGTGGCGGTGACCATTGCCCTGGTTCTCATCGCTTATGGCCCCATTTTGTACTATCTTATCTCCAACCTGAATCTAACCTCACCCGGGTTCAAAGTGTGGTAAGATTTGTTGGCTGATTGGCCAATCCCCTGGCCTGTCGCCGTGTGATTCCTCAGTTGCCAAGGTCGTGTTGCGTGAACCTGGTTCACGCAACACGACGCTTTCTACGCTTTTCTCACCCCTCAACCTTTCAAACCCATATTTCAATCATTGAGCGATGGCAAGGGCGTGCAATTTGTGCGTGATTGCGCTAGAATTCCGTTCGTGAAATCGCTCACAAAGTGTACAATGGAGGTTACATTCATGCGTAAATTCACCCTACTTACAATTGTTTTGGTGGTTCTGGCCCTGACGCTGGTGGCCTGTGGCGGCAGTGACAGTGATGACACCGCCGTTGCTGGCGGCGATGCAGCGGCTGGTGATGCACTGTACCATCAGACGGTGATTGGCCCGGCCAGCGCGCCTGGCTGTGTGACCTGTCACTCGCTGGAACCGGACACGGTGATTGTTGGCCCGTCCCACGCTGGTGTGGCCACGCGGGCCGAAACGTATGTGGCGGGGATGTCGGCAGAAGAGTATCTGCGTGAGTCCATTATGACTCCCGACGCCCACATTGTGGAAGGCTTCACCCCGGGCGTGATGTACCAGAATTACGCTACGGACCTGACACCGCAGGAAATTGACAACCTGGTTGCTTACCTGCTGACTCTGAAGTAGTTTGCAGCGTTGTGTTTTCGGAGACCCTTGAGGGTTGGCCTGCAACAGGGCCAATTCTTGAGGGTCTCCTTTCTTTCCCCAGCCCTGCTCCCCCCGCTTACCTATGCTCAAGCGTACCCAACCCGAACTGCTTCCCGGTGCCGACCCTGAAACGGACTGCCAGCCCTCCCCGGCCGGGGTCGATCCCGCTGCTGAATTGGTCCCATCCTTGCCGGACGAGGCGGCGGCTGAGCAAGAGGACGAGCACGAACATGAACATGATGTGACCTGGGGGGGAGCGTTTGAGGCGTCCCGGCCGGGGCAGGGACTGCACGACTGGCAGCCGGTGCGCACCGGCTGGGCCCGCGCCCTGGAGCGGCTGGCCTTGTGGGTAGAGCATCCCGTCAACCGCCTCACTGGTACCCAACTCAACCCGTTCTACCACACCGGCACCATCGCCGTGCTGCTGTTGGGCGTGGTGGGGCTAACCGGGTTATACCTCTTTCTATTCTTCCAATACGGGTTTGATGCCTCCTATGACGCCGTGGCCCGGCTGCAAGCGCAGCCCATCGCCCGGCTCATGCGCAGCGTGCATAACTATGCTTCCGGCGCCTTGGTTATCACCACCCTGCTGCACGCCTTCCGCACCCTGTTCATGGAACGCTTTCGCGGACCGCGCTGGCTGGCCTGGGTGACCGGCATTGTGATGACGGTCATTGTCTGGCTGGCCGGGGTAACGGGTTACTGGCTAATCTGGGACACGCGGGCGCAGTTGATCACCGACAGCTTTGGCCGCTTTTTGGGGCTGGCGGCACCGCTGGCCGACCGGTTTACGGCCTACCTGGTGCGGGCGGAGACGACGCGCAGTTGGCCGCTGCTGCTGCTGATCTTGCTGGCGCACGTGCTGCTGTTCCTTCTAACAGCTTTCTTTTTCTGGCTGCACATTCGCCGTCTGAGCCGGCCCAAATGGATGCCGGATGTGCATTGGGTGGTGGGGGTATCGGTAGTGCTGCTGTTGGGCGGCATTCTGTTCCCGGTAGGCATATTGGCCAAGGCAGATCCGCTGGCCCTCCCCGGCCGGATCGAGCTTGACCCCATCTTCCTCTTCTACCTGCCCACCAGCGGGCAAACTATTGCCCTGTGGTTGTGGGGCGGCCTGCTGCTGCTGGTTGTGGGCGGCAGCGCCCTGCCCTGGCTCTCGCGCGGCAAGCGGCCAACCCCTGCGCCCAAGGTCAACATCATCAAGGATCGCTGCACTGGCTGCACCAAGTGTGCCCTGGACTGCCCCTATGAAGCGATTCAGATGGTGCCGCGGCACGATGACAAGCCGCACAAGTTCATCGCCATTGAAGACCCCAGTCTGTGCGTTTCTTGCGGTATTTGTGTGGGTTCTTGTGATGGCGTGGCCGTAACCCTGGGGGATACACCGCCGGAGTTTTTGTGGTTGGAGGTCTCTTCCCGCCTGGCGCTGGCGCAGGCAAAGCTCCCGGCCGGGCAGGTGAAGCTGATTTTTACCTGCGAACGGCACGCCAGTCACGGCGCGCGCCCCTACCTGGACCAGCCCACTGTGCTGGATGGGCAGCAGGTGGTGGAGGTCATTACCCTGCCCTGTGTGGGCACTGCCCCACCCGATTTACTGACGCGGGCCCTGGATGCCGGCGCGGCCGAAGTGCAGGTGGTGGGCTGCCCGCCAGACGACTGCACTAACCGTGAGGGCAACCTCTGGGCGGAGCGCCGCCTGCTGCGCAAACGTGTCCCCCGGCTGAAGCGGGCGTATGCCAATGCGCCCATCACCGCGGCCTGGCTGCCGCCGGATGATTTTGCCCAGGCGCTGCACTCCATTCCGCTGCCGATGGTGGCCGCAGAAGATGGCCAGGCGGCCACGCCTGACTACCTGGAGAGCCGGCGTATGCGCCGGCCGCTGACCTGGCGTAACCTGCTGCCGGCCTTTGCCTTGTTGGCGCTGGTGCTGGTGGCCCAGATTTTGCTCACGGCCCTGCCCTTTGATGCTTACCCATCCCGGCCGGGGCAGATCAGCGTTGTCCTGGACGACCCTACCGCCCCCTTTGGCCCCTTTGAGGCGAAATGGCTGCCCGACCACCCCCTGACTCTCCAGCTAAGTGTGGACAATGAACTGCTGCTGACTCAGACCTTCCTGGCGGGTGATCTCTTTACCCTGGATCGTCTCCCCGGCGATCCCCGCCCTTTCACGGCTGAGCTGCCCATCTCCCCCGGTGAACATCATGTCGAGCTGCTCTTCACCGACCCCCAAAGCGGCACCAATTACTTCCTCTTTAGTCGCCAGGTGGCCATAGAACCTGGAGAAATCCTGCGCATCACCGATGCCAGCAGCTACAACGGCATTTGCAAAGAGGGCAACTGCACCCAGTAGTTGGCGGCCAGCAATCGTGGCCGCTCCCGCTAACCGGGCCGGGCCTGTTATGCGCGCCAGGTAATCACCCCGGAATGGGTGCCTGGCTGCCCAGGGGTTTCAGGCAACCCCTGGGGCCTGAACTGGGCAGGACTGCTTATTCACCTGGGCCATCGGTCCGGGCGCGGATGAGCAGCAGCGGCCGGTCGACGTGCTGCAGTACGCCCGCGGCCACGCTGCCGTAAAAGACGCGCGATAGGCCACTACGCCCGTGGCTGGCCATGGCAATCAGGTCGGCCTGCACGTTTTCCGCGGTGGCGATGATTCCCTCCACGACCGGCCCCTGCACCACGCGGTGGCTGGCATTGATCCCCTTCTCCCGCAGTTCTCCCTCAATCCCGGCCAGGTAGCCTTCGATCTGCCGTACCTGGAATTCGATATCATGGGTTTCGTAGATGGCTGGCAAGGGATCGTAGGGGTCTACTACGATGGGGGTGGGTTCGATGACGCGCATGAGGACGATCTGGGCCTTGCTGCACAGGGCCATCTCTTCGGCGTGTGGCAGAATGGCTTCGGCTCGTCTGGAGCCGTCGAGTGGTACGAGGATGGTTTTGTACATGGATTTCCTCCGCAAGAATTGAACCTGGCGTGGATTGCTGGGTGGTAACGGCTATCCTTTGCGGCCGGCCAGCCAGTGGGCCAGTTGGTTTAGCACTTCTGAAGCGGCCTCGGGCACAGTGAGCAAGTCGCTGTCAACGGTTGCTGCCGGGGCCAGCGGCGGTTCGTAGGGCGCGCCCAAGCCTGGCACCTGGTTTTCGCGGCTGCCGCGGGCCAGGGCGTAGATGCCTTTGGGGTCGCGCGCGGCGCACACGGCCGGGGGGCAGCGAACGTAGACCTCGGCAAAGTGCCGGATCTGGGCCCGCGCATGTTCGCGGTAGAGCCGGCGGTTGGCGGTGGCGGAGACCAGCACGTTCTGGCCGTTGCCGGCCAGCCAGGCGGCCAGGAAGGCCAGCACGCCGTAGAACCATTCCCGCTCGGCCGGGCTGTAGGTGGGGTGGGGTACCAGGCTGGGGCGAAAGGTGTCGGAATCGACTACCAGCGTGGGGATTTGCTGGGCCTGCAATTTCTCTTGCACGGCGTAGGCCAGCGTGGTCTTGCCGCTGCCCGGCAAACCGGTGAACCAGAGGACGAACCCCGGCCGGGTATGCATCAGGCCATCTCCAGATAACTGTTGATGTTGGGCCAGTCGAAATAGTCTGTGGCCAGCACTTGTTCGGCAAAGGTTAGGAGTTGGCGGCGCACGTCGTCGGTCAGGCTGGGGTACCATTGGGGGCTGGCCAGCACCAGCGCCCGCCAGGCAAACCAGGGCTGAATCACGGCGCACAACGCCGGGTCGGGCCGTTGCTCCAGGTAGGTTTGCCAGAAGGTGTGGTATAGGGCGGTGAAGGGGGGGGCTAGCCGGCCGCTGCGCTGCAGGGAAAAGAAGAGGTAGTTGATGCTCATGCAGCTCAGGTCGTCGGCGGCTTCGCCCCACGCGCCCCGGCTGCGGTCGATGAGCTGAAAGCTGCTGCCCTGGGTAAACAACACGTTGAAGGGATGGAAATCGCCATGGACCTGGCACAGGCGGTGGCTGAGGGGTTTTAGCTGCCAGCGCCAACGGTTGGCGGCGCATTCGATGGCTTGCAACTGCCCGGCCGGGACCAGGGCGAAATCGGGTGGATAGCTGTCGGCCAGCCCCATGATTCCTTCACCATGCCCAACCAGGTCGCGCAGCCGCCGGCGCCATAACAGCGGGTCGTCGTGCCGGGTAGCGTGAATCTGGGCCAGGTAGTGGGCCAGGGCGGCGGCGCGGGCCTCATCCTGGGCCGTGCCCCGGCCGGCATCGCGCAGGCAGAACAGGTCGGTGGCATAAGCCTGGCCAGGCGCATAATCGGTGAGCAGCAGAAAGTCGGCCACGCGCGCCAGCGAGACGAGCGTGCCCTCATCCGTTAATCCCACGACGTCGCGCGCCGCTACGTGGCCGGCTAGCTCGTTGAAGGTGGTGTAGTCCAGCCAGACGGCGGCCAGGCGGTCGGAGGCCATTTCCCGGCCAAAGCCGTTGCGCTCTACGCGGCGCAGCACTACTTCTTCCCGCTGGCCGTTGTGATGGTAAAGAACGTGCAGTGGCCGGCCATAGCCAAAGGCTTTCAGGGCAGCAGCGCCCTGATCACGGCTGCCCAACTGCCGGAGCTGGTTGATTTGCACGGGCTGTCCGTGCCGCTGCGCCAGATAGGTCTCGAGCTGATGCTGCTGAAGTTCCATCTTACCCGTCCCTGGTTTTGCCAGACTGCAACCTGGCGGTGGGCAGGCTGGCCAAAGCCGACTAAGAGGCTGGCTGATACAAGGTTAGTGTAACCCGGCCGGGGTGGGGCCGATAGTGAATAAAGCCATCCAAAACCCGGATGAAACTCACCACCACACCATGGCGCGGGCAATTCAAATTGGTTGTTTGCCTCAATTCTGGCTATACTTGTAGCATGACACATTTGCGCATCATGCTTGTTGACGATCATGAAGTTGTCCGCCTGGGACTGAAGAGCCTGCTGGAACGCCATGCTGGCTTTGAAGTCGTGGCTGAGGCGGCCGCCGCCGTAGAAGCGGTGCAAAAAGCGGACGAATACCGCCCGGACATTATCCTGATGGATATTCGCCTGGCCGGGGGCAACGGAATTGAAGCCACCGAAGCGATTACAACTCGTCTGCCAGACACCAAGATCGTGATGCTGACCTCCTACGCCGAGGATGAGCTGCTTTTCTCGGCCATCCGTGCCGGGGCCGTTGGCTATGTGCTCAAGCAAATTGGCAGCACCGAGCTTATCCGGGCCATTGAGGCCGCGTCCAAAGGGGAAGCGACCCTCGACCCTTCTTTGACCCAGCGCGTCTTTAACGAGGTGCGCCGCTCCATCCAGAATGAGGAGAAGGCGGCCTTCACCGACCTGACGCCGCAGGAAATGCAAGTGCTGGCGCTCATTGCCGAGGGCAAAACGAACCGGGAAATTGCCGAGGCGCTGTTCCTCAGCGAGGGCACGGTGCGTAACTACGTCAGCAGTGTCCTCTCTAAACTGGGTGTGTCCAATCGGGCCGAGGCCGCCGCCTACGCCGTGCAGCACCACCTGAAAGATTACCTCTAACCCGACCGATTTTATGAGTGAACGCGAGCATATCTCCCGCGAGGCGCTGGCCGCCTTGAATCATGCCACGCTGGCCATTACCTCCCACCTGGCCCTGGATAAGGTGCTGCGCCAGATTACTGAGTCGGCCCGCCAACTGGTGGGCGCGCGCTATGCCGCCCTGGGCGTGCCCAATCGCCAGGGGGTGCTGGTGGAGTTTGTGCACAGTGGGATGGAACCAGGGTTGGTGAATACCATTGGCCGGCTGCCCCAGGGGTTGGGCCTGCTGGGGGTCATTCTCCATGACGGGCATGGTATTCGCATCGCCGACATCACCCGCGATCCCCGCGCGGTGGGTTTCCCGCGTAATCATCCGCCTATGCACAGTTTCTTGGGTGTGCCCATCCGGGTTGGCGATGAGGTGCTGGGCAACCTCTACCTGACGGAGAAGATTGGCGCGGCTGAGTTCTCGCAGGCTGACCAGGAGCTGATTGAGCTGTTGGCGGCCCATGCGGCGCTGGCCATCCAGAATGCCCGGCTTTATGAGCAGGTGGGCCGGATGGCGGTGGTAGAGGAGCGCTCGCGTATTGGCATGGATTTGCACGATGGTGTGATCCAGGCGGTGTATGCGGTGGGGTTAACGCTGGAATCGACGCGCCTGCTGCTGCCTGAGGAAGAGGCGGAAGCGATTGGGCTGATTGGCCGGGCGATTGATGGGCTGAATGAAGCGATTGGGGATATTCGCAACTTTATCCTGGATTTGCGCCCGCGCCGTTTTGAGGGGAATTTGCACCAGGGGCTGGCCCGGTTGGCGCGGGAGTTTCAGGCGAATACGATGGTGCCGGTGACGATGCTGGTGCCAGAGGAAACGACGCAGTCGATCTCCCCGGCCGTGGCCCGGTCGATTTTTCTGACGGCGCAGGAAGCGATGGCCAATGTGGCCCGCCATGCGCGGGCGAACAGCGTGGTGATGGATGTTGAACGCACGGATGAGTTTATCGCGCTCACGGTGCGGGATGATGGGATTGGCTTTGACCCGACGAACCAGCATTTGATGATGGGGCATGGGTTGGCTAATATGCGGGTGCGGGCGGAGGAGCGGAATGGTAGTTTCCAGATTGTGTCCCGGCCGGGGGAGGGCACAGTGATTCACCTCATGCTGCCGTTGAACAACTGAGCGTGGCCATGGTGCCTATGCCTGGGGGGTGGACCGTGGCGGTTGGATGGACCCCGGCCGGGGATCCTCTGGCTGTCTGGTCTGCTGCGCGGTGCGGCGATAGTACCCTGGTCCCATCATCCAGACGCATCCTAACCAAATCCCAACCAGATTCGAACCAAATCCCAACCTAGCGCGTGGAAAAGACCACTATAATTGGCCAATACTCGCAGACGTGCTTCATGGCGGTCACAAAGCACTGCCTGCAGCAGTTCAAAGAAACGGACATCAGTTGGAGGATATTAAGTCAATGTCGAAACGAAAAATGAAGCTCATTATTTTCTTCTTGCTGGCCCTGACACTGTTAATCGGCACAGTTGTGGTGTATGCGGCCGAGGTGATCGTCGATGGTTTCACCAGCCAGGCCCAAACTTCACAGGTCACCTGGTTCCTCGGTGATCCTCTGCCGATAGAAAATTGCAGCTATCGAAGCAGTGTAACCGGCGCCCTGGGGACACACAGAGACGTGTGTCTGACTGTGACGGACGCCAGCACCGATGGGGATCAGGCGCGCTTGCGCGTTGTTACAACGGGCACCCCGCAGCTATCATTAGCTGCGGACTCTTCGCTGGAACTCACGGCCATTGTTCAGTGGGATGGGGCTGACGCAACACCGGCCCTGGACCCCACGGGCCTGGGCAGCCAGGACCTGACCGGCGGGGGTACGAATGACGGGATTGTGGTTCGGGTCATCAGCTCTGATGGCATCGCCACCGATACAACGTTGCGTATTTACACTGATGGCAGTAACTGGGCGGAGCTGTCGGAAGTTCTTGACACACAGATTGGTGCTGGCGAGGTAGTCGATTACTTCTTCCCGTTTGCCAGCTTTGGCGGCGGCGCCGGCACTATGAACCCCGCCAGTGTAGGCGCAGTGGAACTGGAGATGGTCTCGCTGAGCAACGGTCCAGACGTGACAATTGCCTTGCTGAAAGCCACCAGCGTTTTTGACTTTGGTGATCTGCCGGACGGTCCTTACCCCACGCTCCTGGCTTCTAACGGGGCCAGACATCGCACAACAACCGGCTTGCGTCTGGGTGATAATGTAGATGCCGAGGGAGATGGTGTACCCAATGCCAGCGCATTGGGGGATGACACGGCCTATGTTATTGGCACAGCCGACGACGAGGATGGTGTGGTGCGGCAGCCTGGTGTTGGTGGCGGCAGCAATGGCGGGTGGAGCAATGGCACGGTGGCCAGTGGCAATGGTGGCCGGTTGGACATTACAATTAACGGGGGCAGCGGCCGGCCGCAGGTCTTCATTGATTTTGGCAATGGCGCTGGCGGCGCCAGTGGGACGCTGACGGAAGTGACCTTGCGCAATGCTCTAGGCACTCCGCTGTCACTGCCACTGAGTAGTGGCACACACCAGGTTTACTTTGATATCCCGGCCGGGACCTTTAACACAGACGGGCAGCCCATTGCGGTACGTGTTCGCCTCAGCACTGCTGGCGGTCTTGCGGCAACTGGCCCAGCGCCAGACGGTGAAGTTGAAGACTACATTTACACCTTTGGCCCAACAGCAGTTTTCCTCCAGGCGACCAATGTTGGCCACAGCAGCCAGGCCACCACAATCGCCGTCGTGAGCGCCCTGGTGCTGGCCTTCGTCAGCCTGGCGGTTATCTTCTATCGCCGTTTGCAGGTGCGGTAAGTTCTCCTTTTTAGAAGGGCTGCTTCCTTGCAAAGCTGCCCCACTTAGTGAGCGTCCAGAAATTGGTTTGTCGTGGCGGCTTCAGCCGCCCAGACCGCTAAAGCGGTTACTACAAATTAGTTTGTAGTAGCGGCTTCAGCCGCCCAGACCGCTAAAGCGGTTACTACAAACAAAAAAGGGAAGTTGTTCTTAGACACTCACTTAGCAAAAAAGGCTGGCAGGTCGTCAGAAACCTGCCAGCCTTTATCGTATAAGTTGGAGCCACGTAGGGAGAGGACGGAGTCAGGGCATGGCCTGTGTGTGTCCTGGGCGTATCCAGACCAACCCTGCCCGAAGGGGGCGGTAACAGCGGATCTGCGCCACCTATCGGGGGGGAATACCTGGCCTACAGGGTGAGGGCCTGGTTGATCCCACCCTACCGGTCGACTACAGCACCCACCACTGACTTGGGCTTCTCGGTGCTGATGAACTCCTCCAGAATGTCGGTTACGGTGATGATGCCTACCAGCGTCTCCTGGTCCACCACGGGCAGCGCGCCGTATTTGTAGGTGCTGAGCATCTCCGCCGCGATGTAGGCCGGGGTGTCCGGGGAGACGGTGATTGGGTTGGCGGTCATGCAACTGGCCGCGCTCATGTTGTCTAGCAGTGCTTCGTCCTGCCACCGTTCGCGCAAGATCAAGGGAGAGTTCATGGCCAGGCGTACATCGCGGTCGGTGATGATGCCTACCAACTGGCCGTGGCTGTTTAGCACCGGCAGTTGGCGGCAGTTGTCTTCGCGCAGTTTGGTTAGCACTTCGCGCAGGGGGGTGTCTGGCGTCACGGTCTCCGGGTCCACGGTCATGAGATCATTCACGGTTAGTAGTTGGGTCATCGCGTTATCCTTTTGCCTCGCAGCATAACAAGCGCCAGGGTTGGCCCATGCTGCCCCGATGCTCTCAATTTTAGCCACAAAATGCATGGTTGTATGCTTGCCATTGTCACCTTTGGCGCGTGACTTTCTTCCGGGTTTGCCGGGGTTTTTCCAGAGGTGAGCAGCGTTGGGTAGGGCACCCCGGCCGGGTGACAACCATCACGACATTCTAATGACGAGTATGTGACATTTGGCACTTTGCGCCATCTGGACAATGCCATAAACTGATTTCAGTATGGTGCATAATATACGCCTACAATTCGCAGCAAATCAAGCACTAGCAGCAACTTATGTCAGATATGATTCGCGTCCTGATTATTGATGAGCACCCAGCCGTCAGCGAGGCACTTGTAGCCCGTCTTGGCGCGGTGCCTCACATAGAGGTTGTTGCTACTGCCTCCTCTTTTGAAGATGGTTTACTGCAGGTCCGGGCGTGGCAGCCGCAAGTGGTCATTTTGGAGCTGAAAGGACGCAGCCGGTATGGCCTGGACCCAATTGGCGCGATTTCTCGTACCCTTTCTGGCCGGCCGGTGGGCGTTATCATTCTTACATCTTATCGTGACGATATTGAGCGGGCCATAGCCCTGCAGGCCGGTGCGCAGCGCTACTTGCTTAAGAATATCGACTCGGCGCAGTTGATCGCCGAGATTGAGGCTGTGGCCACGGCTGTGCATGAGCAGAGCCTGACCTGATTGACTTACCTTGCAGGAGGTATGACCATGAAGCGCGAAGTTATTAAGGATTGGATGACTTATGATCCCATTGTTATCCGTCCCAGCACCACCTTGCCCGAAGCGCATCGCCTGATGAAGGAGTACAGCATCCGCCGTCTGCCGGTGGTCGAAAACGACAAGCTGGTTGGCATGGTTACGCTGGGCGATGTGCGCGGCGCGGAGCCTTCCGGCGCTACGGCGTTGAGTATCTGGGAGATCAATTATCTCATCAGCAAGCTGCGGGTTGAGGAGATTATGACGCCTGACCCGGTGGTGGTGTCTGAAGAGGCGATGGTGGGTGAAGCAGCACACCTGATGCTGAAGTACAAGATCAGCGGTCTGCCGGTTGTCGATGCCGAAGGGATTCTGGTCGGGATCATCACCGAGTCCGATATTTTCCGGATGGTGGTGCATGACTGGCTGAAAGAGGCTGAACCGAGCTGAACAGGGCTGCCCTTGAGGTGTGACTGCCCGCCGTGGTGGGCGCCGCTGGTTGGGGTCTCCCCGGCCGGGTGCGCCGCCCCAATTCCCCGGTGGAGCGAAATTATCAGGAAATCACGTCGGCCGCAAAGCGTGCCAGGCCGCCTGACCTGGCGCTCTTTGCGGCTGGCCTTGTTTGAGGAGAATGTACAACCATGGAGTATGGTGTTCCAAAAGAAATCAGGGATTTGGAGATGCGTGTGGGCCTTACCCCGGCCGGGGTGCAGGCCCTGGTCCAGGCCGGCCACACCGTCTACGTTGAACGAGGGGCTGGGACCGATTCCGGCTTCTCCGACGAAGTCTATCGCAAAAATGGGGCCACCCTCGTCTACTCAGCCGACGAAGCATATGGCCGGGCCGATGTCGTCGTAAAAGTTGCCCGGCCGGCGGCCGCCGAACATCACCGCTTCCGCTACGGGCAGACCATCCTATCCTTTTTCCACCTGCCCGTATCTTCCCGCGACCTGTACGAAGCACTGGTAAAAAGCAAAATCACCGCCATCTCCTACGAAACCATTCAAGAGGATGATGGCACCCTGCCCGTGCTGCTGCCCCTTAGCGAGGCCGCCGGCCGCCTGGCCCCGGTTATTGCCGGCCAACTCCTCATGAAAACCCACGGCGGTCGCGGGACCCTACTCTCCGGCATCCCCGGCGTGTCCCCGGCCGCGGTCGCCATTTTGGGTGCAGGCGTGCTGGGCTTCAACGCCGTGCGCGCCTTCCTTGGCGTGGGGGCACAGGTCACCGTGCTGGACAAAAACATCCGCACCCTGCGGCACATCGACGACATGTTCGCCGGCCAGGCTAACACCTTGCTGGCCAACAGCTACAACATCGGCCGGGTGGCCGACTTTGCCGACGTACTCGTTATCTGCGTCCTTTCCCCTGGGCAGCGTGCCCCCATTCTGGTGCCGCGCGATGTCGTCGCCCGCATGCGCCCCGGTTCAGTCATCATCGACTTCTCCATCGACCAGGGCGGTTCCTGCGAAACCAGCCGCCCAACCACCCTGCGCGATCAAACCTACATCGAAGAACAAGTGATTCACCACTGTGTGCCCAACGTCACAGCCCTCGTGGCCCGTACCTCCAGCTACGCCATCACCAATGCGGCCCTGCCTTACCTGTTGGCCGTAGGGCAGCACGGCCTGCCCGATGTCTTCCGCGAGTTGCGGCCGCTGGCGCGCGGCGTCAACCTCTATGAAGGCTGCCTGGCCCACCCTGGCGTAGCCGCCGGCCTCAACCAGGAGGTCGATGCCAACTTGCCTGACTACTTGCTCGTGGGGGGTGTGGCATGAATTGGAAGGATATCTACCGCAGCAAGGTGATGGATGTCGACACCGCCCTTGCTTCCGTCCTGTCTGGCAATCGCATCTACATTGGCGGTGGTGCAGGCGTCCCGGTGGAACTCACCCAGGGCCTGACCCACCGCGCGCCCCATCTGCGCAATGTCGAGATCACCCACATCCTCACCTTTGCCCCCGCCCCGTACGTGGCCCCCGAATACCAGGAGAGCTTCCGGGTGAATGCCCTCTTCATCGGCCACAACGTGCGCCGGGCCGTGCAGGAAGGGCGGGCCGACTTCACGCCCGTCTTCCTCTCCGAAATTCCGCGCCTCTTCCGCGAAGGCTACCTGCCCATCGACGTGGCCCTGATCTCAGTGACCCCGCCGGACGATCATGGTTTTTGCAGTTTTGGGGTTGAGGTGGGCACCACCAAACCGGCCGCCGAATCGGCCCGTCTCATCGTGGCTGAGGTAAACCGGCAGATGCCGCGCACCCTGGGCGACAGCTTCATTCATGTCAGTCGCCTCAATCACATTGTGGAAGCCGACTATCCCATCCCCGAAGCACCGCAAGGCGGCGGTTCGGAGGACCACTTGAAGGTGGGCGCCTATATCGCCGAGTTGATCCCCAACGGGGCCACACTGCAAATGGGCATTGGCAGCATACCCGATGCCGTGCTGCAGAACCTGGGCAATCACCGCGACCTGGGCATCCACACCGAACTTTTCTCCGACGGCGTGATCGACATGGTGGATGCTGGTGTCATCACCTGCGCCCGCAAGAATTTCCACCCTGGTAAGATTGTGGCCGGTTTCTTGTTTGGTTCCAACCGGCTGTATGAATTCGTGCACAATAATCCGATCATCGAGATGCACCCCACTGATTATGTCAACGACCCCTTCAATATTGCCCAGAATGACAACATGGTGGCCATCAACTCCGCGCTGCAAGTGGATTTGACCGGCCAGGTGTGTGCTGACTCGATTGGGCCGCGCTTTTACAGCGGCGTGGGCGGGCAGTTGGATTTCATTCGCGGCGCAGCGCGCTCCAAAGGGGGAGTGCCCATTGTAGCCTTCCTTTCCACCGCCAAAGGGGGAGAGATCAGCCGCATTGTGCCCATGCTGAATGAAGGCTCTGGTGTGGTAACCACGCGCAACGACGTGCATTACGTGGTAACGGAGTTTGGCGTGGCCAAGCTGTACGGCAAGACGGTGCGGCAGCGGGCCGATCTACTCATCAACGTGGCCCATCCTCGTTTCCGCGACGAGCTGCGCCATGCAGCCCGCCAACTAGGGTATTTGTAGCTGGTCAGCCGGTCAGCCGGTCAGCCAACAAGCTGACTGGCTGACTAGCTGACTCGCTGAAATGCTGAGATACTAGCGCGCACACCGGCTCAACGAGAGGAATGCAGCGAATGGATCTGCCGAGCATCAGCAACATTGAATTTGAAGATACGCCGGAACGGCTCAAAGTGGCCATGCCCCTGATCCGCAACTGGCCCTTCTTTGTGCTTTACAGCGTGATGTTGTTGGGTTGGGTGGGTGTCACCGGCTGGATGTTGGGGCTGCTCTTTGGCCAGGACATCATTGGGCTGCCCACGCTCTTTGCCATTGTCTACGTCATCATTGTGCTCGTGTGGGCCTACATCTGGTACCGCCTGGGCAAGAGCGTCTGGCGTTGGTGGCAGTTTTACGCCGCCACACGGGAATTGCTGTTCATTGAACCGGGGATGTTGGTTATCCGCCGCCCGCTGTCACTGCTGGGGGTGACAGACGCCTATGACATGCGCCACGTCGGGCCGTTTCGCTTTTCAGAGAAGTACAACGCGGTGGCGTTTAGTTATGGCTCCCGCGGGGGTCTGTTTGGCACTGGTCTGACGCGCCCGGAGGCGGAGCAGTTGATCCTGGCCCTAAACCAGCGTTATTTTCCCCATGCGCTGTTGGTTGGGGAGGATGAAGAGGAAGCGGGGTAGGGGATTGGGAACCCGGCCGGGGAACGACCCCTACTCCGTGAGAAACAAGTTCTTGGTTGCGAACAGGTCCGCGGCCAGCATGAATAGCACGGTGGCGTAGAGCAGCAGAATACCGGGGGCCAGGGCCTGCGCCGGGGTGAAAGCTCCGGCAATGGTGGCGTCGGCAATGGCGTGGAACGGCCAGAAAATGATGCCGACCACGCGGGAAATGGCGCTTAGCCCCTGGCCAGCCAGCCAACTGGCCATTGTGTTGAAGGCGTTGCCCAGCGCGTTAATGTTCTGGGTGAAGAACCAGGCGCTGAGGTTGTTCACCCGGCCGGCCAGCCAATCCATCATGGTCTGGTTAGCGTTTTGCACGAAAAGCAGCACGGCCAACACGCTGTAGACCACGACGCGGGACCAGCCCTTGGTGACCAAATCGGTGGCGTGCAGGCTGAGTACCGCGGCCAGAACGTTGGCCGAGAGCCAGATAGGGGGCATTTCTAGCACCCGGCCGGGGGAAAGCGCCGGCCCTCTCCAGGTAGCCAGCAGAGCCAACAGCAGTTGCAGCAGCGTGGCAAAAAGGATTGCCGCCAGAAAGACCGCCGTCAGATACTCCACACGGCTGGGCAGACGGGCCAGCAGCGGATAATTCACCGCCTGGTTGGCCCGCGAGCACACCGTCAGCGTTACCAGGAAAGTTAGCGCAGCCCCAAACAGACCCACAAGCAGAATGTAATAGGCAACTTCCGGCGTGCGTTGGGTGGGGTCAAAGAAGACGCGCCAGTAGGCCAGGGTGAGCAGCACAAAAAGGAGGCCACTGAGGGACAGGGTCAGGCTGCGCAGCAGGTAGCCGGTGAGGGTGAAAATGCGCCGCATCATTGAACCGCCTCGGCGTAAATCTCTTCCAGGGTGATCCGCTTTTGCACCACGTGGACAATGTCGTGGCCAGTCCCCAACAGCAGGCTGAGCACATGACGACGCAGGGCAATCGCTTCATCATTCAGGATAACCAGGTGGCCCACCACGTCGATGTCGGGGTGCAGGGCGGTTAGCACAGGCGCCAGGTCATCCACCGGGTGAACGACTTCGATGGTCACGTGGGGGCGCAGGGTCAGGGCGTCGGCCATGCGGCTCTGGTAATGCACCCGGCCGCGATTCAGAATAACCAACTGCGTGCAAACCTGGGTAACCTCGTGCAGTTGGTGCGAACTGAGCAGAATGGTCTTGCCGTTGGCCTTCAACTGCTGGATCATCTCCACGATGGCCGCCTGCCCTTCCGGGTCCAGGCCGTTCGTTGGCTCGTCCAGCAGCAGCAGCGGCGGGTCGCCAATGAGGACCTGGGCCAGCCCCAGCCGCTGGCGCATACCCTTGGAGCAATCCTTGATCCGTTTGTTGGCGGCCTCGGTCAACTGGACCCGCTGCAAGACGTCGCGCACTGTCTGGTCAACGTTGCGGCTGTTGCTCACGCCGGCCACCAGGCGCAAATAGGCGGCCACCTTCATGTTGTTGGGGAACAACAGGCGCTCTGGTTTCAGGCCAATGGCGGGCCAGGGCCTGCTCCGGGGCCGGATGGTGCCGCCGTCGGGCTGCAAAAAGCCGGCGACGAGCTTGAAGAGGGTTGTTTTGCCCGCACCGTTGGGGCCCAGGATGCCCACCACTTCGCCCTGGGGGATGTCGAAGCTGACGTTGTCAACGGCGACCAGGGAGTAATAATTTTTGGTGATGTTCTTGATTTCTAACACCCAATATCCTCGTGTGTGTGGCTGGTGGCTGGTGACCGGCCGGGGCCGCAAGCGTCGCGCTGCCAACGGTGCGTCGATTAGTTTACCACACGCCGGGCGCTGGGCAATGACCGGCCGGGCGCTGTTTCCGGCAAGCAGCCAATATGAGAATTCCGAAAATGGGTACTGGTTCGTTCGCCCGGCACGAAACTGTTTGCTATAATTTCTACCTTGTCTGTCCCGGCCGGGGCACGCTCCGGCTGCGGCCGCATCAACTCTGACCTTATCGAATCGAGGGAAATATGGCTGACTTTTTGCAACGGATGGCTCCCTACTTGAGCATCATCAACATCATCCTGGGTGTTGTGGTTACCGCCCTGGTGCTGGCCCAGGTGAAAGGCTCCGACCTGGGTGGATTCCTGGGTGGCAGCGAAGGCACCTACCGCACCCGGCGCGGCGTAGAAGCTACGATGTACCGCGCGACCATCGGCTTCTTCATCGCCTTTTTCATTGTCACGATGTTGACCTTCATGGCCCTGGGGCAGAGCTAGGCCATTTGGCCCCCATGAACCGGCCGTTTCGCAAGGCGGCCTGAACTGATCATGAAACCGAATATCCGCTGGCAACTACTGCTGGCAATCGTCTGTCTGGGTCTGGTTCTGTCGCTGCTTTCCTTCCAGGTCCAGACAGACAGTCTTTGTACCACCCGCGTCCCGGCCGGGGGCGGGAGCCTGGCCGAAGGGCTGGTGGGCGCACCCCAATACATCAATCCCCTGCTGAGCGATGCCAATCCGGTGGACCGCGAGTTGGTCAGCCTGATCTTTGATGGCCTGACGCGCTATGGGCCAGATGGCCGGCTGGAGCCGGTGCTGGCCGAGTCATGGCAGGTTAGCGATGACGGGCTGTCGGTGACTTTCACCCTGCGCCAGGATGTGAACTGGCACGATGGCCAGCCATTCACGGCTGAGGACGTGTTGTTCACCTACGGCCTGCTGCAAAATCCCGATTTCCCGGCCCCGGCCGGGCTGCAGCAGTTATGGCAGGCGGTGGCCATCAGCAGCGACGACGCCTATCAGGTGACCTTCACCCTGCCGGAGCCTTATGCCCCCTTCATGGAAATGACCACGCGCGGCATCTTGCCCGCCCATCGCCTGGCCGAGGTCCCGGCCGGGGAGGTGGCCAACGATGCCTTCAACAGCTTCCCCATTGGCACCGGTCCCTTCATGGTCTCTGGCAGCGATAACTGGCCGCGCACCGGCCGGATGCACCTGCTGCCCTACGCCCCCTACTGGCCGCAAGGCATCAAAATCAACGACCTCGAATACCGTTTCTACCCCGACAACGGCGCGCTGCTAGAGGCGTACCGGGCGGGCGAAATTCAGGCCATCAACAACATCCCGGCCAGCTTCCTGGCCGACTATCTGGCCCTGCCCGGCATCCAGGTGTACACCGCCCCCACCGGCCGCTACAGCCAACTGCTGTTTAACCTGTCGGACAGCGGGCTGAGTGCGCTGCGCGAGAAGAATGTGCGCCAGGGATTGGTCTATGCGCTGGATCGCGCCGCCCTGGTAGACCAGGCCCTAAACGGCCAGGGGCTGCCCCTGGAAGGGCCATACCTGCCCAACGCCTGGGCCTACAACCCGGGCCAGCTCACGCCTTATGCCTATGATGGCGGGTCGGCAGTGGCCTTGCTAGATGCGGCGGGCTGGCCGGTCCCGGCCGGGAGCAGCGTCCGCCAAAATGCCGGCACCCCCCTGGTGCTGCGCCTGCTGGTGTGGGACGTGCCGCCTTATCGTGAGCTGGCCGACCTGATGGCCGAACAGTGGAGCCGGGTCAACGTGCGTGTGGAGCTGGTGCCGCTGCGCCTGCAAGCCTACCGTGAAGCCCTGGCCGCGCGCGACTTTGACGTGGCCCTGGTAGACATCACCCCCCCCGGCGACCCTGACCTGTATGATTTTTGGAGCCAGGAAGCGATTGTGCGCGGGCAAAACTATGCCGGCTGGAACAATCGCCGGGCCAGTGAAGCCCTGGAGCAGGCGCGGCAGTTATGGCCGCTAGAAGAACGCCGCCCGCTCTACGACGCCTTCCTGGCCTACTACAACAATGATTTGCCGGCCCTGACGCTGTTCCAATATGTCTACAGTTACGGCATCAACGAAACGGTGAATGAAGCGGAAATCGGCCGCATCGACAACCCCCGCGAGCGGTACGCCACCCTGGCCAACTGGTTCCTGCTCTACCGCGACGTCACCATCAGTTGCCCCGAAGAGTAAGCCACAAACGTATACGGTCATGCGTCCTGCTGGGCGGGCAGCAGCCAGATGTTCTCCGGTGGCAGGTAAAGGGTGGCGTTGTCACCCTCGCGCAGCCAGGCTCCCAGGCGGGGGTCACTGACGGCGTGCAAATTTAGCCGGGGGGCGTGCAGCCCGGCCGGGATGAGCTGCCAGCGGGTGTGGGTGCCGGCATAGACGCAGCCCGTCACGTGCACCCGGATGGTGTTGGCGGCGTCTGCCGGCGGCCGGGTGGGATGCAGGGCGGCGCTCTCCGGCCGGAAGGTTAGCAGCACCGGCCCATCGGGCAGCGGGGAAGCGGCCACCTGGAATTCGCCCAGCGCCGTGCTGACCCGCTCCCCTTGTTTGCGGCCGGGGATAAGATTCCGGCTGCCAAAAAAGCGGGCCACGCGCTCGTTGGCCGGCTGTTCGTAAAAGCGGTGTGGCGGGCCGAACTGGTGGAGCTGCCCTTCAAAAAGCAGGGCGATCTCATCGGCCAGAATCACCGCCTCCTCCTGATCGTGCGTGACAAAGATGATGGTGATGCCCAGGGCCTGCTGTATCTCGCGGATTAGCTGGCGCATCTCTTCGCGCAGGTGGGCATCCAGGTTGGAGAGCGGTTCGTCCAACAGCAGCAGCCGGGGCTGCACCACGAGGGCGCGGGCCAGGGCCACGCGCTGCGCCTGCCCGCCGGACAACTGGTGGGGCCGCCGCGCTTCGTAGCCGGGCAGGCGCACCAGGGCCAGCATCTCGGCCACGCGCTGCCGGATTACGGCCTGCGCCTGGCCGCGCATTTTCAGGCCAAAGCCGACGTTCTCGCCGACGGACAGGTAGGGGAAGAGCAGGTGGTTTTGGAAGACCATCACCGCGCCGCGTTGTTCGGCGGGCACGCTCAGGACGGATTGGCCATCAAACTGGATGTCGCCGGCGGTGGGCGGCAGCAGCCCGGCAATCATCTTGAGGGTGGTGGTTTTGCCGCAGCCGGAGGGGCCAAGCAAGGCGGTGACCCGGCCGGGGGCCAGGGCCAGGGTCAGATCGCGCACGGCGTGGTGCTGCTGGTCGTAGCGCTTGCTGAGGTGGTGCAGGGTCACCTGGGTCATAGCTTGCCAAAGCCGCCGATGGCCGCCTGGGGGCCGCTGAGGTGGCGGGTGGTGAAGAGCAAGACGAGCACGGCCGGGGCGATGAAGAGGATGCTGAGGGCAGCGGTGATGGCGTTGTCGCCGCTGCTGGCAAAGGTGAACAGCAGCAGGGGCAGGGTGATGACCTGGCCGCCGCCGATGAGCAGGGTGAGCAGGTATTGGCTCCAGGAGATGATGAAGGCGAACAGGCCGCCAACAATCAATCCCGGCCGGATGAGGGGCAGCATCACGTGCCACCACACCTGTCCCGGCCGGGCGCCCAGCGTGCGCGCCATCTCTTCGTACTCCACGTTGTAGCCGGCAAATATGCTGGCCAGAATCAGCACCATGTAAGGGGTGACGGGGATGAGATGGACCAGAATGACGCCGGGCAGCGTATCGGCCAGGCCGTAGCGGATGAAGGCGACGTGGATGCCCATGGCCACGGCCAGGGTAGGCACGATGATGGGGGCCAGGATGAGAAATTCGACCACGCGTTTGCCGCGAAAGTGGTACAGGCCCAGGGCGCGCCCGGCCGGGATGCCGATGAGGCTGGCCAGCAGGGTGACGGTGGCGGCGACCAGCGTGCTGTAGCCGGCCGCTCGCAGCACCTGCGAGGTGGGCGAGAAAACGTAGCCCCAGGCGCGTAGACTCCATTCGGTGGGCAGGACGGCCGGATAGAGCCAGCGGTGGGCCAGGGACCAGATGAGCAGGGGGATGAGTGGCAGCAGCACGCCCAGCAAAATGGCGCTGACAGCCAGCACCCGGCCGGGGTGTGACCCAGAGCGCGGGAAGGTACCCGGCCGGGGGGTCATGAGGGATCTGTCTCCTTCGTTTCGTCGGTGGTCTCTCCGTGCAGCCGATGACGCAGCGCGCCGCCCCGTTCCTCACGCTCGCGCAGCAGTTGCGTGCCCAAAGAGGTGATAAACCCCGTGAGAATGCCCAGACCGAGGATGATGTACAACACGGTAAACAACTTGCTCCACGCGGAGGTTGGTGCCAGGTCGCCATAGCCAACGGTGGTCAGGGTAATCACGCTGAAGTAGAAGGAGTCGACCCAGCCCCATTGCTCGATGTTGTGGTAGAAGATGGTGCCCAGGGCCAGGGTGACTACGGTCAGGCTGACAATGGCGCGCATCTCTGGCTCTCTTAGAACACGCCAGATGGTGCGCAGTATCTGAACCAGTCCAAGGTAAACTAGAAGCATTGTCTTTCTTCCCTCTCAAGCTGCTATTCTGCCGGGTTGATGGCGGCCCGGCCGCTGCCAGCCAATCAGAAAATCGCGAATCTGAGCGGCCACAGAAGCGGGACGCGGATCAGGCTGTGCGCCTGAACGTTCCCGGATTGTCTGGGCCTACAACCCTATCATACCCCATTTGGAATCCCGTTTCATGTTGCGTATAATGCGGCTGCCGGTCACCGGAAAATGAGGGGATTGCGGTTGAGCCGGCCGGAGAATCGCTCTTTAACCAATCGCTGTTGAGTCCCCAGACTATGGAAGTAAGCCAAAACAACCTCCAGACGGCCCGGCCGGGAAGGATCAGGGCTGTAACCGGATAATTGACGAGTGATGTGATGAACCGAATGACCTTCTTGCACCCATTACGCCACAAACCGCAGACGCGCTGGCTGCTGCTGCTGGCCCTGCTGCTGCTGTTGGGCTTTGGCGCGGCCCTGGCCGTCTCCCGGCCGGGGCTGGCCTCTGAGCGCACCCCGGCCGGGGGCGACCAGTACGCCTACCTGCCCTTCGTGCCCTACGAGCCTGTTGTCCCACCGCCCGACACCCTCAGCCTGGTTCCCTTCGCCGATGGCTTCAGCACCACCACCATCACCGACATCGCCAACGCCGGCGACACCCGGCTCTTCGTCCTGGAGCGCGAAGGGGTGATTCGCGTCGTGCTGGCCAATGGCACCATTCTGCCTACCCCCTTCCTGGACATCCGCGACCTGGTGGAGACAAGCAACTGGGAGCAGGGACTGGTGGGTATCGCCTTTCACCCCCACTACAGCCAGAACGGCTACTTCTACATCACCTTCACCGAGCGCCAGTTAGGGCTGAACAACATCCGCCTGTACCGCTTCTCCGTCTCTGCCGATCCCAACGTGGCCGACCGCGGCAGCGCCGTGCGCATGATGTCCATCGAACGGCCGGAGCAGGTGCACCACGCCGGGGACCTGAATTTTGGTCCCGATGGCTACCTCTACATGGGCGTGGGCGATGGCGGCCCCGACCCGCTGCCGCCCGATGACCCCGATGCCTTCCCTGGCGACCTGTACAATCGCAGCCAGAACCTGGCCGTGCCCATGGGCAGCATCCTGCGCATCGATGTGGACGCCCAGGCCGGCAGCGCGCCCGATTGTGGCCTGGGCGCGTTCTACACCGTGCCGCCGGGCAATCCCTTTGTCGATGGACCAGGTGGCAACTGTGATGAAATCTGGGCCTATGGCTTCCGCAACCCGTGGCGTTTCAGCTTTGACCGGGTAACCGGGGATATGTGGATTGGGGATGTGGGCGAATGGCTGCGCGAGGAGATCGACTTGATCTCGGCCGGCACCCCGGCCGGGGGCAACTATGGCTGGCATTGCCGCGAAGGCAGCATGGATTACACCGCCGTCTGGCCGGAAATCAGCGGCGACTGCGTCGGCGGCACTTTCCTGCCGCCCATCATCGACTACCCGCGTACCCAGGGTTGTTCAGTCACCGGCGGCTTTGTCTACCGCGGCCGGGACAACTACAGCTTACGCGGCCACTACGTCTTTGCCGACTTCTGCAACGGCCACGTCTGGCGCGCCGAATACCGCCCCAGCGGCTGGGAAAAAGTCCTGCTGCTAGACAGCCCGCTGAAAATCAGCACCTTTGGCGAAGATGCCAACGGCGAACTCTACGTCGGAGCCTACTTCGACACCAAGATTTACAAAGTGGTGGCGCCCTGATGCGCCATGAGGCCGCCTCACCGCCCGGCTCCAGAACAGACCACACCACGCGAAACACCTAAGCCTATGCCCACTGCCTTCATCAAGCGACACCGCGACTTCCTGGCCGGCCTCATCCTGGTCATCATGGCCTTTCTCTTCATGGGCAAAGCCCTGTTCCCCGCCGAAGGGCGCATGCTCTACGGCTTT
This sequence comes from Ardenticatenaceae bacterium, assembly GCA_020634235.1. Lineage (GTDB taxonomy): Bacteria > Chloroflexota > Anaerolineae > Promineifilales > Promineifilaceae > JACKCB01. The sequence continues at coordinate 866,331 of JACKCB010000001.1, read as the reverse complement.
GACCTGGAGCGCCTCTTCTACCCCTTCGGCGAATTCATGTTCCGGGCCTTCCGGGCAGGCAAGCTGCCGCTGTGGAACCCCTACGTCTTCCTCGGTTTCCCGCAGTACGCCGAACCGCAGTTGTCCACCTTCTACCCCGCCACCTGGCTGCTCACCTATCTGCCCGCCTCCTCGGCCTACGCCCTGCAATACACCCTCCACTTTGCCCTGGCCGCCGTGGGTGGTTACGTCTTCATCCGCCGCCTGGGCGGCAAATGGGCCGGGGCCATGTTGGGCGGATTCGCCATCGCCTACGCCCTCACCATGACCGTGCGTATCTTTGTGGGCCACATGCCCCACGTCATGACCCTGGCCTGGATGCCCTGGTGCCTGGCCGCTGCCCACTGGGCCGTAGAAAAGCGCACCTGGTGGGCTACCATCATCGCCGGCGTGCCCCTGGCCATGGCCTTCCTCATCGGCTACATCCCCTTCCTCATCCTGATGATTCCCGCGCTGGCCATCTTTGTGCTGTGGCTGGCCTTTGAGGCCTGGCGGGCGGGCGACACACGCGGTGCGCTGCGTATCGTCTTGCAGTTGGCCGCGCTAGGCCTTTTTGCGGCGCTGCTGGCGGCCATCCAACTGCTGCCGTCGCTGGAATTTGCCAGCATGTCCAACCGGGCGGCCAACCGCTACAACTTCTCCGACAGCTACTCTATCCAATGGTCCTTCCTGCTCACCAGCATCATGCCCGACCTGTTTGGCGCGCCGCAAGGGACGGTGGAGCTGTGGCTGCAAAACCTGCCGGGGGCCATCTACTGGGAATGGGCGCTGTATGGGGGCATCTTACCCCTGGTGTTCTTTGCCCTGGCCTGGAGTGTGGGGCGCAAGCAGTGGCGCTTTTGGGTTGTCCTGGGCCTGCTGGGCGTGCTGCTGGCGCTAGGGGACAAAGGAGTGCTGCACCGCCTGCTCTATGACTATGTGCCCGGCTGGAGCTGGTTCCGCTTTGCCAGCCGGCCCATCTACCTGTTTAACCTGGCCCTGGCCGTCCTGGCCGGCCTCATGCTCGACTACTGGTTTGATCTGCCGGCGGAGCGCCACGCGGCATTGGCGGCACGGCTGAAACGCGCTCTACTGGGCCTGGGCGTGCTGCTGGGACTGCTGGTGGTACTCTCGGTCTTCTGGCAGGGGGCACAGACCGAGCCGGAGCAGGTACAAATCGCCGGCGCGATTTCGGAGCAGTTGATGCGGCTGCTGTTCTTCCTGGCGGTGTCGTTGGGGCTGCTCATCTGGGGGTATGGCCGGCCGCGCTGGCAGGTGGCCGCCCTGGCCCTGGCCATTCTGGTGATCGACCTGTGGGGGCAGGGCAACAAGTTCATCACCGACGTGAAGCAAGAGCCGGAGTTGGGCTGGGTGATGGCCGATATTATCCTGCCGGAGAACCGCCTGGATTACCGGGTGCTGTCGAAGGCGCTGGCCGAAAACAGCGGCTACTTCTACGATTTCTACAGCATTTATGGCTATGATGGGTTCACGTTAGAGGCCAGCGAGCGACTGCATGAGTTGGCGGTGTCTGATGCGCGGGTGGCGCGCATGCTGAGCGGCCAGTTTCTGCTGCACGGTCCGTGGTGGGAGCTGCCGGTGATTGCCCCAGGCTGGGAGGTGCTGACCGAACCGGCCGGGGTGACCATTTACGAGCGCGACGATGCCGGGCCGCGTGTTTTCATCGTACATGAGGTGCTGGGGGCGGTGGATGCGGAGCAGGCCTGGGCGTTCATGGCCGACCCGGCGCTGGATTACACGCGCACGGCGGTGGTGGAAATGCTGCCGGACACGAACTGCCTGATTGACCCGGCCGGGGCCAACGAATCCGCCACCATTACCAGCTACCAGGACGACCGGGTCGTGATCCAGGCCACGGCCGGCGGCGGGGGCTGGCTGGTGCTCAATGACCTGATGTATCCCGGCTGGCAGGCGTGGATTGATGGCCAGCCGGTGGTTATCCAGCCCACCAATTATGCCCTACGCGGCGTTTGCCTCCCGGCCGGGACGCACGAAATCGTCTTTGAGTTCCACCCCAGCATTTTGCGCACCGGCGCGGCCCTGTCTGGCCTGGCCCTGCTGCTCCTGGTGGCCGCGCTGTTCTTTGCCTGGCGGCACTCGCGGCAGCCGGCCTGAATCCGATGAATGCCACCCCAGCTTCTACCACCGACCCGGCCGGGCACGCCCCGCTCTGGCCGCGCCGTGTTTGGGCAGAGGCGCTGGCCATCCTGCTCCTGCTGCTTATCCTGGGGCTGCCCAACCTCGTCTACCCCTTCGGCACCGACCAGGGCGAATACGCCCAAATCGCCAGCGAGATGCTGGCCGGCAAAGTCATCTACCGCGACGTCTTCAACGTGAAGCCGCCGGTGACCCACGTGCTGCACGCCGCCGCCCAGGTACTCTTTGGCCACAATATGCTGGGGCTGCGCCTGCTGGATTGGTGGTGGCAGGCGGCCACCGGCGTGGTCATTGGCCTGGTCACCAGCCTGCTATACCGGCGGCGCTACGCTGGCATCCTGGCCGGTCTACTGTACGGTATCGGCTACTACAGCGTGGACTTCTGGCACAGTGCCCAGACGGATGGCTTTGTCAATTTGCCGACCGCGCTGAGCGTACTGTTCTTTCTGCTGGGATTGGGCTTGCCCCGGCCGGGGCGCGGCTGGTGGCTGGCCGCCGGGGCCATGGTGGGCGTGGCCGTCCTGACCAAATACCCCATCGGCTTGCTGCTGCCCATCTTGTGGCTCATCCTCTTTTTGGTGCAGGGGGTCAACCGGGCCAGCCTGGGGCGCGGCTTCTGGCTGGGGCTGGGCTTTGGCCTGCCCCTGCTCTTTTTTGTGGCCCTATCTGGCCTGCGCGGTGGCCTGCCCGCCTTCCTGGATATCCAGTTTGGCTACATCCCTTTCTACAATGCCGGCTTCGCCCGCGACCAGAGCTACCTGGCCTACACCTGGCAGCGCTTCCTGCTCTTCTGGGACCTGAAGAGCAGCATTCGCCTCTTCGCCGCTGTCTGGCTGGCCGAGGTGCTGTTGTCCGGACTGGCGGGGGAATGGCCGCGGACGCAGTGGCTGGTGCCGCTGTGGGCCATTGCCGGGCTGGTCTACCCGGCCGTGCAAAATCATTACAACGATGGCCACCTGCACACGCTCCTGCCGCCGCTGGCCATTATGCTGGCCCACCTGGTGCTAAATGTGGAGGGGTTGGCGCGGCGCTATTGGTTCCGCCCCCGGCCGGGGGCGGCCACCGCCCTGGCCCTGGCCCTGGCCCTCCTCATCCCCGGCCTGCTCATCAGCCTGCCCCAATCCCCCTACCAGCAGCGCAACCTGCCCGCCAAATTCGGCGACTTCTGGGCCGTGGTCTCTGGCGAGCGCAGCCTGGAGGAGAATTACCTGCAAGGCGCATACGGCACCTACGGCTACGGCTTCTCGGCCCGGGCCATTGTGGAAGCCGGCCACTATTTGCAGAACCACACCGACCCGGCCGACCCCATCTTCGTCTGGTCCTTTGAACCGGCGGTTTACTTCTTGTCGGAACGGGCCAGCGCCTCCCGCTTTATCTTCAACTTCCCGCTTTACGGCGATTTTGCCTGGCCGGAATACCGCGATGCCTTCCTGGCGGAGATGGCTGCCAACCGGCCGCGCATCATCCTGGTGGCCCGCAACGACGCCATGCCCTGGGTTTCGGGCACGCAAGATGATTCCCAGGCCGCCTTCGAAAAGTTCCTCCCCTTCAAACAGTTTGTGGAAAGCGAATACGAGCCGGTTGGGCAGGTAGCCCAGTTTACGATCTATGAACGCAAGGCACAGGCAAGTTCGGAACAGTGATTGGGTCTGGCTGGGGCTGCTGCTATGGCTGGCCCTGGGCTTGCGCGCCTACAATCTGGCCGGGCAGTCGCTGTGGAGCGAAGAAGGGCTGAACCTGTACCGTGCTGCCCAGCCGGTAGCCACCCAACTCACCGGCCAGCTAACCCTGGATGGCGTGACCTACCGGGATACGGTGGGGCCGCTGTATGGGCTGCTGCTGCGCGCTTTCCTGTTCCCGGCCGGGACCCCTTCCACGGCAGCCCACATTTTCCTGGCCCGCTACCTGGCCGTGCTGGCCGGCGTACTGGCCGTGCCCCTCCTCTACGGCCTGGGACGCAGCCTGCTGAACCGGCGCATAGGGCTGGCGGCGGCCGCCCTGCTGGCCACCGCCCCGGCCCACGTCTGGCTGAGCCAGGAGGTGGGGCCAGAGAGCTGGCTGCTGCTGTTTACGCTGCTGCTGATGTGGGGGGGCTGGCGCACCGGCCGGGCCTGGTTCCACCGGCACCAACTCGACCGGCCGGGGCTGGCCATGCTGCTGCTGGGCGGGCTGCTGACCCTGCTGGCCCTGCCCGCTCTCCCGGCCAATCCGGCGCTGACCTACATCTTTATCCCCGGCCGGAGCCTCTGGTATCATGCGGCCGGGCTGCTGGGCAGCGGCGTGGCCCGCGACCTGGCCCCGCAGTGGTGGCGCTTTGCCCCGGCGATCATCCTGGCCGCGTCCGGGGCGGTGGCGCTGCTGGCCGGGCGGCGGCGGGGCCAGGCCGGCTTCTTGCTGGCCTACCTGCTGGGACCGCTGTTTGTCCTGGCCTGGCTGGCCGGCCGGGACGCCGCCTACAACGCGCCGCGCCACCTCTATCTGCTGCTGCCCCCCTTTTTGCTGCTGCTGGCGGCCGGCTGGCGCTGGCCCTGGGCGCACTGGCGTGGCCGGGCCACCGCCCTGGGCTGGGCCGTGCTGCTGCTGAACCTGGCCTGGCTGCCGGTGCAGTACCACGGCCCGGAACTGGTCAAGGATGACGTGCGCGCCCTGGCGGCGGCACTGCAAGCGCTGACCCGGCCGGGGGACCGGGTGTTGGTGCAGGATGCGGCCACCGCGCTGGCCCTGGCCCAGTACGACCTGGGCCAGGCGACCCTGGCGCTGGTGCCGCCCCAGAATGCCACGGCGGCCATGACCGCCCAGGCGGCGCTGGCGGCCGTGCCCCAGGCCATGCCGGAGGCCGGCCACCGTGCCTGGCTGGTGAGCAACCCCTTCCCGCGCAGTGGATTCCCGCCGCCGGCGCTGGTGGAATGGGCCGACGCTCAGTGGCCGGCCCTGGATGACCAGACGTTCGCCTGGCTGTGGCTGCCGCTGCGGCTGCAAGCGTATGTGCCGCAGCCGGTGGTGGCCGCGCTGCCGGCGGGCGTAGCCCCGGCCGGGCTGGATTTTGGCGGTGAGCTGACCCTGGCCGGCTATGAAGCGCCGGCGCAGGTCCAGTCGGGTGGGCTGTGGACGCCCACTTTTTACTGGCAGAAGCAGCCGGCCGCGGCCGGGCAGGTCACGCTCTTCTGGCGCCTGGCTGACGCCCAGGGGCAAACCTGGGCGCAGTGGGATGAGCTGCTGTGGCCCGCTTACCCGCCCGGCTTCTGGCCGGCGGGCGCGTTGGTGCGTTATGCGCCGCTGGTGCGCCTGCCGGCCGGGCTGCCGCCAGGTGATTATCAGCTTTATCTGCAGCTAGTGCGTACCGCCGATGGCCAGCCGCTGCCGCTGAATGGGGGTGACCCGGAACTGCTCCTGGTGCCCAACCTGGCGGTGGGGGCGGCGGCGCACCCGGCCGGGCTGCCCTTTTTGCCTCCGTACACCAGCCAGCGCGCCGATTTTGGCCCGGCCCTGACGCTGTTGGGGTCGGCGGTGCCGGCGGCGGCCGAGTACCGGCCGGGGTACCCGGTGCCGGTGACGCTGATCTGGCAGGTGAATGAGAGGCCACCGGCCGATTACCGCCTGCGGCTGCGGCTGCTGGACCCGGCCGGGCAGGTGGTGAATGAGCGGGTGCTGCCCCCTATCCGGCCGGATTACCCGCCGACGCAGTGGGCGGCGGGGACGCTGCTGGCCGGCCAGAGCGAGATATTGCTGCCGGCTACGCTGGCCGAAGGGCGCTACAGTGTGCAGGCAACTTTGTTGGCCGCGGACGCGGACCGGCCGGTGGGCGGCTGGTTGGGGCCGGGCGAGGTGCGCCTGGCGGATGTGCAGGTGCAGCCCTGGCCGCTGGCGACGGCTTTCCCGCCTATTCCGGTGGCGCTGGCGGCCGATTTTGGCGGCGCGCCGGGTGCCCCGCTGCTGGCGCTGGCCGGGTATGGCTTACCGGCGGAAACGCTCCCGGCCGGGGGTAATGTGCTGCTTTCGCTCTTCTGGCGGGGTGCGGCGCTCATGGATACTGGCTACACGGTGTTTGTGCACCTGACGAATGAGGCGGGTGAAGTGGTGGCCCAGGCGGACGGCGTGCCGGTGGATGGCTTCCGGCCCACCACGAGTTGGCGGCCGGGCGAGGCGTTGGTGGATGAGCATCTGCTGTGGCTGCCGGCCGATTTGCCCCCCGGCCGGTATGCGCTGTACGTTGGCCTGTACGATCCGGCCACCGGGATTCGCCTGCCACTGTTTCAAGATGGCCAGCCGCAGCCGGACAACCGGCTGTTCCTGACCTGGATTGAGGTTAGCTAGTCGGCCGGCCAACTGACGGGCTGAGAGTCTGGCTGGCTGATAGGCTCACAAGCTTAAAGGAGTGAGGATGAATGGGATGAGTTTGCAAGCGCGTGGAAAGTTGGCCGGGCTGCTGCTTTTGGCCGGGCTGCTGTTGTTGACTGGGTGGTTGCTGGATGGCGTAGTGGGGGTGCGGGCTTCGGCCATGGCCCCGGCCGGGGGCAGCGAGCCGGTGGGCTACCTGCCCATCATGGCCCGACCGCTGCCGCCGCCGCCCAATTCGGTGTCACTGGTGCCCTTTGCCTCTGGCCTGAGCATTAGCACGGTGACCGACATCGCCAGCGCCGGGGATGAGCGGATCTTTGTGGTGGAGAAGGATGGCCGGATCAAGATTGTGCTGCCCAACGGCCAGGTGCTGCCGACGCTCTTCCTGGATATTCAAGGCCGGGTGAAGACCGGCAACTGGGAGGAGGGGCTGCTGGGCATGGCTTTCCATCCCAATTACGCCCAGAACGGTTACTTCTACGTGGCCTACACCGGTTTTCCCGATTATCGCGTGGTGCTGGCCCGCTTCCAGGTGACGAGTGACCCCAACGTTGCCGACCCGAACAGCGGCGTGGTTGTCCTGGACGTGGGCAAACCGAGCGAGGTGCACAATGGCGGCGACCTGGCGTTTGGACCCGATGGTTACCTTTACATGCCGATTGGGGATGGCGGGCCAGACCCGCTGCCGCCCGGCGACCCGGACGCCTTCCCAGGCGACCCCAGCAATTACAGCCAGCGCATTGACGATATGTTGGGCGGTATTTTGCGGCTGGATGTGGATTCTTTGTCGGGGATACCGCCGGAGTGTGAGGTGGGTGGGCTGTTTACCATCCCGCCGGACAATCCGTATGTGGCCCGGCCGGGCTGCGACGAAATCTGGGCAACCGGCCTGCGTAACCCCTGGCGTATGAGTTTTGACCGGCAAACGGGGGATTTGTGGATTGCCGACGTGGGCGAGTGGCTGCGGGAAGAGGTGAATCTGCACCCGGCCGGGGCGCCTGGTGGCCCCAACTATGGCTGGCACTGCTACGAGGGCACCATTGATTACAGCACCATCTGGCCCAGCGTGGCCGCTGATTGCGGCGGTTCCACCTACACCTTTCCCCTCTTCGAGATTCCCCACACCGAAAGCTGTTCCATCTCCGGCGGCTTTGTGTATCGTGGCGACGCCTACCCCACCTTGCGCGGCCAATACCTGTTTGCCGACTTTTGTTCCGGCCGCATCTGGCGGATTGGACAGACACCCGGCGGCACGTGGGAGCGGGTACTCATGGCCAGCACGGGCCTGCTCATCACCACCTTTGGTGAAGATGCGCAGGGTGAGCTGTATGTGGCGGCCCACCTGAACACCACCATCTACAAGCTTGTGGTGCCATAAAAAAAGAGGCTGTCGTGCCCGACGACAGCCTCTTTTGGGGTGACTGGACTTGATAGGGTTTTGGGCGATTTCCAATTGGCAATTGTCTGGGGTTGGGGCGGGACGACGCGGGCGACCGGCAGCTGGAACAGACGGCGTCTTCTCCGCGTCGTCTCGCCTGGGGCAACCCGGCCGGGGCATTTGCGGGCGAGACAGGCGGGCGAGGAGTTGTTGGTGAATGGCCAACACCTACCCCGCCTGTCCCGCCCCTACCATTCGCCTGGGGCAACCCGGCCGGGGTATTTGCGGGCGCGCCCCCAACCGGCGAGGCCTAAATGGTGAATTGCGGCTTTTCTGGCGCGATTGATGGACTTGACCTCTGGCGAGAACCTATCAGGTTTGCATAGCAGCTAGCGGATCACCGTCACAGACGCGTTGGGATCACATACTTCCTCGCACTGGTCCTGGGGGTTGCAAACGATATGGGAGGCGCGGTTAGCCACGTAGGTCAGGTCGTGCGCTTCGTCCACGGCCACGGCGAAGGGTTCTGCCCCACCGGGCAGGGTGGCGACCACTACTGCCCCGCGAATCACCGAGATGGTATTGTCATCCCGGTTGGCGACAAAGACATAACCCGACTCCGGGTTGACCGCCACTGACCAGGGCCTGTTGCCCACTGGAATAGTGGCGATAAAGGTTTCTCCCTGCACCACGGTAACCGTGTCATTGTCCTCGTTGGCGAAGTAAGCGTAGCCGGTGACCGGGTCTACGGCCACATCCATTGAACGGGTGGCGGTGGTGTAGGTTTTTACCAACTGGCCGTCCTTGATGATGCTGATGTTGTTGGGGTATTGGGCACTGGGGGCAGAGTGAGCACCGTACACGTAGCCGTTGTTGGGGTTCACCGCCAGTTCCAGCACGCCCCAGCCCACGGGCACCATGCCCACCTGCTGCGTGCCGTCGATGATAAAAACGTTGCCCAACTCCCAGTTGGCGGCATAGACCAGCCCGGTGTTGGTGTCTACAGCCAACCCCAGCACCCAGCCAGAGGCCAGGTTGACCGTTTCTACCAGTTGGTTGGTATCACCATCGTAAATAGAAATGCGGCTGAACAGGTCGGAGACATAGATGTAATGGTTGACGGGGTTGTAAACCACATCAAATGATTCGCCGTAGGTGGGGAAGGTGGCGAAGAAGCTGTCACCAGCCCAGATGGCGAAGTTTGAGTCGCGCAGGTAGGTGATGAAGGCCCGCGTGCCGTTGGGGTCGACGGCGACCCGGCCGGGCCAGTTGCCGAAAGCCACTGTTTTGAGGTGGTTGGTCTCCTGCACGATGCTGAGGGTGTTGTTGCCGTTGTTGGGTATGTAAGCCATGCCGGAAACCGGGTTCACCCCCACGTAGTTGGGGCAGAGGGCTTCGGTCAGGGGAACTTCGCCGAGGATGGTTGGCAGCGGGAAGGGGGTTGCCGTTGGCACCGGGGTCGGCGTGGGGATGAACTGAATCAAGGGTAGAAAACTGGGCGTGCCATCCAGCCCGTTGGCGGCCGCAACGACGCTCTCCTGGGGGCGAATGGCATGGGTTAAGGCCCAAACAAGCAAGAAAAACAAGGGAATTGCGGCTAGGTAGCCAAGTCGGGTGATTGGGGCAGGGCGCGGTTTCTCCGCAGCTTGCCCACGCTGCGTTGGGGTTTCCTCTGACATTCTGGTTGTGTTCTCCTAACTTTGAAGGTTATGGGCCTGGTAACGGTTCCCTATGTGTTCGCTGCCGGCCAAACAAACGGGAATGTTAGCAGAATCAATCAGGCGCGGCAAAAAGCTCGCTTCTCCCCGGCCGGGCGCAGCTTTCACGTGGTAGGAGCTTGCGGGAAAGTGCATTAGAATTGCCCGCTATGAATTCTGTGCGCAATTTTCCCGGCCGGTATGCCAAAGCCGCCCCGGCCGGGCTGCTGCTCCTCTTTCTGCTGCGCCTGCTGCTCACCGCGGCCAGCAGCGCCGCCACCTTTGACGAGGTGCTGCACCTTTACGCCGGGGCGCTGTACTGGCAGCACAGCCCGCTGCAAGCCATTATCGATAACCCGCTGCTCATTCAGGCGCTCATGGGGCTGCCTATCAGCCTGGCCGTGCACCCGGCACTGCCGCTGGACCAGCCCTACTTCGGCGAGCGGTTTGCTACTCTGGCCTTGAGCAGCGATTTCATGTGGTCCCTGAATGACAGCGGCTTCCAGATGTTGTGGCTGGGGCGGCTGGTGGTGATGGGACTGGCGCTGCTGCTGGCCGCGCTGCTGTACCATTGGGGCCGCCAGCTAACCGGCCGGGCCGCCGGCGGCCTGCTGGCTCTGTTCTTGTTCACCTTTGACCCCAACGTGATCGCCCACAGCGCCCTGGCCACCACCGACACCGGCACGGCTTTCTTCATGCTGCTGGCGGCGTTTATGTTGTGGCGCTATTGGCAGCGCCCCGGCCGGGTGCGCTACGTGCTGGCCGGCCTCTGCCTGGGGTTGGCCATTAGCAGCAAATTCTCGGCCCTGGCCATGCTGCCGGCCATCCCGCTGCTGGCCCTGTACCAGGCATGGCGGACCCGGCCGGGGTGGCGCGGCGCGGCCCTGGCGTTGGCTCAGGTGGGCGGCTGGCTCCTGCTGGCCGGACTGGTGCTGCTGGCCGTGCAGCGTTTTGACCTGGCAGTGCTGGCAGTGAACTGGACGGCGGCCCGTGGGGCGCAGCAGGCCGGCCATCCCACCTACCTGCTGGGGCAAACCAACGTGGGCGGCTGGTGGTATTACTTCCCGGTGGTTTACCTGGCCAAGACCCCACTGCCGGCCCTGCTGCTGGTTGGCCTGGGCCTGGGCGTGGTGCTGCGGCGGCGCTGGTGGGCGGGGTCGCAGTTGTGGCTGCTGCTGCTGGTGGTTATCCCGGCCGGGGCGGCCCTCGTCTCGCACATCAACATCGGTTACCGGCACTTGCTGCCCATCCTGCCGCCGCTCTTTTTGCTCACGGCTCACCTGGCCCGGCCGGGGGCGTGGCCAGGCAGGCCCGGCCGGCTGGTTGTGGGCGGCAGCCTGGCCGCGCTGGCCGTGGTGAGCCTGCTGGCCCACCCCCACTACCTGGCCTATTTCAACCGGCTGGCCGGCGGCCCGGCCAATGGCTGGCGCGTGGCCGTGGATTCCAACCTGGATTGGGGGCAGGATGTGGGGCGGCTGGCCGGTTACCTGGCCGAACGGCATATCCCGGCTGTGCGTACCGGGCTGTTTAGCACCACGCCGCCGCAGGTGTACGGCGTGCCGGCCGAGGTGCTGCCCTTGTGGCCGCTGCCGGCGGCCGATCCGCTGGTGGCCAGCTTCTACCCGCCGCGCCCGGCGGCCGGGGTGTATGCGCTCAGTGCCACGCAGTTGGTGGGCGTCTTCCTGGATGACCCCGGCACGTTGGCCTGGTTCCGGGCGCAGACGCCCACCGGCCGGGCCGGCTACTCGATTTTCGTCTATGACGTGCCGCCCGATGGGCCGCTGACGGGCGTGGCCCTGGCCGGGGTGGGGCTGCCGGATGTGACCCCGGCCGGGTATGAGGCGACCATCGCCACCAACAACGTTACGCTGCGCTGGTTCGATGCCCAGCGCGGCCTGGTGTGGGCTAACAGCACGTCGTTTTGGAGCGTGGTGGGGGCCGGGGATGTGCCGGCCGAGCCGCTGCTGGCCGATTTGTATCCGCCGGCGGCACGGCAGGAGGTTTCGTCCCGGCCGGGGGGACCGGCGCTGGCCTACAGCTTTTACCACTGGCCGGAGTCGCCGCTCAGCGGCGTGGCCTGGCAGCCGGCCGCGAATGGCTTTGCCGGCCCGTTCAGGAATCCGCAGACGGACAGCATGGCCCTGGCCTGGCTGGGCTACGCGCCGGCGCTGCCGGAGATGGTGACTCCCGGCCAGGTGCTGAAATTGCTGACCGGTTGGCGGGTGTTGGATCCGCCCCCGGCCGGGTTCCACCTGTTCCTGCATCTGCTGGATGAGACGGGCGAGATTGTGGCCCAGGATGATGGCTGGGGGGTGCGCCCGGCCGGGTTGAGCGCCGGGGATGAGGTCATGCAACTGCACCGGCTGGCGCTGCCGGCGGAGATGGCTCCCGGCCGGTACACGCTGCGCCTGGGGGTGTATGATGTGGCCAGCGGCCAGCGTTACCTGGTTGGAGCGGCGGATGGGTTGGTGATTGGGGAAGTGGGGCGGTGAGGAGGTGGGGGGACGCCTGGCCATGTGGTAGGAACTGCGCGTGATGCATTGCGTGGGGCGCATTGTGTGTGGTGGACGGGAGACCCAAATCACGTTATCATCCGCATAATGGACAGGCAACCAGCAACCAGCGACCCGCAGCCAGCTATGAACGAACGCCCGAAAGTCATTGTGGTGATGCCCGCTTACAATGCGGCGCAGACGTTGGTGGACACTTACCAGCGAATCCCGGCCGAGTATGTGGACCAGGTCATCCTGGTGGATGATGGCAGCATTGACGACACGGCCGCCGTGGCCCGCCAACTGCCGCTGGACCTGATTGTCCATCCGCATAATGCCGGCTATGGGGCCAACCAAAAGACCTGCTACATGGAGGCGCTGCGCTTGGGCGCTGACATCGTGATTATGCTGCACCCCGACGGCCAGTATGACCCGCAAATCATCCCGGCCATGATCAGCGCTATCCGGGAGGGGCAGGGTGATTTTGTGTTTGGCTCCCGCTTCATGCCGCCCAAGAGCGCCAGAGAAGGGGGCATGCCGCGCTATAAATATCTGTCCAATCGCTTTCTGACCGGCGTCGAGAACCTGGTGATGGGCACCAACCTCTCCGAATGCCACACCGGCTACCGCGCTTACAGCCGCAAGCTGCTGCTGACCGTGCCTTTTTTGCGCAACTCGAATGATTTTGTCTTCGACACGGAGATGATTTTCCAGGCCCATCGCTTTGGCTTCCGCTTTGCCGAAGTGCCGGTGAGCACGCGCTACTTCAACGAGGCATCATCCATTAGTTTTCGGGGCAGCCTGAAGTATGGGCTGCAAACGCTGGGGGTGGCCGCCCGATACCTTATCCATCGCCTGGGGCTGCGGCGCATTGACGTGTTTGAGCCGGCCCGGCGCGCCTGAACCCGCCTATCGTTGCCTATGGATTACCGTAAACCGGTTGTTTTTGGCGAGAACTGGTCGCCCAGCCGCTACCGGGTGCTGCCTTACTTTGCGGTGGAGAAGGTGGAGCTGACCCGGCCGGGGGCGAGGCGTATCCTCGACGTAGGCTGCGCGGCGGGGTGGAACATGAGCCGCTTCGTACAATACGGCTGCCGGCCCATGGGGCTGGACGTGGTGCCAGAACGGGTGAAACTGGCCCGCGCCCACGGCCCGGTGCTGCTGGCCAGCGGCCTGCAACTGCCCTTTGCCAACCACTCGCTGGACGTGATCTACATCCAGCATGTGCTGCACCACATTGGCGACGTGCAGCAGGCGCTGGCCGAGGTGCGGCGCTGCCTGACCCCGGCCGGGACGCTCTTCCTGGTGGAAACCGTTGAAGATAACCCCATCATCCGTTGGGGGCGCAAACTGTACCCGGTCTGGCTGGGCGATGCGATCAACGCCCCCTTCACCTTTGCCGGGCTGCAAACGATGCTGGCCGAGGCCGGCTTCCAGGTGGCCCAGGCCCAGCAGTACAGCGTCCTCTTCTGGTTGTGGGAAATCCTACCTGACCAACTGCCGTTTATGGAAAAGCTAACCCCCCTCTTTGTCAGGCTGGAAGCGCTGTTGGTGCGCCTGGCCCGCCGCTACAGCGCCCACTGCTTTGTGGTGGCCCGGCCGGGGACCGGGGAGGCCCCATGAGCCGCCTGACCACCCACCGCGAAGCGTGGCTCATCGCCCTGCTGTGCCTCATCATGCTGGTGAAGGGGGTGCTGTGGAGCCTGGCCTTTCCCCTGTGGCAGGGGCCGGACGAAGACGACCATTACGCCGTCATCCAGTTCATTGCCGAGACCGGCCGGCTGCCCGACGAAGGGGACGAATGGCTGCCCGACGAGGTAACGCTCTCCCGCGAGCTGGCCGACGTGGGCCGCCTGCCCTATGCCCCGGAACAGCGGCAGGCGTTCAGCCGCACGCCGGTTGGCCCCGGCGAGCCGGCCTTTGGCGAACTGCCGCCGGAGACGCGTTACACCACCGAATTGCAAGGGGTGGGCAAGTTGATGCACGCCACGCCGCTCTATTACGTTGTCGCGGCCGGGGTATACCGGCTGTTTGACGGTGGCGATTTGCTTTACCGCGCCCAGGTGCAGCGGCTGCTGGCCGTGCTCATTGGCACTCCGGTGGTGATTGTTGCCTACCTCATTGCCGGCCAGCTCTTCCCCCAAAACGGGGCCATGCGCCTGACCATCCCCACGCTGGTCGCCTTCCACCCGCAGATGAGCGAGATTATCGCCGTGGTCAGCGTCGATGGCCTGCTGATCCTGTGCTATTCGCTGCTCATCTACCTCTGCCTGCTCATTTTTCGCCAGGGCTTCAACTGGCGCTATGGCGTAGCCACTGGGGTGGTGTTTGCCGTGGGAATGCTCACCAAGCCGACGCTCAGTGGCATTGTCCCGCTGATTGCCGCCCTGGTGGCCTATGACTGGTGGCGCAGCCGGGGGCGGCGCTGGCCCATCTTCTGGTCGGCGGCGCTGATGGGGGGCATCATTTTGCTGCCGCTGGGCTGGTGGATGCTGCGCAGCCGGCGGCTGAATGATGACTGGCTGTATTTCAATCCGGTGTTGAAGGGGCATCGCATTATCCAGAACCCGTTCTATGATTACGGCGTGGGGCAGCATTTTCTGGATTATTACCAGTCGGTGTGGGGCGGCATTTTTACGACCTGGTGGGCGCACTTTGGCTGGCTGGATACGGCGCTGCCCGCCTGGGTGTATACCTTGCTGCGCCTGCTGACGGTGCTGGCGATGGCCGGGCTGGTGCTGCTGGCGGTGCGCCACTGGCGGCAGATGCGCGGCCCGGCGGCCTGGGAGGCCTGGCGCACCGGCCGGGGCGTGCCCCCGCTGCTGGTGTGGCTGTTCCTGGCGGCGGTGATGCTGCTGCCCGTGGTCCTGCTGCAATTTTATGACCTGACCTTCTGGTGGGAGTATGGCAACGGCCGGGGCTTGCAGGGGCGTTACTGGTTGGGCACGGTGGTGCCCATGCTGGCCTTTTTTGCCGCGGGGCTGCTGGCCTGGCTGCCGCCGCGCTGGCACCCGGCCGGGCACACTCTCCTGCGCCTGGGCATCATCCTGCTCAACATCGTCAGCCTGCTCGGCTACATCATGCCCAGATATTACTTGTAGCGGAAATGCGCATGACCAGGCTTCGCCCGTTACTCCTTGCCTTTCTTGTCCTCCTGGCCGCCCTGGGCCTGCTGCTGCTGGGCGGGTTGTGGCGGGCGGCGGGGGTGGGGCCGCAGGTGCAGGTGCCGATGTTTTACGATGCCCACTACCTGTTTCCCCGGCCGTGGACCCAGGCTCAGGAAGCGCCGGGCGTGCCCGACCCCGCGCCGCTGCCGGCATTGTATGGCCCCAACCGGGTGACGCAGGCCTTTGTGGCCGGGGCGGACCGGCTGGCCCTGCTGGAAGTGTGGCTGGCCGGGGAGCCGGGCACGGTGGTGCCGGTGTCGCTCAGCACCCCGGCCGGGACCGTTTACGGCGGCGAGATTGTGCTGGACAACCCGGCCGGGCGCTACTACCAGCTACGCCTGCCTACCATCCCCCAGGCCCGCGGCCAGACCTTTGTCCTGACCCTGGCCGCGCCTACGGCCGACAGCGCCCGGCCGGTGACCACGCGGGCGGTGGGCGGCGACCGCCTGGGCAGCGCCATTCGCCTTAACGAATATACCCGGCCGGGTAACCTGGAGCTGTACACCTACAGCGCCGGCGGGCTGCCCGGCCGCTGGTGGCTAGACGCCCTGGGCGAGCAGCTTCTGCCGGCCCTCTTCCGGCTGCGCGTGCAGCAGTACAAGCCGCCGGCTTTCAAAGGCGGCCTTTTTGGCGGGCTGCTGCTGCTCATGCTGCTGCTGACGGCTGTTTTTGTGGTGCTGGCCCGGCCGGGGCGGCAAACGTGGCGGCGGGCAACTGGTTGGGCGGCGGTTCTGCTGTTGGGCGGTTTTTTGGCGTGGCAGCTTGGCTCTGGCCGGGTGCGGCTGCCCTGGCCAACGCGGCCGGTGGCCCTGGCGGCCGTGGAGGCCCCCCTGGCGCTGACCCTGCCCAATCCGCCAGAGCCGCGCCACAGCCTGAACAACGACCTGCTGCTGACCTTGTGGACGGCGCAGCGCCTGCCCGAAGAGCGCTTTGTCCATACCCAATTCGGGCCGGCGGGGGAGGATGCGGGCTTTGTGGCGGCGCTGCGCGTGCCGGCGACCTCGGCGGTGAGCTACGCTGTGACCGTGCCGCTGAACGGGACGCTGTTCGTGGGGATGCAGACCGTTGGCGCGGGGGCGCTGCGCTTTACGGTGCACGCCGGGACGCAGCTGCTGCACGAGGCGGTGCGCACGGCGGCCGATGGCTGGCTGGTGGTTGAACTGCCCCTGGATGATCTGGCCGGCCAGGAGACCATGCTGACGCTGGCCACGGAGGCGGTGGCAGGACAGCCGGAAGGATTGTGGCGGCAGCCGCAGTTGTGGGTGGATCCCACCTGGCTTTATGGCAGCCTGCCGGCGACTGCCAACCCGGCCGGGGCGACTTTTGGTGAAACGCTGCGGCTGGTGGGGTATCGCCTGGAGCCGCCCCAACCCCGGCCGGGCGAGCCGGCTACCCTGACCCTGTACTGGCAGCCGCTGGTGGCCGTAGACGCCAATCCGAAGGTGTTTGTGCATGTGCTGAACCCGGCCGGGGAGATTCTGGCCCAGCACGATGCCCAGCCGGTGCTGAACACCTACCCGGTCTCGGTCTGGCAGCCGGGCACCATTATTGCTGACCCCCATCCGCTGCTCTGGCCGGAAGGGGAGGGATTAAGCCTGGCCGTGGGGTTGTACGACCCGGCCACGCTGGCGCGCTGGCCGGTGACTGGCCCGGCCGGGGGCGCGGACCGCGCTGTGCTGCCCCTGGAGCCGCAGCCGTGACCGGCCGGGCGGCGGCGCTTCTGCGCTCGGCCGGGATGCGCCACGGGCTGATTATGGCCGGGGCGACGCTGCTGGCTGGGGGCATGGATTACGTTTTCCAGGTGTTTACCGGGCGGCAGTTGGCCCCGGCCGAGTATGGCGTCTTCATTGCCGTGACGGCGCTGCTGCAAGTGGTGGTTTATCTTACCAACAGCATTCGCAACGTGGTCGCATTTTACACGGCGGAGCTGACCACCGCTGAGCAGGCGCTGGCCCAGGTGGGGCTGTTTGTGCGCCGCAGTTGGCGCTGGGCCTGGCGCTGGGGGCTGGTGAGTTTTCTGGCGGCAGTGTTGGTCAGCCCACTGCTGGCTAACTGGCTGCAAATTCCCACCTTCTGGCCGCTGCTGGCCGCCAGCCTGACGGTGCTGCTGCTCTTCCTGCGCCCGGTGACGGATGGGGCGCTGCAAGGGGTGCAGTTCTTTGGCGGCCTGGGCGTGGTCCAGGTGAGCCAGGCGCTGCTGCGTTTGCTGTTGGGCGGGGCGCTGGTGCTGGCCGGCTGGCAGGCTTTTGGGGCGATTCTGGCTTTGCCGCTGGCGATGGGTGGGGGGCTGCTGCTGGCGCGCTGGCTGCTGCGGCCCCAGTGGGGGGCGGAGAGTGTGGGTCTGCCCGGCCGGGGGGTGAGCTGGAACTATTCGCTGCTGACGCTGGCCGGCCTGCTCTTTTTCGCTCTGATCATTAACCTGGATGCGATTGTGGTGAAGCGCCTGTTTAGCCCGGAGGTGGCCGGCAGTTATGGTCCGGTGGTGACGCTGGGTAAGATGAATTTGTTTATTCCCCTGGCGATGGGGCAGGTGTTGTTCCCCAAGGTGACGCAGCGCCAGGCCACCGGCCGGGATGCGCGGCCCATTTTGTTGGCGGCCCTGGCGGCGACGATGCTGCCCGGCCTGCTGCTGACGGCGGTGTATGCGGCGTTCCCTGGCCCGCTGGTGCAGGGGATTTTTGGCGCGGCTTATGCCGATCCCGGCCGGGTGCTGCCGGTGGTGGGGCTGGCGACGACGCTGTTTGCCGGGCTGAATATCTGGCTCAATTATGCGCTGTCGGCCGAGCGGCCGGCCTTTGTCTACGCTTTGGGGGTGGTGTTGTTGGGCCAGGTGATGGGCCTGTTTGTGTGGCACGAGACGCTGCTGCAGGTGGCCCTGGTGATTCTGGCGGCGGGGTTGGTGGGCAACGTGGCCGGGGCGCTGACGACGCTGGGCCGGTACCCGGCCGGGGGGCAAGCGTAGGTGGTTTGTGCCCGGCCGGTGCGCTATACTGGTGCCTTATGATCCCCTGTTCTCTGGGCATTACCGCCCACAACGAAGAAGCCAACATTGGCAAGCTCTTGCAGCGGGTGCTGGACCAGCAGTTTGAGCTGGTGGCGCTGCGCGAAATTATTGTGGTGATTAGCGGCTGCACCGACAATACCGAGGCGGTGGTGCAATCGTTCCTGGCCCGCGACCCGCGCATCAAGCTGCTGGTGCAGGAGAAGCGCGAGGGCAAGGCGTCGGCCATTAACCTGTTTATGCAGCATGCCAGTGAGAAGGTGCTGGTGTTGTGCAGTGCCGATTTGCTCCCGGCCGGGGAGGCTATTGAGCAGTTGGTGGCCCCGCTGGCTGACCCGGAAATTGGCATGACAAGCTGCCGGCCGGTGCCGGTGAATGACCCGAAGACGTTTATGGGCTTTGGGGTGCATTTGCTGTGGGAGCTGCATCACCAGATTAACCTGCACGGCTTCAAAGCGGGGGAGATGACCGCTTTCCGCAAGGTTTTTGAGCGGATTCCCTACCATACGGCGGTGGATGAGGCCAGCGTGGAGCCAGTGGTGCGCGGCCAGGGGTACCAGGTGCGCTATGTGCCTTCTGCGGTCGTGTATAACAAGGGGGCGGAGACGGTGGCCGATTTTTTGCGCCAACGCCGCCGCATTTATGCCGGCCACCTGGATGTGAAGGAGATGCTGGGCTATTCGGTGGCCACGATGAGCGGCACGAGGATTTTGGGGCTGCTGCTGCGTAACCTGGATTGGCGGCCACGGCCGTTTGTGTGGACGTGGGCGTTTGTGGGGCTGGAGATGTATGGCCGGTTCCTGGGCTGGCGCGATTTTAAGAACCGGCGTGACCATACGGTGTGGGAGATTGCGGAGACGACGAAAGAGTTGGAGGTGAAGGGTGGGTGATGGGGGGAGGTTTCTGCCAATCTGCCAAATGTTAGATTTCCCAGCCGCAAAGGTCTCTCTACGTCACGCTATTGCGTCGGAAATTCGAGTTTTTCAACCTCGTCTATGTTGAAATGCTGCCGCGTTTGCCACAGATCGTAGTTGTTTTGCATAGCTAACCAGCTTTCGGGAGACCTGCCCAATGTTTTCGAAAGGCGCAACGCCATCTCTGGCGTAACACTGCTCTTGCCGTTCAGTAGGCGTGTGAAGGTGGACGGGGCAACCTTCAATTTAGCGGCGACGGTGCGGGAACTGATATGTAGTTCTTCCAAGTATACTGCTCGAATAAATTCGCCAGGATGAGGGGGGTCGTACATGTTCATTAGTGATAATCCTCATAGTTCACAATATAGGCATTGCCATCTATGAACTCAAATGTAATACGCCAATTTCTGCTAACATCCACTGCCCAAACGCCTTGTTTGTCGCCCTTTAGAGGATGAAGACGAAAACCAGGCAGGTCCATGTCTTCTATATTTGTAGCGGTATCGAGAGCAGCGAGGCGGATTCTGATCTTTTGGCGATGAGAAGGGTTAATGCCTGCGACGTTACCGGTTTCAAAAAAGCGCTTAAGCCCTTTGTGCTTGAATGACTTGATCATGAACCAGATTATACGTGTCGTTGCGCGTTGCGCAACAAAGTGCTTGGCGTCGTTTTTCGCTTCTAACGCTATGGTCAGCCACGCTGGCGCAGGTGACCAAAACCTTTGCCAGCTACCAAACAGCAAGTCGTCTGAGGACTCACGCCAGCGTCGGCTGGATGGTGTGTTAGGCGGGATGCTTGATAAATACTCTGTTGATCGCTCTGTTTCTTCAGAAAGATTATTCGCTTCCTAACTCAAGCGTGTAATTTCTGACTGAATGCTTAACAACAGAGCGTCGAGAACTCTTTGTTGCAGTGTAAAATACAGGTCACTTATCTGAGAGGGAGAACGCCCCTCTAAATCAGCTTTACGAAAAGCAAGAAACTGCTCATTTGCGATATTGTTCAATTGAATATGGTCTCGTTCGTTCCTATATACTCTGATCCTAAGCAAAGCATCGAACAGCTTAGGATATTCTCTTTTTATCACATTCCCAAAATAGGTTTTTATGTTAATGGATTTCCCGTAATGGTCTATTGGTTCTACAAAACATCGATAACATGTGTTAATAAAAACAGAAAAATCAGCCAAAGAATCTGCCACGGTGATCTTCAGAAATTCATCAGCCTCAGGAAATGATGCTGGGCCATAAATCAATGGGGAGCTATTCTTTTTGGTGATTTTCTCCAGTACGCGGAGGTCTGTCACAATTTCCTCTTTTCTCCTTGTCAACCATGTTTCCCGACCAGGCTTCTCAACGATTTTATAGACAAGTGAGCGTCCCTCACTTTTTGCTAACTCAATCCCTACATACTTACCCACAACAGGAATCGTTACCGCATAGTCTCCATCTTTTCGACCCACAATTCCATAATTAACAAGATGTCTTATATGCTTGTCCTCAGCTTCCTTAAAGTCTAGCAGTTGCCCACTAGCCAGCAATTCAAACATATAGTATTCGTATTCATAAAACTCCCTCAATTCGGAAACAACGTGGTTGCAGTAAAACACCAACTCGTCATCACACTTATTTTTGTGTGCTTCAAACATCTGTTTGGTTATTACTATGGGCTTTTTATATTCTCTTGCAAGTATTGTGTTGAACCAGCTGCATGATAGGCGTGTTAGCAGTGGATGGCCTCCATATCAATCAAAAATGCTATTCAAAGAATCGTAAGCAAATTGGAGCCCCATTCTTTTGCCCAGTGTTTTGAGCATGATCCATACTTCATCTTTGGTAAAACCAGTTAGATATTTGTGGGAAACAATACTAAATAGTGGGTTTTGAACCCCATTAACTGTATCGGTTTCGATAACAGTAGGGTTAACACCAGCCAAAATAAATGACAGGTTTTTCAATTGGCTTTGGCATGACCACAAAGTTTGCCAAAAATCAATAAACTCTGTGTGCCAATGTGGATCTAGTTTTGCGACGAAAGAGATGTATTCTATTTCATCAAAAAAGAGACATATCTTTCCTTCTTGGCTTTTAATTTTGCTGACAACCTCATAAAAGGCTCTGGATGCTCTTCTATTTGTAAATTCTCCGCTTACCGGCACTTCATATGCTCGTGCTATTCGATCGGCTATGTCTTCCAATAATTCGTACCAATGAGATTTGCGAATATCAGGTAGTTTGCAGTCAATATATACGGATTGCGCGATTTTTTCTTTTTCAATCAACCTTTGGAGTTTGAAGATAAATGACGTTTTGCCTGTTTTTCTAAGTCCAAATATTGCCTTATTTTCTCCTCTCTTTATTGAATCCAGATATTCCATGATTAATTGCTGTCTTCCAAAAAAATACGTATCCTCTACCAGAGGTAAAGAATAGTTAAACAAGTCTCTACCAAAAAACTGTTCTTCCAACCGTCTCCTTATAAACCATGAATCGCCTCTGCTGGAAAGTAGTTCATCTTTTGTAAAAGAGACTATTATTCTGGATTCGTGACGAGATGAAGTATACTCATTCAACCACTCGCGTATATTCTGTGCATCAGAAATCAGAAAGTAATTCAGTGTTTCTACACGGCCTTTTGCAGGGGATTCTGCGGAGATCTGTTCAATTGCTTGAAGAGTTCTGGATTCCATACGAGAGTATGGTGCATAAACTAACATTACCTCATTTTCAAAGCCATATGTTTCCTTGATATGATCTTCGGGGGAAAGAAAGAATACTTTTAATTCGGTGTTGTATGCTCTTCTTAGCCTTGCCCAGGTAACATAGAAACCATTTAGAAATGGCTTAAGAAACAGTTCATCATCTGGGTACTTGAGCAAATATTCGTCGCGTACGATTTTCCTTATCTCGCCCATTTCCAAAATTCTCCAATTTTGTTTCAAACACGCATATCGCTGGCTAAGTAAAGCTCCCGTAATGCCTGAACGATATAGTTTAGCCGATTGCGGGTGGGCGAAGTTACCACCATTCACCCGACTGATTGTGGCCCAGCCGACTTTCATTTTGAGCCAAGATTAGCAATTCGGCTACAATGTGTTGTTGGCCGGTTCTTTGCCCTAGAATAACGGTGTTTGCGTTGGGGTTTCTTTGTCTATTTTCTCTGCCTGCTTGAACGTTCCCCACGCGGGCGGCATTTCGATTACCGCGCCATCTAGCAATTCCTCAATCGTAAGTATCTGTATTTTCGGGTACTTCTTGCCCCAGGCCTCTGATTCGTAATACCCTGCTGATACAGCCTCCGTTCTCATCGGTTGGGTTGACGATTCAAGCGTGATCAAAACACCGATGGCGGCTTGTTCACGGGCTATCACCCCGCGCAAATCTCGAATGGTGGCGCTGTTTACTTTGCCGCTCTTAACCTGTACCAACGCCCGCTTGGGCTGACCTTTGGCGCTGTCGATAAAATTAATAACCCCATCAATCCCCTTGTCGGCGCCTTTTTTACCAGTTTTACTTGGGCCGGTCGTTTGCCCTGGTCTCGCTTTGACCAGTGACAACGCCCACCATTCAAATTGAAAACGGTCTTGTTCTGCCAGAAATCGGGCTGCATCCGTTGATTTTGGTTCTCCGATGACTTCAAATTCTGCCTCTGGAAATGACTCTTGCAGCCGATATTTCTGCAACGCGATTGACAAATGGGTAATGTCGATTCCGATCCAGCAACGGTTTAGTTTTTCCGCTGCTGCCACTGTGGTTCCGCAGCCACAAAATGGATCAAGTACTATATCCCCTTCGTTGCTGCTGGCTTGAACGATTCGTTCCAAAAGAGCCAGTGGTTTCTGAGTTGGGTAGCCAAGCCGTTCAGCCGCTTGTGAGTTGATTGGGTTGATATCTGTCCAGACGTTTCCCAGCAATGTACCCGGCATTTCATCCAAATATCGCTTGAGCCGTGGTCTTTTTGATTTGTTGTCTGGATACCATATTCGCCCTTCTTCATCCAGCCTGGCCATTGTTTCTTTTGAATAGCGCCAACCATTTGGTGGTGAAGTATGTCCCTTCCAGTCATACATCATATTTGGCCGGGGATTTGGGCTTGTCATATCTGATAAGGTGTAAAGCCGTCCGTCTTTCTCTCGATTACGATATTTTGACGCCAAATGTGACTCCGAGTGTGGAGCATAGACAGGATTCCAGGTGAATTCCTTTGACTTTGCATAAAAAAAGATTACATCACTTACTTTACTCCAACTCTTACTATCGTTGTGAACATTTGTCCTTTTCCACACAATCTCATTTACAAAATTCTCGCCCCCGAAAATAGTATCCAACACTATCTTTAAGTAGTGGCTTGCCGTTGGGTCGCAGTGTAAATATAGACTTCCTGTCGGTTTCAGTACCCGATACAGTTCCACCAACCGAACCGCCATCATTACCAAATAAGCCATCATCTGATTTGTACCAATAAAATCACGCAATGCACCAATCATTCGGCTTACTGTGTCCGGCGCTTCAGTGATTAATTCATAATATGTTGCTTCTGCTACCGCGTCCCAATGCCAGGTATCATCAAAGGCGGTTATCTGAGCTTCACTGTCTTTACCACTTTCATCTTTGAACAGCACGTTGTACGTGCGTTTCGAGTTGAACGGTGGGTCAAGATAAATCAAATCAATACTTTGGTCAGCAACGTACTCCCGCAGAATTTGCAGATTATCACCATAGTACAAGATATTCTTTTTGTTTTCGGTCACACTAACCTCGGCGACGACCGATTTAGGCTATTCGCTACCCAAACCAGCCAACGAAGTAAGGATTCATATGGCGCGGCGTCTTCGGAGCCGCGCCATAATCCTAAGTTGAACGAAGGCGAACCTGGTGGGAGGTTCTTTATCTGGGATTGAAGATCTGGGGAGATGCTGCACCGGCCACCATCCGTCCCCCATTGCTGGCATCATTGTACCATTCTGCGGCCAGATGGGTCAACGAAATGGGGTGCCTCGATGCTGCTTCGATGCTGCTTCGAGGCTGCTTCGATAGCGTAAGCGTTACGCGCCGACAGCCCTGAACCGCTCAGGAAGTGGGGGCGAAGCGGTGCAGTGGCGCGCAGGGGCTGCCCTACAGGTGGGGCGGTAAAGATGAGGCGGTTTGTTCCCGGCCGGGACAATCGCTATACTCGGTCTGTGGTGTCCGCACAGGATGAGATGCAGAAAACGGGACGCCGCCCACAGGTGATTTGCTTATGAACTCCATGCTTGGCGTGCTGGCCCGCATCCCCCTTTTCCAGGCTTACCGGCGCTTTGGCGCCCCCAAAATGCTGCCGCTAAACCTGACGCTTTCCCCTTCGCCCAAGTGCAATTCGCGCTGCCTGACCTGCAACATCTGGATGAAGCGCGAGAATGAGCTGACGCTGGATGAGTGGGACAAGGTGCTGGCCTCGCTGGGGCGCGCCCCTTACTGGTTTACGGTGAGCGGTGGCGAGCCGTTTATGTTTCCGGGCATTGTGGAGGTGTGCCAGATGGCCTATGCCTATGCCCGGCCGGGGATCATCAACATCCCCACCAACAGCATCCTCAAGACCATTCCGGACAAAGTGGAGCGCATTGCCACCAGCTGCCCCGACAGCCAACTCATCATCAACCTCTCCCTGGACGGCGTGGGCGAGAAGCACGACTTCATCCGCGGCGTGGCCGGCAACTTCGAGCGCTTCGAAGAACGGCTGGAGCAGCTCCTGGAACTGCAAAAAGGGCTGCCCAACCTGACCATCGGCATCCACTCCGTCATCTCCACCTTCAGCGTCGGCCACCTGGACGAACTCATCGCCTACGCCGACCAGTCCGGCGCGGACCAGTTCATCACCGAGATTGCCGAGCCGCGGGTGGAGCTAGACACCGTGGGGCTGCCCATCACCCCGGACAAAGAAGCCTACGCCGAAGCCATCGACCGGCTGATCGCCTACGTGGAAAGCAAGCGCTTCCGCGGCATGGCCCGCTTCACCGAAGCGTTTCGGGTGGAGTATTACAAGCTGGTTAAGCGCATCCTGGATGAAAAAGACCAGGTCATTCCCTGCTATGCCGGCTGGGCCAGCGCCCAG
Organism: Ardenticatenaceae bacterium; assembly: GCA_020634235.1. Taxonomy (GTDB): domain Bacteria; phylum Chloroflexota; class Anaerolineae; order Promineifilales; family Promineifilaceae; genus JACKCB01. The sequence continues at coordinate 841,058 of JACKCB010000001.1, read as the reverse complement.
ATTTATGCCGACGGCACAGTGTGGCCCTGCTGCGTGCGGGCCGACAACCTGGGCAATTTGCGCGACCACAACTACGATTTCAAGGAAATCTGGTTTGGCGAGCGGATCCGTGAGGTGCGGCGCAGCATTGCTGCCAAAGCGTGTTACTGCCCGCTGGCCAACGCCTCCTACACCAACATGCTGCACCATGTGCCCACGGTGGCCCGGGTGGGCGGCAAGATGCTGCGCCCGGCCGGGGCGACACCCCCGCCGTTCAACCCGTCCCCCGCAAGTGATCACATTCCGCTGCAAGTGCGGAACAAGTCATAAAAGCCCCCGGCAAAGCGGCGGGTATGCTCCTGTGCAAATGGGCGAGCGCATCACCCAGTTTGGGGGGCAGCAGGAACCCGGCCGGGTCAGACCACCCCAAGCATCTCCGCCTGGCGCTGGGCGATCTTCTGCTGCAAATGGGCCGGCCACTGGTCCGGCTGCTCTGAGGGGTAGATGGCCGGCGGCGGACTGTTCGCCGTTAGCAGGTCCCGCGGGCGGCTGCCCAACACCTGCGCCGCCGCTTGCAGCCCCGACTGGGTAGCCCCGGCCACGCCATGACTGAGCGTGCTTGCGCCGCACAAAAGCAGGCCCGGCAGCGGCGTGCGCGTGCTGTAAGCCCACGGCCCCACCTGGAAAGGAGTCTTGGCCAGCCCATACAAGCTGCCCTGCGGCGCGGCCACGTAATGCAGGTTGGTCAGCGGCGTGCCCAGATTGCAGAAGACCAGGTGCTGCCGCAGGCCGGGCACCAGCCGCTCCAGGCGGCGCAGCATCGCCTCGGCCAGGCGTGATTTCAGCGCCTCGTATTCTGCCCCCCGATTCCCCTCCGGCTGGTCTGCCCAGCGCGCAAAAGGATCATAGCTGGTGAAGGTGAACGCCTCCAGCGTGTGGTGGCCGCTGTGCAGCTTGGTGGGGTCTTTGAGCGTGGTCACGGTGAGGAAGGCGGCGGGAACTTCACCGGTGCGCACGGTGTGGTCGGTCAGCCCCAGCCCGTACAGGGTGTCCAGGTCGGGCCGGTCGTACAGCCAGTAGTTGCCCGAATCCAGCCCGGCGGCGCGCAGATCCATATCCACGGCCAGAAACAGGCTGAGGGCCGAGACGGAGTAACGGGCGCGCTGCAATTTGCGCCGCCAGCGCCAGTTCAGGTAGGCGGGGTCCAGCAGCCGGCCAAAGGTCATGGCCGGGTCGGCATTGCTGATGACCACCGGGGCGCGGATGATGTCGCCATTGGCCAACTGCACGCCGGCCACCCGGCCGCGCTCCACCAAAATCTGGCGCACTGCCTGGCGCAGCCGCAGTTGGCCATTGGCCCGCCGCAGGGCGCGCACAAACGCCTTGGGAATCGCCCCCCCACCGCCCATCGGGTAGTAGCCGCCGTCCAGGTAGTGGCCGACGATGCCGGCGTGAACCATGGCCGATACCTGGTTAGGGGGCAGGCCGTGGTCGCCGGATTGGGCGGCCAGGATGGTTTGCAGATGGGGGTCTTGCACGAAATGGTTGAGCAGGGGGCGGGCGGTGCCCAACCCCCAGCGCAGGATGGTGGGCACCCAAAGATCCCGGCCGGGGCGCAGCCGCCCCAACTGGCGCAGCTCCCGGTTCAGGCTCAGAATGCAGTCGAAGTAGCCGTCGATGCCGGCGCTTTCGGCCGGGAAGCGGGCTTTGAGCCGCGCTTTGTAGTTGTCTAGCCCGGCCGGGATGTCGAACTGCTCGTCGCCGATGATGACGTGGTCGTACCCGGCCGGGTTGAGCTGGCAAAAAGCCAGGTCACCGGAGACGCCCAGCCCTTCGTAAATGCGCCGCAGGTGGCCACCCGGCTCCAGCCCGCCGATGTAATGGACGCCGGGGCTGAAGCGATACCCTTCCAGGGTGAAGGAGTGGGTCCAGCCGCCGGCCACTTCGTGCTGCTCGGCGACCAGCACTTTCTGGCCGGCGTTGGCCAGGGCCACGGCGGCGGTTAGCCCGCCCGCCCCGGAACCAATGACGACGACGTCGAATGTTTCTTCGTTGGGGTGGGGGTGCTGGTTGTTTAGGGCCATGGCTTGTCTCCGGGTTGTGGTGGTAGGCAAAATCTGTCCTATCGCGGAAGATAGGACAGATTTTACCCCAATAGCGGATTGGACAAAGCTATTCCATCCCTACCGGGCGCCAACCACTTCGGCAATGCCGCGGCTGCTGCCGCCGGTGACCCACACTTCCTCCTGGAAGTCGGGGTGGTTGGCGGAGGCGACGAAATAGGTGACGCCTTGTAGGGTGGGGCGCTGGCGCAGCTCCTGCCAGAAGCGGACGTATTCGGCCCCTTTCCCGGCCGGGGTGGTGCCGCCCTTGTTGTTGCTGGCCTCGGTGACCCAGATGGGCTTCTGGCCCATGTTGTTGCTGCGCAGGAAGTTGATGGTTTCATCTAACATCTGCAGGGCGGTGCTCATGGGGAAGTTGGCCGCCCAGTAGCGATGGACGGCCAGGCCGTCGGCGGCGCGAATGGCCTCCTTGCTCTGGGCCATGAATTGGGCGTGGTCCTGGCGGATGCCGGGCACGCTGCCGCCGGGCGAGAGACCGGGGTAGAGCAGGCGCACGCCGGGGAAGCTGGCCCGGTATAGGTTGAGCAGGTCCAGGAACCAGGCCTGGAAGGCGGTGCCATCGGCCCAGGAGGTGCCCATGCCTTCGGCGACCAGGTTGGGTTCGTTGTGCAGCTCGATGACCACGTCCCGGCCGGGGAGGCGGTTGAGGGTGCGCTGGACATCGCTGCGGGTGTCGTTGAAGAACTGCTGCGGGGTCAGGGTGCGCCCGGCCATGGAGAGGAAGGCGCGGATGATCCACCGGGCGTTGGGTAGGGCGGTGGCGATGGCGGTTACCCCGGCCGGGTCCAGATTCGACAGGCATTTCACCAGCTCAATCCGCGCCGTACTGAAAGCGGCCACCTCGCCGGGGGCCAGGACGGGATCGGCGGTGGCGTGCAGCCCCATTTTGGCGTCCCCGGTGGGCGGCGGCGGGCCAACCTGCAAAAAGGGCAGCGGGTCGACCACGTCGGGCACCACGTAGCCGGCCAGCCCGTGGCCGATGTGCTGCAAATTCAGGTGCAGGTGTACGCCATCGGCATTGCCGGTAGCCCCGGTGAACCCCAGCGGCTGGCCAATGCTCACCTGCTGGCCGACTGCCAGGGTGGGCAGGATTTGCGAGAGATGCCCGTACCAGGTGACGTAGGTGTGGCCGTCGGGCCAGTCGTGGCGGATGAGCAGGTGCCGGCCATAGCCGGTGGTCTGGTCAAAGATGCCGGTGATGGTGCCGCTTTGCGCGGCCCGCACCTCCACCACCTGGCCGTTGAGCAGGCCGGCGAAGTCGATGCCCTCGTGCTTTTGTTCGGGGATGCCATCGCCATCGTAGTCGCGCGGTTCGTTGAAGAAGGAGGTGATGAACACGTCGCGGGCCAGGGGGTTGCCCAGGGTGAAGTTGGGCGTGGGGGTGGGGGCGGGCTTGAAGACGACGTTGACGCCGGGGTAGTACTGGGCGTACCAGTCTAGTAGGGGCTGGCGCTCGGCGGTGGGCGCGCCGAAGATTTCCACCGTCCGGTCGTCCAGGTCGCCGATGCCGGCGTCGTCAAAGCTCCAGCCGGTGGTGCGCCGCTGGGCCAGCCCGGCCCGAAAGACGGCCACGGCCTGGTCGTCGGTGAGGCTGTTGTGGATGAGCTGGTAGACGCGGCTGTAGGGCACGCGCGGCCGGCCGCGGCAGTCGCCGCTGTCACTGGTTAGCGTTGACATGAAATCTGTACGCCCCGGCTGATTGGGGCTGGTCTTGAAGCGGACGGTGACGCCGGGATAGTTTTGGGCATACCAACTGGAGAGTGTTGCCTGCTGGCTGGTGGGCCAGTTGAACACGTCGGCGGTGCGGCGGTCCAGGTCGCCAATGCCGGCGTCGTCGGCGCTCCAGCCGGTGGTGCGCCGCTGCGGTAGGGCGGCGCGGAAGATGGCTTCGGCCTGGGCGTCGCTGACGCTGCTGTGGATGAGTTGGTAGACGCGGTCGTATTGGGTGCGTGGCCGGCCGCGGCAGTCGCCAATGATCCCGCCGCCGCCTTCCCACTCGCTGCTGAGGGCGTAGGCTTGCACGGGGGCGATGAGTTTTTGGGCCTGGTTGGCAATGCCGCCGAAGCCCGACCCCAGGTACCAGGTGGCGGCTCCCATGACCTGGGGGTGCTGCCGGTAGAGGGCGGCGGCCTGGCGGATGTGCTGCATGGCGGTGGCTTCGTTGGGTAGGGTGTCGGCATTCCAGCCCCATTCGGTGATGAGCAGCCCCGGCCGGGCGATGCCGGCTGTGTCGCAAGCGGCAAAGAGCTGGCGGAAACGGCCCACCAGGAAGCCGTTGCCGTTCATGATGTCGCTGTTGCTGAGGCTGTATTCGTGGGTGGCCACGGCGACCTGGGTGGGGTGCAGGGCGCACAGCCGGAAATATTCCAGCCAACCGGCGCTGTTCCAATCGGCCGGTTCTGGCTCGCCGGTGGACCAGCCGGGACCGCACAGTTTGTAGCCCTGGGCCACGGCCAGCTCGGCGGTGTGGAACATGAACCAGCCGATCCATTCCGCTTTGTCTTTGCCCGGTTCGTTCATTACCTCCAGCCAGACGTGGGCTTTGTCGTTGTTCTGGTTGAACTCTGGCGGCAGGTTGTTGAGGATGCGCTGCCAATGTTCTAGCGCTGACTGTTGGGCCGGCAGGCTGAAATCGGGCAGCTCCAGATTGCCGCCGCTCATGCGGAAGACGATGACGTGGGGCACGCCGCTGTTTTGGCGCAGGGCGGCCAGTTCGCGGCAGAAGCCGTAGGCATCGACGGATTTGAGTACGGCCGGGCGACGGGCGGCGTCTAGGGCGCTGAAGTAGCTGCCGATGCCGGTGGGGTTGCCGCCGGGACCGGTGTGGAAACCGATGGGACAGTAAGCCATGGCATGCTCCTCTTTTGTGTTACAACGTATTTGTGTTGGATAAACGCCGGCTGGCGCGCTTTTCCGTTGGCTGTGGCACAGCTTACCATAGACTGGGTTATGACTTCAAGCATTTTGGGGAGTTGGGGGTATGTGGTGGCCGCGCCCCGGCCGGGGCTTATTTCCAACGGGATTCTTATCGCCCGGCCTCTGGCGCTATGTTACAATCAGCCCATGCTTGTGGATTACCGTATCATTGAGCGCGAATATTTGTTGGCCATCAGCCGGGCGCTGACCTCGGAGTTGGACCTGAGTGATGTGCTGCGCATCATTGTGCGGGCGGCGGTAGAGCTGGTTGCCGGCCGGGCGGGGATCATCGCTTTGGCCAATCCGACCGATGAGACATTTCGCATTGCCGCGGTGTATGGCATTCCGCCGCAGCATTTGCAGCATTTTGCGGCCATGGTGCATGGCGTGCCCTACCGCGAGGGGGCTGAGCACGAGATCATCCCTGAACTGACCGAACGTATGAAGGAGATTGCCATTTCGGCGGATCTGGGATTGACGCAGGCTATCCGGCTGCCGCTTATCAGCGGCGAATCGGTGGTGGGCATGATCTACGTCTTCCAGACGGGCACCTATCATTTCCGCAAGGATGCGGCCAATTTGCTGCGCAGCTTCGCCGACCAGGCGGCCATTGCCGTGAAGAATGCTCGCCTGTATGAAGCGGTGATTTCTGAGAAGCAGCGGCTGGATGCGATCTTGGAACAGAGTGCGGATGGTGTTATGATTTTGGATTCGCACCTCCGTATCACGGTTTTTAACAGTTCGCTGAGCCGGATGACTGGCTGGCTGGCCTCTGAGGCTATTGGCCAGGCGCATGACGCAGTTATCCAGTGGAAGGCGCTGCAAACGGCTATGGATTTGCCGGTGGCCCTGGCCAATGGCTGGCCGCTGCCTAATGCGGCCCATTTGTATGTGGAAGGCGACTTGCAGCGGGCCGATGGCAACCTGATTAGTCTGGCCATTACGTATGCGCCGCTGCTTGCGGACAATGGCCACATGACGGATATCATCGCCAATGTCCGCGACCTGACCCGCTTTCGGGAAGAGCAGGAGCTGCAGAAGACGTTTATTTCGGTGATCAGCCATGAGCTGAAGACGCCGGTGTCGATTATTAAGGGGTATGCGGGGACTTTGCGCCGGCCGGAAGTGGACTGGCCGCGCACGGTGCAGGATGAGTACCTGGCGGTTATTGAAGAGGAAGCGGACAGCCTGACGGAGTTGATTGATAAGCTGCTGGAGGCTTCGCGGCTGCAGGCGGGCACCTTTAAGCTGGAATGGGGTGAAGTGTTGCTGCCGAAGATTGCGGAGAACGCGGCCGGTCGCCTGGGCAGCCAGACGGAGCACCATCGACTTGCGGTCTCTTTTCCGCCGGCGTTCCCGGTGGTGTTTGGTGATGAACGACGCTTGATTCAGGTGTTTAATAATTTGATCAGTAACGCGATTAAGTATTCGCCGGATGGCGGACCGATCAGGATTTGGGGTGAGGTGCACTCTGACCATGTGACGGTGTCGGTGCGGGATGAGGGCATCGGTATTCCTTCGCATGAGGAACGACGTATTTTTCAGAAGTTTTCCCGGCTGGATAATGCGCTGAGTCGCAGGACGGAGGGGACGGGTTTGGGCCTGTTTCTGACGAAGGCGATTGTGGAGGCGCATGGCGGCCGGATCTGGTTTGAGAGTAATCGTCGGGAGAATGGGTCGGTAGGCGACCCGGCCGGGACGACCTTTACATTTTCCTTGCCGCGCAACCCGGCAACCAAGCAGGAGACGGAGAACGGCAGCTAGCCGCGCATCCCGGCCGGTGACTGCTTCCCACCGTCATTTAGCTCATAGCAAAGAGAGAACTGAATGTACCAACAAGTAAACTGTCCGCGCTGCAACGCGCCCATCGCTGTTGATATCCAGCAGGTGATTGATACGGCTCGTAATCCGGAGGTGAAATACACCTTTCTGAACGGCCAGCTAAACATGTTTGCCTGCCAGACCTGCGGCCTGACGGGCCAGATGACCACCCCCCTGCTCTTCCACGACCCGGAGCACGAGATGCTCATGGTCTATGTGCCGTTGGAATTGCAGTTGGCGCACACGGAGCAGCAGCGGCTAATTGGCCAGATGGTGAAAGAGGTGATGGACAACACACCCCCGGAGAAGCGGCGGGCCTATATGTTGCAGCCGCAGACCATCCTCAGCTACCAGACTTTTGTGGAGAAAGTATTGGAAACGGAGGGGATTACACCGGAGATGATTGCCCGCCAGCGCAAGCAGGTGGAGCTGCTGCAAACGCTGGCGCGCGCGGACAAGGATGTGGTGGCGATTCTGCTTGAGGAGCGGGCCGATGAGATCGATGAGACCTTCTTTGCATTGATGCAAAACGCTCTGCAGGCGGCGCAGGAGCGCAATGACGACAAGCAGGTGCTGGGGCTAACCAATTTGCAGGCCAAACTGTACACCGAGACAGAGGTGGGCCGGCGGCTGGAGCGCCAGCAGATGGCGCTGCGCAAGTTCCAGCAGGATGTACGCCGCCAGGAAGGGCTGACGCCGCAGCTGCTGCTAACGCATATTCTGGCCAACCAGCAAGAGGAAGACACGGTGGAGGCAATTGCCACGGCCGGGCAGGCGGCGCTAACCTATGAGTTCTTTGCCCTGCTCACGGAGGAGATTGAGAAGGTGGCCCGGACCCATGACAAGGCCCAGGTGAAACGGCTAAATGGTATCCGGCAGGGGCTGCTGGATTTCCAGCGGGCTATCCAGGCGGAGTCGCAGGAGATGCTGAACCAGGCGAATGAGACGCTGCAAGCGATTTTGCGGGCGGAAGACCGGTCGGCAGCGGTCCAGGCGCACCTGCCGGCCATTGATGAACCCTTTATGTATTTGCTGAGTGAATTGCTGGACCAGGCCGAGAAGCAGGGGCAGCAGGCCAGGTATCAGGTGCTGCGTGAGGTGTATGACTTGATTGTGCGGGAGGCTGAGCGCCAGGTGCCGCCGCAGCTCCGCCTGGTTAATGACCTGATGCGGGCGGAGACGGATGCGGAGCAGCGACAGATCTTGTCGGACAATGCAGAGATGATGACACCGGAGCTGGCGGAGATGCTGACGATGCTGGCGCAGGAGATGAGCGCCGACCGGCCGGAGATGGCAGAACGTGTGCGCGCGCTGCAAGCGATGGTAGCCATGCGGGTGGCCTAGGCGGCCGCGGGTGGGGCTGGCGTTTTGTAGATCGGCCCGATCCTCAAGATCGGGCCAATCCCGGCCGGAAGTGGGTGGCTCGACTGCTAGTGGGGTGCGTTGTCCAGGCGGAAGCCATGCCCGCGAACAGTGACCACGTAGTTGAAATCGTCTAGCTCTGCCAGACGGTCACGAAGGCGACGGACCAGGGCATCGATAGCCTGCTCAGAAACGCCTGCTCCGCCTGTGCCCGGCCAGACTGTCTCGACGATGGCATCCCGGTTGCAGACTGCGCCATCCGCTTCGTACAGGAGCAGCAGCAAGCGAAATTGAGCCAGCGACAGCGGCGGCTCTAGCTCCTGGCCATTGACAATGACCGACCGTTGATCGAGGTCTAGCACCAGGCTGCCACTGGGTTCGGGCATGTCGAACGTTAGCGGTAAGGTAGCGTCCGAGCCATAGAAGATCAGTTTTACGGCCAGGGCAATCTGGATTTCGTCCCCGTCGTTTAGTGGCACGGTGCCTTTTACCTGCATGCCGTTTAGATGAGTGCCGTTTTTGCTGTCCAGATCATGCAGGATGTATTGGCCGTTCTCATGTAAAATCCGGATATGCTGCCGTGAAACCTGTCGTTCGGCCAGAACCAGGTGACAATCATCCCCCCGACCGATGATGAATGGGGTCGTGTTGATTGTCCACCGTTGACCGTCGTGGGTGACCAGGACTGGATTTTCATTCATGACGATGCCTCACCATATTAACGAGTGCGCTGCGATTGGTTATTCGCGCGCAAAGCTGCTGAAGGATGATGGGTATTCAAATCAATCATTGATGTTGGCCGGCGAATTGCCACCAGGATTGCGGGTGCCTGCTGTTTTTTTGAATTCTTGTGATCGCGGCCGGGGATTCCTCGCCTCGTGAGAAACAGATGTTACCACCACTGCCAAACAACACTATTTTACGCCAACGTTACCGGATAACCAACATTGTTGGCCAGGGCGGTATGGGCAGCATTTATCGGGCGGAGGATACGCGGCTGCCCGGCCGGTTTTGTGCCATTAAGGAAGTTCAGCCCGATCCGAATGCGACGGTTGAGCTGCGGCTTCAGGCGCAGCAGCAGTTTTTGCAGGAGGCCAGCATCCTGGCCCGGCTGGACCACCCAAATTTGCCGAAAGTGTCTGACTTTTTCAACCAGGATGGGCGTGATTATCTGGTGATGGACTTTGTGCCGGGCAAGGATTTGCGCGAGGTGGGGGATGAGACTTGGGGGCAAGGGCAGGTGCTGTCGGAGAAGGTGGTGTTGAGTTGGGCGGAGCAAATCATTGATGCGCTGATTTACCTGCACCAGCATGATCCGCCGGTGCTGCACCGGGACATTAAGCCATCGAATATTAAGCTGACGCCGGATGGGCGGATTAAGCTGGTGGATTTTGGGCTGGTGAAGCTGTTGGATGAGTCTGATGTGCGCACGATTACGGTGGTGCAGGGGCGTGGGTCGGCGCTGTATACGCCGTTGGAGCAGTATGGCGGGGATACGGGGCACACGGATATTCGCTCTGATATTTATGCGCTGGGGGCAACGCTGTACCAGTTGATGACGGGGCAGATGCCGCCATCGGCGAAGGGGCGCTTCTTGAATCCGGGCAAGATGCGGTCGCCGCAGGCGCTGAATCCGCAGATTAGCCGGAAGGTGTCTGATGCGGTGCTGTGGGCGATGGAGATGCACCCCGATGACCGGCCGGAGAACTTGATGGTGTTTCGGCAGGTGCTGCTGGGGGATATGTCCCGGCCGGGGCCACGCACCCCTCCCCCGCCAACCGACGATCTGGCCAGCGCAATCGGTGAGAATCGCGGTTTGCTTCTCCTGATTCTTGCCCTGTTTTTGCTGGCTGTGGCCCTTACGATTTTCTAGAATGAAAATGGCACAAAACCCAATATTTACTTGACAGTAATGCCCACGATGGCTATATTTTGGGTGTTGTTTCCTCACTTCGCGTTTTCGTTTTCTCTCGCGCGAAAAACAAATCGGGCCTGACAACCAAACTCCCTACACAGTTTAGTTTGCATGGCCACCAGGGAAATTTCTACCGGCCACTTGATTCATTTTGATCAATGCATTGGGTTGGACAAGAATAAAGGAGAACAGAGCATGGCGAGTGTAACCTACAAGAATGTCGAAAAGCGATTTGGCGATGTCACTGTCATCCACGACATGAACGTTGAAATCGCTGATAAGGAATTCGTTGTTTTCGTTGGCCCCTCCGGGTGTGGTAAGTCAACACTGCTGCGCCTGTTGGCCGGCCTGGAGGAGATAACGGACGGTCAAATCCTGATTGGGGATCGCGTGGTCAACGACGTGCCGCCCAAAGACCGGGACATTGCCATGGTCTTCCAGTCTTACGCCCTTTATCCGCACATGAGCGTCTATGACAACATGGCCTTTGGTCTGCGCCTGCGCAAGACCCCCAAAGCGGAAATTGACAATCGCGTCAAAGAAGCGGCCGACATCTTGGGGTTGGCTCACCTGTTGGATCGCAAGCCGAAGCAGTTGTCTGGTGGTCAACGGCAGCGTGTGGCAGTGGGGCGCGCCATTGTTCGCGAACCGGCCGTATTCCTGATGGACGAGCCTCTGTCTAACCTGGATGCTAAACTGCGGGTGACAGCCCGGGCGGAAATCTCCAAGCTGCACAAGCGTTTGGGTACCACCTTTATTTACGTGACTCACGACCAGGTGGAAGCCATGACCATGGGTGACCGCATTCTGGTGGTAAAAGACGGTATTTTGCAGCAGATCGACAGCCCGCGGACGCTCTACATGGAGCCGCGCAATGTCTTTGTGGCCGGCTTTATTGGCAGCCCGAGCATGAACTTCTTTGATGTGACGCTGGTTCAGGAAGAGGGTAATCTGTGGATGGATACCGGTGACTTCCGTTTGCCGGTGCCGGAAAACCTGAAGCGGATGTGTGCGGATTATGTTGGTAAAGAGGCGATCCTGGGCATCCGGCCGGAGCACATTCATGCGCCGGAATATGCCCCGCCGAATATCAACGCTGCTGAGATTAAGGCCACAGTTGAGGTGGTAGAACTCCTGGGACATGAGCTGCACCTGTTCCTGACGACGGGTGCCAACAATTTTGTGGCCACGGTAGACACCCGCATGGCCCCGGCTATTGGGGATACGGTGAAACTGGTGGCTGATATGGACCGGATGCACCTGTTTGACAAGAATACGGAATTGGCAATTCGCTAAGCTGTGCTGTAGAAATTGTAGAAGCCGCTACCCGGCCGGGTAGCGGCTTTTTTTGTGCCTGCCCTACGCTGTGGCCTGCGTCACCGACATTTGCGATGCCGCTCGTTTTGCTGAATAATCCATGGTTATGAATCGTAACCTGGACGCGGATACCGTTGTGGAGAAGGTGGAAATCCTGCATCAGCGGATCCACGAACGCTTTCCGGAACGGAACCTGACGCGCCTGTCGGCTGACCTGTGCGTATTGGCGCAGGAAGCGCGCCAGACGGCGGCCTGGATTGCCCGGCCGCATACCGCGCTGCGCGTGGCTATTTGGGGAGTGATTGTGGTGCTGGTGGCGTTGATTGTGGCCGCGTTTGTGGGGGTTAGCGCCCCGGCCGGGCCGATTGACTACGCCGAACTGGTGCAGGTTATCGAGGCCGCCATCAACGACATCATCCTGCTGGGAGCTACCATCCTCTTTTTGCTAACCGCCGAAAGCCGCTTCAAGCGGCACCGTGCCCTGCAAGCCCTGCACCAACTGCGCTCCATGGCCCATGTGATCGATATGTACCAGCTCACCAAAGACCCGGTGCGTATGCTGGGCAGTGGCCCTACAACGGCTTCGTCCCCGCGGGTTGACCTGGATGCCTTCCAGCTAACCCGCTACCTGGATTACTGCAGCGAGATGCTCTCCTTTATTGGCAAAATCGCCGCGCTTTATGTGCAGGACTTTGACGACGGCGTGGCCCTGGCTGCGGCCAGCGAAGTTCAGAGCCTTACCACCGCGCTGTCGCAAAAAATCTGGCAGAAGATCATGATTATCAATGCTATGGTGATGGAAGGACAATAAGACGATGACGACCGAGGCCTATGTTTTTGAGGCAATTCGCACCCCGCGCGGCCGGGGCAAAGAGGATGGCGCCCTCCACGCCGTTCCGCCGCTTGAGTTGTTGGCCGGGCTGTTTCACACGCTGCAAGCCCGCCACCAACTGGATACGTCGCAGGTAGACGATGTGGTATTGGGTTGTGTGACGCCCATCGGGGACCAGGGTGGCGATATTGGGCGCGCTGCGCCGTTGTACGCCGGTTGGGATTTGGACCTGCCGGGGATGCAGCTGAACCGCTTCTGTGCCTCCGGGCTGGAAGCGGTGAACCTGGCGGCAATGAAGGTGCGCTCTGGTTGGGAGCAGTTGGTGCTGACCGGTGGCGTGGAATCGATGTCGCGGGTGCGCATGGGATCGGATGGCGGCCCGCTGTGGGCCGACCCGGCGGTGATTGACCGCCTGGGCATTGTGCCGCAGGGGATCAGCGCTGATCTGATTGCTACGCTGGAAGGGTTCAGCCGCGAGGATGTGGACCGCTTTGCCCTGCTGTCGCAAGAGCGGGCGGCCGTGGCCACGGCCAATGGCTACTTCACCTCGCTCATTCCGGTGCGCAGCCCGGCCGGGGAACTGCTGCTGGATCGGGATGAACACCCCCGGCCGGGGACCACCCTCGAAGCTCTGGCCAACCTGCGCCCCGCCTTCCAGAAGCTGGGTGACATGGGCCTGGACGCCATCGCCCGGCGCAAATACAGCCATTTGCCGGCCATCAACCACGTCCATACCGCCGGCAACTCCTCCGGCATTGTGGATGGGGCCGCCCTGGTGCTGGTAGGCTCGCGCGAGAAAGGGGCTGCCCTGGGGTTGAAGCCGCGCGCCCGCATTCGTGCCGCCGCCCTGGTGGGCGACGAACCAACGATCATGCTCACCGGGCCGGCCCCGGCCAGCCGCAAGGCGCTGCGCATGGCCGGCATGACCCTGGCCGACATCGACCTCATCGAAATCAACGAAGCCTTTGCCGCCGTAGTGCTGCGCTTCATGCGCGACATGGGCATCGATTCGATGGAGAAGATCAACGTAAACGGCGGGGCTATTGCCCTGGGGCATCCACTGGGCGCAACCGGGGCCATACTGCTGGGCACAGCCCTGGACGAGCTGGAGCGGCGCGACCTGCAAACGGCGCTGATCACGCTGTGCGCCGGCGGCGGAATGGGCATCGCCACCATCATCGAGCGCGCCGGCTAGCGCCTCCCCCGTGCCGGAAGGCCAGAAATCATGCCGCAGGTGCAACCATAGAACCAACAACCAGTGAACGCCGCGTTTGGATGGCCTTTGGTGTCCTGGCCCTGGCCTGGGGCACCTCCTTCCTGTTTATCAAGGTGGCCGTGCAGACGCTGCAGCCCATCACACTGGTGAGTTTGCGGCTGCTCGTTGGGCTGCTGGGTCTGCTGCTGGTTATGCGCTGGCAAGGGGAGCGGCTGCCGCGTGGCTGGACAGTATGGCGACACCTGGCGGTGATGGGGTTGATGAATGTGGCCGTGCCCTTTGTGCTGATCACCTGGGCCGAGTCGGGCGAGACCGGGTTGGACAGCGGGGTAGCTTCGGTGCTCAACAGCACTGTGCCATTCTTCAGTGTGCTGATTTCCGGCCTGATCTTGCAGGCTGAGGTTGTGGGGGCGGGGATGATTGCCGGGCTGCTGGTGGGTTTTGCCGGGGTTGTGCTGCTGGTAGGGCCAAATCTGGGCGGCGATTGGGGCGGTTTCCTGCCCTACCTGGCGGTTTTGGTCGCCGCGCTGGGCTACGCGGCGTCGTCTGCTTATGCCCGGCGCTATTTGCGCGGGCTGCGTCCGGTGGTGCTCTCGGCCGGGCAGTTGATGGTAGCCGATAGTGCCGTTATTGTGGCGGCGCTGCTGTTTGAGGATTGGCGCCAGCAGTCGCTGCCGCTGGCAACGATTGGGGCGCTGCTGTGGCTGGGGCTGTTGGGTTCCTGCCTGGCCTATATTCTTTACTTCTTTGTGCTGCAAAGCTGGGGCGCGACCCGGGCGACGTTGGTAACGTACCTGCTGCCGATTGTGGGTGTTTCGGCCGGGGCGTTGGTGCTGGGCGAAGTGGTGGACTGGCGCTTGCTGGTGGGTGGGTTGTTGATCCTGAGTGGGGTGGGTGCAGTGAATTCGAAGCGCAGCCTGCGCAAGCCCCGGCCGGGAACCTGACCCCTGCCCATTGACATCACGCCCGGATGCCTCCCCGGCCGGGCGCTTTTCCGGTAAACTTTACCCATGCCCGACGCTAACCACACCACCGGTGATACCTTTCCCATTCAGTTTGTCTGGCAACTACCAGATGGCGACTTTCTGCGCGCTGTTTTTACGGCCCACGTGGAGGCGCTGGACGAATCGCTGGACCGCTACCTGCTGCGCCTGGGCCGCTTGCTGGCCGGCCGGCAGGAGACCCCCAGCGGCGAGACGCGGCCTCAGGCGGAGTTTAGCCAGGTGTATTGGGCCCACGTGGGCCAGCTTATTGGCCGCCGCGTTTACCTGGCTTATGAGGTGGAGGATGGCCGCCCCATTCGCCTGCGCCTCGATACCCTCACTGGCGAACACCGTTTCTTTTATCGACTGAGCTAGTCAGCCAACAGACTGCGATAGCTGCCGCCTGGCCCGCTCTAGAAGAGCCGCCGCCAGAGGTTGCTTTCTAGCATCCCGGCCGGGTCGCACTGCGCTTTGAGCTGCCGGAAGCGGGCGATGGTCTCGGCCCCCAGGTAGGCCTGCACTACCTCTGGCCGCAGGGTGCTGTCTTTGGCGAAGTAGAAGCGTCCGCCGGCGGCCAGCACCACCTCGTCCATGTCGCGCGCCAACTGCACCACTTTGGCCCGGTTGTGCCGGCTTAGATGGAAGTCCATGGCCATGGAATAGCCGTCCAGGCCGTGAGTCATGAGGAAGGGGTCTGGCCGGTGGCGCTTGAGCACGCTGAGATAGTTGGGGACGCCGCGGTCGCGTCCCATCTCGAACAGGGTAACGAAGGTGTCGTGGGCTGTCCCGGCCGGGATGAACGCCTGGTATTGGATAATCCCACCCCGCCCGTAAGCATTCTTAAAGGGAATGGCATCCAGCAGAAAGTGGAAGTGGGCGTGTGGCTGCCGGTAGCTCTTGCCCGCGGTGCCTTCCAGAATGGCCGAGGCGCTGTATTTGGCCCAACAGACCATGCGCCAGCCCAGGTTGTTATAGAACGGCCGCATGAAGAAGGGCAGCCAGATTTTGGGTAGGAAGCCCATCATCGTTTGCGGAATGGCCTGGCTGTCCAGCCGCAGCGTCTCCTGGGGATGGGGGTCTTCGCCCGGCTTCAGGTAAGTGGCGCGGTGGATTTGCCCGCGGCCAATGGCCCGCCCCCCAGGAAAGGCGTCGATCCAGCCCACCAGGTAGTCGGAATCGTGCAGGTGGGCGTCGAAATAGGCCATCATCTCGCCCAGGTTGGGGGAGGAGAGGGCATCGACATTGAGCAGACCGGAGTAGATGCGCTTCATTTGCAGGGTGAGGCTGGTGAAGCAGCCTAACATGCCAAAGCCGCCAATGGCCGCATGGAAGATGTCGGCGTGCTGTTCCCGGCTGCAGGTCAGCAGCTTGCCGGAGGGCAGCAGCAGGTCGAATTCGCGGATGTGGTCGCCAATGGGGCCGAGTTTCCAGGCATTTTTGCCGTGGACGTTCATGGCGGCGCCACCACCAATGGTGATGCGCATGGTGCCAGTGGCGACGGGTGGCCACCAGCCATCCTCGATGACGTACTGCCACAACTGCTCCAGGGTGACGCCCGGCTCCAGGCGGATAAGCCCCCCGGCCGGGTCCCAGTCCAGAATGCGATTCATGCGCCGGAAGTCGATCAGGATGTTCTCGCCGTTCAGGGCGGCGTCGCCGTAGCTGTTGCCGCCGCCGCGAAAACCAACGGTTAGCCCTGACTGCTCGGCCAGGCGAAAGATTTCGCGCACGCCGTCCAGGGTGGTTGGCCGGTAGACGTGGCTGATGCTGCCGCTGGCCATCCCCCAGGCCATGACCTTTTCCAGGTGTTCTGGTGGGGGGGCGGTGACGCGTTTGTTGGTCCCGGCCGGGGCGTGTCCCGGCCGGTTATGATTCTTCGGCAGACGAACCTCGCCGGTTCGTTCGGCAGTTGTGGGCGTGGTCAAGGTCATTGTGCTTCCCTGCTGAGCGAAATGGGTGAAGCGCCGCACGGGGGGCGCGTTACGGGCACATAGCGAATCATGGGCTACAAACTCATACGCCTGAAGATTACCGACGGGATGTGACGGATTACCAGGCTCACCAACCCCCACCGGCCGGGGACGTATACCGTTTGCTTGCGGCGGCGCACCGCCTCTGTGATTTGCCGGGCGGCTGCCTCTGGCGAAATAACCCAGAAGGTCTTTTCGGCGTTGGCCAGCAGCGGCGTATCCACGAAGCCCGGCTTCACCGTGGTCACGGTTACGTCATAGCGGTCCAGCCGGTTGCGCAGCGATTCCAGGTAGATGCTCAGCGCCCCTTTGCTGGTGTGGTAGCCGGGGAAGGCGCGCCGTCCCCGGTCGCCTGCGATGGAGGAGATACCCACGATCTGGCCCGCCTGGGCACGTTCAAAGCGCGCCGCCGCCTGGTTTAACCAGGCCATGGCCCCCAGCACATTCACGGCCATCATGTCGGCATCTTTGGCGAAATTGTATTCATTCAGGGCAACCGGCGGTTGGATGCCGGCTACATAGACGATCAGGTCCAGCCCATCCAGATCGCGGGTGATGGTCTGAAAGAGGTGGGGCACTTCCTCGTACTGCCGGACATCGTGAACGAAGGGCAGGGCACGGGTTTGGCCGGCGGCCTGGTTCACTTCGCCGCACAGCCGGTTTAGCTCTCGCTCGCGCCGGGCCAGGGCGGCCACGGTGTAGCCCTGGGCCGCCAACCGGCGCACCAGGGCCGCGCCAATGCCGGAGGAGGCACCGATGACGATGGCTTTGCGTTGGGGTTCCAGGGGTCTGGAGGCGGGTACTTTGCTAGCGGTCATAACTGTTTCTCTGGGCGTTGAATTTAGGGTGTAGGGTGTGATGATACTCTGCCTGGGTGCCTGCGGCAATACGGTTGGGACTGCCGTCGGGCGATCGCCTGGAATCGCGGGACTTTACAGCTCTTCTAGTTCGTCTTTGTGATCTTTAGGCAGCAGCGGCCCCGGCCGGATGTCGGCACACAGCCGGCTTACCTGTTCCCCGTAGTTGGGGATGTCTATGGCCTCGCGGCGCAGCACCCGGCGGTCCAGGAAGAACTCGGCCAGCCGCTG
The DNA here is from genome assembly GCA_020634235.1 of Ardenticatenaceae bacterium. Taxonomy (GTDB): domain Bacteria; phylum Chloroflexota; class Anaerolineae; order Promineifilales; family Promineifilaceae; genus JACKCB01. Next base: position 823,536 of record JACKCB010000001.1, on the reverse strand, counting down.
CTTGGAGCGATCCTGTTTCTTGTACGCTTCCCAGGCGGCTTCAACCCCCAGGCAAGCCACGTAATACAGGTCGGTAAGCCGGTCCATGAGTGGGCGGAAGGGCAGGCTGGCGTTCATCTCGTCCATGGCCAGCAGGGCGTCTAGCTGCCCGGTGAGGAGGTCTAGCTGTTCCAGGCTTTCGCGCCGCAGCCGCGGAAAGGGGGCTAGCGGCTCTAACATGCGGCGAATCTGGGCCAGGAAGGGTTCGTGTACCTGGTAGCGGCGGATGTCGCGCTGGACCTGGGCCATGAGGACGTTGTGGGTGCCTTCCCAGTTTTCAAAGACAACGTTGTCGCGCAGCAGCCGGGGCAGTACGGAGAAGCTTTCGATGGCTCCGTTGCCGCCCAGGATTTCGATGCCCTGGTTGATGACTTCGTGGGCCAGCACGGCGGTGCGGTATTTGTTGAGGTTGATGGCCATGCGCAGGAAGCCGTTGCGTTCGTTGAGGGATTGACCCCGGCCGGTCTCCACCTCATCCAGTGTCTTCACAATGCGCAGCGTGCCCGACAGCATGGCCGTGGCATCGCTGCGCATTTTGGCCAGCACGTCTTGCACCAGCGGGAAGTGGATGATGGGCTGCTCGAAGGCGCGGCGGTGCTGGGCGTAGCTCCAGGCTACCAGGTAGGCGCGGCGGGCATTGGCGCTGCAGCCGACGGCGTTGTAAATGCGCGAGGTGTTGATGACGTAGGTCATGGTGTTGCGGAAGCCGGCGTGGGTTTCACCCACCTGGTAGGCCAGGGCGTGGCGCAGTTCCAGTTCGCCGCTGGCCATGGAACGGGTGCCCAGCTTGTCTTTTAGCCGGCGGATGAAGGCGTTGTTTGGACTGCCATCTGGCAAGTGGCGGGGCATGAGGAAGAGGCCCAGGCCGGCGGTGCCGTCGCCCTGGTTGGGCACGCGGGCGGTTACCAGGGCCAGCTCGGCGGTGACGTTGGAGCAGAACCATTTTTCGCCGTTGAGCAGCCAGGTCCCGGGTGGGGCTTTGGGCATAGGGGTGGCGGTGGTGGCGTTGGCCCCAACGTCAGAGCCGCCCTGGATTTCGGTGAGGAATTGGGCAGCGTGGTAGTTGGTGTCGTAGTTGGGGTCTAGCAGGCGAGGCAGATAGCGGGCTTGCAGGGTGGGCGAGCCAACGGCTTGCAGCACTTTGATTAGCCCGGCGGTGCAGGCCAGGGGGCAGTTGTGGCCCGCTTCGCCGTTCATGGAGGAGATGTAGAAAAGGGCCAGGCTGAGCAGGTTCCGGCCGGGTTTCTCGTAGGCGCTCATGACACCGGAGCCGTAAATGGCCCGGCCGGCTTCGTGGTGACTGGGATGGAAGGCCACCTGGCCAATGTACTGCCCGACGCCATCGTACAGGTCCGGTTGGGGCAGGTTTTGGTTCAGGTTGGCGGTGCGGACGGCCTGATCCACCTGGGTGGCGGCGATTTTGCCGAACTGGTAGAGTTGGCCGATGTAGGTCCGGTAGGTTTCTTCGCCCCAATGAAATTCCAGGATGCGCTGCAGATTGCGGTCGGCGGTGAAGTAGTTGTCGGGCTGGGCGGCCTGCCAGCCGGCCAGGATGGTCCGGCCGGCGTCACTGGCGTTGGGTTCGCCGGGATTGTAGGGGAGTGGTTCCATCGTCTTGCTTCCTCATCAGAGTTCTATGACGCTGTATGTCATCAAGGGGATGATACCGAAAAGTGGGGGTGGGGCGCAAGCATCTCCCGGCCGGGAACGCAAACGGGCACCCCCGACGTAACTGTCAGGGGTGCCCGCATGGTCAGCCGGCGCTGGTATCAGCGATGGTTATGGCTTGAGAATCACCGGCAGATAAACCAGGTAAGTGCTGGTGGTGTAGGTCACCGTGGCAAAGACCAGGGGGTCGAACTGCGACGTGACGGTTACGTCCACCATGTCGCTGCTGCCCTCACCGATGGTTACATAGACCTCTACCGAGGTCCCGGCCCCGGGGGCCAGCGGACCGACGGTCGTCGCCGACAGAGTGGTGGCCCAGTCGGACGAACTCAGGGTGAGGTCGAAGGTGTCGGAGATGTCGCCGGTGTTGGTGATTTGCAGCGTGTAGGTGATGGTCTGGCCGACCACGCCCACAGCCTCGGTCTCGCCGCTGACGTTGACGCCGGCATTGCCGACGGTGGAGGCGGCCACGCACCAGGTGTTGAGGGTGCCGGTATCGCCGCTAGCCAGGTCGGAGGCGGTGATGCGCCAGGTGCCCGCTCTGTCTTCACCATCGAAGGCGGCCAGCAGGTTGTTGGGGATGAAGGTGCCGTCGATGGCGGGGACGCCAGCGCCGCATTCGTTTTCAACCAGCGTGCTCGCTTCGTCGTCCAGGGTGGCGTCGACGTTATCGCCGGAGCAGCCGAAGGTGCTGGCGGGGACCCCCGGCCGGTCATAGAAGGTAACCGTGGTGCCGGTGTCTACATGCTGCAGGGTGAAGACGACATCACCAACCCAGGAGTGGGTCATTTCCACGGAGACATTCAGGTCATCGATCGTCCCGCCGTTGGCGATTACCAGGTCGTTGGTGACCCCGGCCGGGTTGTTGTCCGGAATGGCCAGGTTGGGCGACGAGCATTGCAGGTCCAGGGTGGTGAAGTGCCACACAGGCGAGGTGCTGTTGCCGCAAGCGTTGTCGGCCGTGACGCGCCAGTAGTAGGTGACGTTGCCGGACAGGTTGATGCCAACCATGTAAGAAGTTCCGTTGACAATGGCCGAGTCGATGACGTTGGTGAAGGCGGCATCGGTGGCCACTTCAACAAAGTAGCTGTTGCCGGTGCCGTTCCAGGTCAGGGTTGGCTGCAGCGGTACGTCGATGGCGCCGTTGGGCGGGCTGACCAGGTTCACCGTGGCCACGGCGTCGAACAAGTTCAACTGCACGGTGGTGGTGTGGGTGCTGGTGGGGGCTACGCCAACCACGTCGATCATGTAGCTGCCTGGGGCGGCGCCGGTGGTGCCGATGGTCAGGGTGCTGCCGCCGGGCGGCACAACCACGCCTGGGTTAAAGGTGGCTGAGTTGGGCGGGTTGGGCTGGCCGGAGGCGCTCAGCGTAACCGGGTCGGTGAAACCCAGGACCTGGCCAACCGTGACGTTGAAGACCGCGTTGGCCGGGACACAAACCTCCAGGCTGGCCGGGCTAACATCCAGGGTGAAGTCGGACGCGAAGGTCTTGGCGTCGAACCATACGTTGGGGTCAGAGAGCACAACGGTGCGATCGTCGGACCATTGGATGTAGGCTCCAGTCGCATCCTGCGCCTGCTGATCATAATCGCCGTGGTAGCAGGTGGCCAGGTTCGGGTCTAGCACAACCGGGGAAGAGACGTCGCTGACGCGCTCGCTGGCCTGCCAGGTGCTGCCGCCGTCGCTGGAGACGCGCATGTAGTAGTCAAACAGGGTGTTGTTGGCGACGTCTAGACGGCGGTCGTACCAGGTGGCCACGACCCGGCCGGAGGGGCCGACGCTGACTGTGGGGAAGAATTGGTCGGTCAGGGTGCCATCGTCGTTTAGCTGTATTTCCGGTCCCCAGGTTGCCCCGCTGTCGGTGGAGCGGCGATAGTACGTGTTGATAACGTCGCCCACGTTCAGGCCATCGGGATCGTAGACGTAGACCACGTGGAGATCGCCGTTGGGGCTAACCGCAATTTGGGGTGACGGCAGGTAGCGAATGTTGCCTTTGAGCGCCGGGCGGCCACAACTGGCGGTAGCGGCAGCTTCGCGCGGATTGATGCCCCCGGTTAGCGGATTGGCGACTTGAGTGAACGAAGTGCCGCCGTTGGTTGAACGGACGACTTCGATGTCAATGGGGCCGGTGGAATAGGGATTCCAGCGTACCCAGGCCACGTAGACGTCACCGTTGGGGGCAACTGTGGGCCAGGCTCCCTGAACGTCTACGCCAACGGCGCTGACGGCAACGGGTGTGGACCAGGTGGTGGTGTTATCGCTGTAGGTGACGAAGATGCGTGCCCCGGCGTTGAAGTCGGTCCAGGCCATGTAGATGCGGCCGTAGTAGGGGCTGGCGGGGTTGTTGTCTACGGCCAGCAGCTCTTTGTCATCGCCGCTGCCGATGTGCGGATTGCCGACGAAGGTGAAGGTGGCGCAGTCGGTATCGGAGCGCCACAAGCCCATGCCGCTGCTGTGAATGGTGGCAATGTAGAATTTGCCGTCGCTCTTGCGCCAGATGACGCTGGGGTCGCCAAAGCTGACGGCACCAATTGGCCCATGGTCGGTGAAACTGGCTCCGCCATCGGTGGAGCTGCTGAAGCCGGTATAGCCCTGGCCTTGCGTCACGCCGTGGTAGGAGTCGTTGTAACCGGAGCAGATGGTGCCGTTGTTTTGATTGATGGCCAACGAGGTTTCGCTTTGGGTGCGCGACGAACCGCTATCGGTGGTGGGATCATTGACTAAAACATCGGGACCCAGGAGGAGTGTGTCTGGACTGGCCGGGTTTTGTACCTGACCCAGTTCGCCTGAGCGGCCACAGGCCAGCAGCAGCTTGGTCTCGAACATCCCAGACATGAGGTTGCGTGCCTGGGCGTCGTCTAACAGGCGGCATTCTGACATCAACTCTGCCTTGGTGGCCGCTTGCTGCGGATCGCCAGCCTGAATGCCGGGGGCATTCAGCAGTACGATCAGCGCTGCCAGCAGGATTAGTGCCAGCAGGCCTGCCATTCGCCAACGACGTCTGGCCGAAATATCCTTGATGAATTGTGTCGACATGTTCAGTTTCCTCCGTGGAAGTGAGTGCGGGTTCCCAGGTAGGGTTGAGAAGAAGGGGAAGAGAGCGGTGCTGTATTGATGATTTGCGATGGTTTGGGTGGTTGACGGTTTTTCAAAACGTGCTGCCACAGGATACCCAGGTTGGGTTGACTCGTCAGCCGGTTGCTCCAAACTGGCGACAGCCGCTGCGTGCGACCTGTTTGCATTCTACTGCTCTCACCGCTATTCGCAAAATTATCGCGGCTGCTTTTGGCGATGGGTAAGCGAGGTCTCATCTGGCTCTGCCGAACTCGCCTGGCCGTGTGGCGCGCGCCTTGGCCGCCTGGTGGAGAACCGGGGTGGATGCACGGATTGGCTGGCCTGGATCGACCCCGGCCGGGGTGTGCTTACACCGGCGGCGCGAGGAGCAGCAGGGCCAGCAGGGCGGCGCGTTCGGCCAGCCGATCCAGGTAGATGAATTCGTGGCGGGCGTGGGCACCGTCGCCGACCGGGCCGAGGCCATCGAGAGTGGCGGTGTATTGGCTGGTGAAGTTGCCATCGGAGCCGCCGCCGACCAGGGTTTCTTCCAGGCTCAGGTCTAGCTGTGTGCCCAGGTGGCGGGCGGTGTGCCATAGCTGCTGGTTGGCGGGCGTGCGCTCCAGCGGGGGCCGGTTTATGCCGCCGCTGATTTGCAGGCTGGTGCCGGGGGTTTGGGCTTGCAGTGCCTGGATGGTACTGGCGATGCGCCGGGCATCGGCCAGGGTGGGGGCGCGCACGTCGACCACGGCCCGGCACTCGGCGGCGATGACGTTGGGCCGGGTGCCCCCTGTGATTTGCCCGACGTTGACGCTGATCCCCCCGGCCGGGTCGTTGAGCGCAAACAGTTTCTGCACGATGTGGCTCATTTCCAGGATGGCGCTCACCCCTTTTTCGGGGTCCAGGCCGGCGTGGGCGGCCCGGCCGGTGACCAGGATTTCGTATTGGGCGGTGCCTTTGCGTGCTGTTTTTAGCTTCCCGGCCGGGCCGGATGCCGGCTCTATGATCAGCGCCCGGTTGGCCTCTTTGGCCAGCCGGCAGATGTGTTCTTTGGAGTCAGGGCTGCCAATCTCCTCGTCGGAGCTGATGAAGATGACCGGCGTTAGCGCGGGCGGATGGCCCAGTTCGCGCAGTGCTTGCAGGGCAAAGAGCATTTGTACCAACCCGGCTTTCATGTCGAAGACGCCCGGACCGCGCAGTTGGTTGCCTTCCTGCGCCAGGGGCATGTGGGCCAGGGTGCCCAGAGGCCAGACGGTGTCGCAGTGGCCCAGGAGGAGTTGGCCGGGGGTTTGGGTTGGGGCGTCCCCCGGCCGGGCCAACAGCATCCCGCCCGATTGGGTGCCGGGGATGAGGTCCACGCGGAAGCCCAGCGCTTGCAGGGGAGGGCGCAGTAGGGCCTGCACCGCGCCCTGGGCCGCGGGCACGCTGGATGGCGATTCGGCCAGGACCAGTTGGCGCAGCAGGGCGAGCATGGCCGGCTGTTGGCCCTGCAGATAGGTTTGTAGTTCATTGGCGAGGGGGGTCATGGGGTTTCATTCCTTAGCAGGGCCAGCACGGCGGTGGTGTTTAGCAGGGTTTTGGGGATAAAGCTGCCGGGGCGGACGAATTCCTGTTCTTTGCTGCCATCGGGGCTGCGTTCGGAGCAGTGGGCATTGCCCCCGGCCGGGCCCAGGCCGTCCAGCGTGGGGATTTCTTGCCAGAAGTAGTTGCCATCGCTCAGCCCGCCGCGCTCTTCGGGTAGTGCCCGCAGGCCCAGCGCTTCGGCTGCCGCCTGCCAGACCGCAAACAGCCGGTCGGTGGCCGCGTTGCGTGGCCAGGGGGGCATGGTGTGGTTTACGGTCACGCTGATGTGGCAGGGGTATTGGCCGTTGCCGCTGACCACGCTGGCCTGCCCGCTGAGGGCCAGCATTTTGGCCATGCCTTCCTCGTAGACGGCCTGGTCAAAGGCGCGCATCTCTACGGTGGCTGTGGCAAAGTGGGGCACGCGGTTGACCACGGTGCCGCCGGCGATGGTGCCGACGTTGAAGGTGATCTGGCGGTCGTAATCGGTGAAGCTGGCGATCTGGCGCACGGTCTCGGCCATTTGCACGATGGCGTTGGCGCCTTGCTCGTGCGACGCCCCGGCATGAGCCGCTTTGCCGGTCACGGTGACGTGGTAGACGGCCATGCCTTTGCGGGCGACGACGAGCTGGGCTTCTGGCCCTTCCAGGCGACCGCCCTCAAAGATGAGCGCGGCCAGGGTTTGGGGGCCGGCCAGCCGCTGGCGGCAAATCTGGCCGAAATGTTCGCCGTTGGCTTCTTCGGAGGCGTCGAACAGCAGGACCCAGGTGGTGTCGTCGTATAGGTCGCGGGTGAAGTGGTGTAGGGCGTCGAGCATCATGTAGATGAGGACGGTGCCGCCTTTGATGTCTACGGTGCCGGGGCCGTAGATGCGTTCGCCGGCGGGCTGCCAGTGGAATTGGTTGGCTGTTTCTTCGGCGGCGGGGAAGACGGTGTCCAGGTGGGAGATGCAGCCGATGGTGCGCGGGGTGCGCCCCGGCCGGGTCAGGATGAGGTGGCTGCCATACAGAGGGTCGGCGGACGGGATGAGTTCGGCGTGGAAGCCCAGAGGGGCGAACTGCCGGGCGGTGAGTTGGGCGAGGTGGTTCACCCCGGCCGGGTTGGCCGAGAAGCTGTTGATGGCCACCATCTCTTGCAGCATGGCCAGGTAAAAGTCCAGTTTGCTGGCCAGGTAGGCGCTCAGGATTTGTGGGTCAATGGTCGCGGTCATCTGTTTTTCCTTACGTGATTTGTGCTGCGTATTGCGTTTGGGGTTGAATGGTATGGAAAAGTGGCGGATTTGCCAAGATGATGGTGGCCGGTAGGATGGGGAGGCTGCGGCGGATTCTTGCTGGTGGTGGCTTTCCTTCTTTGGGCTTTGGGGTACACTTGCGCACAATTTGACGGACAGGAGTAGTTTGTATGCCAGGTGTCATTGCAGCGGGCAGTGAGTTGACGGCGGCGGCAGGTGCGGCGATGTTGCAGCGGGGTGGTAATGCGGTCGATGCGGCCGTGGCCGCGGCTTTTGCCTCGTTTATCGCGGAGATTGGGGTGGTGCACCTGGGTGGCAGCGGCATTGCCCAGATTTTTGACCCACACACCGGCCGGAGCGTGGTGTATGACTTTTTTAGTGCCATGCCTGGGTTGGGTGCTCCCCGGCCGGGGCGCGATCTCGATTTTGCCAGAGTGACCATCGACTTTGGCGCGACCACCCAGGATTTCCACCTGGGGCGCGGCTCGGTGGCTGTGCCCGGCAATATCGCCGGGCTGTGCCGGCTGGCGGCTGATTATGGCCGGCTGCCGCTGGCCACGCTGCTGGCCCCGGCCCTGACGCTGGCCGAACAGGGGGCGACGCTGGATAAGTTCCAGGCGGATACCTGCGAACTGCTGCGGCCATTGTACGTGCACACCCAGAGTATGCGCGACATTTTCACGCCGCAGGGGCAGATGCTGCAGGCCGGCGATAAGGTATACATTGCCCACCTGGCCGGGACGCTGCGCGAGTTGGCGTCTGGCGGCGCTGAGCTGATCCGTTCCGGCCGGTTGGCCCAGGCGATTGTGGCCGACCAGCAGGCGCACGGTGGCTTGCTCACGGCTACCGACCTGGCTGCTTACGAGGTTGGCCGCCTGGAACCCATTCGCCTGCCTTACCGCGACTATGAAATTTTGCTGCCGCCGCCCTGTTCTAGCGGTGGGGTGCTAACGGCGTTTACGCTGAAGCTGCTGGCGCATTTTGATTTTGCCGGCCGGCCGCACGGCTCGGCTGGTCACCTGCAACTGCTGTATGAGGCGATGGCGGCGACCACGCGGGCGCGGCCCTACTGGGACCGGGCGGCCGCGGAAATGCCCCCGGCCGGGGCGATTGCCTTTTTCCTGGATGACGCCTTCCTGGCCCCCTTTGTGGCCGAGGTGCGCGAGGCGCTGCACAGCCGCCGTCCGGCCCTGGGCGTGCTGGAGCCGCCTGGTCCCAGCAACACCAGCCATCTCAGCGTCATCGACGACGAAGGGCTGGCGGTGGGCCTGACGACCACGGCTGGCGAGTCGGCCGGCTATGTGGTGCCGGGCACGGGGTTCATCCCCAACAATATTCTGGGCGAAGAGGATTTGAACCCGCATGGCTTCCATAACTGGCCGGCCGGGCAGCGTATTCCCACGATGATGACCCCCACGTTTGTGGTGCACAATGGCGTGATTCGCCTGGTGGTGGGCAGCGGGGGCAGTGTGCGCATTCGCAGCGCCGTGCTGCAAGTGCTGAACAATCTGCTGGATTATGGTCTGACGCTGGACCAGGCGGTGAATGCGCCGCGGGTGCACGTGGAGAATGGGGTGTTGCAGTGTGAGGCGGGGTATGACCCGGCGGCGGTGGATAGGTTGGAGGCGTGGGGCTACCCGGTGAACCGCTGGCCTACGCGCAGTATTTACTTTGGTGGGGCGCATAGTGTGTCGCGCACGGTGGCGGGGAGGCTGGTCCCGGCCGGGGATAACCGGCGTGGTGGGGCGGTGGCGCAGGCATGAGGTCCCGGCCGGGGGCTTGCACGGCCAGTTGAAGATGATAGCATCATGACCCAGGCATTCCCGTTCACTGAGGTTATCGCTGATGTTTGAAGTTGTTGGCAACATGCACATGCACACACCCTACTCCGACGGCGAGAAGTATCATAAGGAGATCGCCACCGACGCCATCCGCGCGGGCCTGGATTTCATCATCGTCACTGACCACAACGTGTGGGTGCATGGCGTGGAGGGCTACTACGAGACGGACGAAGGACGCGTGCTGCTGCTAACCGGGGAGGAGGTGCACCATACCCGTCGCAACCCGCAGGCCAGCCATTTCCTGGCCTATGGCGCGGAGAAGGAGCTGGCCTGTTACGCCCCTAATCCCCAGGGACTCATTGATGCCACGCGCGCGGCCGGGGGGTATGGCTTTTTGGCCCATCCTTTTGAGCTGGCGCTGCCGCTGATCCCGGAGGGGAGTGACCTGGGCTGGCATGATTGGGATATTGACGGCTTCACTGGGCTGGAGATATGGAACTATATGTCCAGCTTCAAGTCGGAGGTCGCCCGGGTGCTGAGCAAGATGCGCATTCGGCAGATGACCTACCGCAAGCTGCGACTCCTGCGCCGGGTTCTGCATCCGGAGCGGCTGATCATTGGGCCGGAGCCGGAGACGCTGGCGCTGTGGGATGAACTGCTCAGCCAGGGCAAACGAATTGCGGCTATCGGCAACAGCGATGCCCATGGCACGCCGTTTGGTTTTGGCCCTATCCGGCGGGAGATCTACCCTTACGAGTTCTTGTTTAGAGCAGTGAACACCCACCTCATACTGAGGGATGCGCTGAATGGGGATGTGGCCCACGACAAGGCGTTGATCCTGGCGGCCATTGGCCAGGGGAATGCTTTTGTGGGCTATGATATGGCTTACCCAACCAGGGGCTTCCGTTTTAGCGGCCAGAGTCAGGGCAAGGGCATCATGGGGGACGAAATCAAGCTGGATGCCGGGGCGACGCTGCAAGTGCTGGCACCTGCCAAAGCCAACATCCGGATGATTCGTTATGGTGAGGTGGTGGCCGAAGCGAAAGGGGAACTGAACCTGACACACATCCCGATTGAACCTGGGGCTTATCGGGTGGAGTGTCTGATTATGTACGAGGGGATGGAGCGCGGTTGGATTTACAGCAATCCAATCTATCTGGTTTAGCACCCTCTGTCTAATCCGCGCGCCTTTTTCTTTCACTGACCATGCCTGGCAGTGACGGGTGCGCTGGCGCCTATTTGACCAGGCCGAAGTCTTGCAGGGGCCAGTATGAGGCCCAGGCTTTGCCCATGATGTTGTCTATGGGTACGGGGCCGAAGTAACGGCTGTCGTTGGAGACGTTACGGTTGTCGCCCATGACCAGGACGTGGCCTTGCGGCACCACGACGGGGCCGTATTGCTGCTGGCGCATGATGGGCAGGTAATCCTCCAGCAGCAGCAGCCCGTTGATGAACACGTGGTTGTCGCGAATCTCTACGGTTTCGCCGGGCAAGCCGATGATGCGCTTGATGAGGGGCTGGTCGAACTCGTCGACGCGAACTACGACAATATCGCCCCGTTGGGGAGCTTCGATCCGGTAGCTGATTTTTTCTACGATCAGGCGCTGGTCGGTGTGCAGGTTGGGTTCCATGCTCTGGCCGTGGACAACGGTGGCCTGGGCCACGAAATAGATCATGAGGAAGGTGAGGATGGCGGTCTGGACGCCGATCTCGAACAGGTCGCGCAGGAAGCGCAGGAGGCGCCGCCCGACCCCGGCCGGGGCCGGGGAAACAGGCTGGAGTTCGCTGCCGCTGCTGGCTGGGGGGGTGTCGTCGTGATGTGGATCGGCTGGTTGCATGCGCTGTACCTTCAAAATTCGAATTTCCGGTTGGGTTGCTTGCGCGGCCGGTGCAATTCAAAACTGTACCAAACCTCGCGGGATTATATGCACAGGCGGGGCAGACGGGGTACGCTGGCCCCGCTTATTTCGTTGTTTCTAATGTTGGCGATGTTTAGGGGGAGGCAAGGGGGTGTTACGGCAGCGGCTCGTAGTAGACTTCACCGGCGCAGTGGCGGCAGAGCGTTTGCCCACCAACGACCACCTCGCGCTCGTTAATGATCTCCTCGCCGCAGGCTGCGCATTGGGCGCGGGCATCGGGGCGGCTCAGCAGTTGGGCCAGCGATTGGGTCAGGCGCACCGGCCGGGTTGTGACCAATGCTTCGTCGGGTATGAGCTGGTAGGCGAACAGATAGGCGTGCCACTGGCTGGGCGCATCGGGCGCATAGCTGGCGGCTAACTGCCGCGAGGCGGGGCTGGGGTGAACACGCACGGCCCGGCCGGTGTGCGTATCGACCAGTGTGGCGGCCACTTTGCCAAAATCCAGCACCCGCAGCGTGCGCCGGCCCACCGAACAGGCCGTGGCCACGGCCAGGCCATCGGCCCCACAGCCATCTGTTTCCACAATGGTGAGCAGCCGTTTGTCGGCGTTTTGGAAAGGGGTGCCGCAGTCAGGCAGCAGGGCCAGCGCCCGCAGGCCGGCCAGCCCCAGGCGAATGCCCAGCACCTGGCGCGGGCAAAGATGCTGGTGGCGGCGGGCGCTCTCGTCGAGTAAGGTTTGTAGAAAATCGGGATTGGGAAGGGTCACGGTTGTTTTACTTTGCCAGGAGCCCTGGAGCCAGCCAGGGCTAGAAGATGGGAATGCCGGGTAAGGTGAAGACGAAACGACTGCCCCGGCCGGGTGTATCCTCGACCCAAATCTGGCCGTTGTGGGCTTCGATGGCCAGTTTGCAGAAGGTAAGCCCCAGCCCTGTGCCGCGTACCTGTGCCCCACCCACGTTGACGCGCACGAAGCGGTCAAAAATCTGCTCTTTGTGGATGGCCGGGATGCCGGGGCCGGTGTCGCTGATGATGCAGCGGATGCCTGGTTCGCTCTCGGCCGGGGCGGGTGGTTCCTGGGCCAGCTCAATGGTGATCGCGCCCCCGGCCGGGGTGAATTTGAGCGCATTGTCCAGCAGATTGACCAGAATCCGGCGCAAAATCTCCTCGTCGGCCCAGACGGCGGGCAGGTCGGGCGGGCTGCTGACCGTGACGGCAATCTGCTTTTGCAGGCTGAGCGGTTCCAGATGTTCCAGCACCCGCGCCAGCAGGCGGGGTAGGCGCATCGCTTCGGCGTCTAGCACCAACTGCCCGGCTTCCATGCGGGTCATGTCCATTAGCGAATCAACCATATCTAGCATGTCGGCGCAGCCGCGCCGGGCGCGCTCGGTCAGCCGCAGCAAATCCAGGTCGGTCTGTGTATCCAGGCCATCGGCCATCAGGTCGATGGTGCTGATGAGGGTGGTGATGGGATTGCGCAGGTCGTGGACGATCATGCGCGTGGCGTTGGTGCGCCACTCGGCCCGCTCTTGCACCTCGGTAACGTCGTTGAAGACCATCAGCCAGCCCAAGACCTGCTGGCTGCCGGCCAGAACCGGCGCTTCTGAGCGTTCCAGGAAGCGGCGGACCAGTTCGGGGCTGCCTGGTTCGGCGGGCAGCCTGGTCTCGAAGACGTGCTTTTGTGGCGGGAGGGGGGTGGGTTGGGCCAACTGCTCCAGCAGCAGATGCAGTTGCTCTGGCCGGTAGCCCAGGGCGCTGGCGGACCCGGCCGGGTCCAGTCTCTGCTGCTGTAGGGTGGTGCGGGGCTGCCCCAGCAGCAGTGCCGCCACCGGGTTGACCAGCACGACCCGGCCGGTGGTGTCCAGCATCAGCACGCCTTCGTGGGTGGAGTCTAGCAGCGCCTGCAACTGCTGCACCCGCTCGGCCAGCGCTTCGTCGGTGCGGTTGTAGAGGCGCACCACCTCGTTGTACAGACGGGCGTTTTGCACGGCGGCGCTGGCCTGGCCGGCAATGGCCAGCAGCACTTCGCGGCTCCAGAGGCTGAATGGCTCCTCATTGTCGAAGCGCTGCAAGACAATGACGCCGGTCACTTGCTGGGAACTGGTCATGGGCACGCCGAGCCAGGCTGCTGGCCGGGGGGACGGCGGTTGTAGCTGGTGCTGCGTGGCAAAATGGATGTTCTCGCTGTCGATGTTGAGAACGCGCCGGCGGCTGGCTACCCAGTGGGTGAAATCGTCGAGCTGGTAGGGGGCATTGGTCGCCCGGCCGGGGATGATTTGCCCGTTCTCCACCAGCAGGGGGCGCTGCCAACTGCCATCTTCTTGCTGCAGGGCGATGTAGAAGTACCCGGCCGGGAGCAGCGCGTTGACCTGTTCATAGGTGCGGACCAGGACGGTGGGGAGGTCCAGGGTTTCGCGCAGCGATAGGCCAATGTCGTTTAGCCGGGCGAACTGGGCCAACTGCTGGTGCAGGGCAAAGTTGCGCTGCCAGGAGATCCAGGTGAGGACGGCGAACGCGCCGATGCCCACGCAAAAAACGACGAAGCCCGGCAGCCCCAGGGTGGCGAAGACGGCCGCGCCCAGCAGGGCAAAGGGTTGGGTGAAGTAGGCGGCGGTCAGAAAAAAGAAGCCGCCTTCCTGAAAGAATTGGGGAAAGCTTTCCCGGCGCAGGCGGGCCAGGGCCAGGCTGGCCAGGAAGAAGAGGGTGGCGTAGGTGAGTACCAGCAGCAGGAGGGGCAGCAGCCCGGCGGCCAGCAGGTTGGTCTCGGGGCCGGTGGTTAGCGGGGCGCTGCCGCCGCGCCAGCGGTAAACGTAGCTGGCAGCGGTGACGGCCAGCAGGTGGCAGAGGACCCGGCCGGCGCGTGCCCGGCCGGGGGTGGTGGCCAGCGACGTGTTGGACCACAAGGGCTGCCACAGCGGGCGGCTGATTTCGGCCAGGAGGAAGCTGCCACCCAGGGCCAGCAGGGTGAGCGGCAGCCCCAGCACCAGCAGTGAGGCGGGAGCGATGATGGGCAGGATGGGGGAGTAGAGGCTTCTGCCCAGCGGCAGGCTGAGCTGCAGACCGATGACGGAGACCAGGATGATGAGGATGAGCTGGGGGGCTTCGTCGCTGCGGGTGGCCAACCAGATGGCGGCCAACAAACCCAGGAAGAGCAGCAGCCATTCCAATATGCGGCGCAGCCAGGTGCGCTGGCCCTGGGTGAGGCGGTTGCCTTGCCACCGGCCGGTGAAGGTTTGTTTCGGGACCATACAGGGGTGGAGTTTAGCACGTTTTGATGGGTTATGCCGACTGCTTGCCCCGGCCGGTGGGGGGAATTGGCGCATGTTTGGCAACATCCCGGCCGGGTGGATATACTTCGCTCAGGTTTGGTAGATTGACCTGTGCACCTGGTCGCCTGCAAGGGAGAGGTTACGGTATGTTTGTAGTCAGCGTGATTCGCTTTGTGCTGCGGTTGTTCCTGGCAGTGATGGGGAGCCACAAGGTCACCGGCCGGGAGAATGTGCCGGCCCAAGGTCCCTACATCGTTGTTGTCAATCACATGAGCGCAACCGACGCGCCGCTGCTGTATCTCTGTTTGCCGCGGGTGAGGCTGCGCTTTTTCGCCGGCGAGAAGTGGGAGAAACATTTCTTCTTTGGCCCGCTGCTGCGGCTGGTGGGCGCGGTTTACATTGACCGCTATAACGTGGACCGCAAGGCACTGCGCGAGGCGCTAGATGCGCTGGCGGATGGCTCTGTTTTTGGCCTGGCGCCGGAGGGCACGCGCAGCCGCACCCGGCAGATGATCCCGGCCAAGGAGGGGGCGGCGTATCTGGCCAGCCGGGCCGGCGTGCCCATTTTGCCGGTGGCGGTGGTGAACACAGACCTGTGGGCCGCCAACGTGAAGCGGCTGCGCCGGACCGCCTTTGAATGCCACTTTGGCGAGCCGTTTATGCTGCCGGACCTGGGTCACCGGGCCAAGGGGGAGGACCTGGCGGCCTATACGCACCTGATCATGGCCCGCATCGCGATACTGCTGCCGGCGCGCTACCACGGCTACTACAAGGATAGCCCGGCCCTGGCGGCGCTGCTGCGCGGTGAGGATCCCTGGCCTTTCTGTTATGAGCCGGCCGGCCCGCCAGTGGCGGTGGAACGGCCACTGGTTAACCCGGCGACCCCGTCTTCACCGCCGCATCCGGCTCACCCGCGCCCGGCCGGGGACAGTTGACTTGCCCCTGGTGGGCGGCTATACTTGCCATTAGTCACGGGGCGTGGCTCAGCTTGGTAGAGCGCTCGGTTTGGGTCCGAGAGGTCGTCGGTTCGAATCCGGCCGCCCCGACTGGTTTGCGGCAGTGGTGTAGGGGTAACACAATAGCCTTCCAAGCTCTTGTCACGGGTTCGAATCCCGTCTGCCGCTCTCAGGGGGGCCGGTGAGGGCCTGTAGCTCAACGGCAGAGCAGTCGGCTCATAACCGATCGGTTCCAGGTTCGAATCCTGGCAGGCCCACAGCGTTAAGAAGATGGCCTTGATGGTCATCTTTTTTTTGTTGCCCGGCCGGGTTACCCCCATCTGCCCTGTGTATGCTCTATCTGCGCGAATTCTTCCTCTTTGGTCTAAAGCAGGCGTGGGCCTGCCTTTTTGGCGGTCTGCTGCTGGGGGCCATTTTGCTGACCCAGTTCTGGTATCCTTTCCCCAATCTCAGCCGCTACGACTTCCTTTTTCTTACGGCGGTGGCCATTCAACTGGCGTTGATCTTGCTGCGGCTGGAGACGCCGCGGGAAGTGGCTGTTATCCTGTTGTTTCACCTGGTGGCTACCGGCCTGGAGCTGTTCAAGACCTCCAATGCGATTCAGGCCTGGCAGTATCCGGGGGATGGTTTCTTTAAGATTGGTCATGTGCCGCTGCTGGCGGGCTTCATGTACAGCGCCGTGGGCAGCTACATTGCTCGCATCTGGCGCATCTTTGACTTTCG
This sequence comes from Ardenticatenaceae bacterium, assembly GCA_020634235.1. Lineage (GTDB taxonomy): Bacteria > Chloroflexota > Anaerolineae > Promineifilales > Promineifilaceae > JACKCB01. The sequence continues at coordinate 807,402 of JACKCB010000001.1, read as the reverse complement.
CTTCTCCCGTTATCCTCCGCTGTGGGGCACGCTGTTGCTGGCCGTGTTGATTTATGTTAACTTTTTCAGCCATCACTACGTGTGGGACATTCGCTGGCTGCTGCTGCTGGGGGTGCTGGTGTTGTATGGGCGGGTGTGGGTTTATTACCGCATTGACCGGGTGTACCGGCGAATGCCGCTGGTTTTGGGGTTGGGGTTGGTGGCGCTGTTTATCTGGTTGGCCGAGAACATCGCCACTTTTGCCAATATCTGGCTTTATCCGTCGCAGCGAGCGGGTTGGCACCCGGTTGCCCCGGCCAAGATTCTGGCCTGGTTTTTGTTGATGCTGGTGAGCTTTGTGCTGGTATCGCTGGTGCACAGGCCGCGGCGCTGGCAAGGGGGCGAAGGCTGAGGGACTGTGCGACTGCGGGTTAGGGGGCGAGAATGCTGGTGTCGCCTTGTACTTCCAGGCCGGCGCTGCTGCCGCGCCCTTCAAAGAGGAGCCGGCCATCGAGGGTGGTGAGCCGGGCGGTGATGGCGGCGCTGACGCTTTCGCGGACTTGGGGGGCCATCCCGGCCGGGGTGGGGGCATACAGCAATCCACCCGGCGCGCGCTCGGTCAACAGCTCCAGGCGGTGGGTGCGGTTGCGCACCACGCAGTGAACCGTTTCCCCGGTCACGGTGACCGTTTCCATAGTCGCGCCAACGTAGGTGGTGAAGCGGTGCAGCACCCGCTCATGCCACAGGCCGATGATGAAACCGGGGAAGGCACGGCCAATCCAGGGGATGCGGGCGATGGAGGCGGTGAGGCTGGTGCCGGGGCTGGGCTGGCCATTGTGGCTGAAGTGATTGCTCTGCATCCAGATCCAGGTGGCGGGGAAGTTGCGTCCCCAATCCTTCTCAATGTAGCCGCGCCCGCCGCTGAAATCGAGCGTTTCGCCGCGATAGCGCAGTGTGCCTTCGATGGTGTGATCCAGGCTGACGACGCCGTGGTAGCATTCCATGAACGGCACCCAGGCGTACCAGCCCATGATGCCCGGTGAGCGCAGTGTGACCGGCCAGGGGGTGGTGTTGTGGAAGGCCAGCCGCCCCTGCAAATGGGGCAGGTCGAGGGTCAGGCTGTGCTGGCTGAAGTGGTTGCCGCCCAGGCGCACGTCGAATTGGGCGGCTGCGGCGTGGAACGCCCCGGCCGGGAAGGGGTGGAAGTGCACCTCGTTTTCACCGGCGCGCAGCACCTGGATAAATGCCTGGCTTTCGGTGGCCCTGCGGCCAATGAAGATGCCGGGGATGATCGCCCAGGTTTCTGTTTGGGCGGCATTGACCAGTTTGAGGTACCAGCCCTCGAAGTAGGGTGCTTTTTTGCCCTGGCCGTGGTACCCGGCCGGGTTCATCGTGGTGCGGTAGAAATTGCTCATCGTTGGCCTGGTTTGTGGGCCGTGCTCAAGGCGTTGGGCCAGATGGATTGGGTTACAGCCTGATCCCGGCCGGGATCGGGTCGTCTTGCTGCAGCGTTACCGCCACCAGGTAGGCATCGGCATCATAGGTATAGCGTGCCTGATACAGTCCCCCGGATTGGCTTAGAATGTGCGGCAGATAACAGGCATTGGCCTGGGGCATGGGTAATTGCCAGGTCTCATCCACCGGCCACCAATGCAGAATGCCATTGTTGTTATCCGTTTTCAGCCGGCCGGTGAACTGGGAAACCACATAGAGAAAGTGGACACTGGGCAGGGGGCTGCGCGGCATCTCCAGGGTGACCACACCGCGCAGTTGGACCGCTTCCGGGTGCAGGCCGGTATCTTGCAGCAGGCTGCGCACTGCCGCCTCGTTGGGCGATTCGTGGCTGGCAATGGGGCCACCGGGTGCCACCCACAGGCTCATATTCGGCTCGCGCAGCCGTTTCATTAGTAGAACCTGGTTATCCCGCAGGCAGTGAACCTGGGTATATAAGCGTGGTGCCATTACCAAATCTCAGTCGTCAATTGTGCAGTAGCTGGGGGAGGTTGGCGGCCACCCCGGCCGGGTTGCTCTTTTCGTCGTGTCAGGGAAGGGGGATTCCCGCGGAACCCCGATAATATGCCATCTGGCGGCCTGGCGTCAATAGCAGTTTCCTTAAAATTGTAGCCGCCTACGGACAGGGGGGCGTGGCACAGGGTGGCGCGCCGCCTATGAGCGCCACACCCAGGGGAATGCCCAGGTAGTTGGTGGTGATGGTCTCGTCCAGGATGGGCACCGGCCGGGAGGTAAAGGCGTCATATAAGCGCACAATCCCGGTTACCGGCTGGCCGTCGTAGCCGCTGCTGCCCACGGTGAGAAAATGGGGGTCGCGCACCTGCGAGCCGCCAATCCATTTGAGGGTGGGTATGGCCCCCAGGGCCGGGATGCTGTCGTGCAAATCACTCCAGGCCCACAGTCGGCTGTCCGGTTCGTAACCGACCAGCCGTACCGAAACGACCAGGTCGCGCAGCACCGGCCGGGTGGCGGCAAATTGCTGGACCAGGGTCAAGGGCTGGCCTGGCGGCAATGGTGGCTGCCCGTTGAGTGCTGTGTGGCCGGTCCACACCAGCCCCTGGCCCAGGGGGACGTAATGCTGCCCGGCCGGGGCGACCAGCATCCCCTGGGTTACCAACAGCCCCCACGGTCCATACCAGGCGGGCAACGGGTGCGTGCCGCCGCTTACGTCGTGGACCTCGGTCTGGTAGCCTGATTCCGTTTGCCAGTGCAGGTAGAGCCGTTCCCGGCCGGGGAGGGTCTGGTCCCAATCGTAGCCCACCAGGCGCAGCAGTGGCCGGCCGCTAACCACGGTGCGGAAGGCGGCCTGTTGGGTGAAGGGGGGGGCGGTGAGCGGCTGGATGGCCAGGGTGGCCACGGTGGTGCGCGGCTCCCCGGCCGGGCTGCTGAGCGGCGTACCCTCGGCAGTGAGATAAGCGCCGACGGCCACGGCATAATCGCCGGGGGCGGCCCCCGGCCGGGGGGTCAGGCGCAGTTGGGTCAGGGTTAGCCCGGCCGGTTGGGGCAGGGCGGGTACGTCGGCCTGGGCGTAGATGGCCCCATCGTAGCCCAGCAGATGGGCAAACAGGGTCAGCGGCGGGCTGCCGGCCACCGCCGGCTGCCAGGCCAGGGTTAGCACCGCTTCCTGGCTGATGGGCATGCTGGGCGGGTCCAGCCGGTAGGCCACAATTTGCAGCGTGTTTTGCTGGCCGTCGCGCAGTGTCAGGCTGGTAGGGGTGAACCCGGCCGGGAGGTCGGTGCGCGGGGTATGGCGGAACCAGAAGGCTTCGCCCAGCGGCTCTGGTGGGGGCAGGCTGGCGTAGGCGTCGGCATCAAAATGGGTGGCGATGACGTCCCGGCCGGTGGCGTATTCGGCGGCAATGCGCCCGGCCCAGGTCACGGCGTAGGGGTCGCCGGCGGGGTAGACGAACTGGCTGGTGACGTCCGGCCGGGCGGCTTCGACCTGCTGCCGGTACCAGAGGGGGGTTACCCAATGCCAGTCGGCCAGGATGGTGCTCCCGGCCGGGGCGGTTTCTAGCAGGGTGTTGGCGTAGGCGCGGGCGGTGGTGTCCTGGTGCAGGCTGGCAAAGCTGGGGTAGCGGCGGACGCCCTGGTTGAAGGCGGAGACGAGCAGCCCGGCGGCCAGCAGCAGCCCCAGGGATTGCCGCAGGGGGCCAAAGCTGCCCGGCCGGGGGTGGCCGGCCGGGCGCGCAGGCAGCAGACCGGCCAGGCCATAGCCCAGGGCAATCACGGCCGGGACGTAGGCGGGCAGCATGTACTCCACCGTCTGTGGGGCGCGGTAGGTGGCCGTGACCAGGGTGTGGATGGCAAAGGAGCCGCCCAGCAGCAGCGCTAACCGCCAATCGCGCCACAGCAGGCGCAGCAGCCCCAGCAGCATGCCGGCCAGCAGCAGCGGCGTAAATTGGAAGGTCAACACGCCGGCCATGATTTTCAGCCGTTCCCACAGGATGTCCGGGGCCACGAAGTAGAAGAAGTCGCCGCGAAAGCCGCGCGCCAGCACGTGGTCCAGGAAGCCGCTGAGGGTGGCCAGGGCCGGCGTGGCTCCCGGTGCGCCGGAATAGGCGCGCAGCGGGAAGTAGAGCAGGGGCAGCAGCCCGGCCAGCCCGGCCAGAATCATGGGCCACCAATTGCGGCGCTGCCGCAAGCTGCCGCCATCCAGCAGCAGGAAGTAGACGGCGAAGATCAGCCCCATGAAGGCCAGCGAGGCGTGATGGGTGATGCCGAGGCTGAGGGCGAGGATGAAGAGGAGGCGGGAGAATTGAGGGGGTGAGGCGGGGGCGGGGGGAGGGTCGGTGGTGGGCTGTGGTTTGATGTCTCGCAAGTGTACCAGCGCGTAGATGGCCAGGGCGGCGAAGAAGGCGGTGAAGCTGCGGATGTTGGCGGTGGTGGCCTGTGCCCAGAAGGTGGTGGCGGTGGCCAGGGCGGCGGCGGCCAGCAGCCCGGCCGGGTGGCGGCGGGTCAGGCGGTAGACGGTGGCGTAGACCAGCAGCAGCGTGGCGGTGCTGCTGAGTGCGGCCAAGAGGTTGGCCCGGTAGGCGGCGGTTGGACCGATGGGCAGGCGGGTCATCAGGTGGGCCAGCAGGGTGTAGAGGGCAAAGCCGGGGGGATGGGCCACGCCCAGGGTGGCAGCCACCAGTTGGAATTCGCCATTGTCGGCCGGCAGAAGGTCGGGGGCCAGGGTGAGGGTGTAGAGCAGGAGGGGGGCGAGGGCCAGCAGGGCGTACCCGGCCGGGGGCCACCAGCGCCCGGCCGGCCAGCGCAGCCAACCGGCGGCCAGCAAGCCCCACAGGGTGACGCTGACGGCCAGGGCCAGCCGGGCAACGGCCGGGTCGGGTTCTGGGTAGAGGACGTAGAGGAGCAGGGCGGCGGCCGGCCAGAAGGGGCGTGGGGCGCTCCCGGCCGGGGGGCGGGCGGCGCGCCGGCCAAAGGGCCAGTGCTGGGCCAGCACGCCCAGGGCCAGCCAGGCTAAGATGGCGGTCAGGGTCAGGCCCAAGGCCCAGGGCCAGCCGCGTGGCTGCCACTCGCTGAGCAGGCGGCCGGTGTACAGCCCGGCCACGACCAGGGGGACGTAGGTGAGGGCGGGCCTGATTCGCGCGCGCATGGCCGGCTGCTGCTGTCTCAATCGAGGGTGAGGGGTATGTTCCCGGCCGGGAAGAGTTTGTGGCGGCCGGGATTGGCCTGGTATTCTGCTAACCAGCCGGGCAGGTGGCCGATATCGGGCAGGTGCAGGCCAGGCCAGCCAGCATAGAGCTGCTGCGGGTCTAGATGGACCGCGCCCATGCCGACGTGGTTGGCTCCCCAGACGTCGTAGAAGAACATGTCGCCGATGTAGAGCGCCCCGGCCGGGGGGAGACCCAGTTCTTTGAGGGCGATGTGAAAGATGGCGGGATAGGGTTTGGCCGTGCCCAAGATGGTGGAATCGAAAATGCGTTCGAAGTAATGGGCCAGGCCCACTTCGGTTAGCAGTGCCGCCGCCCGCCCGTCGGCGTTGGAGATGACCGACATGCGGTAGCCGGCATCGGCCAGGGCGGCCAGGGTGGGTTCCACGTAGGGATAGACCCTGCGCCACAGGCCGTATTGGCGTTCGTAGCGCTCGCCGGCCTGGCCAACGGCCGCCGCGGCCGGGCCGGCGTGGCCAGTGGTGGCCAGCAGCGCCGCGGTGTAGCCATCCGGCCAGAAGCGGGAAATCCGCCGCCGGGTGCGAATGGTCACATCGATGCTGTGAATCATGTTGCAGTGGGCGGCAAACAGGGCGGCTGCGTCCAGGTCCAGCCCCTGGGTTTGGGCCTGTTCGGCCAGCAGGATATGGTCGGGGAAGATCAGGGTGCCGCCAGCATCAAAAAGCAGGTAGGGTGCGCCAGTTTGTGTCATGGTTGGGATTATACCAGTTTTTGGTTGGCGAGTGGTGTTGGCGTGGGTGTTGGCGGGTTTGTGGGGGGTGATGGGTGTGGGCTGGCCTGGTGTTGGGGCGCCTGGTTCTTATGATTCACTCATTTTTTTACAAAACGGACTTTCTTGTGTAGAATGTTGGTCATTATAGGGTGTTGTGGCAGGCACCAGTCGCGTAAGATAGCCGGGGCTTATTTCCCCCGGCTATCTTGTTTTTTTGGGGGGCAAGGGTTGTGGCCTGAGTTTTTTGCGCGCTTCGGCAGGCTCAGCGCCCGGCCGGGGGGGACGGGGTGTGACGGCGGGCCAATTCAGCCAGGACATCCTCCCAGGTCAGGTTGTGGGACAGCAGCAGTACCAGGAGGTGGTAAACCAGGTCGGCGCTCTCTTCGACGAGGCGCTGGCTGCCCTGCCCTTTGGCGGCCAGGATCACTTCCACTGCTTCTTCGCCCACCTTTTTCACAATTTCGTCTTCGCCGGCAGCCAGCAACTGCGCGGTGTAGCTGCCGGGCTGGGGATTGTCGCGCCGGGCGGTGAGGGTGGCCCAGAGTATGTCGATCGTGTTGTTCATGCTGCCTCCAGTTTAGGGGGATTCGTTGTTGTTGTGTTGGTCCAGGGGGCGGTAGAAGCAGGTGCGAGCGCCGGTGTGGCAGGCCGGCCCGGCCGGGGTTACCAGCACCAGCAGGGTGTCGGCATCGCAATCTACCAGAATGGCCTCTACGCGCTGCACGTTGCCGGAGGTGCTGCCCTTGTGCCACAACGCCTGCCGGCTGCGGCTCCAGAAGTGGGTTTCGCCGCTGGCCTGGGTCAGGGCCAGCGCGGTGGCGTTCATCCAGGCCACCATCAACACCTCGCGTGTGTGTGCGTCCTGGATGACGGCCGGGATCAGGCCTTGTTCGTTGAATTTGAGTGGGGGCATGAGGTTACCGGTCATCGTGTTGCGGCGGCAAGGTGGCACCGGCAGGCAGGTCGCGCACGGGGATGCCCTGCGCGGCCAGGTAGGTTTTGACCTGGGCGATGGTGAGCTGCTGGTAGTGGAAGAGGGAGGCGGCCAGGGCGGCGCTGGCCCGGCCGGTGGTCAGGGCGGCGGCGAAGTGGGGCAGCGTGCCGGCCCCGCCGGAGGCAATGACCGGGATGTTGACCGCCCCGGCGATGGCCTGGGTCAGGGGGATATCGTAGCCGGCTTGGGTGCCATCGGCGTCCATGCTGGTGAGCAGGATTTCGCCGGCACCCAGGGCTGCCACTTGCTGCGCCCATGCAACGGCGTCTAGCCCGGCCGGGAGGCGACCGCCGTTGATGTACACTTCCCAGCCCACCCCGGCCGGGCGCTTCCTGGCATCGATGGCTACGACCACGGCCTGGCTGCCAAACGCTTCTGCCCCGGCGGTGATGAGCGCCGGCTGGCGCACGGCGGCCGAGTTGATGCTGATCTTGTCGGCCCCGCTGCGCAGGATGGCCCGCATGTCGGCTACGCTGCGGATGCCGCCGCCCACGGTGAAGGGGATGAAGACCTGGTCGGCCACGGCGCGGGCCATCTGCATGACCGTTTGCCGTGCCTCGTGGGTGGCGGTGATGTCCAGGAAGACCAGTTCGTCTGCCCCGGCCGCGTCGTAGAGACGCGCCTGCGCCACCGGGTCACCGGCGTCGCGCAGGTTGACGAAGTTGATGCCCTTAACCACCCGACCGTTCTTGACGTCCAGGCAAGGGATGATGCGCTTAGCCAGCATAATTTTCACCTCTGTGGATTTCGGCCAGGGCCTGGCGCAGGTCCAGGGTGCCGTCGTAGATGGCCCGGCCGGTGATGACCCCCACCACGCCTTGCGCGGCCAGGGCAGCACAGCGGCGCACGTCGGGCAGGCCGGCTACGCCACCGGAAGCGATGACGTGCAGGCCGGTGGCCTGGGCCAGGGCGGCGGAAGCGGCGGCGTTGACGCCGCTGAGGACGCCGTCGCGGCTGATGTCGGTGTGGATGATGGTGGCCAGTCCGAGGGCTTGTAGCTGCCGGCCCAACCCGGCCGGGGTCTGCCCGCCGTCTTGCTGCCAGCCGCGCGTTTTTACCCGGCCGGCGCGGGCATCAACAGCGGCGACGATGCGCTCCGGGCCAAAGCGAGCCAGGGCCTGGGCGACCAGTGCCGGGTTTTCTACCGCGGCCGTGCCCAGGATAACCCGGCTGGCTCCTGCCGCCAGGGCGCGCTCGATGTCGGCCAGGGTGCGCACGCCGCCGCCGAATTGCACTCTGGCTCCCAGCCGGGTCAGGGTGGGCAGGGCGGTCCAATTGGCCGCGCCGGCCTCGTCAAAAGCGCCGTCCAGGTTGACGACGTGCAGCCAATCGGCTCCGGCGGTGATCCATTGTTGGGCGATCCCGGCCGGGTCGCTGCCGAACACGGTTTGCCGCTGGGGGTCGCCATATTGCAGCCGGACGACCTGCCCGTGGCGCAGGTCGATGGCGGGGAAGATGGTGAAGGGTAGGGGCATAGCGTCTCCTGTGGCCAGGTTTGTGCCTGGCGCTGTGGGTCAGGCGGTGGTCATTTTGTGGAAGTTGTGGAGGATGCGCAGGCCGGTTTGCTGGCTCTTTTCGGGGTGGAATTGGATACCCAGGATGTGGCCCCGGCCGGTGATGGCGGCGATAGGCTGGCCGTAGTCGGTGGTGGCGATGAGGTCGGCGGGATTGGCCGGCTGGCAGTAGTAGGAGTGGACGAAGTAGGCGTAGGCCCCGGCCGGGACGCCGGTTAGCAGCGGGTGCGTGCCGTTGTGCTGCACCTGGTTCCAGCCCATGTGGGGCACGGGCAGGCCGTTGTGGGGGAAGCGTACTACCCGGCCGGGGAGCAGCCCCAGCCCCTGGTGCCGGCCCATCTCGCTGCTCTCGTCGAACAGAAACTGCATGCCCAGGCAGATGCCGAGGATGGGCGTCCCCCGGCCGACCGCCTCGCGGATGGCGTTGGCCAGCCCGCGGGCGTGCAGGGCGGCGATGCCCGCGCCAAACGCGCCCACACCGGGCAGCACCAGTTTCGCGGCGGCGCGCACCAGGGCCGGGTCAGCGGTTAGCTGTACGCTGGCCCCCACAAATTCCAGCGCTTTCTGCACCGAGCGTAGGTTGCCGAGGCCGTAGTCAATCATGGTGATCATCTGTTTTTCTCCCTTGGGGTGGCGGGCGACCGTGGGGTCAGGGCGCACGCTGGCCGGCGATATTTTATGTCAATGTGCCCTTGGTTGAAGGGATGCCGCCGCGGCGCGGGTCCAGGGCGACGGCATCGGCCAAGGCCCGGCCGGTGGCCTTGAAGAGCGCCTCGGCCTGGTGGTGGTCGTCGCGGCCGTAGGGCACGTGGGCGTGCAGGTTGAGCCGGCCATGCACGGCCAGCGATTCCAGGAAATGGTTTACCAGCGAGGTGGGCATCTGGCCGATGGCCGGGCCGTGCCATGTGGCGCGGATGACGCTGTAGGGGCGGCCGCTGAGGTCGATGGCCACAAAGGCCAGGGCTTCATCCATGGGCACGTAGGCGTGCCCCATGCGCCGGATGCCGGCCCGGTCGCCAAGCGCCTGGTCCAGTGCCTGCCCCAGGACGATGCCCACGTCTTCGATGGTGTGGTGCGGGTCGATGTGCAGGTCGCCGCGGGCGCGGACGTGCAGGTCTAGCAGGCCATGCACGGCCAGGGCGGTGAGCAGGTGGTCCAGGAAGCCCACGCCGGTGAGGATGTCACCCCGGCCGGGGCCATCCAGGGCCAGGGTGAGTGCAATGTCTGTTTCTGAGGTCTGGCGTTGTATGGTGGCGCTGCGCGTCATGTTGTTTGCTTCTCCTTTGGCCGGTCGTTGTCTAGCGCGTGCAGGACGGTTAGCAGGCGGTCGGTGTCTGTGGCCCGGCCGGTGCTGATGCGAATGGAGTTCTCCAGGCCGGGTTTGGCGAAGTAGCGCACCAGGATACCGGCCTGTTCCAGGTCGTGCTTCAGTTGGGCGGCGTCCCGGCCGGTGACGCGGCACAAGACGAAGTTGGCCTGGCTGGGATAGGGCTGCAAGAAGGAGACGGCGGCCAGGGCGGCATAGAGCCGCTGCCGTTCGCTAACCAGCGCGGCGACCTTCTCTTGCAGCCAGGCCTGGTCAGCCAGCGAGGCCAGGGCGGCGGCCGAGGCGGCCACATTGACGTTGTAGGGCTGCTTGATCTTAAGCAGATGGGGCATGAGCCAGGCGGGGAATGCGCCGTAACCCACGCGCAGCCCGGCCAGGCCGGCCCATTTGCTGAAGGTGCGCAGCACGGCCAGGTTTTCGTACTGCCGTACCCAGCCGATGCGGCTGGGACCGCTGAACTCGACATACGCCTCGTCCAGGACGACCAGCAGGGGCAGGGCCAGCAGGCGGCGCAGGGTGTGGTCGTCGATGACGCTGCCGTCCGGGTTGTTGGGGGAGCAGAGGAAGAGTACTTTGGCGCATGGGGCCTGGGCGGCGGCGGCCTCTATGGCCGGCAAGTCCAGGCTGAAGTTGGCGCGGCGGGGGATGGACAGGACCCGGCCGGTGTTGACCGCGGTGGAAAAGGGGTACATGCCAAACGAGGGGGGGCAGTTGATGACCTGGTCGCCGGGGCGCAGCAGGGCGCGCAGCAGCAGGTCGATCAGCTCGTCGGCCCCGGCCCCGGCCAGCAACTGCGCTTTGGGCACGCCGGTGTAACCCACCAGCGCCTCGCGCAGGGCGTTCGATTCAGGGTCGGGGTAGATGTGCAGGTATTGGCCGGCGGCCAGGGCGGCACGAGCCTGGGGTGAGGGGCCGTAGGGGTTTTCGTTGGCGTCTAGCTTGATGATACCGGCCGGGGTGCGCCCCAGCCGTGCCGAGAGCACCTCGAAGGGCAGGATGGGCACGTAGGCTTCCATGGCGGCCACGTCGGGGCGGAGGAGGGTTTGGGGAGAGAAGTTGGGCATGGTTTGGATTCCTGATGGGGTGGGGGTTAGCCAGGTGGCATCTTGGCGCGCAGGGTGGCGGCGTTGGCGTGGGCGGTGAGCTGCTCGGCCTGGGCGATGCGGGCGGCAATGGGGCTAAGCTGGGCGGCGGTGGCGTCGTCTAGCTCGATGATGCTGTTGATGCGCACAAAGTCGAAGACGTTGAGTGGTGAGGCGAAGCGGGCTGTGCCGCCGGTGGGCATGTTGTGGCTGGGGCCGGCGACGTAGTCGCCCAGGACTTCGAAGGAACGTTCGCCGAGGAAGAGACCGCCGGCGCTGCGGATGGTGGTGGCCAACCCGGCCGGGTCGGCCACCGACAGGCAGAGATGTTCGGCGGCAAATTCGTCGGCCAGGGCGGCAGCCTCGGCCAGGTCGCGGGTGAGGACAATGCCCCCCTGCCCGGCCAGGGCGGTGGCGATGATGTCGGCCCGGCTGAGTGCCTCTAGCTGGTGGGCGACCTGGCTTTGCACGGCGGCGGCCAGGGTGGCCGAGGGGGTGAAGAGGATGGCTGTGGCCAGCACGTCGTGCTCGGCCTGGGCCAGCATGTCGGCGGCCACCCAGGCGGGGTTGGCGCTGTCGTCGGCGATGACGGCGGTCTCGGTGGGGCCGTAGAGGCCGTCGATGCCCACGGTGCCAAAGACCTGGCGCTTGGCCAGGGTGACGAAGAGGTTGCCGGGACCGACGATTTTGTCTACGGGGGGGATTGTTTCGCTGCCGTAGGCCAGGGCGGCGATGGCCTGCGCCCCGCCGAGGGTGTAGATGGTGCTGATGCCGGCGATGTGGGCGGCGGCCAGGATGGTGGGATGGACGAGGGCCTGACCCCGGCCGGGGGGGGTGGCGACCACGATTTCTTGCACGCCGGCGACCTGGGCGGGAATGACGGCCATGAGCAGCGAGGAGGGCAGGGGGGCGGTGCCGCCGGGCACGTAAACGCCGACACGGCGCAGCGGCGTTACGCGCTGTCCCAGGCGACCGCCCAGGCTGGTGGTGCTCCAGTTGGGCAGGGGCTGGTGCTGGTGGAAGGCGCGGATGCGCGCGGCGGCCAGTTGCAGGGCGTCAGCCAGATCGGCGGGGATGTGGTTGAGGGCGGTGGCCAGGGTCCCGGCCGGGATGGCCAGGCTGTCCAGGGTGATGCCATCGATGCGGGCGGTCCAGTGGCGTAGGGCGGCATCGCCCCGCCGGCGCACGTCGGCCAGAATATGGCGTACGCCCTCTTCGGGTGTTAGCGGCGCGCCAAAAACGCGCTGCATCCCGGCTTGCAGGCTGGCCGGTGTCTCTTCGGCGTCCGGCCGGCGACGCAATATCGTCTGTTGGGCTTCTGCGGCGGTGTAGATTTTGAGCATGGGATTACCTCTTGATGTGGAAGCAGGCGGCCATGGGGGCGTTCTTAGGGCTGGAGCGCGGCGATCATGGCCTGGTAGCGCGCCGGCTCCTCTTCGAAGATGTAGGTGACGGGGGAAACGACCACGCCGCTGCCGCCCACGGCGCGCAGGGCGGTGATGGTGCGGGAGAGGTGGTCCTTGCGCACGATGAGGTTGACGGCGTACCAGCCGCCGCCGTTTTCGCTGGCCGGATTGGGCAGGATGGGTGAGATGGTGGGGCCTTGCAGGCCGGTCAGGTTGGCCTGGGTGAACATGCGGCGGGCGATTTCCTGGGGTGTCTGGCCGCGCATGTTGGCAAAGACGAGGTAGCATTCCTGGGCGCGCAGGTGGGCTTCGATGTACTCTAGCAGTTCGCGAGCCAGGGCCAGGGTTCCCGGCCGGGTTTGTAACCCCGGCCGGTGGGCGATGAGAATTGCCTCGGAGGCCAGGATGAGACCATCGTCCAGGGGGCGCAGGTGGTTGTCGCGCAGGGTGGTGCCGGTGGAGACGAGGTCGCAGATCAGGTCGGCATAGCCGATGGCCGGGGCGATTTCCAGCGTGCCTGCGACGTTGATCAGTTCGTAGGGTGCTACGTGGTGCTGTTGGAGGTAGCGGCTGGTGAGGTTGGGGAATTTGGTGGCCACGCGCAGCGGCCGGGCTTCTTGCTGCCACAACTGGGCGGCGCGGCTGGCCAGGCTGGCCATGGTGCGCACGCTGGTCCATTCTTCGGGCACGGCCACGCGCAGGTCGCAGGGGGAGAAGCCGAGGGCGTCGTGCAGCAGCAGGATTTGGGGATCGCCGGCGCGTTCGTGGAAAACGTCCCGGCCGGTGATGCCAAAATCGACTGTGCCCTGGCTGACGCTGGTGGCGATGTCAGCGGGGCGCTGGAAGATGACGGTGAGGCCGGGCAGGGTGGGAATGTGCGCCGCGTATTGGCGCGGGTTGGGCCGGTAGATTTTCAGGCCGCAGGCGGCTAGAAAATCGGATGTGTCTTCGGCCAGGCGGCCTTTGCTGGGCAGTGCCAGGCGGATGTCGGTGCGGTTCATAATCTCTCCAATGTTGGCTGCCTGGCTGCGGGCGTGGTCTGGCTTTGGGCCGGCAGGGCCAGGAATAAACAAAAACACCCTCCCCGGTGGCCGAGGAGGGTGCTGCTTGCCTTGTTGCTGGCAGGTGTGCCAGGTTTGTGCCGCCTCAGACCGGGGTTGGTGCTGCCAGATGATGATGCGCGTGAGGAGCGTGAACCGCCACGGCGGCCACAGGCTGGGGATTGGTCTGGGAGGGTGTTGGCATCAACATGGGCGGCAGTTTAGCACAGGGGCGGGACGATGTCAAAGGCGTGGCTGGCTGCCTGGTGGCGGTGGGGGTGTTTGCAACCGGGTGGCCGCCTGCTGTCCGGCGCCATTCGCTTGCCGTCAGGGCACATTTTACGTAAACTGTGCTCATGGACAGAATTGACTTTCGTTCTGATACGGTGAGCTGGCCGACGCCGGCGATGCGCCTGGCGATGGCTGAGGCGCGCGTGGGGGATGACGTTTACGGCGAGGATCCGACGACGAATGAGATGGAAGCGCTGGCGGCGGAGATGCTGGGCAAAGAGGCGGCGCTGTTTGTGGCCAGCGGCACCATGGGGAACTTGACGGCGATTCTGACGCACTGTCGTCGTGGGGATGAGGCGATTGTGGGGCTGGATTCGCATACGTTCCGGTATGAAGCGGGGGGTATGGCCAGCCTGGGCGGGGTGATGCCTTACCCATTGCCGACGGATGGTCTGGGGCGGATGGCGCTGGCGGACGTTGCGGCGGCGGTGCGGGTGGATGACCCGCATTATCCGCGGAGCCGGTTGATTTTGCTGGAGAATAGTTATGGGGCGAAGCATGGTGCGCCGATCCCGGCCGGGTATTTTGCGGCGGTGCGGGAGCTGGCTGACCGGTATGGTTTGCGGGTGCACCTGGATGGGGCGCGTTATTTTAACGCGGTGGTTGCTTTGGGCATTTCGCCGAAGGAGATTGCCGGGTATGTGGATTCGGTGAGTTTTTGCCTGAGTAAGGGGTTGTGCGCCCCGGCCGGGTCCATTCTGGTGGGGTCGGCTGAATTTATTCACCAGGCGCGGCGGGTGCGTAAGGTGTTGGGCGGGGGGATGCGCCAGACGGGTGTGCTGGCGGCTGCGGGCATGGTGGCCCTGACGCAAATGGTGGACCGGCTGGCCGAGGATCATGCGCGAGCCAGGCGGCTGGCTTGGGGGTTGGCGGAGATTCCGGGGCTGGTCCTGGACCCGGTCCTGGTGCAGACGAATATGGTCTTTTTTGAGCTGGCTGAGGCGGTGACGCTCCCGGCCGGGGAGATTGTGCAGCGGCTGCGTACCCTGGCCAATGTATGGGTAGATACCGCCGGGCCGCGTCGTTTTCGGGTTGTGACCCATTTTTGGATTGATGATAATGCTGTGGCGCTGTTCTTGGAGACGCTGCACGCCATTTTGCGGAATGGTTAGCGTCGTGTAGCCAGGAGAGAGTGAGTGGGTACTGAGATGACAAACCCCTACGTTGGTCGCGAAATAGACAATTATCGCCTGGACGCTGTGTTGGGGGATGGTGGTATGGGCACCGTCTTCAAGGCGTATGACAAGAACCTGGACCGGCTGGTGGCGCTGAAGTTGATGCATGCCCACTATGCTCGCCGCAAGGAGTTCCGTGACCGGCTGCGGCAGGAAGCCAAGACGGCGGCCTCGCTGGACCATCCGTCGATTGTGCGCATTTTTGATTTTGGCGAGTCGGATGAACTGGCTTATGTGGTGATGGAGTATATTGGCGGTGGTAATTTGCGCTCGCATTTGCGCCGCCTGCAAAGCCAGGGGCGCTTTTTGCCCTCGGAGCAGAGTTTGCAGATTGGCTACCAGATTGCCGATGCCCTGCATTATGCGCACGCTCGCGGGCTTGTTCACCGGGATGTGAAGCCGGGTAATATTATTTTGAAGCGGCTGGCCCGGCCGGATGAACCCAACGAACAACCTTTCCGCGCGGTGCTGACTGATTTTGGCCTGGTGAAGCTGATTGAGGGGGACCGGCTGACCCAGAGCGGTACGACGTTGGGCACGCCGATTTATATGTCGCCGGAGCAGTGCCGGGGGCAGGCGTTGGATGGCCGCAGCGATTTGTATGCGCTGGGGGTGGTGCTGTATGAGATGTTTACCAACCGGCTGCCGTTTGATTTTAAGTCGCTGGCCGAGGCGATAGAGGCGCACGCGCGGGGAGAGATGCCGCCCCTGCCCAGCCGGGTGAACAGTGCTTTGCCGCAAGTGCTTGATGTGATCTTGGAGCGGGCGCTGGCCAAGCGGCCGTCTGACCGCTTCCAGACGGGGGAGGAGATGTCGGTGGCCCTGCGCAGCGCCATGCTTTCGATGTCGGATGAACCGACGCAGGTGTATGCGATGCTGCCGGATTCGCCGGCCGCCCCGGCCGGGGGCGCGGGCCAGACGGTGGCGGCGGCTAATGTGCTGCCTGAGGGCTACCAGCTCACGATTGAGACGCCCGGTTATGAACCCAGCCCGGTTATGTTGACCAAGTCGCCGATCACACTGGGGCGCGATCCGAACAGTGATATTGTGCTGCCGGCCACAGGAGTGTCGCGGGAACATGCGGAGCTGCGCGGCCGGGCGGATGGCTGGCAGGTGGTGGATAAGGGTACGGCTAACGGTACGCTGCTGGATAACCGGCGGCTGGAGGCTAACCAGCCTGCCCTGTTCCGGCCGGGGCAGGAGCTGCGCATTGGGCCTTACCGGCTGACGCTGAAAGGGCCGGAACAGCCGACGGTGGTCCAGCCGCTGGCCGCGGCCGGGTTGGCGGCGGCGGCTGCTTCGCGCGCGCCGGCACAGCAGGCGTCGCCCTCGGAGCGTACGACGTATGCGGCCAGCCAGCCGCCGGTGCAGCCGGCCCCGCTGGAGATTTTTCTTTCGCAGGAGCGGATTACGCTGGAGCCGGGCCGGCAGGCCTCGCTGACGGCGGAGATTGTGAACCGCGGGGAGCGGGATGACAAGGTGGCTATCCAGGTGCAGGGGCTGCCGGATAGTTGGGTGCAGGTGGAGAAGGGGCTGATTCTTGTCCCGGCCGGGGATGCGATTACGACCCAGATTGTGTTGGCGCCACCGCGCGCGGCCGAGGCCACGGCCGGCCGGCACCGCTTCCGCGTGGCCCTGCGTTCTCGCGAGTACAGTGAATCCCGGCCGGCGGCCAGCGCTTCGCTCATCCTGGGGACCTTTGCGGCCTTTGAGGCTGCGTTGGATCCGACGGATGTGCGGCTACCGGGAACGGTGGTGGTGAACCTGGCCAACACCGGGAATACGCAGTCTGATCTCAGCGTGACCGGGCGCGAGAACCAGGGCAAGCTGAGCTTTGAGGGGGAACGCGGCCGGGTGCGGGTGGATCCGGGTGAGATAACCAGTGTCCCGCTGCAAGTTAGTTCTCGCTCCCGATCGGCGTTTGGCGGCAATGAGACGGTGCCCTTTGAGGTGGAAGTGCGTTCTTCACAAGGTGGGCATCAGGCACTGGAAGGGCGGGCGCAAATTAGCTCACTCATCCCAACCTGGGTGCAGTATGCGTTTGTTGTGGTGGTTGTCTTTAGCTGCGTGACGTTTTTCATGTTCCTGCTGTTTGGCAACAGGTTCACTGGTGGTGCGTCGGCCACGGCTACGGCCAGCGCGCTCACCGCCACTTCGTTTTCGCAGTTGGCGACATCGATTGCGGCCCAGAAGACGATTGCGGCCGCGACGCAAACGGCTATCACCAGCACGCCCTCGGTGCAGGACCCGAAGGCCGACCCGGACAGGGACGGCCTGATTAACGAGCAGGAGGCGCTGGTGGGCACCGATCCGTTGAACCCGGACACTGACGCCGATGGGCTGACGGATGGGGAGGAGGTGTTGGTGCATGGCTGCAGCCCGCTTATGCGGGATACGGATTCTGACTTTCTGTTTGACTTTGATGAGGCCATCATCTGGAAGACGGATTGCAATAATCCTTCCACGGCCGGGGATGGTATTCTGGATGGGGTGAAGGTGCAGCAGGGGTTGCACCCGCTGACGCCAATTGCGCCGACCAGCACGGCTACGGCGACGCCGGGTATTACGCCGGTGACGCCGACGTTTACGCCGCTTCCGTTTGTGACCAGTACGCCTACGCCGCTGCCGATTGCGACGCTGACGCCCACGCCGGTGCCGAGTACGCTTACCCCGACGGCGTCGGCCACGGCGACGATCACGCCGACGCCAACGGAGACGCTGACGCCGACGGCGACAGATACGCCGGTCCCTGCGTTCTCGGTTTCCTGCACGACGGTGATCCCGGTGTTGGACGGGGTTTTGGATGATGCGACGTGGGGCGGCGGCCCGGTTGTGACGTTTGTGTCGCCGACGAACCCCGGCCGGGTGGTGTCCTTTTACCTCGTGCGTTACGGGTTAGATTACTATGCCGCGGCCAGTATTCAGGCCGGGAGCACCGGACCGGGCGATGCCATTCGCGTCTTCTTCGACGTGAACAACTCTAAGGGCGCGCCCGATGTTACCGATCGCTGGTTTGAGGTGCGCCGCGATGGCAGCACGGCCCTGCGGCGGGGTACCGGCATCAGCGGCTGGGATCTGCCCATTATCAGCCCGGATTGGAGTGCGGCTGTTTCTGCGCCCGGCACCGATCCGTGGTTTATGGAGATGCAGGTCAATGCGGTGGAGATGGCGACGATTCAGAACCCGTTTGGATTTATGATTGAAGTGCTCTTCAGCAACGAGACGACGCGTTACCTGACCACCAGTGACCCCAATAACCTGGGCACGTGGGTCAACGTGACCAACGTTGATTGTCCTGTGCCCCGTTAGGCAGCGGTGAACCGGTTGTGCCGTAGAGCGCAACTGATAGGCTAGTATTTGTTGATTAGGAGGTTTTCTAGTGCTTGCTTTTGAACGTGTGCGCAGAAGGGAGATTAGCCTGGCCGAATTGGTGGCGGATCTGACTGTGGATGACCTGCGCGACCTGACGAACGAGATGGTGGACACGATGTTGGCCCTGTTGGCCGGCTGCGTGGATGCTGATGTGACTTTTGAACCGGAAGACCCGGATGCCCATGACGGTGCGGCGGCGGATGAGGGGGAGGTGGCCCTGCCGTGGACGTTGGGGCATGTGATTGTGCATGCGACTGCTTCGGCTGAGGAAAGCGCTTTTTTGGCGGCGGAACTGGCCCGCGGCGTTGAGAATCATGGGCGTTCGCGCTATGAGGTGCCGTGGCAGACGGTGACCACGGTGGCGCAATGCCGCGCGCGGCTGGAGGAGAGCCGCCGGATGCGCCTGGCCAGCCTGGCGATGTGGCCGGATGAGCCGCACCTGGATAATACCTACCTGCCGTGGCCTACGGCGCGCCCGATGAATGCCACGGGTCGTTTTGTGTCGGGGTTGTGGCATGATTGGAGCCATTTGGGACAGATTGCGGAGGTGATCCGCCAGGCCAGTGTGGCCCGTGTGGCGGTGTAGCCCCCGGCCGGGTCCCGGCGCTGGCGGTAGGCAGGTAAGGTTACCCCTTGGAACCCCCACCGACGATTGAAGGCAGTAACCAACTGCCGGTTGAAGCTGAATATGAGCCGGTGCCACGTCCCCCCGGCCGGGTAAGAGCCTTCTGGCGGAATACGTTCCGGCCGGTGCGGATTCGCCAACATACCACGCAGGATATTCGGGCTGATCGCCCGGTATTTGTGGAGAAGGGGGCGGTGGTGGCGGGTAATATCGTTGCTCCCCGGGTGGTGGTGGCGGGCATGTTGTACGGCCACGTGGTGACAGGTGAGGCGACGGTTCGTTCGAAGGGACAGGTGTGGGGGGATATTCATGCTTGCGCTGTGCAGGTGGAGGCGGGCGGTGTGGTGCACGGCTGGCTGAGTAAGCTGACGGAGACGCAGCTTGCCGGGTTGTTGGCGGGTGAGCTGCCAGTGGATGATTTTTTGACGCTGCTGCCGGCTGTCCCGGCCGGGGCGTTGCCGGCGGAGATTCGGTCTTTGGTGCAGGTGGCGGAATCGCCCCCGGCCGGGCAAACAGAACAACTGGCCTTGCTGCGCTTCTTGCAGATGGAAACGGCCTCCGCCCTGACCGCGCGCGCCGAGTTGGAGCGCAAGTTTGAGCAGCGCCTGGCCGAGGTTGCCGGCGATACCCTGTCGCAGGCACGGGCGCTGAAACAGGCGCTGGATATGACGCGTGACGAACTGGACCAGGTGCAGTTGGAATTGGCCCAAAATGTGGCCGAATTGCAGCGGCGCACCAGCCAGGTGGGGCAACTGCAGGAAGAGGTTGGCGAACTGCGGCTGGCTTTGCAGGAGCAGCACAACACGCACCAGGATTTGCAGGTGTCGTTTGGGCAGAAGGTGGCCGAGCTGGGGCGTCTGCTGGCAGCAAATGAGCTGCTGGAAGAGCAGGTGCAGGATTCTGTGCTGCGGTTTGATGTTTATGCCAGCCGGGTGGAGAACCTGGAAAGCGCATTGCAGGCCAGTTTGCAGCGTACGGCCGAGCAGGAAGAGGCGCTGCTGCGCTGGCAGGAATTGGCGGAGGTGACGCAGCAGCGGGTGGTGGAGCTGCAAGCGGAGCTGCACGGCTTGCGCGCCCAGGCCACGGAGAGCGAGCGGGTTATTGAGATGCTGCGCCAGCAGCGGCTGCGAGCCGAAGAGGCATGGGCTGAGGTGAATGCCACGCTGGAGGAGGTTTTGAACCGGCCGGAGAGTGTGGCGGCGGGGATCCCGGCCGGGGATGTGGGCGAGACGGCCAGGCTGGCGGAGGCCCTGGCCGAGGCGGCCCGGTTGGCAGAAGCCCTGGCCGAGGCGGACCAGAAGCTCATGATTCTGGAGCAGACTGTGGCCACCGCGGAAGAGTCGGCCCAGGGTTTGCACGAGCAGCTGCTGTGGTACAAAGCCACAGAGAAGAGCACCAGCCTGACGGTTGTCCAGCTGCAGAGTGATCTGGCGGAGCGCGAAGAGGCGCTGGGCGAGATGCAGGCGCAGATTGAGGAGTATCATGGCCTGGCGGAGAACTGGAAAAACACCGTCGCCCGCATGTCTGAGCTGATGTATGCTGCTGAACAGCGGGCCAGCGAGGCCCAAAACCGGGTACAGGCGCTAGAGGCACAATTGGCCGGGCTGCAAGATGCCACCTCCAGCCGGCAATCAGAGGTCAATGAGAAGGTTCGCAAGCAGGCGCTGCAACTAGAAGCGGTGGAGGCTGAGGTGGAGTATTATCACAAGGAGCTGCAGCGGCAGGGTAAGCGGCTGTCTGAAGTGCAGGCCGAGATGGCTGATGCGCATCTGGCTGCAGCGGAAGCGCGGGCGCTCCTGGAGGAGCGTACGGCCGAGCGAGACAAAATTAAGCAGGCTGCCTCGCAGCGTATTCGCACGCTGGAGGGTGAACTGACCAGGCTGCAGCGGCAGTTGTCCGATGTGATGGCCTGGGCGGAACGCAAGCGCGGTAAGGAATGATGGGTCTCAGAGTTGGATGCAGGCTGCTGCGCGTGGCTGTATGTGACCGGCAAATGATGCCTTAGGAGGGATTGTGACGCAGATTGAACTGGCGGTGATTGGGGGCAGCGGTTTGTACGACATGGCCGGGTTAACCGACGTGGCGCTGCTAGACGTGAATACGCCTTTTGGCGCTCCTTCGGACAGCATTGTGGTGGGGACGCTGCATGGG
Source organism: Ardenticatenaceae bacterium (assembly GCA_020634235.1). Classification (GTDB taxonomy): domain Bacteria; phylum Chloroflexota; class Anaerolineae; order Promineifilales; family Promineifilaceae; genus JACKCB01. Next base: position 786,542 of record JACKCB010000001.1, on the reverse strand, counting down.
CGGCGAATTGCCTTTTTGCCCCGCCATGGTCGTGGACACCTGCTGCTGCCTGGTGAGGTGCCCTACCGGGCCAATATCTACGCTCTGAAGAGCCTGGGCGCGAGGTTTGTCATTTCGATTAGCGCGTGTGGCTCGCTGCGCGAGGATTTTGCGCCGGGACACATTGTGGTGCCGGACCAGTTGTTTGATTTCACGAAGGGGGTGCGGGCGCGCAGCTTTTTTGGTGAGGGATTGGCCGCGCATATCGGTGTGGCCGACCCGTTTTCGCCGGAGTTGAGCCGGGCTTTGGCGGCGGCGGTGCGCCAGGCGGGGGGCACGGTGCATGAAGCGGGCGCGTTTATTACCATTGAAGGACCCCGTTTTAGCACGAAAGCAGAGTCGCGCACCTACCGGCGCTGGGGTATGGATATTATTGGCATGACCACCAGCCCGGAGGCGTTTTTGGCGGCGGAAGCGGAAATGGCGTATGCGTGTATGGCGCACGTAACTGATTATGACGTGTGGCATGAGAGTGAGGAGCCGGTGACGGTGGAGATGGTGGTGCGCACGCTGTTGGCGAACACGGCGCTGGCGCAAGAGGCTATCAGCCGGCTGGTGCAGCAGATGCCTGCCTGGAGTGGGGTGTTTGCGGCGCACAGCGGGCTGCGCGACGCGATTATTACGCACCGGGAGTCGATCCCGGCCGGGGTGCGGCAAAGGCTGGATTTGCTTGTTGGCAAATATCTGGCTGGCTGAGCGCCCAACCTGCCTATGACGAACTACTTGCCGGAAGATGCCCGCGACATCAACGGTTCGCGGGAGCGCCGGCTGCTGCTGCTGGCGGCCCTGTTCTTGGGGCTGAATGCGCTGGCGCTGAGTTTGGCCACGACCAGGGGGGTGGTGTGGGCGCATTTTTGGGCCCCGGCCGGGTGGCTGGTGGTGATGCTGCTGGCCCACCTGCTGCTTGACCATTTCCGCCCCTTACGTGACCCGCTGCTGCTACCCTTGATTGGTTTCATGATGGGCTGGGGATTGCTGCTGCAAGACCGGCTGGCTCCTAACTTTCTGGGGCGGCAGTTTGTCTGGTTTGCGCTGGGGACGTTCTTGTTGGTGTTGGTGGCTATCTGGCCGCGTAACTTGCGCTGGCTGCGTCGCTATCGTTATTCCTGGCTGACGATTGGGATTTTGCTGCTGGTGGCTACGCTGCTGTTTGGGGTGAACCCGGCCGGGTATGGGGCGGCATTGTGGCTGAAACTCCCTTTCATTCCCGGCGTCTACTTTCAGCCCTCGGAGCTGCTGAAGCTGCTGCTGGTTGTTTTTCTGGCCAGCTATTTTGACGAACGGGAGCAGTTGGCCCCGCTAAGCGGCATTGCCCGCCTGCGTTCGCTGGCTTTTTTGGCCCCGTTGGGGCTGATGTGGGGGCTGTGCATTGTGCTGCTTATCTGGCAGCGGGATCTGGGAGCAGCCACGCTGTTTTTCATGGCTTTCCTGGCCATGCTTTACCTGGCCACCGGGGACCGCTGGTATGTGTTGGGTGGCCTGCTGATGATGCTGGTGGCCGGCGTCATTGGTTACTTTGCTTTTGACCTGGTGGCGCTGCGGGTGGATGCCTGGATCAATCCCTGGCCGGATGCGGATGACCGGGCGTTCCAGATTGTGCAGTCGCTGTATGCGATTGGCGCGGGTAATGTGCTGGGCCAGGGCATTGGCCAGGGCTTCCCGGATTATATTCCGGTGGTGCATTCCGATTTTGTGTTTGCGGCTGTGGCTGAGGAGTGGGGATTGGTGGGCAGCCTGGCGGTGGCCGGCTGTTTCGCTGTGCTGGCGCATCGTGGGCTGCGTATTGCCAGCCGTTCGCGGCGGCCGTTCCGGCTGTACCTGGCGGCGGGGATCACGATTTTGTTCGCGGTGCAGGCGTTCTTGATTATGGGGGGGGTGACGAAGCTGCTGCCGCTGACGGGGGTGACGCTGCCGTTTATGAGTTATGGCGGTAGTTCGCTGGTGATGAGTTGTGTGATGGCCGGGCTGCTGCTGTACTTGTCGACGGCGGAGGCGGAGATAGGGCTATGAGCGCGCCTGATGATACCCGGCCGGGACGATTGCATATCGTCAACAGCGGCGTCCTGGTGGGGATGCTGGCGGTTAGCCTGCTGCTGGTGATGTGGGGGGTGATCCTGGCCCCCTGGCTGGGCGCTCGTGAGGATAATCCCCGGCTGGTGGAGGCGGAGCTGCGCATTTTGCGGGGCACCATCTGGGATAACAACAATGCGCCGGTGGCCGAGACGGTGGGGCCGGAAGAGGCCCGGCAGCGCGTGTATCCCGAGCCGGCGATTGGCCCGGCCGTGGGCTATTACAGTTTCCGGCATGGGACGGCGGGGGTGGAGGAGGGGTATGACGCTGTCTTGCGCGGGGATACGACGGATTTTTGGACGACGCTGCGCCGCGAACTGCTGAATGAGCCGCAGACCGGCCGGGACATTCGCCTGACGCTGGATACGAACTGGCAGCGGGTGGCTGATACGGTCCTGGGGGAGGAGTCGGGCGCGGTGGTGCTGCTGACCATCCCCGATGGGGCGATCCGGGCCATGGCCAGCCATCCCGGCTTTGACCCCAACCAGTTGGATGAGATGTTTGACGCATTGGTGGCCGATGCCCGCTCGCCGCTGTTGAATCGCGCGGCGCAGAACCAGTACCAGCCGGGCATGGCTTTGCAGCCGCTGCTGGTGGCGGCGGCGTTGGACGCGGGGTTGATTCGTTTGGATGAGACGGTGTTGGACGTTACCCGGCCGGTGACGGTGGGGCCGCAGCAGGTGACGTGTGTCACGGAGCCGCCGGACCCGGCGACGTGGGCCGACGTGCTGGCGCATGGCTGCCCCGGTCCGATGCTGGCTCTGGGTGAACGTTTGGGCCCGGCCGGGTTGGATGACCTCTTTGCTGCTTTTGGCCTGACCCGTTCGCCCAGCCTGCCAATTAACACGGAGGTGCCACCGGTGCAGAATGTGGCCGACGCGGCGTTGGCCAGTATTGGCCAGGAAAACCTGGTGGTGACGCCGCTGCAAATGGCCCTGGCTCTGGCGGTGCTGGCCAACAGCGGTGCCGGGCTGCCACCGCAGTTGGTGACGGGGGTGGTGAATGAATCGGGCACCTGGGATTCGGTGGCGGCCCCGATGGCGGGGCCGCAGGTGGTGGCCGCCGGGCCGGCGGGGCAGGTGTTGGCGGTTTTGCCCGGCCGGGATGGGGCGGTGCAGGAGTTTGCCGCGTTGGCGGTATCCGGTCTGGCGGGGGAGGATATTGGCTGGTATTTGGGCGTGGCCCCGGCCGGGGCGCCGCGCTATGTGGTGGTGGTGGTGCTGGAGAACAGCCAGGAAGTAGGCCAGGCTCAGCGCACCGGCCGGGCATTGCTGGACTATCTCCTCTCGGCGCGCTGAACTCGTTCCTGGAGCAACCGGCCAGTCTGGTTTTGCGAAGGGAGCGTTCATTGACGCAACTGCCAATGGCGGGGCGCTCTTGGAGTGGTGCAAGCGGCCAAACAAAAAACCCGGAAGGTCATGCCAGCCGGGTTTTGTTGCCTGTTTGGTGGGGTGCCAGGCGACCGTTAGCCGGCAGACTTGCTGTTGGCGGTCAGTTCCAGGAGCTGTTGGATGCGCGGCAGCATTTGGGCCGGGTTGGGGTGCAGGCCTTCTTGCACCAGGGCGCTTTCGTACAGTTGTTCAATGGCCAGATTGATGAAGGGGTCCTCCGGCCGGGAGGCAATCAGGTGCGCCAGGTCGGCCACCAGGGGATGGTTGCGGTTCACTTCCAGGATGCGCTTGGGCACCTCGTAGTTCTGGTCCAGGTAGCGGTAGATGCGTTCCATCTCCCGGTTGGGCGTGTCTTCCGGCGACACCAGGCGCACCGGGCTGTCCTTGAGTACCTTGGAGGCCCGTACTTCGGTTACCCGGTCACCCAGCGTGGTGACGCAGCGGCCGATGAAGCGGTTGAAGTCAGGCTCGGCCAGCTTCGGTTCGCTCTCTTCTGCCGGCGTTTCCTCTTCCGGCAGTTCTGGCAGTTCCAGGCCGGCATCGTCGATGTTGCGCAGCTTCTTATCCTTGTATTCGCCCAGCAGGGGGGCCAGGAAGGCGTCCAGCGGGTCTACCCAGTACAGCACCTCCAGGTCGCGCGTTTTGAACGGGTCCAGATGGGGGCTGCGGGCAACGATGTTGGGGTCATCGCCCAGCACGTAATATATCTCGGCCTGGTCGTCGGGCATCCGCTCAATGTAGCTGTCGAGCGAGGTCAGGTTGCCGTTGGATTTGGAGGAGGCAAAGCGGAACAGCGGCAGGGTTTCATCTTTGGCCGTGGGATCGATGGCCACGCCTTCCTTGATGACGCGGCTGTATTCGCGCCAGAATTCAGTGTACTTGTCGGGCTGTTCCCTGGCTACCTCTTCCAGTTTGCGCAGCACCCGGCGGCGCAGAATCTTGCTCAACTGGCGCATTAGCCGGTTGTTTTGCACTGTTTCCCGGCTCACATTGAGCGGCAGGTCTTCGGAATCAACCACGCCGTCGACGAATTCCAGCCACTTGGGCATGAGGTCGGTGCAGTATTCCTGGATGAGGACGTTGTGGGAGTAGAGCTTAACGCCAGGCTCCTTGCGGATGGAGAGCACCCCTTTTTCCCGTTTGCTGGGGATGAAGAGCATGGCGCGTACATTTACCGGCGCATCGGAGGCGAAGTGGATGGTGGCCAGCGGCTCGGCAAAGTCGAGGGTCATTTGCTGGTAGAAGCTTTTGTAATCTTCGTCGCTGACGTCCCCGGCCGGTTTGCGCCAGAGGGATTCTTGCTGGTTGGCCTGCTCCTCGCCAACGTAGATGGGGTAGCCGACGAAGTCGGAATGTTTTTTGATGACTTGTTTCAACTTCCAGGCCTGGGCGAATTCGGTGGCGTCGGGCTTGAGTTTGATGTGGATTTCGGTGCCGCGGTCTTCTTTCCCGGCCGGTTCAATGCGGAAATGGTCGTCGCCGTGGGAGACCCAGGCGGCGGCTTCGGCCTCGGGCAGGTAGCTGCGGGAGACGACGCGCACTTCGTCGGCGACCATGAAGACGGAGTAGAAGCCCACGCCGAACTGGCCGATGATATCGCCGGGGGCGGCGCTGCCCTCGCTGACGCGGGCCAGGAATTCGCGCGCGCCCGATTGGGCGATGGTGCCCAGGTTGCGGGCCAGCTCTTCGGCGGTCATGCCAATGCCGCTGTCTTTGACGATCAGCCATTTGTCGTCGCTGTTCTCGTCTTCAAGGGGATCGACATGGATGGCCAGGGGGGCGTCGGCATCGTAGACGTTGGGATTGGTGAGGGTTTCGAAGTGGAGGCGGGTGAGGGCGTCGGAGGCGTTGGAGATTAGCTCGCGCAGAAAGATGTCCTGGTCTTTGTAGAGGGAGTGGACCAGGATGTGCAGAAGTTGTTTGATTTCGGCTTTGAAGGTGTAATCTTGCTGTTTGGCAGCCGCTGTGGTCATGAGTTGTTCCTCCTAAGGCTGAATGTGCTGCGGGATTGTACCCCGGCCGGGAAGTGATGGCGACTTGCGCGGCACGGCCAGACGGTTTCCCGCTCTGCTCAGATAATGCCAGCTTCAAATTGGTCAGATTGGCGACCCTTTGGGGATGATAGCGGAAAAATGTTAGATAAAGGTTAGACAGGTGAGCTGCCCGGCCGGGGCGGCCGCGCGTGATGTTGCGTGATGTTGGCCAAGTGTTGCCGTTTTCCCTGGATTCTGTATCATCTTACCGCTGTCTTGGCAAATCACAGAATATGGAGGTAGTAATGAGGAGAGTTTTAACTGTTGTGTTTGCATTGCTCCTGGTGTTGCTTCTGGCCGCTTGTGGCGGGTCCGGCAACAGCGCTGAGCCGGCCGCCAATGCGGTCGGTGACAGCGCAGGAGCAGCCCCAGCCAATGACCCGGCCGCGCCATCTGCGGATGAGCCGGCCACCGATGAAGTGGCAGCAGACCCCCCGGCCGGGGAGGATGCAGCCCCGGTCGAAGAAACGGTGCAGGAGCCAACCGATGAACCGGCCATGACTGAGGACAACACAGGTGACACCGCCGCCACAGATTCCGCGGCCGGCGACACTGCTGCGGCAGCTGGCGACGGCGAAGGCGTCTATTTTGGCATTGACCCCGAAACTGGCCTGGAAATAAATCCGGAAGTTACCCCCCGTGGCGTAGAATTCATTGCCCGCGGCGAGGTGATTAGCATGAACCTGACACCCCAGACCAGCCCGGAATTCGTGATTCGCGCGCCCAACGGGGCATCTTTCCGCATGGCTACCCAGGGGCTGGCCGACATCTTCCTGCTCGACGGCTCCCAATTGAAGCCCTTTGAATACAAGATTGGTATGGAGGCCAAAGCGACCGTCTTCCTGGCGGCCGACGCGGCCCTGTCCGACGTGCTGACGTCCAGCAACTTCATGATCATTGCCCTGCCCCAGTAAGTACCGGGGTCGTCAGAACGCCAGATAAGAAAACAGCCCTCCCGGCCGGGGGGGCTGTTTTTGTTTTGTTGCGCCTGGCCCAGGGTCGATGGCGTTAGCGGCGGCGCGCCAGCAGCACAATAGCTGCACCCACCAGGATAACCGCGCCGATAATGGGCAGCCAGCCCAGCCCGCTGCTTTGGGCAGGGGGCACCGGCAGTGGTTCGGCGGTGGGCAGCGGCGTGCTGGTTAGGGCGCTGGTAGGGGTGAAGCTGGGCAGCGGCGTGCTGCTGGCGGCCGGCGAGGGCGTGTCGCTGGGGGCTGGTGGGGCAGTGGGGGAGCTTTCGCTCCCGGCCGGGGCCTGGGTTGGCGGCTGCGGCGACGGTGATGCAGTAGACGTGGGGATGGGCGTTGCCGAAGCCGTGGGCGTGGGCGGCGGGGTGCAGATTGGGTTGGGCGTGGGTTCCCAACGGGGGCCAGGGGTGGGCGTGCTGCCGTTGGGCAGCGGCGGCGCATCCACGTAGGGCAGCGCCGCGGTGTAGCCGGTAACCACCACAAACTCATCCGCCACCCAGCCAATGGTGCCATCGACCAGCATAACCTGCCACCACGGGGCAAAGGCGGTCCGGCCAATCACCGGTCGCACTTCCAGATAATTCATGCGGCCTACCTGGTCATAATCGGAGCCGGGGCCACTGCGCACGTTGAGCTTGCTAAACGCCTGGGCCGTGGGGTTCAGGCTGCAAGCCTCTGCCGTGGGCAGGAAGCCGCCCTCCGGCGTGGGGGCCAGGGTGACGGCAGCGGCACTGGTGGCCGTGGGCGAGCTGTCTGGTGGCGGCGTGTCGCCTGGGGGGGGCGGTGTGTCGCCGGGCGGCGGGGTGTTGGCCGGCTCGGTGGGTTGGGGCGTGTTGTCGTCGCCGGGCGTGGCCGAAGCTTCGGAGGTTGGGGTGCGGGAAGGCACGGTTTGGGCGCTGTCATAGGTTTCGGCCGTCCCCGGCCGGGTGGCCAGGACAACCACCAGCAGTATGATAGAGATGAGGAGAGCAGCTTGTTTAGACATGTAAACCCCTAGCGGTACGTCACGGAGATGATCTGGTTGGTTGTCTGGTCGAGAAAGTACGTTACCGTTTGTGGATTGGACCCTGTGGCTGGGGTGAACACAATCCCCGGTGGTTCGGCAGATAACAGGCTTGTGCCCGGCGGCAGGGTGATCTCTACCGTCACCGGCCGGGGTGGGGCACCCGCCTGGGTGGCCAGCGTCAGCAGGTAGCGCTGCGCGCCCCCTTCCGCCTGCACCACGTTGGCCGGAAGTTGGTAACGGTAGCTGGAGGTCAGCTCTTGCGCATAGGGCAGCAGGAAGAAATTGACAATGGTGCTGAAATCGGGATGCTCATTGATGATCTGCGCCGGCCGGTCCCAGCCACGGCCAGCCAGAAAGGCCTCGGCCGGGGCGAAGTGGCGGGTAGCGTCTAGCAGCTCTATCCCGGCCGGGGTGTACAGCCGCAGGTAGTTGAAATAGCAGCCCTCCAGCAGCTTGGCGTAATCATCGCCGGCCACATAGGCGGCTTCGGTACCCTGGAAACAGGGCTGGCCGTTATCCGGCCGGGTGTGGCGGTAGACCAGGTCCAGGTTGGCCACGGCCGGGCCATCGCTGGCCAGGGTTACGGCATAGGTCAGGCTGGACTCAATAAACGGATTGGTCTTGTTGTAGCCCACGTTGGTGTCCACCACCAGCAGGAAATCTTGCCCGGCCGGGTTTTCCAGCCGGCCGTCCCAGTTCAGGGCATCTAGCAGCGCCGCCCCGGCCGGGTCGCGCACATACACCTGCAAATGGCCGGTGGTGATAGCTGTTTCCAGCGTGTCGGCCAGGAACAGCGGGTCAATACTGCCCAGCCCCGACTCCAGCCGGGTGCGCAGCGCCGCGGCAAACGGCCCCATGAACTCCTTGCGGCTGGAAACCCACTCCCGCTGCGACTGCCCCTCCTGGATTTGCCAGGCAGACCGCAGCTCGTCGATGACGTTGCGCTGATTCACGCGCACGCCCAGCTCCGGCACGTCTAGCGGGCCGGTGAGGCCCAGCAGCATGGCCACGAACGTCTGATCCAGGGCGATTACCCCATCCGGGGGGGGCACATCCTCGCTGTAACTGTACAGGTCAATGGCCTGCTCGGCTGAGACGGGGAAATCGGGCCAGAAATTGGCATCGCGCAGCAGAAACAGCTCTAGCCCCATCAGGTCGTACAGCGGCTGGGGCGGGAAATCGAACGGCTTTTCCCACCATTTGCCCACCGCGCTGGCGTCGGAAAAATCGACCGACACGATTTGCCCGTTGTCCATGACCAGCAGCCCCACGCCGCTGAAGAAACCACCGGTGGGGCGCAGTTCGTCCTGGTTTTGGGCGATGATCAAGTAGGTGCGCGGGCCATCCAGGCCGGCCATGCCCGGCAGCACCTGGGCCAGCTTCAGGAATTCGCTCACCTGCCGCCCGCGATGGTCGAACAGGTCTAATAGTTGGCGTACCCGGCCGGGCAGCGCCTCGCTGTTTTGTATCCTGGCCCGCGCCGCCAGGGCCTCATCCATGGCCGCAGAGGCCTGGGCCAGGTCTGGCGCGGCGGCGGCCACAATTTGCATGAGCGCCGGCAGGGCCGGGCTGCCAGATGCATCCTCTTGCAGCAGGGCGATGGCCGGTTTCAGGCCGCGCACGGCGTAGGCGGCGGCTTCGGTGCCGCTGTCGGCCATGTCCAGCAGGTGGGGGGCGGCGGCCAGGCTGGGGCCAACGGCGGGCAGCCAACCCAGCAGCCCGCCCACGGCGGCGAAGGGGCGCGCTTCGTGGTGCAGGGCGGCCACGTCGCCGCGCACGCCGTAGACCAGGGCCTCGATGGCGTCGGGGTCGGCGCTGCTAAAGCCGTTGGCCATGATTTGCTCGGCCTGGGTTTGGCGGGCCAGCAAGGATTGGGCCAGGCTGGCGATGCGCCACATTTTGAAGCCCAGCCAGAGCAAGACAAGGAGCAGTGCCCCTAGCAGCAGGCGTTTCGCCAGGCGGCGCTCTTTTTGGCGGTCCCCGGCCGGGGTGGCGGCTTTGGGTGGGGGCTGGTCGGTGGCTGGATTGGCCAAGTGTGCTTTCCTCAAACTAACTGGGTGGCGGGATGACCCCGGCCGGGCAGATGAGCGGCTGCGGCGCGGTCAGGGCCACGTCACAAATGGGTTGCGTCCCATTTTGGGCTCGGAAGCCGGGCAAATCATCTTCGGCCAGGTGGTGCAGCTCCGGGTACTGCTGCCCCAGCCGCTGCCGGTACCAGTCAAAGGCGAACAGGTTGCTGTCGACAAGGATCAGGTCTGGCCGCTGCCCTTCTACGTGCTGAAAATACCAGAGGGTGAAGATCGTCTGGTCCCCGGGAGCCATGAGAATTGCGTTGGCGGGGGCGGCCCGCAGCACGCTGCCGGCCAGCGGGCGCACTATCTGGTCGCGACTCAGATTCTGACCGTCGAAGTTTAGCATGAGTAAGGCGATGGGCAAAAGGAGGGCGGCTGGCCCAAGAGGGCGCAGGCCGTCCGCTAATAGAATGCTAAGCAGCAGCAGGGCGGGCAGGAGGAAGACGGCGGCGTCGTTGGTGTGGTAGCCGAAGGCGTAGAGGGTGTAAAGGGTGGCGGTGAGGGTGATGGGCCAGGTGGGGTTGCCCCGGCCGGGGGCCAGCAGCGTTTGCCGGCCCAGCCACAGCAGGGGCAGGATGAACCAGGCGTAGCCAAGCAGCGCGGCGCGGCTCCACTGGGCCAGGCGGGGCAGCCAATCGGCCGGCGGCAGGGCCAGCACGTTGTAGCGGTAGAGCTGCCCGCTGACGAGCCACCACCACCCGGCCGGGTGGGATAGATCGCCCCAAACGACCGGGCTGGACCCGGCGGCCAGCAGAGGGGGCAGGCAGAGCAGGGTAAGACCCAGCAGCAGGCCGGCCAGGAAATAGCGAAGCACCGGCCGGGGTGGCCTGGTCCATGACCAGAGGATGAGGGGCAGCAGCAGCAGGGAGGTGAGGTGGGTGGTGAGGCTGAGACCCCACAGGAGGCCGGCGGCCAGCCCCGGCCGGGCGGCCGGCGGCGGCATGGGGCGGCGCAAGACCCACAGCAGGGCGGCTACCAGCAGCAGGTTAAGGCCGTATACTTCGCTGATGACGGCCTGGCTCCAGACGAGGGGCAGTAGGGCAAAGGTAAGGCCGGCGGCCAGTTGGATGCCCGGCCGGGCGCGGGTGGTGGCGGCGACCAGGCCAGCAGCCAGGGCCAGGCAGAGGGCGGAGAAGAGGTTGAAACGGAAGGGGATGTTCCCGGCCGGGAAGTGGCTGATAAGCTGGCCCAGCAGTACGTATAGTGGGTAGCCGGTGGGATGGGGGACGCCCAGGGTTACGGCGGCGGTGATGAGGTCGCCGCCGTCGCCGCCGTGGTGTGCCCAGGTGAGGTCGGGGGCGAGGGTGAGGCGGTAGATGAGCAGGGCCAGGAGGGTGGCCAGCAGGGGGGCGCGTGGTTGGCGGAGGCGCTGCAGCGGGGTCATGGGGTGGCGTTGGGGCCGGCTCAGGCAGTGCCGCTGGGGGTGGCATCGGTCAGGGGGGGCGGGGATGGGTTGGTCCCGGCCGGTAAGGTGCGGCTGTCTACCAGTTTTGTGGCCCAGTGGTGCAGGGGGAAGGGGAAGGCGTACTGCGTGGCCAGGGATTGGGCCAGGGTGAGGCGTTCGTGCCCCGGCCGGGGTGGGCGGGTGGCCGCGAAGCAGACCCAGGTGACGTCGGACACGGGGCAGATGGTGACGTAGGGGAAGACCTGGCGGAGGGTGTGCAGCCGTTCGGCACCCAGCGGGCCATCCTGGGCGATGTTGACGACCAGGACCCCGTTGTCGTTCAGGCGCTGGCGGCACAACTGCTGGAATTCGATGGTTAGCAGGTGGCTGGGCGTTTGCCCCTTGTCCAAAAAGATATCCATCAGCAGGATGTCGTAGCGCGTGGTTTGGGTGGCCAGGAAGTCGCGGCCATCGCTGAGGCAGAGTTGCAGCCGCTCGTCGGGCTGGAAGCCAAAGAAGCGCCGGGCGACGTCGACGACGGTGGGGCTGATTTCGATGCAATCGATGGTGGCCTGGGGCAGGAAGTGGTGCAGCACCAGGGGCAGGGCGCCGCCGCCCAGCCCCAGCATGCCGATGCGTTGGGGCTGGGGCACCCACAGCAGGCTGAGGAGCATGGCTTGCATGTAGTCGAATTGCAGGGCCAGGGGCTGGGTGATGTCCAGGGCGGTTTGCACGAAATTGGAGCGGGGGTCTTGCCGGTCGACGATGGAGAGCAGCAGTTGGTTCCCCAATTTGCTGACCACGATGTAATGTGCCCCGGCCGGGTGGACGAACAGCGTGCCGTTGGGCTTGCCGTGCAGCCAGTCGTAGCGGACCAGAAGCTGGGGCGGGGTGGTGTTATCGCTCATCAGGCGCACACTATACCATTGACAAGGGGATGCGCAAGCGGATTCAGGCGGGGCGGCGACGGGCGGCCCACAGCCGGCGCAGGTCGTGGCTGAGGCGGTAGTGGGTGATGTAGGCCAGCTCTTGCTGCACGCGCTCGTCGTCTGTTTGGGGACCCGGCCGGGTGGGGGGGAGGATGCCGGGTTTGACGGCCAGGCGGGGGCGGTGCCAATCGGGGTAGGTGGCGGCGGTGTGGATGCTCTCCGGCCGGGGGCCGACCAGGCTCATATCCCCTTTGAGCACGTTGTAGAGCTGGGGCAGGCCGGCCAGTCGCCAGCGACGCAGGCGGGGTGTGGGGGTGAAGCAGTAGCGGGTGAAGGGGGTGCCGTTTTGCCCGGCAAAGCGTTGGCGCTGCAAGCGGGGGCTGTGGGGGGCGTGGCGCTTGAGGTGCAGGATTAGCCAGGGCCACAACAGGCCGGTAAGCAGCAGTCCGGGCAGGCTGATGGCCAGGTCTAGACCGCGCTTGAGCAGGTAGTTGAGGCCGCTGATGGTGGCTACCTGGCTGTCGTTGGGTGCGGGTTGGAAGTGTACCGGCCGGGCCAGGCCCCAGGCGTAGCCCAGCCCCAGGGCGGTGGCGCGGGCGGCCAGCAGAAAGGGGGCGGCCAGGGCGACCGGCCGGTCTTTGGCCCAGGCGGCGCGCACGAAGGGCAGGGTGGTCAGGGCGAAGATGAGCAGCCAGAGGAGGGGCAGCAGCCCGCCCCACGGCGATAGGAGCAGAGCGACCAGGCTGGCGTAGCAGAGGGCCATGAGCAGGATTTGCAGCTTGGCGCTTTGTGGGGTGTGGGAATCGTCGACGCCGTGGGTGGGGAAGCGGCGCACGACCTGGGCGGTCCAGTAGCCGTTGCGCACCTTTTTGCTGAAGTAGTCGGGCAGGGTGTGGGCGTGGATGTGGGTGACGGTGGCGTGGGGTTGGAAGACCATCTGGTAGCCGCGGGTGGCCAGGCGGAAGGAGAGTTCGCGGTCTTCGGAGTTGGGGAAGGTTTCGTCGAAGCCGCCGTTGGCCAGCAGGACCTGGCGGCGGAAGGCGGCGGAGTAGAAGTCGATGAAGTTAATGCGTGGCTGGCGGCGCAGGCGGTCGTATTTTTCTTCGTATTCCAGTTGGACGAAGCGGGCAACGAGTTCGCGCTGCTGGCTGTCGTAGGTGCCTTTGACGCCGGCCAGGTCTGGGTTGGCCAGGGGGGCGGTGATTTGGGCCAGCCAGTCGGGATGGGGGCAGCAGTCGGCGTCGGTGAAGCAGAGGATGTCGCCGCGGGCGGTGCGGATGCCCAGGTTGCGGGCGGCGGCGGCGTATCCGCCGCGGGGCTTGTGGATGACTTGGGTGGCTCCGGCGGCGGCGGCGGCCCGGCCGGTGCCGTCGGTGGAGCCGTCATCGACGACGATGATTTCGTACCCGGCCGGGGGGAGGGTTTGGCGGCGCAGGGCCTGGACGCAGTTGGTGACGCTGCCGGCCATGTTGTGGGCCGGGACGATGACGGAGATGCGGGGGGCGCTGGCTGTGGGGGGCTGGTTGCCGGGCGCGGTCATGGGGCGGCTAGCCTGCGTCGCTAAAGGGGGTGTCGACGACTTGGGGTTCCAGGAGGCGCGGTTCGGGCAGGGGGGTGGTGGTCCCGGCCGGGTGGCGCTGGCGGTGTAGTGCTTCGCGGGTGGCGGCGCGGGAATCGCCCCGAATGAGGGCAAAGCCGCCGAGGATGATTTGGGGCAGGATGACGACGAGGTGGTAGATGATGGTGTAGGTGAGGATGAGGGAGGGGTTGGTGACGTCAAAATAGCGCAGCATGAAGGCGACCAGAAACTCGAAGACGCCGACGTTGGCTGGTGCCCAGGCGGGTACGGTGCCTACGCTGAGGACGGCGTGGATGGCGGTGGCTTCGGCCAGGCCCAGGTTGATTTGCAGGGCCTTGAACAAGAAGAAGGGGGTGAGGATGTAGAGGAGGCCGATGAGGGTGGAGATGGCGACGAGGCCGGCGGCGGTGCGGCGGCGGCGCAGGGCGGCCAGGCCTTCCAGGCCGGAGATGAGGAGGGGGAGCAGGCGGTGGGTGAACCCGGCCGGGAGGCGACCGGCCACGCGCTGCAGCAGGCGAATGATGAAGGCCGTCTGGTAGGCGACCAACGCCAGGGCGGCAAAGGCGATGAGTGCCAGGAGGGCCATAACGAGGCCGGAGTCGCGCACAAAGTCGGGCACGACGACAAAGGGCACCAGGACAACCATCAGCAGCATTAGGATGAGCAGTTCCAGCGTTTTTTCGACGACCAGGGTTCCGAGGGTACGGGCTTTGCCCACCCGTACCTGGCGGTCGATGTAGATGATGCGCACGATTTCGCCCATGCGAAGGAAGGGGACGGCGGTGTTGATGAGCTGGGAAAGCTGCAGGGTCCAGAAGAGGTTGGCGTAGGGTGGGGCGGTGTGGCGGGGGTAGTAGAGTATTTGCCAGCGCCAGGCTTTGGCCAGGCTGGTGAGGATGATGACGACCAGGGCCAGCAGGATGTAGATGAGGTAGGTTTGGGTCAGGGCGGCGCGTATTTCAGCGGGGCTGGTATCGCGGACGAGGTACCAGAGGCCCAGCCCGCCCAGCAGGAGGCTGAAGAGAACGCGCAGACCGGGCAGGAGACGCCGCAGCAGCCCCGGCCGGGGTGGGGGTGCGTTGGAGGGGGTTGCTGTGTTCCCGGTAGTCAATGGGCTTCTCAGTTGGGGCGGAGGATGAGGGCGCTGGGGTCGCCGAATAGGGTGAAGGTATCGCTGACTTCGCGGGCGCCAACGCTGCCCGACACATCCAGGACCAGCTTGGCTTGCAGAAAGGCGTCGCCGATGCGGGTGAGGGCGGGGTCTTGCAGGGCGGTGAGCAGGGCTGAGGCAAATGGTTCCTGGTCGGAGGAGTAGGTGAGGCTGCTGGCGCCAATGGTTAGCACGGGGCCATGTGGGCTGAGCAGCAGGGTTTCGGAGAGGGACCTTGTTTCGGGGTGGGCGAAGAGGCCGCTGAGGCAGGTGAGTTGTAAGACGATGGGGGGCGTGTTGGTTTGGGTGAGCTGGCTGACGGCCGCAACGGAGAAGACGTCTTCTTTGCCCCACAGTTCCAGGCTGCCGTGGCCGGTGTAGGTGACCAGCCATGCGCCCTGGTTCCACTGCTGGGCGACTTCGCTGGCTTGGGGGCCGTTGAGCAGGGTGGCTTGCCCGGCCGGGAACTGGCTGCTCTGGATGAGCCGTTCGTTGAGGGTGGTGAATTCGGTGCTGGTGCCGTCGGCGGTGAAGAGGGCGCGTTCGGGGGCCGGGCCTTGTTCGTAGGCCAGGGTGCGGGCTACCAGGTCGCGCACCTCGGCCAGGGTGCCGGCTGGCCAGCGGCCCACGGCCATTTCGGGGTAGAGGTCATCGTTTATGTCGACCAGGCGGTTGTCGCTGACTGTTTCGCCGCTGAAGCTGACGGGGACCATGAGGGGGGGGACGCTGTTTTGTGGGGGTGTGACGGGGTTCTCCGGCCGGGTGGCCAGGTAGCCGCGATAGTCGGAGGTGGCCTGGCCGACCAGCAGTACGTAACGCGGCCGGGGCTCGGCCCAATTGTCGTAGGCGTAGCGCAGGAAGGATTGCAGGCTTTGGGGGCTGGCTTCGCCGTGGCCAAACTCGTCGTAGATGTCGCCAACGGGCACCAGGGCCACGGCCAGCCCCTGGGCTTCCCGGGCGGCTACCAGGTCGGCCAGGCCAGGGGCCAGTTCGTCGGTGGTCAGGATGATGAGGTCGGCCTGGTGGTTGGGGGTTTGCCAACCGCCGCTGCGCAGGGGGGTGAGGGCGGCCGGGCTGCGGTAGCCCTGGGGGCCAACGGCGGCGATGTGCATGGTCTCGTCGACGCTAAGACGGATGCTGTTGTCGTCTGCCTGCCAGCCGGTGACCAGGGTCGGCCCGGCCGGGTCGGTGATGTTGAAGATGAGTGGCGCACTGCTAAAGCCGCTGAGGGTGACAGCGCCGCGAGCGCCGGCAAAATCGATGACGTCGTCCTGGGCGATGGGGGGGGCGGCGTAGGCCAGGTTAATCCAGTTGAGGTTGCTGAAGTCGAGGTAGTCTTCGGGGATGTTGCGCAGGGCCAGGCTGTTTTCTCCCTGGCGCAGGCTCCCGGCCGGGAGTGCGGTGGCGCTGGTGTGGTAGGTTTGCCCTTCCCAGATGATGCTGGCGCGCTGGGTGTCGTTGAGCCAGAGGGCCAGGCTGTGGTCGTTTTCGACGTTGGGGTTATGGGTGGTGCCGTAGAGGTTGAGGGCGATCTGGCCGCTGCCACCGGCCACGGCGGGCAGATCGAAGGTTAACTGGAAGTTGTCGCGGATGGTTTGCCAGAACCAGGGGCCGTCGCTGTCATGGCTGTCGTTTTCTTCGGTGGGGATTTCGCTGGCGTATTCGTAGTTTTCTTCCAGGTGCAGCGTGCGGGTGATGCTGGCGAGGGCCGGGGCGTCGATGGCCGGCATGGGTTGGGTGGGCATGGGGCTGCCGGCTTCGCCGCTGCGCAGGATGTAGGGGCGCTCGGCGGTGTAGCGGCTGGTGGGGGCCTGGCCGTAGAAGATGAGGCTGTCGTCTTCAATGTGCAGAGGTACGGGCTGGCCGGCCTGGGTCAGGCTGAGCTGGCTGCTGTCCAGGCTGTCGTAGGTGAAGCCGGCGGCTTGCAGCTCTTTGGCGGTCAGGCGGTAGAGGCCGTCTTCGCGGATGGCGATTTTGAGGTTGGTGGTGGGCTGGCTCTCCCCGGCCGGGCGGCAGGCCGACAGGCTTAGCAGGAGCACAATCAGGGCCAGGCGCAGCTGCCGGATGAGGTGCTGGGGGTGCTGGTTGGGCATGGCGAAGGCTGACCTTAGCTGCGGCGTGTGGCCAGGGCAATGGAGAAGAAGATGCCCCCGGCCAGAATGAGCAGGCCGCCGGCGAAGCCCAGCCAGAGGAAGATGCGCCCTGAGCTGCTGTTGGCGCTCTCATTGGCAGCGGCTGTTTCGGCGGCAATGGTGGCGGCGGCGTCGCTGCCGATGACGTTGTTATTGCCCAGGTTGTTGTTGGGTTGGCCGGAGGTTGTCCCGGCCGGGTAGGGGGTGGCGGCATTGGGCAAGGGGTTGGTGTCCCCGGCCGGGTAGGAACCGGTGTCGGGGGCGGGGTAGCCCTCTTGGGCCGGCAGACCGGCGGCCTCGGCTATGGGCACGCCATTTTGGCCGGCGCCGGTGCCCACATCGACCGCGCCACCGGCGCCAATGGTGGCTGTGGGGAAGCGGAAGGCGGTAGCCGTTGGCCCAGGGGGGAGCGGCGGGTTGGTGGGTTGGACGGCTTCCGGGGTGGCCGTGGGTGGTTCCGGGGTGGCCGTGGGTGTTCCGGGAGCGGGCGTGGCTGATGGGGTAGGGGTAAATGTGACTGAGGACACCGGGGTTTCTGTGGGCACGTTGGTGCTGGTGGGGGGCGGCGTATTGGTGGCCCCACCCCCGCCGCCGCCGGGCAAAATGCCCCCGACTGGTTCGATGCGCAGTTCGATTACGGCTAGTTCGCGTTCACTGTTGTCTTCTTCGATTTCGACCAGCTTGTACCAGTAGGTATTGTTGTTGAGGACGTTGGTGTCGGTGACGACATAGGTTGCGCCCAGGGCGGGGTTGCCACGGGCGATGATCAGGCCGATGTCTGACAGGAATTCGTAGGGACCGCTGACGCTGTTGGCCCGCTCCAGCTTGAAGGCCTGGGTGTTGTTTTCGGTGGCGGTTTCCCAGATGAGGCGGGCGGCGTTGTCCAGCGCGGTGCCGGTGAAGGAGCGTAGGGTGATGGCCGTTGGATCCTCGTCTGAGAACGGTTCTTCGTCGGCCAGGGTTTGCCTGACGGTAAAGCCCAGGCCTGATAGCAGCAGCAAGGTGATCAAAAGCCGGATGTATCTAAAGGTCATCGTATTCCCTACTTGCCTGGTCGTCCTGGCAATAAGTGCTTGTTTCTGGTTTGGGCGGGCAAGGAGCGCCCACCTGAATTATGGCACTATTTGCCTGTGACGCGAAGCTCTGCTCCAGGCTATTACTCTTTTTTCATAAAGTGGGCCGCCGGGCAAGGGTCTGTTTGCTGGCGGCGTGGCCAATCAGGGATGTTTTACAAACGGCAGTAAGACGTGGTTGAGGCTGCCGGTGCTGGTGAAGACGGTGGCGCCATCCTGGTTGTTGTTGGGGTTGCTGTCTAGCCCGCCGGCACCGCTGACGCTGGCCACGTTGGTGATGCTGTTTCCACTATAACCGCTGCTGAGGTTGGTCGTCAACTGAATGGTGGCCGTAGCGCCGGATTCGAGGGGGTCCAGGAAGGTGACGGTGATGCTCTGGCCGTTGACGTTGATGTTGGCGGGCAGGCTGGTGGTGGCGTTGACGTAGCTCAACCCGGCCGGGAGCGTATCTTGCACCGTGGGCGCGGTGGGGTATAGGCCATCATTGGTCACCGTAATCGTGTAGTCAATTGGGTCGCCAGGCGCCACCAGGGTTTGTGCCGCCGTCTTTTGCAGTGCCAGGTCGGGGCGCATTATTTGCATGGCCGGGTCCCCTTGCAGGGTGAAGGCATACAGCTCCGACTCATCCCAGCCTTCCTGGTTGTAAATCATCTTGGCGTAAACGGTGGCATCGCCGATGGCCGTCATGTTGTGGGCAAACAGACCGTCGTAAAACGCCTTTTGCAGCGCAGTGTGTTCCACGGTGAGGCCCAGGCCAACGCTGGACCAGTGGGCCACGGTGCCCGCGCCGGCCAGCTCGTGGAAGGTTTCGCTGAGGGCGGGCGTGCCGGGGAAGGCGAAGTTGCCGTCCAGGCAGTCCATGCTCAGAATGATCAGCGGGTTGGGTTCGCCGACGGTGGGATACCACCACCAGGTGAAATCGACGGACAGCAGGGGGACGGTGGTGGCGTCGGCCCAATCTTGGACGCTGCCGTGGCCGCGGTAGTTGAAGAAGGTGACGCCGCCGCCGGGGACGACGGCTATCTGGCGTAGTTCGGCGCGGAAGGCTTCCATAATTTGGGGGGTGGTGTCGACCGGCAGGCATTTGTGAATCTCGTTGAAGCTGTCGGGGATGTAGGGGCTGCTGAGCGTATTCTCGTGACAGAAGTCACCGGCGTCTGGGTCGAATTCGTCGGCGACGAAGAGGATGTTGGCCTGCCACGCTTCGGGAGCCAGGTGTTTTTGTTCGTAATCGATGATCTTTTCTACAATGTTGGCGGCGAGGGTGGGGGTTTGGACGGCTAAACGTCCCACGGCCAGTTCTGGCAGCAGGTCGCCATCGAGCAGGGCCAGGGTGTAGTCGGAGGGGATAAGCCCGGCATAGCGATCCTTGAAGATGAGGTCGGTCAGGAGGTAGGTGGGTTCGTTGGTGTCCCAACTGGCGCAGTCGGAGCTGAAGCCTGTTTCCAGGCAGGGCAGGCCGCGGGGGTTCAGGTTGGCGTCGCCGATGAGCAGGGCGTAGGTGGGTGGTGTGCTCCAGTTGTTGACGGCGTGGTTGAAGTAGCTGCGCATGGCGCCGGGCAGGGGGAAGCCGTAGCCATATTGGGCGATGATGTCGTCGATGGTGACGACGTGGGTTTGCAGGCCGCCAAAGGCGGGGTTGGCACGATGGGTGGCAAGCTGGTTGGCCTGGGCGAGAAAGGCGCTGTTGGTGATGGCGATCCAGTCGGCTCCGCCCCCGGCCGGGTCGATATCGGGCACATCGTAGCGGGCAATGGTTAGTGGACTACGCACGGCGACGGTGTTGGTGGCGATGAAGCGGCCATTTGCCCGGTTGCTGCCGAAAATATAGGTGCTGCCGCTGATGTTGCCGGCGGTCATAGGGATCGCCGCCGGTTGGAGCTGGTCGGTAATGTCCCAGACCAGCACATTGTTGGGGTCGGTAACGCTGTAGCCCGAGACTTCGTATCTGTGTGGCCCGCTGTTATCGCCGAAGACGAGCTGATTGCTGCTGGCCAGGAACAGGCGCTGGTAATCGACGGTGATGCGGTTGAGGTAGTAGGTGGCGGTGCCGGTGTTGTCGCTGGTGTTGAGGACCAGGTTGACGGTGTTGGTGCCGTTGGTCAGGGTGTTGATGGGTGTGGTGGTGGAGATGTTGACGCTTTGCCGGCCAATCCAGTTCAGTGTGCCGGTGTAGGTCGGGTCGACGTAGACGGAGACGTTGTGGTTCCAGGTATTGGATTGGCGGGGGAAAAGCTCGGCGGTGACGGTGGCGCTGCTGCCGCCAGCGGTGGCCGGATTGAGCAGCGTAACCTGGTAGGGGAATATGAGCGGTGTGCCACCGACCGGCTTGTTCATTCCGGCCCAGTACCAGGCGTCGGCTTCGTTGGGGAATTGGTCCCACTGGTTGGTGCGGGTGAGGGTGAAGAGGCGTTCGTCTTCGCGGGTGATGCTTTCTGGGAAGCTGGGGGCCAGGGGGTGGCTGGTGGGGTTGGTTGTGTTGGCGATGCGCAGCGGTGTGCCGCCGGCCCACAGCCAGAAGTAGTTGTGCGCTTCGGGCACGAACTGCTTTTCGGCGCGGGAGCCATCGAAGCGCCAGCCATAGAAGCGGATGGCCTCGCCATCTTCGAAGCTGTTGTCGCTGTCGCCAATCCATTGGTAGGCGACGGGCTGGCCGCGATACATCATTTGGAAGGTGTTGGGGTTGACGGCGGTGACGTTCATGCCGGCCACGGCCAGGCTGACCCAGTCGAGTTCGTAAATGCCATCCTGGTTGACCTCGATTTTGTAGGCGTCGCGGCCAACGGGCAAGGGGATGTCGTTGGTGGGGGCCTGCTGGGGCAGGCTGCGCCAGCTTTGGGCCTGGTCGGGGTTGAGCAGGCCGGGCAGCAAGCTGCGCAGCAGGCTGTCGTTGACGCTGGGAGCGGGGTGCAGAGTGCCGGTCTGGCCGCCGTGGTAGGTGACGTTGATTTGCAGGGTGCGGCTGTGCTGCATCTGGCCGGTGGCGGGGTTGTAGCGCAGGGGGAAGAGGTTTAGCTGGACCAGGCGCACGTCGCGGGCGTACATGGGGTCTGAAAGGGTGTAGGTGTGGGCCGGGTAGAGGGCGTCGGTGGCGTACCCGGCCGGGTCGGGTTCATACACCAGGGCGTCTATTTGGGCGGCGATGGCGTTGAGATTGTCATCGTTGCTGACCTCACCCGGCCGGGGGGCGGGGCGCACGGCAACGGGTAACTCGGCGTTTACTTCGTCCAGTACCTGGACGGTGACCTGGGCGTTGGCTGCTGGGGGCAGGGCGATCATGGTGGTGAAGTAGGGCAGGGCGGGCCAGCCTGGCTCTTTGAGGGTGGCGGTTAGGCCGGAGGCGGTAACCACCCCGGCCGGGTTGATGGTGTAGTCGGGGGTATGCAGGGTGAAGGAGAGACCCTGGTCGGTGGCGTGCAGGGCCTGGATGTTGGCGGGCAGCGGGGCGGGGGTTGCCCCGGCCGGGGGTTGGGCCACGGCGGGCATCAGGCTGGCTAGCAGGATGGTCAGGGCGAGTACAAGTCGATAAGCATTTTGGGCAAGCATCATCAGCTCCTGATCAAGAGATCGTCTCATGGGCCGGACGTGGTCGGGCCAGAGTTAAGTGTGGGGCAGCAGTAGACCACCTGGGTGGGACGCCAGCGTGGGGTGAGGCGTCTGGTATTCTTTTAGGCGGTATTGACGGTTTGCCATTCCAGCAGGCCGCGCCGGGTCAAATCGTCCAGAAAGGCGCGCACATCTTGCCGGACCTGTTCTGGCGCAACGTTATAGTGGGCTGTGAGCGCGGCTTCTATGGCGGCCACGTTGTTCTGGCCATTGATGAGCTGCCAGATGTGGCTGCCTACTTCGTTTAGCACCCGGATTTTACCGGCATCGGGGGATACCAGGATAGTTTCGTTGTCTAGTCTGCGCGAGATTACCCCGGCCGGGGGGGCGGGAATCAGCTGACTGGTCATAAGCTCTTCTCCTGACGAAGCCCCCGCACAATGAGAAAAAGACCGCAGAAGATGCTCAGCGCCACCACAATGGGGACCCACCAGGAGACCAGCGGCGCTGTATACTCAATTACCTCGTGCTGCGAGGTGGAATTGTCCAATTCCACGTCTTCCAGGCGGTAGAAATAGGTTTTGCCGGCTACCACGTTCCGGTCAACGAAGGAGTAGCTGGCGCCCGAGACTGGGTTGCCTTCTCCGGGGATGAGCCTGTCATTTAGCTGCCGGTACTCCCCATCCGGCGTTTCGCTGCGATAGACGTTAAAACCGGCCGTGTTGATTTCCGTCTCTGTCTCCCAGTCGATGCGGATGGGGGTCGCCTGGGAGAACTGCGACACGACAATGGCCGCGGCCAACAGAAGCCAAAGGACCCCAATTACCACCAGCAAACGCTGCGAGGGCCCGCTTTGGGTGGTGGCTTCAAGTTGGGTCATGAACGCCTGCCCAAAGCGGATAGCCAGGCTGGCAGGCGGAAGGGATTGCGGCGTCGTGACCCTGACTGTGAATATTCGTAGTCGTAATAGCGGTAGTAACCATAGTAGTAGCCCGAACGGCCGACCTTGAGCTGGTTCATGACGGCGCCGAAGAGGTTGGCACCGGTGCTGCGCAGGCGGTCGGCGGCTTGCGCCAGGGCATGCTGGCGGGTCTCGCCGATGTTGACGACTAACAGGCAGCCGCTGGTCTGAGGGGCCAGAATTGCCGCATCGGCCACAGTGAGCGTGGGCGGGGTATCGAAGATGACCATGTCTGCCTCTTCGGAGAGCATTTCGATGATGTGGTTCATGCGCTGCGAGTTGAGCAGCTCGGCCGGGTTGGGGGGGATAGGGCCGCTGGTTAGCACGCGCAGGCCGGGCAGCATGGTATTTTGGATGTGATGCTGGAGGGGGGTGTCGCTGTCTAGCAGGGCGGTGGTTAGTCCCTGGTTGTTGGCCAGGCCAAACAGCTTGTGCTGCGTGGGCCGGCGCAGGTCAGAATCGACCACAATGACTTTCTTGCCCGTTTGGGCTACGACCACGGCCATGTTGGCGCTGATAGTCGATTTGCCTTCGCCGGGTGAGGAGCTGGTGATGACCAGGGTGCGCAGCTCTTCGTCGATGGCCGAGAAGCTGAGGTTGGTGCGTAGAACGCGGAAGGCTTCGGAGATGGGTGAGCGGGGTGTCAGGTGGGTTACGAGCCGTTCTTTGGGTTCGCTGCCCTTGATTTGGGCGATGGCTCCCAGGGTGGAAAGCTCGGCAATCTGCATGATCTGTTCGGATGATTTGATGGTGTCATCCATGTATTCTAGCAGTAGGACAAGGCCCAGGGCCAACATGCCGCCAATGGCGGCGCCAAGTAGGGTGTTGGTCATGGTGCGGGGGCTGATAGGCCCGGCCGGGGCGCGGGCCGGTTCTACCGGGATGAGGTTGTTGCTGCTCCTGGCCTGTTGGACCTTCAAGTCTTCGCGGTTGTTGAAGGCTTCGGTATAGCGGATTTGTGCCTCTCGCCGCTCGGTTTCCAGTTGTGATAGTTTGGCCTGCCCTTCGGCCGTATCAGGCTCGCCCAGGGCAAAAATCTGCGTCTCCAGGTCGGCGATTTCGACCTGGATGGCCTCCATTTGCTGCTCGTAGTTGGCGATGGACTCGGCGAAGCGTGCATTTTCGCGTTCGGCGTTCAGGTCGGTGAACACTTCGCCCAC
Source organism: Ardenticatenaceae bacterium (assembly GCA_020634235.1). Taxonomy (GTDB): domain Bacteria; phylum Chloroflexota; class Anaerolineae; order Promineifilales; family Promineifilaceae; genus JACKCB01. The sequence continues at coordinate 763,049 of JACKCB010000001.1, read as the reverse complement.
GGTGTTGGCGATGAGGGCGGCGCGGTCGGGGTCGGTGTCGTCGACGCTGATGATGATGAGCTGTGTCTGGGGGGGGGCGCTGATGGAGAGGCCGTCTTTCAAATCGTTGGCACTTATGGGCAGGTCCAGGCGGCGGACGGTCTCTTCCATGACGGGGTAGAGGCCGATGAGTTCTACGTAGGTGGTGGTGAGCCGTTCTTCGAACAGTGCCTGGGCGTACTCGTTGGCACCGCTGTCGGGGGCCTGGTCGATGAGCAGACGGGCGGAAGCGCGGTAGATGGGCTGGGTGTTGGCGTTGATCAGATAGGTTACGCCACCCACCAGAATGGCCCCCAAGATGATCAGCCACAGCCATCTCTGGACGATTGCTATGTATCTTCTGATTTCCATAAGACGTTCCCTGCTTTTTATCGCGGTGCTGTGGGCTGTCTTGACCCCAGCAGGCTGGCTGTCGCCAGGATGATCAGCGCCAACCCTATCAGGATGCTCATGGGTTGGCGGTTGGCAGCCAGGAGGCCCAGGCCAATGAGGCCCAGGCCAAGGCTGAGGGTTATTTGCCAGGTTCGCGAGTGCCACTGCTCCCGGCCGGGCCGATGGCCGATCCTGACCTTGAAATGGGCATAGCTAGCCCCGGCCAATAAGAGCGCCAGACCCGCTAGCCACAAGAGAGCCGCTAATGCTGCAAAAACCGCTGTCACAGACAGATTATAGCAGATGCGGATTTCGACTCAACATTGAGTTTCTATGAACTACCAGACACAGGGCAGCAAAACTTGCTCTACATGACATCGTTCCGCCCTGAGTCTGGCACTCGTCAACAAAGTTGGTTACAGTTTAGGGAGTACGGCGGTTTACCCGGCCGGGCTCTAACAAGATAGTCATCTTCCCCCTGGCCAGCCTCCCGGCCGGGGGGCAACTGCCAGGAAAGGATGCGGACCATGGCCAAAACACAAACCATCTTTATCTGCCAATCCTGTGGCCGCCAATCGCCACGTTTCCTGGGGCGTTGTCCCCAGTGCCAGGAGTTTGGCACCATGGTGGAGCAAATTGTAGAGCCGGAGAAGCCCGCCCCCGGCCGGGGCAGCAGAAGCGGCCCGGTTAGCGTTCCTCAGCGGCTGCATGAGATCACGGCCGACGGCGTGGCCCGGCTGCCGGTACCCCTGGCTGAATTTGCCCGTGTCTTGGGCGGCGGCATTGTGCCCGGATCGCTGGTGCTGGTGGGCGGCGACCCAGGCATTGGCAAATCGACTTTGCTGCTGGAGGTGGCCGCGCTGGTGGCCAATGCCCACGGTGCGGTGCTGTACGTTTCGGGCGAAGAGAGCGTACGCCAGATTAAACTGCGCGCCGACCGGCTGAATTTGCAGGCCGAGGCGCTGTACCTGGTGACTGAAACGAACCTGCGCGTTATTCGTGAGCATATTGAGGTGCTCCGGCCGGTGCTGGTGATTGTGGACAGCATCCAGACCACCCACAACGAGGAGATGACCTCGGCTGCGGGCAGTGTGAGCCAGGTGCGCGCCTGTGCGGCCCATTTTCAGGAGCTGGCCAAGCAGAGCGGGGTGACCATTTTCCTGGTGGGCCACGTAACCAAAGAGGGAGCTATTGCCGGGCCGCGCGTCCTGGAACACATCGTGGATACGGTGCTGTATCTGGAGGGCGACCCGTTCCACCGCTACCGGCTGCTGCGCAGTGTGAAGAATCGCTTTGGTGCAACCAGCGAGGTAGGGGTTTTTGAGATGGTGGAGCAGGGAATGGTTGAGGTGCTGAATCCGTCGGAGGCGTTTCTGGCCGAGCGGCAGGTGAATGCGCCCGGCTCGACCATTGCCGTGCCGGTGGAGGGCACCCGGCCGCTGCTGGTGGAGGTGCAGGCGCTGGCCAGCCCCACCACGTTCCCAAACCCGCGCCGCACGGCCAATGGGGTGGATTATAACCGGCTGCTGCTGCTGACGGCGGTGCTGTCGCGGCGGGTGAATCTGCGGCTGCATGAGAAGGATGTGTTTGTGAATGTGGTGGGCGGCTTGCAAATCACCGAGCCAGCGGCGGATCTGGCGGTGGCGGTGGCCATTGCCAGCAGTGTGAAGGACCGGCCGGTGTTTGCCGACATGGCCTGTATTGGCGAAGTGGGGCTAAGCGGCGAACTGCGGGCAGTGAGCCAGCTTGATACGCGGCTGAAGGAGGCGGCCAAGCTGGGCTTCCGGCGCTGCCTGGTGCCGCACCTGGTGCGCAAAGGGGTGGGGGATTACCCGGCCGGGTTAGAGGTTATTGGCTGCCGTACCCTGCGCCAGGCTATTGAGGCGGCGTTGATTAGTGCGTGACGCGCAAGGCGCGTTTGCGCTGCATGTTCTACCTGACCCCATCACCCTCTCACTCCTGCACCCCATCACTCTTTCACCGCTGGCGCAGAAGATAAACCCCAATGCCCGCCGCGGCCAGGAGCAGCAGTAAGCCACCGGCCAGCATGGGTAGGGCCAGGGGGTCGTCGGTAGTGGTGGTCTGCCCGGCCGGGGGGGCGGGAGTGGCGCTGGCAAAGACGGCGGGCACATTGGCCAGTTCGGTTGCGCTGGCGACGGTGGGTGGGGGCAGGGTGGGCGGGGCCAAAGTTGGCGATAAGGTGGGGGCGAAGATGGGCGTGGGGCTGGCCGTGGGCTGTGGCAAGTCCACAGAGCCGCCGGAGGCATCCGGGGCGGGTTGGTAGCCGATGATGAGAACCTGGCCGGCCAGCAGAACGCTGTCGGTGGTGAGCGCATTCATTTGCAGCAGGTCCTCCAGGGCCACCTGCAGCCGGTCGGACAGGCCGAGCAGTGTCTCACCTTCCTTAACGATGTAAATCACTGCGCCGTCGGGGCGAACGTTGGCCGGGGTAGGGGAAGTGGTGACGCCGAAGCTAAACGCCCCGGCCGGGGGGGATGTTGGCGCGGGTGTGGGGCCATATCCTAGCAGCAGCGTTTGCCCCACGAGCAGCACCGAATCGGCGGTGAGGTTGTTTAGCTGGTAGATGTCGGCCAGCGGGACCTGGAAACGGTCTGAAATGGCCATGAAGGAGTCACCGGGGATGGCGGTGTAGTAGATGCGGCCGTTGAAGTCTGGGGTGGGGCTGGCGATGGGCGTGGGGGTGGCCGTAGGTGGTTCGGTGGGCAGGGGGGTGGCTGTGGGGCCAGGTGTGTTGGTGGGCACCGGGGTGGGGGAGGGGCCATCGGTGGGTGGCGGCCCCTCGGTGGGGGCAGGTAGGGGGGGCGGGGCGGGGATACCGCCGGCCTTGTAGGTGGCGCTCATCTGGGCGGAGAGGTCCAGGTAAAAGTTGCCAAACTCCACGCTTGGCTCGATATTGCTGCCTTCAGGCCACTCGTTGAAAGAGGTGATGATCAGCATGTCGGGGCTGCTGGCGGCGGCACCGGCAAAGCTGTTCTGGAAGTAGGCCCCGCCGGCGCGGTCGCGGTAGACGCTGGCGTCACCCCGGCCAAGCAGCCGGTCATCGAAGCCGGGCATGGCGGTACCGACCCAGTATTTGTAGGAGCCGTAGGTAGCGGCGGCGGCCCGGGTATTGGCTGCACCGCCGGCATTGATCCCGGCCGGGTTGGCGGACCAGGCGATGTTGTACAGGTGCATCCCGTCAAAGACGGCCAGGTACTGGTAGTTACCCCCTTCGGCAATCCAAATGCTGGTGTGGTTAGGGTCGGCGATGCTGCGAATGTAGGCCCATTCGTCCACGCTGTAGAGCCAGTTGGCCCAGAAAAAGATGACCGGCTTGCCGTCCACGCGCAAATAGGCGGGATGGTTGGCATGGGTGTCTAGCAGCGAGCGCAGCGCGGCGGCGCGTTCGTCGTGGCTGCTGTACAGCGCGGCCGGCTCAAAATCGATGGCGGCTTTGAAGCCGCTGGCCGAGGCGATGTTGAGCAGGGTTTGGAAGTTGCCGTTGGTGTATGGTTCGCTGGGGCCATACCAGCTCTGAACAAAGCCGTCGATGCCGGCGCTGCGGGCCTCGTTGACCTGGCGCTGGATGGTGCCGGCGTCGCTGGAGGAGTAGGGTTGGGGTGGCTGAAAGGGGGTCTTGCCCGGCCCGAAGCTGCCGGGATTGTACCAGGCGTAGTAGAAGGCCAGCACCAGTTTTGTTTGCCCCTGCGCCCCGGCCGGGGTAGGTTCCCGCTGGCTAAGGACAAAGACCAGCCCCAGGCAAAGCAGCAGGCAGCTAATTCGTTTGGCGACAGGGTTCATACGTTTTGTGTGTCCGTTGGTGGTTAGAAAATGGCCTGGGAGCGCCGTGCTGCGCGCCCTGGCCGGCTCATGGTAAGATACCGGCCGGTGGTTATTGAGTGGGGAGCATACCGGGATCCGGCTGGATGATCCAGAAGGATTATACGGGATTCATCCAAAGTTCAGAAACAGTTGTGCAAAATCTTGTTTGTGCTATTATTCACTCCCGTTGCGCAGCAATTGAATATCGCTGCTTTCCGCTCTTGAGTTAGGGTCAAGGGCAAAACTCGCTAGAGTAATTCCGTGGAAAGGAGGTATACGCAACGTGCGTGAGTACGAAGTTACCCTTGTTTTTAATGCCAAACTAGAAGAAGAACCCCGCAATCAGCTAATTGAGCGCGTGGCCGGGATGTTGACCCATGGTGAGGGCGAGGATGACAAGCCTGTTGCTCATCACTGGGGGCGGCGCACCCTGGCCTACCCGATCAATCGCCAGACGGAGGGCTACTACGTCCTGTATGAGGCGAAGTTGGATCCGGCGCGCCTGGCCCAGATGGAGCGGGATATTCTGTATATAGATGATGTCTTGCGTCACCTGGTGGTCCGCAAGGAAGCATAAGCTGCGCCGACGTTTTGTTTAGCAGCGTGATCGGTCGATCCGGCCTGACCGGATGGCTGATGTTGTTGTGTTTGTGCCATTCCCGGCCGGGCTGCCAGTTGCCAATGCCCTACCCATTTGCCCTGCCCCGGCCGGGGGTGCAAGCCGCCAAGACTGTCCTGCAATGAAGAGTAAGTTACGAATTTGCCTGAGGAGATTGTCATGAATGACGATAGTATGGATAGAGGTGGACGGGGCCGATTCCGCCGCCGCCGCCGGATTTGTGCTTTCTGTGTGGAAAAGAAGACCATTGATTACAAAGATCATGACCTGCTGCGCCGCTATGTGACCGAGCATGGCCGGATTCGTCCGCGCCGCCAGACCGGCACCTGTGCGCTGCACCAGCGTGAACTGGCTGTGGCCGTCAAGCGGGCGCGGCACCTGGCATTGCTACCGTTTGTGGCTGAGTAGTTGGCCATTCTCCCCGGCCGGGGTTTGGGTGCTGCCCGATTCTTACCGGCCGGGTTGTTGACCGGAACAAACATCTATGTCTAAGAAGCGCAATGTAAAAGCAGAAGAGAGCGAACGCCAATCGCGCAAAGAAGTGCTGCGGGCACGACGCCAGTCGGAACAATCGCGCCAGATACGCATCGTGATTGCTATTGTGCTGGGCATCATCCTGCTGGTATTCGGCGTCGCCCTGGTAAACGAATACCTCCTTGTCCCCAATCAGCCGGTGGCCAACGTGCGCGGCGAGGAGATTGCGTTGGGCGATTGGCAGGACCGGGTGCGTTACCAGCGCGCCCAGTTCATCATCAACATGGAAGACCAACTGGAAAGCTTCGGGGATGTCGGCCTGGTGCAGCAGTTTAATGGACAACAGATACAATTGCTGCAAGATGGCCAGGAACTGGGCCGCCTGGTGTTGGAACAGATGGTAGACGAGACGATAATTCGTCAGGAAGCGGCCAAGCGGAATATTACCGTTAGCAGCGCCGAAATTGACGCGGCCATTGGTGAGCAGTTCAGCTACTATGGTGGCGAAGCGCCAACCCCGCTGCCCACGCCCACCCAGACCATCATGCCCACCCCGTCGCTGACGCCCATTCCCACGGCCGTTATTACTGAAGCTTTGCCCACTCAGACCCCGCTGCCAACCCCCACGGTTGGCCCAACCGGCACGCCACTGCCAACCGCCACGCCCGTATCCAGCGAATCCTTTCAGGAATCGCTGGATGCGCTGTTGGGGCGTTACCGCAAGGTGGGGGTTAGCGAAGCGACCTTCCGTTCGGCCGTTGAGGCCCAACTGTACCGCGAGAAACTGGCCGAAGCGCTGGGCGAAGAGCAAGGCGTGGCTACCGAAGAAGAACAGGCCAGCGCCTATTTCCTGATCTTTGATACGCAGGAAGAGGCTGATGCCACCCTGGCGCAGATTGGGGTAGATGGTTTCCTCACGGTGTGGAATACGGTGCGCAGCGCCTCGTTTGACGCGAATCGCGAGAGCACGGCTTCGGCTAATGAGCAGTTGTGGCGGCCACGCGAGCAGTATGAATCGAATCTGGGGGCGGATGTCGCCGCCGCTATCTTCGACGAACCGATTAACACCCCCAGTGGCGTCATTGAAGTGCCCGGTGCGGCCGAGGGCGATCCGTCGCAGTTCATTATTACCATGGCCAGTGGCCGCGAAATCCGGCCGGTGGCGGAAACAACCATTTCCAATGCCAAGTTCCAACTGGTGAGCGACTTGATTACGACGGTGCGTAATACGGAGACGGTGGAGCTGCTCTCACTATGGCGAACGCGGGTGCCGGGCCAGCCAATTCTCGACCCCAAGTTCCTGGTTCAGCCGACGCCGGTTCCAACGGAAGTTATCCCAACGCCGGAACCGCTGCCCACGGATGACGGTACATAGACGCACTCCGCAAGTGTAAGGTGACTGGGATGGAGCTACGGTTGTAGCTGTGTCCTGGTAAAGAAAGGCCGGGCCTCCAATTCAGGAGGCCCGGCCTTTTTATGTTTGTTATGGGAGTGGGGCAGGGGGCAGGAGGATGCGGGTATACCCGGCCGGGCCTATCGCCGCCCTAGCGATTATGCTCGTTAACGTACTCTTCTGGCTTAATGGAAATAACCTGGCTGGCGCTGTCGCTGCCCATACTGATGCCATACACGGTTTGCGCGGCCTGCACCGTGCCCCGGTTGTGGGTAATCACAATCACCTGCGAGCGCTCCCGCAGCTCCAGCAAAACATCGCGGAAGCGGGTCACGTTGGCCTCGTCCAGCATGGCGTCTACCTCGTCCAGCACGCAGAACGGGGGTGGATTGACCTTGAGCAGGGCAAAGATGAGCGCCGCCGCGGTGAGCGACCGCTCACCCCCGGAGAGCAGGCCCAGCCCCTGCTGCCGCCGCCGGGGCAGTTGGGCAATGATATCCACGCCGCTGATGGTCAGGTCATCCGGATCGGTCAGTACCAGCCGGGCCGAACCACCGCCAAATAACCGGCTGAACATGTCGTCGAAGATGCCGTTGACCTGTTCCACCGTCTGGGCAAAGGCCTGCGAGGTCAACTGATCCAGGTCGGCGATGACGGTGCGCAACTGCGCCTCCGTTTTTTGCAGGTCATCCACTTGCCGGGTCAGGAATTCGGAGCGCTCCAGGGTTTCTTCGTACTCGGCCGGTGCTTCGGGGTTAATCGCCCCCATGCGGTGCAGTTGGCCGCGGAAACGCTGGATGCTGTCTTCGATATCATCGGGCAGCTCGTTCACCTCGGGCAGTTGGTCGACAACCTCGGCGATGGGCAGCGGGGTCTGGCCAAGCTGATCTTCGTCGTAGCGCAGAGCGACCAGACCCAGGTCGGCGCGGATGCGCTCGGCCAACCCATCCAGGTGGTTTTCCTGTTGGCTGAGGGCGATCTTGGCCTGGGTGTAATGCGTTTCCTGGTCATGGGTGCGCTTTTGCAGGCCAGTTGTTTCATCCTCGGCGCGGGCCAGGGCGTCTAGCTGGTCGCTTAGGCGCTGTTGAATGGGGATCTGTTCCTGGTCTAGCTGTTCCAGGCTGGCCTGGAGCCGCTGGGCTTCACCCTGTTCCTGGCTCAGATTCAGTTGTGCATACTGTCGCTGTAGGTCTTGTAGGCGGGCGCGCTGCCGGTTGAGCTGTCCTTCAATCTGGTTAAGTGTGGCGCGGCGGCTTTCGACCACTGCTTCCCGGCCGGAGACAATGGTGCGGGCGGTATCGATCTTCTGCTGCCAGTTTTGCTGCTGCTGGGCCATTTCGGCTACGGGCAGGGCGGCCAGCCGCGCCTGCGCGTGGCCGGCGGCAGCCTCCAGGTGGGCGACCTGCTCCTGGTGTTGGGCCAGGGTCGTCTGCGTCTCCTCAACGCGGGCGGCCAGCCGGGCCTGCTCGCCGGCGCGGGCTGACTGCTGCCGCTCGATGAAGCCTTGCTGCTGCCTGGTCCGATCCAGGTCGCGCTGGGCATTGGCCAGGCGCTGGCTGGCTTCCTGTTCCAGGCGGCCCAGGCGACTTTCCTCCTGGCTTAGCCTGTCGAGAGCCGTTTGTTGCTCGCGAACAGCCTGCTGCTGGGCGTCGGCTTCCGCCTGGGCCTGAGCCTGGGCGGCCTTGTGACTGTCCAGGGCTTGTTGGGCCTGGCGCCACGCTTCTTCGCGGGCCAGGATGCTGCGCTGGGGGTTTTCGGGGTTGTATTCTACCAGGCCGCCGGCATGGACCAGGAAGCCGTCATGGGCGGCGGCAATGCCCCCGGCCGGGAGGGTTTGGGCGAGCTGGTAGGCGGTACGTGGCTGGTCTACCAGCAGGATTGGGCCAAACAGCCACCGCACCAGCGGCTGCAAGTCGGCAGCGGCGGTGACGACGTTGGCGGCCCAGTCGATGGCCCCGGCCGGGGGGGGCGGCAGCGGCGGCGGGGTTGGGATGCTGTTTTGGACCAGGGCTACGAGTGCCTGTTGGCCCGGCCGGGCCTGTACCATCTGCCACAGTGCCGCCTCGTCGCCCAGCACCAGTGCCCCCAGGCGAGCGCCCAGGGCGGCTTCGATGGCGGCGCGGTACATGGCCGGGATGGTGACCAGGCCGGCCAGCCGGCCGATGAGGGCTGTCCCCGGCCGGGCTGGCATCTCTTTGTGGCGCATTTGGTCCAGCAGGTCGCGGCGGGCTTCCAGCGCGGCGACCTCTTTGTTCATCTGGTTTAGTTGGCGGCTGTTGTCGCCCTGGGATTGGCGCAGGGCCTTCAACTGCCGGTTGTGCTGCTCCTGGTCGCGGCGCAGTTCCTGGCGCTGGCGGCGCAGGTCATCTACCCGCGCCTGGGCGTTGTCGGCCGCTGCGCTGAGCCGGGTGATTTGTTGGTTGAGTTGGGCCAGTTCGTCGGTGTGGTCCCGGCCGGGGGAGGCCTCCCGCTGGCGTTCTTGCAGTTGGCTGAGCTGCCCTTCGGCCTGGGCCAGCCTGTTTTGCGCGGCGCGGAACTGGCTGTTTAGCTGCTGGACCTGCTGCGTCCAGTGGTCGATTTCCTGCTGCTGGCCAGCATAGCCGGCGGCAAAGGTCAGCAGCGCCTGCTCTTGTTCGGCCAGACTGGCCTGTGCGGTTTCCAGGCCGGCCAGGGCCTCTGTCAGGGCAGCTTGCGCTTCGGCCTGCTGCTGCTGCAAGCGGGGCAGCTCCGGGGCGGCCTCGGCCAACTGCCGCTCCAGTAGGTTTTTGCGCTCGCCCAGTACGGCGACACGGCGCCGGATTTGTTCGCCTTGTTCGCGGATTCGCTCGCGGGCGGCCTGTTTCTCGTTGAGCTGGCGCTGCAATTGCAGCACCTGGCGGCGAAGCTGGTCGATGTGAGTTTGCTGGTCGAGCAGCCGGCGGCGGCTTTCCTGCCAGACGGCTTCGGCATCGTGGGCTACCTGGCGTTGCTGGCGCAGTCCCCGCCTGGCCTTCTCCCACTGGAACCCGTACCAGATACGCAGTAGATGGCGCAGATCGGCCAGCACCTGTTCGTAGTTGCGGGCGCGGTTGGCCTGCCGCCGCAGTGAGTTGAGCCGGGGGTTGATTTCGGAGAGGATGTCGTGGATGCGTTCCAGGTTGTGGTGGGTTTCTTCCAGCCGGCGCAGGGTTTGGGCGCGGCGGGCTTTGTAATGGCTGATGCCGGCCGCTTCTTCGAACAGGGCGCGCCGTTCTTCGGCGCGCAAGGAGAGGGCCTGGTCGATGAGGCCCTGGCCGATGATGGTGTAGGTGCGTTCGGCCAGGCCGCTGGTGGCCAGCAGTTCTTGCAGGTCGCGCAGGCGGACCTTCTGGCCGTTGAGGATGTATTCGTTTTCGCCGGAGCGGTAGACGCGGCGGCCAATCTCGACTTCGGTGTAGTCGATGGGCAGCCAGTTGTCGCTGTTGTCCAGGGTGAGGATGGCCTGGGCCATGCCGGCGCGGGGGCGATTGAGGCCGCCGGCGAAGATCATGTCGGTGGAGCGTTTGCCACGCAGGGTGCTGTAGCTTTGCTCGCCCAGGACCCAGCGCAGGGCGTCGGCGATGTTGCTTTTGCCGCTGCCGTTGGGGCCGACGATGGCGGTGATGCCTTCTTCGAAGCTGAAGGTGGTTTTGCTGGCGAAGGTTTTGTACCCTTGCAGGGCGATTTGTTTGAGGCGCATAGGTGTCTTGGCGGACGGTGCTTCTGGCCCCGGCCGGGCGTGGTCTATGGTCGGTTTTTTCTGCTGGCGGGATGCCAGCCCGGAATCATACCGGAGTTTGCGCAGCGGGCAATGCCGGGAGGGGTGGAACCCGGCCGGGGGTTATGTCCGCCGGGCATTGTAGGGCATTTTCATGTATGCGTCGCCTTGTTCCAGCTCGTCCAACATTTGGGCCAGGCGCTTCTGCTGCGTTTCGGGTCGTTTGGCCCGGCTAATCCAGCCCAGGTAGTCGTTTTGCTGGTAGGGTGGCCGGCTGTGGTAGGCGTCCATGAGGCCGCGCGTTTCCAGTGCCTGGCGCACAAACGGCGGCATGGGATGAAGGTCGCGTTTGAGGTTTGATTTTGGTTCGTCCATGTGCTGCTCCATTCCTGCGCGAGGGGTTTGCTGTGTCCGCACACCATGTTGCAGGTTGTTTCAGGTGAACTTTACCACCTCTAGGGCGCGCTGCAACTTCGACGCCAGGCGGCCAGAGGTTGCCTCATCAACCAGGTCCAGTGCCCAACGGGGAAGCTGCGGCCGGCGGAGCGCTTCGTGCAGCCCGTAGAGGGTGCCCAGTGGTTCGTCGAGGATGCGTTCGCGTTCGTCTACTGGCCCGTAGGTGGCCTGGAAGGTGGCCAGGGCGGGGCCGTTTAGGCTGCTGCAGACGTTGCGATAGTCGCTGTAGCGTATGCCCAGGCTTAGCAGGTGGTAATCGAAGATGATGGCGCGCTGGCCGGGAGTGGGGGGGCGGGAAAGGGCCAGGTTGGTCCAGTGGAAGTCGTTGTAGGTGAGGGTGGTGGGCAGGGCGCGGACTGCTTGCTGTAGCGGCGCGAGGTATTCGGCGGCCAGCCGCCAGACTGGCAGGTGGGCGAGCTGTAGGCGCTGGCCAATGGCCAGGATGTGGGCGGGCTGGAGGGTGTCTGATTCGCGCGGGGGCAGCCAATCGGGCGGCGGGGCGGTGCTGAGCAGGGTTTGCCCGGCCGGGTGAAGAAGCTGATACCATTCGGCCACGGCTGCGCCGGTTGCCGCCAGCCGGGTGTCTGCTGCGGTGGCCAGACGCCACTGTTGGTCGGCGTCCAGGTCGGCCAGCAGCAAGGCGTTGGCCGACTGGCCGTGCACGGGCAGGGTGGGTACGCCCAGCCGGGTCAGGAGGTCATAGGCGCGGATCTCGGTGGCGGTGGTGGGGTCGTCAAACCATTTGAGGATGTAGCTGGCGGGGCCGGTGGTGAGACGATAGAGGTGGTGGCCGTGCTGTTGGCGCAGCAGGGTTGTGGCGGTGACGGTGGAGGGATCCAGGCCCAGGGTGGCGAGGTCGCAGTGGGTGGGCAGTTGGTGCGTAGCGGGCACCGGTGAGGGCGTTTGAGGAACTTCTTGAATGGGCTTCACGGCCGGCTACAACACGCGCAGGAGAAAGCCTTTGAGATAGGCGGATTCGGGGAAGGTGAGCGCGATGGGGTGGTCGGCGGCCTGGCCCATCTGGTAGAGGATTTGCGCGTCCCGGCCGGCGTCTATGGCGGCGCCAAACAGCACCTTCTGGAAAAGGTCGGCGCTGACCAGGCCGGAGCAAGAGAAGGTGGCCAGGTGTCCGCCCGGCCGGGTCAGGCGCATGGCCAGCCAGTTCAAATCCTTGTAGCCGCGGCAGGCGCGTTCCACATCGCCCTTGCTGTGGGCAAACTTGGGCGGGTCGAGGATGATGGTGTCGAATTGGCGGCCGCTGTCACGGTAACGGCGCAGCAGTTGAAAGGCATCGGCGTTGAGGTATTCGTCCCCCGGCCGGGTGTTGTGTCCGTTGAGGACCAGGTTGTGCTGCGCCTGGGCCAGCAGATCGGCTGAGCTGTCGACGTTGACAATGGCGCTGGCCCCGGCGGCGGCGGCATACACGGCGAAGCCGCCGGTGTAGGCGAACAGGTTCAGGACTTCGCGCCCGGCCATGAAGCGGGGTTGGCCGACCAGGGCGCGGTTTTCGCGCTGGTCCAGGTACAGGCCTGTTTTGTGCCCTTCTAGCAGGCTGGCCTGGAAGCGGTGGCCGTTTTCCAGGATGGTAATCCGGTTGGGGGGCGCCTGGCCGCGGCGTACGCCGGCCAGTTCGGGCAGCCCTTCTTTGTGGCGCACTTCCACGTCGGAGCGTTCGATAATCCCGGCCGGGGTGCGCAGCGTGGTCAGCAGGTCGAACAGCATCTCTTTGCGCCGGTCGATGCCCAGGGTCAGGCATTGGACCACGAGGAAGTCGTTGTACTGGTCTACGACCAGTCCGGGCAGGCCATCCGACTCGGCGTTGACCAGGCGATAGGCGCTGGTTTGCGGCCCCAATTGCAGTGCATCCCGGCCGGCGAAGGCGGTTTGCAGCCGCTGCTGCCAGAATGTTTCGTCGATGGGTTGGTCGGCGTTCCAGGATAGCACCCGGCCGGGGATTTGGGATTGGGGGTTGTAGTAGGCACAGGCCAGCCAGTCGCCGTTGGCGGCTTGCACGTCTACCAGGTCGCCGGGTCCCGGCCGGGACACCACGCGCTGGATAGCCCCGGAAAAGATCCAGGGATGGCGATTTACCAGCGGTTTTTCCCGCCCCTTTTTCAAAACGATGCTGCCGGTGGTTTGTTCGGTCATGGGCTTTGGGGTGCGCGCGGCGCCGGGCGTTTTGGGCGACCAACCAGGGACAACGCGTCAGGCACTGCGTATGGTTTGGTGGTCGCTTTCTGTGCCGGGCAGGCCGGTTAGCAGGGCCAGGGCGTGGGGGAGCACGGGTAGGAGCACGGCCATGTTTTCGCGCACTGCTTTGGGGCTGCCGGGCAGGTTGATGATCAGCGTCTGGCCGCGCAGGCCGGCAATTCCCCGGGAGAGCATGGCGTGCTGCGTCACTCTCAGGCTCTCGGCCCGTAGGGCCTCGGCAATGCCCGGCGCTTCCCGCTCAATGACCTGGCGGGTTGCTTCTGGGGTGACGTCGCGGGGGGCGAAGCCGGTGCCGCCGGTGGTCAGGATGAGGTTGGCCCCGGCGCTGCACCAGGCGCGCAATGTGGCAGCAATGGTGGCCTGGTCGTCAGGCACAATTGCCTGCTGAGTAATGGACCAGGTCGTGTGGCGCTGGATTAGCTCGACTAGCAGTGGTCCGCTGCGGTCTTCGTAGTGGCCTGCTGCGCCCCGATCGCTGACGGTTAGGATGGCGACGTTCATGCGCTAATCGGACTGTTCGATGAGGGCTAGCCAGTCGTCGTTTAGCCCGCTGTCGGTGACGCCGAAGAAGACGCGAATCTGATCGCCGGTGCGCATGGCCAGGTCATACCAGGTGTGCTCGTCTTTTTGGCGTTTGTCGATGATGGCGATGTCCCCGTGCCATTGAATGTTCTTGGGGTCGGGCAGGCCGGCTTCGACCTGGGTGATGGCGTAGTGCCACAGCTTGCGGGCGGAGGAGCGGGTGACGTTTTTGATGTGGTTGTTGTTGCGCAGGTCGCGCACGGTGTGGTAGATGGTTCCTTTGCGATCTTCGCTGCCGACGATTTCGACGCCGGTGCTGGGCGGGGCCAGTTCGCGTTTGGCGGGGGTGGGTGGTTTGCTGCTGCTTTTGGTGGGCTTCCCGGCCGGGGGCGGTTGGGGCGCAGGCGTGGGCAGCGGCAGGGGGGGGATTTCTACGGGGGCCGGCGGCAGCGACTCGGCTGCTTTCAGACGGCGCTCAGCCAGTTGCACAATCTCATCGCGCACGGCCAGGTTGGTGTCGGTTTCGTCGCGCACAAAGATGCGGTGGTTGTCGATGGCGTAGGGCAGGTCATGGCCCGGATGGACGGTGATGCGCACGACGTTTTGCCCCTGCGAGCTTAACCGGTCGATTTCTACATTGGGTTCGGGGCTAAAGCGGGTGGCCAGTGAGTTTTGCAGGCGGCTGATGGCCCGGCCGGGGTCACGCACGCCTACCGGTTTCTCCTGCGGGTTGGCGGAAACCCCCACGTAAATGGTGCCGCCATTGGTGTTGGCCATGGCGCAAATATCTTCCAGCACCCGGTCAAAGAAATTGCCACGCTGGGCCATGCTTTCGTGAAATGCCTGAACAATTGACTCGCCTTCTTCGCGGGCGGCCTGAATGTAATCCAGGGGGGCTGCTTTGCCGCGATACGGCCGGGTGAGTGAAAGGTCGTTGCCCTTGATCACCGCGCTTAGCGCTTCGAAGGTTACTTCGGTGAGCAGCACTTCGGTAACCCGGTCGCCAATGCCCAGGTGTTTGGCGTTGGCTGGGTCACGGGTCAGGCGGTGGGCGTCGGAACCCTGGATGCAGCGCATGGGGCGGGGGTATTCGGGCTTGGAGCCGTCGAAGAAGCGGCGGGTGGCGTAACGGCCGCGCTTATCCAGATCGGTTACTTCCAGGGCGTGCAAATTGGGGTCCTGGGTGTAGGCAATACGTGTCTGCCCGCCAAAATCGAGACCGCGCATGACCACGCCATTGCCAGAATTGGCGTGCGCCGCAATTACCAGTCCGCCGGCATCGTTGATGACGCGGTAGGCGGTGAGGACGTCGGCGGTGGCGCCGACGGTGGCACTGCCCTGGGCAACGTGGGTCCGCGGCACGTTTAGCAGCAGCAGCAAATGCTCCAGGTAGCTGACGGGTGTGGTGGGAGGAAAGATGCCCAGAATGTGGAAGCCAAAGGTGGCCGTAAATTCAAAACCGGGCAGGACTAATATCTTCTGAAGTAAGCGCCGGTATTCATCCAGCCGGCGTTTTTCATCCGGTTCGATGCGTTCTAGCTGTTCTAGCAGGAGGAGTTGTTCGATGGTTTTTTGCATGGCGGCGTAACCCGCCACGGTGTTGTGGTCGGTGAAGGCGATGATATCCAGGCCGCGTAGCTCTGCCTGGCGGAGTATGTCAAGATAACTCGCTTGCGGTTCCTGGTAATCGGCGGAACCGGGAGTGTGTAGATGCAAGTCCATACGTCGCCATTGGCGAGAAGGTCCGGCTGGCCTGCCTTTTCGTTTTGCAGTTCTAGCCATGTTGATTTTCCTTGGCGATTAGTGTTCTCAGATGGTTGCTAAGAGCATAGGGGGAATAGGGTTTTTGTAGAAAGAGGTTGGCCCCAGCGGCCACGGTTTCACGTTCGCGCCGAATGTCTCCGGAGACGATGATGATGGGTGTCTGGGTTTTGGCGTTGGTCTGGCCGCCGCGAATGGCTTGTACCAAGACTAAGCCATTTTGGTTGTCGGCGAGGTAATAGTCAATTACAAAAGCGCTGACATGAGCATCGGTGGCCCGGATGGCTTCTTCGGTGCTCATGCACAGTTTAACTGCAAAGCCTTCAAGTTCCAGGAGCATCTTAATTAGATGGGCGCTGCTATGATCGTCATCGACTACAACTACAGTGGGCATAATCTCCCTTCGCGATTATCCTGTGACGGTGGTGCCAGACGAGGTCCGCGGGTCTCTTGGGCAAGCGGCAATGGACCGGTGGTGATAATCAAGTCCGGGCCTTTGGGGTGGCCAGAGGAGGTTGGTGGGATGGGCTGGCGGCTGTGGGCGATGTGTTTTATCGCCGGTCTCCCAGGGCGGCGATGCCGCGGACCAGGCCGATGATGGCGACACCGATGCGCAGGGCTTCGCCGGTGGTGATCTCTGGCGGGCCGCCGACGTTTTCTTCGGCAGTGCGGGTGAGCAAATAGGCTGAGCCGAGGCCCAGCAGTGCGCCGAGGAGGGCGCCAATAATCAGGGTTTTGGTTTTCCAATTTGTGTTGGGTTCAGGGGGCATTTTGTGTTAGCTCCTGGTCAGGATTTTTCTGATTTCGATGAGGAGGGCACGCACGTAGGCGGCCCCGGCGTGTAGGGTGGTCACCGGCCGGGCGATCATTGGCAGGACCCCGGTGATGGCTTGTTGGATGGTGACTACCAGGTTTTCCAGCCGCCACATGATGGGTAGGGGACGTACCCCGGCCGGGCGCAGGGCGCGCCGTTCTCGCTGCCGCTTAACCACGGCTGCAGTCAGGACGATGGGGATCGTGCCCAAAATCAGCATCAGGGTGAAGAGCACGATCAGCGAGATGTCGGCGATGCCGCGCACCAGGTTGCGGTAGTAGGCTAACTGCGTTGGCGAGACATTGACCCATTGACCGAAAACGGTGAGCCACAACAGGGCAAGCACCAGGACCAACCAGACGAAGATGATGAGACCGACCGGCAGGTAGATCGTCAGGCGGTTGAAGCGCCGTAGGGCGGCAGCACGGGCCAACTGCTCCGCCGTGGGCGGCGGCGGCTCAGGGGTTATGGGCGCGGCTGGATCTGAATAGCTTTCCATGATGCTATTGTACCATACCGTTGAGCGGTGGCGAATGTTGCCAGGGGTAATTGGGCAGGGTGATGCGGGTGGTGGTTGTTTGTTTACCCGGCCGGGGTGTGGCGGGGGTGTGAGGCCGGTGGCGGACAGGCAGGATTGGCTGGGGTACGGTGATCAGGGCGGGGCGCATGCACCCTGATTGGTGGAAATGACGCCCCCGCTTTCGTTGTAGCATTGGCAGTAGGTGGTAGATTCGCCTTCGCCCTGCCACATCAGGTAGTTGACGGTGGTTTGGGTGCAGTTGGCCGGTTCTGACACCGGCCGGGTTCGCTCCAGTCCCAGGCCTTGGGTGGCCGGCTCACTCACCAGGAATAGGCGCAGGTGCCGGTCTGGGCTGCTGCCCAACTGGATTTGCTGCCGCGTGGCCAGCACAAAGGAGATGGCCGGGAACAGCATCACCGCCAGCCAGAACAGCAGGAGCAGTAGGTAGAGGAAACGCCGCAGCCAACGATTCATAGGATTAGGAGTGGAAACAGCGATAGGACAGCCTGGCGGGAAAAGATGCCCCTCCCCCAGCGAGGGGGAGGGGTTTGGGGTGCGGACCCTGCTTGATGGCCGGATGAAGCTCCTGGTCAGCAAGCGGGCGACTGTTGTTGCTAGTCGGCCATGGCGGGTACATACAGCTTGCGGGCATAATCCTTGAGCATGCGGCGTGTGCCAAACTGGTGGGCGGAAGTGCGGATGGACTCGCGCATGAGTCTTACCCAGCCACGTGGAATATCGTCGCCGTCCCGCTTGTAATAGAGCGGCACTACTTCTTGCTCCAGGATGTCGTACATGGCGCTGGCGTCGGCCCAATCTTGGGTTTCCGGGTCGTCATACTCTACGTTGCCGAAGCTCCAGCCGTTGGCGCCGTTGTAGCCTTCGGCCCACCAGCCATCCTGGACGCTGAGGTTGGGAACGCCGTTGATAGCGGCTTTCATGCCGCTGGTGCCGCTGGCTTCGCGGGGTCGCAGAGGGGTGTTTAGCCAGACGTCGACGCCTTGCACCAGGTAGCGGGCCATGTGCATGTCGTAGTCTTCGACGAAGGCGATGCGGCCGCCCATTTGATTGTGTTTGGCCATGTTGTATACGGTCTGGATGAGCATTTTGCCGGGGTCGTCGGCCGGATGGGCCTTGCCGGCGAAGACGATCTGTACCGGCCGGTACTGGTTGGTCAGAATCCGGCGCAGCCGCTCCAGGTCTTTGAGGATGAGTGTGGCCCGCTTGTAGGTGGCAAAGCGGCGGGCAAAGCCGATGGTGAGGACGCTGGAGTCTAGCAGGGTGCCGCTGGTCAGTACCTGGGTGGGATCGTCCCGGCCGGTGAGCCAGCGCTGGCGCACGCGGGCGCGCAGGAATTTCATCAGTTTGCGCTTGAGCAGGATGTGCAGGTCCCACAGCGCTTCGTCGGGGATATCATCCAGTTGCTGCCAGATTTTGGGATCGTCTTGACGCTCGATCCAGCCGGGGCCGAGGTATTTGCGGTAAAGGATGCGGGTTTCGCTGGGCAGCCAGGTGGGCACGTGTACGCCGTTGGTGACATGGGTGATAGGGATTTCGGCCTGGGGCAGATTGGGCCAGACGCCTTGCCACATTGCGCGGGAGACTTCGCCATGTAGTTTGCTGACGCCGTTGACGTAGCCAGCGGTATGCAGGGCGAGTACAGTCATGTTGAAGGCGGTGCCCCAGCTTTCCTGGTGTTCGCCCAGGGCCAGGAACTCTTCGCGGCTCAGGCCCAGGTCGTTCCAGAAGCCCTGGAAGTAATGTTCGACCATGTGGAAGGGGAAGGCATCGTGCCCGGCCGGGACGGGTGTGTGGGTGGTGAAAACGGTATGGGCGCGCACGTCGGCCAACGCTTCGGCGAAGCTCATGCCCGACTGCACCTTCTCGCGCAGGCATTCTAGCACCAGGAAGCCGGAATGTCCTTCGTTCATGTGCCATACTTTGGGGGTAATGCCCAGGGCGCGCAAAGTGCGCACGCCGCCCACGCCCAGCATGATCTCCTGGCGAATACGCACTTCGCCATCGCCAGAGTAGAGCCGAGCAGACAGGTCACGATTCCAGGGATCGTTTTCCTCAACGTCGGTGTCCATCAGGTAAAGGACGGTGCGGCCCACCTGGACATACCAGATGCGGGCGTAAACGGGCGTGCCCGACATGGTGACATGGATTTTGAGTGGCTGCCCGTCAACGGTTTCCACCGGCCGGATAGGGGCCTGGCTGAGGTCGAGTTGTTCGTAGGTGGCTTCTTGCCAGCCGTGGGAGGGGAGGCGCTGGCGGAAGTATCCTTGCGGATACATGAACCCAACGCCAATGAGAGGGATGCCCAGGTCGCTGGCTTCCTTGGCGTGGTCGCCGGCCAGAATGCCCAGGCCGCCAGAGTAGATGGGCAGCGAATTGTGCAGCCCAAACTCGGCTGAGAAGTAGGCGATGGTGTTCTTGGTTAGTTCCGGATAGGTTTGGTAGAACCAGGAATGTCCGTTTTGGATTTCCTGGTCCATTTTGATGAGTACTGACTTGTAGGCGCGCAGAAAGTCGGGGTCGTTAGCCGCTGCTTCCAACTGCTCGGCGGGCAGCTCATTGAGCATATGCACAGGGTTGTGGTTGGTTTGCCGCCACAAGGTCAGGTCGAGATGGCGGAAGAGCAACCGCGCTTCCGGTGTCCAACTCCACCACAGGTTGTAGGCAATGTCCGGCAAGCGGCCAAGCTTTTCAGGCATTTTTGTGCTAATGGGTGTCATCTTCTGTAACTTCCTCGTTTGTGGCAACGGTGGGGCCAACTTGCGTCTGGTCTGATGCGCCGCGATGTCTGGTCCGCGAGGCGTGGATTTTTCCAAGACGCACAATGGTTGGCCTGGCAGTTGCTGCTATTTCCAGGTGTCGCTGCCTGGTGTTGAAGCTGGCAGGTATGGCTCATGGCGGTGGGTTAACCGGTTCAGTAGGCAAGGGCCATGGCGCGGTACGCTGCCTAACAGGGGTCAAGTAGTTGCGATATCAACTAATTGACGGAACGGATATTATAGCGGTTCCTGGCGGATTGTTCAAAGAGTGAGAAATGGGGTTGGTGGCCCCCGGCCGGGGTGGGGCTTAGTCGTTTAGTGGACGGAACACACCATGTTGGGGCTGGGGGTGGAGGGCCATCTCGATGGCAAAGTCGGCCATTTCTTGCACGCACCAGTTGAAGTGTTTGGCCGGCATCTGGTCTATGTCAATCATTGGGGCGGGATTGGAGGGGTTGATGACGTAGGGCTGGTCATTGTACAGGACAAACTCAACCATGTTCATGTCGTAGCCCAGGGCGCGGGAGATGCGCAGGGCATCGGCTTCGATGGCCTGGCGTGTTGGCCCGTCTAGAAACGGTATTTCGGCCTGATACTGGTCATCGGTCCGGGCAAAGGCGATGGCCCGGACGCTGCGCTCGCCAAAGACAAAGCAGTGGATGTGCTGGTCTGACTCTAAGATTTGTTGGAGTAGCACGGTGCGGGTGTCGCTTTCGTCGTATACCTGAATGAGGTCATCTACGTTGGAGACGCGGCGGGCAAAGCGCCGGCCGCCGGTATGGATGTCTTTGAGGATGGCGGGGACGCCAACGTAGTCGATGATGCCTTTCCAGTCCATGGGATAGACGAGGTTGCGGAAGCTTTCGGGCACGATTTGTGTTTCTACGCGCTTGTTGGGCAGAACCACGGTGGCGGGCACGCGCAGGTTCATTTGCTTCATCATGGCGACGCCAACGAATTTGTCGTCGGCTGACCAGGTGAAGGGATTATTGATGACGTAGGTGCCTTGCAGGGCGGCGTACTTCATGTAGGTGCGGTAGTAGGGAATTTCGTGGGACATGCGGTCGATGAGTACATCATATTCGCACAAATCGTCCAGGTTGGTGCCGCCTACTTTGATGAATTCTGCCGACACATCCGCCTGGCGCTGGGTGACTTCGTTGATGAATGCGGAGGGCCAACTCCATTCGCGACCGATGATCAGGCCAATCTTTTTTGTCTTGTTGTTGCTCATGTCTCACTCCGCAGGCAGGTTTGTGGCTCTGTTTTGCCAGTGGGCATTATCCCACGCTTGAGCGGTGCTAGCAACCCTGCTGGATTGCGCGGCTGGGGGGCAGGGGGGACGGTTCTCCCATTCACCCATTCACCCATTCACCCTTTCATCCCGCCATCTGGATCAGGGTGGTATCGTAGACGGGGGCGAGGGTGGCCCAGTCGAAGCGGGTGACGGTTTGGGCGAGCTGGGTGGCGATGGTGGCCGCCCCGGCCGGGTTGGCTAAGGCCCAGCGCAGCCGCTGCAGCAGTCCGCCCTGGTTTTCATACAGGCAGCGGTGGTGAAATGGGGGTGGGATAAGCTCGGGGTAGCTGAGGCGGTGGGGTAGGATGGGGAAGGTGTGGCAGGCGATGGCTTCCAGGATGCTGATGCCGAAGAATTCGTGGTGGGCGGTGGAGATGGTGATGGCGGCTTCATGGAGCAGGTGGCGGTAGTCGGCCTCATTGGCATAGCCAACGTGGCAGATCTGGTCGCGCAGGCGGGTTAGGGCGGTGTTGAACTCGGTGGGGTGGCGGCGGAAGTTTTCGCCGCACAGGGCCAGGCGGAAGGGGATGCCCTCGGCGGCGATGGTGTAGAGGGCATGGAAGAACCCGGCCGGGTTCTTATCATATTCCCAGCGTTGGTTCCACAGGATGAGGGGTGCCCCGGCCGGGGGCACGGGGGTGGCTGGCGGGGCTAGCCGGGCCAGGTCCAAGCCCACCGGCAGCACGCTGCTCCTGGCTGCCAGTTCGGCCACGGTGTCTAGCTCGTTGTATTCAGGGAAGTGGCGCAGGAAGCGGGGCAGTTCGGCCAGAAAGGTGTGGCGGTGGTAGGCGGAGTTGAAGTGGACGTGGTCTGCGGCCAGCATGGAGGCGTAGTTGATGAAGGCGTAGTGCAGATCGCGCTCGCCTTTTTGGCGGCGCATCGGGCCGCTGTGGCTGTTGGCCGGCAGGGGGTAGGTGAGCTGGTTTTCGTGCATGTAGAGGTGCAGGGGAACCCCCGGCCGGGTCAGAGCCAGGAAGGTGGTAACGTTGAGCATGTCGGTGGCCAGGATGAGGTCCGGCCGGGGATTTTCGGCCAGGTATTGGCGGGCCAGGGTCACCGCGCCGCCGTGCATGCGCCATTTCCAGAAGCGGGCGGGCAGCGTGAGCAGTTGCACCTGGTGCTGGCTGTATTGCTGGTAGCCTGTGGCCCAGGCCCGGTGGCTGCCGCCGTGGTAGGGGGAGATGAGGAGGATTTTGGCACTCATGCTGGTTGGTCGCCAGGCGTGATGCCTGGCCGGCATCTGTGTAGCGGGCGGCCTGGGGTGCTGCCCATCAGGCATCCAGGTCGCTGTGGAAGCTGTACACGTTGTCTTCGCGCTGTTCGCGGCGCTTTTCCCAGGTGTAGAGCACGATGGTGGCGGCTAGCAGGGGAATGTTCTTGCTGATTGGGCCAAAGGGGTGCAGCCACTGCGCGGGCAGGAAGATGGTGATGATGAGGGTGAAGGCCATGATGAGGAATATCTGCACGGCAGCCCAAATGCGTACGCGCCAGTTGGCGATCATGGCGATGCCCATGAAGAGTTCGAAGATGGCGGTGGCCTGGATGAGGTAGGTGGCGAGCCATTCGGGCAGCCCCAGGGGGGCGATGAGGGCCAGGCTGTCGGCCATGGGGGCCAGAAAGAGGACGACAAGGCCGGTCCATAGCCAGATGAAGGCGAGGGACAGGCGAAGTAGGGTGTGTAGGGCTTTGCTGGTCATAGGTGGTTGTTTCCGTTGTGTTTGGCTGGCATTATACCTGAAGGCTCCCGGCCGGGGAGGGGGCAAGTAGTTTTCAGCCGGCAACGGGAAGCAGCGCTGGCTCTAAGTGCCCCGGCCGGGGGCCTGCCGATTGTGAATTTCCTCATTATTTCATTCGACCTGTCCCAAACTTTGTTGTATCATACCCAGCGACTTTCACAATTCTTGTGGCATAAAAGTTAAACCTGCATGGATGCCTCTGCTGACAGTGATCCGGGCCTGGAACTTTACTGGGATGCCACGTATGCCATTGCGGTCTCGTTGATGGAATTTCACCCAGAACTGCAACCAGAGTTTGTTGGCCTGCACCAACTGGCCAGCCTGGTCATTGCCCTGCCGGGCTTCCGGGACGATCCCGCCCTGGTCACAGAGCGTATTTTGCAGGATATCCAAATTGTGTGGTTTGAGGAGGCGACAGATCTATGACGACAGACGCCCTTTCGTCTGCTATCCCCGTACCTGACGAGCTAGCCAACAACGTATTCATCACCAGCCTTAACACTGTTTACAACTGGTCCCGGCGTAACTCCGTCTGGCCCATGGTTTTTGGTTTGGCCTGCTGTGCCATTGAGATGATTTGCACCGCGGCCAGCCGGTATGACCTGGCGCGCTTTGGCATGGAAGTGTTCCGGGCTACACCACGCCAGTCGGACCTGATGATTGTGTCGGGCACGGTGACCAAAAAGATGGTGCCGACGATTGTCCGGTTGTACAACCAGATGCCGGAACCGCGCTACGTGTTGAGCATGGGCGCATGTGCCAGCGGCGGGGGTCCTTTCAAGGAAGGCTATAACGTCGTGGATGGCATCGACAAGTTCATCCCGGTTGATGTGTACGTGCCCGGCTGCCCTCCCACGCCGCAGGCGCTCATCAACGGCTTGATCGCCCTGCAAGAGAAGATTGACCACCAGTCGATTTTGACGGTGCCCTGGTACCGCAAGGATACACCGGGTGAGGTGGTGCCGATCCCGGTGTTGGGGCCTGACCTGGTGGATTTGCGCCAACTGGACAAGATTCGGACAGAAGCCGAGAAGGTGCAGCCTGAGCCGGAGATTGAAGCGGCCGCTGCGGCTTAAGGGAAGGAAGAGTAGGTCATGAGCGATATCGTCATTGAAGATGCCCCGGCCGTGAGTGTAGACCCTGTCGCGACGGCGGTGGCGCGTTTGAAAGAAAAGTACCCCGAAGCGCTGCAGGATGATCCCCGGCCGGGTTACACCGGCGTCATGGTCCCCGCCGACAAGATTGTCGAAGTGGCCGAGTATGCACGCCAGGAACTGGGCTTCAATTACCTGTCCAGCGTCACCGGGGTGGACCTCATCGACGAAAACAAGATGGAAGTCGTCTACCACACTTACAGCATTGACCAGGGGGGCAGCGCGCTGGTGCTCAAGGTGCAGGTCGACCGCGATGAGCCGGTGGTCCCCTCGCTAACCCCCACCTGGCCTGGTGCCGATTTTCAGGAACGGGAGATTTGGGACCTCTTTGGCATTCGCTTTGCCGGTCACCCCGACCTGCGCCGCATTTTGATGTGGGACGGTTTTGAAGGGCACCCGCTGCGCAAGGATTGGAAGGAGCCTTTCTACGAAGAGCCGAACAAGCCGTTTGGCAGCCGCTGGCCGGGGGGTGAGGTGTTCCGCGCTGAGGACCGCAATCCGTATGGCAAGAATGTGCAGTACCCGGCCGGGTGGCGGCCCGACAGCATCGACTTTGACACCGAAGCCGAAATTTACGCCGGAGTCACCCTCTCTCGTGACGCCACCCCTGGCCTCAAAACTGACAAAGTCACCGTCAACATGGGGCCGCAGCACCCTTCTACCCATGGCGTCTTCCGCATGGTGGTTACCCTGGACGGCGAGACGGTGCTGAAACTAGACCCGGTGATGGGCTACCTGCACCGCAACCACGAGAAAATCGGCGAACGCAACACCTTCATTCAAAACATTCCCTACACAGACCGCCTCGATTATCTCTGCTCTATGGGCAACAACCACGGCTACGTGTTGGCCGTTGAGAAGCTGCTGGGTTCCCAGGTGCCTGAACGAGCCGAATGGATCCGCATCCTCATGGTGGAGCTGACCCGTATCGTCAACCATGCCTGGGCCTTGGGCTTCTTGCTCAATGACCTGGGCGCGCTGCAAACGCCCATGCTTTACCTGTACATCGAGCGTGAATTGATTCTGGACCTGTTTGAAGCCACGGCCGGGTCACGCATGATGTGCAACTACATGCGCTTTGGGGGTGTGGCCTATGACTTGCCTACCCACGTCCGCACCCAGCCAACCATGGAATTCCTGCACGAGCTGGTTTATGACAGGCTGCCGCGTGCGCTGGAAGAGTTCGAAACCCTCATCACCAACAACGAGATTATGCGTGCCCGCAGCATTGGCGTGGGCTACCTGTCTCTGGAAGATGCCATTGCTCTCAGCACGGCCGGGCCTCTGCTGCGCGCCAGCGGTGTCCCCTACGACGTGCGCCGTGCCGAACCCTATTCCTACTACGAGCACCTCGACTTTGACGTGGCCGTTCGCTACAACGGCGACATCTATGATCGCTACCTGATCCGGCTGGACGAGATTTACCAGAGCATCCGGATCGTTAAGCAGGTGCTGCCCCACCTGAAGGCAACCAAGGGCGCACCTGTGGTCGATGGCAAGCCGCAATATGCTATTCGTATGCCCCAGGGCGGCGATGCTTACGGCCGGGTAGAAAATCCGAAGGGTGAGCTGGGATATTACATCACCGCCCAGCGCCGGGGTGCCAACCCGGACCGCTATCACGTGCGGGCGCCCAGCTTCATCAACCTGATGGCGCTTGGCCCCATGTCCATCGGGCATAAGGTGGCCGACATCGTGGCAATCTTGGGCAGTATCGACATCGTTTTGGGCGAAGTGGACCGTTAACCGTTGTTGGGCGCTTATTCAGCTCGCCCCACATTCTTACAGGAGTGACTATGTACGGACTTGGCATTCTCAAAGGCATGGCCGTTACGATGCGACATTTTGTGAATACCTACCTGGATGACATCAAGTGGATGTCTCAGGGTGGCCGCTACTATAACGACGAGGCCTTAAAGGTGCGCCAGAGCCTGGCGACGACCGGCGCGATTACCGTGAACTACCCGGAAGAGAAGCTATCGGTCCCGGAGCGCTTTCGTTTTGTGCCGTTCCTGGTGACCGACGCGCCGGAGCCGGGGCAGTTGTGGGGCCACGACTGGTGTACTTCTTGTGGCATCTGTGCCAAGGTTTGTCCGCCCCAGTGCATTTGGATTGTGCGGGGCACGCAGCCCAATGGCCGGCCTAAGCCGGAGCCGGAGCAGTTCTATATCGACATTGATATTTGTATGAATTGTGGCTTCTGTGCCGAGTTTTGCCCCTTCGATGCCATCAAGCTGGACCATGATTATGAGCTGGCCAGTTATGACCGCACCACGGCCCACATTCACGACAAGACGCGCCTGAGCAAGCCGCTGAGCTATTGGCAAAGCACTGCCCCTAACAAGGCAGAAGCGGAGGCGGCGGCGCGCAACTTGAAGGAGTCGTTGAAGGGTAAGCGCAAATCTAAGGATGGCGATGAAGAAGCGCCGTCGCTCAGTGAGGAGCACCAGCAGGAGCTTTATTACCAGGGTGCTTACTACGGCAGCTAAACGGCGATTGGTATTGGTTGGCGACCCGGCCGGGTCTCTGGCGACTGGCTCATGTCAGTCGCACTGTAATCGAGAATGAACAGACGAGATTGAGATTGGCCTTGCCGCCAATCTCAATTTGCTAATAACTATTGGAGATCACATGCTTGGTAAGAATAAAGGCGACAAAATGGGTGTGAGTGAAGAGAACGTGCTCGCTGCGCTTTCAACCGTGATAGAACCAGAGCTGCACCGTGACCTGGTGTCGCTCAACATGGTGCGCGACCTGAAGGTTGAGGACAGCAACGTCAGCTTCACCATCATGCTGACCACGCCGGCCTGCCCCTTGCGCGGCAAAATGGAAGGGGATGCGCGGGCGGCGCTGGCCAGGGTGGACGGCATTGGCGAGATAGCGATTAAGTTCGATGCTAACGTGCCGTCTGACCGCCGGATAAACACGCAGGTGGGGCAGTTGTTCCGCAATACCATCGCTGTTTCCAGTGGCAAAGGCGGGGTGGGCAAATCCACCATCTCGGTGAACCTGGCCATTGCCCTGGCCCAGGCGGGTGCCCGCGTGGGGCTGCTAGATGCGGATATTCTTGGCCCCAACATCCCGATGATGATGGGGATTGACCAGATGCCGCCGCCGCGTGACCGCAAGATGGTCCCGGCCGAGGCGTTTGGCGTGAAATTCATCTCCACCGGGTTCCTGGTAAAGCCGGACCAGCCGCTGGTGTGGCGCGGCCCCATGCTGCATAGTGCCATTCGCCAGTTGCTGACCGACGTGGCCTGGGGGGAGCTGGATTACCTGGTGATTGATTTGCCGCCGGGTACCGGGGACGCCCAGTTGTCGCTGGCGCAGGCGATTCCGCTGAGCGGGGCGCTGATTGTGACCCAGCCGATGGAGGTGGCCGCAGCCGATGCCATGCGCGGGCTGAAGATGTTTGAGAAGCTGGATGTGCCCATTATCGGCGTGGTGGAGAATATGAGCGGCGAGTTCTTTGGCACGGGCGCGGGCCAGCGGCTGGCCGAGACGCTGCGCGTGCCTTTCATTGGCTCGATCCCCCTGGATGCCAATGTGCGCATTGGTGGGGATATTGGCGAGCCGGTCGTCGTAACGCATCCGGACTCCCCGGCCGGGCAAGCGATGGCCGCCATGGCGCAGGCTGTTGCTGCGCGGGTCAGCGTGCTCACCCTGGCCAGCCAGACTGACTTCATCCCCATTCAGATGATTGGCTAAGCACTAGACGGGGGCGGATTCAGCTTTGCGAATCCGCCCCTGTTCGCACCCCCTTCTTGCGCTAATGTGCCCCACGCGCTCTGCGCGTCATCAGCAGGCCGTATTTGGGCCGCAGGGTAATGGCGACTTCCGGCACCACCGGGTGGCCGGGCACTGGCTCTAGCTCGTATTTTTGGGCGATCATTGCCAGCAGTAGGGTGCCTTCGATCATGGCCAGGTGGTTGCCGATGCACAGCCGTGGCCCGGCCCCGAAGGGCATGAAGGCCAGGCGGTGGGGGCGTTCGGGGTGGCCGGGCAAGAAGCGTTCCGGATTGAAGGTTTCGGGGTCGGGCCAGCAGGCGGGGTGGCGATGGATGTTGTAGATGGAGACGATGATCCGGCTCCCGGCCGGGATGGGGAAGCCCGCCAACACTGTATCATGGGCCGCTTGCCGCGGCACTGCCGGCACGGGGGGGCAGATGCGCAAGGACTCCTCCAGGACCGCCTGGGTGTAGGGTAGGGCAGCCAGGTCCTCCACGCCGGGGGTGCGCCCACCCAGCACGTCGTCCAGCTCTTTTTGCAGCCGCTGCCGCACGTGGGGGTGTTGGGCCAGCAGGTGCCAGGTCCAGCTAAGGGCGTTGGAGGTTGTCTCATGCCCGGCGGCGAAGATGGTGATCACTTCGTCACGCAACTGCTGGTCGCTCATGCCCCGGCCGGTTTCCTCATCCTGGGCGGCGAGCAGCATATCTAGCAGGTCGCCAAACTGCTGCCCGGAGGTGCGCCGCTCCTCAATCAGGCGGTAGATGAGGCCGTCCAGGTATTCGCGGGCCTGGGCAAAGCGCCGGTTGGCCGGCGTGGGCCAGCTCAGCGGCAGGCTAAAGGGATTTGTCTCGCGGCCGAAGGTGAAGTGGGCGGCGGTGCTGACGGCCGGGCCGACTTCGCTGGCCTGGGCCAGGACGTTGGCGCTGAACATGGTGCTGGTGATGATGTCCAGGGTGACCTGCATCATTTCCTGGGCGACGTTGATGGGCTCCCCCGGCCGGGGTGCGGTTTGCCAGTTGGCGAGCAGTCGCTGCCCGGCGGCCTGAATCTTGCCGCCCATGGCTGCAATTTCGCGGCGGTGGAACATGGGCTGCATCATGCGGCGCTGTACCAGCCAGGAGGCCGGGTCGGTGTTGGTGACCAGTCCATTGCCCAGAATGAGTTGTAGGCCTACGGGCTTGCCATCCGGGCGCTGCATCTTGATGTAGGTTTCGCGCTGGTTGACCAGGACTTCCTGGGCCAGTTCGGGGTGGGAGGCGATGAACAGGGTGCGCGGGCCCATGTCAACACCGGCCAGATCGCCGTATTTGCCGGCGCACTGGTAGACAAACTGGAGGGGATCGGCCCGAAAGGCGCGCAGATTGCCCAGCGGGAAACTGTTCTTGGGGCCGGGTGCAGTGCCGGTGGGCGCGGAGGTTGTGGTTAGGTTCATGTTGCCTTGCTCCTATGGTCAAGAATTGGGTGTAAGCAAGGACAGGGTACCGCTTCCCCCGGCCGGTGTCAACTGTGCCCGGCCGGGGAAAAGCGACAAACCGCAAACATTTGCTATAATGGCCGGTTATAGTCACGGACAGGCAAACGCCGGGCAGACCAATGCCCGAACCATTGGAGAACTATCTATGGAACCCGTTGTGGGGATTCGATTCCAAAAACTAGGCAAGCTCTACCACTTTTCGGTGGGGACGCTTGAGGATATCCAGGCTGGTGACCACGTTGTGGTCGAGACTAAGCGTGGGAACCAGTTGGGCCAGGTCATCGCCTTTGTGGAACCAGAAAAAGTGTTTCAGCGGCGCAATTTGCGCCCGGTAACCCGCAAAGCGAATCCCCGGGACCTGGTGCTGCGGCAGGTGTGGCAGGACAAAGAGCTGAGCGCGCTCATTACGTGCCGTGAAAAGGCCCACCAGCTAGGGGTGAAGGACGTGAAGTTTGTGAAGGCTGAGTATAGTTTTGACGGTACCTGGCTCACCTTCTACTATGCCACGGAAAACAAGAAGCTGCGGCTGAATAACCTGCAAAATGCGCTGACCCGTTCCTTCCGTACCCGTGTTGAATTGCAGCTAATTGGGCCGCGCGATGTGGCCAAATATTTGGGCGGGCATGGCGCTTGCAGTGGGCCGCGCTGCTGTTCCACTTTCCTCACCGACTTCAGCCCCGTCTCTATTCGTATGGCCAAGGCGCAGGGCATTAGCCTGAACCCGCAGGAGATTACCGGCATGTGTGGCCGGCTGCGCTGCTGCCTGGTGTATGAATATGAGCAGTATGTTGAGGCAAAGAAGAACTTGCCCAAGGTTGGCAAGCGGATTGACACGCCGCAAGGGCCGGGCAAGGTGAGAGATGTGCGTGCTCTGCGTGATTCCATTCTGGTGGAGTTGGAAGAAACGGGCGAATACGTGGAGATTTTCCGGGAGCAGATGGAGCCGCTGGAAGAATTGGAGGCGCTGCAGAAGAAGGCCGAGGCGGGCTGCGCGAAGCATGAGGGTGGCGGTTGTGATTGCGGGGCCAAAACGCAGTCGCCGTCTGAGATGCCGTCTGAGGAGTGATGGAGGTGATGAAGCCGCAAACCCCGGCCGGGCTGCCGGCCAAAGCCTGGGAAACTGTCTGTACCTACGTGCAAGATGAAGGGCTGCGCCGCCACATCCTGGCCGTGGCCGCGGCCATGCGCTGGTACGCCACCGAACTGGGTTATGATCCCGACACCTGGGAGGCGGTGGGCTTGCTGCACGACTTTGATTGGGAGATTCATCCCAACTTGAATGAGCATCCTACCCAGGGCGCGCCCATTCTGCGGGCCGCGGGCTGGGATGAGGCGATCATCCGTACCATTCTTTCCCATTACACGGCCGGGACCGGCGTTGAACGGCGCGACCCGATTGACTTCGCCCTGTTGGCCTGCGATGAGATCACCGGGCTGATCATTGCCGTGACTCTGGTGCGGCCATCAAGGGATGTGCGCGAGGTGGCGCTGAGTTCGGTGCGCAAGAAGTGGAAGGACAGCCGTTTTGCCGGCGGGGTAGATCGGGCGCATGTGGCCGAGGTGACCGAGGACTTTAGCCAGGCCTGCTTTGGCGGCGAACTGGCGCTGTGGACGCACATTGGCAATGTGCTGGTGGCCATGCAAGGGGCGGCGGCCACGCTGGACCTGGATGGCCGTCTGGCCTGAGCCGGCCCAGCGAACAGCCAAATGTAAACAAAAGGGACCCGGCCGGGTCCCTTTTCTCTTTCTTTGGGGGCAGAATGCTGCCCTGGCCGCCGGTTAGACGAAGAGTGGTTCCAGGGTGTAGGGGGACAGGCGGGCGGCGGCCTCGGTCTGGTTGGTGGCCGGGTCGAAGCGGCTGGCGGCCTCCAGGACAGCCGGGAGCAGGTGGATGTCGCCCACGGTGTTTAGGAACAGCCCCGGCCGGGCCAAAACCCAATCAACGGCTGCTTGAACGGCGGCTGGCTCGGTCAGCGGCTCATACCAGGTGGCATGGGTTTGTGGCTGGCTGCCCCACGGCCGGCGCGTGAGCGATTTGATGGTTTGCACGGCGACGTTGTGCTGCTGGCAGTGGGCCAGCAGTGCCTCAAAGTCGGCCGCATACTGGGGGTTGCGCATCATGGCCGGGTTGTAGGGCAGCAGCACGCTGTCGAAGTCGAACTGCTCCAGGCTGCGCTGGTGCATGGCGGCGGCGTTGACGCCGTGGCCGGTAACGCCCAGGTAGCGCACCAGCCCCTGCCGGCGGGCCTCGATGAAGGCTTCCAGCGCGCCGCCGGGGCCTATGGCTGTTTCCCACCCGGCCGGGTCTACCAACACGTGCATCTGCCATAGATCGACGTAATCCACGCGCAGCCGTTCCAGTGAGCGCTGCAGCTCCTCCCAGGCCCCCTGGCGCGTGCGCTGCTCTGTCTTGGTGGCCAGGAAGAACTGGTCGCGGTGAGTGGCCATCCAGGGGCCAAGGCGCTGTTCGGCGTTGCCATAACTGGCGGCGGTGTCGATATGGTTCACGCCGTGGGCCAGCAGCAGTTCCAGGGTTTGGTCTGCCTCGGCCTGGCTGACCTGGCTCAGGGCGGCCGCGCCGAAGAGGGTGCGAGTGCTCAGGTGGCCGGTGCGGCCAAATATCGCTTTGGGAATCATCGTTCGGTCTCCTTTGCCCGGCCTGGGCCGGTGTTAGTTCAGGCTGCCCAGGCGGGTGGTCAGTTCGGTGTGGCTGGCTTGCAGTTGGGCCAGTTTGTCGCGCTCTTTCTGCACGACGGCGGCGGGCGCTTTTTGGGCAAAGGGGCTGTCTAGCAGCTTGCTCACGCGCTCAATTTGCGCGGCCAGGTCGGCCAGCTCCTTGCCCAGCCGTTCCGTTTCGGCGTCCAGGTCGACCAGGCCGGCCAGGGGCAGGTAGCAGGTAATGTCGCCCAGAGCCAGGGTGATGGCCTGGTCTGGGGCGGTGGCGCTGCCGGTGATGGTCAGGTGGGCATCATCGAGGCGGGCCAGGCTGGTGAGGATGGCCCGCTGTTCGGCCAGGAAGGGGGCTTTGACCCCGGCCGGGATGAGGGCCGCAATCCAGCGCCCGGCCGGGACGTTGTATTCTGACCGGGCGGCCCGGATGGCGCGTACCAGGTCGCGCACGCGCTCAAAGTCGGCGGCCCCGGCCGGGTTGTGGTAGCCGCCGCCAGGCCACTCGGCCAGGATCAGGGCTGCGCCCCAGCCGCCATCCGGGGCAATGCCCAGGTCGGCCGCCTCGTAGGCGCGCTTCATCTCCTGCCAGACCGCTTCGGTGACGTAGGGGATGTAGGGGTGCAGCAGGCGCAGGGCCTGGTCCAGGACGTAGCGCAGTACCCAGAGGGTGGTCCAGGCGCGGGTGTCGCCTTCGTTCAGTTGTACCTTGGCGATCTCCACGTACCAGTCGGCAAAATCGCCCCACAGGAACTCGTAGGCCTGGCGGCCGGCTTCGCCAAACTGGTAGCTGTCCATCAGCCGGTTGACGGTTTGGGTGACTTCGTGCAGGCGGGTGAGAATCCATTGGTCGGCGGCGCTGAAGAAGGTGGCGAGGTCCCCGGCCGGGGGCGCATCTGCTTTGTGCACACCATCGTCCAGGCTCTTGACAATGAAGCGGGTCAGGTTCCAGATTTTGTTGGCGAAGTTGCGGTTGGAGGCCACTTTGGATAGGGCCAGGTTGAGGTCGTTGCCGGGCGTGCCGCTGGTGAGCAGGGTGAAGCGCAGGGCGTCTGCGCCGTACTCGTCCACGACTTGAATGGGGTCGATGACGTTGCCGTAGGTTTTGCTCATCTTGCGCCCGTTTTCGTCGCGCACCAGGCCATGCAGGTAGATGGTGTGGAAGGGGATGTCGTTGGTGAACATGAGGCCGGTCATGACCATGCGGGCCACCCAGAAGAAGAGGATGTCGTAGCCTGTTTCCATGACGTCGCCGGGGTAGAAGCGCTGCAAATCGGCGGTTTGCTCTGGCCAGCCCAGGGTGCTGAAGGGCCACAGGGCGCTGGAGAACCAGGTATCGAGCACGTCGGGGTCCTGGGTGAGCTGCACGTCGTCGCCGTAGGTGGCGCGGGCCAGGGCATAGGCTTCGGCCTCGCTGTGGGCGACGATGTGCAGGCTTTCGCTGCCGTTCACGTACCAGACGGGAATGCGGTGGCCCCACCACAACTGGCGGCTGATGCACCAGGGGCGGATGTTTTCCAGCCAGTTTTCCCACACTTTGTTGAAGCGTTCGGGGACGATGGTGACCCGGCCGGAGCGGACTGCGGCCAGCCCCATTTTGGCCATTGGCTCGGCGTCTACGAACCATTGTTTGCTGACCAGCGGTTCGATGATCTCGCCGCCGCGCTGGCTGCGGGGTACGTTGAGGGTGTAATCTTCCTGGCGGATGGTCAGGCCGGCCGCTTCCATATCGGCCCACAGCTTTTGGCGGCAGTCGAAGCGGTCCAGGCCGGCGTATGGCCCGGCCGGGGCGCTCATGGTGGCGTCGCGGTTCATGACGTTGATGATTGCCAACCCATGCCGCTGGCCGATCTCGAAGTCGTTGGGGTCGTGGCCGGGGGTGATTTTGAGGGCCCCGGTGCCAAAGGCCATGTCGACGTATTCGTCGGCGATGATGGGGATTTCGCGGTTGAGCATGGGCACCAGGGCGTTTTGGCCGATGTACTGCTGGTAACGTTCGTCGTCGGGATGGACGGCGACGGCGGTGTCGCCGAGGATGGTCTCCGGCCGGGTGGTGGCCACGGGCAGGTAGCCGCCGCCGCTCACGGGGTATTTGAAGTAGTAGAGGTAGCCCGGCTCTTCGCTGTATTCCACTTCCAGGTCAGAGACGGCGGTTTGCAGGCCGGGGGACCAGTTTACCAGGTACTCGCTGCGGTAGATGAGGCCCATGCGGTGGAGCCGGACGAAGGCTTCGTTGACGGCCCGGTTGAGGCCGGCATCCAGGGTGAAGCGTTCGCGCTCCCAGTCGCAGGAAGCGCCCAGGCGGCGCAGTTGCTGGGTGATGTAGCCGCCGTATTTCTCTTTCCAGGCCCAGGTGCGGCGCAGGAATTCTTCGCGGCCCACCTCCTGGCGGGAGGTGCCTTCACGGCGCAGCATTTTTTCTACTTGCAGTTGGGTGGCGATGCCGGCGTGGTCGGTGCCGGGAATCCAGAGGGCGGCGCGGCCTTGCATTCGCGCCCGGCGAATCATGAGGTCTTCCAGGGCGACGAACATGGCATGGCCCATGTGTAGTTCACCGGTGACGTTGGGCGGGGGGATGGCGATGACGAAGGGTTTGGCGTCGCCCGGCCGGGCTTCGGGTTTGAACCAGCCGTTTTCTTCCCACCAGTGGTAGAGGCGCTGTTCGGTGCTGGCAAAGTCGTAGGCTTTGGGCATGTCGGTCATAGGTAGTTTCCTCATGATGTGTTGTGGATGATTTATGGCGGATGGCCAACAAAAAAAGCGCTCTCGTCCGGTCAAGGACGAGAGCGCCAGGTCTCTCGCGGTACCACCTTGATTTTCAGGTCCCGGCCGGGTGGGGCGGGGCCTGAACACTCAAACGCTGTAACGGGCGTGCCCGGTGGGGCTTACTGGGTTTCAGCCGCACTACTCCTGGACCACTTCAGCGGTTCGGTTCCGGTGTGGGTTTTCAGCCGGTGACCCACACTCTCTGCCCGGCCGGGGGCCGCTTACTAATTCCATTCGCCGTATTTCAGATTATGAACGGCGCATAGTATAGCAAGCCGGGGCGGCCGGAGCAAGCCGTGTCCCGGTTGTCTGGCCTGTGCCGGGCAGGAAGGGGGCGTCGCCGGCATGGATTCGCCCTTTCTGGCCAATAATGGCATACTCCGAGGTCATTATTAGCCTGCGGTTGTGGGCAGGTAAAATCAGGGAAATGGCTATGCAGAAACGAGATTATGTGCTTGCTATGTTTGAGGATTTTGGCCGGGCGCTGGCCCGGGTGTTACGCCTGGGGGAGACGAGGCAGTTCGCCGAGGCCTGGGTAGAGGTGGGCCATGCGGCCGAGGAGTTCCTGGGCATAACCACGCAGCAGTTGGAGACGATGCTGGCGGCTGACCTGATCGCCCTGGCGCGCACGGGCAATGGGGAGGAGGATACGGCGCGCTGGCTGTTGTTGGTGGAACTGCTGCAAGTGTCTGGGGATTTGTATCAACAAGAGGGACGGGAGGCGGCTGCCGTTGTCTTTTACCTGAAGGCGCTGGATGTGGCCACCCAGGTAAGCCAGCGGCGCGAACGGCTGCCCTATTTCATCACCAGATTCGATGGTCTGATGCTGCGGCTGGATGGGTATGTTCTCCCGGCCGGGATCGGACTCTCTCTCATGCGCGGTTATGAACAGGCGGAGCAGTTTGCCCAGGCGGAAGATGTGCTCTTCCACCTGCTGGAGGACCACCCCGGCGACGAGTCGATCCTGGAGGCGGGGTTGTCGCTGTATGACCGGCTGCTGCAGCTCAGCGACTTCAAGCTCCAGTCGGGCGGGCTGCCCCGGGATGAAGTGGAGGAGAGCCTGGCGGAACTGCTGGACCTGAAAGGGTAGCTGGCGGGGGAAAGAGGGTAAAACAAAATATGCTGCGCGTCCCGCCCCGGCCGGGTGGCCAGGGTTATGGAACGCGCAGCATAGACCAGATAGTCGGAGCTTGCTTGGGGGTTAGCGGGGAGCGGCCTGAACCCCCCGGTCGGCCACGGCACCGCTGTGAATTGGCGGAATAATCGCGTGGGTTTGCTCGCCGTTGGCTGACTTCAGGGAGACGGGCGGGGCCACCGAATCGAGCAGCGCAATTTGAAGGACCTCGTCCAGATGGCTCACGGTTACCAGGTTCAGGTCATTGCGTACACGCTCTGGCAGCTCGGGGATGTCCTTGGCGTTTTCTTTGGGCAGCAGCACCGTCTTGATGCCGGCACGATGGGCGGCGATGGTTTTGGCTTTGAGACCGCCAATTGCCAGCACCTTGCCGCGCAGGGTTACTTCGCCGGTCATGGCTACATCGCGGCGCACCGGCCGGCGGGTGAAGGCGCTGATGATGGCCGTGGCCATGGCGATGCCGGCGCTGGGGCCGTCTTTGGGGGTGGCCCCGGCCGGGATGTGGACATGGATGTTTACCTTATCAAACACGGCCGGTTCCAGCCCCAGGCTGCGCGCATTGGCCCGCGCATACGTCAGCGCTGCCTGGGCCGATTCCTGCATCACCTCGCCCAACGAGCCGGTTAGGGTAACCCGGCCGGAGCCTTCACTCAGCCCCACTTCAATCGACAGCACGTCGCCGCCATACCCGCTCACCGCCAGGCCGGTCGATACGCCTACCTCGTCCTGCTCTTCTGCCAGGCCATACGTGAACTTCTCCGGACCCAGCAGCGCTTCTACCTGTGCCTCGTCCACCACAAAGGGACCCGGCTCATCGCTAGCCACCTTCACGGCCAGCTTGCGGACCACCGTGCCAATGGTGCGCTCAAACTGGCGCACGCCTGCTTCATGGGTGTAGTGGCGGATGATTCTGCGCAGGGCCTCGTCTTCAAACGTCGCATCCGTCTCCTGGATACCGTGGTTGGCCAACTGCTTGCGCACCAGATAGCCGCGGGCAATCTCCAGCTTCTCGTCCTCGATGTAGCCGGGCATGCTAATCGACTCCATCCGGTCAAACAGCGCGGCCGGGATGGTGCTGGTCGTGTTGGAGGTGGTGATGAAGATGACCTGGCTCAGGTCAAAGGGCACTTCCAGGTAATGGTCCGTGAAGCTGTTGTTTTGCTCCGGGTCTAGCACTTCCAGCAAGGCCGAGCTGGGATCCCCACGCCAGTCCGCGCCGACCTTGTCAATTTCGTCCAGGACAATGACCGGGTTGCGCGTTTTCACATCCCGTAGGGCACGAATAATCCGGCCGGGGATGGCTCCAATGTATGTCCGGCGATGACCGCGAATCTCCGCCTCATCGCGCACACCGCCCAGGCTAATGCGCACCATCTTGCGCCCCATCGCCCGCGCCACCGACGTAGCAATAGACGTCTTGCCCACCCCTGGCGGCCCATTCAGATTGATGATGGCCCCCTTCATCTTGTTCTGAGTGAGCTTGCGCACGGCCACATACTCCACAATGCGATCCTTCACATCATCCAGGCCATAATGGTCCTCATCCAGCACCTGGCGCACGTGGGCAATGTCCAGATTATCCTCAGTGAGCGCCGACCAGGGCAGCTCCACCAGCCACTCCAGGTAGGTGCGAATGACACTGGCTTCAGCGGCATGCTGGCCCTGCTGTTCCAGTCTGGACAGCTCATCCAGGGCACGTTTCTCCACTACTTCGGGCATGTCCGCTTCGGCAATTTTGCGCCGCAGCTCGTCAAAAAGGGAATCCCCCTCTTCGCCAAGCTCTTTGCGGATCACTTTCATCTGTTCGCGCAGCAAGAAGTCGCGCTGCATCTTGTCTGCGCCTTCGCGTGCCTCTTGCTGAATCTGGTTGCGGATATCGGCAATGCGGATCTCTTGCACCAGGTACTCATGAATGGTGGTGAGGCGCTTCTCGCCATCCGCCTCAACAAGCAGGTCGATCTCCATCTCGAACGGAATGTTGAGCAGACCAGCCACATAATCTGCCAGCTCACCGGCCGTGCGCTGGCTGCGCATATTCACCATCACCTGGCGGTTAACCTCGCCCAGCATCTGGGCGTACTGCTCCAGCCCGGCGATGACTTCGGTCATCAGCCGCTCCGGCTGACCATCGCGGGCATTCTCCAGTTCGCGATAGGTGCCGGCCAGGTAGGTGTCACTCTCGGTCAACGATTCCAGCGCCACGCGCCGGTGCATATCCACCAGCATTTGCACGCCAACGTGGGGCGTGCGCATCACGTCGCGCACGGTGGCCAGAATGCCCACCGGGACGAGGTCATCGATGCTGGGTTCGTCCACCTCGCTGTCGTACTGCACCAGGATGAGAATCTCGCCGCTGCCCTTGCTGGCGGCCTGTGCCGCAGCCAGCGAGCGGGATCGCCCGATGGTGATCGTCGTGGTGCCACCGGGGAAGACAACACCACCACGTAAGGGGACGACAGGGAGACGTGTATCTTGTATACCCATAGGTTTTTTCCTCTTTGGAATGGTCCCCAAGGGGACAGAAAGGCCACGAACAAAAGGCTGCGGCCAGGATGCCTGACCCTAACACCTGTTTCGCGCTCCAATTATTCTAGTGAGGCGGTCTTAGCGAAACAATAGAGGGGCGTAGGAATCGCGTTAGAAACTACGGGGTGGCATGTGGCCGGGTCAAGGGCGGCAGGAGCGAAAGCTGGGTTACTCGTCTAGCCCTCGCTTCTGGGCTAGCAGGGCTGCTTCCACCCGGCTGCGCACCTGCAACTTCTGCAGCACATTGGTCATGTAATGCTTAATGGTTTTCTCAGCCAGGTGCAAATGCTCGCCGATTTCGCGGTTGGTCATTCCCTGGGCCACCAGCATCAGAATCTCTTGTTCCCGGTTTGTGAGGGTGCCAAACGGATCTTCTGGCTCTTTGGAGGTCATTTCATACAGGATGTTGCTGGCCAGGGCGGGCGAGATGTAGACGTCGCCGCCGGCAACCAGCCGCACTGCGCTGGCCAGCGTGCGGGCGGAGACGCCTTTGAGTACGTAGCCGCGTGCCCCAGCGCGCAAAGCGGCCATCAGATCATCCTGGTCTTCGGAGACGGTGAGCATGATCACGCGGACGACGGGCCAGTTGGCGGCGACCTGCCGCGCCGCCGCCACACCGCCGATGCCGGGCATGGCCAGGTCCATCAACAGTACGTCGGGTAACAGTTCGCTGGCCAGTTCACACGCTTCTTCTCCTGTGCCGGCCTGGCCAACCACGTTGATGTCGGCCTCGCGGGCCAGGCTAAGGGCTACGCCTTCGCGAAAGAGGGGGTGATCGTCGGCAATGAGGATGCGGATGGGTTCAGGCATTTTCTACCTCGGGAATGGTTAGTGGCAATGAGGCGCGGACAATGGTCCCCCGGCCGGGTTCGCTCTCCAGACTGAATTCGCCCCCCAATGCGCCCACGCGTTCGGCCATACTGACCACGCCCAGCCGTCCTTTCGCTGCCAACGTGGCCTGCGTGTCAAAGCCCAGGCCATTGTCCATTACTTCCACACGGAGCGTCTGGCCATCAACGCACACATCAACCGCCTGCTGCTTGCCTTCAGCGTGATAGTAGCTGTTGTTTAGCGCCTCCCGGATCACCCGGTACAGCGTGATCTTCACCGGCAGCGGCACGGTGGCAGGCAAGTCACAGCACGTTAGCGTTACCGTCCGTTCCGTCTTTTGTTCATAATCGCGCACTGCCCGCTGCACGCACTCCTCAGTGGTCAGCGGGTCTAGCTCTGGCAGGCGCAGGCCGGCCGAAATCGTACGTAGTTCGGCCATGGCTGAAGCCACCGCCTGGCGTACCATCCGCAAGTCGTCATGCACCAGTGGCTGCTGCTGGCTGGCCATGAACTGCTGATCACAGGCATCGGCCACCGCCTCCAGGCGCAGCAAGGCCAGCGCCAAATCCTGAGCCGGACCATCGTGCAGGTCAGCCGCAATACGCCGCAGATACCGTTCGTTGAGCGCGGTGGTACGGGCCGCGGCACGCCGAACCCGGTCATGCAGAATCTCGTTCTGCCCTAGCAGTTGGCTCAGCATCTCCACGTTGGCTTGCAGTGCGCTTTGCTGCGCCTCAATGGTGTTGCTGGCCCGCCGCACCAGGCCGGCCAGAATCAGATACACAGCCAGCATCACCAGGCCAACCACCAGCCAACTGCGAATCTGGGCTGCCAGGATCACCTCATCAAGCTGTTCGGTGGTCTGGTAGAACTCGGAGACGGCCACAATCTGGCCATCACCGGGGCTGCGAATGGGCGCATAGGTCTCGATGAGGGCTTCCGAAGTCTGGCGCTCGGTGGCATGTTCTGCCCGGTCCAGGGCGCTGCGCTCGGAATGCACGCTGCCGGTGAGGGCAATGGCCAGCCCGGCTTCGATGGGGTATTTCAGGCCAATGATGGTGGGGTCCTGGCTGTAGACCACGGTGCCATCGGGGGCCCAGATTTTGAGCGAGATAATCTGTTGTCCCAGGCGGTTGTCGGCCATCAGCCGTTCAAAAAAAGCGATGTTCGCGTCGCTGAGGGTGGGCTGCGTCTGTAACTCCTGGACGTAGGGAGCCAGATAGCTGTCTACGTAGAGGGCGGTCACGGCGGCGGTCTGGCTGGTAACGCCGCGCTCGATCAGTTGGGTAACCCACAAGCCAATGATGAGCATGCTGGCCAGCATGACGACGAAGCTGATCAGGATGTATTGTTGGGCAAAGGTCAGGTTTCTTTTGGTCAGGGAGGGCACGAGGATCTCCGGATAGGTTCTGGCGCGGCGCGCGCCCCGGCCGGGACACCCGGCCGGGCTGCCGCATACGCCCACGTCAGTTTTATTATATGCCCATTGTGCCCGCGGCAAAATGGACCTAAGTCTGGTATTTCCTGGTTGGGCCAGCAGGAAGCTGCCTCTCCAGCGTGTGGCTGGTGGCGCTGTGGGCTTGCTGTCCACCCCGGCCGGGATGCCCAGGGGGCGCATTGGACGAGAAGCAGTGCCATTGCTGGCCGCCGCAGCCGCAGTACGGGCCGCCAGAAGGCAGTGCGAGCGGTCAGCGGCGGCAGATGCCGCCCCAGGTGCGTTGGGCAGCATTCGGACCTTGGTCTGATCCAAATCCCGACTTCTGACCAACAAGAACAACTACCTTCGCGGGTAACGCCGCTGCGCCACTTCGCCCATAATGATTCTGATGGTTGGCGGACCCGGCGAATCCGTGGGCAGGGCCGCCGCCACTTACCATAACGCAGGTTGTGAGAATTATGATTGCACCAGGTATTCAGCAAGTGACGACACAGGCTCCTGACAAGATTGAGCGTTTGGTGAAGCGCTGGCACCCGGCCGGGCTGCTGCCGATGCTGCTGCCGCTGCTGCTGTACATGGCCACCCTGGCCCCCACCATCTACAACCTGGACAGCGCCGAGTTGACCACTGCCGTGGCGACCGGCGGCATCATTCGCGCCACCGGCTACCCGCTCTACCTGGTTCTGGGGCGGGCCTGGACCTTGCTGCCGGTGGGGGACGTGGGCTACCGCATGAACCTGCTGTCGGCCATGTGTGGGGCACTCACCATCCTGCTGGCCGATCGCATCTTGCGCCGGCTAAATGTGGGTCCCTGGGCACGACTGGGGGCGCTGGGCCTGCTGGCCACCGCA
The DNA here is from genome assembly GCA_020634235.1 of Ardenticatenaceae bacterium. Taxonomy (GTDB): domain Bacteria; phylum Chloroflexota; class Anaerolineae; order Promineifilales; family Promineifilaceae; genus JACKCB01. Next base: position 721,950 of record JACKCB010000001.1, on the reverse strand, counting down.
CCCTACTTCTGGGGACTATCGCTCATTGCCGAGGTCTACACCTTGCACACGGCGCTGATGGCCGGAGTGATCCTGGCCCTGCTGCGCTGGGGAGAACGACCCACCCCCGGCCGGGTGGCCCTGCCCGTCTTCCTGATGACCCTGAGCATGGGCAACCATGCAGCCACCATCTTGCTGGTGCCGGCCTGCATCTGGACCGTGTTGGTTACCCAGCCCGCTGTCTTGCGCCAGCCGCGAACCTGGCTGGCTGGTGGGCTGGCTGGGCTGGCCGGGGCGTCGGTTTTCCTGTACCTGCCTCTGGTATATGCCGCCCAGCCCACCTTTAACTACGCCGGCACTTTCGACGCGGCCGGGGTCTTCCATCCGGTCAATCTGCATACCGTCGATGGTTTGCTGTGGCTCATCACCGGCCGGACCTTCGCCGGACAGATGTTTGGCTATGGCTGGCCGGAGGCCGGCCCGGAATTTGCCAGTTATGGCCGGCAGTTGTTCACCGCTTTCCTGGCCGTGGGCATTGGCCCGGCCGTGGTGGGGCTGCTGCACCTGGGGCGGCGGGATTGGCGTGTCAGCGGCATGTTTGTTTTGATGTTTGCCACCAACGCCATCTTCTACATCAACTATCGCGTAGTGGACAAGGACACCATGTTCCTGCCTACCTATCTGATCTGGGCGTTGTGGCTGGGCGTTGGCTATCAACTGTTGCTCGATTGGCTGCGCACCGGCCGGGAAGCCCAGCGGGCAGTCTGGCTGCTGCGCGGCGTGATGGTCCTGGCCGTGCTGGCGGCGTTGGTCTGGAACTGGTCGCGGGTTGATCTGTCGTCCGATTACAGCACGCGCCAGCAGTCGGCCGAGATTCTGCGGCTGGCCGAGCCAGATGCCATTGTGCTGGGCTGGTGGGAAACCGTGCCCGGCGTGCAGTACTTGCAGTTGGTGGAAGGCATCCGCCCTGACGTGTTGGCCATCAACCGCTTCCTCATTAGTGGGGATGACATGCTGGCGCTCATCAAGAGCCAGGCCGGCCAGCGCCCCATCTACATCAATAATCCGCCGCTGGAGCTAATCCAGACGATGGATGTGACCCAGGTTGGGTCGCTCTATCGCCTGGAGCCGCGCCGCTAACCGTTACCCCGTCTTCCCGGCCCGGCCGGGATCCGTCTAAAACCGTATTGTGTCTGGAGGAAAAGTTATGGATCAAGAAAAAGGGAAAGTTATCAGCCGTATGGCGCTGGCCTTGCTGGTCATTCTATCGGGTCTGGCGCTGCTGCCCTTCAGCGGCCTTTCGGCCGAGAAGCTGGGCTGGGAACAATATGCCGGCATTTACCAGCCCATTCTGACGGTGGAAGTGGATCGTGGCTTCCCTGGCAGCGCCTTCGTGTTTCACGGCTCGGGCTATCCGCCCAACGCCCTGGCCACCGTGTACATAGACGGCAACGCCCGGGGCACGCTCTTCACCAACGGTGATGGCACGGCCACCTTCCTCATCCAGTCGCAGCCGACGGATATGCTGCGGCGCTACTACATTACCCTGGCCACCGATGCCAACACCTCGGCCACGCAAGATATCCGCCTGCGTGATGATGAGCCGATCCTCCCGCCCCCGCCGGGTTTTGTAGGCCCCATCTTTGAACTGACCGGCCCAACGTTGACTCCTACGCCAACGGCCACGCCCAACCCTGGCGCGCCGGTGAAGGTTCACTTACCGTTAATCCAGAAGCCCTGATTGGCTGAAAGGCCAGACGGCGACCGAGGATCTCAAGATAGCGTGTGTTTGGTGGGGCAACCCGGCCGGGTTGCCCCACCAGGGTAATGGGTTCTATGGCAAGCAAGCTCTTCTCCAATTCAGGTAGTCTGGTTATCCCGGCCGGGGTGGGGCAAAAACTGCATCCCCGCGCCCTCTGGACGACGCTGACCGCGGCGCGCTGGTTGTGGCTGCCGCTGGTCGTTTTTAGCGTGACTCGCCTGGGCATCATGCTCATTGCCTATCTGGGCATGATTCTGCTGCCCAATTCCGTAGAACCGCCTGTCTACCACCTGCGCCCGCCGGATAATCTGGTGGTAGACGCGCTGACCAGCCGCTGGGACACCGGTTTCTACGTGAGCATTGTGGAAGAAGGCTACATCAACGAAGGGGTGCCGCTTCCATCGGTGGCCTTCTTCCCGCTGCTGCCGCTGGCCATGACTGCCGCCCGGCCGCTGGTTGGTGGTGATGCTGTTTACGCCGGTCTGCTGGTGGCCAACCTGGCTTTACTGCTGGCCACCATCCTTTTCTACCGGTTGGTAGCCGAGGAATGGGGCGCACCGGTGGCCGACCGGGCCGTTTGGTACCTGCTCATCTTCCCGGCCGCGTTCTTTGGTTCAGCCATCTACAGCGAGTCGCTGTTTCTGCTGTGCGCCATTGGGGCGCTCTATTTTGCCCGGCGCGGTCGCTGGGGCATTGTGGCCCTGTTGGCCGTTGCCGCCACGTTGAGCCGGTTGGTGGGCATCATTGTGCTGCCCATGCTGTTGCTGGAATGGGCACAGCAGCGCCATGTCCGCCAGGGCACCGCCCGGCCGGGGTACCGGGCGCTGCTGGCCCCGCTGCTGGCCCCGCTGGGTACGTTGGGCTACATGGCCTACCTGGGACGCACCTTTGGTGACCCGCTGGCTTTTGCCCACGCCTCAGCGGCCTGGGGGCGTGTTCCCCAATCCCCGGCCGGGACCATTGCCCAACTGCTAGAGCGCCCGGCCGGGGGCTGGCTGGCCGCGCTCAGCGCCGGGCAGTTGCATGTCAACGACTGGTTCGACCTGCTCATGGTCATATTCTTCCTGGTCATGGGCTTTGTGCTCCTCTACCAGCATCGCTGGAGCGAGGGCATCTTTGTCTGGAGCGGCGTCATGCTGGCCTTTAGCTCTGGCCTGCTTATGAGCCAGCGCCGTTATGTGTGGGTGCTCTTTCCGGTGTTCATCCTGCTGGCCCGCTGGGGGGATCGCCTTTGGGTAGACAGGCTGGTGACGACGTTGTCCTTGATGGGCCTGGCGCTGTTTACCGCGCTGTTTGCAAACGGGTATTGGGTGGGCTGACCCTGCCCCGGCCGGGTTGCTGCCCTGACCCAATTAGGTATCATTGGCGCGAACCATCAGGCGACATGGAGGCGGCAATGACACCAATGTTTATCAATGGGCAGTGGGTGGCCAGTGAGAGCGGGGAGCTGTTCGATGTGTTGGATCCGGCAACGGAAGAGGTGATTGCCCAGGTGCCCAACGGCACGGCGGCCGACGTGGCGCGCGCCGTGGCCGCGGCCGAGGCCGCCTTTGCCGAGTGGCGCTGGGTGCCGGGTGTGGAGCGGGCGGCGATGCTGCACGAAGCCACGCGCAAAATGGCCGCCCATCGTGAAACGTTGGTCCATCTGCTAACCCTGGAGGAAGGCAAGCCTATCCCGGAAAATGAGGAGGAGTTGGAATGGGTGATTGGCACCTTTGACTATTACGCCGAGATGGCCCGGACTTATCGCGGGCGGCTGCTGGCCCCGGCCGGGCGCAGCCAGTTCAATTTTGTCATGAAAGAGCCGTATGGGGTGGTGGCCTGCATTGTGCCCTTCAACTACCCGCTGCTGCTGCTGGCCTGGAAGATGGCCCCGGCGCTGGCCGCCGGCAACACCGTCATCCTCAAGCCGGCTAACGAGACGCCGCTGTCTACCCTGCGCCTGGTGGAACTGGCCTTTGACCACTTCCCGGCCGGGGTGGTCAACGTCATCACCGGCGATGGACCCCGCGCCGGGGAGCCGCTGGTGACCCATCCCGCTGTGCCCGTCATCGCCTTCACCGGCTCCACGGCCGTGGGGCAGCGCATTGCCCGCCTGGCGGCGGAGCGCATCAAGCGCACGCACCTGGAGTTGGGTGGCAAGGACGCCTTTGTCATCGCTCCGGACGCTGATATAGAAACGGCCATTGAGGCGGTGGCCTATGCCTCGCTGCTTAACGCCGGGCAGGTCTGCACCAGCACTGAGCGTGTTTATGTGCCTCACCGCATGGTGGGCACCTTTGCCGGCGGGCTGGCCGACTATGTAAACGGCCTGCGCCTGGGTCCGGGCCTGGAGCCGACGACCGACATCGGGCCGTTGGCGGCGGCGCGCTTCCGCGAAAAGGTGGCGGCACACGTGGCCGATGCGGTGCAGAAAGGGGCGAAGGTGGTGGCGGGTGGCTCCCGGCCGGGGCAGTTCCCGCGCGGTTTCTACTTCCAGCCCACGGTACTCATCAACGTTAACCACACCATGCTGTGTATGCGCGAGGAGACCTTTGGCCCCACCATTCCCGTGATGGGCTACAGCGACTTCGACGAGGCCATTCGCCTGGCTAACGACAGCGACTACGGCCTGGGGGCCGTCTGCCGCACCAACGATCCCCGCCTGGCCAAGCGTTTCTTCGAGGAAGTACGCGCCGGCACCATCTGGATCAACGATCCGCTCACCGATAACTACGGCGGCCCTTTTGGCGGCATGAAAATGAGTGGCAACGCCCGCGAACTGGGCGAAGAGGGGCTGGAGAGCTTCCTGGAAACCAAGCACGTCCACTGGGACTTCGACGATTCGCCCAAGGAGTGGTGGTATCCCTATTAGGTCGGCCGGCGTGCCCTGAATCCTGTTTTCTGGGCGAGTGGCCGCCAACAACCCCATGCCGATTCTGCTGATCATCTTCGTGGCCATCTTTACCCAGGCTGTGTCTGGCTTTGGGCTGGCGCTGGTCTCTATGCCGCTGTTGGTGGCCATGCTGGGCATTCAGACGGCCACGCCGTTGGTGGCCCTGGTGGCCTTCACTGCCGAACTGTTGATGCTGCTGCGCTACCGCCACGCCTTTAATCTGCGGGCCGTGGCCCGGCTGTCGGCCGCCTCGGTGGTTGGCATCCCCTTGGGTGTCTACCTGCTGCGCCGCGCCAACCCGGACGTGATCACCGCATTTCTGGGGGTGATCATCATCGGCTATGCCTTGTATGCTCTCTTTGCGCCCCGTCTGCCGGCGCTAAGTCATCCGGCCTGGGCTTATGGGTTGGGCTTTGTGGCCGGGCTGCTGAGTGGGGCTTACAACACTAGTGGCCCGCCGGTGGTGATCTATGGCACGTGCCGGCGCTGGTCCCCGGCCGGGTTCAAGAGCAACCTGCAGGGTTTCTTCCTACTCAACAGCTGCGTCACCATTACCGTACACAGCCTCAGCGGCAACATGACCCGGCCGGTGCTGCAAAGCTATCTGCAAAGCCTGCCGGCCATCGCCCTGGGGCTGCTGGCCGGTTTTGCCCTGGACAAACGCATAAATCAGCCCACCTTCCGCCGCATCGTCCTTATCCTGCTCCTCTTGCTGGGGGCGCGCCTGCTCTGGCCAATCTGATCACCCCCGCTGGGGGTACCGCCGCTCCTCTAGCACAATCTCCCCCCGCACGCCCATCGCTATGGCACTTTATTTCCACTGCAAAATTCATTACAATGTCACTGCAAAGTGATTAGATGCTTGTCTAATAGGACGTGCTAATGGATCTCCACAGGCTTATTGCCAACCGGTACGAAATCGACAACCTGCACGCTGCCCGGATTGGCCGGGGCGGGGCCGGCAACGTCTACCGGGCGACCGACTTGCGGACACACCGCATCGTCGCCGTCAAGCAGTTGAAGCCTGAGCTTATTGCCGGGGATCCCCACGTTGTGGCCCGCTTTGACCGCGAAGGCGAGGCGCTGCGCCGCCTGAACCATCCCAATATCGTTACGGTGCTGGAGATGGTAGTTGAGGGGGATGAGCATTACCTGGTGATGGAGTATGTGCCCGGCGGCTCCCTGGCCGATGTGCTGCACGACTCGCCCGGACTGCCCATTGAGCAGGTGCTGCAAATTGGGCTGGAGCTGGCCGATGCGCTGACGCGCGCCCATCATCTAAACATCATCCACCGCGACATCAAGCCGGGCAATGTGCTGCTGGCCGAGGATGGCACGCCCCGGCTCACCGACTTTGGCGTGGCCCACATGGCCGACCTGGACCGGATTACGCAGACGGGCACGCTGACCGGCACTTATGCCTACCTAAGCCCGGAGGCGTGTGAAGGGGAGGTGCTGGACGCCCGGGCCGATATCTGGTCATTTGGGGTGCTGCTGTATGAAATGCTCACCGGCCGGGTACCCTTTGCCGAACCCACCCTCACCGCCACCCTGCTGGCCATCCTGGGCAAGCCTGTGCCCGACCTGCACCAGTTCCGGCCGGGGATCCCCGAAGCGCTGGCCAATCTCATCTACCGCATGTTGCAAAAAGACCGCCAGCAGCGCATCAGCAGCATCCGGCTGGTTGGTGCGCAGCTAGAGGCCATCCTGAGCGGGCTGCGCGGCGGCACGGGCGACCGGCCGCGCTTCGAAAGCACGCCATCGCCCCCGGCCATGCCGGTGTTGGGACCACGCCACAACCTGCCCCGCCAGCCTACCCTCTTCGTCGGTCGCGAGCCGGAGATCCAGGAACTGGTCGGGCTGCTTGGCGAGCCGGACTGCCGGCTGCTGACCCTGGTGGGGCCAGGCGGCATTGGGAAAACCCGCCTGGCGGTTGAGGCGGCCCGGCGCAAGGTGGAAGATTATGAGCACGGGGTGCGGTTCGTGGCCCTGGCTCCGGTCAGTGCGCCGGAGTTTTTGGCCACGGCCATTGCCGATGGCCTGGGGCTGGCCTTTTACGACCAGCACGATCCGGAGACGCTGCTTGTGAACTATCTGCGCGAGAAGCGGATGCTGCTGGTGCTGGACAATTTTGAGCACCTGGTGGAGGGTGCCAGCTTTGTGTCGGAACTGCTGGCCCAGGCTCCACTGCTCACCATTCTGGTTACGTCGCGCGAGGCGCTGAATTTGTGGGAGGAGTGGACCCGGCCGGTGCGCGGCATGCGCTACCCCGACGATCTCCGGGAGACAGACCTGGAGCCGTACAGCGCCGTGAAGCTGTTTCTGGCCCGCGCCCGCCGCGTCCAGAGCGACCTGGCCTGGCAGGCGGCCCTGCCCGACATCATTCGCATTTGCCAGCTCGTGGATGGCATGCCCCTGGGTATTGAACTGGCCGCCACCTGGCTGCGCGTCCTGACCGTGCCAGAGATTGTGCACGAGATTGAGCAGAGCTTTGATTTCCTGGCCACCAATATGCGCAACATCGCCGAGCGCCATCGCAGCATTCGGGCAGTATTTGACTACTCCTGGCAGCTTCTGGACGAGCGGGAACAGCAGGTATTCCGCCGGCTGGCCATCTTCCAGGGTGGCTTCGACCGGCCGGCCGCGGCGGCTGTGGCCGGAGCACCGCTGCTGGCGCTGACGAACCTGGTTGACAAGTCGCTGCTTTACGAAGGGGATACCCATTACACCGATGCCCCGCCGGATGAGGGGCGTTACACCATTCATGAGCTGCTGAAGCAGTATGCCCAGGAAAAGCTGCACGCCGACGAGGCGGAACAGGCGCGCATGGCCGAGCGGCATGCGGTTTACTACGCCCAACTGCTGTGGCGGATGGAGCCCCGTCTGCGCAGTGGCCAGCAGCGGGAAGCGTTGGAAGCGATTAGCCAGGACCTGGACAACATTCGCCAGGCGTGGCGCTGGGCGGTGGCGCACGTGCACCGGCGGCCGGCGGCGCGCCAATGCCTGCTGGATGGGGCAGACAGTCTGTATATCTTTTATGAGACGCGTGGCCTGGTGGCGGAGGGGTTGGAGAGTTTTGATCGCGCGGTGGTGGTGCTGCAGGCGAGTGAAGAGGCTGATCCGCTGGTTATGGGCAAGATGCTGGTTCGCCTGGGGGTTTTCTTCTTCCGGTACCAGCAGCGGCCGCATGGCGCTGTGCTGCTGGAGCAAGGGGTGGCGCTGCTGCGGGGGGTGGCGGCTGGGCTGGACCCGGCCGGGGCGGACTGGCTCGCGCTTCAGCGGGACATTGCCCTGGGCCTGACCTACCTCAGCTTTGTCGTCTCCCAACTGCAAACGCAGGCTGCCGGCCGGGCGATGCTGCAGCAAGCGCTGGATATCTGCCGCCAGATTGGCGACCGCTGGGGCGAGGCGCGGGCGACCAATGCCCAGGCCATCCTGACGCCCAACTTTTGGGAGCAGCGGGCACTGTATGAGGCGGCGTTGGCTATCTGCCGCGAAATTGGCGACCAGATTCTGGCCGCGCGCATCCTGCTGAACCTCAGCGCGGTGAATAATGCGCCGGAGAGCGCCTTCGAGCTGGCCCAGGAAATCCTTACCATTTCTGAGCATATCGGCAACCCGGCCGGGGTGGCCATGGGCTACTTCCAATACGGACTGGCGGCCATGCGCCAGGGGGATTTCGTCCAGGCACAGCAGTACCTGGCCCGTATGCAGCAGCTTGTGGAGGAGTATGGCTTGCTGGAAATTGCGGATGGTATGCTGGTGGGGCAGGCCCAGGTCGCCTGGGCCTTGGGGGATGCGCAGGCGGCCCAGCGCTGCTTTGAGAAACTGGTGCAAGCCTCTACCGACCCGGCTGATTACAGTATGGCGGTGAAAATGTTGTTCAGCCTGGGCGAATTCCTGATTGACCAGGGCGATTATGAGGCGGCGCGCCAGAAGTATAAGGCGGGGTTGGGACTGCTGGAAAGCATCCCGGCCGGGCAGCCGCGGGCCGAGGCCTTGGATGCGCTGGGCAACTTTGCCCTGGCCCTGCAAGAATACGACCGCGCTCGTCAGCACTTCCACGACGACATGCCCTTGTTCCGGGAAGCCGGCAACGAGAATGGCGTGGCCTGGGCGCTGACCAATCTGGGCCATATCGCCTTCCAACTGGGTGACTACCCGGCCGCGCAGGCCTACTACATCGAAAGCCTGGGAATCCATTACCAGGTGGGCCTGCCCTGGAATATTGGCCAGGTGCAGGGCTGCCTGGGGCGCGTGGCCTTTGCCCTGGGCGATGCCGCCGCGGCGGCCGAGCATTACCGGGCGGCGCTGCAAACGCTGCAAACGGTATGGGCCAAAGGGGATGAGCTGGAAATCCTGGTCGATTGGGCGTCGCTGCTGGTGCGCCAGAGCCACAAGGCGGCGGCCATGGCCATGCTGTATTGTGTCTGCCGCGATCCGCTGTATGTGCCGGCGGTCGTGAACAAGCGTACACGGCAGAAGGCGGCGCGCCTGCTGGAGGAGCTGGTTGCCTATTTGCCGCCAGAGGAAGTAGCGGCCGCTGAACTGTGGGCGCAGGGACGTAGCAGCGGGGCGATCGTGGCCGCTATCCTGGCGGGCGACGCGCTGGCCATGTTTGGGGGGGCGGCCGGCACGCTGCCCCAGGCAGCGCCGGAATCAGGTGGCCGGCAATGATGTCGGGCCAGGCCAGTGCATGATGGCCAGCGGGCTGCCATGCTCGGCCCGGCGGCTGAACAGACCCACCAGGCGCTGGATGCGGCGGAAGTAGGGGGGCATCCCGGCCGGGTCATCCACCAGCAGGAAGCCGAACTGCCGGTAGAATGGGGCCAGGGGGCGGCCACACATCAACCACAGCGGCGGGCCGGGCTGCTGCTGGATGTGATGCACCAGGGCTGCGGCCACTCCTCGCCGCTGCCAGGCCCGCACGACCACCAGCGAGGCCAGTTCGCAGCTCCCATCCCGGTGGGGCTTGTACTGCACGCAGCCAATCATCGCCCCGGCCGGGTCCACGGCCAGGGTAAAACGCCGCCAGGCCAGCCCCATTGGATTCAGTTGTGCATCCCGAATGAGCTGCTTGATGGCTGGCTGGTCGCTGGCCCCGGCCGGGCGCAGCCGAATCCCGGCCGGGGCAGTTGTTTCATTGTGCATCTGCTTCCGGCTAGCGCTTGCGGCCGGCCAGGCGCATCTGGCGACGCATCATGAACATTGCGCCCAGGGTGGTGAAAAAAGCCAGGGCAATCTTGGTGGCGTCCACAATTGGCTCCACGCGCACGCCGTCTGGCCCAATGGAAATCACCGCCACCGGCCGGGCCATCGCCCCACCGCCGCCACCACCACCGCCGCCCGCGCCGGCATTGACTGGCCCGGGCGCAGCGGCCTTCTCCGTTTCGCCTTCCTCGGCGGCTTCGTTGCCGGCCCCCGCGCCGCCGCCATAGCCATAGCCCAGCCCCACCGACACTTCGGTGGCCAGGATCACCCGATACTCTCCCTGGGAGACCGGTTCGCTGAACACGCTGCTGGGGTGGGTGACGTCAAACAGACGGGTCATCAACTCGTTGGCGGTGGCCTGGTCGGGCACCGCTTTCTGGATCACATCAATCATTTCACTCATGGTTACACCTTTTTCTGTCTATCTCAGGCGCGGCCCCCGGCCGGGGCCGCGCGCGCAGCCAGGTTACACTTCTGCTTCCCCTGTTCACCGCCTGAACAGCGTGGCCGCGATACGGCTAACCAGCCAGGCGAGCATTGTTGCGCCGGCACCCAGCCCGGCCAGGGCCAAGATGGCGATCCGGGTGACGTTGTGGATGGGGATGCGCTCTGTCTGCCCGTCTTGCGTGACCAGAACCGCCACCGGCCGGGTCCAGACCCAGCCGCCCAGCTCCCGGCCGGGCGCGGCTGGTGGGCATACAAGCAGTGATTGGGATTGCAGGGACAGTTCCCGGCTGCTCCCGGTGTCTACGGGCAGGTTGTTTGTCTCCCAGCGGACAATTTTGCTAACATCTGCAAACTGCATGACACCTCCTGTACGGTACTGTTATGTTAACGGTGAAGAGCGTTCTGTTCCCTGTGCCCGTTTGGCTATTGACGATCAGGCAGTCCGGTCGTAATGTTGGGGTCAATGACAGAACAGGCTAACTGTACCATCTTTTGGGTGGGTTCACACGGCCAGCTTTTTGCGCCATGCCTGAAGCTGGGCGGGGCCTGGCTGGCCGGGTGGCTGTTTGCCATGGATTTGAGCAGTGACGATGGACACGGTGCTTTTGCTGGGTGAGGCGGGGCCGGGTGGCGCATACGTGCTCCGGCTGGCGGTGGCCCAACCACTGGCTATCTCTTTTGGGCGCTTTGCCGGGGGAGAACTGATTCCGATCCCGGCCGGGGCCATCCTCTACACCGGTTCAGCCCTGGGGCAGGCTGGCGGGGCAGCCCTGGCGCGCCGCCTGCTGCGCCATGCCACCCGCAGCGGCGCGCAGCCACCGCACCCTATCCGGACCGACATTGAGCGCGCTTTTGCCGCCGCCGGCGCGGCCGAGGCAGCCCTGCGCCCGCCGCGCCAGAAGCGGCTGCACTGGCACGTGGATTATTTGCTGGACCAGCCACAGGTTAGCCTGACCCACATTATCGCCCTACGCAGCCAGCAGCGCCTGGAGGCGGCGGTTAGCCAACTGCTGCAAGCGGATCCGCTGACAGGGGTGCTCCGGCCGGGGCTGGGAGCCAGCGATTTGCCGGGCCACACCAACCTGCTGCTGGCCACTGCGGATGTGGCGTGGTGGGCCAACCTGGCCCACCGGCTGGCCGGTTTGTTACCCCCAAATTCATTTGCCTGAGGTATACTTGAGCCGCTGCTGACGATAAGTTTGGAGTCGCGAATGCCAGGATTGATCCTTCCCGGCCGGGTTGCCCCTGGCCCCCGCTGCCTTGTGGCTAAACGACTCGTCCTACCTGATAGAATGCGCGCATGAGTGATCCTGTGAAAACGCTTGAGCCGGATGATTCGCTGAAAGAACAATCTCCCCACTTGCTCACGGCATTGACAGAGATGCTGGATGATGCGGTTATTGTGGTTGGCGATGGCGGCATGGTGCACACGATGAACCCGGCGGCCGAAACCCTGACCGGCTGGTCGCTGGCCGAAGCATATGGCCGCCCGTGGGCGGAGGTGCTGCCCCTGCTGGTAGGCCCGTCGCGAGAACCGCTGTTGGATGTGCTGACCGCTTTGCCTGCACTGCCGGAACCCGGCCGGGGTCAGCGCCGCACTCCCGACGTGCTCCTGGTAACCCGGGGCGGCCAGGAAGTGGTGGTTGCGCTGCGGGCGGCGTTGGTCACGCCCCCGGCCGGGGAGCCACCAACCACCCTGATCACCCTGCACAACCTGACCTACGAACGGACCATGTACGAAGCCCTCAGCTACCACGGCCGGCTGCTCAATCACGTCTCCGACGCCGTAATCTCCGTGTCCATGGAGCTTCGCGTGCAGATCTGGAACGCCGCCGCCGAACGGCTGTATGGCTGGGCATCCGACGAGGCCAGGGGGCGGCCGCTGCAGGAACTCCTCGGCACCATTGTTCCCAACAGCTCAATCCAGGATGCCTGGCAGCGTTTGCTGGCCAACGGCATTTGGCAGGGTGACGTCATCCAGCATAACCGGCGTGGACAGCCGATCGATGTCCTCAGCTCTGTATCCCTGCTGCGCGATCAGGCTGGTCAGCAGATTGGCGCCGTGGCCGTAAACCGCGACATCACCCGGCGCAAGAGAATGGAAACGGACATGCGCCGGCGCGAGGCCGTTCTCAGCGCCGTGAGCTATGCCGCCGAGCGATTATTGCGAACTGACTCGTGGGAAGCCATTCTGGACGAAGTTTGTGGGCAGCTTGGCGAGGCCACCGGCGTAAGCCGCATCTACCTCTTCCGTAACCGGCTTGGTGACGATGGCATCTGGTATACTGCCCGGACCCACCTTTGGCTGGCCGAGGACGCGTACCCGCCGCCTGTCGATCTGGATCGCGAAATCTCCTTTGAATCCGTGGGCTTTGAGCGCTGGGTCGAACGCCTCTCCACCAACCGGGCCATTGCCGGGCCGGTTGCCACCTTCCCAGAGCGCGAACATGCTTTTCTGAACATCCTCGGCATTCTTTCTATGGTCGTGGTGCCCCTGTTTGTGGGTACTGCCTGGTGGGGCTTCATGGGTTTCACCGACGCCCGGTCGGAGCGGGAGTGGTCTCTGGCCGAGGTGGATTCCCTGCGCGCAGCGGCCAACATCCTGGGGGCGGCTATCCAGCGCCAGCAGGCAGAGCAGGCGCTGCGCAAGAGCGAGGCCACCAACCGTGCCCTGCTAGACGCCATGCCCGACCTGCTGTTTTGGGTCTCCAGCAGCGGCGATTTGTTAGATGTGCGTGGTTCTATTGATGCCCTGACCTTCCTGGCGTTGGATGAGAGCAAGCCGTTGCCCGAGAGTGTCTTGGTGGAGTTGCTTGGTGGCGGTGACCCGGCGCGATACCGGCAGGAGCTGGCGCGCATTGCTGAGCAGGTGAATGACAGCCGCGAACCGCTGGTATTGGAACTGGTAGCCGGCGGGGGTGATTCCCCGCGCTATGTGGAGGTGCGTGTCATTCCCAACTACCAGGCAGGCCTGCTGTTGATTGTGCGGGATGTCACCCAGCGACGGCTGGCCGAGGAGGCGCTGCAGCAAACTCAGAGACTGGAGAGCCTGGGCATTCTGGTGGGGGGCATTGCCCACGACTTTAACAACCTGCTGACCGGGATGCTAGGACAAGCCTCGCTGGCCCAGGCCAAGCTGGCCGCGGACCATCCGGCCGCGATTCACATTCGCAAAGCAACCACCTCGGCCGAGCGCGCCGCCGACCTTACCCACCAACTGCTGGCCTATGCCGGCAAGGCGCAGCTCAGTGTGCAGGCCCTGGACCTGAATGAGCTGATCCGCGACAATATCGCCCTGCTGGACACCGTGGTGCCCAAATCGGTGCGCCTGAACCTGGTGCTGGCTCCGAAACTGCCGGCCATCGTGGCGGATGCCGGGCAGGTGCAGCAGTTGGTGATGAACCTGGTGATGAATGCGGCCGAGGCTATTGTGGTGGAGCCGGGTGAGGTGCGGGTGATAACGGGCGTGGTGGAGATCGGAGACGAGGACCGGGCAAAGGAGTATGTCACCGGCCGGGGACCGGCCCCCGGCCTTTACGTGACCCTGAGCGTGACTGATACGGGGGTGGGCATTGATCACCGTCACCTGACACGCATCTTCGACCCCTTCTATTCCACCAAGGGCAGCGGGCGGGGGTTGGGCCTGTCGGCCACCATTGGCATCATTCGCAGCTACAAAGGGGCGCTGCAAATTCGCAGCGAGGTGGGCAAGGGAACCACTTTTCATGTGCTGCTCCCGGCCGGGGAAGCCTTCACCCCGCTCCCGATCACTGCGCCGGCGGACACAAGCTCCCTGGCTGGCGGTATCCTGGTAGTGGACGACGAAGCCAGCATCCTGGACGCCGTCACCGACATTCTATCCCTGGCCGGGATGCGCGTGCTGGTGGCCGGCGATGGCCAGCAGGGTCTTGAGACCTACCTGGCCCACCGCGATGAGATCGCCATGGTGCTGCTGGATATGCAGATGCCCGGACTGAATGGCCTGGAAACATTGCAGCAGCTGCGCCAGATTAATCCGCAACTGCCGGTGATTTTGTCCTCCGGCTACAGCGAAGGGCAGGCGCACGACTGGGTGGATTACCGCCACACCTCGTTCTTGCAGAAGCCGTATGATCTTGAGGAATTGATAGCCGCAATTGCGGCGGCCCTGGGCAAGGAGTGAGCACATGAAACGTTTGGGGGTATTGGGTTTGCTGCTGGTGACGCTGGTGGGGTGGCCCCGGCCGGGTGAACTTGCTATCGGAGCGGCACAGTCAGGGACAGGGACAGCCGCCATGCTACTTACCGAAATCTATTACGATGCGCCCGGAGATGATGGCCAGAACGAATGGCTGGAACTGGCCAACCTGGGCCAGACGCCGCTGGAACTGGCCGATTACAAGGTGGGGGATGCCGCCAGCTCCGGCAGCCGGGAGGGAATGGTCCGCTTCCCGGCCGGGGCGCGGCTGGAAGCGGGGCAGGCGGCCATCGTGGCCCAAACAGCCAGCGGCTTCCGCCAATTGTTTGGCCGCAACCCCGATTACGAGATCCAGGACAGCGACCCGGCTGTGCCCGACATGCGCCGCTACCTGGTCTGGGGCACGGGCGACTTCGGGCTGGCCAACGACGGCGACGAACTGCTGCTGCTCAATGAGCGCAACCTGATCGTCGATGCCGTCAATTATGGGGACAAGACCACCTTCTTTGCCCCGGCCGTGGCTGGCGTTTTCACCGGGCAAAGCATTGAGCGCGTCCCGGCCGGGTGCGACAGTGACAGCGCCGCCGACTGGCAGCCGCAAGCCGTGCCCACCCCAGGTAGCCTGACCCTGGAAGGTGAATGCGCCGCCCCGCCCGACCCCACCGCTGGCCTGGCGCTGCTGCCCATCGGCGCTATCCAGGGCCGGGACGATGTCTCGCCTTATGTCAATCAGATTGTTAGCTTTCGTGGCGTGGTCACCGGCCTATACGCCGACCAAAATACGCGCGGCGTAACCTTCTACACGCTCTTTGTGCAAGACCCGGCCGGGGTCGCAGACGACGACCCGGCCACTTCCGATGGCGTGGCTATCTTCCTGGGAGTAGACCGGCCCCAGGCTGCTCTGGGTGATGAACTGCTCATCACCGGGCAGGTGACTGAATTCTTTGGCCTGACGGAAATCGATGACCAGGGCCTGGTGCTGCAAACCCTGGCCGAAGCTGGCCCGCTGCCCGAACCGGTGGCCCTTTGGCCGCCCCCGGCCGGTTACGAGGCGTTGGAGAGTATGCGCGTGGCCCTGGACGAGGCGTGGGTGGTAGGCCCGACCTATGCCGGCTGCGGCTTTGCCGTGCTCCCGGCCGGGGACGAACCGGCGCGGGTGCTGCGCCAGCGCCTGGAAGATCCTCTGGGCGGCATTTTGCCCGTGCTGCACAACACCGACGTCGACTGCGCCGGCTTTCCGCAGTTGAAGGTGGGTGACGCCGTGGCCGGGCTGGTAGGGCCGCTGACCTACAACTTCGATGAGTTCAAGCTGGTGCAGCAGGACCCGGCCGGGCTAGCCATCACACCCGCCGCTCTGCCACCGCTGCCCACGCCGCCGGTCGCCGCGCCGGACCAGTTCACGGTGGCCAGCTTCAACCTGGAGAATCATTTTGATACGGTGGACGACACCGGCAGTGAGGAAGAGCCAAAGCCGACCGCCGCCGAACTGGCCCTGAAAGAGGCCAAACTGGCGGTGACCATTGGCGAAATTGGGCGCTGCCCCACGCTGCTGGCCGTGCAAGAGGTTGAAAACGCCGCATTGCTGGCCGCGCTGGCCGAGCGCCTGGCTCCGACCTGCGGTTTTGTGTACGCGGTAACCCACCTGGAGAGCGTCGATGGACGGGGGATTGATGTGGCCCTGCTGAGCGACCCCGGCCGGGTGGTGGTTACGGAGGCGGTGCTGCGCCAGGGATGCACCAGTATCGACACTGGCATTCAAGACCCGGAGCAAAGCTGCCCGGCCGGGGAACAACCCCTCTTTTCCCGCCCGCCGCTGCAAGTGGCGCTGGCCGTGGATGGCCAGCCTTACACCATCCTGGTGAACCACTTCAAGTCCAAGCGGGAAGGGGAGGCCGAGACTGGGCCGCGCCGGTTGGCCCAGGCGGCGCACATCAACAGCCTTGTCGCGGCGCTGCTGGCCGCGGACGAGGCGGCGCGCATCCTGGTGGTGGGTGATTTCAACGATTTTGACCAATCCCCACCGCTGCTGGCGATGACCACGGGGCAGGGGCAACTGCGCAACGCCCTGACCCAGGTCCCGGCCGGGGAGCGTTACAGCTTTGTCTTTGGCGGCGCGTCGCAGCTGATCGATGGGATTCTGCTCTCCCCGGCCGGGCTGGCCGACCTGGTGACGGCGGATATCTTGCACGTGAATGCGGACTACCCGGCCGGGTGGGCCAGTGATCTGAGTACTCCCTATCGCTCCTCTGATCATGATATGCCGCTGGTGGTTTTGCAGCTTCCCCGGCCGGATGTGCCCACACCTACGCCGCCGCCATCGCCTACCCCCCTGCCCAGGCCAGAAGCGGATGCAGGGCCAGGCGGGAACCGCTGGCTCCTGCCCATTGCCGGCGGCGGCCTGGCCCTGCTGGTTGTGGCGGTTGTCTGGTGGTGGCGGCGTCGGTCATGAACCCGGCCGGGTTAGAACATCGCGGGTAGACCAACCACATAAAGGCGTTCAGGCCACAGCGTAATAGGAAGAACGGGAGAAGCCGGTGCTGAGGGTGGCCGTCAGGTTATCATCACACTTCACAAAGTAGCTGACGATGCCGCTGGCTTGCAGCAGGCCGTACAGCCCGGCATTACTGCGGCTGCTGCCGAAGGAGGCGGGATCGACCAACACCGTGACCACTCGCAGCCCGCGGCGCATCATCTGCCGGGCTACCGTCGCCCACGCCTCGCTCTGAGTGGGCGTGACCACGATGACGGTGGTGCCGCGCGGCAGCAGGTGCGATTCGGCGTGCAGCACATCCTGGATGGGCACCTGGCCATCGGCGCGCAGCACGGCCAGCGTCTCCAAAATGCGGTTTAGCTGCCGTTCGCCCCGGTCTGGCTGCACCACTTCATGCGATTGGCCGTAAGCCAGCATCCCCACAGCCCGGTCGCGGCGCAAGAAATATTGGGCCAGCGAGGCCGCAATGGTCACGGTGTACTCCTCGGTTGACTTCTTGAGTGAGAAATCTTCCCTGGCTACGGCCATCCAGGCCGGTAGGTCGGGCTGGTATTGGGTCTTGCCGCCAGGGCTGGCGTCATAATGCCCAAAAACGGACATGTCGGGCACAATCCAGATGTCGGCCAGCGGGTCCAACTCAAATTCCTTCACAATCATCCGGTCCCGCCGTGCCGTGCTGGGCCAATGGATACGGCCAAAGCTGTCGCCTGGCGCGTAGTCGCGCACGCCGGCCGCATTGGTCGTGACGTAATGAGTCCGCCGGCGCAGCGCATCCCCACCGGGCAAGATGCCCACCGGCAGGGCGAACTGGTGAATGTCCACGGTCAGGGGATAGACAACCACGTGGCTGGTGGGTGTCAGGGCGCGCTCCATAGGGAAAAAGCCGAACGGATCGCTGCTGCTGATGGTGACTGGCCCCAACTGATACCGGCCGCGTTCACGGCAGATGGTCGTCACCCGCCAACTGTCACGGCCTCGTGGCCCCAGGTTGTGCACAATCTGGCTGGCGTAATGGGTGGGCACGGTGGAAAAGTCGTGCACGCCCAGCCACAACTTGGGGATGATGCTGGTATTGGTGACGGTGAAACGCTCTTCTAGCGGCCGGCCAACCTGGGTGCGGCGCACACGGGTAACGCGGGAGATGTGGACCCAGTTGATGTTGGTCCATGCCCAGGCGAAGGAGAAGATGAGCAGGAAGGCGAAGAGATAGGTCAGGTGGAAGAGCAGGTCCCGGCCGGTGAGCAGGCCACCCAGTAATGATAACGCTGCCAGAATGAAGACGACGATTCGTCGCGAGCGCATGGTGGCTATGCCCTTACCTGAGCACCGGGGACGGGGATTTTGTCCAGGACGTCGTGCACGATGGTGGCCGGGTCGATGTCTTTGATACGCGCGGCCGGGCCGACAATGATGCGATGGGCCAGCGCCGTTTCGGCCAGGGCCTTCACGTCATCTGGCAGGACGTAATCACGGCCAAACATGGCCGCCCGCGCCTGGCACAGCCGGTAGATGGCCAGCGCCCCGCGGGAGCTTGACCCCAGGTACACCTCGGGATGGACACGCGTCTGGCGGACGATCTCGACAATGTACTCCTTCACCAACTGGTCCATGTAAATCTCTTTGATGGCGGCTTGCACGGCGCGCAGCTCCTCTACGGAAACTACTTGCGTCAGGCTGTCCACCGGATGGCTGAACTGCTGCCGGTCCAGGATTTCGGTCTCGTCCTTCTTGGACGGGTAGCCCAGCTTAATGCGCAGCATGAAGCGGTCGAGTTGGGCTTCGGGCAGGGGGAAGGTCCCTTCGTATTCGATGGGGTTTTGCGTGGCCAGCACCATGAACGGGGAGTCCAGCCGGTAGGTGTTGCCGTCCACGGTGACCTGCCGCTCCTCCATCGCTTCCAGGAGGGCGGACTGGGTCTTGGGGGTGGCCCGGTTGATCTCGTCTACCAGGACTATCTGGGCGTGAATAGGCCCCGGCCGGAACTCGAATTCGCGTGTTTTCTGATTGAAGACGGAGACGCCGGTAACGTCGCTGGGCAGCATGTCGGGCGTGAACTGGATGCGTTGGAACGAGCAGCCCACGGATTTGGCCAGTGACTTGGCCATCACGGTCTTGCCGACGCCGGGAACGTCTTCGATAAGGATATGGCCCTGGCAGAGTAGCCCCAGGACGGTCAGTTGTACCTCGGCCCGCTTGCCAATGATGACCCGCTCTACGTTCTCGACGATGCGATTGGCGATTTCCTGGACATTGGACATTGCGTATCTTTGCTCCTTGCTTGTTGGTTACGGCCACGGGGGAGCCGCAGAGTTCGTTTATTATTGCGGTTACGCTGGTTGTTTCTGAGTGTCGTAGGTGATACACCCTGCTCTTGGGGAAGGTTGAAAGACGAAGCCAGTATACCACCAATTGCATGGGAAAGTGAACTTTCGGTGACAACCAGGTAGCATTTTCTAGCCGGGGTTAACAAACTTTAATGGAGTGGGACAGCGCCTGCGGCTGCGTGTGCCAGTTGGCCTATGAATCGGGCGGAAGATATTGACACCCCGGCCGGGACAGGATACACTATCCTATAGTTGATAAGTCAACCAGTTGTCCCAAAACACCGCTTTTCAAGTTTGTATAGAGTAGACAAATGGGGCCGAATGCACTCCTGGGCCTTGCCCTACAAAAGGTGTTTGCCTACCTGACGCAGAATGGTGACCAAGCTTCTGCGCTGCGCTGTCTTTGCTGGCGGTCAGGCCCTATGCCTGGCCGCTTTCTTTATTTTTGGGGGAGTTTACCAAGCCATGGTTTCACGTTGAGGAGGTATACTATGCGTGCGAAGCCAAAGTCGATTGCAACCTTGCTCTTCTTTCTGCTCATGCTGCTGGTGCTGTTAAGCCCTGCTGCCACCCCGGCCGGGGCCACTGCCGCCCCAGCCCCACCCCCCGCTCCTTTGTCCGTCGCTGCTGCCGCCCCGGCCGGGGCTGAAGGCAACACCCTGTGGTGCGTGGCCGGCGCCTTCCAGGGCTGGAACAACGCCAGCGACCCCATGAACGACGACGGCACTGGTGGGGACCTGATTGCCGGCGACGGTGTCTACTCCCTGGAATACACCGTAGCCACCGCCGACCGCCACGAATGGAAAGTGGTGGAGTGCGGTAACTGGGGCAACACCCACCCGGCCCAGAACAGTTGGATTTTCACCAGCGCCGCCAACCAGGTCGTGCGCTTCACCCTGGACACCAACGACCACAGCGGGGATGCCGGCGCGCCCGCCGCGCCCGCCAGCTTCATCGTCAATGCCAACGACGACCTGGTGGCCAGCTTCACCGCCGTAGGCGATTGGCAGGGCTGGGACAATGGCAACCCGGCCACCCTGATGACCGACATGGGCCACGGTATCTACCGCCTGGCCTACGCCGTTGGCACGGCCGGTGCCCACCAGGCCAAGATAGTCCAGACTGGCTCCTGGGGCGAGCAGTTTGTGGCCGATGGCCGCGCGGTCGATGGCACGCCCATCGACTTCACCACCAGCGTAGCCAATGAGCTGACCATTTTCCTGCTAGATACCAACACCGGCCGGGTCACGGTTGTGCCCAATGGCAGCGGCAGCGCCAACTGGTGCGTGGCCGGTGGCTTCCAGGGCTGGAACAACGCCAGCGACCCGATGTTCGATGATGGCACCAACGGCGACCTCATCGGTGGCGATGGCGTCTACAGCCTGGATTTCACCATAACCAACGCCGGCCGGGAAGAGTTCAAAGTTGTCGAGTGCGGCAACTGGGGCAACGCCTACCCCTCGCAAAACGCCTGGGTCATCACCGGCGCCGCCAACCAGGTGGTCAAATTCACCTTCGACACCAATGATCACAGCGGCGATGCCGGCCTGCCTCTGCTGCCAGCCAGCAACATCGTTAACGCCTGGGACAACATGCCCACCGCCTGGACCGCCGTCGGTCCCTGGCAGGGTTATAACAACGGTGATCCCGCCACCGCCCTGACCCCGGTGGGCGGCAACCAGTTCCTGCTGGACTACACCTTCGCCGCCGCCGGCAACTACGAAGCCAAGCTCTCCCAGACCAGCGATTGGGGGCAGCAGTTCGGCAGTGATGGCCGCAGCGTCGACGCGCCCACCATCCAATTCCAGGTCGCGGCCGATAATGACGTGGTAACCTTCTGGCTGGATGGCAACCAGGGGCGCATGGCCATCGTGGCTCCAGAGCCAAGCGGCGGGGCTGGCCATGACAACAACATCTGGTGGGATGACCTGGGCCACAACAGCCGGGACACGCTTTTCCGCACTCCCGGCGGCGCGGTCACCACCGGCACCGACGTCACCCTGCGCTTCCGCGCGGCCAGCAATGACCTGACCGCAGCCAAACTGCGCTACTACAACGACCGCACCAACGTCAACAAGCTGGTCGACATGGCCCTGGTGGCCGATGACGGCACCTACGAATGGTGGGAAGTGACCATACCGGGCAGCGCTGACACCACTATCTTTTGGTACCGTTTCATTGCTATCGATGGCACGGCCACGGCTTACTATGAAGATGATGTCACCCGCAATGGTGGCTGGGGTCAGACCTACGCCACCAGCCAGGACCGCAGTTGGCAGCTAACGGTCTACGACCCCGCCTTCCAAACCCCGGACTGGGTGAAGAATGCGGTGATGTACCAGATCTTCCCGGACCGTTTCCGCGATGGGAACCCGGCCAATAACACCCCGGCCGGGAGCTTCTTCTACAACGAAACGCCCACCATCGTGCGCTCCAACGACCCCGGCGGCAACTGGAACAGCCCCATCTGCGACCCGCGTGATGCCGGCTCCGACTGTCCCGGCGTCTACAGCCAGAACTTCTACGGTGGCGACCTGCAAGGTATCATCGACCAGCTCGATTACCTGCAAAGCCTGGGCGTGACCGCCATCTACTTCAACCCCATCTTCGAGTCGCCCTCCAACCACAAGTATGACACCACCGACTACAGCATCATCGACGACAACTTTGGCGTGCTGAATGACCCGGTGGCCAGCCAGGCCCTTTTTGCCACGCTCTCCAGCGAGGCCAATGCCCGGGGCATCAGCCTGGTGCTGGATGGCGTCTTCAACCACACCTCGTCGGACAGCCATTACTTCGACCGCTACCAGCGCTATGCCCCGCCCGATGGCGCGTGTGAAAGCGAGAGCAGCATTTACCGCGACTGGTACTACTTCACCCCGGCCGGGGTGCCCGGTACCGGCGTTTGTGCTGGCGACACCAACTACACCTCCTGGTTCGGCTTCGACAGCTTACCCAAGCTGGACAGCAGCAACCAGGACGTGCGCGACCTGATCTGGGCTGGCGGCGCCGGGTCCATTGGCCCCTTCTGGATGCAGTGGGCCGACGGCTGGCGGCTAGACGTGGCCGGCGACGTTGACCCCGGCGTAACCAACGACCCCAACAACGACTACTGGGAAGGCTTCCGCGCCGCTGTGCGCACCGCCAACCCCAACGCCTACATCGTTGGCGAAGAGTGGAACGTGGCCACCGCCTGGACCCTGGGTGACGAGTGGGACGCCACCATGAACTACCAGTTCAGCTCGGCCATCCTCAGCTTCTGGCGTGACACCCCGTTCATCGACAACGACCACAACGGCGGCAGCTCGGCCGGTATTCTGGCCCCGCTGACCCCCAGCGAGCTGGATGCCCGGCTGCACAACCTGGAGGAGCGCTACCCGCCGGAAGCGTTCTACGCCATGATGAACCTGTTGGGCAGCCACGACACCAACCGGCCGCTGTTCATGCTGGACCACAACACCGGCCAGAACGACGACACCATCTATGATGATCCCAACTACGACTGGAGCGACGCGCGCACCCGCTTCATGGGCGTGGTCCTCTTGCAGATGACCCTGCCCGGCGCGCCCACCATCTACTACGGTGACGAAGTTGGTCTGGTTGGCCCGGTTACTTATGACGGCTCTACCTGGCAGGATGACCCGTACAACCGCGTGCCTTATCCCTGGCTGGATGAGACGGGCACGCCCTTCTACACCCACCTGCAATCGGCCACGCAGCAAGACGCGCTGCGTGACTACTACCGCTTGCTGACCGGGGCGCGCAACAGCCACCCGGCCCTGCGCACCGGCAGCTTCGACACTCTGCTGACGGACGACGACAACAACGTCTACGCTTATGGCCGCCTGATGGACGATTATTCTGACGCGGCGGTGGTCCTGGTGAACCGGGCCAATGCCGAGGCCCAGACGGTGACGGTGGACGTGAGCGGCTACCTGCCGGTTGGCGCGCAGTTTAGCGACGTACTGGCCAGCAATGCCCCCTACACGGTGGACGGCAGCGGCCAACTGACGGTAAACGTGCCGGCCATGAGCGGCGCGGTGCTGGTGTTGGCGGCGCCCATGGCCGCCCCGCCCGCCCCGGTGACTGACCTGGCGGTGACGGATGAGCGCAATGGCGAGCTGGACCTGGCCTGGAGCGCCCCGGCCGGGGCCGACAGCTATGACCTATATCGCAGCCTGGTTAGCGGTGGTGGCTACCAGTTCGTGGCCAATACCACCGGCACCACCTACACCGACAGCGGGCTGCAAAATGCGGTTTCCTACTACTACGTGGCTGTCAGCCGCAGCGACAGCAACCTGCTGGCCAGCGCGATGTCCAACGAGGCGTGGGGCGTGCCGCAGCATGATCTGAGCACGGCCTGGTACAACTTGCAGTGGCCGCCGGAAATCACCCACACCATCAGCACCATCACCCCCACGGCCAACATCTACGGCCAGCTCTACATCGCCGGCTTCACCGGCGGCAGCGGCCCGGCCAGCGGCATTAGCCAGCAGATTGGCTATGGTCCCACCGGCACGCCGCCCACCGACCCCACCTGGCAGTGGGTGGATGGCAGCTATGACCAACCTGTTGGCAACAATGACCAGTACGTTGGCAACCTGCTGCCTGACGTGGTGGGTGAGTATGATTACGTCACCCGCTGGAGCAGCAACGGCGGCATCAGTTGGTACTACTCCGACCTCTCCGGGCCGGGTATCAATGGCAACCCCGGCCGGTTGCACGTCATCTCCAGTGGTGACCTGACCGCGCCGGCCGCGCCGCAAAATCTGGTTCTGGATGGCACCAGCGGCAGCAGCATTAGCTTTAGCTGGGATGCCAACAGCGAGCCAGACCTGGCCGGCTACGAAATCTACCGCCAGATGGTGGTGGAAGCGCTGATCTTCGAGCGCATTGCCACCGTTGGCCCGGCGGTAACCAGCTACGTGGATGAAAGCGTGACCGGCGGCGAGACGTATGATTACTACGTGGTTGCCTTCGACACCAGCTTCAACCGTTCTGACCCGTCGAACACGATTCAGGCCACGGCCGAACCGCGTTACGTGGATGTGACCTTCCGCGTGGGTGTGCCCGACTATACGCCGGGCACGGTTTACGTGGTGGGCGACATTCCGGAGTTTGGGCCGTGGGACCCCGGCCGGGTGCCCATGACCCAGATCGACGCCACCACCTGGGAATACACCCTGCCGCTGCTGGATGGCTTGCAGTTGCAATACAAGTACACCCGTGGCAGTTGGGACAGGGTGGAATCGTGGGGTTCGATTGTGGGGCTGGCTAACCGCAGCACGACCATTGAGTACGGCACGGATGGCACGCAGGTTATCGACAATACGGCTACCGACTGGGGCAATGGTGACGACAGCGACAAGGCGGTCCGCTTCTGGCGTGACCCGATTGTGGTGGATGAGTTCCCCGCCCCCGACGCGACCCTGGTGCCTACCGACACGCAAATCGTGGCCACCTGGAGCGTGACGATGACGGCCGGCACGATGTTTGAGGTGACCGGCCCGGCCGGGATGGTCAGCGGCACGTTTGTTAACGACGACGCCACCCAGACCACCACCTTCACCCCCGATGTCCCGTTGGACGGCAACAGTGACTACACCGTCCTGGTGAGCGGGCAGGTGTCGCAGGGGATGCCCGGCGGCGAGAACGGCACGCAGCAGGTGCCGGCGCAGTGGACTTTCCGCACCACCGGCCCGGCGGCCATTGAGCTGCTGAAGACGGTGAGCACGGATGGCAACTGCGGCACGACCAGCGTCATTACCACCACCTGGAACACCGACGTGACTTACTGCTACACGGTGACCAACATGGGCGGCGTGACGCTGACGACGCACACGCTGACGGATACGGTGCTGGGCACCATCCTGCAGGACTTTGCCTACAGCCTGGCCCCGCAGGCCAGCGTGGCGGTGACGGCGACTTATGACCCGCCGAACAGCTACGGTACGATTGAGAATTGTGCGCTGTGGACGGCGATGGATGATACCGGCGCGCCGGCCGCGGCTGAGGCGTGCGCTACGGTGAATATCGTGGCCCCCACAGATGTGAGTCTGACGGGGTTGGGCGATGTGTCCCGGCCGGGTAGTTACTTGTGGTGGCCGCTGCTGGCACTGCTGCTGGTGGTGGCCGGGCTGCTGGGCCTGCGCCGCGCCCGCCGCGCCTGAACGGCTTGCTTTAGTTAGCGAATGCCCGGCCGGGTCCCGGCCGGGCATATAACAACCGTCCCGGCCCCTCGGTTCGTCCCTGGGCCGGGACACTTTTTTTGCCACGCCCGCCCGCCAGCCCCCCGGCGATACCCCTCACCCCCGCACCCTTTCACCCCCGCACCCCTTCACCGCCGCCCCTTGCACGCCGCCGCAAAATCTGGTTCCTTAGAACAGATGTGGTAGAATAGAGCGGCTACGAAAACGGAGCCAACACGGCGCAACACGGAACTCACAGCACGCGAGAAGGACACGTAAATGACGATTAAGACCGATCCGCAAACCAAATATGATGCCAGCAGCATCCAGGTGTTGAAAGGGCTGGAGGCGGTGCGCCGCCGGCCGGGGATGTACGTCGGCGGTACCGATATCAAGGCGCTGCATCACCTGGTTTACGAAATTGTGGACAACTCCATCGACGAGGCCCTGGCCGGCCGCTGCGACCGCATCGAAGTGGTCATCCACCCCGACTCCAGCGTTAGCGTGAAGGACAACGGCGTGGGCATCCCCGTGGCCGAACACCCCACCGAGAAGGTCTCCGCCCTGCAGTTGGTGCACACCACCCTGCACTCCGGCGGCAAGTTCGACAGCGCCGTCTACAAGGTCTCCGGCGGGCTGCACGGCGTGGGCGCGGCGGCGGTTAACGCCCTGTCTGAATGGATGGAAGTGACCGTGAAGCGGGACGGCGGCGTCTGGCGGCAGCGGTATGAGCGAGGGCTCCCGGTGACCGCGGTGGAAAAGATTGCCAAAGTGAAGCGCGGCGACCAGGAAACCGGCACCACCTCCACCTTCCGTTTCGACGACACCATTTTCACCGGTGACCTCGATTACCGTTTTGAGACGCTCATCAACCGTTTTCGCGAGATGGCCTTTGTCACCCGCGGCGTTTACATCACGGTGCGCGACGAGCGCCCTGCGCCCAACCGCGAGATGAGCTTCTACTTTGAGGGCGGCCTCAGCTCTTTTGTGCGTTACCTCAACCGCAACCGTCGCCCGCTCCACTCGCCCATTCACGCCCAGAAGGAGATGGATAACGTGGAGGTGGAGCTGGCGGTGCAGTACACCGACAGCGTGGCCATTTCTGAATATGCCTTTGCCAACACCATCCACACCCCCGATGGCGGTACCCATCTCACCGGCCTGCGCACGGCCCTCACCCGGGTCATCAATACCTACGCCCGCAAAAACGGCTACCTGAAGGAGAAGGACAGCAACTTTAGCAGCGACGATACCCGCGAAGGGGTGACCGCCGTGGTCAGTGTGAAGCACCCTGACCCGCAGTTCGAGAGCCAGACCAAGGTGAAGTTGATGAACGCCGAAGTCAGCGGCATTGTCTCGGCGGTGGCCGGTGACGCGCTGACGATGTTCCTGGAGGAGAATCCGCGTGAGGCCAAGCGCATTGTCGAGCGCTGCCTGACCTCCTCGCGGGCGCGTAACGCGGCCCGCAAGGCGCGCGAATTGGTAATGCGTAAGAGCGCCCTGGAGAGCCTGACCTTGCCGGGCAAGCTGGCCGACTGCTCGGAGCGGGACCCGGCGAAGTGCGAGCTGTACATTGTGGAGGGTGACTCGGCCGGTGGTTCGGCCAAGCAGGGGCGCGACCGCCACTTCCAGGCGATTCTGCCGCTGCGGGGCAAGATTTTGAACACGGAGCGCGCCCGGCTGGACAAGATTCTGGCCAACAACGAGGTGAAGGCGCTTATCTCGGCCCTGGGCACGGGCATTGGGGAGACGTTTAACATGGAAAACCTGCGCTACGGCCGGGTGATTATCATGACCGACGCCGACGTCGATGGCAGCCACATTCGTACCCTGCTGCTGACCTTCTTCTTCCGCTACATGCCCGACCTGATTGAGAGTGGTCACCTGTACATTGCCCAGCCGCCGCTGTATGCCATCAAGCTGGGTAAGGATGTGCGCTATACCTACACCGAGGCGGAGAACAGCACGCTGATGCGCCAACTGGAAGGGCAGAAGTTTGGCTTGCAGCGTTACAAGGGTCTGGGGGAGATGAACCCGGACCAGTTGTGGGAGACGACGATGGACCCCGGCCAGCGCACCTTGCTGCAAGTTACGATTGAAGATGCGCTGCTGGCGGACCGTACCTTTGACATGTTGATGGGCAGCGAAGTGGCCCCGCGCCGCCGCTTTATCACCACCCATGCCAGCGAAGTGCGTAATCTGGACGTGTAGGCAGGGCGCGGCCCTGGGACCTGGATGGCTATGAACCCGGCCGGGGAGCAGGCGCTGTTGCCGCAGCTGCGGGCGATCCCCTTTTTCCAGGTGTTGGATGAGGCGACGCTGGCCTGGCTGGCCGGGCAGTGCCGCTGGCGCGAATATGGGGCGGGGGAGACGGTCTTTTGGGAGGGTGAACCGGCGGCCGGGCTGTCGTTTTTACAGGCGGGTTGGCTGAAGGTGGTGAAGAGCGTGCCCTCCGGCCGGGAACAGGTCTTGCGCTTCTTGGGGCCGGGGGAGACGTTTAATGAGATTGGGGTGCTGGCCAACCAGCCCAACCCGGCCACCGCTGTGGCCCTGGAACCGGCCGGGGTCTATCTCATCCCCCGCGAGGCCATGCTGCAACTGCTGCGCGAGCAGCCCGCCTTTGCCCAGCACCTCATCGAACAGCTCGCCGGCCGGGTGATGCACCTGGTCACGCTGGTGGCCGACCTCTCTTTGCGCTCCGTCACCGGCCGGTTGGCCTCCCTGCTGCTCAGCGATGCCACTGACGACATCCTGCACCGGCCGCGCTGGTACACCCAATCGGAGCTGGCCGCCCGCCTGGGCACCGTGCCCGATGTCATCCAACGGGCGCTGCGCAGCCTGGAAGAAGCCGGGGTGATCCAGGTGCAGCGCCACCGCATCCACATCCTCGACCGGGAACGGCTGACCGAAATCGCCGCCCAATAACAGCCCTGCAAGCTCAATCCGACAAAAGTCGGCGACAGCCCTGCGCCCAACGGCTATCCTATGGCAAGTTGTTGGGCGATTTTGTTTGCTGAGGAACAGATGGATGCCGATTGGCCGGTCCCCCTGGTTGATTTGTCCCGTTGTGATGGCTGTGGCCTGTGTGTGCAGGTGTGCCCGTTGGGGGCGCTGGGCATGCTAGACGGGTGGGCGGTGGTCACCCGGCCGGGAGAATGCCAGTACACCGGCCACTGCGCCCAGGTCTGTCCTCAGCAAGCCATTGCGCTCACTTTTTGTCTTATGCCCGAACCCTGCCTGGAGAATTAACCATGAATCTTTACTTCCTGATGACCGCGCTTTTTATGGGGCTGGCGCTGATTGGCGCGCTGGATGCGGCCCTGACCAGTTGGAACCTGCTGCCCTGGTTTAATGGGCTGCGCTGGCTGCGTGTCCACATGATTACCCTGGGGGCGATGACCGAGGCGCTGTTTGGCGTGCTGCCGCTGCTGGTGGCCATCCGGGCCAACCTGCCCCGGCCGGGTTTCCGGTGGGCCACCTGGTTCACCCTCAACACCGGCATCCTGACCCTGCTGGTCGGGATTCCACTCATGAACCCGGCGCTGATGATCACCGGCGGGACGCTGGTGTTTGTGGCCACCTTGCTGCTGATTAACCAACTGCGGCAGATGCACCCGGCCGGGGCTGCCGCCGCCCCCAGCGCGGCCAAAGAGCCAGGCGGACGCTGGTTTTACGTGGCCGGGTTGAGCTACTTCCTGGTGGGCATTATCGTGGGCACCGGGCTGTGGCTGGGCTGGAGCGACATTCTGCATATCAAGACGCCCGTCGAAGTGCACATCCACGCCAACAACTGGGGGCTGATGTCCCTGGTCTTCGCCGGGCTAATCATCGACACCTACCCCCGCTTTGCCGGCCGGTCGCTGGCCTGGCCGCGCTCGCTGCGGCCGATTTTCTGGCTGATGACCCTGGGCGCGCTGGGACTGGTGCTTGGCCCCTGGCTCAAATCTAACTATTTCGCCGTGCCCGGCCTGATCATGCACCTGACGGCTACCATCTGGCTGCTGCTTAACGTGATCAGGCCGCTGTTGGGGGACGAGGCGATGTGGCGCAAGCCGGGCATCTGGCACCTGACCACGGCTTACCTGTGGATTCTGGCCCCGGTGATGGTGGCCCCGCTGATTATCCTGGGCGTGCCCGGCTTCCCCGGCGCAGGCATTGAGCAGAATGCGCCGCAAGCGTTGATTTATGGCTGGGTGCTGCAATTTGGTTTTGCGCTGCTGCCCTACTTTTTTAGCCGCGCTTTCCGGCCGCAGGTCCCGGCCGGGTTGGGAGGTAGCTGGCTCAGCCTGGCGGCGGTACACCTGGGCGGCGTGGCCTTGTGGGCCAGCATCTTCAGCGAACCATACCAGGGGCTGCTGCACGGCCTGGCCTATGCCCTGTGGGCGGTAGCTATCCTGCCCATCGCCTGGCAGATGTGGCAGTTGGCCCGCGCCGGGCTGGCGCAGTTGGCCGATTCCCCGGCAGCTATGCCCGCCGACTAGCCATCAACAGCAGATAGGTCGATGCTCTTACGAGGGGTCCAATCGCCGAGATTGGACCCCTCGCTGTGGTTTAGGAGGCTGGTTCAGGGCGCGGCAGGCGTGCCGGTGCCGGTCAGGGGGAGAGTGGCGGTGAGGGGGACGGTGGTGGTGAGGGTGGTGGTGCCGCTGACCGGGGCGCTGCCGCCGATGGGCGCGGTGGCGGTCGGCGTGGGCACCGGAGGGGTGGTCAACAGGCTGATGAGGCTGTTCAGGCTGAAGGTGGGCACGATGTAGACGCGGGGGTCGCCTTCTTTTTGCAGGTAGTAGCCGGTCCCGGCCGGGGTTTCATTGCCCACCAGGAACAGCACCCGCGTCACCTGGCCATCTTCGCCCTGCAGCGCCAGGACCACCGTGTAGGCCGGATTATCCAGCCCATAGGCCGAAAGCGGGTTCTCGTCTGCGCCCAACGTGCGCTGGCTGGTCATGTTCAGCAAGCCGGTGACTTGCGAGTTCATCGTCTGGCTGATGACCAGCGTCGAAGTTGGGTTGGTCTGGTACCACAGACCCTGGCCGTCACGGAAGAACGAGGCGAAATCATCGTTCAGGTTGTCCCGCACATCCAGCCGGGTAACAGACTCGATAGTCGCCCCTTCCAGAAACTGCACCCGTTCCGGCGTAGGCGGGATCTCCGGCGTGGGTTCCGGGGCCGGTGCCCGCTGGTTAACCAGAATCGCCGCGGCGGCCACCAGGAGCAAAACCACAAACAGAATGGCCAGCGTGCGCCCACTCATCGCCGCCGCCTCCGGGAAAGCGCCACCACCAGGCCAATCAGCCCCACAATTACCGGCCCCAGGCAGACGCTGGTGATTTGCAGCATTGTCAACTGCGTTTGGGGAATATTCACCTGCCGGTCAATGGATTCGCGCGGTGACAGCTCAATGGCCAACTCGTCGTTGGCCAGCCAGTTCAGGGCGTTGGTGAACAACAGGCTGTTGCCGCCCCACACCTGGTTCTGATTCGTGATGAAGTCGGAATCACCGGCCACCACAATGCGCGCGCCACTGCCGGTATCATCGCCGCTAATCACCACGGCCAGGGGGCCGGTCGCGTCATCGCCGTCAGGCTGGGCGAAGCCGGTTGAGAGCAACTCGAAACTGGTCTCGCCCCAGGAGCTGGCACTGGTTAGCACCAGCTCGGTCATCACCTGGGCGCTGTTTTCCTGGGCCAGGGCGATGGAACGAGCCAGGTCGAAGCGGGTGCCAAAGCGGCTCATCTCGCTGACGATGATGGGGTGCAGGCCGTAGCTGTCGGCCAGGAAACTCAGGCCAAACTGTTGGCCGGCCTGGGCCAGGTCCTGGTCCACAATGACGTCGTTGCGCAGGGTGACGCCCCAGGCGCTCTGCAGCCAGGCATTGATACCGTCCTCTTCGGCGGCCACGCGCTCCGGGCTGTCGACGGGGTCACGGGTCAGGAAGAGCGAGCCGCCACCATCTACATAGGCTTGCAGGGCGGCCAGTTCGCTGGGGTCCAGCGGGCTTTGCTGGCCAATCAGGGCCACCACGTTGGCATCCTCTGGCACCGACCCGGCCGTGAAGAGGTTCAGCTCTTCCACGGTGAAGCCCTGGTCTTCGGCCACGCCGATGGCGGTCCCCATCCCTTCCGGGCCAAAACCCTGGCTATCCAGCTCGCCATGCCCGGTCAGCACATACAGTTTCTTTTCCACCGGGTTGATGGCCTTGACCAGGGCGGCGTGGATGTCGTTGTCGTTCAGGCTGTTGGCTTTGGCAAAAGACTCGTTCTCGGCCCCGCGATTGCGGATAAAGACCAGGGTGCCGTCGAAGTTGAGGTCGTAGTTCTCGGCCAGCAGGGGGTTGCTCTCGGGGTCCTGGAATTCGTAGGTGAAGAGGTCAGAATAGGCGGAGAGGGAATCCAGCGTGTCGGCGGCCTGTTCTTGCTGCACGGCGGCGTTGGGCGAGAAGAAGCCGATGACGTGGATGGGCTCATCCAGATTCTTGAGCAGGTCCACCGTTTCTGGCAGGGGGGTGAAGCTGCCGGTTTCCGTGGTGTCTATGCGCCAGTCTGGGTTTTGGTAGGCGATCCAGTAGATGAGGATGCCGATGAGGGCAAAGAACAGCACGGCCAGGAGGGTGGTGGTGCCGTAGCGGGTCTGGCGGCGGCCGAAGAAGCGGCGCACGTCATCCGGCCGGAGCACGACAAAGAGCAGCAGCAGCAGTGCGCCACCGCCAAACAGGAGGTTTGTCACCAGGTCGAAGCGGCGGGTGACGAGGTAGGCGATGGCACCGGCAATGATTAACAGGAGTCCTAGCCAGGGGAAATAGGGTGCGATACGGTCAGTGAGCGTTTTCATGATTGATTCTCTAGTCTCTTCTTGATCACCTGGGGCGGATGGCCGCCCCACGCCATCGCATCAACGCCAGCGCCGGCTTTCCAACACACGGGCGGCGGCAAATAAGGCCACGGCGGCCACGATGACGTAGTAGAGGACGTCGGTGACCTTGACCAGCCCAATGAGGAAGTTGGAGAGATGGGCCTGCATGGAGAGTTCGTTGAAGATGGTGCTGATGGTGGGCACGACGGTGAAGAAGTCGGCGGGTATGGCCATCAGGTAGAGGAGCAGGTTGATGCCGGCGGCAATGATCAGGGCATTGATCTGGTTTTCTGACATGGCTGAGGCTAGCACGCCGATGCCCACCAGGGCGGCACCCCACAGCAGGGCGCCGACGTAGGCGCTGATGATTGGCCCGATGTCGGGGTTGCCAAAGCGGATGAGCATGAAGGGGTAGATGAGGGTGAAGGCGGTGGTGAAGAGGTAGAAGATGAAGCCGGCCAGCCATTTGCCTACCACGACTTCGCTGTCGCGAATGGGCAGGGTCATGAGCAGTTCGATGGTACCGCTTTGCTGCTCTTCGGAGAGCAGGCGCATGGTGACGGCGGGCAGGGTGAAGAGGGCCAGGAAGGTGAAGGTGCCCAGGATGCTGGCCACGGTGGGCGGCGGCCCGCCCTGGATGATGGGCACGGAGATCTGGGCGGCGAAGATGAAGCCGGTGATGAAGAGCATGACCATCGTGAAGACGTAGGCGATGGGTTGGACAAAGATGGCGCCAAGTTCGCGCCGGGCGACAATCCAGGCGTTTTGCATCAGGCTTCTACCTCCTCGTTTTCCTCGTTCTCGTCCTGTTCGGCGGTGTCTGGGCTGCCGGCGGGTTCGCTGGGCTGGAGTGGGGGTTGTGGCTCCCCGGCCGGGGCGTCGTCTTCCGTGATTTCGGTGTGGGCGGCTTCCGCTTCTTTGATTTTGTTTAGGAAGACGGATTCCAGGCTGACTTTGCCCACGGTTAGTTCCAGCAGGCCCCAGGCGTTGTTGACGGCTGTTTCGGCGACGGCGGTGCGGGTTTCGTCCCGGCCGGAGAAGGTGAGCACAAACTCGTGGCTGCCGGCGTCGCGCACGTCGCGCACGCCGGCAATGGCTTGCAGCAGGGGGAGGGTCTCCCCGGCCGGGTTGGCCAGGCGCACCGTCATCGTCTGCGCTTCCTCGGCATCCACAATCGATTTCATGGGCATGTCGGCCCAGATACGGCCATCGATGACCATGATTACCCGGTCACAAATCTGCTCTACTTCGCTGAGGATGTGCGTGCTGAGCAGGATAGTGTGGCGCTGGCCCAGCTCCTTGATGAGCTGGCGCAGTTCCACCACCTGGCGCGGGTCTAGCCCGATGGTTGGCTCGTCCAAAATCAGCACGTCGGGATCATGCAGCAGCGCCTGGGCCAGGCCGACGCGCTGGCGCATCCCCTTGGAGAGCGCGCCCACGTAGCTTTCGGCCCGGTCCAGCAGGTCAACCGCTTCCAGTACGTCATCGACCCGGTCCCAGAGATTCTTGAGCCGGCGCACGCGGCCCACAAAAGCCAGGTAGTTCTCGACGGTCATCTCCAGGTAGAGGGGTACCGTTTCGGGCAGGTAGCCCAGGTTGCGGCGGGCATCCATGGAGTGGGTGAGGGTGTTGTAGCCGGCAATGTAAGCGGCCCCGGCGGTGGGGGGCATGTAGCCGGTGAGCATGCGCATGGTGGTGGTTTTGCCGGCCCCATTTGGCCCCAAAAAGCCCACGATCTCCCCTTTGTGGCAGGCAAAACTAACCTGGTCAACGGCTTTGTAGGTGCCATAAACCTTGGTTAGCTGGTCGGCCTCGATCATGATGTCAGCGTTGGTTCTATCCATAGTCGCCTTACTGCCTCCTTCATCAATGTTGGACGTAAGCGTTCAGTCCCTCTGCAGACCTGACAGATTCCAAACCAATTCTTGACTCATACCTCTGGTAGCAAATCTGCCAGGTCGGAACGGTTACTGTTGGACAGGCGGTCGCCTGTCCGCGCAAGTTGCCATTTTGCGCTGCAAGTTGTCATTTGTCGTGCTGTTACTGGCGCGTGGCAGGCGCTGCGGTGCCGCGCTGCGAATCTTGTCCTGGCCGTGGGCAGGCTCTGCAGCAGACCAACCATGAACCAACCAGTTATCTTAGTGAAATGTGGCTGAATGTCAAAAACTGTGGGCGGGCGGGCGGTGGTTGGGGCGGTTGTCTCAGCAAACTGTAAGGTTGGGCGGGGCCGGGGGCCGCTCCCCGGCCGGGCGTGAAAAAATCAGCCGACGGGCTATAATCTGCTTGTGGTTATGCATGCCCAGGAACTGATAGAAGACATTGATGACTTGCTGCCACAGACGCCCGCGGCCCGGCCGGGGGGGAGTCTGCTAGTGATGGCTGGGCTGCCTGGGGCCGGCAAATCACACATTGTGCGTCATTTGCAGCGGCTGGTGCCCTGCGTGGTGGTCAGCACCGACCGGGTGCGCCTCTATGTCCGTGGCAAACCCACCTACACCGCCGCCGAAATGGTGTACATGTACGAAATCTGCTACGGCATCATCGACAAGCGGCTGAGAGCGGGGCAGCGCGTGGTCTTCGATGGCTCCAACTATCTGGCAGCCCGTCGCCAGCGGGTGGCCGACATTGCCGCCCGCAACAATGCCCCTCTGGCGCTGGGGCATGTGCAGGCTTCTGAACCGGTGACCCGCGCCCGCCTGACCCGGCGTATGAGCAGCGGGGAAGATGGCGACGATTTGTCGGATGCCGGCTGGCTTGTTTACCAATGGATGGTGGAAGCACAAGAGCCGATTGAAGGCCCGCACCTGGTGCTAGACACGTCTGCCACCCCGGCCGGGATACTGGCGCACAGACTTTATGATTACTGGATGGAATGTGAACAGACATTTGCCTCGCCTGATGTTTATCTATAATCCGCTGGCCGGGCCGGCCGACGTGGCCGATACGGTGGAGTTGGTGGCCGACTTTTGGCAGGCGCGTGGCTGGCGCGTGGCCGTGCGGGCCACCCAGTATGCCGGGCACGCGGCCGAGATGGCGCGGGCGGCGGCAGCCGATGGCTACCGCATGGTGCTGGCCGGTGGCGGCGATGGTACACTGGGCGAGGTGGCCAATGGGCTGGTACACAGCGAGACGATCCTGGCCCCGCTGCCCATGGGTACGGGCAACTCGTTTGGCAAGGAGCTGAATATCCCGCGCCCTAACCTGGTTGACCACCGGGCGTTGGTGGAGGCTTCGGCACTGCTGGCCTCCGGCCGGGTGCAGCGCATGGATGTGGGGCGGCAGCAGAACGGGCGTTACTGGCTGCTGTGGACCGGTACCGGGGCGGATGGCTTCCTGGTGAATGAGATTGAGCCGCGCAGCAAGCTGACCAAGCGGTTGGGCGCGCCCGGTTATGCGCTGCAGGCGTTCCAGATTGTGCCCCGCTTTCCGGGGATGCGGGCCACGGTGCAGGTGGATGACCAGCAGTTTGACGATGAGTACATGCTGGTGACGGTGAGCAACTGCCGCAAATTTGGCGGCGGCCTGCTGCTGCTAAGCCCGGCTGCGGCGCTGGATGATGGCCTGTTTGAGGTGTGGCTGGTGCGTGGCCACGGTTTTCTGAAGCTGCTGCGTATGTTTGCGGAGGTGCGGCGGGGACGCCACCTGGTTGACCCGGATATCCAGGTGGTGACCGGGCGACAGGTGACGGTGCACACGTCGCCGCCGATGGGGGTGCATACGGATGGCGACCCGGCCGGGGTAACGCCCTTTAGCTGCGAGATGGTGCCGGCGGCCTTGCGGGTGCTCATCCCGCCCAGCGCCCCGGCCGGGTTGTTTGCGCAGCCGGGCCTCTCGCTGCCAGAGGTGCTGCGCAACAACTGAGCCGGTACACGCGTATTGAGGCTGGTGCCGGACGCCGGTGTGGGTATGGTCCCGGCCGGGGCTGGCCGTTCAATTAACAAGAGGAGAGATTGTTGAAGATAAAGCTGGATTACCGCTACTTCTTACTGATCGCTGTGCCCTTCGCCTTCCTGGCCCCAACGCTGGGCCTGGGCGAAATTGGGCAGTTTGTGCTTTCTGCGGTGGCCATTATTCCGCTGGCCGGCTTTATTGGCGAAGCGACGGAAGAGCTGGCAGCGCACACCGGCCCCAAGGTGGGTGGTTTGCTGAATGCCACCCTGGGCAATGCCGCGGAGCTGATTATCACCCTCATTGCCATCCGTGAAGGAGTGCTGGAATTAGTGATCGCCTCGATCACCGGCTCTATTCTGGGCAACTTGCTGCTGGTGATGGGGTTGAGTATCCTGCTGGGCGGCCTGCGCAATGGGGTGCAGAAATTCGATGCCGGGCAGGCCAGCGGCCATGCCACCATGCTTATCCTGGCGATTGCCGCCATCATGGTCCCGGCCATTTTTGAGCACACCATTGGCCTGACCCATCCCGACGATTTGCAGGCTTTTAGCCTGGGTATCAGCGTGGTCATGATCCTTATCTATGCGCTGGGAATTTATTACAGCTTCTTCAGCCGTGACAACCAAAGCCCGCTGGAACGGGCGGCAGCGCATGTGCATGAGCCGCGCTGGCCGGTGCGCACAGCGGTTGTTGTGCTGGCGGTGGCCACGGTGGGCATTGTGCTGATGAGTGAGCTGCTGGTGGGCACGGTAGAGCATACAGCGGAGGCGCTGGGCTGGAGCGAGTTTTTCATCGGCATCATCATTGTGCCGCTGGTGGGTAACGTGGCCGAACACCTGGTGGCGGTGCAGGTGGCCATCAAGAATCAGATGGACCTTTCTACGGAAATTGCCATGGGTTCCAGCCTGCAAATTGCCCTGTTCGTGGCCCCGGTGCTGATGTTTGCGGCCGCGCTGATGGGGCAGCCACTCTCGTTTGCGTTTAACGAGTTTGAACTGGTGACGTTGGGCGCGGCCGGCATTGTGGCCGTGTTTGTCTTTAAGGATGGCCGGACGAATTGGTTAGAAGGGGCGCAGCTTCTGGCCCTTTACACCATTATCGCCGTGGCCTTTTACTATCTCTAGTTGGTTAGCTGGCCAGCGGGTTAGCCTCTCAGTTGCCCGGCCGGTGCGCCGGTAAACTGAACCTCGATGGGTTGAGAGGGTGATGCGCTGGCATCGTGTATGGCTTTAGCACATGGGCAAACGTCGCTGGCTGCTTTGGGTCCTGGTTATCACCTTCGTCTGGTTGGTGATCAATCGCCTGGCGGACATTGAGAATCTGCTGCTTACTCTGTCTCAGGGTATCTGGCTGTGGGTGTTGGCGGCGGCCGGCGTGCAGGTGTGCTTTTACCTGGCCCAGGCGGTGATGTACCAGGTGGCGTTTGCGGTGGTAGGGGTGCCCAGCCGGGCACGGGACCTGGTGCCGGTGGTGCTGGGGTCGCTGTTTATCAACGTGGTCGCCCCGGCCGGGGGGACGGCCGGCCTGGCGTTGTTTGTGGATGATGCGGCCCAGCGGGGGCATTCGGCGGCGCGCACCGCGGCCGGGACCATCCTGGCCATTGCCGTCATGTATGGCAACCTCTCTTTTATCCTGGCGGGCAGCCTGGTCTACCTGGCCATTCACGCCAGCCTGGGGCTGTTCGAGATTGTCGCGGCGCTGCTGCTGATTACGTTTACGGTGATCCTGAGCGGGCTGCTGATCCTGGGCTACAAGCAGCCGGACTTGCTGCGCCGCTTTCTCTTCCGTGTGCAGCAGGTGGTTAATGGCCTCAGCCAGCGGCTGCGCCACCGCCCGCTAATGGGCGAGGCCTGGGCGCTGCAGACGGCCCATGAGTTTACCGATGCGGGTGAGGCGGTGGCTGCCCGGCCGGGGGGCCTGCTCAAAATCGGGGCCATGGGGCTGGCTTCACACGCCAGCAATATTCTTACCCTCTACTGCCTGTTCCTGGCCTTTCGCTACCCCAGCCTTGGCCTGGGCACACTCATCTCCGGCTATGCGATTGGCTACCTTTTTGTCATTGTCTCCCCCACGCCGCAGGGCGTGGGCTTTGTGGAGAACATTATGCCCAGCGTATACGTTAGCCTGGGCGTGCCTGGCGCGGTGGCCACCATCACCGTGCTGGCCTATCGTGGCCTGACCTTTTGGCTGCCGCTGCTGATTGGCTTTTTCCTGCTGCAGCGGCTGAAGTCGTTGGGCGCGGCGGAGCGTTCGCTGGCGGAAGTGTGGAGTGTGCGCATTGTGGCCCTGCTGACGGCGTTGATGGGCGTGTTCAATGCCCTGGGGGCTGTTACCCCCAGCCTGGCGGTAGACCTGGACATTCCCGGCGTGCCGCCGGAATTGGCCAGCGACCTGGCGGCGGTGGCCCAATATTCGCCGCTGGAGGTGCAGCGGGGCGGCCAACTGACCGCGGCGTTGTCGGGCCTGGCGCTGCTGCTGCTGGCCTTTGCCTTGTGGCGGCGCAAGCGGGCGGCCTGGGTGCTGACTTTGCTGGTGCTGTTGTTCTCTGCCCTGAACCATCTCTGGCAGTCGGAGTTTGTGGCCGCCGGGCTGGCGGCGGCGCTGGGTGGCTGGCTGTTCTTGCTGCAACCCCATTTCCATGCCCGGTCAGACCGCCCATCGGTGAGGCAGGCTTTGCAGCTTTTGGCTGCGGCCTGGGTGTTTATCCTGGCTTATGGCATTTTTGGTTTTTATTGGGTGACGTTTCTGCGCGGGCAGCCGTTTGACCTGGGGGTGGCACTGCGCCAGACGGTGACGATGATGACCCGTTTCTATGATCCGGGCCTGATTGACATTGGCGAAACGGGCCGGATCTTTGCTATGGCGATTTATTTGCTGAGCGGGCTGACGTATGTGTATGTGTTTGTCTTGTTGATCCGGCCGGTGCTGGTGCGCCAGCCGGTGACGGCCGACCAGCGGCTGCGGGCGGAGGCGATTGTGCGTGAGTTTGGCTACACGTCGCAGGCGCTGCTGGCGTTGTGGCGGGGCAAGTCCTATTACTTCAGCCCGGCCGGGTCGCTCATTGCCTATGAGCTGCAAGGGCGCACGGCGATTGCCCTGGGGGACCCCATCGGCCCGGCCGGGGACACCGCAGACGCCATCAGTCAATTTGACCGTTTCTGCCGCCGCAATGATTGGAATCCTGCTTTTTACCAGATTCAGCCGGATAACCTGGACCTGTACCAGGAAATGGGCTTCAACGTGATGAGCGTGGGGCGCGAGGGCACCATCGATTTGACCGGGGTGGACTTGGGGGCCGAGCGTTATGAATCCTTGCAGGCCGAAGTGGCGGGGCTGGTGGCGCGCGGTTACCGGGCTGTTTGCCTGGATGCGCCGTTGGGCGATGAGGTGCTGCTGACCATCCACCAGATTAGCGATGAGTGGCTGACCATGGTGAACACCAATCGCAAGCGCATCTGGCTGGGCTGGTTTGACGAGGCGTTTGTGCGCCAAAGCCCGGTGGTTGTGACTTACAACCCGGAGGGGGTCATGACCGCTTTTGCCACGCTCATGCGCCCGCTGCGCGGCGATGCGGTGGTCATCGACTTGCTGCAGCACCGCTCGCAAATTGCCGACGGCACCATCACTTTGCTGTTTCTGACGCTGCTGCAATGGGCGGCAGCGGCCGGCTATGCCCGCGTGCACTGCGGCACCAGCCCGCTGGCCGATGGCAGCGCCGTGGGCAAAAACCGCGTGCTCAACGCTGTTTATCAGAGTGTTAGCCAGTACACGTTTCGCGATACGCATGACGTGGAGGTGCATTTTGCGCCGCGCTGGTCGATGCGCTACCTGGCGTATCCGGGTACGCTCAGTTTGCCGGCGGTGTGGACGGCGGTGCTGCGGGGGAATTCGGACCTGGGTGTGGTCCGGTCCTTTTTGCGCCGCCGGCTGCGTTTGCGGCCGACGGATGAGCGTTAGGGGGCGGTGCGTGGGTGCTGGGCCCCGGCCGGGGTGCGTGGCCCGCGGTTGTTAGCGAGACAAGAAGCATGAATCCTTTCACCAGATTTCTGAGCCAATGGTCCCAAGACCGCGACCTGGCGGCGCTGATTGCCCGGTGGGACGTGGTGGAGGCGCTGGCGGTGCGGGTGTACAAGGCGCGCCAGGCCACTGCTGAGGATGAGGCGGCCTACCAGGCGGCGCGGACCTTCTTGCAGGTTCATTACCCGGCCTGGGCGGAGCGGCTGCGCCCATACTGGCAGCAAGCGCTGGTGGGTGGCCAGCCGGCCCAATCGGACCCATTCTACCGGCTGCTGGCGGCGGAACGGGCGCAGGATTTTGTGGGGGATTGGGCGGCGCTGCAGCATCTGCCGGCGGCCCGCGAGGCGTTGAACCAACTGCTGGTGGCAGAAGGATAGGACGCGGCCGGGCGCGGTGGGCCTGTCTTGCCTGTGGCGCAGGCGTCTGGTTCCCCTGGAGACCTGACAGATTTTTGCGCCAATTCCTGGCGCATGCCTGTGGTGAAAAATCTGTCAGGTCTGAGCGCTGACCTTGTGGCAGATGTTGTGCGAATCTCCGGAGCAGTGCCCTAGTCGTCTGTGCTGTCGCGCAAGATGCGGGTCTCTATCTGGCCGCTGCCGGCCAGCCAGAGGTCGGTAGCGAACTGCTGTATGAAGTAGCGGTCGTGAACGACGGCCAGGATGGTGCCTTCGAACTGGGCCAGCGCCTCCTCGAAGCGGCTGCGCGAGGGGATGTCCAGGTGGTTGATGGGTTCGTCCAGGATGAGGAAGTTGCAGCCGGCGGCGACCAGCAGGGCCAGGGAGAGGCGGGCGCGTTCGCCAAAGCTGAGGTCCCGGCCGGGGCGCAGGGCATCATCCCCACTGAACAAAAAGAAGTGCAAGAAGGAGCGGGCGTCGGTTTCGTTGAGCGGGGCGACGCGCTGCAGCATGGCCAGGGCGCTGTGCTGGGGGTCTAGCTGCTCTTGTTCTTGGGACATGTAGCCCAGGCGGACGCTGTGACCGAGGTGCACCCGGCCGGCGCAGGGGGCCAACTGGCCGGCAATGGTGCGCAGCAGGGTGGTTTTGCCGCAGCCGTTGGGGCCGGTGAGAACAACGCGCTGGCCGGCCTGGATGTCCAGGTTGAGGTTGCTGAGGAGGGGGTCCCGGCCGGGGTAGCCCACCGCCAGCCCTTCCAGCGTCAGTACTTGCTGGCCCAGGTGGGCTGGCTCGGCGAAGTCTAGCTTCATTTGCCAACTGCGGGTGGGCTTCTCCACGCGGTCGGCTGCGGCCAGGTAGCGGTCCAGCTTTTTTTCGCGGGATTTGGCTTTGCGGGCGACCTTCTTCGCGTAGCGGCGAACGCCGGGCTGGCGGGGTGTGGTGTTGCGTTCTACCCAGTTGGCCTGCTCGCGGGTGCGGGCGATGTCCTGGCGCATGCGCCGCACTTCGTATACCTGGTCGCGCCAGGCGGACCATTGTTTGTCGCGCTCGCTGTGGTAGATGGCCAGGTAGTCGCTGTAGCCGCCGGGGTATTCGCGGAGGGTTTGGGTGTGGGGGTCCAGGTCCAGCACTTTGGTGGCCACGCGGTCGATGAAGGTGCGGTCGTGGGAGACGAAGAGGATGCCGCCGCTAAAGCTGTCCAGCCACGCTTCCAGCCATTCGATCATGCTGATGTCCAGGTGGTTGGTGGGTTCGTCGAGCAGCAGCAGGTCGGGGTTGTTGAGCAGGGCCAGGGCGAGGGCGAGGCGGGTTTTTTGGCCGCCGCTGAGGGTGCCTACGCGCTGTTGGCCGGGGATGCCGGCCAGGCCGAGGCTGGCCAGGATGGTGTGAACCCGGCCGGGGTTGGCCTGGTTGAGGCGGGTGAGGGCCTGGTCGTAGGCGATTTGCAGCGTTTCCCGGCCGGGGTCGTGGGCCAGGGCCTGGGCCAGTTCGCCTAACTGGTTTTCCAGGTGGGCCAGGTTGCCGCCTACCTGGCCCAGCAGGTTGTCCAGGGTGAGGTGGGGGTCGTGGGGGAAGGCCTGGGGCAGGTAGCCGAGGCGCAGCCCGGCCGGGGCCAGGCTGACGTGGCCGCTGTCGGCGGGCAGCTCGCCGGCCAGGATGCGCAGCAGGGTGGTTTTGCCGCAGCCGTTGGGGCCGATGAGGGCGGCGCGCTCGCCGCGGTTCACGCTGAAGGAGACATCCTTGAGGATGGGCGTGAGGTGGTAGGCTTTGGTGAGTTGGTGGGCCGTGAGCGCGGCCGGGTGGGTGGATGATAGCATGGTTTACCTCCGGGGGGTG
Organism: Ardenticatenaceae bacterium; assembly: GCA_020634235.1. Classification (GTDB taxonomy): domain Bacteria; phylum Chloroflexota; class Anaerolineae; order Promineifilales; family Promineifilaceae; genus JACKCB01. Next base: position 679,508 of record JACKCB010000001.1, on the reverse strand, counting down.
TTCGGGTGTCCCGGCCGGGGGCTGCATAGGGCTGGCACGGCCGGCGGGTGGTGAACAAAGGGGTGGGGTAAACTTAGCTAATCATGGGCCTCGCTCGTTAAGGGTTGCTGTTTGCTGGCTGCCAATTGGGCAACCGCACAAGAAGGATTATGGGCGATTTGCCGGACGCTGTCAAGAAGGTGCCGGGTATACGATGGCGCTGTAACGGTCACGTTTCGCTACCGGCCGTCTGGCACCCGCCACTGGCGCCTCGCCACCGTGCCGGTACTGGCGTTCATCCGCCGTTTCTTGCAGCGTGTTTTGCCACGAGGGTTTGTGAAAGTCCGCTACGATGGCTTCTTCAGCTCCGGGCAGCGGACGCGGTTGCAGCAAGTGGCCGCCTGGCTGAAGCCGCCGGCAGCGCCGTCTAAAGAGCAATCCCGCGAGACGATGACGGAGCCAACGAAGACAATGGAGCCAAGAGAGACGGGGCGACGCTGTCCGCAGTGCGGCCAACTCCTCCGTCTTGTGCAGCGACGGCCACGGCGGCAGCCAGGTGCAGGGATTCCCTGGCAGCCGCCTTGAGTGGCATCGTGGGCTGACAACTGCCGCACGACAAGCAACCGCAGACGGGCTGTTTGTTTCATGCTGCCTGGTGGTCGTTTTGCGTTCGATGACGCTGTCGGCGGCGCTGTCGGCGGCGCCAAACAAAGGCGGAAAATCGGGCGGGATGATTGACCTTTTCCAGTCCAAACTGCTATAATGACGCTGGTCGTGGGGCTGAGCGGTCGTGGTTATCAGGTAATCCCCAGGCTTAAATTCCAAGTAGAAGCGCTGCCGTCAGATGCGGCTTCGTTCAACTCAGGATTATACGGCGGCTCCGAAGACTCCGCGCCGTATGAATCCTTACTTCGTTAGCTGGCTTGCTCCATAACTGAGCAACTCGCATCACAGGAGGTGAATTATAAGTTTTGGGCCAATGTATAGATGAAATAATCCAACCCTACTGTAAATTGAACCAAGAAAAAATTTTAACCTCAAGGAGCATATCATGTATTCGAGTCGGAAATTTGCAAGTTACTTACTATTGATAACCATCCTGCTGTCGGGCCTAGTCATAAGTGCCACTACAGCATCAGCCAGCAAATCAAAAGATGATACCATCGCTACAAATTTCGATAGCAGTTGGGCTGTTTATACCGATTCCCGTTTTGACTTTAGTATAAAATATCCATCTGATTGGAATATCACTCCACGTGACGATTCACATGGTGTTGGAGCCACACTAACTTTTAGCCAAAGCGCCCCTTCTACTGTTGATAACCAAACCGATTTACACAATACATTACCCAAAATACAGGTCGGAATGTATTTAATCGCTTGGTCGGACGAGCACTCTCTAAAAGAGTGGACAGATCAGTATAAAGAGTGGACAGATCAGTATAATGAATTAGGCGAAGTACCTGGTGTTGATGAAATCAATATCACCCAGACACACTACATTAAAGTCAATAGGCTAGATGCCTTATACGAAATCGGTCAAGGGGAACACACTTTTCGATATGTTAACATCCCTAGAAATGAAATAGTTTGGTTCATTTGGTCTAATGTTGAAGAAGATGAGGATATTGCAATTTATGAAAACCTCGTAAATTCTCTAAGGTTTGGAAAAGGTACCCCCAACACGCTTCAAGAGGTATATGGATCGAGCTTCCAGCCTCTTTCCTTGAATGGTTTTCCTGATATACCAAATGAAAGTGCCTCATCCCAACAACTTCAGCCCTTCATACTGCCGCTAGCCATAAGCTCCTCTTGGCGTTCTCCTTTTAATGGAGGGCCTTACAATACAAGATGTGATTCTGCATTTCATAGCGGATCGTCTAATTTTGCCATAGATATCCCAAGAGCTACAGGGTCGGTTGTAGTAGGTTCAAATACAGGAGCCGTTACTTATGCACAGTGGCATAGTCAGTACGGAAACTTAGTCAAAGCTCAAACAAGTAATTATGAAGCTTACTACGCTCATCTGGATAGCATTGATTGGTGGAGCCTTAATGCAAATGGATGGGCAGTAGCCAAACATGGTAGCGTAGGGACGGTGGGATGTACAGGGCAATGTACCGGTCCTCATCTCCATTTTCATGTACGCGATGTAAACAATAATACGGCTGTAGATCTAACGGGAATGACAATCTTCACCCCTACAGCGGGATTATATCCAGAATCAGGTAATCCTTGCGGCACAATCCGATATTAGTGTTCAAAACTTTATTGAGCAACCAACTAAAGGGCAGGGAATTGTTTTGCCCTTTAGTACATTCTTTATTGTTTTGGACCAATTTGATGGCTGAGTTTGGGAAACTAGCAAAGACCAATTCTCAAATACGCAAGGTGAATTATGAAGGCAAGATTTTTTATTCTAATGTTTAGCGTCCTTACTTTGTTTGCTGCCAATTGTCAACCCCAAATCTTACCAAGCGAAACAGTCACTGGCTCTGCAACCATCATCGCGCTATCAAGTCCAACGGTTACTACTATTCCTCTCCCTTCTTCTACTTTATATCCTTCTCCTTCACCCACTTTTTATGCTTCGCCACCCCCTGTGCCTACCTTTACTCCGATACCCACTTCCACCTTCACCCCCACTCCTATCCCTTTACCCACTTCAGCAACTTTGCCACAAGGAGCACCCATCATTTTTTTATACACGAACAACTACCTATCACGAACCGATAGAGATGGGAGCGAGATTGAGCTTATTACAAACTCAATAGAACCTGTCGGTGAGCAAGTGTGGTTGACTTTTGTTGCTTTACCACCACAGGTTTCCCCTGATGGGCAATGGCTCATCATCTACAATGGAAGAGGACGTTGGCAATTACTAGATTTAACCAGATGGGAAGTAAGGAGTGCTGGGCAAGGTCAACCGCGGCTCTCGCCCACATGGTCGCCAGACAGCCAAAGCTTTGCCTATCTGGCGAATAACCAGCTTTGTATTTATCAACTTGATAGTGAAACAAATTCTTGTTTATTTACAGGCAAGGATTTGTTAGGGGCAAGTTGGTCACCCAATGGTCTGGATATAGCTGTGGCACAAGGTGACTTTACATCTGAGTGTTGTGTAGGCGAAATATGGCTAATTCATATTGCCGATGGTATGGCTAAGATGATTGGCACTTATAGTGTGCCTCCTGAAGCAACGGCAAACCAAATATTTGAGTGGGTGACAATGAGTGATTCCCTTTTAGTCAAAGGGTACACCCCTTTTCTTTATTCATCAATTGACGAAGCTACCATTCAATTTCAAGAAGCTGTTGTGGATATTTCGCCAAATGGTCAAAGCATTTTATACAATAGCGGCCGTGTTGTTTCCATTGATGGAACCATTGATTATCAGTTGCCTCTAAACCCAGAGTGTCCAGGGTTTAAGATAGGTATTCATAATTGGGATTGGTCCCCTGTGGGAGATCGCCTGGCTTATTTGTCCTCTTGCAGTTCAGAGTTATCAATTAATAATTGGCTTTATGTATTGGATTCTCAAACTGGTGAGATATTATGGCAAAAAGAGATATCAGCGATTGACTCACAATTCCCCCTGGAGTTTTTGTATTGGTCACCGGATGGCGAATATCTATTTCTTGATGAACCGGATGAAAGTTATGATTCATATGCTCTTTCGCCCATCTGGCGCGTCAAGTCTGATAACACAAGTACAATAGAGCCAATTGTTGAAGAAGGATTCCTATTAGGGATTGTTCAGCAATGGATGAAGTAAAGAAAGATGATTCTGTGGCTTTACATCGCTAGCTAACATTTCGTGCAGTTGACGCTTGCGCGAGGCCCTGGGGCATTTTGCGTCTTTGCTCCGATTCATGTCACAGCTAACGGCGCAAGCGCACCTGACGATTGTCGGTAGACGGACTTGATTGCGCCAATATGCCCCCGTATTACGATCGTATTACACGATGGGGGCTGGGACGGCGAAGGGCCGTCTAACACCTGATGAAGTCGACTGGCAGTTGTGGGGTATCCCGGCCGGGGCAGGAAATGGCGGCTTATCTGCCAGGTTTGAACCGTTACGTCACACCTCTGGCAGATGGCCACCCACACGTCAGGGCGGGTCCGATTGCCGATCGCAGCGCATGATCAGGCGGGGCGCCGTGCGGCGGGCCACAATCTTCCCACTGGCACGGGCGAAGCTAAGGGCATAGGCTGTGTGATCGTTGAGCGCACGAAGCGTGGTCACCTGGCAGCGCTGATGACACAGGTGCAGGAACGAAAACAGGGCTGCCGTTCCGTGAAGGAAGTGGCAGCCCTGCGCTTCAGCCATTGGTTGGGGATGGCAGCTTAGTCGGCCAGGTCACCGGCTATTTCCAGCTCTGTTTCCGCTTCGGCGGACACCGGCCGGGGGCGGTGCATCTTGACCACCGTGGTCACGTCCTGGGTTACCTGGCGGGTGTTGCCCACCTTCAACTGCTCAAACAGGAACTCAAACTGGGCTTGCAGCACAGCGGCGATCTGCTGCTGGGCGGCCTCGTCCAGGTTCCACCACGCCTCTTTGAGCGCGCCAAAGGCCTTCTTGCGCGAGGAGTAGATGAACTGCTCTTCCGTCTGGCTGGCTTTCCACTCATTGGCCAGGTTTTGGCGCACGTATTCGTAGGCGGTTTCCACCATCCCGGCCGGGGCGTGGTCAAAAATGATATTTTGGAAACCGGTCGCCAGGTGAATCTCCACCGTGCCGACCTCCGGGAATTTGTGGAAGGCGCTGGGTGGCAGGGTAGACGCGCCATGCTGCACCGCACCACCGATGCCATAACTTTCCCGCGCCGCGGCGCTGAGCGCCCGCAGCGTCTCAAAATCCACCTTCACGTCGGCCAGGGTGCCATCGGGCAGGACCACGCCGCCGTGGCTGGTGCCGGTCTGCACCGAAATTTTGGAGATGCCGGCCACCTCGCCCAACACCCGGCGATAGCCCTGCATAAAGGCGTGCAGCTCCTCGACAGTGGAGTTCTTGTGCCCAACCTCGCCAATTTCGCCGCCCAGCGAGACGGTAACGCCCTCTGGCTCTAGTTCGCGGGCATAGTTAGTGAGCCTGGCACACACCTCATAATTCAGCCGCTGCTGCTCATCCAGGGTGGGGTAGCTCAGGTCGACCAGGGTGGAGGTGTCGATATCGATGTTGTAGAAGCCGGCGGCAATGGCCTCTTCCATGAGGGTCTTGACGGCGTTCACTTCCTTGTCCGGGTCGGCGGTGAAGCCTTTTAGCGATACCTGGAAATGGTCGCCCTGCACAAACAGCGGACCACGAAAGCCTTCCTTGATGGCCGCGCCAATGAGGCAGGCCACGTACTCGGCCGGGCGCTGGTCGGTGTAGCCGATTTCGGAGCGGGCGATCTCGAAGATGAGAGCGCCCACGTTCAGCTTATTGGCGGCGCGGAAGGTGGCCCGTGAGCTGTTGTAATTCATGCCGCGAATGTTCATGGCCGGCACGGTGAAGCTGTGGGGCACCTCGCCCCGGCCGATGGCCATGTATAGTTCGTGGATGGAGGCGGGGTAGATGCCCAGGGCCTGCCCCAGTTCCCACAGCAGCCAGCGGGCGGTGTCGCGGGTAAGCCCCTGGCTGAAGACGGCGCTGTAGACCAACCCGTCGACCTTGTCGCGCAGGAGGGCTTCGTTGGTGATGGTGACATGGTCGCCATCTACGGCCACGGCACCGGCCAGATGAGCGAACAGCTCTTTGACGGAATTTGCTTTCATTTCCATTGCTCCTTCAATAGTAAAGTCGGGTATGATGGGTGGCAGCGATGCCGACGCAGCGAGCAAGGCTGCCGGAAGTTGACAAGAGTAATCGTTGGCACGTATGATTTTGCCAGAGAACGCCCCGGCCGGGCTGCGCCCCGGCCGGGAGGCGGCCAATTTGTGGGAACGTGCGTGGGTTATTTCTGACCCGCCCATTATACCCCCAATTCACCCAAACATCGAAGGAGAAGCACCGTGAACCTGCTAGAAACGGCCATCGCCTTTGCCCTGGACGTGCACCAGGGCCAGCTTGATCGCGCCGGCCAACCCTACATCCTCCATCCGCTGCACCTGATGTGCCAGATGGATACCGAGGATGAGCGGCTGGTGGCCTTGCTGCACGACACCATTGAGGATTCCGACCGCACCCTGGCCGACTTGCAGGCCCTGGGGCTGCCGGCCCACGTGCTGGAAGCGATCGATCTGCTCACCCACGACAAGCAGGCCATGAGCTACGAGGCCTACGTGGCGCGCTTGCAGCCCAATCCCCTGGCCCGCAAGGTGAAACTGGCCGACCTGCGCCACAATATGGACCTGCGCCGCCTGCCCCAAATCACCGCAAACGATGCCGCCCGCCTGGACAAGTACCGCCAGGCGTGGGAACAACTGACACGTCGTTCATGAGGCACCAATCCTGTCGCCCCGATCCTCTTGCGCTCGCTCACACTTCTAGCACACCTTTAGGAGAACCCTATGACCACGACCAACGACACCTTGCTGGCTGACTGCCTGCGCTTTGCCCAGCGGCTGATCCAGACGCCGAGTATGCCGGGGGAGGAGGGGGCGATTGCGGCGCTGATCGCCGCCGAAATGCGCCAACTGGACTTTGATGAGGTTTGGCTGGACGAGATTGGCAATGTGTATGGGCGTATCTTTGGCCAGGATCGCTCGCTGGGGGCGCTGGTGCTGAACACCCACCTGGACCATGTGGACCCCGGCGACCCGGCGCTGTGGCCTGTGCCGCCCTATGCCGGGGCGATTGTGGGGGAGCGGCTGGTGGGGCGCGGGGCGTGCGACATCAAGGGACCGCTGGCGGTGCAGATTTATAGTATGGCCGGCCTGCGCCGCCTGGGGGAGCGGCCGCGCCGGGATGTGGTCTTTACCGGGGTGGTGGAGGAGGAAGTGGGCGGTGCGGGGGCGATTTATTGGGCGGAACACCTGGATTATCCGGTGGCCCTGGTGGTGTTGGGCGAGCCGTCAGGCAACCGGCTGAGCCTGGGGCACCGGGGGATATTGGCGCTGTGGGTGACTTTCCCCGGCCGGAGCGTGCATGCCAGCGTCCCCCAGAACGGGGTCAATCCCAATTACGCCCTGGCCACCTTCCTCACCCGGCTGCAAACGATGCAGGGGGAATTGGGCCGCCATCCCTTGCTGGGCCCCACCAGCGTGGCCCCCACCATTATTGAAGTGGACACCAAGAGCCAGAACGTGACCCCGGCCTGGACTCGCGTGCTGCTCGATTTTCGCACGGCGGTGGAGAGCGAGCGCAGCTTGCAGGCGTTTGTGCACCGCGTGGCCGGCGACCTGCCCCACACCATCAGCCCCGGCTGGGAGAGCCTGGTGCTGACCGATTCCGACCGGCCCATCTTTGGCTATTACACGCCGCCGGAAAGCGACGTGGTGCAGCGGGCGCGGGCGGCCATTGGCCGGGGCATGGGGTATGAACCGGAATTGAGCAGCTACCAGTTTGCCACCGATGGCCGCCATTTTGTGCCCTACAACCTGCCCATTATTGGCTACGCGCCCAGCGACGAGGGGGAAGCGCACACGGCCGGGGAGAGCATCGCCATCGCCATGATGGCCGACAGCCTGCGTGGGCACATGCAGTTGCTGCGGGAGTTTTAGCGCGTGGGCGCCGGCGGACTAATGCCGGGCCAGGGAATCGGGCTGCGGACGGCGGAGGAGTTGGGCCAGGTGTACCTGGTGTGGCGGGCCGGCAAACTGGCTTACTCGCTGCTCGGCGATGGCCAGCAGGTCCTGCACTTCGGCGGCCGAGGCGGCCATCATCAGGGGGGTGAGCAGCGATTCTAGCAGGGGGAGGTCTTCCAGGTAGCGCTTGAGGTGCTTGCGAAAGGCGCTGATGCCGCGCCGGCCGTAATAGGCCATCATCTCGGCCTGATGTTGGCGGATGGTGGCCAGCAGTTCGGCAAAGGTGAGCGATTCGCGGGTGCGGCGGGCGAAGATCCAGGGGTTGCCAATGGCGGCACGGCCAATCATCACCCCGTCGCAGCCGGTGTGGGCTTTCATGGCGGTGATACCGGCCGGGGTGCTAACGTCGCCATTGCCGATGACCGGGATGCACACGGCTTGCTTGAGGGCGGCGATGGCGTCCCAGTTGGCGGTGCCACCGTATTTTTGCTCTTTGGTGCGGCCATGCAGGGCGATGAGGGCCGCGCCGTTGTCTTCCAGGATGCGGGCGATTTCCAGGTAGTTGACCTGGTCGTCCCACCCCAGGCGCATTTTGGCGGTGATGGGCGTGGTGAGGTGCCGGGTGAGCAGGGCGAAGGTTTCGGCCACCAGTTGGGGTTGGCGCATCATGCCGACGCCCGCGCCCCGGCCGGAGACCTTGCGCGTGGAGCAGCCCATGTTGACGTCGATGATGTCCGGGCCGAGGGTGGTGATGCGCCGGGCGGCCTGCAGCATCATTTGGGCATCGTTGCCGAAAATCTGGAAGACCATGGGGCGCTCGCCAGGCTGGCGATCCAGGAGCGACCAGAAGTAGTTGGGCCGCCCTTGCAGCAGTTCGGCGGCGACAAATTCGGTGTAGTGCATGGCCGAGCCGTGGGCGCGGCAGATGGCGCGATAGGGCACGTCGGAGTAGCCGGCCATGGGGGAGAGGATGGCATCGCCGTAGACGGGGATGGGGCCGACCCAGAAGTTGGGCGGTGTGGCGCTGGCGGCCGGGGGGCGGCTGCCGTTGGGGGTGGGGTGGGTCATGGGTGGCGGCGTTCCAGGATGATCCAGTCGAAGGGGAATGGATGGCGGTTGTCGGCGGGGTGGTGGGTGCGGCTGGTTTCGCGCCACCCGGCCGGGTCGTAATTGGGCATGAAGGTGTCCCCGGCCGGGGTGGCGGCGACCAGGGTGAGGTAGAGGCGGTGGGCCAGGGGCAAGAAGAGGCGGTAGATCTCAGCCCCGCCGATAACCATGATTTCCGGGGCGCTGCCGGCGGCGGCGAGGGCGGCGGCGACGCTGTGGACCACGGTGCAGCCGGGGGCGGGGTAGTTGGGTTGGCGGGTGAGGATGATGTTCTCCCGGCCGGGGAGTGGCCGGCCAATGGATTCATAGGTTTTGCGCCCCATGACCACTGGTTTGCCCAGCGTCACCTGCCTGAAATAGCGCAAATCATCGGGCAGCCGCCAGGGTAGTCCGCCGTCCAGGCCAATGACGCCGTTGCTGGCCAGGGCCACAATCAGGCTAATCTGGGTCATGGGAGCCTGCTTACACCGCGATGGGGGCGCTAATGCGCGGATGGTGCTGGTAATTTTCCAGCCGGATGTCGTCGTAGCGGAAGGCCAGCAGATCGTTCACGGCCGGGTTGAGCCACAGGCGGGGCAGGGGGTAGGGGTGTCGCGCCAACTGCTGCCTGGCCTGGACCTGGTGATTCAGGTAGAGGTGGGCATCGCCCAAGGTGTGTATGAATTCACCCGGCCGGTAGCCGGTTACCTGGGCTACCATCATGGTCAGCAGGGCATAGGAGGCGATGTTGAACGGCACGCCCAGGAAGACGTCGGCGCTGCGCTGGTAGAGCTGGCAGGAAAGCCGCCCCTCGGCCACGTAAAATTGGAACAGGCAGTGGCAGGGCGGCAGCTTCATGTCGGGCAGGCTGGCCACGTTCCAGGCACTGACAATGTGCCGGCGAGAGTCGGGGTTGTGGCGTAGTTGGGCCAATACCTGGCTGATCTGGTCGATGTGGTCCCCGGCCGGGGTGGGCCAGGAGCGCCACTGGTAGCCGTAGACCGGACCCAGGTTGCCGTTTTCATCGGCCCACTCGTCCCAAATGGTCACCCGGTTCTCGTTGAGGTAGCGGATGTTGCTGTCGCCCTGCAAGAACCAGAGCAGTTCGTGGATGATGGAGCGCAGGTGGAGTTGTTTGGTGGTCACGGCCGGGAAGCCATCGGCCAGGTTGAAGCGCATCTGGTAGCCGAAGATGCTCAGTGTGCCCACGCCGGTGCGGTCTGTTTTGGGCACGCCGTTGTCAAGAATGTGGCGCATTAGTTCCAGGTATTGTTTCATCGTCTCGCAAGCATTTCAGGATGTCATTGTCGCAGTGTGTTGGCTGACTGGCCGACCATTAGAAGATTATCATGGAATGGGTAGGTGGCAACCCGCTCTTGACACTTGCGCCAATCGGCATAGACTTGCGGGGATCGACACGACCCGGCCGGGTCTCCTGATTTGCCCGGTTGGTATACCTGAGAGGTGAGCGCCGGCTTCTGGCCGGCCGGATGCGCACAAGAAGCCGGTGCGCCGCCACCGGCTGAGATAGATGTAAGGAAGATAGAGCGACATGAATGCAGCACCTGACAATTTGCCCCCCAGACTGGCCGAGATTGTAGCCGATTTTGCGCTGTGCCAGGGGCAAGAGAAACTAGAGTATTTGCTGGAGCTTTCTGAAGGCTTGCCACCCCTGCCAGCCTGGCTGCAAGGGAAGAGCGACCTGATGGACCAGGTTCATGAGTGCATGAGTCCGGTGGCTGTATTTGCCGATGCGGAAGATGGCCGGCTGGTTTACCACTTTGACGTACCGCCAGAGGCCCCGACGGTGCGGGGCTTTGCCGCCATTCTGGGTGAAGGTACTCGCGGCCTGACGCCGCAGGCGGTCCTGGCCATTCCCGGCGAGTTCTATCTGCAGATGGGGCTGCAAACCGTCCTTAGTGGGCAGCGGCTTAATGGCATTAGCGCCATTCTGGCGCACATGAAGCAGTTGGCAGTGGGTCATTTGCGGTCGTAGCAACTGTTGGTTGGGAAACCCGGCCGGGGGCATGGCGCTGACGCACGGCAGACGCGCTGAATTTGGCAAAAACGAGGTAGGGTATGAAAGCACAAAATGTAACCATCCTGGGATTGAACCGCACGGGTCTGTCGGTGGGGCTGGCGTTGAAGCAATCATCGGCGGCCCTGGAGATTACCGGCTATGACGAGAACCGGGAGGTGTTGAACCAGGCGCAGAAGATGGGGGCGGTAGACAAGACACAGTGGAAGATTATCAACGCCGTGGCGGAGGCGGACATCATCGTGGTGTCGGTGACGGCCACGCAGTTGGAGCAGACCTTGCGCGTGATTGGGCAGGATTTGCAGGCGCACGCCCTGCTGGTGGATATGTCCAGCCTGAAGGCGAAGGGCCAGAAGTGGGCCAGCCAGTATCTGGCTCAGGGGCATTATGTGGGGGCTGCGCCGGTGTGGGCGGCCGCGGCCCTGGTTGAGGCGGTGGAAGACCCGGCCGGGGCCCGGGCTGACCTCTTCAAAAACAGTGTCATGTGCCTGATGCCCTCCCCGGCCGCGGAGCCGAAGGCGGTGGAAACGGCCGTGAATCTGGGCTTGCTGCTGGGCGCCCAACCGTTTTTCCTGGATGCCGCTGAGTATGACAGCCTGTCCCAGGGCGTGCAAACGGTGCCCGGACTGGCCGCGGCGGCCATGTTCCGCGCCGTGGTGCAGACCAAGGGGTGGCGCGATATGCTGCGCTTTGCCCAGGCGCCCTTTGCCCAGGCAACGGTGCCCCTGGAAGAGGCGGCCGACGTGGCTTACCGGGCGTTTAACGACCGGGAGGCGACCTTGCGCTGGCTGGACGCCTTGCAGCAGGAGCTAAAGGAGATTCGCCGTTGGGTGGCTGACGGGGATGAGGAGCGGCTGGCAGCGCTGCTGCAGCAGTTGAACCAGGAGCGTGGTGACTGGCTGGTTACCAGAGCGCGCAATGATTGGCAAGAAGGCCAGGGCCCCGATATCGAGACGCCCGGCCTGTTGGGGCAGATGTTTGGCTCGCGGCGCAAGAAGGAAGCGTAGCTTTGCGCGTTTTGATGGTGGCCCCGACCTCCTTTTTCATGCATTATGGCGGCCACATTCGCATCCTGGCCGAGACGCGGGCCTTGCAGGCGCTGGGGCATGAGATCACCATTGTAACCTACTACAAGGGGGAGGATCTGCCCGGTTTGGATATCCGGCGGACGGCGCGGCTGCCCTGGCGGGCCGACTATGAGGTTGGCTCGTCGCGCCACAAGATTGCGTTTGATGCGTACCTGGCGGCTAAGGTGTGGCAGGTGGGGCGGCAGACCCGGCCGGATATCATTCATGGGCACATGCACGAGGGGGCGTTGATTGGCGGTCTGCTGGCGCGCTGGTGGCGGCGGCCGCTGGTGTTCGACTTCCAGGGCAGCCTGACCGGGGAGATGATTGACCATGGTTTTATCCGCCCGGCCGGGGTGGGATACCAGTTGTGGCGGCGCATTGAGTGGCTGGCTGCGCGGCTGCCACAGGCGGTGCTGGTGAGTTCCCTGCGCGCTGCGCCGCTGCTGCAAGAGCAGTTTGGCGTGCCGCCGGCGCGTATTCACCCCTTGCCGGACTGCGCCGACCTGGCCCATTTTGACCCGGCGCGTTTTTCGGCGGCGGATAAGGCGGCGGTGCGGGCGCAATTTGGCATCCCGGCCGGGCGGCCGGTGGTGGCTTACCTGGGGCTGCTGGCCGACTACCAGGGCACGCCTCATTTGCTGCACGCCGCGGCGCAGTTGAAGGCGGCCGGCGAGGAGGTGCATTTCCTGGTGATGGGCTTCCCCAACGAGGATCAATACCTGGCCATGGCTGTGGCCCTGGGGGTGGAGGACCGGGTGACCTTCACCGGCCGGGTCGATTATGAGAAACATGCGCCGCTCTACCTTTCGGTTGGTGATATTGCCGTCTCGCCCAAGCTGTCGGCGACGGAGGGCAGTGGCAAGGTGCTGAATTACATGGCCCTGGGGCAGCCGGTGGTGGCGTTTGACACGCGCGTGCACCGCGAATACCTGGCGGATTTGGGGGTTTATGTGCCGCGGGGCGATGTGGCCGGGCTGGCGGAGGCGATCCGGGCGTTGCTGCATGATCCCGGCCGGGGGTGGGCACTGGGGCAGCAGTTGCGGCAGCGGGCAATCCAACTGTACAGTTGGACGGCGGCCGCGCAGAAAATTGAAGCGGTGTATGCCAGTTTGCTGGCAGCCAGGGGGGCACGCCCCCTGGCCGGCAATTTGCGCGAGGACCTGGAATAGGCGCACGGATAGGATTCATCACCCCGTCACCCAAACCAGAACGCCCCCGGCCCGCTTATGCAACTCTAATTTGACACCCCTTCCCCAGCGGCTATAATCCCTTGTTTGCAATTTGGATAGGCTCTGCGTATATGGGCGAGCTTGCAAGTCTAGTTGGAGGAGCTATCGAAACCTTGCGATTGGCAAATACGGGGAGATGGTGTTGCATGATGAGCCCGCAGCGCCCGTTGGTCTTGGGTTGATTAGAATAATTGTAATCAGGTGAGAGGATACATGTCCAAAGCTTCCTACAGAAAGAAAACTTACGCGCGTACGACGGACCCTCTGGAGTTACCTACCCTCATTGATGTTCAGCTAGATTCGTTCCAGTATTTCATCAACGACAGTCTGGCGGAACTCTTTGAAGAGATTTCCCCAATTGAGAGCTTCAATGGGGATTTGAAACTCTACTTCCCGTGCGCCCAGCCTGAAGTTGAGGGCTTTGACCTGAAATATTGGTTTGGCGAGCCGAAATATTCGGTGGAAGAGTGCGTGGAGCGTGATATGAGCTTTGCTGCGCCGCTCTACGTCAAGGTCATGCTCTACAGTGCGGAACTCGATCAGCCTATCGTCCAGGATATTTTCATGGGCGATTTTCCGCTTATGACCGACGCCGGGACCTTCATCATTAACGGCACTGAGCGCGTGGTGGTGAGCCAGCTTATTCGCTCACCCGGCGTTTACTTTGAGGTGGAGGAAGAGCGCGCTACTGGCCGCCCGCTGGCCAATGCGAAGCTCATTCCCGACCGCGGGGCGTGGATGGAGTTTGAATCGCGCAAGACCGATTACCTGACCGTGAAATTTAACCGGAAGCGAACTGTGCCGGTGACGCTCTTTTTGCGCGCCCTGGCGGCTATTGATGATGGCCTGGGCAATTCGCTGATTGGTGAGGGTACGGATGAGCAACTGCTGAAGCTGTTTGAGCATATTGATACCAATGCCGAGCATTTGTATATTGCGGGCAGCATTGAGCAGGAGCCGGCCTGGGAGCCGGACAAACCGGTCTCCGAGCAGGCGCTGTTGGAGTTTTACAAGCGGATGCGTCCGGGCGATCCGCCTACCCTGGACAATGCCAGCCAGTATATGTATGAGCAGTTGTACGACAGTCGCCGCTATGATCTGGCGCGGGTTGGGCGTTACAAGTTGAACAAGCGGTTGGGCTTGCAGGGTAACGTGCCTTTGGAGCATCGCACCCTGACCCAGTATGACATTGTTGGCCTGGTCGAGCATATGATCCGGATCAACAATGGGCTGGAAGGACCGGACGATATCGACCACCTGGGCAATCGCCGGGTGAAGACGGTAGGTGAACTGCTGCAAGCGAAGCTGCGGGTTGGTTTGCGGCGCATGGAGCGGGTGGTGCGCGAGCGCATGTCTATCCGTGACAAGGACAACCTGACGCCGGTGTCGTTGATTAACATCCGGCCGGTGGTGGCCGCGATTCGCGAGTTCTTTGGCAGCTCGCAGTTGAGCCAGTTCATGGAACAGGCCAATCCGCTGGCCGAGTTGACGCACAAGCGGACCTTGTCGGCGTTGGGGCCTGGCGGTTTGCGCCGGGAACGGGCAGGGTTTGAGGTGCGTGACGTGCATCATAGCCATTATGGCCGTATCTGCCCTATTGAAACGCCGGAAGGGCCGAACATCGGTTTGATTGGCCGCCTGGCAACGTATGGCCGGGTGAACAAGTATGGCTTCATTGAGACGCCTTACAAGCGGGTGCGCAACATGATTGCCGGTAACGGCGATGAGTTGGCGGACCATGATGTCTTTGTGGACGTTATTCATCCGGAGACGGGCGAGGTGATTGTCCCGGCCGGGGAGACGATTACGGCAGAGAAGGCGGCGGCTATTAGGGCGGCCGGTATTGCCGAAGTACGCGTCGTCCCCTTCCTGACGGAAGAGATCGTTTACATGTCGGCGGATGAAGAGGACCATTACACGATTGCCCAGGCAAACGCCCAGCTTGACTTGCGTGGCCAGTTTGTGGGGCGGCGTGTTTCTTGTCGTCGCAACCAGGAATTCCGCATCTCGCCGGTGCAGCGAGTCGATTTTATGGACGTGGCTCCGCGTCAGATCGTTGGTATTTCGGCAGCGTTGATTCCCTTCCTGGAGCATGACGATGCGAACCGGGCCTTGATGGGCTCGAACATGCAGCGCCAGGCGGTGCCTTTGCTGCAGCCGGATGTGCCTATTGTGGGCACCGGCATGGAGCTGCAGGCGGCCTTGAATACCGGCCAGGTGGTCCTGGCCAGGGAAGACGGTGAGGTTGTCAGCGTTTCCGGGGACAAGATTGTGGTCATGGGTGAGGCTGGTCCGCAGCTCTACAACTTGCGCAAGTACAATCGCTCGAATCAGAGTACATGTATCGATCAGCGGCCTTTGGTGCAGCGTGGCCAGCGTGTGACCAAGGGGTCGGTGCTGGCGGACAGCTCTTCGACGCAGTATGGCGAACTGGCTTTGGGCCAGGATGTGGTTGTGGCGTTCCTGTCTTGGGAAGGTGGCAACTTTGAAGATGCGATTCTGATTAGTGAGCGGCTGGTCCATGAGGACCGCTTCACGTCGGTGCACATTGAGAAGCACGAGGTGGAGGCGCGCGACACGAAGTTGGGGCCGGAAGAAATTACTTACGATATCCCCAACGTGAGTGAGGATGCACTGAAGGACCTGGACGAGCGGGGCATTATCCGCATTGGCGCTGATGTGAAGAACCTGGACATCCTGGTGGGTAAGATCACGCCCAAGGGTGAAAAGGAGCTTAGCCCGGAGGAGAAGCTGCTGCGGGCGATCTTTGGCGACAAGGCGCGGGAAGTGAAGGACTCCAGCTTGCGGCTGCCGCATGGCGCGCGCGGTAAGGTGGTGGATGTGCAGGTGTTTGAGCGCCAACATGATCGTGACCTCCCGGCCGGGGTGGAAACCATGGTGCGTGTCAGTGTTGCGCAGCGTCGTAAACTGTCTGAAGGGGACAAAATGGCTGGGCGGCATGGCAACAAGGGGGTCATCTCCAAGATTGTGCCCGTAGAGGATATGCCGTTCCTGGCCGATGGACGCCCGGTAGACGTTGTGTTGAGCCCGTTGGGCGTTCCCGGCCGGATGAATATCGGCCAGGTGCTGGAGACCCATTTGGGCTGGGCTGCCAGCCGTTTGGGCTTCCGGGCCATCAGCCCCGTTTTTGACGGCGCCAGTGAGCACGAGATTCAGGCGGAATTGGCGCGTGCGTGGCTGTTCGACCGGGCCTGGGATGCTGTGACCGATTGGGCCTGGGATTGGCTCGGCGAAATGGATTATGACTTTGATCAGCTTGAAGATGATGACATAGCCCGTTCGCTGTTCCTTATCTCCTGGCTTACAGAGCTTGGCTATGACGTGGACCGGCTAAACACCGATTATCATTATGCGCGCCAGGCGGCGACCAGCGAATGGCTGCGTCTGCGCGATTGGGAACCTGAGAGCCTGTTCGTGGATGAAAAGGTCACCCTGAAGAAGGCGCGCTGGTATCCTTACGACGAGCAGGCCATCAACGTTTGCGTTCGCGAATGGTATCTGAGCATGTTGGAACGGCATGGTCACTTGCTTGCCGACCACTTGAAGGTTGATCCGGTCACAACCGATTTGCAGGAATTGATGGCGCTTAGCGGACAGGTGACTCTGGCGACCGGCGTCCCGCTGCCAACTATCGGCAAGGAGTTGTTGATTGATGGCAAGACGGGTGAACCGTTTGCTCAACCGGTAACGGTGGGTGTGATGCATATGCTTAAGCTGGCCCATCTGGTTGAAGACAAAGTACACGCGCGTTCCACTGGCCCTTACTCGCTGGTGACGCAGCAGCCGCTGGGTGGTAAGGCGCAGTTTGGTGGCCAGCGCTTCGGCGAGATGGAGGTGTGGGCACTAGAGGCTTATGGTGCGGCACACACGCTACAGGAAATGCTGACTGTTAAGTCGGATGACGTGCAAGGGCGGGTGAAGACTTATGAGTCTATCGTCAAGAGCGAGCCGATTGAAGAGCCGGGCGTGCCGGCGTCTTTCCGGGTTTTGGTGAAGGAGTTGCAAAGCCTGGGCCTGGCGGTAGAGGCGGTTACTGAGAATGGTGAGGTAGTCCGCTTTGGCAAGGATGATGACAAGCGCAACAAGAAGTATGTGGGCACGGGTTTAATGGACCTGGCGCGCCAGAGCCGCTAGCCGGCGATTGTTGTGACGGTGGGTATGATCCCGGCCGGGGTTGCTAGACCGAATTGTTTTGCAGGCCCCGGCCGGGGTTCCGCCCCTGGATGTGGAGAAAGTGCAGTCAATACGTTTGACTTCTATTCTCCATGTGGTAAAATTATTTTTCGTGTCTCGTAACTGTGATGTTAACTGGGGCCTTTAAAATCAGTGATGAAGAGAAAATGATGAAGCCGCTCTCAGGGTAAACGTCCTCAACCAACGAATCATCACCCTACCACAGTGCCCGAAGTTGCGAAGATTTATAAGTGACTGTTTCTGGAGGCCATCGGTCATCAACCGATGGCCTCCATTGTCGAATATTGAAAACCGGCTTGACTGTGTGTCAACTGTAGTCCAGTCAAAGCCCGGCCGAAGAGATGTTTGGTGTCAGAGATTGAGTTGACCGAGGAGATTTGTAAACGTGCCTACCATAAACCAGCTCATACGTAAAGGGCGCAGCGAAAAAAGCAAGAAGAGCAAAGCGCCCGCCCTTCAGTGGACATTCAATACCTACCGGCAGCGGCGGACACGGCAGCCCAAGGGTGCCCCGCAGAAACGCGGCGTTTGCACCCGTGTCCAGACAATGACACCGAAGAAACCGAACTCGGCCTTGCGCAAAATTGCCCGTGTCCGATTGAGCAACGGTATTGAAGTCACCGCCTATATCCCTGGCGAAGGGCATACGTTGCAGGACCACTCGGTGGTGCTGGTCCGTGGCGGTCGTGTAAAAGACTTGCCCGGCGTACGTTACCACATTGTGCGTGGTGCGCTTGATGCTACCGGCGTCGATAAGCGTAAACAGGGCCGCTCAAAATACGGCACCAAGGTCGCCAAGAAGAAGAAATAGCCAGACGGAGTAAGGATCAATGCCTAGACGATTTCGCCCTGAAAGCCGCCAGGTCGAGCCAGACCTGCGATACAATAGCGAACATGTCTCCATGTTCGTGAACCGCTTGATGAAGAACGGCAAGAAAAGCACTGCGCTGCGGATCATTTATGATAGTTTTGACATGATTGAGGAACGCACCAAACAGCCGGCAATTGAGGTGTTTGAGCAGGCCTTGCGCAACGCTATGCCGCAGATTGAAGTCCGGCCGCGTCGTGTTGGCGGTTCTACTTACCAGGTGCCGATTGAAGTGCCGCCTTATCGGCGCATCACCCTATCCATGCGCTGGTTGCTAAATGCCGCCCGCAGCCGGGGTGGTCGCTCAATGTCTGAGAAGCTGGCGGCAGAATTTATGGATGCGGCCAAGGGCCAGGGCGCTGCGGTCAAGCGACGCGACGACACCCACCGTATGGCCGAGGCAAACCGCGCCTTTGCGCATTACCGTTTCTAGTTCTGGAGGTTGGCAGCACACAAGTGGTGTGCGCCATACAAATCATGGATTTAAGCAAAGTTCGTAATATCGGCATCATCGCCCACATTGATGCTGGCAAAACAACAACCACAGAGCGAGTTCTGTACTACACCGGCCGGATACATCGGATGGGTGAGGTTCACGACGGCACGGCCACGATGGACCACATGGTGCAGGAGCAAGAGCGCGGTATTACGATTACGGCGGCGGCGACGACTGCCTTCTGGCTGGACCACCAGATCAACATCATCGACACCCCTGGACACATCGACTTCACCGCCGAAGTGCAGCGCAGCCTGCGCGTTTTGGATGGTGGCGTGGTAGTGTTCGATGCTGTTGCTGGCGTTGAACCCCAGTCTGAAACGGTTTGGCGACAGGCTGACCAGTATGGCGTGCCGCGTATCTGCTTTGTTAACAAGATGGATCGTGTGGGGGCAGATTTTGTCCGCACGATTGGCATGATTAAGGATCGGTTGAAGGCGAATCCAGTAGCCATCCAGTGGCCAATTGGCCGTGAAGCAGATTTCCGGGGTATCGTCGACCTGCTGACCATGGAAGCTTATGCCTGGGACGAAGATGACCTGGGGGCAAAGGCCAGCCTCATTCCCATCCCCGATGAAGTCGCAGCCGACGTTGAAGCCGCGCGCGAGGTTATCGTTGAAAATATCATCGAGACGGATGACGACTTGCTGCATCGCTACCTGGAAGGAGATGAGATCTCCGTTGAGGAGCTGCGGGCTGCCCTGCGCGCTGCCACTATTGCCCGCAAAGTGATCCCGGTGCTTTGCGGCACAGCGCTGCGCAACAAAGGGGTGCAGCGCCTGTTGGATGCGGTGGTGTACTACCTGCCTTCGCCACTGGATGTGCCGCCCATTGGGGGGATCAACCCGATTACTGGTGAGATGGAGCACCGGCCGGCCGATGATAACGCACCTTTCTCGGCGCTGGTCTTCAAAATCGTGACGGACCCGTATGTGGGACGTCTGGCCTACTTCCGGGTTTACTCGGGCGTGCTGCACAGCGGCGATTCAGTGATGAACAGCGTAAAAAATCGCAAAGAGCGCATTGGGCGCATCTTGCAAATGCATGCCTCGCACCGGGAAGACCTGAAGGAAGTTCATGCCGGACATATCGCCGCCACGTTGGGCCTGAAGACGACGTTTACCGGAGAGACCTTGTGTTCCGGTGATGCGCCAATCTTGCTGGAGTCGATTGATTTCCCGGAACCGGTTATTGCGATGGCCGTTGAGCCGAAGACCAACCTGGACCAGGACAAGATGGGCGTGGCGCTGCGAGCGCTGGCTGAAGAAGATCCCACGTTCCAGGTGCGGACGGATGATCAGACGGGGCAGACGGTTCTCTATGGCATGGGCGAACTACACCTGGAGGTGTTGATCGACCGCATGCTGCGTGAGTTCAAAGTGGCGGCCAATGTTGGCCGGCCGCGGGTTGCTTACCGGGAGACGATTACCCGGCCGGTGAAAAACGTCGAGGGTCGCTTTGTACGCCAGACTGGTGGCCGCGGGCAGTATGGTCACGTGGTTATCAACATAGAACCGCTGGAACCTGGCAGTGGCTTCATATTTGAAGACGCCATTGTTGGCGGCACCGTGCCCAAGGAGTACATCCGGCCGGCCCAAGAGGGTATCCGGGAAGCCACCGAGAGCGGTGTTCTGGCTGGCTATCCAGTGGTGGACGTACGGGTTACGTTGGTTGATGGTTCCTACCACGAGGTGGACTCGTCGGAAATGGCCTTCAAGATCGCCGGGTCGATGGCCTTGAAGGAAGCGGTTCAGAAAGGTCAGCCGGTTATCCTGGAACCGGTTATGTTCGTGGAAGTCATCATGCCCGAAGAGTACACGGGTGATGTGATTGGCAATTTGTCGGCGTCGCGCGGAACCATTGAAGGCATGGAAATGCGTTCTGAGGGCGTGCAATCCATTAAAGCGAAAGTGCCTCTGGCCGAGATGTTTGGTTATGCAACGCGTCTGCGGTCTATGACCCAGGGGCGCGGCACGTTCACCATGGAACTGGCCTATTACGCGCCGGTTCCGGCGAGTATTGCGGAGACGATTTTGCGCGGGACGCGCCGTGCATAAGCCAAAATCTGGCTGTTGACCCAGCTTCAGTGCATTTTTGAGAGGGCGAAAGGACAAATATTATGGGAAAAGAAAAATTTGAACGCGGGAAACCGCATTGCAACATCGGCACAATCGGCCACATTGACCACGGCAAGACCACCCTCACGGCAGCGATCACCAAGACCCTGGCGCTGAAGGGCTGGGCTGATTTCAGGGCCTTTGACCAGATTGACAACGCCCCGGAAGAGCGCGAGCGTGGCATTACCATTGCGATCGCCCACGTGGAGTATCAGACTGAGAAACGGCACTATGCCCATGTCGACTGCCCGGGACATCGTGACTACATCAAGAACATGATCACTGGGGCGGCCCAGATGGACGGGGCGATCCTGGTGGTGGCAGCGCCCGACGGGCCGATGCCGCAGACACGGGAACACGTGCTGCTGGCGCGCCAGGTAGAAGTGCCGGCGATGGTCATCTTCCTGAACAAATGCGACATGATGGACGACGAAGAGCTGCTGGAGCTGGTCGAGTTGGAGCTGCGGGAACTGCTGGACAGCTACGAATTCCCGGGCGACGAGACGCCGATTGTGCGCGGCAGCGCGTTGAAGGCGCTGGAGAGCGAAAGCAAAGACCCCAACGCAGAGGAGTACGCCTGCATCTGGGAACTGATGCGCGTGGTGGATGAGTACATTCCGCAGCCGGTGCGGGAGACGGACAAGCCGTTCCTGATGCCGGTGGAAGACGTTTTCTCCATCAAAGGGCGGGGCACGGTTGTGACCGGCCGGGTGGAGCGCGGCACCCTGCTGCCCGGCAAGGAAGTGGAGATTGTGGGACTGCGCGAAGACATTCGCAAGGTCATCGTGACCTCAATGGAGATGTTCCACAAGATTCTGGACAAAGTCGAAGCAGGCGACAACGCCGGTCTGCTGCTGCGCGGCGTTGGCCGGGATGAGATTGAGCGTGGCCAGGTGTTGGCGGCACCCAAGAGCATCACCCCGCACACCAAGTTCATGGGCGAAGTGTACGTGCTGCGCAAGGACGAGGGGGGACGGCACAAAGCGTTCTTCCCCGGCTACCGGCCGCAGTTCTACATCCGCACCATGGACGTGACCGGGGCGATCACGCTGCCGGAAGGGGTCGAGATGGTCATGCCGGGCGACAATGTCAACCTGCTGGTTGAGCTGATTACCCCGGTGGCGTTGGAAGAAGGCAGCCGTTTCGCCATTCGCGAAGGTGGCCTGACCGTCGGCGCTGGCGTTATTACTAAGATTCTAGAATAAACGGAATTTGCGAATTTGGGGGCGTTGGTTCCGGCCAGCGCCCTATTCGCGGGGATTAGGAATGGCAAAGCAAAAAATACGCATTCGTTTAAAAGCTTATGACCACCGCGTGCTGGATCAATCGGCGCGGCGCATCGTGGGTACGGCTGAGCGGACCGGAGCTACGGTTGTTGGTCCGGTGCCTCTGCCCACCAAGATCGAGCGCTTTACGGTACGTCGCAGCACCTTCATCGACAAGGACTCGCATGAGCATTTCGAGATCCGGACGCATAAGCGGCTCATCGATGTCATCAACCCCGATTCCAAGACCATCGACACGCTGATGCGGCTCAATTTGCCGGCCGGCGTTGATATTGAAATTCAAATCTAGCCGCGCCCACGTTTCTTGCGTTGGGCCTTGCGACTGGTAACACATAGGATGATGCAGCTTGCCTGGTAGCTGACAGTCCTGGGAGGTTTTTGTGAAGGCATTACTAGGCTATAAAGTGGGTATGACCCAGCTAATTAATGACGACGGTACGGTTGTGCCGGTGACTGTGTTGCAGGCTGGGCCGTGCTACGTGACTCAGGTTAAGTCGAAGAAGCATGACGGCTACGAGGCTGTCCAGCTTGGCTTTGATGAAGTTAGTGAGAAGCGTCTTAACCGGGGCAAACGTGGCCATTTGGGCTTGCTGAAGAGCGATAGCACGCACAAGCGTAAGGCCAGCAAGGGTGTTCCTTTTGTGCGCCATCTGCGCGAATTTCGGACAAGTGATGCGGCCAGCTATAAGCCTGGGCAGAAGCTGACGGTTGAGACGTTTGCGGTTGGCAGCCGGGTTGACGTTATTGGCAAGACCAAAGGGCGTGGTTTCACCGGCACGGTGAAGCGGCATGGTTTCCGCGGTGGTCCAAAGACCCATGGTCAGTCGGATCGTCAGCGCGCCCCTGGTTCGATTGGTTCAACTTCTGGCATGGCCCGCGTTATCAAGGGCTTGCGCATGGCTGGGCGGACTGGTAATGCGCGTTATACATCACTCCACCTCGAAGTGGTTCGGATTGACCCTGTCCACAATTTGATTGCGGTGAAGGGTTCTGTACCAGGTGTGAAAGGTGGCCTGGTCATGATTCGGGATACGGTGAAGAAATAGAGGTCCGAGGCAAAGCGGCGGATTGTGAAGGAGATGGTGTGATGGAATTGCCAGTAATGAATATGTCTGGTGCGGAAGTGGATCGCTATGAACTGCCCGCCAGCATTTTTGCAGCGAAAGTGAATAGTGGGTTGATGCACCAGGCGCTGGTGCGTCAATTGGCGAATGCGCGTCAGGGGACGCATAAGACGAAGGGTCGTTCTGAGGTGAAGTACTCGACGATCAAGATTTATCGTCAGAAGGGCACCGGCCGGGCACGGCATGGCAGCCGGCGCGCCCCCATTTTTGTGGGGGGCGGCGTGGCTCATGGGCCTAAGCCGCGCAGCTATCGCAAGGATATGCCTCGCAAGATGCGTCGGGCCGCGCTGCGCTCTGCGTTGAGCTTGAAAGCCGGGAATGGCGATATCGTCTTGCTGGATGATATCAGCATGGCGGCTCCGAAGACGCGCGAGATTGTTGCGGTGATGAATCGTCTGGTAGGCAGTAATACAGCTCTGTTGTTGTTGGCTGAGCGCAACGAGAATGTCGAAAAGTCGGCGCAGAATTTGCCCGAAGTGAAGACGCTGCGGGCTGGCTATCTGAACATTCGGGATCTGCTTGGCTATAACAAGCTTGTCATTCCTATGACAGCCATGGAAGTGATCACCGGTTTTCTGGGTCAGGATGCGGCTGTCGTGGATGAGGAGGAATAAGCCATGCATTGGCGTGAGATTATTCGACGACCGATTATCACAGAGAAGACGAATTTCCTGGCCGCTGAGTATGGGCAATACACGTTTGTCGTAGATTCGCGAGCTAACAAGATTCAGATTAAAGAGGCGATCGAGCTTGCCTGGCCGAATGTGGTTGTGGACAAGGTGCGGATTGCCAATATGCCGGCCAAGCGGGCGCGTCGTTGGCGCCGTGTTGCTGTGCGGAAGCCAGGCTGGAAGAAGGCTTTTGTAACGCTTTCTTCGGGCAGCATTGAATTGTTTGAAGGTGTCTAAACTTCACGGACGATAGGCATTTTATGACCTGTTGACTGATCAACGTTGGTTTGAGCAGGGACGAGGGTTTCTAGCCCGGTGTGGGTAACGTTCCCACTGTGTAGAAGCCTAACGTCCGTCTCTGGAGGAAACATGGCAGTTAAAGTTTATAAGCCGACATCTCCCGGCCGGCGCGACATGAGTGTGTCGGCATTTGAGGAGATCACGCATACCAAGCCAGAAAAATCACTTGTGACTGGCCTGCGCAAGCGGGGGGGGCGCAACTCCCGCGGCAAGGTTACTGTTCGCCATCGTGGTGGTGGGCACAGACGTCTGTACCGTGAGATTGACTTCAAGCGGAGCAAGTTTGGTGTTCCGGCGCGGGTGGCGTCCATTGAATACGACCCGAATCGGTCGGCACGGATTGCGCTGTTGGTGTATGCTGACGGTGATAAGCGGTACATGATTGCGCCGCTTGGTTTGTACGTTGGTGACACGGTGGTAAGTGGTGACCAGACGGAGATCCGGCCGGGGAACTGCATGCCGCTGCGTAACATCCCCCTTGGTACGCTTGTTCACAACATAGAGATATATCCTGGCCGCGGTGGCCAGATGGTGCGTTCTGCCGGTACCTCGGCCCAGTTGCTGGCCAAAGAAGGGGAGTACGCTACTTTGCGTTTGCCATCGGGTGAAGAGCGGCTGATCCGCCTGGATTGCCTGGCCACGATTGGCCAGGTTGGCAATGTGGATCACGGCAATGTGAAGCTGGGTAAAGCAGGGCGTAAGCGTTATTTAGGCATTCGTCCAACCGTTCGCGGCTCGGCGATGACCCCGCGCGACCATCCGCACGGTGGTGGTGAAGGTCGTTCGCCTGTTGGTATGGCCGGCCCGAAGACGCCGTGGGGGCAGCCTGCCCTGGGTAAGCGTACCCGCAGCAACAAGTCTACCGATAAGTACATCTTCCGTCGTCGTTCGAAGAAGCGCCGGTAAGAGGAGGTTGGAACAGCATGTCACGTTCACTTAAGAAGGGACCATACATTAATCCAAAACTGCTGCGCCGCGTGGAAGAGCTTAATGCTTCCCGCAAGCGCCAGGTGCTTCGCACGTGGTCACGCGCCAGTACAATCTTCCCGCAGATGGTTGGCCATACCATCGCGATTCATGACGGGCGTCGCCATGTTCCGATATACATAACAGAGAACATGGTGGGTCATAAGCTAGGTGAGTTTGCTCCGACGCGTACGTTCCGTGGGCACGTCAGTAAGGCGGAGAAGAAGAAGGGACGGCGGTAATTATGGCTGAAAGATTTGAGGTTAAAGCAATTGCGCGGCATATTGCCATTACGCCGCAGAAGGCGAGATTGGTAGTGAATGCTGTACGCGGCAAGGGTGCTCAGGAAGCGCTGGATCTTCTGCGGTTCATGCCCAATGCCGCGGCCGAACCGGTGTACAAACTGGTTCTATCGGCTGTAGCCAATGCGGACGAGAACTTCGGCCTGGAGATTGACGAGCTGTTTGTCAGCCGTATCTTCGTGGACGATGGACCGCGTCATCGGCTGGCTCCTTATGGGGGGCGTTTTGCTGGACGTGGTCGTTTTCGCCCGATTGTCAAGCGTTCATGCCACATTACCGTGTACCTGGCCGAGCGTGAGATTGTTGAGTACGAGAATTAGAGTAAGTGTGTGCACTAAGTAGTAAGGAGGCGCGACGTTGGGTCGTAAAGTTCATCCCATAGGTTTTCGCTTAAAAGCCATTCGTGACTGGAATACACGTTGGTTTGCCGAAGGTGAGCGTTATCGCTCGTTGCTTCATGAAGACTTCGCTATTCGTCGTCTGGTGAATAATGAACTGCCGCAGGCCGGTATTTCTCGAATTGAGATTGAGCGGTTCCCAAACCAGGTGCAAGTCGTCATTTGGACGGCGAAACCAGGTATTGTCATTGGCCGCAAAGGTAATACCGTGAAGGAATTGCGTGCAAAGCTGCGCAAGTTGACCGGCAAGTCGGTGAAGCTTGAAGTAGAAGAGATTACACAGCCTGATCTGGATTCTGTTTTGGTGGCTGAGAATATTGCTGGGCAATTGGAGCGGCGGATTTCCCACAGCCGGGCGATGAAGCGAGCGATGGTGCAGGCAATGCGCCAGGGTGCGCAAGGTGTGCGCATTGAAGCGGGTGGTCGCCTGGCCGGGTCGGAAATGGCTCGTAAGGAGAAGGTGTGGGACGGTCGCGTACCGCGCAACACAATCCGCGCCGATCTGGATTACGGCACGGCTGAAGCCCTGACCACTTTTGGCCGTATCGGCATTAAGGTCTGGATTTACAAGGGTGAGATCTTGCCCCAGAAGGCTGAAGCAACTGACGTGTTCGTTAGCGAATAGGGACACGCAGTCGATACGGAGAAAGAATTATGTTGATGCCAAAACGTGTTAAGTACCGTAAGCAGTTTCGCGGCCGTATGAGGGGTACTGCGAAGGGTGGTGGAGAATTGCTGCATGGCGAGTTTGGTCTGCAGGCGCTGGATCCGGGCTGGATCACAAGCCGGCAGATTGAAGCTATCCGCCGGGCGATTGTCCGCCATATGCGCCGCCGTGGCAGGTACTGGATCCGCATCTTTCCTGATAAGCCGGTCACGGCCAAGCCGGCCGAGACGCGCATGGGAAAGGGTAAGGGTTCGGTGGATCACTGGGTGGCGGTGGTGAAACCCGGCCGGGTCATCTTTGAAGTAGCCGGCGTTCCCGAATCCATCGCTATCGAAGCCCTGCAGCGGGCCAGCTACAAACTGCCCATCAAGACCCAGATCATTTCACGGGAGGACAGTTTATAATGGCTAGCATTGTAGAGTTACGTGAAATGACCACCGCCAAGCTCGAGACGAAGCTTGAGGATGCGCGCGAAGAGCTGTTCAACCTTCGCTTTCAGCGAGCTTCCGGCCGGCTTGAAGACTATTCGCGGCTCAGAGAAGTACGCCGCGAAATTGCCCAACTGCAGGAACTGCTGCACAAGCGACAATTGGCTGCCGAGGTTGCTGCCCAGCATCCGCAAGTTGCCTCCGTGCTGGCCGGCAAAACCTGGAGCGCCGTCGCCAGCTTCAGCTACGAAGACAGCGCCTGGAATGTGCAGTTTACTGACGACGATGGGCGCGATCTGGCTTCGGCCAAAGTTAATCTGAACCAGGCGAAGCCTAGCGGTCGGCGCGCGCGTCGTAACAAGCCGCAGTCGCAGCTGGTCACCAGTTATGTTATTGCAGGGAAATAGAGATGAGAGAACAACGTAAACGGCTAATTGGCGTTGTGACAAGCGACAAGATGGACAAGACCGTGGTTGTGACCGTCACAACCACCAAGCGGCATCCCCGCTATGGCAAAGTCTTGCGCCTGAACAAAAAATACAAGGCCCATGACGAGAACAACGAATGCCAGATTGGTGACCGGGTGCAGATTATTGAATCGATGCCCATCAGTCGCCAAAAGCGCTGGGCAGTTGTTTCCATCCTGGAGCGAGCTCGCTAGGAGGATACCGTATCATGATCCAGCAAGAAAGCCGCTTGAAGGTTGCGGATAATTCGGGTGCACGGGAACTGCTAGTCATCCGCGTTCTGGGTGGTTCTAAGCGTTACTACGGTGGTGTTGGCGATATTGTCGTGGCGACTGTGAAGAAAGCCGCCCCCAACTCTTCCGTTAAGAAGAGCGCGGTGGTCAAGGCCGTGGTTGTGCGCACCAGCAAAGAATATCGGCGCAGCGACGGTAGCTACATCCGCTTCGACGATAACGCCGCTGTCATTCTGGCCGCGGATGGGCGTCAGCCTGTTGGCACACGCATCTTCGGCCCCGTTGCCCGGGAACTGCGTGAGAAGGGTTTCAGCCGTATCTTGTCGTTGGCTCCCGAAGTCCTGTAATACTCCAGGCAAGAGAAAGGTTCTGAATCATGCGAATCAAGAAGAATGACCTTGTAGAAGTGATCACCGGCAACGACAAAGGTGTGCGTGGGACCGTTCAGCGCGTCTACCCCAAGCAAAACCGTGTTGTTGTTAAGGGCGTGCGAATGGTGAAGAAGCACCAGAAGCCTCAACCCACCGGCGGTCGTACACCGACTCAGGGTGGCATCATTGAGTTTGAAGCCCCCATCCACGTTTCTAACGTGATGCTTGTATGTCCTCACACCAACAAGCCGACTCGTGTTGGCATTCGCCGCGACGAAAACGGCCAGGCCATTCGTTTCTCCAAACGAAGTGGCAAAGATATCGACTAATAAACGACAGATAGCAACAACCTGTGGTGAGCCAGGCAGCGGAAGTGGGTTGGCGCAAGCCGCGCAGCATAGCTAGCCTGCCACTCAGCGCGGAGGTTATGAAATGGCAATCACGCCCTTGCAAGAGCAGTACAAAACCGAGATTGTGCCTGCTCTGATGAAGGAATTTGAATACACCAGCGTCATGCAGGTGCCACGTGTTACCAAGATTGTGGTGAACGTTGGTCTTGGTGAAGCGCTGGACAACGCCAAGGCCATTGATTTTGCAATCAATGACGTTACGGCAATTACCGGACAGAAGCCGGTTGTCACCAAGGCCAAGCGGTCAATTGCCGGGTTTAAGTTGCGCGAAGGACGCTCCATCGGGGTTAAGGTAACTCTGCGTGGGGAGCGCATGTGGAGTTTTCTCACTCGGCTTATCCATGTGGCACTGCCACGTACTCGGGATTTCCAGGGGATTTCGCCCGACTCATTTGATGGCCGTGGGAATTACACCTTAGGGCTGCGCGAACAGCTGATCTTTCCGGAAATTGAGTACGACAAGATCGACAAGATTCGTGGTATGGAAGTGTCCATTGTGACGACCGCCAGATCTGACGAGGAAGGGCGTCGTCTATTAGCGTCATTGGGTATGCCTTTCAGGCGGGAAGAAGGACAAGGTTAGGAGAGTAACATGGCTAAGAAGTCAATGACAGCCCGCGAGGGTCGGCGTAAATATAAGGTTCGGGTTCGTAACCGCTGCCAGTATGTTGACCCGCGTTCAGGTAAAACATGTGGGCGGCCGCGTGGCTATATTCGCCGCTTTGGTTTGTGCCGAATTTGTTTCCGTGAACAGGCCCTGCAGGGAAATATCCCCGGGGTAGTAAAATCGAGTTGGTAAGGATAAGTGCGTCATGTCAATGAGTGATCCAATTGCTGACATGCTAACACGGATTCGTAATGCGGTGGAACGCGAGCATCCGGCCGTATCGATGCCCCATTCCAAGATCAAAGAAGCCATTGCGATTGTGCTGAAGGATGAAGGGTATATCGAGGATTACCAGGTGTTGCCCGAGAAGCCGCAGGCTGTGTTGCGTGTGAAATTGAAATATGTAGGCGATCGCCGTCACCGGCGTTCGATAATCACCGATTTGCAGCGGGTAAGCAGACCCGGCCGGCGTGTTTATGTCGGCAAAACTGACATTCCCTGGGTGTTGAATGGCATGGGTATTTCTGTGGTCACGACTTCACGTGGGGTAATGACTGGTCAGAAAGCTCGCCGACTGGGAATTGGTGGCGAGGTTCTGTGCAAAGTCTGGTAGTGGAGGTGTAACGTGTCCCGTATTGGAAAAATGCCTATTACGGTGCCGAGCGGTGTGAAAGTGGAGATTGATGGTTCGCAAGTATCGGTATCTGGGGCCAAAGGCAAGCTGAATCAGAGCTTTCACCCAGATATGACCATCAATATGGAAGACAATGTGCTCACGGTCCAACGCCCGTCCGATGCAAAAGAGCATCGTTCCCTGCACGGTTTGACCCGGGCTTTGTTGAATAACATGGTAACCGGGGTCAGCACAGGCTTTACGCAGAAGCTGATTGTTGAAGGTGTTGGGTATCGAGCGGAGATGAATGGCGACAAGCTGGTGCTGTTTGTTGGCTATTCGCACCCGATTGAGTTCGTGGGCAGCAAGACGCTTAGCTTTGAGGTTGAGAATCGTGGTAAAACCATTTTGGTCTCAGGCATTGACAAGCAGGTAGTTGGCGAGATTTGTGCCCAGATTCGCAAGACGCGCCCACCGGAGCCTTACAAGGGCAAGGGCATTCGTTACGAAAACGAGATCATTCGGCGCAAAGCTGGCAAAGCGGGTAAGGTTTAGAGGTTGTAGACATGTCGGTAAGATCAAGAGAATTGCGGAAGCGCCGGCAGCAGCGCATTCGGTTGCGCATTTCCGGCACAGCTGAACGGCCCAGACTCAACGTGTTCCGAAGCCTGGAGAATATCTATGCCCAGGTGATCGACGATGAGGCGGGTCATACGATTGCGGCGGCGTCGACGATTGACAAGGCGTTAGCGGCAGATCTGGCTGGTAAGCCGAAGAAGGAACAGGCCACGCTGGTTGGCAAGGCTGTGGCTGAGCGCGCACTGGCGGCGGGCATCTCGGAAGTGGTGTTTGACCGCGGTGGCTTTCTTTACCATGGGCGCATAAAGGCGCTTGCCGATGGCGCGCGTGAAGGCGGCCTTAAGTTTTAAGGAGAGAGTGATTCATGGGTCAAAGACGACAATATCGTGAGGCCGATCGTCCCGAATTTGATGAGCGGATCATTGACATTAAGCGCGTGGCCAAGGTTATTAAGGGTGGCCGTCGCTTTGCTTTCCGCGTGGTCGTTGTTGTCGGTGATAATCGTGGCAGCGTTGGCTATGGCGTGGGCAAGGCGCGTTCGGTTCCGGATGCGATTCGTAAGGCGTTGGATGCTGCGCGCAAGACGATGAAGCCGGTGTCTATGGTTGGCAGCACGATCCCACATGAGATTATTGGTCAGCATAGTGCGGCGCGTGTGCTGCTTAAGCCTGCCTCGCCTGGTACGGGCGTTATCGCTGGTGGTGGTGTGCGTGCGGTGGTTGAGGCGGCCGGTTACCGGGACATTTTGTCCAAGTCGCTGGGCAGTGCCAACGTGCTAAACGTGATTGCGGCTACGGTTGACGGTTTGCAGCGTTTGAAGTACGTGCAACAGGAAGCGGCCGATCGGGGCAAGGACCCGAATGAGGTGGCCCCATTCTGGAGTCGAAATTATGGTTAAGAAGCTGCGGATCACGTATAGGAAGAGTGCCATCGGCTATGAAAAGTCGCAGAAGGGCACGATTAGAGCATTGGGGCTGCGCCGGCTGAATCAGACGGTGGAGCATGATGACACCCCGGCAATTCGGGGTATGGTCAACAAAGTTACTCACTTGATTGAGTGGGAAGAGGTGGAATAAGATGGGACTACACGATCTGCGCCCTGATCCTGGATCGAAAAAGAAGCGCAAGCGAGTGGGTCGTGGTATTGCGGCTGGTCAGGGTAAGACCTCCGGCCGGGGTACAAAAGGCCAAAATGCTCGTAGCGGCGGTGGCAAGGGGATCTACTTTGAAGGTGGTCAGTTGCCACTGGCCCGACGGTTGCCCTATAAGCGGGGCTTCACGAACATTCGGAAGATTGTTTACCGGCCGGTGAACATCTATGATCTGGCGGCGTTTGAAGCCGGAACCGAAATTGATCCTGAACTGATGTCGGCTGTGGGGCTGATTAAGCGAGCCTCTGACCCGGTTGTCATCTTAGGGTCTGGCGAACTGGATGTGGCTTTGACGGTGAAGGCCCATCGCTTCTCGGCGTCGGCCCGTTCGAAAATCGAAGCGGCTGGTGGCGAGGTCGAAGTACTAACCCTTGCTTGAATCTTGGTCTGGCCTGGCCGAACAAGAAATGAGAGAGGAACTTTATGATTGAATCAGTACGTAGTGCCTTTGCCTTACCAGACCTTCGCCGGCGCATCCTGTTCACGATTCTGATGCTGTCGATTTACCGGCTGGTGGCAAACATTCCGGTTCCTGGTGTGAATATTACGGCCTGGATTGCTTTCACGCAGGGAACGAGCCAGAGCAACGGCCTGTTGGATTTTCTCAACCTGCTGTCCGGTGGGGCTGTCCGGAACTTCTCGGTGATGGCCATGGGGGTTTACCCTTACATTACCGCGTCAATTATCATTCAGCTCCTGACGCCGATCATCCCGCAGTTGGAAGAGCTGCAGGCTGAAGGCGAGTCTGGGCGGAATAAGATTAACCGTTTCACTTACTTTATGACGGTGCCTTTGGCGGTCTTGCAGGCGGTGGGTCAGATTCGCCTGATCGGCTTTAACATTGGCAGCCTGGAAGCGATCATGCCTTACTTCGGCTTTTCGCCTGCTTCCAATATCTTGCCGACCCTCACAACGCTGACGGCGATGGTGGGTGGCACGATGTTTGCTATCTGGCTGGGTGAGCAGATTACGGAGGAAGGTGTTGGGCAGGGTGTGTCGCTGATTATCTTTGGTGGTATTGTGGCTGGTGTGCCGCAGAGCCTGGCGAGATTGTTCGCGCCGGGTGTGGATGTCAGCGCGCAAATCTTCACGCTGGTTGCCTTTATCATCCTGACGCTGGTTACGTTGGTGGCGATTGTGTATGTGCAGGAAGGGCAGCGTAGAATTCCGGTGCAGTATGGGCGCCGTGTTCGCGGGCGGAAGGTTTACCAGGGTCAGAGCACCTATATTCCGCTGAAGGTGAATACGGCGGGGATGATCCCGATTATCTTTGCTCAGTCGTTGTTGACTTTGCCGGCGTTGATGGCGCAGTTGTTTATCCGGCCGGAGAGCGACAGCATCTTTAACCAGGTTATGGTGTGGATTTCTAACCAGTTTGGGAATGCGCAAACGTTCTTGTATTGGTTTGTCTATTTCCTGCTGGTTGTGGGCTTTACGTTCTTCTATACCGACGTCATGGTGCAGCAGCAGAATCTGGCACAGACGCTGCAGCGACAAGGTGGTTTTATTCCCGGTATCCGGCCGGGGAAGCGTACTGAGGTCTACATCATGTCTGTGGTGCGGCGCATTACGCTGGTCGGGGCCGTCTTTTTGGGCGTGGTGGCTATCTTGCCCGGTATTATGCAGGGCATTGGCAGCCTGTTGAATATCCCCGGTTTGCAACAGAGCGCGTTGGTTGTAAGTGGTTCGGGCCTTATCATTATCGTGGGCGTGGTTATCGACACCATGCGCCAGCTTGAATCACAACTACTCATGCGCAATTACGAAGGATTTATCTAAAATGGACCCGAAGTTTGTTGTCCTGATGGGCGGTCCTGGGGCAGGCAAAGGCACGCAGGCCAAACGGCTGCAGGTTGAATTGCAGCTGCCGCAGATCTCCACTGGTGACATCTTTCGTGAGAACCTGAAGAATGAGACTGAACTGGGCAAGCTCGCCAAGACCTATATGGATAAGGGCGAGCTAGTCCCGGACGAAGTTACCGTGGCAATGGTTCGAGACCGGATCTCCCGGCCGGATTGTGCCAACGGTGTCTTGTTCGATGGCTTCCCGCGCACAATTGCCCAGGCAGACGCCTTGGGGGCTCTGCTGGCTGAGTTTGGTGCGCAGGTGACCGTGGTTCCCTACATCCATGTCGCCGGCGATGTGCTGCTGCAGCGGCTGGCCGGCCGGTGGACGTGTACGCAGTGTGGTCACATGTACCACATCTTGTTCAATCCACCGCAGACGCCGGGTGTTTGTGATCTGGATGGTGCCCGGCTTTATCAACGCGAGGATGACACGGAGGAGACGCAGCGACGACGCATTGATGTCTACTTCGCGCAGACCGCACCGTTGATCGATTACTATCGCCAGAAGGGACTCCTGGCCGAGATAGATGGTGAGCAGTCAATTGACGCCGTCTACGAGGCGCTGAAGCAGGCGATAGATCAGGCGGCCTAGCACACGAATGGCTACCCGGCCGGGTAAAATCAGACCTACTTGTGAGATGATTTTGCCTGGATGGCCAAGAAGTGGTAAGCTTGTTAGTTCGGTGCGCAAGATTGGTTGTGAGCCTGGCGTTTAGTTCTGATAAGAGAATTGGTGTCTGCCGATTGTGGCCACCAGTGTTTGGCAGCAGCGTGGTCTGGTAATGAGTGCCAGGGCGCTGGGCGAGGAGATTGAAAGGCGATGAAGGTATCGGCCTCTGTAAAACGGCGTTGTCCAAAGTGCAAAATCATTAAGCGCAAAGGTGTTGTCCGCGTGATTTGTGTGAATCCGAATCACAAACAGCGCCAGGGTTAATTTGAAGCGTGCAGGCTTAGATTAAGAAGAAGGTTGAGGAAATATGGCTCGTATTGCTGGTGTAGACATCCCGCGTAATAAGCATGTTCTCTACAGTCTGACCTATATCTACGGAATTGGGCTGACATCCAGCCAATCAATTTTGGATAAGGCCGGGGTAGAAAAGACGACCCGCGTCAAGGACCTGACCGATGCGGAAGTGGCCCGTTTGCGGGATATTATCGACAGTGAATTTATGGTAGAAGGTGACCTGCGTCGTGAAGTCGCCATGAACATCAAGCGGCTGAGCGAGATTGGTTGCTATCGTGGTTTGCGCCATCGTCGTCACCTGCCGGTGCACGGGCAGCGTACCAAGACAAATGCCCGCACGCGAAAAGGCCCCAAGAAGACTGTGGCCGGTCGTGGTCGCCGCAAGGGTGCTAAGAAGTAGTCTTTTGGTTATAAGTACCAGGCGATCTTTGTAGATGGCCTGCACATGATCAATTAGGAGTAAACATGGGACGTAGACGGCAAGCGCAAGCACGTAAGAAAGTAAAAAAGATGGTGCCTGAAGGGCAGGTGCATATCCATGCCACGTTTAACAACACCATCGTAACCATCACTGATAAGCAGGGGAATGCTCTTTGTTGGGCCAGCGCCGGTAACTCCGGTTTCAAAGGTTCGCGGAAGAGCACGCCGTATGCCGCCCGGTTGGCGGGGCAGAATGCGGCGCGTATGGCGGAAGAGCATGGGATGCAAGAGGTAGAAGTGGTTGTGAATGGGCCTGGCCCCGGCCGGGAAGCGGCCATCCGCGCCGTCCAATCCTCCAACCTTCGCGTCCGCTCCATTTCCGACGTGACGCCGGTACCCCACAATGGCTGCCGCCCGCCCAAGAAGCGCCGCGTCTAGTATTCCGGCAGACATTGTTTGACGTACAGGGTGGTGCAGTTATGCCGGAACCTCAGGTTTCGCCTGCAGATACACGGTACGACAATGCATGTTTAGCGAAACACTAGTCAGTCGTGCAGCTACCAGCAAGGCTGCCCACCACTAACAATCAATTGGGATTTAGCCCAAGCATTCTGGTTAAAAACTCATACATCTTTCAACAAGCAGAGTACCCCCCTAGGGTCAATAAGCGCGACCCCCATGAGGTACTCTGTTTATGCGGATGCCATCTGAATGGTTTCCGCGTGTTTCTGGAGAGGGAAGACGGGTCTGCCAAGCCTGTAAACCTCTCGACCATCCATCTTTAGGAGGTAGTAAGTTGGCTAGATATACAGGTCCTGTTTGCCGGCTTTGTCGCCGCGAGGGCGAAAAGCTGTTTCTAAAGGGGTCGCGCTGCATGACCCCCAAATGTTCTTTTGAGCGGCGGTCTTACCCGCCGGGTCAGAGCGGGCGGGAGACCCAATTCCGCCGTGGGCGTGCTTCCGACTATTTGCTGCAATTGCGCGAGAAGCAAAAAGCGCGCCGCATCTACGGTGTCCTGGAGCGCCAATTTAGCCGCTACTTCAGCAAGGCGTCGCAAAAATCCGGCCTGACCGGTACGAACTTGCTGGTGATGCTGGAATCACGCCTGGATAACGTCATCTACCGGCTGGGTATCGCCGATTCCCGCGCCCAGGCGCGCCAGTTGGTCAACCACGGCCATATCATGCTCAACAGCCGCAAGACCGACATTGCCTCGGCGATGGTTTCGGCTGGAGACGTTATTTCGATTCGGCCAGAGAGTTCTCGTCGGACCTATTTCAAAGAACGCCGGCAGTCGCTTGATGAGCGGCGGGTTCCGCGGTGGTTGTCGCTGAACCCAAACGAGATGTCGGCGACCGTATTACAGTTGCCCACGCGTGAAGACATCGACGTATCGTTGAACGAGCAGTTGATCGTTGAGTATTACTCCCGCTAGTTTTTGGGCTGATTCCAGTTGTTCTGTTAAGGACTTGGGAGGTTATTGCGTTGGCTATCAGTAATCTTGTCTTACCTAAAATTGAAAGTACTGCGATGTCCCGCCAATACGGCCGATTTTTGATTGGGCCGCTAGAGCGGGGTTATGGCACGACTATGGGCAATGCGCTGCGTCGAGTGCTTCTCTCCTCACTACCTGGTGCGGCGGTGACCTCGATTCGCGTCACAGATGTGGCCCACGAGTTTTCGGCAATTCCTCACGTGCGTGAGGATATGATGCAGGTTATCCTGCAAGTGAAGCAGCTCCGTTTTCTGCTGCGTGATACCGATTCCGCCCGGATGCGTTTGGAAGTCCAGGGCGCGGGCACAGTGACCGCAGCGGATATCATCATGCCGCCAGAAGTGGAGTTGATTAATCCAGACCTCTATCTCTTTACCGTGGACTCTGACGAAGCTTTTCTGGAGATTGAGATGACGGTGGAGACCGGCCGGGGCTATTCCCCAGCTGAGGATCGCGGCCGGTTGCCTATTGGCGAACTGCCCGTTGATGCCATCTTCAGCCCCATCCGGCGCGTTAGCTACGAAGTGGAAAAAACACGCGTGGGCCAGGTGGCCGACTACGACCGGGCGGTGCTGGAAATCTGGACCGATGGCACCATCCGTCCCGAAGAGGCGCTGGCACAGGCCGCGCAGATACTGCTGCAGTATTTCCGGCCGGTGGCGGGCATCAGCGAAGAGACCTTCTTGCCGGTTGAGGAAGTTGAGGAAGAAGAATCGATTCCCAACGAGATTTATGACACGCCCATTGAGCAGCTTGACCTGAGTGTGCGTGTCTTCAACTCGCTGAAGCGGACGGGCATCACCCGCGTTGGGGAGATGCTCGAGATGCTGGAGCGCGGCGAAGAAACCATGCTGGCCATCCGCAACTTCGGCGAGAAGTCTCTGGATGAACTGAAGCGGCAGTTGCGGGCAAAAGGCTTCTTGGAAGACGAAGAAGACGAGCAGCTTGCATAGGCCGGTCCGGGCGTTGCCCTGAGTTCACCAATTCGAAATCACCTAGGCGAGAGGAATTACAATGCGACACAGAGTACATGGCCGTAAGCTGGGCCGTGATAAAGCACATCGCAATGCGTTGCGCAGAAACATGGTGGCAGACCTCATCTGTCACGAGAAGATCGTGACCACGGAAGCGAAGGCGCGTATGCTGCGCCCCACTGCCGAGAAGATCATCACCCTGGCCAAGCGCGGCATTGCCAATAGCAAGGAGAACCCGGCCGCGGGCGTGCATGCCCGTCGCCTGGTAGCCGGGCGCATCGCTCGGACACGGGCTGTCCGCAATGAGGATGGCAAGCTCGAGGACGTGGACGTGGTCAAGAAGTTGTTCAATGACGTTGCACCGCGTTACATGGACCGGCCGGGTGGTTACACCCGCATCGTCAAAATGGACCGCCGGCCGGGTGATAACGCCAAAATGGCAGTTATCATGCTAGTTGAAGACACGGCCGCCAAATAACGTTGGCCGCACTGATCAATCACAGGCGATGAACGTCGCCGGGCAAACCGGAACCCGTTACCGGGCAGTCATTGAGTATGATGGCACCGCCTACTTTGGGTTTCAGCGCCAGGTACCGGAACAACCCACCATTCAGGGGCAGATAGAGCGGGCGCTGCAGCAAATTGCGCACCGGCCGGTGACCATCACCGGGGCCGGGCGCACCGACAGCGGCGTCCATGCCCTGGGCCAGGTCATCAGCTTCGACCTGGCCTGGCGGCACGGCCCGGCCGCCCTTCTGAGGGCGATGAACGCCAACCTGCCGCCCGACATTGCCATACTGGTCCTGGACGAAGCGCCACCGGCCTTTCACCCCCGGTATGACGCCCGGCGACGTACTTACCACTATTACATTTACAACCGACCGTTGCGCAGTCCACTGCGCCGCCAGACCAGTTGGCACGTGGTTCATCCCCTAAACGTTGACACGATGAACCAGGCCGCAGAGGTGCTGGTTGGGGTCCATGATTTCGCCACGTTCGGGCAACCGCCCAAAGGCGAAAACAGCGTGCGCCAGGTTTTTCTGGCCCACTGGCAGCCCCGTAATGAATTCCTGGTTTTCACCATTGAGGCCAACGCCTTCCTATACCGGATGGTGCGCAGCCTGGTGGGAAGCATGAAAGCAGTGGGCGATGGCAGTTGGACGGTGAGCGCATTTGTGGCGGCCTTGCAGGCCAGAGATCGCCGCCAGGCCGGCGACACGGCTCCGCCACACGGTCTTTACCTGGTTTCAATAACATATGACGATGCCGAGACGCGTTGACGAGGATTGGTGGCGCAGAGGGGCGCTCCCTAGCTGAATCGTCAAGATCGATCTCGAACGTGGAGAAGGTGTGATGCAGAAAACCTACTGGACAAAACCGGCTGATGTTGAACGGCAATGGTATGTCGTCGATGCGGAAGGGCAGACGCTGGGCCGTCTGGCTTCTAAGATTGCTACCATTTTGCGTGGCAAACATAAGCCCATCTATAATCCCTCGGTGGATACCGGTGACTTTGTGATCGTCATTAATGCTGACAAGATCAGGGTGACCGGCCGGCGCATGGAGCAGAAGATGTATTATCGCCATTCTGGCTACATGGGCGGCCTAAGGGAAATTACGCTTCGGGACCAGTTGGATCAGCACCCAACGCGTGTTCTGGAAGCGGCAGTGCGCGGGATGCTGCCGAAAAATCGGCTGGGGCGCAAGATGATTAAGAAACTGAAGTTGTATGCTAGTGCGGAACATCCTCACGAGGCACAGCAACCGGTTCCGTTAGAACTGTAAGAGGGGTTTTGTATGGAAGAAAGCATGAGATATTACGAAGGTATTGGGCGTCGCAAACGTGCGTCAGCTCGCGTCCGTATCTACCCGCAGCCCGGTGATGATCTGGTGTTTACCGTCAATGGTAAGGACGTGAAGGATTTCTTCCCGCGCTTTGGCGATTTCCAGATACTGACTGGGCCATTGGAAGATGCTGGCCTGATGGGCAAAGTCTCGGTGACGGTGCTGGTTGATGGCGGTGGCATTACCGGACAGACTGCGGCTGTGCGTCTGGGTTTGGCGCGGGCGCTGGTGAAATATGATGAACAACTGCGCTCTCCGCTGCGCAGCAACGGTCACCTGACGCGCGATCCGCGCATCAAGGAGCGCAAGAAGCCTGGTTTGAAGCGGGCCCGTAAGGCACCAACCTATACCAAGCGTTAGGTTACCTGTCTCTCGCAGGTCTGGGTGGTGCGGCAGCCGGCTCTTTGGCCGGGCTTGTGCACCAAACCCAATTCAGCAGGACTATTTGCCCAGGCGAGTCGGTGGTACTCGCCTTTTTCTTTTGGAGGTGTGGTGTGGCTGAAGGGTCGATTACCATCGTGGGCTTGGGGCCGGGCGATGGGCAGCTGCTGACGCGGCAGGCCTGGGAGGTGTTGGCGGCGGCCGAGGTGGTTTACCTGCGTACGGCGCGCCACCCGGCCGGGGCCGACCTTCCACCAGCCGTCCGCCAGGTTAGCTTTGACCATGTGTACGAGACGGCCGATGATTTCGCCGCCGTCTATGCGCACATCGTGTCGGAGATCATTCGCCTGGGCCGCGCCCCGGCCGGGGTGGTCTATGCCGTCCCTGGCCATCCCCACATCGGCGAGGCTACCGTGGTGGGGATTGTAGCTGCCGCCAACGCGGCCGGGCTTCCGGTGACCATCGTTCCCGGCATTAGCTTCGTGGAACCGGTCCTGTCAGCTATCGGCGTCGATGGTCTGAACGGCCTGCAGCTGTTTGATGCAATTGACGTGGCCAGCTATAATTATCCGCCCCTGAGTCCAGACGCACCGGTACTCCTGGGGCAAGTTTACAGCCGCCTGATGGCGAGCGAACTGAAGCTGGCGCTCATGGCCATTTACCCAGACGAACACGAGGTCTTCCTGGTGCATAGCGCTGGCGCTGCCGCTCAGGCCGTCGAGAAGGTGCCCTTGTACGCGATTGACCGCAGCCCGCAGATCGACCATCTGAGCAGCCTGTATGTGCCGGCTGTGCCGGTGCCTGCGTCGCTGCCCGCCCTGGCCGAAGCGGTGGCCGTGCTGCGAGGCCCCAACGGTTGCCCATGGGATCAGGAGCAAACCTCACAAAGCCTGCGCAGCGGCTTCCTGGAGGAAGCCAGCGAGGTGCTGGATGCCATTGATGCCGCCGATGCAGAGGCACTGTGCGAGGAGCTGGGTGATTTGCTGCTGCACATTGTAATGCAGACACAGATAGCCGGGGAAGAAGAAGCGTTTAAGCTCACGGACGTGGTGGCCGGTATTTACGCCAAGCTAAAGCGCCGCCACCCGCACGTGTGGGGGGATTGGGAAGTAGCCGACAGTGCTGAGGTGGTAACCAACTGGGCCCGCCTAAAAGCGGCAGAACGGGCGGCCAACCAACCTTCTTCATTGTTAGACAATATTCCCCAGGCGCTGCCGGCGTTGGCCCAGGCCCAAAAAATCCAGGCCCGTGTGCGCAAGGTGGGGTTCGATTGGCCGGATGTGGCCGGGGTTGTGGCCAAGCTGCATGAGGAAATTGCTGAGATCTCTGGCGCGGAGACCCCGGCCGGGCAGCAGCAAGAGCTTGGCGATGCGCTTTTTGCTTTAGTCAACTGGGCGCGCTGGCTGGACATCGATGCAGAAACCGCTCTGCGCGAGGCTAACCGGCGCTTTACGCGACGGTTTCGTTATCTGGAGCAACTGGCCACCGGCCGGGGGCAGAGCCTGGCCGAGCTGGGGTTGGATGATCTGGAGGCGTTGTGGCAGGAAGCCAAAACAGCCCTCCACGATGCCCCCCCAGGCTCCAGTTGGGAGGAAGCGTGACGGCAGTTCTCAACATTGTCATCCCGTTGGTTGGCGCCATGTTCCTACTGGTCGCCCTGGTTTCGATTGTCCGGGCCTTACAATCCCGGTCGCAATCGACGCGGTACACCTATGGCGTTGGGCGGCAGGAAGCACGCCGAACCATGCAGATTGCGGTTATTCGCTCGGTGATCTTTGCCGTGATTGGGCTGATCCTGCTGGGGGTGTTTGGCCTGAGCTTGCGACCCAATGACATGCTGCCCGGCGATGAAGCCTTTACACCGCAGCCCACCACCACGGCGACGCTGGTGGTGATCCCACCTACGGCCACGGGCACACCACCGCCCACAGTTGCCATCGTGGCCACAGAGGCCCCACTGCCTTCGCCCAGCCCGACCAACCCCCTGCTGGTGCCCACAGATCTGCCCACCGCTACGCCCACGTCGGTGCCTTCGGCGATTGTCAACAGCGAGGTGGGGCTGTATCTGCGCGAGGCCCCCGGGGGAACGCAGGAGTTGGAGCTGTTGGTAAATGGGACGGTGCTCATTCTGCTCCCCGGCCGGGAGACGGTAGACGGGGTAGAGTGGCAGCAAGTTCGCACCCCAACCGGCAACGAGGGTTGGGTTGCCGTGCAGTTCATCGTATACCAGTAACCGGTCGGCTTCGCCTACCCGGCCGGGCGCGCATAACCAAACTGCCCCGCCTGCGGCCGGTAGTCCAACGACTGGTGCCGGAAATAGGTGTCATACAGCTCCGCATAGTGGCCCCCGCTCGCCAGCAGCGCTACGTGGCTCCCCTGCTCTATAATCTTCCCCTTCTGCAGCACAATGATCCGGTCGGCCGAGCGCACCGTGGAAAGGCGATGGGCAATGATAATGGCCGTCGTCTTGGACATGATCAGGTTCAGCGCCTGCTGAATCTGCGACTCGGTGAATGGATCAATACTGGCCGTCGCTTCATCCAGGATGAAAATCTGCGGCCCCTGGATGAGCACCCGCACCAGCGCTACCAACTGCCGCTGGCCCATTGACAGCCGGCTGCCTCGCTCGCCTACCTGACTGTTCAGCCCATCGGGCAGTGTGTCCAGCCACTCCCCATCGCCGATACGCCGGGCCATTGCCTCAATCTCATCGTCGGTTGCCTCCGGCCGGCCATAGCGGATATTGTCGGCCACCGTGCCGGCAAACAGAAAAGGCACCTGCGAGACAATACCCAGGTGCTGCCGGTACTGGATTAGGTCCAGGTCGCGAATGTCCTGGCCATCCACCAGAATCTGCCCCCCCTGGAACTCATAGAAGCGGGCCACCAGCTTGATGATGCTAGACTTGCCGGCTCCGGTGTGCCCCACCAGAGCGATGCTTTCGCCCGGCGCAACGGTTAGGGAGAAGCGGTCCAGCACCTGCTCCTGCTGCGTGTAGCGGAATTCGACCCGATCGAAAACCAGTTCGCCGCGCAGGGCTGGCACCGGCCGGGAATCATTCTGCACCACCGCCGCTTCGGCATCCATCAGGGCAAAAATGCGTTCGGCGGCGGCCAACCCGGCCTGGAATTGGCTCCAAAACGCAGAGATATTGATGACCGGGAACCAGAAACGGTCCACAGTCGCCACAAACAAATACCAGGCGCTAACCGAAATGACG
Organism: Ardenticatenaceae bacterium; assembly: GCA_020634235.1. Classification (GTDB taxonomy): domain Bacteria; phylum Chloroflexota; class Anaerolineae; order Promineifilales; family Promineifilaceae; genus JACKCB01. Next base: position 637,022 of record JACKCB010000001.1, on the reverse strand, counting down.
CCCACCACAGCCGCCTGCCCGCCGAAGTAGACCAGCATCGCCGTAGCAATGCCGGCCATGATATTCAGGGTGGGAAAAATGTTGGCCAGTACAAAGCCCCGGCGCACGTTAATAGCATACGACTGGCGGTTTACCTCGGTGAACTCGGCGTAGATAGCGCTCTCTTGCCGATAGTTTTTGGCCACACTAATGCCGGTTACCGATTCCTGAATGGCCTTGTTCACCTCCCCCATGGCTCGCGAGCCTTGCTGCGTGACCCGGCGAGCCAGCCGGCGAAAGGAGAGGGCGACGACGGAGACGAAAGGGGCCACGACTAGCACGGCCAGGGTCAGGCTCACGTCAATGGTGAACAGCAAGACGATGAGGATGAGCGCCGTGGAAAGCTGGTTGATCACGTCGGTGGCCAGGGTGACGACCTGGCCAAATTCCTCGGTGTCACTGGTGATGCGGCTGACGACCCGGCCGGAGCTGAACTCATCATAAAAGGAGAGGTCCTGGCGGGCGGCGGCGCTAAAGGCATCGGCGCGCATGGTTAGCAGCACGTCGGCGATTACCTCGGAGGTCAGGCGGCGGCGCACCAGGTTGACTACCCAATTGGCCACGCCGACAAAGAAGATGGCCCCCACCAAAAACGGGATCACCACCGGGCTGGTCGTGTTGGTGATGGCATCTACCCCGCGCGATACGATAATGGGCACAGAAGCGCCGATTGCGGCCATGGCAAAGATGCAGACGGTGACGATGAGAACCTTGCGCCGGTGGACGGCAAAATAACGCCACAGGCGTTTGATTAGCTCTTTGTCGCTGTACTTGCGGTCGTAAGCCTCGGCTTCCAGACCGCTCATGATGGCCGCCATCTGCTCTCTCCGGGCAGCGAATGATCCGCAGTTACCCACTGCTATCGGCAGCTCAACTGCCTGTTCGCTAAAAGCTGTCTCTCCGTCTACAAAATTCGCTGTCCCAGGAGGGAAGCGATAAGCTCCACGGCCAGTTCGGCGGTGCGGTTGGCGTCGTCCAGGATTGGGTTGATTTCGACCACATCGATGGATTTCACCCGGCCGGAGTCGCCCAAAATCTCCATCAACAGATGCGCCTCGCGATAGGTTAGGCCGCCAGGAACCGGCGTGCCCACTCCCGGCGCTTCGTCTGGGTCCAGGCTGTCCATGTCCAGACTGACATGGATGCGCGGCAGGTGACGCAGCCGGTCCAAGGCCCGCCGGGCCACGGCGGCCATGCCCAGCTCATCCAGGTGGCGCATGGTATAGACGCTGATGCCGCTGCGCAGCAGCCGTTCCCGCTCCGGTTGGTCCAGGTCGCGGATGCCAATCTGTACAATCTGCGCCGGGTGGATTTTGGCGCCCGCAAAACCGACGTTGACCAGGTCGGCGGCCCCGTCACCAACCAGGGCAGCCACTGGCATGCCATGGATGTTGCCGCTGGGCGTGGTCTCCGGGGTGTTAAAATCACCGTGGGCGTCGATCCAGACAATGCCGACCGGCTCTTTGTGCGCCGCCGCGGCAATGGTGCCAATACTCATGCTGTGGTCTCCGCCCAGGTAAACGCCAAATTCATCATGCTCAATGAAGGTGCAGGCCATGGCGTAGAGGGCCTGGCAAGCGGCGGTAACGGTCTTGAGCCGGCGCAGTTTGCCTTCGGCAACCTCCTCTTCGGGGTTGGGTACCTGGACATTGCCCTGGTCGAAAACCTGGTAGCCTAACCGTTCCAGCCTGGCTTGCAGCCCGGCGTAGCGGATGGCGCTTGGCCCCATATCTACCCCCCGCCGGTTCTGGCCCAGGTCCATGGGCACGCCAATGATGCGCACGGTGGGTTTCAATGGACGTCCTCGTTAGATAAATAGCTAAGTATGGGCATGATGCTATTGTCACCTATCCGGCAGGATAGCGCAAATGCCCCGGCCGGGTATGGCTAAGCAGAGTTGGTGAGGTGGTTCAGTTGCCTCGCCTGTTTTATAATCACTTTATGCCCGATTATCTGTTAGAGAGCAAGTGCCTGCCCTGGCCGGCCGACTGGACAACCATTTTTGGCCGGGAAGCGCCGCTGTACCTGGAGATTGGCTTTGGCAATGGCCAGTTCTTGCGTGATCTGGCCGCCCGCCACCCGGCCGGGAACATCGTCGGCCTGGAGATTTCGCTGCCGGCCCAGCGCCGCGCCGCCCGGCGGTTGCAACGCGCCGGCCTGACCAACGTCCGCCTGCTCAACGCCGACGCGCTGTTTGGCGTGTGGGTTTTCTTCGCCCCCGGCTCCCCGGCCGGGGTTTTTATCAACTTCCCCGATCCCTGGCCCAAACCGGCCCATCACCACCGCCGGCTGATTAATCCCCGCTTCCTGGACCTGCTGGCTGACCGCCTCCCGGCCGGGGCACCGCTGGAGATAGCCACCGACCACGCCGGTTATGCGGCCCAGATAGAGGCGTGCCTCCTGGCCACACCCCATTTCCACAGTCGCCTGCCGGCCCCTTTTGTCACCGAAGACCCCCAACGAATTCGCACCAAGTACGAGCAGATCGCCCTGGCTGCCGGCCGCACCTGCCACTACTTCAAATGGCAGCGTAACAGTCGCCCGGCCGGGACCCCATTTCCCATTCCTCCGGAGTATCCTATGCCTCACATCGTCATGTACAGCCCGCTGCCCCTGGCCGAAGTGGCGGCGCAGTTCGTGCCGCTGGCCTGGTCCAGCGCCGCGGCCAGCGGTCGCTTTGTCGACGTATACGCTTCTCACCGGGCCGAGGTGCTGCTGGTGGACACCTATGTCAGTGAGGAGCCAATGACCCAGCGTATTGCCCTGACCATTGGCCAGCGCCCGGACAACGAGCTTATCCTGGGCTTACACGAGCTTGGCTTTCCACGGCCAACCGCCGGGGTGCATCATGCCCTGTCGGCGCTGGCCGGCTGGCTGCAAACCCTGCACCCGGCCATGGTAATTCGTCACAGCAACTTACAGGTTAACCATGCAGCTTGATCTGGAACTCTACCGGGACGAAATTGAAGTTGGCCCGGGCGCGCGGCTCAGCTTCATCGACATCAGCCCGCAGCGCCCGGCGCAAACATTGGTGCTGCTGCATGGCTTTGGCGGTAATGCGCGGCAGTGGCAGTACCAGATGGAGGCGTTCTCCGACGTTAACCGGGTGCTGGCGGTGGATGTGCGCGGCCACGGGCAGTCGTCGGCGCCGGGGCCAAACCACCCGGCCGGGGGATATGATATGCCCCGCCTGCTTGCCGACCTGGACGCTATCCTGGCGGCGCGCCAGGTCAACCAGCCGTTTGTACTGGCCGGCCACTCCTTTGGCGGAGCCATTGCCACCGATTACGCCCTGGCTCACCCGGAACGAGTAAGAAGACTCGTTCTCATTGCCTCCGCTGGTGAGTATGAGCTGGTGCGGCTTTACCGCGCCCTCTTCCTGCTGCCCACCCCCCTGCTGCGCACCTTGCAGCCCGTTTTCCGCCGCTTTGTGCGCGCTTCGGGCGTGGCCCTGAAGGAGCTGTATTGGCAAAATCTGAACCAGTGGAACGGCTGGGAGCGGTTTCCCCAGGTAAAAACGCCGACGCTGGTGATCACCGGTGAACGCGACCGTGTCTTCTCGGAGGTCTCGTTCAGCCGGGTGGGCGAACTGGTACCCGATGCCGAAGTGGTTAATGTGGGGGCGTCGGCCCACATGGTCATGCTGGAGCGGCACGATGCCGTTAACCGGGCGATTGAGCGCTTCATTGCTGCCGGCCCGGCCGGGGGGCGCTACACCAGTTGGTGGGAAGACCGGCCGGAGCCGGGTACCAGCCGTCTGGTGGCTGAACGCCCCTGGCTGGTTCATTATGAATCGGGTGTGCCCCACACCATCGACATTCCGCGCCTGCCCCTCACGCGCCTCTTTGACCGCGCCTGCCAGCGCTTTGCCTCGCGCGAGGCAGTCATCTTCAAGGGGCGTGCCCTGCGTTTTACCCACCTGCGCGATCAGGTGGACCGGCTGGCTACGGCGCTGCACCAGATGGGCGTTGCCCAGGGCACGCGGGTGATGCTGCTCTTGCCGAATGTGCCCCACCTCATCATCGCCTATTACGCCGTGCTGCGCCTGGGTGGTATTGTGGTGATGAGCAACCCTCGGTTGGATGCGGACGAATTGGCCCGCGAGGCCCAGGTCTCCGGAGCAACGGTGCTGATTACGCTGGCCAGCATGCAAGCTGTGGCCCTGGCCGTGCGCGGGCAGAGCGAGGTGAGCCATATCATCTATGGTTGGCCGGGTAATTATTTGCCACACAAGGCGCGGCTGGCTATGCGCCTGCGCCCAGAGCTGGCCCGGCCCTATCGCCCGGCGCTGCCCCTGGGTCCGGGGGAATTCCGCTGGGGATCGCTGCTGCGCCAGCATCGCCCGGAGCCGTTGGAAGTGCTGTCCCGGCCGGAGGACCCAGCCGTCATCCAGTTCACCGGCGGTACCACCAACCGCCCAAAGGGCGTGACCCTGAGCCATGCCAACCTGGTGGCCAACACCATGCAAACCCGCGCCTGGCTGAGCAACGTGCGCGATGGCGAAGAGACGATTTTGTGCGTGGTGCCCTTCAGCCACGTCTATGGCATGACCGCCGGCATGAACCTGGCCATCAACATTGGGGCGACGATGCTGCTCCTGCCTACGTTTGAGCCGCAGGAGGTGCTGGAGCATATCCGCAAATACCATCCCACCCTTTTCCCCGGGGTGCCGTCGATGTACGTGGCCATCAATAACTTCCCGGAGGTGCGTAAGTACGATGTGAATTCGATACGTGCCTGTTTGTGCGGTGCGGCTCCGCTGCCGGTGGAGGTGCAGGAGCAGTTTGAGAAGCTGACTAAGGGGCGGCTGGTGGAGGGGTATGGCCTCAGCGAGGCCGCTCCGGTTACCCATGCCAATCCGTTGTTTGGCCGGGATAAGGTGGGGTCGATTGGCCTGCCACTGCCCAATACGGAAGCGCGTATTGTGGACCTGATCACCGGTGTGCCGCTCCCGGCCGGGCAGATTGGCGAGCTGCTGGTGCGTGGTCCGCAGGTGATGCTGGGCTATTGGAACGACGACGAGGCGACGAGCGGCGTCCTGGGTGAGGATGGCTGGCTGCACACCAACGATATCGCCCGCATGGATGATGATGGCTATTTCCAGATTGTTAGCCGCCGGCAAGATATCTGGCACACGGAAGATGATGCCAGCATCGCCTTTCCCCGCGATGTGGAAGAGGTGATTTACGAACTGCCCCAGGTAATGGAGGTGGTTGTTGTTGGGATTGCTAACCGGCCGGTGGCCTTTGTCAAAGTCAAAGAGGATGCCTGGCTGCCGGCCCGCACCATCATCGCCTACTGTGAACGGCGGTTGCCGCCCAACCGCGTGCCCCGCAAGGTTATCTTTGTCAAGGAGTTCCCGCGCAGCTTCATTGGCAAAGTGCTGCGCCGCGAGCTGCTCAGCCAGTATGAGCATCGGACTGAAGCCTCGGCCGGTACTGTGGGCGAGCATTTGTTGGGGTCCACGGACGAGCATCTGTTGGGTCCCACGGACGAGCGCTAACGCCACCGGCCGGTGGGGACTAGACCTGGCCTGCAGCACCGTTCTGACCTGGGAGTTTTGTCACTTGAGGCGCGGGTGAGGAATTGGTTGGAAAATTTGCCAGGTCTCCGGAGGGACTGCGCGCTTGTGTTTGCGTTAAGCCCTGATCCAATGGACCGGATACCCGGCCGGGCATCTACCATCGGGGAAACCGTTGTGATCTGTTCATTTACTAACGAATTACGATTAGGAGACTTCCCATGACCAGCTTACCAATTCGGCGCATGACCCTGTATAAGCATGGCGTTGGCTATTTTGAGCGACGCGCCAAGATCAACAGTGAAGCGGTAACGCTCTCCTTCCGCGTGGCGGAAATGAATGATATTCTCAAAAGTCTGACGGCGATTTCGTGGGGCGAGGGGCAGGTGTTGGGCGTGGACTATGCCACGCCGCAGAGCGAGGAGGAGCGGCTGGCCGGCTGTTCCATCCGCCTGGGGGATGGGCGCAGCCTGCGCGATCTGCTGGCCAGCCTGCGCGGCCGATTGGTGATGCTGCACCTGGACCAGGCTGAGATGGTGCGTGGCACGCTGTTGGGCCTGGATGAGGTGGACAAGGAGCAGCCGCTGGCCAGTTCGCTGGTGTCGCTGCTGGTGGCCGACACGGCCCAGGTGCAGGCGGTGCCGTTGGGCCGGGTGCAGGCGGTGACGGTGCAGGATGAGCAGGCGGCGGCCGATTTGCGCTTCTTCCTGCAAACGGCGGTGGGCCAGGAGGATTATCGGCAGGTGACGGTGCGGTTGACACCGGGCGAACATGACCTGATGGTGAGTTATGTGGCCCCTGCGCCTACCTGGCGGGTGAGTTACCGGCTGGTGACAGAGCCGGAGGCTGAAGGGGGGCCGACGGCGCTGCTGCTGGGCTGGGGTATCTTCGATAACCGCATGGAGGAGGACCTGGCCGGGGTTGCATTGTCGCTGGTGGCCGGGATGCCGATTTCCTTTGTCTATGATCTGTATACGCCGTTTACGCCGGAGCGGCCGGTGGTGACGGAGGAGGCCCGGGTGGCGGCGGGGCCGGTGGGCTTTGGCGCGGCCCTGTCGCCGGCCATGGCCGATGCGGACATGGCGCGCGGGGTTTCGATGGCGATGATGGCTCCGTCCCCGGCCGGGGAGGCAGCCATGCCGCGCCGGGCCAAGATGTCACGGGCTGAACTGCGTGATTCTGCCCCGGCCGGGGCCACCGGCGAGGCGCTGGGCGAGCTGTTTCAATACAACATCACCACCCCCGTTACGGTGGGGCGTGGCCAGTCGGCCATGGTTCCCATCCTTTCGGCTGACCTGGCCTACCGCAAAGATCTGTTGTACAACGGCCAGCAATTGCCGGTAAACCCTGTGGCCAGCCTGCGCTTTAATAACAGCACCGGCCTCACGTTGGAACGGGGTCCGGTGACGGTAGTGGAAGGAGGGGAGTACGTGGGCGAGGCGATTTTGCCCTTCACCGTGGAAACGTCTGAGTTCATTGTGCCCTATGCCGTAGAATTGGGCGTGAAAGTGAGCGAAGATGGCGCGAACCGCCGCGAGATTCGGGGGCTATCCATTTCCGGGGCCTACCTGCTCATTGAAGAGTGGGATGTGCGAACGCTCACTTACCAGCTTACCAACAGCACGGCCGAGGAGAAAACGGTGCTGGTGGAGCATCCGCGCCAGTCTGGCTATGACTTGTTTGAAACGCAGCCGGTGGTGGAACAGACTGACGCACACTATCGCTTTGCGGTGGTTGTCCCCGGCCGGGGCGAGACCAAACTGCGGGTTCAGGTGCGCCAACTGGTTACCCGGCGCGAGGAACTGCAGCGCCAATCCTATGCCAACCTGCAGCATTACCTGCGCCGTGGACTGCTGGATAAGGTCGTCTATGAGAAAATCGCGGCCCTGCTGCGGCTGCGTGAGGAGATTGCCCGGCTTGAGAAGCGGCTGCAAGAGATAGAGCAAGAGCGGGGGCGTATCTACAAGGGGCAGCAGCAGGTTCAGGGCAACATGCAAGCTCTGGGCATGTCGGGCAAAGAGGGGGCGCTGCGCAGCCAGTACGTGGACCAGTTGGCCGATGGCGAAGGGCAGTTGAAGCGCCTGGGTCAGGAAGAAGCACAGCGCCGGGCGGAGATCAAGCAGTTCGAGCAGCAAATCCAGGCGTTGATGGCGTCGCTGGGGTAGGGTGACCCTGCTGCTGACCGCGCACCGGCTAGAGGCTGATTAGAATTGGCGCACAACGCGCCTGTTGCGCGTATAATGACCTGTTGGAAGGTGCAGTAAGCTGCACCAGGGCAAAGATGATGATGTGGCGGGCTGCCCCCGGCCGGGGACGGCCCGCCCGGCAGGTCATGAAAGGAGAGGATTTTGCGCATAGAAATCCGCCGCTGGTATTGGCGCCTGGTGGGGTTGGCCCTGGTGGCCGGGGCCGTGGTCACTTTCTTGTCGTTTTTGGGGCGGGCCTGGTGGCCCTGGGAGCTGCTCAGTCACTTCCGTGTGCAGTATCTGGCCGGGTTGGCGGCGCTGGCGCTGCTCTATCTGTTGGGACGGCGCTGGCCGGGGCTGCTGCTGGCCGGGCTGCTGGCCGGCCTGAATTTGCTGCCGGTTGGCCCGCTGCTGCCCGGCCGGGCGGTGGCTCAGGCGGCGGCGGAACTGCCCCGGCCGGGGCCAACCCTGCGCCTGGTCTCCATGAATGCCTACTGGCAGAACACCGATGGCACCCTGGCCGCCCAGTACGTGGCTGAGACTGTGCCCGATGTGGTGCTGGTGGTTGAGGCCCGCTCGCGCCTGTTGGCCGATCTGCGGGCGGCGCTGCCTGAGTATGCCTACGTGTATGGCCACGCCAGTGATCATGACCCGGCCGGGATTGTGCTGCTGAGCCGCCAACCGCTGGCGGAGGTGCAGGAGTTGTATCTGAACGAGGCCGACCGCCCGGCCATCATGGCCCGGCTGTGGTTGGGCGACCGGCCGGTGACGCTCATCGGTGTCCATCCGACGATCCCGCTGGGTGCCGGGCGGCAGGAACGGCGCAATGCTACCCTGGCGGCCCTGGGGGCCTGGGTCGCCGCACAGCCCGAGGAGGTCATTGTCATCGGTGACCTGAATATCTCACCCTGGTCCCCTTATTTTGCCGACCTGCTGCACGTGGGTGGGCTGCAGGATGGGCGGGTGGGTTTTGGAATTTACCCTACCTGGCCCACGCCGCTGCCCCTGCTGCAAATTCCCATCGATCATGCGCTGGTTACAAGCGGCTTGCAGGTGACCCACTTCGCCAGTGGCCCCGGCATTGGTTCTGATCACCGGCCGATTGTGGTGGATGTGGCTGGGCGTTGACCCGGCCGGGGCGGTTTTCTGCAATGACCCAATCGGCGATAGAATAGGGGCTAAGTTGTAAGCATGGATGGTGAATAGATGCAGCGACCAGACTTGAGTGATTTGCCGGAAGAGGTCGTAGCCTACATTTTGGCTTTGGAGGAGGCTTTGGCGGCGGAGGGGAGTCCATCCCCGGCCGGGGGCGGTGCCAGCTTTGAGCCGAGCGAACCCCCAACGACGATCAACGTAATTACGGTGACGGCCGAGGGGTTGGCCAAGCGCACACCGCGCCACCTCTATGGCCGCCAGCGGCGCAGTGGCATGGGCGTCTTCGACATCGAAGGACCAGAGACAGACCCGCCGGCGATCCTGGCCGTGGCCGACGAGGCGGAAACGATTCTGGTTTGCACCTCTAGCGGGCGGATTTTCCGCCTGCCGGTGGCCGGCCTACCAGAAACGCCGGTCCGCGGGCGGGGGCAGCCGCTGGCCGGGCAACTGCCGCTGCTTCCCAATGAACGGCCGGTGGCCGTGCTGCCCGACGGCCGTGGCGCTTACCTGGCGCTGGCCAGCGAACGCGGCTGGGTGCGCCGGGTCCGGGCCAGTTTTGTGGGCCAGGCGATGTTCCAGGGCACCAGTTTCCACGACGCGGCCCAGGGCGGGCCATTGGTGGCCGCCTGTTGGAGCAGTGGCGATGAGGAGCTGCTGCTGGTCACCGGCCGGGGGCAGGCGCTGCGTTTTGCCGAGCGGCACGTGCGCGACCGGCAGGGCTGCCTGGGAATGCGCGTGGACCCCGACGACCGGGTGGTGGCCATCGCCGCCGTAAGTGAGACCAGCGGTGTCTTCCTGGTGGGCGAGGACGGCAAGGGGACTATTCGCCTCATGCGTGGGCTGCGGGCCAACAAGGCTCCCGGTGCGGGTGGTAAAGCCGCCATCAAGGCCGACGCTGTGCGCGGGGCGGTTACCGTTCGGGAGGGGGATGACCTGTTCCTGATCTCGCGCCTGAGCAAGATCATCCGTTTTGCCGCCGACGAAGTACCGGCCAAGGAGGGCGTGGTGCAGGGTGTAAACTGCATGAGCCTGCGCGCCGACGAAGTTGTGGCGGTTACCGTTTCCGCCATCTAGCCGGCGCATTGCCGGCGGGGCAACAGGCACACCGATGGCGCGGATCTGGCCGACCCACACCTGTTTCCCGCTGCCAGGCGCGCCAACGACCGCTTGTTGCCCACTTTCCCGTTGCAGATGATGAACCAACTGGCGAATTTACAGCAGGAGATGCGCGCTTGCCGGCTTTGTGCGGCGGCTGGTCATGACATTGTGCCGGGGGCGGTCTTTCAGGGTGGGGCGGGGGCTGAGGTGCTGCTGATTGGGCAGGCACCGGGCGTGACTGAGGTGGCGGCCAAGCGGCCGTTCAATGCGGGCAGCGGCCGGCGCTTGTTTGAGTGGCTGGGCGCGGCCGGCTGGGAGGAGCCAGACTTCCGGGCGCGGCATTACATGACGGCGGTGACCAAGTGTTATCCCGGCCGGGGCGGGAATGGCAAGGGAGACCGGGTGCCTTCCAGGGCGGAACAGGCGCTGTGTCGCCCGTTCTTGGAACGGGAGATGGCGCTGGTAAATCCGCGGTTGATCATTCCGGTAGGGGGGCTGGCGATCCGGTTGTTCTACCCGGCCGGGGCCAGGCTGCACGACATTATCGGCAGCGCTGCCTACTTTCCGGCGGCAAGCCTGGCTAACCCGGTCAACTTCAGCCTGCGGCAGGCGCGGCAGCTGCGCGCCTTTGATGCTGATCTACCACGGACCGGCCGCTGGCTGGTGCCGCTGCCCCATCCTTCGGGGGCTAGCCTGTGGCATAACCGGCCGGAAAACCGGGCGCTGATTGACCAGGCGGTGCAGATCCTGGCCGGTGTGCGCCAGGCGTGGGGGCTGTGACGATCCCTGTGGGGCGGTGCGGCATACGTAAGGTGGTTACCCGGCCGGGAACCATGCTCAACCGGCAGCCCTTGCGTGCTGCCCTGGCCCAATTGCCGAAATTAGAAAATATGTTCTAATTGGCCCTTGACAAAGTAGCCTGCATACTCTATTATCCCGCTTACGAACAGATGTTCTATTCCCCTCGCGAATGGAGCTGGTGATTGCGACCCATCGCCAGCTCCCCGCGACGGTATTGATGGTTCGAGGTTTGGAGTGGCAACAAGAGGAGGCCGCATATGTCCACGTTAAACATGTCCCTGAATCGCCTGTTTGCGGCGGGATCACGCCGGCCGCGGCAATTGGTCATTAGCGTCGTTTTGCTGGTGGCGCTGGTGGCCTTTGAGATTTTTAACTTTGATACAACCCAGTTTGCGCTGCGGAACTTGCTTGGGCCGGTGGCTTTTTTGGGCTTGCAGTGGGCGACCATTCTGGCTATTGCCTTTTGTGGCATCGACCTGGCGGGTCTGGTCCGGCTGTTCACGCCGCAGCGTGGCCGCGATGAGCCTAAAGAGGTGTGGTATCTTACTGGGGCGTGGTTGTTGGGGGCAACGATGAACGCGGTGATGACCTGGTGGGCGGTGTCGTTGACGCTGCTGAATCATGATTTTGGCAATGAGGTGTTGAGCCGCGCGCAACTGCTGCGCTATGTGCCAATCTTTGTGGCTGTCCTGGTCTGGTTGACGCGCATCTTGTTCATTGGCTCGCTGACGATGGCCGGGGAGCAGATTCTGTTTGCAGGCGATGGCGCCTCGGCCGCGCCACCCCAGCCCCGGCCGGGAGCGGGTCGCGGTGCTGCTGCCTCGCGCAGCAATGGCTTACCCAGCCAGCCACCAAAACGAAATGCGGCCGGGGCAAACCCGGCCGGGAGTTCTGCCCCGATGCGTGCTGCCCCGCCAGCCCCGGCACGGGTGGAAGAGCCTGCGGCCGCGCCGCTGCGCCCCAAACCAGCGCCTGCGCCGGCCAGCAGCAATAACCGTGTGCGCCAGCGCCCTCCGCTGCCCGGCGCGCGACCCGGTTCCGTGAATGCCAGCCCGCAGGTACGCCGCTAGGGCACCGGGCCTGAATGAATGCAGCGGCCGGCGGCACCCGCCGGCCGCCAGCAGGAGATAGCGTAATGGCTTACTACGACGATTATTACCAGCAGGTCGACACACCCCTAACTGCGCCGCCAGAGTTCTTTGAACGGGTGGGCTTCAATGGTGCGCCGCCGCATACGATTGTGGTGATTTTTGTGGCGGTGCTGCTCATCCCGGCCCTGGCCTGGGGGCTGCTGCGGCTGACGGAGGATTCCGCTCTGGCGGCATCGGTGGCCCCGGCCGGGGTGGTGAATGATGCTGCTCATACGGCCCCGGCCGGGGTGGCCGGTTCTGCTGACCTTTATGCCCAATCTGGTACCGGCGGTGGTGGCATCTCGCCCATCTTTACGCCAGAAGTGCATTACTGGGAGAAGCAGATTGTCGGTTGGGCCGCGGCTTACGACCTGGACCCGAACCTGGCGGCGATTGTGATGCAGGTGGAGTCCTGTGGCGACCCCAACGCTGTCTCCGGTGCCGGTGCGCAGGGATTGTTCCAGGTGATGCCCTTCCACTTCAGTGCGGGCGAAAATATGCAGGACCCGGACACCAACGCCCGCCGCGGACTGAACTACCTGGTAGAAGGGCTGCGCCTGACCAACGGCGACGTGGGCCTGGCGTTTGCCGGTTACAACGGCGGGCATGGTACCGCCGCTAAGAGCTGGAACCAGTGGCCAGCCGAAACACAGCGCTATTACAACTGGACGTCGGGCATCTATGAGGATATCCAGGCAGGTCTGACCGAAAGCCCAACCCTGCAAACGTGGCTGGCGGCCGGTGGGGCTGCGCTTTGCCGGCAGGCGGCCAATCGCCTGGGCTTGCCCTGATGGCCCCGGTCAACTGAACTGGCTGAAGGAGCGTGACCGGCGTCACGCTCTTTTTTTGTGCCCGGCCGGGGGTGTTTGACGGGGGCTGTGTCGAATCGGTATACTTGCGGTATGGTTGGTGGCGGTTGGCTCCCGGCCGGATGGCGCTAGATTCCTTTTGCCCACTGTTTTATGAAGGAGGTTACGATGTCTGTTTCGATTACATGGCATGGCCATTCTACGTTTACGTTGGATGTTGATGGCACCCAAGTAGTGATTGATCCCTATTTTGACAACAACCCGGCCGCCAAAACGAAGGCCGCCGAGGTGGCAGCCGATTTTGTCCTGCTGACGCACGGACATTTCGACCACGTGGACGACGCTGTGCCGTTGGCCAGGCGCACTGGGGCCAAGCTCATTGCCAATTTTGAGATTGTGAACTGGGTGGCGGCCCAGGGCTACGAGAACGTGCATGGGCAGTATCATGGTGGTGGCTACCAGCATGAATTTGGCCACCTCAAATTCACGCCAGCCTGGCATGGTTCGGGGCTGCCGGATGGCACGTATGGTGGCAACCCGGCCGGGTTCCTGCTAACGGTTGGCGGTAAGCGCATTTACATCTCCGGCGACACGGCGCTCTTCTCCGACATGGCCCTGATTGGGGAAGGTGGCCTGGACCTGGCGGTGCTGTGCATTGGCGACAACTTCACCATGGGCCCCGATGACGCCATTAAGGCTATCAGGCTGTTGCAGCCAAAGATGGTTATTCCCTGCCATTACAACACCTGGCCGCTAATTGCCGTGGATGTGGCGGCCTGGGCGGCCCGCGTAGAAGCCGAAACCGATGCCCGGCCGGTTGTGCCCGAGGTAGATGTTCCCTTTGCCCTATAGCGGGCGAATTGTGTGAAACGAATTCCGGTCTAATTCGTAAAACGTAAAGCGGCAGGTAATTTGACCACGCTTTACGTTTTTTCTTTCAGCCGGTGGTTCGCGCTGCCCAATGGCGCGATTTTCAACCCTGGATGTTTGGCCAGAGTTGGCTCAAGTTGTAGAAGGAGTGTGTTATGAATAAGCAAATGCGTTGGATTTTTCTATTGGTGCTGCTGCTAGCCCTGGCCGGGTTGGCCTGCAATGCCATCACCGGCGGCGGCAATGAGCCGGCCGCCGATGCCGGTTCAGCCGCCACGGCCGAACCGGGCAGTTCCGATGGGACCCAAGATGGCGCGCAAGCGGATGCGCCGGTCGTTGAAGGGCCGCAGTCACTGGATCTACAATCGCTGGGCCAGGGTCTGGTCGATGTTAATAGCTATCGTGTTACCCTGGAAGTCCGTTTTGAGGGTACCGATGCCACCGGTGCCCCGGCCACGGCCAGCATGATGGCCAATATTGCCTCTGTGGTCGATCCGCCGGCCTCAGAAGCGACATTTGAGATTTCTGGTGTGGCCGATTTGGAAGAAGTGGGCGGTCTTTCTATCATTCAGGTGGGGGACCAGGTGTACACCACCCTGCCCGGGTTGGGCTGTATTTCCGGGGCGGCGGCTGACCTCGGTGCTGAGGCTAACCCCTTTGGCGATCTGCTCTCCTCTAATGACTTGCTGGGTGAGATTAGTGGGGCCAAGCGGGTGCTGCCCGACGAGACGATAAACGGCGTGGCCACCTACCATTACACCTTTGACGAGACTGTGTTGGATGACCCCAACAATGAGATTGACCAGGTGGATGGTCACATTTACGTGGCCAAGGAAGGGGGATACCTGGTGCGCATGGTTATGGATGGCGTGGGCCGGATAGACATCTTTGGCGATGGCACTGACCAGACGGGGAACATCCACATTGAGCTAAATTCACTGGATGTGAACCAGCCGATTGATATCCAACCCCCGGCCGACTGCCAATCCTTTGACTTTGAAATCCCGGACTTTGCCGCTCAGGAGTCGCCTTACCCGGTGTACGAAGGCAATACGGACCTGTTTGTGTTTGATGACATTACCAGCTACCAGGTTGTTGCACCTATTGCGGACGTGGTGGCCTTTTACCGGGCCGAGATGCCGGCGGCCGGCTACACCGAGCTCGTGGATCGTAGTTTTGTTAGCGATACGGCCGCAGTGCTGTACTTCAGTCTGAATGACAAGGTGTTTGTGGTGACGATCAGTGACTCGGAGGGCACGTTGTATGTGCAGGTGGTGCCTGAATAGGGCTATTTGTGGCTCTTTGTGAGTAAAAGGGCTGCCCGGCCGGGACGCGGGGCAGCCCTTTTTCTATCCCGGCCGGGGGCGCTGGCCGGGTAAATGTATTCAGGTTTACAGTGCGGGGGTGTTGGTGTTGCCATTCGTGACTGGCGGAATTGTCTATACTTGTTTTTGCAAGCAAGCGGAAAAACAATCCTCCTCCTCATATTCTCTCTCAACAAAAAGCGACCGCCCGGTCGTTTTTTGTTTTCTGGTGCGCCGGCTCACCTCTCCCAGGCAAATGCGCCTATGGCTCCCATGTCGCCAGCAACTGGCCGAGTTCGTCATTGAGCAGCGCATACCCGGCCGGGTTCAGATGCCAGGTGTCCTGCAGGTATGCCGCTTTGGTGTAACCCTGTTCATCGGCCAACAGGCGGGCGGCGTCCAGCAGCAGCACATCGTTGGCGGCCAGGCTGGCCAGGAAGGTGTTGATCTCGGCTAGCGCACTGAGGGTCCCGGCCGGGTTTGCTTGCCAGGGGTGGGCGATAGCCGGTTCCCGGCCGGGGGCAAAAATGGTGGTCAGGATGACCCTGCCGCCCAGGGCGCGGGTGTTGGCCACAATCTGAGCGATATTGTCCTGAGTCTGGCCAATAATCTGGTCCCGCTGGTCGCTGAATAGTGCCAGCCCCATGACATCGTTGACACCCACTTGCAGCACCAGAATATCGGGCTGCAGCGGGGCGGCGTGGATGGGGAAACGCAGCAGTGCCTGGCGGCTGGTGTGGCCGTCAATGCCCCGGTTTACTACCTGCCCCTGGTTGATGGGTGGGGCCGGCCACTGCCGGGCGCGTGAGTCGCCGTAGAGCAGGATGTGGGGTCTTTCTGAGGTGGTGGTCTCCCCGGCCGGGAATTCGTCCAGGCCCAATGGATCCAGGCGCGTCTGGTTGTACAGGCGTTCATACGCCCGGCTGCGCTGCAGCAGGAGGCGGTTGGCCAACAGAGAGAGAGCCAGCCCCAGGAGCAGCAGCAGGGTTACCACCAGCAGTAGACGTGTGCTCATGGTCCTGTCATCCGTCGGCCACGCCGGGCTAAGCGGCCTGCACCTGGTCCAGCCACTGCTTGAACTGCCGGTAGACAGCCGCTGCGCCAACCAACCTTTCGCTGCTCAGGGTCAACCCGGCCGGGTACAGCAAGAATGGCCGGGTCTGGTAGCCGCCCATCCCCCCGTGGCAGCCAATCAGTTCCTCAAAAGCCGCCACTTCATTGCGCTCGCGATCATAGAAGCTGTTCACGTAAATGTCCGGGGCATCAACAAAGCTATTGTACCGTCTCAAATGGTGAGCTGCGTTGGGACCAAAATCGGCCAGCGGGTTTTCCCCTTCCACCTGGTCCTCATCCAGAAAGTAGCGACCATTTTGTCCGATGACGACGCCCCCCTGACTCGTGGAGTTGACCATGACCCAGCCGATACCCTCGTGCGCGGTTAGCCCCTGCAGCAGCCCCGGGTAGATTGTCTCAATCAGCTCCACGGTGGCCCGTTCTGCCAGTCTTGTGCTGTAGACCAGGCCCAGGTTGCCAGAGGCCAGCACCACCATGCTCGCGCCCGCCTCAACCTCCTCCTGCCGCTCGCCCGGCCCCAACCGTACCTCACCATCGACTGTGCTGCCTCTGGTGACGCGCTTGAGCGCCCCGCCAGTCCGCTGGTCATGTTGGATGGCATCATTAACAAACACATTGACGTGTCCCCAACCTTCATAGGTTGACATAATACCCTGAATCCTGAATTCACTGGCTAATTGCTGCAGCAGTTCTTGCAGGTCCTGGCCATAACGTTGCTTGAAGGTAGCTCCGCCACTCTGTCCATGGTCAGAGAGCACAACGAAATGATACGGCCGGGGAGCCTGCCGGGCGGCGCTTTCCAGGCGGGCAAACTGCTCATCCAACTTGCGCAGTGTGTCCAAGGCGTCAATCGACTCTACTCCCGAATGGTGGGCAACTTCATCGTAGCCTACAAAAGTGGCATATGCAGAAGATACGCCACTGTACATGTCGCCGATCAGGGTGTAGACGTTTAGCTCGCGCATGATAATGGTTGTAAAAACCCGCAGCAGGGGATACTTGCCGCCGCGATGGTGCTTATCCAGGATCGGGTAAACGTTGTTCTTGCGCGCCATGCGGAACTGGCGCTTCTCCAGGATGATGTCCCAGATCATCAGCAGCATGGTGCGGGTCAGGTTATAGGGGTTAACGAAGTAGGCGTAGAAATCGGTCAGGTGCAGGCGCGACAGATCTTTCATGGTGCTGGCCGTGACGCTTACGATTGGGGCGTCGCCGGAAAGCAGGTTGCCACGGCTCGCCCCATTGTCAACGAGCAATCCGTTGCCGTCGGAGTGCGTTTTTTCTAGCCGGGCGACCTCATTGGGATTGCTGGAGGAAATGATGGCCTTGCGTTGCCGGTCGTACCAGCGAAAGGCGGGGATGTTATCATTGTTGCCGTGCAGGATGCCGGCCTGGCTGGCCGACGTTTGCGAGGAGAGATCGGTTTCCCACTCGACCAGTTTGTGGGTGTCACTGTCCAGCCAGCGCTTTAGGGTGGGGGCGTGTCCGTCGGCCATGGCTTTCTCCAGCACCGGCCGGGCCAGGCCATCAATCTCCAGGAAGATAAAGCCGGGCACGTCTGACTTCTCAGCCCTGGCCATCCGTTTCACGCGCCGCCGTACCACGTTGCGATAGTAAGAGTTATCGTCGTCAATTGTTAGCAGGGCGCTGAAGATGGCATTGATGGCGGTCAGGCCAAACGAGGTCAGGATCGCTGTCCAGAGATTGGCCACGTCGAAGTCAGGGACCAGATCACCCGCCAGAAGGATGATCACCCCGTTCATAACCAGTGCGGCCAGCCCCAGCGTAAGAACGGCAAAGGGCAGAATCACGAGGCTGAGTAGTGGCCACAACAGCGCATTGAGCAGACCTATGGTGGCGGCGGCAATCAGAGCCGTGTTCAGGCTGGGCACAGAGAGGCCAGGCACAATGTTGGTCAGGATGAGCAGGGCAACTGCCTCGATAATCCAGATGGCCAGAATGCGGATGCCTGGGCGTTTTAACAGGGGGCGGCGCGTTTGTGACATAGCTTATTGTCTCCTTTCCCTGAGAGAGTATAGTAAAAGTGCAGAAAGTTCCAATGATCTAGAAAACAGGACGCTGCATGTTGACATAAAACGCGAGCTGTGGATTGGTGCTTGACCTGGCGGCAGGGTATAATGGCTCGCTGCGCAATCCGGTAACGACGATCAGAGAGGCTCAAACGATGCAACCGACCTATGAACATCACTTCATTGCCACCAACGGCATTACCTTGCACGTGGTTCAGGCTGGCCCCCCGGCCGGGCCGGTGGTGATCCTGCTGCATGGCTTTCCTGAGTTCTGGCAGGGCTGGCGCTACCAGATAGACGCTCTGGCCGCCGCCGGGTACCGGGTGTGGGCGCCGGACCAGCGCGGCTATAATCTCAGCGACCGCCCGGCCGGGACCAACGCTTACAACCTGGACATCCTGGCCGCCGACATCGCCGGTCTCATCGACGCGACCGGCCGGGACAAAGTGTATCTGGTAGGGCACGACTGGGGAGCCAATGTTGCCTGGTGGGTGGCCCTGCAATACCCGGACCGGCTGCACAAACTGGCAATCCTCAACGTGCCCCATCCCAGCGTCATGCGCCGCCACCTGCGCGAGAGCACGACCCAACGCCGTCGCAGTTGGTACATCTTCTTCTTCCAACTGCCCTGGCTGCCAGAAGCAGCCACGCGGGCTGGCAACTGGCGTGCCGGGGTACAGGCCCTGGCCGATTCCAGCCGGCCGGGGACCTTTAGCCCGGCCGATCTGGACCTCTACCGCCGGGTCTGGTCCCGGCCGGGGGCCATGCGTGGCATGATCAACTGGTACCGGGCCATCTTGCAGCAGCCCGCCGCCCGGCTAGACAGCTACCGGGTCACCGTGCCCACGCTGCTCATCTGGGGCAAACAAGACAAATTCCTGGAGCACCAGATGGCCCAACCCAGCATTGACCTGTGCGACGATGGCCGGCTGGTGATGATCGACACGGCGACGCATTGGGTGCAGCATGAGGAACCCGGCCGGGTAAACCTGCTCCTGACCGACTTCTTCCACGGCCTCCCCATTCCCCTCTCTTAGCCCGCGATACCGCGCAAAAACAGCAGATACATCCCCAGAAAATAGGTCACCAGAATGGCCAGCGCATCCAACTCAATGAACAGAATGCGCCGCTCCACCCGCGCCAGATTGCCCACCAGCGCCATCAGCGTCAGCAGCAGCCCCAACAGCCCCACCATGGCAAACTGATTGTCGATGGCATCCAGAAAGCTGCCCTCCAGATAGAAGAAATCGGCAATACCCAGGGCCAGCATGTTGAAAACAGACGAGCCAAACAGGTTGCCCACCGCCAGCTCCACCGCCCCAATGCGCACCGCAGCAAACGCCGCCAGCATCTCCGGCAGCGACGTCACCAGGCTGAGCAGCGCCGTACCCACAAAGCTGGCCCCCAGGCCAGTGATCTCAGCGATTTCGGCGCTGGCACCAACCAACTGCGGCACAACCAGCACCAGGACCAGCGTCGCCACCGCAAAGCCAACCACCCCCCGCCGCAGTGATGGGAAGCCCGGCGCAGGGGCCATGGTGACCGGCGGCAAACCGCTGCCGTCTCGTTTGCCCTCCTGCTGCACCAGCCAGGCCCCGCCAAAATACAGGGCAATGAGCACAAAGCTCTCGTACCCCACCCACCCAACCACAATCTCAATGTCGGACAACATGAAGATGACGGCCATCGTCATCATCAGCGCGCCCAGCGCAGCGGTTAATGTATGGGTGATGGCCACCCGGCGCAGCAGCGGCACCCGGAAATTCACCAGGTCCACCAGGGCCAGGATGCCCATATTGACCATGTTGCTGCCCAAAAAGTTACCGGCTGCCAGGTCCGGTAATCCCACCTGAAAAGCACTGATAGAGGCGATTAGCTCGGGTAGGGAAGTGGCCCCGGCTAGCAGAACGGTGCCCACAAACAGCCCACCCAGGCCGGTGCGCACGGCGATGACGTCGCCATACTGGGCCAGCTTGATGGCGGTGATTACAACGATGAGGGAGCTGACCAGAAAGATGATCCAGGGCATGGTAAGCTCCAGTCGCTAGCTGCGCGGTGAATCAAAGTCAGTGGCGTATGGTTCGGGCAGCCCCCAGGTCTTGAGGACGGGTAGGGCGAAGATGATGCCGGTGTGCGGCCTGTTCAGGTCACCGATGATGCCTTCGGTAGCCTGGACGGCAGCTTCGGCAATTTCCATGCTCTCGACCACGGCAAAAAGGGTGTTGTGACCCACCCGGCCGGAGCCAAACATCTGGCTGAAACCCATGAACATTGGCTGCGCCTCGCTCCGCAGCAGCAGCCGGTTTACGCCGGTGCTCTCCAGTACCGTGACGCCGCGCACGCCGGCCTGCTGCCATCCGGCCAGCACCGCGTTCAGGTGCGACGTATCATCCAGAACCATAATTAGCATAAACATCATCTTCTCCTGTGGTGGGCAGCGCTGGCGGTTCCAGCTTTGCCTGCCGGTAAAGGTCGTGTTCTGCCTGCCGGGCGGCCAACCACTGGTACAGGGCCGCTTCATCGGCACTGTCCAGGAGCTGAATGAACTGTGCCAGCCCGGTTTGGTACTGCTGCAGGCGCGCCAGCACAGCGGCGCGGTTGGTGAGCAGGATGTCGCGCAGCATGGCGGGATCGGAGCCGGCCAGGCGTGCCGTGTCGCGGAAGCCGGAGGCGCTGACCGGCCAGACGTGGCCGTTGCCGCTGGCGGCCTGGGCAGCTTGCTGCATCAGCAGCGCGGCCGCGACGTAGGGCAGGTGGCTGGTAAGGGCCACAAGCTGATCGTGGCTGTCGGGCGGCAGCCAGACCGGCCGGGACCCAATTTGGGTCACCAGCGCTTCGGCCAACACCGCCCATGCCGGGTCTGGCTGGTCCTGCGGTGGGCACAGGACAAAGGTTTGCCCCTGGTACAGGTCGGCGGTGGCCGCGGCCAGGCCGGCGCTTTCTTTGCCGCACATCGGGTGGCCGCCGATGGCCCGGAACCCGGCCGGGAGTGCCGCCATGGCCCGACAAACCGCCTGCTTGGTACTGCCCAGGTCGAGCACCAGGCAGCCCCCCGGCCGGGCGTGGGGTAGCTGCTCCAGTAGGGCCAGGATGGTGCGCACCGGCGTAGCCAGCACCACCAGGTCCGCACCGGCCACGCCCGCCGCCAGATCGCTGTGGACCACATCGACGATGTCAAGGGAACGGGCCAGGGCGAACCCGGCCGGGGACGTCTCCACCGCCGCCAGCCCGGCCACATGCGGCCGCAGCGCCAACGCCAGCGAACCACCCATCAGCCCCAGTCCCACAATCGTTACCCGGCAATCACGTAATTCAACCATACCAACCAATTATACCCGCCCAAACCGCCAGTCAGCCAATCAGCCGCTGGTAACCCCCTCGCCCCCTCGCCCCTTCACCCCCACACCCTTCCCCTGCTCCTGCCCTGGCAAGAGCACCCAAATTCGGCTACAATGCCCCTATACGTATCTTATCCTTGTGCTGGCAGTCTAGGAAGGGAACAATGTTGAGAAATCTCTCCTTTGGGGTCTGGGTGATCATCTTCGTCGCGGCTGTTCTGGCAATTGGTCTGGTTGGCACCCTGCCTTTTGCGCCTATCACTGTGCGCTGGCTGTTAATCATCGCCGTGATCGTCGCCTTTATGGCTTTGTTAGGCAAGCGTATCCACAATCGTTACGATGGCATCCTGGTGGACACCCGGTTCAAGATTGGTCTCTCGCGCGTGCAATTGGTGTTGTGGACAGTGCTGGCTTTCTCCGCATTTCTCGCCATTGGCCTGGAGCGCAACCGCATGTTGTTGGCCGGCGTAGTCACTGATGCTGGCTTCAATCCGCTGGATATCACCTTCCCACCGGAACTACTGGTGGCCCTGGGAATCAGCACCGCCTCGCTGGCCGGGGCCGGGTTGATCACCAATGCCAAGAAAGAAACCGTGAGCAGCCGCAAGATCGAGCTGCTAACTGACGAACGGACACGCTACGCCGATGAACAGCAGGCAGCCCAGGTGGAACTCAGTGGTGCCCTGGCCGCCGTGAAGAGCCTGGCGGCCGAGGAGAACCAACTGCGCGGTTCGCTGGCCGATCGCGACGCCACCCTGGCGCAGTTGACCACTGACCTGGCGGCCCAGCAGACGGCGGTGCAGCAGGCGCAGCAAACCGCGCAGGCCAATCCGTCCGATGTGGGCGCCCAGACGGCGCTGGCCCAAAGCAAGGCCGATCTGGCCGCACTGCAAGGAAAGCTGGCGTCTACCAAGGCGGACATTACCCGGCTGGATGCCGCAATCCAGGCCACGCGGGACAAGCAACGCGAGGCGACCGCCAAGAGTGAGCAGGCGAAGGTCGCTTTTGAGCGCGCTACGCAGGAGCTGGACCGCATAGACGAAGCCACCCGCAACCGTGCCGGGGTTGTCTACAAGAAAGAAAGCCCCGATCAGGCAAGCTGGCTGGATATCTTCCGCGGCGATGACATCAGCAACTACCAGATCATTGACGTCGCTAAGATTCAAATGTTCTTCTTTACCATTGCCATTGTATTTACCTACGGGGTGTTGATCTGGGCTCTGATGTCCAGTCAGGAGACCATGCAGATGAACCAGATTAGCTTTCCACCGTTTTCGGATACCCTAAATGCCCTGTTGGGTCTCTCGCATGCCGGCTATCTGGTCGTGAAGAGCGTGGGCTAATGATTCGCGCCCATGATCCCCATTTGCCATTCCATGCTATAATGGAATAAACAAAATGCCGGCCCCGGCCGGTGAGGAACAGGCAACCATGGAAGAACTAAAAATCGGGACGATTACCTGGTATGACCCCAAGACCGGGGCGTTTATCGAGGCCCTGCCTGAGGATGATGCGCCGCCGGTCTTCGAGAAATCTTTCTCGGCCGAATCGCAAGTCTTTATCCCCAGTGATATGCTGAAGGATATGTATTTGCGAACCGGCCAACTGGTGCGCTATACCGAGAAGGACAATATCGCCACGCACGTCGAACCGCTGGTACCCACCAAATCGCGCGGCCCCCGCTACTAGGCGCTGGCCGCCGATGCGTTCACCCCCTGATCGGCGCGGCCAAACTCGCAATCCCGGCCGGGGAACGGTGCGTCACAGTTAACAACTCACGCCACCCACACCGCCCCCGCCCCGAAGCAAACCATGCCCAACGGACGGCTGCTTGTCTACGAGCAGCCGTCTTCACTTTTAGCCGGTTGGCCGCCCTGGCCCGCCGCTTCCCAATCCCACAAGCTCAAGGAGACTGACGATGAGCGACGAGTTTATTTTTCACGGGTCAATTGCTGACCTTGACCCGAACTTGCGCCGGCTGCTCGACCTGGAAGATCAGCGCCAGCGCGAAACCATCATCCTGATCCCCTCAGAAAGCATGTCGCCCGACGCCGTGCGCGAAGCCATGTCCAGCCGCTTCGGCAACATCTACGCCGAAGGCTACCCGCGCGAAGAAAGCCGCCGCCAGACAGAAGCAGAAATCCTGGATATCGACCAGGAACTGGCCCACTACCATCGCTACAGCGATCCCCGCTACTACAAAGGGGTGGAATTTGCCGACCTGCTGGAAGCGCTCACCCGGCGACGGGCTGCTGAGCTGTTTGCCGCCAATGGCCTTAGCGCCGGCCAGATCTACGTTAACGTTCAGCCCCTCAGCGGTGCGCCGGCCAACAGCGCCGTCTACACCGCTCTGCTGGAGCCAGGTGACACGCTCATGGGGCTAAACCTGGACGACGGCGGCCACCTGAGCCACGGCAGCAAGGTCAACCGCTCCGGCAAAATCTACAATCCGGTCAGCTACTTCGTGGATCCTGAAACAGAAACACTCGACTATGACGCCATCGAGCAAATCGCCCTGGCCGCCCGGCCGAAGATTATCGTGGCCGGTTACTCCGCCTATCCCCACATCGTTGACTGGGCGCGCTTCCGGGCGATTGCCGACCAGTGCGGCGCTTACCTGCTGGCCGACATCGCCCATATTTCCGGGCTGGTCGCGGCCGGCGTGCATCCCAGCCCCATCGGCATCGCCGACGTGGTCACCACCACCACCCACAAAAGCCTGTGCGGCCCGCGCGGGGCGATGATCCTGACCCATCGCCGCGACCTGTTCCGCCGCATCGACCGGGCCGTTTTCCCCGGCGAACAGGGTGGCCCCCACCTGAACACCATGGCCGCCCTGGCCGTGGCCCTAAAACTGGCCCGCAGCGACGAGTTCCGCGCTTTGCAGCAGCGTATTGTGGACAATGCGGCCCGCCTGGCGCAGCAGTTGCAGGCGCATGGCCTGCGCATCGTTGGCGGCGGTTCGCAAAATCACCTGCTGCTCATCGACACTAAGAGCGTTGCCCACAATGGCGAGCATCTCTCGGGCGACATGGCGGCCCGCATCTTGGACCTGGCAGGCATCGTCACCAATCGCAATACCATTCCGGGAGACAAGAGCGCCTTTGCCGCTACCGGTGTGCGCATTGGCACGGTGTGGGTCAGCCAATTGGGCTATGGCCCGGCCGAGATCGATTTGCTGGCCGAAGCGATTGCCACGGTGCTCAAAGGCTGCCGGCCGTTTGTGTATGCCGCGCCGGGCGGCAAGAGCCGCCGCCGGGCCAAGGTTGACTTTGCGGCCCTACAGCGCGGGCGGGAACTGGTGCGCCAATTGACAGGAACGCCGGCTCCAGCCCCGGCCGGGGACACCATCTACTTGCGCGGCGAGGAAGTGGGCAGCTTCCTGGACCACGCCCTCACCAGCGATGTCCTGGCCCTGAGCGACGGCCAGAGCCAACCAACCCATCTCTTTGGCCCCCAGCTAGACGTACCAGCCACCCTCTACCGCGAGAGCCATAACCGCTATGCGCTGCGCCTGGCCAGCCCGGCCGGGGCGCAGCAAGCGGCCACCTGGCTGCGCGCCCTGTCCGACGGCTTTGTCGATTTTGGTGAATTACAGGCCAAGCTGGCCGGGCCGGTCGTGGTGACCCTGGGCAGCGCCCCGGCCGGGGTGGCCACCCCCACCGCCACCCCCGCCGCCTTTGCGGACAGCAAACCCTACTTCATTGGCCAGGCCCACCGGCCGGACAGCGGGC
The DNA here is from genome assembly GCA_020634235.1 of Ardenticatenaceae bacterium. Taxonomy (GTDB): domain Bacteria; phylum Chloroflexota; class Anaerolineae; order Promineifilales; family Promineifilaceae; genus JACKCB01. The sequence goes on along the minus strand of JACKCB010000001.1, from coordinate 611,933 downwards.
CGGCACTGCCTCCCTTTAGCTGGCAGGAGCCACAAGATGCCCCGCTGCGCCGTACCAGCCTGCACGCCACCCACAAAGCCCTGGGGGCGCGCATGGTGCCCTTTGGCGGTTGGGACATGCCTGTCTGGTACAGCTCAGTGAGTGAGGAACATGCCGCCGTGCGCCAGACCGCCGGCCTGTTCGACGTGAGCCACATGGGGGTGCTGGAAGCCAGCGGCCCGCACGTGGTGGCCTTCCTGAACGCCGTCGCCGCCAATGACGTCACCGACCTGGCCATCGGCCAGTCCCATTACACCTACCTGCTGCTGCCCGATGGCAGCGTGGTGGATGACTTGCTCATCTATCGCCGCGGCCTGGCGCAGTTCATGCTGGTGGTCAATGCTTCCAACAACGACAAGGATTGGGCCTGGTTGAATGCGGTGAATAATGGGGAAGTGATGATCGACCAGACCCGGCCGGGAGCCAAAATCCAGCATCCGGTCACCTTGCGCGACCTGCGCGATCCCCAATGGGGCAGTGACTGCCGCGTGGACATCGCCCTGCAAGGGCCGCGGGCCACCGACATCCTGGTGGCCCTGTGCGCTGACCCGGCTCTGGCCCGGCGCATTCGGGCTTTGCCCTGGGCCGGCCTCACCGAAGGCAACGTGGGTGGCTTCGACCTGGTTATTTCGCGCACCGGTTACACCGGCGAACGCACCGCGTTTGAGCTGTTTGTCCACCCCGATCGCGCGCCCGCCTTTTGGGATGCGCTGATGCAGGCCGGTGCGCCCCTGGGCCTGAAGCCGTGTGGCCTGGCGGCCCGCGACAGCACGCGGACCGAAGCCGGACTGCCGCTGTACGGCCACGAACTGGCCGGCCCCTATGGCCTGAATCCGGCCGATGCCGGCTTTGCCAGCTATGTCAAGCCGTGGAAGCCGTTCTTCATCGGCCGGGCCGCCTTTGTGGCCCACGAGGCGGAGCGACAGCACGTGGTTGCCCGCTTCCGCATGAACGACAAGGCCGTGCGCCGGCCGGAGCAGGGGGATCCCCTTCTGGATCGGCGGGGCAAAGTCGTTGGCTGGGTGACCAGTTGCGCCATCGACCAGGATGGTTACCTGCTGGGCCAGGCACTGCTGCCCGTAGAGCTGGCCGAGCCGGGTACCCCGTTGGCCGTTTACCAGATGGGCGGCGGCAGCCGGCCGCTGCGCCTGCCCAAGGCGCTGGAACTGGGGGCCAAGATGCCCACCCCCGACGCGGCGACTGTGCTGACCCGCTTCCCGGAGCGCAAGAAGTAACCCGGCCGGTTTGAGAATAAAACGAGAGCTAGAGGCGGATGGCCGGCAGCATCCCTCTAGCTCTCGTGCTTTCTACCAGCCGCTGGCGGCGAAGGTAGCCCGCAGCAGTTGGCCGCGCTCGTCGCTAGTCATCAACCGGGGGCGAGCGTAGTTTTCAATGAGGCCGGTCCACAAATCCACGCTCAGCAGCCGCCCCTGGTAGATGACGTAGTTGTCCACAAACGTCTGGCGCGTACCCAGAGCGTCCATCTGGTCAAAGAAAAGGTTGCCCAGGCCGTAATGGATGAAGGCACCCTCGTGGAAGGCGAAACCCTGGGCATGATGCCCCTGGCTGCCGCTAACCGCCGCCGCGCCGGCTTCGGCCAGGGCCTGGAAATCCAATGCCTGCTGGCCGGTGGGGGCGTAGTCGTAGATTTCCAGATATTGTTGGGTGGCGATGACGAGGTAGCCTTCTTCGCGTAGTGAAGCTATCTGGTCGTACAGGGCGGCGTAGTCGCAGGGCTGCGAGCCGGCGGCAAACGTGCTGGCCCAGGCATAGCTAGGCCCAACCGGGTTGCAGCCAACGAAGGCGATGCGGTTGCCGTTATGGGTCAGGGTGAGCGGCTGCTCTGCTTCTGCCAGGTCGCGCCCGCCGCCGAAGTAGGTCATCCCGGCCGCGTCGTACATGTCCAACGTGGCACTCAAGTTGTCTGCGCCCCAGTCGTTGACGTGGTTGCCGGTCAGTTCCACCACATCGGTGCCGATATCGGTGAGCAGGTCCAAGTAGCTGGTGCTGGAGCAAAAGGTGGTACCGCCGACGGGGTCGGGCGGTGGGCAGTCGGCGGCAAAAGCAACCTCATTGCTGATATGGGCAATGTCGGCGGCGCGCAGCACGGGGCCAACTTCTTCGCCGGGGTAGAGGATGCCGTTAAGTTCCATCTGGTAGGCGGTGGCCCGCACCAGGGCGGTCACGCCGGTCATGGCGACATAGGTGAGCTGCTGCGGATCGCGGTTGGTGACCCGGCCGGGCCACAAGGCGCGCAGTTCGGCCACTGCCTGGCTATCCCCGGTCAGGCCCACGTTAAGGGTGAGCGGATACCCGGCCGGGTCGAACTCCTTGTCCAGCGGGCTTTGCCCGGCCAGACGCAGCACCTTTAGTTCTGGCGTCAGGGCATCAAATGGCAAGATGGTCCAGGCGGGGCGACTGTCCCACAGACGGCTGATCAGCTCCCCGGCCGGGACAATTTGCAGCGTGCCCCGCTCCTGGTCGGTGACTGGTGGCGTGCCTTGCCACCACAAGGCCAATGTTTGGGCGTCATCCTTGCCCAGCAGCAGCGGCTGCGGGCCACTGCCCTGCCAGGCGGCCTGCACGTCGGCCAGGTCGGCTTCGTCGGCCACGGTGGCAAAGGGCGCGGCCAGGGCATAGACCCAGGTGGCCAGTGGTTCGCCGCTGTTTAGGGCCAGGTGGACATGGGCCGCGCCCTCATCGGACGTCCAGGCGAAGCGGCCGGGGCTTTGTTGGATGGCCTGGTCGATGGCGCTGACCACCCCGGCCGGGATGCCTTTGGGGGCGAAGATGAGATACGCCCCGGCCGGGGGGGTGGGGGTGATAGTGGCCAGGGTTACCATCCCGGCCGGGGTGACCGGCGATGTCGGCGGCGGCGGAATGGGCACGTTCGCCTGTGGCGCAATGGTTGGCAGTGGGACAGCCTGGCAGCCAGCCAGCAGCAAAACCAGGAAAAAAAGAGTGATTACCTTCATACACCTTCCCCTTTGATGGCCGTACCTTGTTCAGCGTAAGAACACAGCGGCCATTTTTTGTCACTTTCCATAAAATACGGCACAATAGCGTCCACTTATGTGGGAGTTCTTGGGGTAGTCTGACCAGCGGCAGCAGCGATTGCCCGGTCAGCGCCCCTGGTGCATTGCGACGGATGCACTCAGCCCAACAAAACTTGTCGAATTCAGCAGCCCAAACGGCAGGACGTAGCGCGATGACCAATGATACCACGCCACCCATCGACTTAGGCAACGCTTCGCTTTACATCAACCGCGAGTTAAGCCAGATTGAGTTTAACAAGCGGGTGCTAGACGAGAGCTTCAATCGCGATCACCCGTTGTTGGAACGAGTGAAGTTTCTGGCAATCTTTGCTTCCAACACCGACGAATTCTTCATGGTGCGCGTGTCTGGTCTGAAACAGCAGGTGCTGTTGGGCGTTACCGACCGCCCGGCCGATGGCTTGCTGCCCCGTGAACAGTTGGTGACCACCCACCGGCGCATGACCGCCCTGATGGAGGAGAGTACGGCCAGTTGGCGCCAGCTCTCGGCAGCCCTGGCCGACGAGGGCATCCAGGTGCTGGATTACAGTGAACTAAAGGTTAGCAAGCAGAAGAAGCTGGCCGAGTATTTTGAGCGCGAGATCTTTCCCGTGCTCACTCCGTTGGCCTTTGATCCCGGCCATCCATTCCCCCACATCTCGAACCTGAGCATTAGCCTGGCGGTGCTGCTGCGCGACCCCGTTAACAACGAACCCCATTTTGCGCGTGTAAAGGTGCCGGCCAGTCTGCCCCGCCTGGTGCCGCTCAAGCCGCTGGACCCGGATGAATATCTGCTGCCTACTGAACAGAAATTTGCCTGGCTGGAACAGGTGATTGCTGCCAACCTGCAGCGCCTCTTTCCGGGCATGGAGGTGGTAGACAGCCACCCCTTCCGCGTGACGCGCAACACGGACATGGAAATTCAGGAAGAGGAAGCGGACGACTTGTTGTTGACGATTGAGGCCAGCTTGCGCCAGCGCCATTTTGGCAATGTGGTGCGGCTAGAAATTGACCGGCGAATGCCTGAGCACGTCTTGCGCATGCTGCTGAAGAATTTGCAGATCACCACATACGACGTGTATGCGGTGGATGGGCCGATTGGGTTGAGCAGCCTGATGCAGCTGCACAAGTTGGAACGGCCACGGCTGAAGGACAGTTACTTCACGTCGGCGGTGCCGCCTTCGCTGGCCATCGGGGAGAATATTTTCGAGGTGCTGAAGCGCCAGGATGTGCTGCTGCACCGGCCGTATGATAGCTTTCTACCGGTGTTGAACTTCATCCGCATGGCCGCGGAGGACCCGGATGTGCTGGGGATCAAGACGACGTTGTACCGTGTGGGACCCAATCCGCCGGTGGTGCAGGCGTTGATGCAGGCGCGCGAGAATGGCAAACAGGTCACGGCACTGGTCGAGTTGAAGGCCCGCTTTGATGAGGAGAGCAATATTGAGTGGGCACGCGCGCTGGAGAAGGCGGGGGTTCACGTGGTGTATGGGTTGATTGGCCTGAAGACGCACTGCAAATTGTGCCTGGTGGTGCGCCGGGAGCAGCAAGGGCTGAAACGGTATCTGCATCTGTCTACCGGCAATTACAATGCCATCACGGCGCGTATCTACACCGATCTGGATTTTCTGACCAGCAATGAGGCGTTTGGTGCGGATGCGTCGGAGTTGTTTAATGTGTTAACCGGCTATTCGAAGCAGAAGGAGTACCGCTGCTTCTGGGTGGCCCCGGTGAACCTGCGCCAGCGCTTGCTGCAGTGTGTTGAACGGGAGACTGCCTTGGGACCGCGGGGGCGTATCGTGATCAAGGCGAATTCAGTGGTGGATAAGGAGCTGATCAAGGCGCTGTACCGGGCTTCGCAGGCGGGCGTGAAGGTGGAGATGTTGATACGGGGGATTTGCTGCCTCCGGCCGGGTGTGCCCGGCATCAGTGAGAATATCCGTGTGATCAGTATTGTGGGGCGCTTTTTGGAGCATTCGCGCATCTATTACTTCCAGAATGAGGGTGATCCCTCGATGTACGTTGGTAGTGCGGACCTGATGCCGCGCAATATTGACCGGCGGGTGGAGGCCCTCTTCCCGGTGGAGGACACAGCGATGCGCCAGGAGATCCTGGCGAATATCCTTGAGGTGCAGCTGCGGGATACGGCCAAGGGACATTTGTTGCAGCCAGATGGCAGCTATGTGCCGGTGGCCTCCCTGCTGGGGGAGGATGAGGAGCGATTTGACAGCCAACACTGGTTTTTGTCGCGGCAATCGTCCCTCAACCCGGCCGGGGGGCCAGAAATCGCCGCCGACTAACCCCACCCTGTTTTTGCCAACCCCGCAAAGAAAAAGGCCGGCGAGTATGCCGGCCTTTCTGTTTCCACTTGCGGCCAGCGCGGCCGGGGAAGCTATGAAGTTGCACCCAGGATCACCGCCACAAACCAGACCAGAAAATCATACTTCATGATCTGACTTAACCGTTCCAACTGCCGGCCGGTCGAGTCGCGGCGCACTTGCAGCATCACATAGACGACCACCGGGAAAACACCCAGGGCCACAATGTAGGCATACGCCGGCCGGTAGTCCGGCAAAAAGGCCAGGAACTGGTTATACACCTGGCAAACGCCCTGATTGATACTGCACAGAGCTAGTTGGTCCAGGTAAAGATTGCGCAGATAGGGCACCATCATCACACAGATGGCCGTGCCCGTGATCAGGTAGAAGGCGATCCGGGCTCGCCGCTTGCCCCAAACCGTGGCAATGGTGCGCACCTGCTGGCTCAAATCCCCCTCATAATCAGCAATAGTCTTCAGAATCTCCCGGCCCAAAATGGAAACGCCAATGATAACCGCCAGCCACAGCGTAGGCCGCACGTTGCCGGCCGCCACGCCCCCCAGAATCACGGTCATGGCCGTAATGGTGGCCACCGTCATGTTGCCCACCAGTACCGTACTTTTCAGCTTCCAGGAATAAATGTAGAGCATTAAGCTGAAAAAGAGGACGATGACAAATGAGCCAACATTGATGAAAGCAGCAATGATCAGGGCCAGGGCGTTGAGCAGCAAGGAGAAGAGCACCGCCGTACGTGGGCTGATCATGCCGGAAGGCAGCGCCCGCTGCGGCTGGTTGATCTTATCAATCTCAATGTCCAGATAATCGTTCCAGGCATTTGCCGACCCGGTGATGAGAAACGTGGTTAGTGCTGCCGCCAAGACACTGAGCCACTCGCCAGTCCCGGCAACATAGCCACCCAAAATCACCGCAATTGCACCGCTCAAGGCGTTAAACGGACGCGAAATCTTATACAGGCCAATCAACTGCTTCATACTGCCTCCTCGGCCGGCCAGTCTGGCTCTCACGCATTTCCCATTCATAGTGTATCAAACTTAACCCCCGCAAGGCAAAAAAGATGTACCTGACCACGAGAACTACTTATCTACGCACCGCCGCCCAATTATGAGTCTAAGATGAGTGGCCCAATGCAGTTGGACAAACGGCGCGTAATTCTGGATGTAACCGTAAGAAATTGTGCATAACTTAGACAAAAGCTTGCGGGTTGCGAAAAATAACATCGTCCCCGGTGGACAAAGCAAAAAATACAACAAATCTTTTCGAGGAGAAGTCCAAATCATGAGTAAACGTCACGTCTTAACCCTAATGTCCATTTTTCTTGTACTGGCCCTGGCGTTGGCTGCCTGTTCCTCAGCCGACCCCACGGCGACCCCAGCCCCGGCCGCGACCGAAGCGCCAATGGCTGAACCAACCGAAGAGATGATGGAAGAGCCGACTGAAGAGCCAATGGCTGAAAGCAATACCATCGTGGACATTGCTGTAGCCGATGGCCGCTTCAAGACGCTGGTTGCCGCCGTTGAAGCAGCTGGCCTGGTCGACACGCTGAAGAGCGATGGCCCCTTCACTGTCTTCGCCCCCACCGATGACGCCTTTGCCGCCCTGGGTGATGAAGCGATTGCCGGCCTGCTGGCTGACCCTGAAACCTTGAGCCAGATTCTGCTCTATCATGTCGTCCCCGGCCGGGTCATGGCCGCTGACGTAGGCGCCCTCGAATCCGCCACCACCGCCCAGGGTGAGGATATTGCCATCACCGTTGACGGCGACAAGGTGATGGTCAATGGCGCCAATGTTATCATCACCGACATTGAGGCCGACAATGGGGTCATCCACGTTATCGACGCCGTCATCCTACCCCCCTCCATGAGTGCCGAAGCCGCCCCGACCATCGTCGATATCGCCGTGGCGGATGGCAACTTCACCAACCTGGTTGCTGCCCTTGAGGCAACCGGCCTGGTCGAGACACTACAAGGCGAAGGCCCCTTCACCGTCTTTGCCCCCACCGATGAAGCCTTCGCCGCCCTCGGGGAAGAAACCATTGCCGCCCTGCTGGCCGACCCCGACACCCTGAGCCAGATTCTGCTCTACCACGTGGTTGCCGGCGCAGTCACCGCTGCCGACGTGGTGAACCTGGATTCGGCGACGACCGTGCAGGGCGAAGATGTTACCATCAGCGTTGATAATGGCAGCATCATGATCAACGACGCCATGGTCATCCTGCCCGACATCGAAGCCGCCAACGGCATCATCCATGTCATCGACACGGTGATCCTCCCGCCCTCGATTGCCGCCGCCAGCCTGCCCGACATCGTAGATACGGCCGCCGAAGCGGGCCAGTTCACAACCCTGTTGGTCGCGGCTGAAGCGGCCGGCCTGGTCGACACGCTGAAAGGCGAAGGTCCGTTCACCGTCTTCGCTCCCACCGATGACGCCTTTGCCGCCCTGGGCGACGAAACCATTGCCGCCCTGCTGGCTGACCCGGAGACCCTGGCTAACATCCTGCTCTATCATGTGGTCCCCGGCGAAGTCCTGGCCGCTGACGTGGCTGAGCTGGCCTCTGCCGAAACGGCCGCCGGCTTCCCGGTGGTCATCAAAGCAACCGACGATGGGGTCATGGTGAATAACGCCAACGTTGTGGCCAGCGATATCATGGCCAGCAACGGGGTCATCCACGTCATCGATGCGGTCATTCTGCCGCCCACCACCGACATCGTGGACACCGCCATTGCTGACGGTCGCTTCACAACGCTGGTGGCCGCGGTAGAGGCCGCCGGTCTGGTGGATGCGCTGAAGGGTGAAGGTCCGCTGACTGTGTTTGCCCCCACCGATGACGCCTTCGCTGTCCTGGGTACCGACACCATCAACAGCCTGTTGGCCGACCCGGAGACGCTGGCCAGTATCCTCCTCTACCACGTGGTGGATGGCGCGGTCTTCTCCGGTGACGTGGTGAAGCTGGAATCGGCCACGACCCTCAACGGCGCCGACATTACCATTCGCGTTGACGAAGACGGTAACGTCTTTATCAATGACGCGCAGGTTATCATCGCCGACATCATCACGACCAATGGGGTGATTCACGTCATCGACGCTGTCATCCTGCCCCCCGCCTGATAGCCCCAGCCTGAGCGTTTAGGGCGACTCCCCCAGGAGTCGCCCTTTTTTGTTTGTGGTTCCTGGAATTCAGTTGGGACTTGCAATTCTGGACAAAAGACTTATAATGTACAATATATTGACAAAATCTCGACAAACCAACCAGAATCAAGACACAGGTGGTTAACCCAATGCCTACTTTCGACTATCGTTTCACCGTCGCCGCCCCAGTTCAGGCGGTCTCCGACTTTCACCATGATACCAGCGTGCTAAAGAAGCTCTCCCCACCGCCCATTTTTGTCCAACTGCACCACTTCGAGCCGTTGGGCGAAGGCTCGCTGGCCGAGTTCACCATGTGGTTTGGTCCGGTGCCGGTGCGCTGGCAGGCGGTGCACCTCAATGTTGGTCCGCAGGGCTTCACCGACCGGCAGGTGCGTGGCCCGTTGCAAATGTGGGAGCATACCCATCGCTTCACGCCGCTGGATGCGCACACGACCCAGGTCCGTGAGCATGTGGTCTACAGCCACCCGGCCGGGTGGCGCGGTCTCCTCACCCGTCTCTTTTTCGGCAAACCCGGCCTCACCTTCCTCTTCACCTACCGCAAGATGGTCACCCGGTGGGCACTGCGCCGCCACGCCCCGGCCGGGCAAACCTCCGCCGCCTGAAATGAGCCTGCTCTCCCTCTTCCTGGTCGCCGGCCTGGCCCTGTTCGCCTACGTCAGCCTCATCTGGCTGGCCAGCCTGGCCCTGCGTGACGCCAGCATCATCGACATCTTCTGGGGACTGGGCTTCGTCCTGGTAGGCTGGCTCTACTTCGCCCTCAGCGACGGCTACGCGCCGCGCCAGTGGCTGCTCATGACCCTGGTGTCCATCTGGGGCCTGCGCCTGTCTGGCTACCTCTTGTGGCGCAACTGGGGCCAGGGTGAGGATTTTCGCTACCGCCAATGGCGCGCCGCCGCCGGCCGGCAGTTCTGGTGGCGCAGTTTCTTCCAGGTCTTCCTGCTGCAGGGCTTCCTAATCTGGATCATCTCCGTGCCCCTGCTGGCGGCCCAAAGCGCCCCCTCCCCGGCCGGGTTAACTCTGCTCGATGGCGCGGGCGTGCTGCTCTGGCTGGCTGGCTTCTATTTTGAAGCAGTGGGCGACTGGCAGTTGGCCCGCTTCAGAGCCAATCCCGCCAATCGCGGCCAGGTGCTGAGCCAGGGGGTCTGGCGTTATACCCGCCACCCCAACTACTTCGGCGACGCCTGCCAGTGGTGGGGCTTCTACCTCATCGCCCTGGCCGCCGGCGGCTGGTGGAGCCTCTTCAGCCCGCTGCTCATGACCTTCCTACTGCGCCGTGTCTCCGGGGTAACCCTGCTGGAGCGCAGCCTTAAGACGTCCCGACCCGCTTATGAGGCGTACATCGCCACCACCAACGCCTTCTTCCCCGGCCGGCCGCGAAAGCACGCCCCGCCGCCCGCCGCCCACACAGGGAACCAGCCATGACCCATTCCAATCACAAACCATCACCCCATGTCATTGTCATTGGCGCGGGCATTGGCGGCCTGACCGCCGCCGCCCTGCTGCGCCACGCCGGTTTCGAGGTCACGGTGCTAGAAGCGCACGTCTACGCCGGCGGCTCGGCCGGTACCTTTTACCACAAAGGGTATCGCTTCGACGCCGGGGCGACGCTGGCCGGCGGCTTTGCTCCCGGCGGCCCGCACGCCCGTCTGGCCGACATTTTGCAGCTCCGCTGGCCGGTGCAGCCGGTAGACCCGGCCTGGGTGGTTCATTTGCCCGATGGGCGCACCGTTACCCAATGGGCCGACCCGGCCGGGTGGGCCGAGGAGCGCCGCCAACATTTCCCGCACAGCGAGCCATTCTGGCGCACGCAGGCCATGCTGGCCGGTGCCGCCTGGGATATCTCCAGCCGTCCCTTCCCCTGGCCGCCAGAATCGGCCCACGACTGGCTGACGCTGGCGCAGGCGCTCCGGCCGGGGACCCTGCGCACCCTACCCTATCTCACCCGCACCATCGCCGACCTGGCCCCGGCCGGGGACCCCGCCTTCAAAACCTTTCTGGATGCCCAACTGCTCATTGCCGCCCAAACCACCGCCGACCACACCAGCGCCCTGTACGGCAGCGCCGCCCTCGACCTGCCTCGCCGTGGCGTCAACCACGTCCTCGGCGGCATCGGGGCCATTGCCCAAACGCTGGTAGATTGGCTGCGGGCCAACGGGGCGCAGGTGCTCTTCCGGCAGCAAGTAGAGCGCATTGAGCTGCGCCACGGGCGCGCCGTGGCCGTGCACACCAACAAACAGCACACTGTCAGCGGCGATTGGCTGCTGGCCAACGTTACCCCCTGGGCATTGCAGCGGCTGCTGGGCGAACACGCCCCGGCCGGGCTGACGCGCGAAGTGCAGCAGCGGCCGGCTACCTGGGGGGCCTTCACCCTCTACCTGGGGCTGGACGGCCGGCGGCTGCCCGCCGCCATCCCGGACCACCACCAGGTCATTGTAGACCCCACCCGGCCGCTGGGCGAGGGCAACTCCGTCTTCATCTCGCTGTCCCGCGACCCGCAGCGCAGCCCGGCCGGGATGGTCAACGCCACCCTCTCCACCCACACCGCCATCGCCCCGTGGTGGGCGCTGCGCGATGGCCCGGACGAGGCGGCCTACCTGGCCCATCGCGCCGCCTACACCGAGCGGCTGCTGCGGGCCGCCGAACAGGCCATCCCCGGACTGCGCGGCGCGATGCAGTTGTGCTTGCCGGGCACGCCCGTCACCTTTGATTACTACACCCGCCGGCCGGGCGGCATGGTAGGCGGCTTTGCCCAGACCTCCATCTTCCAGGCCCGCGGGCCGGCCACCGGCATCCCCAATCTCAAGTTGGTTGGCGATTCCATCTTCCCCGGCCAATCGACCGCTGGGGTGACTCTGGGCGGGATGCGCGTGGCCGCCGCCATCATCCGCCAGGCGCGGCGCCGCCCGCTGCCGGTGACAGGCCGGCCCACGCCGCAGCCGGCCGCCAACGCCAACCTTTCACGCTGAGGAATTTCTGATGGACAAGTTCTTTCAATACCTGAACGCTTTTCCCATGCCGTTGTGGCTGGCCATGATGTTTGCGCCTGACCACCCGCTGACGGAGCGGGCCAGCCGCTCCAGCACCATCTTTGGCCTGGCCGCGGCCCACTATCTCATCGCTCTGGGCATTGGCCTCACCAGTGATGAATCCGCAGGAGGCCCGCCCGATTTCATGTCGCTCAATGGGGTGCACAAGCTGATGAACTCCCGGCCGGGAGCGTTGGGGGCGTGGTCCCACATGCTGGCCCTGGACCTGTTCACCGGGGCGTGGATTTACCGCCAATGCCGCCGCCTGAACGCGCCGGCCTGGGTGCGTATCCCGGCCCTGCTCTTCACCCTCATGACCGGGCCATTTGGCCTGCTGCTCTTCTTGCTGTGGCGGGCGCTGGCGGCCCCGGCCGGGGATGCCGCCTGGGAAGATTGACTTCTAGCCGCCGCAAACCATGGAACCATTGACCACCTGGCCGCGTCTAAGGCATAATTCGCCTTGCAATCGCGCTGCCCGTACCCGGCCGGGGCGCGGCCAACTGCCAGGAGGTCTACCCAATGTTCCAACGCCCACGTTTCATCGTTCTGTTTGCCCTTTTCCTCATCTTTGGCGTCCTCAGCCTCAGCCGGCCCCGCAGCGCGCTTGCCTGCGGCGGTCTCTTCTGCCAGAACTCGCCCGTGGACCAGAACGCCGAGCGCATTATCTTCACCGACAACGGTGACGGCACCATCAGCGCCCTCATCCAGATCAACTACACCGGCTTCGCCCCTGACTTCTCGTGGATTCTGCCGCTGCCCAATCCCATCACTGCGGCCGATGTGGCCGTGCCGGAGGATGCCACCGCGGCCTTCCTGGAATTGGAAACGGCGACCACACCCCGCTTCATCGCCCCGCCCCCGCCCAACTGTGCCATCCCCGATTTTGATGGCCTGGTGTTTGAATCGGCGGTCCCGGCCGGGGAGGTGCAAATCTTCGCCAGCGGCGAGGTCGGGCCTTACGGCTTCGATGTCATCGGCTCCGAAGACCCCACCGCCCTCATCACCTGGCTGCGCGACAACCAATACCGCGTCGAAGAGCAGATGGAGCCATTGATTAACGTCTACGTGTCTGAGAGCTTTGTCTTTTTGGCGATGCGCCTGCTGCCCGACCAGGGGGCGCAAGACATTCAGCCGGTGCAGGTTACCTACGCTTCAGAGAAGCCCATGATCCCCCTGCGCCTCACCGCCGTGGCCGCCAACCCCAACATGGCCGTCATCACCTGGTTCTTTGCCAATGCCCAGGCGGTGCCGCAGAACTACGCCCACATGGAGATTGAGGACGAAGAGATCGTCTTCTTCACCGGCGGCGGTAACAACTATCGCCAGCTCCTGGCCGAGCGCGCCGACGTTTTTAACGGCCAGGCCTTCATCACCGAGTACGCCCAGCCGACCAGCATGAGCAGCTTTGCCAGTCCGCTGCTCAGGGAGTTGGCGGCCCGTCACCGCTACCTCACCCGGTTGAACACGGTCATTTCGCCAGAGGAGATGACGCTGGACCCGGTGTTTGAGTATGATCCCGGCCGGGAAAACGTCGACAACGTCCACGACCTCTCTGAATGGCGTGGCATGTACGCCTGCGAACAGGATGGCCTGACGGTGAACCTGCCCTACCTGGGCACCGTTATTGGCACCACCCCTACCAGTCCCGAAGCGCGCACCGCCAACACTGTCCGCCAGATCGTCTTTGGCGGCACCCTGGTGGTGGGCCTGGTCCTGCTGCTCGTTGGTCTGGGCGTGGTAATCGGCCGCCGCCTGTAGCCGCCGTTCTGGGCGGTTTTACGATTCGCGCATTCCGCTCTACAATAGAAGACACCATGACCATTGTAAACCCTTTCTTTCATCGTGGCGCCATTCGCCGCTCTGAGGACTTCCATGGCCGGCAGAGCGAGATACAGCAAATCCTGGGCTTGCTGCGCAACGGCCAGAGCGTCAGCCTGATAGGGCCGCGCCGCATCGGCAAAAGCTCGATCCTGCTGCACCTGGCCCGGCCGGAGGTGCGTGCTGCCTACCAGCTAACCGCCCCCAGCGCCCTCTTCGTCGTCATCGACTGCCAGGAATTTGGCGGTTCCCCACCAGAAGAGGTTTACGAAGCCCTGCTCCACGGGCTGCTGGAACAGACCGAAACGACCGGCCTGTCCATCGGGCCGATAGATGCCACCGGTACCTACCGCTCGCTGGACCGGGCGCTAAACCAGCTCCAGCGCCTGGGCGTCAGTGTGGTCGTCCTCCTGGACGAGTTTGAGCTGTTGGCGGCCAATGAGCACCTCACTCCCTATTTCTTTGCCCGGCTGCGCGGCCTCACCACCAAGTATGGCCTGGCCTACCTCACCGCCAGCCAGCGCCCCCTGTTTGCCATCACTGCCGACGAACAAATCTTAAGCTCCCCCTTCTTCAATATCTTCGTTACCCTGCCTCTGGGGCTTTATTCGCTGGCCGAAGGACGCCAACTGCTGGACGTGCGCCTGGCCGAGACCGGCGTCGTCTTCGACGAAGCCCTGAAAGAGCACCTCCTGTATCTGGTTGGCCCGCACCCCTTCTTCCTGCACATTGCCGGCTACCATGCCTTCCTGGCCGCCCAGGCCGGTGGCCCCATCAACCTGGGGGAGATGGATGAGGCAATTGAGGTGGAGGCGGATTCCCATCTGAGCTACTTGTGGCAAAATCTGACGGGGGAAGAGCGCTATACGCTGGCCATCCTGACCGGCCCCATTGACAGCCTGCGCTTGCTGGAGCAGCAGTGCCTGGTCGAAGGCAGCAACGGCCGGCACCGCTACACCAGCGAGATTTTGCGCCGTTATGTACGCCGCCAGTTTGTGGAAGGGCTGGTGCAGGCCGGACCCTTTGTCATTGACCGGCAGCGCCACACCGTGCGCGCTGATGGGCAGGAACTCAACCTCACAACCTCGCAGTTCGACCTGCTGATCTGCCTGACCGAGTCGGCCGGCCAGGTGGTGCACAGCGATAACCTGGAGACGGCTGTGTGGGGTGAAGTGCTGGTGGATGACCCCGACCGCCTAAAGACCCTGATCAAGCGGCTGCGGCGGGCCGTGGAGCCTTATGACAATTGGATTGTCAGTGAACGAGGCGTGGGGTACGCCCTGCGCCCACCTGGCTGAATCCAGTGCTGCCCTCTGGTGAACCAGGGCGTCCGGCGCGCCGCGCCGTAGCGCAGTTGTTCCACCAGAGGTTGGCCAGGATGCCGCGCCGCGCCTGACCGGCCGGGACGCTGGCCACCCACTTACCCCATGATTGGCAACCCTGTGCCCGCCCCCATACGCCGAAAGGCACTTTTCCTTCTACTGCTGCTGCTGCTGCTCGTAGGCGGCTTGTCCCCGGCCGGGGCGCAGGAAGCCTCCTTCTCCGCCTATTGGACCTACGACGCCCCCGGGCCTATCAGCCTGGTGGCCACCCTCGATACCAACGGTGATGGCATCGACGAAACCGCCATTACCACCCGCAGCTATGACCTCATCCTTCTCAGCGCTACCGGGCGCGCTTTGTGGAGCTACACCACCCCCAACCAGGCCCCCATCTTGCAGTTGGCCGTGGTCAACGTGGATGGCCAGACAAATGCCCGGCCGGAGCTTCTCCTGGTCACCGCCGATCAGCTGATCCTGCTGGACAGCGAAGGCCGCGAGGTCTGGCAAGCCCGGCTGGAATTCCCAGCCTTGCCCACCGCCGCCCTCACCGGCAACAGCCAGGAAGTGGCCGCCTACCGCGAACAGCTCCAACCCATTGCCGCTGCTCCTTTCGACGGCAATCAGGATGGCAATGAGCAAATTTTGCTCCTGCTCAGATCTGGCTTACTACAGCTTTACAGCGCAAGCGGCGAATGGCTGTGGACCTACCAGACGGTCGATCCCCCGGCCGGGGATGCCCAGGCCCATTTTGCCATTGGCGATGCCGACCGGGATGGCCAGAGCGATATCGCCTTCACCTATTTTGGCGGCCGCTTCAGCCGCCTGGCCCTCGTCGGTGGCGATGGACAGAATCAGTGGCCCACCGAGCGCCCCGTGGACGGCCGGGCCACTGCCCTGGCCATGGTAGACTTCGATCCCAATCAGCCGCAGGATATCGCCGTGGGCAACAGCCTGGGGCGGGTGCATCTCTACGACGTAAACGGCCAGGAACGCTGGTTCCGCACCCCGAATAAGACGGTTACCAGCCTGGCCATGGCCGCGCTGCCGCAAGGGCGCGCCCTGCTGGTGGGTACCGAGGTGGGCACTGTGGCCGCCTACGATGCCCAGGGTGACCGCTACTGGCGTGCGGTTCTGCCCGACACGCCGAACCGCAGCGTGACCAGTCTCTCCCCCAGCCCTGGCGTGCCGCGCAGCAACCAACCGGCCGTGGCCGTCACCCTCACCCGAGATGAGTCGGAGTCGGCTGAAGTGTACCTGCTGAACAGCACCGGCCGGGTGCTGCAAGACACGCCCCTCATCTCTGTTCCCGGGGCCACAAGCCTGGTGGACATCAACCGTGATGGCATCAACGAACTGCTGTTGGTCAGCTTTGGCACGCTGGCCCTCACCGATTCGGGCACTGGGGCACGCAAGAATGCGCCCGGTTGGGACTACCGCCTGTTCGTTGCGCCCGCCTCGATGCTGGCGGCCGATATCGACCAGGACGGCAAGGATGAACTACTGCTGGGGGCCAGCGATGGCCGGCTGCATCTGTTGGAAAGCGATGTGGGCACCCAGGCCAGTTGGATCCAGAAACTGGGTGACAATGTGCCTGAGCTGGCCATGCTGCCGGGCGCAGCCAACGAACCACCGCTGATAGTAGCCGTGAGTACCGAGCGACAGGTCAGTACAGATGACCAGGAAGAGATCGTAAGTACCCTCCGCCTGCTTGATGCCGATGGCCAGCCGGTTGCGGAGGCGATTCCCATTGCCGGCACGGTAACCCAGTTGGTGGTAGGGGATGCCAACGGGGACAAGCTGCCAGACATGGTAACCGGCACGGCGGAAGGGGTTGTGCAAGCCTTTGGTGCCCCAGGGGATGAACTCTGGTCGGCAGTGCTGCCCGGCCGGGTTGCCCACCTGCGCCTGGCCGATGATGGCCGCCTGCTGGCCGCCACTGGCAGCAGCGATGTGTACAGCCTGAGCGCGGACAGCCCACCCCAACTGCTGGTGAACTACAATTTGCGTAACATTGTGGACCTGTATCTGCTCCCGGCCGGGCTGCCTGGCGAAGCGGCCATCCTGATTGTGGTCGATGACGGCAGCGTCCGCGGCCTGACCTGGAGCGGGATTGAGGTGTGGCGGCACCAGTTGAACAGCGGCCACCCCACGGTTGTCCTCCCGGCCGGGAGTGACTTCTTCATCGCCACCGACACCGGCCAGCTCTATACCCTCGACGGGCAGCATAACCTGGTGCAGTGGGACCTGAGCGATGAGACTGCCGTTAGCGCCCTGACCTGGAGCGACCTGAACGGCGGTGGTGCCCACGATCTGGCCGTGGGCAACCGCAATGGCAACCTCTACCTCTATTCTGATGATCAGCAGCCGTGGGACCGGCAAAAGCTAACCAGCAGCATCTACGCCCTGGCCGGCTTGCAGCGCGGCGCCAACCTGCCGGCCGAGTTGGTGGCCGTTACCGACCTGGGTGTGGTGCAACTGTTTGAGGCCAAGCCCAACCGCCCGCCGCTGCTGGTAAGTCCGCAGACCGATGCCCGGCCGGGGAGCTACGAGATCAGCGTCTTTGTCCTGGATGAGGAAGGGGACGAAGTGCAGGTGGACCTGGAAACCTACCAGCGGGAGCTTGAGGAATGGGTTACCCAGGACAGCCGGATTGCCGAGGGGTCCGGCTCGCTCTTCTTCAACCTGTCCCCGGAAGGCGATGACCCTGTGCGCTACCGTTTCTACTTCGATGACCAGACACACCAGGGTTGGGTTGAACCGCCGCCCGGTCCTGTGCCGGTCATCATCAATCCCCTTCTCAACGTTGTCGCCGGTCCACTGCTGGTGGTGCTGGTTATCTTCAGCCTGGTCGTTCTGGTGCGCCAGGCCCTGACGCCAGAAGGGCGCGCCCGGATAGCCTACAACCGTATGAAGCAGAATTCGGCAGCCACGCTGGAACTGCTGGATGCTGAATACCGTCGCAGCAGCGGTTCGCCCGGTCTGCTGCTCAACCTGGCCAACCGCGCCCGGCAGGAGAAGAACGCCAACCTGGCCAATCTGGTGGACGGCCTGTTCTTGCTCACGGCCCGGCCGGATGCCGGTCTGCCCATCATCAACAGCGCCCTGGACCAGGCCCGCCAGCAAGAGCCACCCTGGCGGCTGCTGGATGAATGGCGCACCCGCTTCAGAATGGGCCAGACGCTGCTGGAAGCCCCTAACATCACCGAGCTTGGGCTGCTGCACCCGCAGTTGTGGCAGTTGGTACACGAACAGACGGTGGCCGACCAGCCAGAAATTGGGCTTAGCCGCCTGGCGCGGGTACTGGCCAGCCTGCGCGACAGCGAACGGGTAGACCTGGCCGAAGATCGCATTGTTTACCTGCACGAGGCGGCCGTCCTGCTGCGCCAGATCCGGGAAGACCTGGCCGGGCAGCCGGTGCGCATCGACAACCGGCTGCTGTCGATTGTGGCTGTGCGCTGGTTGGGGCTGGTGAATGCGGCCATTGAGGAGCTGCGCGGCCAGGCGCAGTTGAGCATCATTCTGAAGACAAAGCGGCTGGTGCCACGCGATCAGCGGACCAGTGTGGTGCTGGAATTGCACAACAAGGGGCGCGCCCCGGCCGAGAATCTGGTTATTGAATTGGACCCCAACCCGGCGTATACCTCGCTGACGCCGCCAGAGGATATTACGGTGCTGCCCCCCGGCCGGGTGCGGGAAGTCACCTTCGACCTGACCGTGCACGAGATGGACCGCTTCCGCCTGGCCTGCCACATCGCCTATGATGACCGCAGCCAGTTGGGGCGGCAAATTGCCTTTGCCGACATGGTGCATTTGCTGCCGCCGGTGCGCGAGTTCAGCCCTATCCCCAATCCTTACTTGCCGGGCACGCCGCTGCGTGAAAGCAGCAGCCTCTTCTATGGCCGTGAAGATCTGTTCCAGTTCATTGCCCAGAATGCAGGCAGCATTTCACAGCGCAATGTGCTGATTCTGGTTGGCCAGCGGCGCACCGGCAAAACTTCGGCGCTGCTGCGCCTGAGAACCTACCTGCCGGACAACCTGCTGCCGGTTTACATCGACTGCCAATCGCTGGGCGTGGTGCCGGGCATGGCCAATCTGTTCCATGACCTGGCCTGGCTCCTGGCCGATGCCCTGGCGCTGCGCGGTTGTGACCTGGCAGTGCCGGAACCGGCGGTCTGGCGTGATGACCCGGCCGGGTACTTTCAGCGCCGTTTCTTGCCCGAAGCGCGCCAACTGCTCCCGGCCGGGACGACGCTGCTGCTGGTCTTCGATGAATTCGAGGCCTTCGAGAACCTGGTCAACGATGGTATCCTGCCCCCCACCTTCTTCACTTATCTGCGCCACCTGATGCAGCACAGCCACGGCCTCAGTTTTGTCTTTGTGGGCACCCGCCGCCTGGAAGAAATGAGCACCGATTACTGGTCCGTGCTGTTCAACATCGCCCTCTACCGGCATATCGGCTTCCTCAGCCGCGAAGCGGCCATGCGCCTGGTGTGTGAGCCAGTCGCCCCGCACATCATCTACGACGACCTGGCCCTGGACAAAATCTGGCGTGTCACGGCCGGGCAGCCCTACTTCTTGCAGTTGGTCTGCTACACGCTCATCAACCAGGCCAACAACCAGCGCAGTGGCTACATCACCATTTCCGATGTGAACGCGGCTCTGGAAGATATGCTGCGCCTGGGCGAGGTGCATTTTGCCTACATCTGGCAGCGCTCTAGCTACACGGAGCGCGCGCTGCTGGCCGCCGTGGCCCACCTGATGGACCGCGACGTCCCCTTCCATCCGGCCGATCTCATGCAATACCTGGAGCAGTACGGCTTCCAACTGGACCCGGCTGATGTCACCGCCGGGCTGACGCGCCTGGTAGAGCGGGAGATCATGCAGGAGATCACCACCGAGGGCACAACGTATTATGAGCTAAAAATTGGCCTGGTAGGGTTGTGGGCAGCGCAAAATAAGAGCCTGAGCAAGCTCTACGAAAGCAAGAACGGCACCATCGCCGCTCCCCCCGAACGTGCCCGCCTCAACTGACCTCGCGCGGCCGCCAGACCGCCACCAGTTCCCCTTCAGTTTCTTCGTTTAGTTCATGCCAGCGGTGGATGGGCAGCCGCACGTGGGCAATGGCCGCGGTTGGCAGCAGCTCCGCCTCGCCGGTGAGCAGTTCCAGCAGCTCTTCCAGTCCCGGATTGTGCCCCACGACCATCACCTGCTGCCAGGTGTCCGACAACTGGGCCAGGTAGGCGAGATACTCACCTGGTCCGGCATGGTAGAAATCGCGCGTGTACTCAATGTCGTGCTCATAGCCGCTGTATGTGGCCACCCGTTCCGCTGTCTGCTGCGCCCGCCGGGCTGTAGAGGTGACGATCAGGTCGGGAACCAGGTCCTCGCGGCGCAGCAGCCGCCCCATGCGCGGCGCGTCCCGCTCCCCTCGCTCACTTAGCGGCCGGTCGAAGTCGGCCAGATGGGCATTCTCCCAACTAGACTTGGCATGACGCAATAATAGCAAACTCTTCATGGTGCCTCCTGCTACAGCGCCGGCAAGTTCCTTCTGAAGTACAGCGTGGTGCGGTGCTGCCGGAACCTTTGGTTTGGCTGGTGACTGGGCTGCCAGACCCTGTCTGTCTGGCGAAACGTCAGCCCGAAAACTGCGATAAGTCATTTTACCATACAATCGTGCCGCTTTTGTCGTTGACAAAGTGTAATAGCAACACTATAATGATTGGTGTTTGATATACACTAAATCTCTGAACCGATTGAAAGGCAGGCGAATGCTCAGCACAGCCCAAATCCCCGGCCGGGCGCACCGGCTCATGCAGCACAACAGCCACGACTTCACCATCTGCGGCCACGCGGCCGATGGCCGCAGCCAGTTTGGCCTGGTGCTGGACGGCTGCGGCAGCAAATATCGCACCCCCGGCCGGGTCATCCCATCCCATAACGAAGTGGGGGCCAAGCTCCTGGGCCAGTTTGCCGCCGGCTGGCTGGCGCGCTGCCTACCCCCGGCCGGGGCAATCCCCACGCCGCCCTGGCCCGATCAGCTCTACGCCGCCTGCCTGGCCTTCCTGGACCAACTCCTGGCCGGGTTGGGGTTGGTTGGCGGCCCCGGCCGGGCCGAATTCATCGCCAGCCACCTTCTCTGCACCTTACTGGGCTTCGTCATCTCCGCTGACGAGGCCACCTTCTTTTGGGCTGGCGATGGCTACCTGGTGCACAACGGCCAGGTCACGCGCCTGGAGAGCGACAACCGGCCCGATTACCTGGCTTATCACCTGCTGCCGGGCGGCCCCGGCCGGGCCATACCGGCCCACTTCCACACTCGCCGGCTGGCCCCGGCCGGGGTGCAGCAGCTTGCCGTGGCCAGCGATGGCTGGTCCGCCCCTCTGCTGGCCGACCTCCTGACCACACCGCGCCCCAGCCTGGCCCTGCAGCGCCAGCTCAATATCCGCGCCCGCCAACCCGGCCACTTCGAGGATGATGGTGCAGTCGCCTGCTGGTTTGAACGTGAGGCGTAAGGTGTGTTGTGGGGGCGGTCTCAGCCCTCAATAAGGTGCCACCGATGAAGATGCAAATCCTGCTCCAGCACAAGACGCATACGCTGCACCCGCGGCAGCTCATCCAGTCCGGCGGGGAGGGCATGGTGTTTAGCCTGGGCCGCGATGCCGTGAAGATTTACCACCAGCCCCGGCCGGGGCAGGCGGCCAAGCTGCGCGCCTGGCTGGCGCGCTTTGCCGGCCGGGTTCCCCCCAACGTGCTTGGCCCCACAGCCCTGGTCACCAACCGGTCTGGCGCGGTGTTGGGTTTCCAGATGGCCCGCCTCCCGGCCGGGAGCCTGCCCCTGCGCCAACTGGCCGGTCCCAAATATGCCCAGCAAAGCGGCCTCACCGCGGCGGACGTTATCCCCCTTTTCCAGCAGTTGCACCAGACCCTCAGCGTGCTGCACCAACTAGGCCTGGTCGTGGGCGACCTGAACGACCAGAATATCCACTTTCACCCGGCCGGGCAGGGGGGTGGCCCGGCGCTGGCTGCCTGCTGGCTCGATGTAGACAGCTACCAGTTTGAGCAGTTCCCGTGCCCGGTCGCTCTGGAAAGCTGCCTCGACCCCCACCTCTACCACGTCACCGATTTTGGCGCCCGGCCGGTCTTCAGCCCGGCCAGCGATTGGTATGCTTACTTCGTTTTGCTCGTCAAGGCCCTGCTGCTGGCCCATCCCTACGGCGGCGTTCACCACCAGGCCAAATCGCTGGCCGCGCGGGCCACTGCCGGGCTGACCATTCTGGACCCGGCCGTGACTTATCCCAAGCTGGCCCGGCCGGCCGCCAGCCTGCCCGACGACCTTTTGCACCACCTGCATCAGGTCTTTGGCCTGGGGCAGCGCCCGCCTTTCCCCCGCCAACTGCTGGACGACTTTGCCGCCGCGCTGGTGACTTGCAGCCGGTGCGGTTTGGCTTACCCGGCCGGGCGGTCTGGCTGCCCCGGCTGCCATCAACTGCCCCTCCAGCCCAAACTGGCGCAGCCGGGTGGCCAACTACAGGTTCGCCTGCTGGCCCAGACCGGCGGCCACTTCCTGCTGCTGGCCGCGCAGCCCGACCGGCGCATCGTGGGCGTTGTGCGCGAAGGCGCGCAGTACAGCCTGCTGCGCCTGGGGGTGGGGGGGCTGTTCGACCGCCAGCCCCTGTTTAGCAGCCAGGCCGGCTACCGCTTTGGCCTGTTTGGTCATTACCTGGTGGTGAACCCGGCCGGGCAGTCCCAACTGCTGCTGCTGGACACCAGCCACGACCCGCCGCAGCGCCTGGCGCTGCTGGCCAGCGACCCGTTTCAGGGGGGCGATGGCGCAGCCATCTTTGCCACCTCGCCGCTGGCTCTTTACCGGCTGGCTAGCGGAGCGCTGCTGCGTGGCAGTGTGCGCGGTGGGCTGTACGCTGAGGAGGTGGTGGCCACGGCGCATCAGCAGCAAACCTTGCTGTGGGCTGCGCCGGAGGCGGACATCGTTGCCGGCATCTACCGCATTTTTGGCGACTACACCCTGTTCTGGCGTGATGAGGCGGGTGTTACGCGCGAGCTGCCCCTGCCGCTGGCTGGCGGGGAAAGCGTCCAGGAACTGCACGTCGTCCCCGGCCGGACGCACCTGGCCGTCCTGGCTCACCTGAAACAGGCTGGTCGGGCCTACAGCCGCTATTGGCTGGTGGACGCTGTCTCTGGCCACCTGGCTTTCCAGGCGCAGCACCCGGCCGGGAGTGAGCTTTACGGGAGTGGGAGCCTGGGCCAGAAGGCGCTGTGGGGTAGTACCCTACTGCATCCCACCGATGCCGGCGTGCTGAAGGAAAGCCCGGCCGGGCAGACGCTGCTCCCGGGCACGGCCGATGTAGTGACCGCCGGCGATACCTTGCTGCCCCACCCGGCCGGGCTGTTGGTACAGCGCCCCGGCCGGGTGTATCTGGTCACGGCATAAGCCAGGGCCGCTGCCCGGCCGGGCGATTGGTCCCAACTGGTCCGGTCGCTGCCGCAAAACAGCGATTGGGACTTGACAAAGTGTATGAACAACACTATACTGTTGCTGACAATTAAGTGTAACTTAGACACTTAATTGATTGCATCATTGAAAACAAGGAGATACGCCAATGACCGACTTTCCCAGCTTCTATGACCCGCAGCGGATAGGCCGCCTGTTCCACCCCGACATGGCAGCGATTGCCACCGCTGCGGCCCAGGCAAATCTGCCCCCGGCCGGGGAGGATACCCGCAACGTCCACCTGGTCATCATCGACATGCAGGTCGATTTCTGCCACGACCAGGGCAACCTGAACGTCCCCGGCTCGCTGGGCGATATTCAGCGGCTGGTCGAGTTCATCTACCGCAATGCCGCCAGCATTACCAACATCACCTGCTCGCTGGATTCCCACTTGCCATTCCAGATCTTCTCGCCCAATTGGTGGGTCGATGGCCACGGACGGCACCCCGCGCCATTCACCATCATCTCCTGGGATGACATCAAGGCGGGCAAGTGGCGTCCGTTGGTGGCCCCGGCCGCGTCCACCAACTACGTCAAGCAGTTGGAAAAGGGAGCCAAGAAACAACTGGTTATCTGGCCCTACCATACCCTCATCGGCAGCGTGGGCCATGCACTGGACCCGGAGTTGTGGTCGGCGGTGATGTGGCATGCCCTGGCCCGCAAGACGCAGCCCACCTGGCTTACCAAGGGCAGCGTGCCCCTGACCGAGCATTACTCCATCATCCAGCCCGAAGTGCCGGTAGCCAACCATCCACTGGGCGGCAAGAACAAGGCGTTTCTGGACACCCTGGAACAGGCGGACGTGGTGATTGTGGCCGGCGAGGCGGAGAGCCACTGTGTCCTGGAAAGCGTTGAGGATATTGTGGAGGATTTTGGCGACAAGCCGGCGGCGCTGCGCAAAATCTACTTCCTGCGCGACTGCACTTCACCGGTGCTGCATCCCGACGTGGATTTCCACGCCCTGGCCGTGGCCCGCTTTGGCGATTTCGCCCGGCAAGGGGTGAACTTTGTCAACAGCACCGACCCGCTGTCTTTTCTGGCCCAAACCGCATAGACTGGGCCGCCCGCTTACGTCGCACCTACCTTGAATCACGCACAGGAGATTCCCATGAGCAACCCTACCGGTCTCGGCAATATTGATGACCTTTTCCAGTCGGCCCGCAGTGATGGCCTGACTGATGACACCATGGACCTGGTGGTGTCTAACTTGAATGGCCCCACCATGATTGCCGCCGTTGGCGTCAGCCTGGACGAAATTGCCAGCAACGAAGTTACCCTGGCCATGAACATCATCGACATGAGCGGTTCCATGAGCCCCTATGCTGCCGACCTCATCCGCGCCTACAACGACGACTACCTGGCAGCCATGGCCGGCTCCACCGCCGCTGATGACATTCTTGTCAGCACCATTCTGTTTGACGACCAGGTAAGCCTTTTCCACGGCTACCTGAATCTACCGGATGTGCCGCCGCTGACGCGCAAGCATTACCAGCCTGATGGCACCACCGCGCTGTATGATGCCGTCGCGGCCGGGCTGACCAACATGGTCCTGTATGCCCAGCAGCTGCGCCAGAGCGGCATCATGGTCCGCTGCCTGGTGATTGTGTACTCTGATGGGGACGATAACGCTTCGCAGCAGGCGTCGGGCAGTGTGCGCCGCGCCGTGCAGGAGCTGCTGAAGCACGAGATATACACGCTGGCTTACGTGGGTTTTCGCTCTGGCGGGATCGATGAGCGTATCCTGCGCAGCCTGGCCGACACCATTGGCTTCCCGGAGATTCTGGTGGCCGGTCTGAACCATGCCGAACTGCGCCGCGTTTTTCACATGGCTTCCATGTCCACCGTGCGTGTCAGCCAGCAGGGGGCGGCCCGGCAGCAGATTTTTGCCTAGTGCAGGTGGCCGCAGCCACAAAAAAAGAGCGTGACGTTCGTGGCGTCACGCTCTTTTGCTGTTTTGTGGGGGCACCCCGGCCGGGGAGGGCCAGCGCGCCATTCATCAGGTCAAACCTCGTCGATACCGTTGACGATATGGCCAACCAGGCCATAGTCAAACGCCTGCTGCGCCGACATCCAGAAGTTACGGTCAGTATCCCGCTCTACCTTCTCCAGCGGCTGCCCCGTCTGCTCGGAGAAGATGACATTCAGGCGGCGGCGCATCTTCAGAATCTCCTCCGCCTCAATGGCCACGTCAGCCGCCTGGCCGCGCACGCCGCCCATGGGTTGGTGCAGCAAGAAGCGCGTATTGGGCAGACTGTAGCGATCCTCTCTGGGGGCGGCGGCGTAGATCAGCGCCCCGGCGCTGGCCACCCAGCCCGTGCCGATAATCTTCACCCGCGGCTTCACGAAGCGGATCATATCAAAGATCGTGTCCCCAGATTCCACATGGCCGCCGGGCGAATTGACATACAGCTTGATGTCTTCATCCGAGTCGGCGGCCAGGATCAGCAGTTGGCGGGTGATCTGCTCCGCCACCTTCATGTTTATCTCGCCGAAAAGAAGGATAGTCCGTGTCTCCAGCAGCTTCTGGTTGAACAGATTCATGTCACGGGGCATCTCTTTCATCGTCTCTTGCCCGTCATCGTCGTCATCTTCATCTGGCTCTTCAGCAAAAAAGCGCATCGCTATCTCCTTGCACAGTGGGGCAGTTCGCTGAACCGCCCGGCAAAAAACGGAGCGCAGGCAGGCTGGCCACCTGCACTCCCAAGTCTAAGAACCTCTATCATGCCCTAGCCGCGTTAGATCGGCATTAGCAGCCGCCAAACCGCCGCCAAGGCAATGTTCGGTGGCCTTTGGCGCTAGCGCTTAAGGTTGGTGAATGCCTTCAGGCCAGGGTAAATGGCGGTGTCGCCCAGGCTGTCCTCGATGCGCAGCAGTTGGTTATATTTGGACACCCGGTCGGTGCGGGCGGGCGCGCCGGTCTTGATCTGGCCGGCGTTCAGGGCCACGGCCAGGTCGGCGATGGTGGCATCTTCTGTTTCGCCGCTGCGGTGGGAGACCACGGTGGTCCAGTTGTGGCGATGGACCAGGTCTACGGCGGCAATTGATTCGGTGAGGGTGCCGATCTGATTGACTTTGCACAGCAAGCTGTTGGCGGCATTGACGGCGAAGGCTTTCTCGATGCGCTTGATATTGGTCACCAGCAGGTCGTCGCCCACAATCTGGATGCGCCCACCCAGTTTCTCCATCATGTAGGTCCAGCTTTCCCAGTCGTCTTCGTGCAGCCCGTCCTCAATGGAGATGATGGGGTACTTGTCTACCCATTCAGCCAGGAAGTCGACCATCTCCCGGCCGGAGAGCACTTTGCCCTCCGTCTTCAAATGGTACATGCCATCTTCATAAATCTCGCTGGCCGCGGCGTCCATGGCCAGCATCACCTGCTCGCCTGGTTTGTAGCCGGCCTTTTCAATCGCTTCCAGGATCAGGTCGAAGGCTTCTTTGTTGGCCGACAGCCGCGGGGCAAAGCCGCCCTCGTCGCCTACCGTGGTGCTGTGCCCCTTGCCGGCCAGCACTTTCTTCAGGCTCTGGTAGATTTCCACGCCCCAGCGCAGCGCCTCGGCGAAGTTGGGCGCGCCCACGGGCATGACCATGAACTCTTGCAGGTCGGTGGACCCGGCCGCGTGCTTGCCGCCATTCATGATGTTCATCATGGGGACGGGCAGGGTGCGGGCCGAGGTGCCGCCCAGGTAGCGGTAGAGGGGCAGGCCGGCGCTGTCGGCCGCGGCCTTGGCCACGGCCAGCGACACGCCCAGAATGGCGTTGGCCCCCAGCCGCTCTTTGTTTTCTGTGCCGTCCAGCTCGATCATCGTCTGGTCGATACCTACCTGGTCGGTGGCATCCCAACCGACCAACGCTTCGGCAATCTCGTTGTTGACGGCGTCAACGGCTTGCAGCACGCCTTTGCCACCGTAGCGGCTCTTGTCGCCGTCGCGCTTTTCCCACGCTTCATGGACGCCGGTGGAGGCGCCGGAGGGCACAATGGCCCGGCCCATAGCGCCGTCGAGTAGTTCTACTTCAACTTCAATGGTTGGGTTGCCACGCGAGTCCAGAACTTCGCGCGCGTAAATCGCTTCGATGTAGCTCATGATAAAGCTCCTTTTGGATTGTCTAACATGGAATTGGAAATGGTCTACTAGCCTTCTGAATAATACCCGAACCCGGCCGGTTCCGGCAACCACAAATGCTGCTTGCCAACTTGCCCTGGCAACGCTATAAATGCCCTCTATGATTACCGGTGACGCCCCGCCCACAACCACAAAGACCGTTCATGCCCTCTGGGAGCGCCTGACGCGCGAACTGGCCGATGTCCTGGATGCTCATGGCATCTGCGCCGCCGTGGCCTATGAGATCGCCGTCTACAGTGAACTGACGGTAGTGGTGGGCCTGAGTGACCCACAGGGCAAGTATTATGATGTTTGGGTGTGCCCGCCCAATGGCAATATCACCCAGGCGCGCTGGCCGACGGGGAAGGCGTCGTTTAGGTTGTTGAGTGCCGCTAACCGGCCGCTGGTGCAGCAGAAGTACCAACTGCCGCCCAAAGAGGTTATCAGCAGTGAGTTGTGGCTGCTGGCGCGTGACGAGGTGCTGTTTGTGCCGCTGCCTTTCCCGGCCGGGCGCAGCAGTCTGGTCCCGGCCGGGGCACTCTGCCTGATCGACCCCCCGGCCGGGTACCTGTTCGACATCACCAGCATCGAACCCCTGGCCATTCACATCAGCACCTTCCTGGAGCGCGCCTTCCTGCGTCACCGCACCGACCGCCAGGAGGTCGAATTTGCCATTGTCTACGACCTGACCAGCTCCCTCACCAGCACCCTGAGCCTGGACAGCATCTTCAGCCAGATCACCGACCCCGTGCGCCGCATCCTCAACGTGGAAACCGTCTCCATCGGCCTGGTAGAGCCAGCTTCCGGCGACATCATCTTCGTCGATATGCTCATGGGTCCCCTCTTTCGCCAACTGCCCACCATCCGCCTCAAGCCCGGCCAGGGCATTGCCGGCTGGGTGGCCAGCCAGGGCGAACCCGTCATCATCAACAACGTCCAGACTGACGAGCGTTTTTACCGCAGCGTAGACCACAGCTCCGGCTTCCGCACCAACTCCATCCTGTGCGTCCCCCTGCGCGTTGAGCAGCGCGTTATCGGAGTGTTGGAAGCCATCAACAAGCAAGATGGCAACTTCAGCGATAACGATTTGCGCCTGCTGCAAGCCATCACCGGCCCGCTGGCCGCCGCCCTGGAGAACGCCTGGCTGCACGCCGACGTTCTGGCCGAAAAGCGCCGCATCGAGACCATCTTCGCCAACATGTCCGAAGGAATGCTCACCGTTAATGCCGAAGGGCGGGTTACTGCCGCCAACGACGCCTTCTTGTCGCTGGCCCAGGTAGAAGTGGGGCAGCTTCTTGGCCGCCTGGCCAGCGAGGTCATTCACCTTAACAACGAAGGCGGTTTTGCGGCCTTGATGGCGCGGGTGATAGATAGTGCCGAGGAAGTGCCCCACATCGCCTGTGAACTGGCTCAGGGCCGGGAAGAGCAGGTGCCGGTGCTGGTCAGCGGCGCACCGATTCATAATGAGGCGAACGAACTGAGCGAGGCGATTTACGTCTTCAGCGACTTGCGCCAGATCCGGGAAGTGGAGCGGATGCGCGACGACTTCTTTCACAACATCGTGCATGAGCTGCGCACCCCTCTGGCGACCATCCTGATGTATGCTCGCCTGCTGCGCGAAGGCAAGGCACGCGACGATTCCGCCAAGGCAGACCGCTTTCTGGGCGTTATTGAGCGCGAAAGTGACCGGTTGCAGCGCATGGTGCGCCAGATGCTGCAAGTGGCCAAGCTGAACGCGCGCGAGATTCAGCGCAGCTCAGAACTGGTGCGGCTGAATGCCGTCTTCGACGACATGCTGCCGCCGCTGGCCGAGCAGGCCCTGCAAAAGGGGCTGACCTTCAGCCAGCGCATCCCCGCAGATTTGCCGCCGGTGATGGGCAACCAGGAAACGCTGTATATGATTTTTAAGAATCTGGTGGATAACGCGGTCAAATTCACCATGTCGGGCACGGTTAGCGTGAAGTGCCTGGTGCAGGATGAGAGTATCCAGGTGGAGGTGCGTGACGAGGGTATCGGCATCCCTCGCTCGGCGATGCCCAACCTGTTCAAGCGCTTCTACCGCACCCAGACGGCCGTAGAACGGGGCATTGCTGGCACCGGCCTGGGCCTGTACATGGTGAAAGAAGGCGTGGAGAAGCACGGTGGCTCCCTGGACGTGCAAAGCGTGGAAGGCAAAGGCACGACCTTCACCGTGCGTCTGCCGGCGGCGGTGGAGTAAGAACGTTCTTCACAGAGGATCAATGATGCAACAGATTTACATGGATTACGGGGCCTCAACACCAGTGGACCCGCAGGTGCTGGAGGCGATGCTGCCCTATTTTGGCCAGCTGTATGGCAATCCGGCCTCTACCCACCACCATGGACGGCTGGCTGGCCAGGGGCTGGACCAGGCCCGCCGCACTGTGGCCGACCTGCTAAACGCCCGGCCGGGGGAGATCATCTTCACTGGCTGCGGCTCAGAAAGCGATAACCTGGCCCTGCGTGGGGTGATGTGGGCGGCCCGGGCTACCGGCCGGGGCAACCACCTCATCACCTGCATCACCGAGCACAAGGCTGTGCTGGGCACGGCCGAACAACTGCGTGACCAGTTTGGCTTTGACCTGACCGTGCTGCCGGTGGACGCTTATGGCTGTATCGACCTGGACGAATTGCAGGCCGCTATCCGGCCGGATACCGTGCTCATCAGCATCATGGCCGCCAACAACGAGATCGGCACCCTCCATCCTTTTCAGGCCATGGGCGAGATTGCCCGCAGCCACGGCGTACTCTTCCACACCGACGCCATCCAGGCGGCTGCCGTTGCCCCACTGGACATGGCCCGGCTGCCGGTTGACCTGTTGAGTATTGCCCCGCACAAATTCTATGGTCCCAAAGGGGTTGGCATTTTGTATGCTCGTCAGGGGGTTGAGCTAATCGCTGCTCTAACCGGCGGCAGCCAGGAAGATGGCCGGCGGGCGGGCACATCCAACGTGGCCTTTGCCGTGGCGGCGGCCGAAGCGCTGCGCCTGGCGGTGGCGCGACGCGAGGAGAATCTGGCCCATTACACCAGCCTGCGCGACCGGCTGATTGAAGGGGTGTTGGCAGCCCTCCCGGCCGGGGCGCAGCTTACCGGCCATCCCACCCAGCGCCTGCCCCATCACGCCAGCTTCGCCTTTCAGCATGTCAATGGCAACGACTTGCTGATCCAACTGGACCTGGCCGGCATCTCTGCCAGCAGCGGCTCCGCCTGTGCCAGCGGCAGCCCCAAGCCCTCACCCATTCTAGAGGCGCTGGGGCTGGACGCGAGCTGGACGCTGGGTGGATTGCGGCTGACTGTTGGCCGGCAGAACAGCCTGGCCGACGTGGACCGGGTGCTGGCAGTGCTGCCCCAGGCTGTGGCGCGCCTGCGTGCCTTCACGCAGCAATTTGCTGCCTGAGCTGGTTGGCCTGATGCCCACCGGCGGGAATGCCCATGACTCAAGATAACACCCTTTCCCCAAGGAAACCGCGCGTGGTTGTGGCCATGAGCGGCGGCGTCGACAGCTCGGTGGCGGCGGCGCTGCTGGTGGACCAGGGGTACGATGTGGTGGGGCTGATGATGCGGCTGTGGAGCGAACCCGGCCGGGGCAGCCGCGCCCCGCAAAACCGCTGCTGCACGCCAGACCAGATGGCCGATGCGCGCTACATTGCCGGTTTGCTGGGCATCCCCTTCTACGTGGTCGATGTGCAGGATCATTTCCGGCAGACGATCGTCCAGTTCTTCATCGACGAGCACGCCCAGGGGCGCACGCCCAATCCTTGTATCGAGTGCAACCGGGAAATCCGTTTTACCTACCTGCTGAACCGCGCCCTGGCCCTGGACGCCGCTTACCTGGCTACAGGTCATTATGCCCAGGTGCGCCAGACAGCCGATGGCCGTTACCAACTGCTAAAAGGGGTGGACGCGGGTAAGGACCAGTCTTACGTGCTGCACGTGTTGGGCCAGGGGGAGCTGGCTCACGTGATGTTCCCAGTGGGCGGCTACAGCAAGGCGCAGGTGCGGGAACTGGCCCGTCATTATGGGCTGCCCCTGGCCCAGAAGGAGGAGAGCATGGATTTGTGCTTCTTGGGCGACAATGATTACCGGCGTTTTCTGCGCGAATATGCGCCGGACAGCGCCCGGCCGGGGCCAATGCTCACCAGTGACGACCGGGAAGTGGGCCGGCATAGTGGGCTGCCCTTTTACACCATCGGCCAGCGCAAGGGGCTGGGCCTCAGCGCCGCCGAACCGCTGTTTGTGCTGCGCAAGGATGTGGCCCGCAATGCGCTCATTGTGGGTACGCGCGCCGAGCTGGGGCGGACGACGCTGCTGGCCGGGCAGGTCAACTGGGTTGCCGGAACTGCCCCGGCCGGGGCGATCCAGGCCCAGGTGAAGATACGTTACAAGGCGCAGCCGGTGGCTGCCACGCTGCTGCCCCGGCCGGGTGACCAGGTGGAGGTTGCCTTTAGCGAGTTTGTCTATGGCATCACCGCCGGGCAGGGAGCCGTCTTTTATGATGGTGATGTTTGCCTGGGTGGGGGGATCATCCGTGAGAATCACATTGTTGCTGCCAGTGACACGGCAGAAGCAACCCGGCCGGGTGGCACCGTAGGGCGCATTCTATGAACGGCCTGGCCACCGGTCTTGTTCTCGGTTTCTTTCTGGCCACCGCCTATGGGGCCGGTTTCCACTTTATCATGGGCGGCCCGGCCCGCCGAATCCTGCTCTACGTGCTGGCCTCCTGGGTCGGTTTTGGCCTGGGGCATATCGTTGGCGATCTTCTAAACATCGACACCCTCAAATTGGGCGCGGTCCACCTGTTTAGCGCCAGCCTGGGTTCGTGGATTGCGCTGCTGGCCAGTTGGCTGCTCACGCGCCACGAATCGCCTGGCTAGCCGGCAGGCAGTTAGCCGCAACGCCTATTTTGGTCACACCTTGAATTCTGCTATACTTGTTGGCGCACTCGGATGCGTCGTAACTTCGTCATATTTCCGGGCTTGCGTAGATTTCTGGTGGACCCACCTTTGGGTAACGTGCGTTGTGACCCGGCGGCTGCCAGACGCGGCGAAGCAAGTCCCCCAAGGGAAAGCAAGCAAATGGAAGGTCAGATCATCAGCGAAACCACTCCTACCGCGGAAAGCCCGCGGCAGATTCCGCCCGCCTACATTGTCCTGGGCGTCATTGTAGCACTGCTTGTGGTCGGGCTGGTGTCGGCGCTGGTAATCTGGTTGGCGGCCAACTTCGCCCCAGAAATCCAGGCGATTCGTGATGTCTTTATTATTGCTCTGGCACTGCAATCATGTGTTTTTGCCGTTATTCTGGTCATCATGCTGCTGATGTTGGTGCGCCTGGTCAACATGTTGGAGTTCGAGATCAAGCCCATTCTTGAGAAGACAAATGAGACGGTGGGCATGGTGCGGGGCACTACGACGTTTGTGAGTAAGAATGTGGTCACGCCGGTGACAAAGGCCAGCAGCTATGCGGCCGGTGTGCGGCGTGGCCTGAAGGTTCTATTTGGCGATCCAAAGAAGAATCTGCCCGATTAGCGCGGTGTGCATACCCGGCCGGGGGCATCTGGCGCCCGGTGATTTTGCCCAAAAAGGAGTAAACGAGATGAGTGATAACGGCAACAGTGATTTTGGCGCATTCCTGGCAGGATTCGTCATTGGCGGACTTGTGGGTGCCGCCGTAGCCCTGATCATGGCCCCGCAATCTGGCGAAGAGATGCGTACACAACTGGTGGCCCGCAGCACCGACCTGCGGGAAACCGGGGCGGAGCGCTGGGTAGACTACCGGGATCGGGCCAGCAGCATTGTGGCTGATGCCCGTTCCCAGGCGGCACAGACGACAGCACAAGTGCAGGAACAGGCCCGCATTGTTCTGGATGAGGGCCGCGCCCGGCTCAGGACCCATGCTGCTGATGAAACCGGGCCTGAAACTGAAACGGCTGCCCAGGCCGCGCCCGCCACACCGGAAGACGATCAGGAGAACAAATAACCCTGTCTTCCGCGAAGCATTGTCTTAACCGGCAGGCGTCACCAGCGTAGGAGACGCCTGTTTTTTTGCCTGTTGTGTTCTTTGATGACCCTTCAGTATGACCAAGGCTGATTCAATTACGCTAGCGAAGCTGATTAGCTCACTCCCGGCCGGGAGCGCCGAAATTAACGCTGCCCAGATCAAACGCGCCTACGAATATGCCGAGCAATACCACCAGGGGCGGCAGCGCCCTTCCGGTGAACTGTGCATCGAGTTCAATCTGGCGGTAGCCTTCATTATCTGCGATCTGGAGCTGGACACACCCACCATCCTGGCTGCCCTGCTGCAAGACACCCTGCACGACGATGACCGCGCCCGCGACGCGGAAATCCGCAAGCTGTTCGGCGTCGAAGTTACCAACCTCATCCTTGGGTTGCGCAACCTCAACAACTTCGCCGCCGCCGACCGCTACAAGCAGCAAACACAGCAGTCAGATAGCGCCCAGTTGGAGCAGATCCGGCGCGCGATCCTCTCCATCATCGAAGGGGATATCCGCGTGGTGATGCTGCGCATGGCGCAGGCGCTGCAGCAGTTGCGCAAGGCCAGCAGCTTGCCACGTCCGGCGCAGCTAGAAGTGGCCAATGAGGCCATGAATGTCTATGCGCCGCTGGCCAACCGCCTGGGCATCTGGCAGTTGAAATGGCAGCTAGAAGACCTGGCCTTTCGTTATCTGGAGCCGGACGTCTACAAAGAGATCGCCCGCAGAATTGATGAGAAGCGCGGCACTCGCCTGAACAAGGTAGAAACGGCGGTGAAGCAGCTTCAGAGCAAGATCGACGAACTGGGCCTGAAGGCGGCGGTGACCGGCCGCCCCAAACATATTTACTCCATTTACCGCAAGATAGAGCGCAAAGGGGTGGACTTGGACCAGATTTACGATGTCCATGCCCTACGTGTGGTTATCGACACGCGGGAGACGGAGAACGACAGCCGCAAACCGCGCAAACAGAAGGATGATGAAGCGCGTACGCTCTGTTACCAGGTCTTGGGCGCGGTTCATAGCCTGTGGCAGCCAATTCCCCATGAGTTCGATGACTACATCGCTTCGCCCAAGCCCAATGGCTACCGGTCGCTGCATACCGCGGTGATGGATGACAAGGGGCAAACGCTGGAGGTGCAGATCCGCACCGACAAGATGGATGAGGAGGCAGAGCGCGGCATTGCTGCGCACTGGGCGTATAAAGAGGGGAGCAGCGCCAAGAGCAGTTCTAATCTGAACAAGCGCATCCACTGGTTCCGGCAACTGCTGAGCAATTTGCAGGATGCCAACGATACGCTGACCGACCACGAACTGCTGCAGCAGGAGTTGTTGGGCGAGCGGATTTATGTGTTTACGCCGCGCGGGGATGTGGTGGACCTCCCGGCCGGGGCGACACCCATCGACTTTGCCTACCACATCCATACCGAAGTGGGCCACCGCTGCCGCGGCGCCAAGGTAAATGGCAAGATGGCCAGCCTGGATTACCAGCTCCAATCTGGTGACAAGCTGGAGATCATCACCGCCAGCCGCGGCGGGCCAAGCCGTGACTGGATGAATGAGAGCCTGGGCTACACCGGCAGCGCCCGCACCCGCAGCCGTATCCGCCAATGGTTCCGCCAGCAGGAGCGGGAGAAGAACATTCAACACGGCCGGGAAGTGGTGGAGCGCGAGCTAAAACGGCTGGGCCTGGCCGATACCTTCACCGTGGCCGATATCGCCGCCTCGCTGCGCCATGATGACGTAGACCAGTTTCTGGCCAAAGTTGGCTTTGGCGACATCCAGAGCACCCAGATTGGCGGGGCTATCGCCTCTTTACAGCAGAAGCTAAAGCCTGATGATGAACTGCTGCCCCTGCTCATCCCCCAGAGCAAAAGCAGCAAAGGGCTTACGGTGCGCGGCATGGCCGGCCTGGTGACCCGCTTTGCCGGCTGCTGCAATCCCATCCCCCCTCAGCCCATTATTGGCTACATTACCCGCGGCTCCGGGGTAACCATTCACCAGGCCAACTGCAGCACGCTGAATCTCATCGACGAGAAGGAGCGGCTGATTGAAGTGGAGTGGGGTGCTGGCGAGGAGACTTACCCGATCCCGATTGTCATCCGTGCCTATCACCGGCCGGGGCTGGTTGAAGACATCGCCACCGTGCTCAAGGGGCGCAAAATCAGCGTGCCCAAGACCAAGAAGTCCACGGCCAACAGCATCACCACCCTGTACATGATCGCCGAAGTCGCCGATCTGGCCGAGTTGGATTGGCTGCTGCAGCGTTTTGAGAAGCTGCCCAATGTGCTGGAAGTGCGCCGCGAGCGCTGGAGTGATTAGCGGGCGATGAAACCGCTGGTGCTTTGGTGCCGCTGGCATGATGCGCGGCTGCGCATTCATGGTCGCAGTGAAGAGGCGGTGTGGGGGGAGCTGGCCTTTCCCGGCCGGGTAGTCCCCTTTCACTTCCGCCTGCCCACCGCCGAACTAACCCTGCGGGAAGAGGAAACGGCGCGCACCATCCGCCTGGATGAGATGGGTGTGGAGCTTGCCTGACCCGGCCGGGTCACGCCCCATCATACTGCTCAAAAATGCGCCGGTAAGCCGGGTACTCAGCCATCAGTGTGTCGTGCGTGCCCACCGCCGCCAGCCGCCCCTGCCGCAGCAGCACCACCTGATCCGCCCACCGAATCTGCGACAGGCGGTGGGTGATGAGAATGGTCGTCTGGCCGGCGGCCGCCCGCGCAATGGCCTGCTGGATGTGATCCTCCGTTGCGCTGTCCACCGCGCTGGTGGAGTCGTCCAGAATCAGGATGCGCGGCTTGGTGAGGAAGGCGCGGGCCAGGGCCAGCCGCTGGCGCTGCCCACCCGATAAGGTAACGCCCCGTTCGCCGACAATCGTCTCGTAGCCGTCCTTGAAGCCCATGATGAACTCATGCGCCTGGGCGGCTTTGGCCGCTTCCACAATCTCCGCCCGCGTTGCCTGGGGACAGCCAAAGGCGATGTTCTCCGCCACGGTGCGCGAAAACAGGAAGATATCCTGCTCGATAATCGACACTTGCTGCCGCAGAGATGCCAACTGCCACTCACGCACATCCAACCCGTCAATCAGCACCCGGCCGGAGCGCACGTCATACGTCCGGTTAACCAGCTTGGCGACGCTGCTCTTGCCCGCCCCCGTCTGGCCCACAATGGCCACCGTCTGGCCCGGCAGGGCCTCGAAACTGATCCCCCGCAGCACGTCTACCCCATCCACATAGCCAAAGGTCACATCCTCAAAGCGAATGTGGCCGCGGATAGGAGCCTGGTGACCGGCGGCGTTCTCGTCCAGCGTTGTCTCCATATTCACCAGCTCCAAGATGCGCCGCGCGCTGGCCATCCCCAGCGAAACCTGCGAATAGGCGAACAACGAGACAAACGTGGGAAAGCCGAACAGACCCAGCAGCCCCATGTAGCCCACAATGTCGCCCACGCCAATGCGCCCCGCCTGGAACAGCAAAATGGCATGGGTAAAGCCGATAGCCTGGGCAATACCCAGCATGAGCAGGGGCAAGAAACGCGCCTCAACGTAACCCCGCTCCACCGAGGCATTGCGGTATTCGCTGGCATTCTCATCGAATAGGGCAATCTCTTGCTCCTCCTGGGCGGAGCCCTTCACGGTCTCAATGCCGTCGATGGCCTCCGCCAGGCGGCTATTCATATAGCCGAAGGAACGGCGCACGCGGTCGGAAATGGGCTGCAAAGTGCGTAAGTAGCGGGCCAGGGCAAAAATGTAGCTGATGATGAAGAACAGCGGGGCAGCAATCAGGGCCACGTCGTAGCGTGGGGCCAGAACCAGGGGCATGATCAGGAAGTTGGCCGATCCAACGACCAGGTTGATGCCGGGATTGAACATGCGGTTGACCTCGCGCACGTCATTGGTGGCCCGGGCCATCGTGTCGCCGACCGGCTGCAGGTCGTGGAAGGTCATGCTTTTGCCCAGCAGACTGATGTACAGCTCCTCCCGCGTATCCCGTTCCAGCCGCTGACCCAGCAGCTCGCTGGAGAAGTTGCGCCCCAACTGCAAGAAGGCGCGTACTGTCTGGCTGACGATGATGCCCATAGTCGCCAGCCCAATTCCCCGTATGTCGGCCGGCGACGCCAGGGCGGCATTGAAGGCCAGGCCAATGAGAATAGGTACAAGAGCCGCCAGCGCTGCGTTCCCAAACGCGCCAAAGAACATGGTGAGGATGTACAGCCAGTTACGCCGCAGGTGAGATGCCACCCAGCGCGTGGGTGTGCGCCGGTTGGACTGAAAGGCGGTCTTGACGACAAATTCGCTCATTGGGGTTGGGGAGCAGCGGGTTTGGCCAGGGGAGCTTTGTGCCGGATGGTGTAGACCGGGCCATCGGGACGCAGTTGGCTTTGGATCAGGTAGATGGCGTCAACGGGCACCGGCCGGGGAGCAAGCCGTTCGCCCCATGGCAGTTGGATGAGCTGGTTGCTGTGCTTCACGCGCCCCAGAGTCAGGTGGGCCTGGAACGGTTTGTCGTTTTCCGGTGCCCAACCCAGCGGGGCCAGCATCTCATCCACCGCCCGTTTCAGGTCGGCCAACGCCGGTCCTGTGCCCGCCACACCGGCCCAAATCACGCGTGGCCGGCGAGGGTTGGGGAAGCAGCCCAGTTCGCCCAGGTGCAGGGCAAACGATGGGCGGTGGCCAACCACCCTGTCCAGGCCGGCGCCGAGGGCCGGCAGTTTGTCCACCGGCGTGTCGCCCAGAAAGTGCAGGGTAAGGTGCATCGCCCCCGGTTTTACCCAGCGCACCGCCCCGGCCGGGACCCGGTCAGCCAATGATAGGGCCGTCTCATACAGAAACTGGCGCACTGCTTCCGGCAGCTCCACGGCAATAAACGCCCGTATCGTGTTCATAGGCGGATTGTAACGGTGCAAAGGATAGACGTCAAAGATGGGTATGGTAGAATGGGGCCGCTTCTGACAGGATCAAGCGCAGCACAGCCGCCAACAAGGTAGAGCATGAATATCGTTGATTTTCCTTTTCAGACAGAAATTGAAGTGAGTTTTCGGGATTTGGACCCGATGGGGCATGTGAACAACGCCGTCTACTTCACCTACATCGAGACCGCCCGCGGCCGGTTTATGGGCCAATTCTTTGACATCCGCAAGCCGCTGGATATCCCCCTCATCCTGGGAGAAGCCTCCTGCCGCTACATCTCGCCGCTGCTGTTTGGCGAATGCGTCCGCGTGAAGCTGGGCATCTCCCGCTTTGGCACCAAGAGCTTCGACATGGTCTACCGGTTGGAAGGCGGTGATGGGCGGCTGGTGGCCACGGCCCGCAGCACCATGATCATGTTCGACTACGCCCGCGGGCAGAGCATTCCCGTGCCGGAATCATTCAAGGCGCAAGTTGCCGCTTTCCAGGGGCATTGGCCGCCGCCAGCCTGAGCTGGCCACGGTGCGCTAGTCCGCCAACTGCCGCATATAGGCGGCAAAGCTCTCATCGTTGAACTGGAAACCGTGCGCCAACGCTTTCCCCGGCCGGGCCACCTGGCTGTCTAGAAACGCATCGGCGAAGGCCCCTAGCCCCAGGCGCAGTACACCCCCTGGCAGGTGACCCCACACCCGCTTGCCCAAATGGGCCGCCACCAGTGCCGTTAATTCGCCCTGGCTCACC
Organism: Ardenticatenaceae bacterium; assembly: GCA_020634235.1. Taxonomy (GTDB): domain Bacteria; phylum Chloroflexota; class Anaerolineae; order Promineifilales; family Promineifilaceae; genus JACKCB01. The sequence continues at coordinate 572,940 of JACKCB010000001.1, read as the reverse complement.
GGCCGGGGCGCGGTCACATTCAGCGGGCCAGACACCGCCTGGTTTTCCAACGCAAAGGCTATCAGCGCCACCGTGTCCCGCAGACTGATCCAGGAGAGCATGGCCGGGGGCGAGCCAAACCCCACCACCGGCGCGCGCCGGTAAACATTCAGCAGCTCGCCCAAGAAGCCCCCGGCCGGGTCCATCACGTTGCCCAGCCGCAGCAGCACCACCCGCGTCTCCGGCGCCTGGGCCGCCAGCGCCTCCATCTCCCACGCCAGGCAAACCTGCGCCCGGAACTTCCCGGCCGGGTCCAGGGGCGAGTCCTCGGCCACAACCTCGCCCGGCCGGTCGCCGTAAATGCCCACCGCCGACATCGACAGCAGCACCCCCGGCCGGGGCTGGACCTGCTTCAACCAGTTCACCAGCAGCCGCGTGCCGTTTACCCGGCTGCCCATAATGCGCCGTCGTTTGGCTGGTGTCCATAAGCCCACAATGCTCTCGCCCGCCAGGTGAATCACCCCCGCCACGGCCGGCCACGGCTCTGTGTAGGCCACCGCCCGTGCCCCGGCCGGGAGCCGCGCCCCGGCCGCCGCCGGATCCCGGCTCACCACCACACACTCATGCCCGGCGGCCACCAGCCGTTCCACGAGAGGGCGCCCCACAAAACCCGTGCCACCGGTAATCAGGAGTTCCATGCGGCGTGTCCCGTCGTTGTCTGTGCCTTCTGCTTGCGCCTCACACCAGCCAGCCGGTGCGCCGCTGGAAGGCGAAGAGCAGGTAGCCGAGGGTGTCGTGCAAGCCGTGCACCACCATCACTACCAGCAGCGAACCGCTTTGCACGTAGACGGTGCCCAGCAAAATGCCTTCCCATACGGCCCAAATGGCAAAGGGGGCCAACTGGCGCTCCCGGATGACGTGGCTCAGGCCAAAGGCCAGCGCGGCCACCGCGATCCCGGCCGGGGCCGGCCAACCCAACCCTTGCAGCAGCCAGGCCAGCAGGACCCCGCGAAAAACCCACTCCTCGCTGGCGGCCAGCAGCCCACTGGCCAGAATCTCCGGCACGCCCTGCGGCTGAAAATGGAAGACCAGCGCCCGGTATCGTGCCAGGTAGCCCGCCCGCCCAATGCCCCACAGCAGCAGATGCAGCAGCGCATCACTGCTGGCCACCACCAACAGCCAAAACAAGACCTGGCCCGCGGCCTCCCGGCCGGGGACCATCACCCATTCCAGCCCCAGTATTGCCCGGGCCAGCAGTGCCCCGGCCGTAAACGCCACCCACAACAACAGCGTCGGCAGCAGATGATTCTTAACGGAAAATAACATCGGCCCTCAGTTACACCTTTGCTTCAGTATGACTAACTACGCGGTCTGCGCTCCCGCCAGCCTACAGGATAGCATGAGCTGCCCCATCGATCAAACGCCCAGACAATGGCCCGGCAGTGCCCGCCAGGGACGGGACGGCATGCTGCGGACAGGGTTGTCGTGCCGGAAGCGCTGTCCCCAGCGCCCAAAAAGCAAAAAAGCGTAATGCGCCACAAAGTCTGAGGCGCATTACGCTTTGCATTTCAGGCGAGGACTGTTACTTGATGGCGTAGGTTAGCTGCACTTGCATGGTGTAGCTCAACTGGCCAGGCTCAATGCTGGGCGCACCGCCCATGCCGGCGGCCGATTCCACCCGGTCGTAGCTAATCATTGGCTGCACGCCAATCACCTCGCTGACGCTGATTACCTGTCCCAATTCCACGCCGCTCAGGCTGGCCAGGGACGCAGCTCGCGCCTGGGCATCGGCGATGGCCGCGGCCCGCGCTTCGGCTTCCAACCCGGCCGGGTCGGCCACACTGAAGTAAACCCCGCCAACATTGTTGGCGCCCGCCTCGGTGGCGGCTGCGATGACGTCACCCACCTTGTCGATGTTACGGACGGTCACGTTGACCTGGTTGGTCACCCGGTAGCCGGCGATGCCTTCGGGACCCTTGTCGCCGTAGATCTGCTCGGCCCACAGGCTGTAGTTGCTGGTCTGAATATCTTCTTTGGCAATACCCTGCGCTGCCAGCGCGGCCAGAATGGCGTTCACGCTCGTTTCATTTTGGCTGGTGGCTGCCGACACGGTTTCGGCAAAGGTCTCCACGCCAATCTGGATGTTGGCCTGGTCCGGGGTGCCGAATGCCTCGCCCTGGCCGATAACGGTAATGCCTCCGCCGGTGACGGTAGTGCTGCTCCCGGCCGGGGCCAGGCTGTCTGGGCCACAAGCCACCAACAGGCCGGCCAGCAGGGCGAACAGCATTAGAAGCAGACTGGTGCGTTTGTTTAGTCGAGACATGGCTTAATCTCCTTGTGTCTCCGGCCGGGACCTGTCCTTGCGTTCCGGGCCGGGTGTTGATTTGGGGGGCCGTACCTCGGCCCTCTATCCCTCTAACGCTGCCACGCGAAAAAAAGTTCCACGTAGGCTATAATAAGCCTTGCCGGCAAGGGGAATTCCAACCCGCGCCAGGCGTGTGGCGTACTCGCCTCCCCCTTGAGCATGTAGACACGTGTCATGCAGGAAGTAACTATGACCCAACAGACCATCATCCTGACCGGCTTCATGGGTACCGGCAAGAGTACCGTGGGGCGCTTGCTGGCCGAACGCACCGGCCGGGGCTTCATCGACACCGACGAATTGATTGTGACCCGGGCCGGCCGGGAGATCGCTCACATCTTTGCCGAATCGGGCGAACAGGTCTTTCGCGAGATGGAGGCCGAGGTGGCCCAGGAGCTGGCCGGCCGGCCGGGGTTGGTCATTGCCACCGGCGGCCGGTTGATGCTGGACCCGGCCAATGCCGCCGCTTTGGGCCAGGACGCCCACGTGGTTTGCCTGACGGCCACGCCGGCGGAAATTTTGCAGCGCCTGGCAGATGATGGCCTGCGCCGCCCGCTGCTGGCGGTGGATGACCCGGCCGGGCGCGTTCGCCAGTTGCTGCAAGCCCGCGCCGCCGCCTATGCCCGCTTCCGCCAGGTAAGCACCAGCGGCAAAAGCCCGGCCCAGGTGGCCGATGAGATTCTGGCCGGCCTGTCCCCGGCCGGGGTGGCCGAACCGGCCCGCCTGACCGTGACCCACCCGGCCGGGGAGTATGAGCTGTTGGTGGCCGCCGGACTGGTGGGGCCAGAGCTGCTGGTTCGGCTGCCGGCCCTTGCCGGCGTTCGCGGGCCGGTGGCCATCGTGACCGACACGAACGTGGGGCCGCTGTATGCCGCGGCCTGTGCCCGCGATGCGCTGACGGTGGTGACTGTCCCGGCCGGGGAGCAGCACAAGACGCTGGACACGGTGCGCACCATCTACGACCAGCTCCTGGCCGCCGGGCTGGACCGCCAGGGCATCATCCTGGCTCTGGGGGGAGGTGTTGTGGGTGACATGGCCGGCTTTGTGGCGGCTACCTACCTGCGCGGCGTGCGGCTGGTCCAATGCCCCACCACGCTGCTGGCCATGGTCGATGCCAGCATTGGCGGCAAGACGGGGGTGGACCTGCCCCAGGGCAAGAACCTCGTCGGGGCGTTTAAGCAGCCAGAGGCGGTGCTGCTGGATGTGGCCACCCTGCGCACGCTGCCCCCGGCCGAGTTCAGCGCCGGCCTGGCCGAGGTGGTGAAGCATGGCTGCCTGGCTGCGCCTGAACTGCTGGCGCAGGTCGCGGCCGGGGCCTGGCCGCCAGGCGCGGCCCAGTGGAGCGGCCCGGGCTTCCTGGCCGAGCTGGCGGCCCTGGTAACCGCGGCGGTGCAGGTGAAGCGGGACGTGGTCCAGGCGGACCCGTTTGAGCAGGGAGCGCGGGCGCTGCTAAACCTGGGCCACACGTTTGGCCACGCTGTTGAACAGGTCAGTGGCTACCGGGTGCGGCATGGGGAGGGGGTAGCGATGGGGTTGGTGGCGGCGGCCAATCTCTCGGCCCGGCTGGGCTACTGCCGCCCGGCGCTGCAAGGGGAGATTGAGGAGCTGCTGGTTCACTGTGGGCTGCCGGTGCGCATCCCGGCCGGGTTGGCGCCCGCCGATCTGCTGGCGGCGATGCGTACTGACAAGAAGAGGGCTGCCGGCCGGGTGCGCTTTGTGCTGCTGCGGGCTATTGGCGAGGCCTTCCTGGCCGACAACGTGCCGCCGGAAGCGGTGCTGGCCACCCTGGCGGCGGTGGGCAGGGCATGATGATGTACCCGGCCGGGGGCTGAACTTGTCGAAGCCCACGTGGCCTATGAAAGGGCCGGTTGACAACGCACCGTGCTACGAGTTTTGTATTATGTCTAGTAGGGCGTTTAGCCCCAGGATATAGCTGCGCCAGCCAAAGCCGCTGATCTGCCCCACGCAAACCGGCGCCAGCACGGAGTGCTGCCGGAAAGGTTCGCGGGCGTAGATGTTGGAGAGGTGAACCTCCACGGCCGGGAGGCCGGTGGCGGCGATGGCATCGCGCAGGGCGTAGCTGTAATGGGTGAATGCGCCAGGATTGATGAGCAGCCCCTGAACCTGGCCGCGCATCTCGTGCAAGGTGTCTATCAGGACCCCTTCGTGATTGGATTGGCGGATGTGCAGCGCCGCCTGCCGCGCGGCCGCCAGCTCTGTCAGGGCCTGGTTGATGCCGGCCAGGGTTTGGTGGCCGTAGACCTCTGGCTCGCGCGTGCCTAGCAGGTTGAGGTTTGGCCCGTGAAGTACCAGGACCTGGCTGGTTGCTGCTGGTTGTTGGTCCATTGTTCTGTCCTTTGCCTCGATGGTTTTGCGAATTTACCAGCCGTCGGCGGCGCGTTCGGGGGTGGTCCAGCCCCGGCCGGAGCCGGTTGGGGCCAGCTCTTCTCGCTCATGCCGGGTGCGCTGCATACCCCACCAGCCACGCCGGGCATTGGCATAAAGTTTGGCCATCCGCAGCCAATCGCGTGACCCGGCCTGGCGGGCCTTGCTCAGGTTGACCTCGCTAACCATCCAGCGGGTGGCGTGATCATAGAAGCGGCGCGAATAGCGGCCGGCCACCCCCAGGTCCCGGTCGGAACGTGCTTCCCAGGCCAGGTGGGAGATCACTTTTTCGGACACCGCTTCGTAATACTGCGTGCCCTTGATGGGGTAGGCCACCGTGGTCAGGAAAATGTCGGGGTTTGATTTTTGCAGGTGGTCTACGGTAGCCACCAGGTCTTCTATTTCTTCGCCTTCGTAGCCGAGCATGATGAACATGCCGACCTCGATGCCCTGGGCTTGCAGCATTTTGCTCTTGGCCTGCACGTCGGCGACGTCGGCCTTGCGTTTCATGGCGTCCAGAATGCGCTGGGAGCCGCTCTCGGAGCCGATCCACAGCCGGTAGCAGCCCATCTCGGCCAGGGCGTCGATGACCGGCCGGGTCAGGCGGTCGGCGCGGCTGATGCACTCGAAGGGGAGGCGCAGGCCGCGCTGGCGCAGTTCGCCGGCATATTCCAGGAACCAGCGCGGGGCGATGGTGAAGACGTCGTCGGCGTACCAGAGCTGGTCGGGGTTGTAGGTGGCCTTGATCCAGGCGACTTCCTCGGCCACGTCCTGGGGGGTGCGGCGGCGGTGGGTGTGGCCAAAGACGCTGTGGCTGCACCAGGTGCAGGTGTAGGGGCAGCCGCGGGCGGTGATGAGCGAGACGGAGCTGAGGCCATGGTGGCGCTTCCAGGTTTCCAGGTAGCGGGCCATAGGGATTGCTTCGCGGTCGGGCCAGGGCTGAGCGCTGAGGTCCTGGATGAGCGGCCGGGGCAGGGTTTGCACCAACTGGCCGTCGTCACGTAGAAAGGCAATGCCCTGGATGCTGTCTAGCCCCTGCAAGCCGTGGCGGGCCAGGTGGGGGATGAGTTCTTCCAGGGTGAGTTCCCCTTCGCCGCTGACGATGATGTGTGCCCCGGCGGCCAGGTACTCGGCGGCGTAGGAGGCGGGTTCGGGGCCGCCCAGGATGACGGTGGCCCCAATCTCGCGACAGAGGGTGATCATCGTTAGCACGTTGAACTTGGTCATCAGGTTGCCGTAGAGGCCGACCAGCCCCGGCCGGGTGCGCTGCACGTAGCCCGCAAAATCAGCCAGCGAGGCGAAGGTGCTGTCATATACGTCCACGGCAAAGCCTTTGGCCTTCAGGTGGGAGGCGATGTAGAGCAGCCCCAGCGGCGGGTAGGGCTTCATGATCTTCTGTTCGTGTTCGTCTTCGGCGATGAAGTAACCGTGTGAGAGTAGGATGTCCATAGAGTCTGCTACGTGTTCGGTGATTTGTGTGGCTGGCTACGGCTCTTGCGGGGTGGGTTGGGCCGCTTCCTGGAGGGGCATGTGGGGCAGGGTGGCCAGGGTGTGGGGGTGGGTCTGGCGGGCCAGGCGGTTGAGTCTGGCGCGGGCCAGGGGCAGGGTGGCCAGGCGGTAAGGCGTGGCGGCCAGTTCGCGCAAATGGTAGCTGCGCAGGGTCCCCGGCCGGGACAAACCCCGCCGCCAGGCCGCCCACGCCTTGCGCGAGCGGAACTCCTTGTGCAGCACTACATGCAATTGCCGGTAAAAGGCGGTCGTAAACGGCCCCTGGTACATCATGGCCAGGTCGGCCGAATCCTGCCAGTTTTGCTGCTCGCCCAACTGCAAGCGAACGTTTTCATAGAACTTGGTGCCCGGCAAGGGATAGGACACCGACATGCCCACATCGTCCGGCTGGCAGTCGCGCACCATTTGCAGGGTCTTCTCGATATCGGCGCGGGTTTCGCCAGGGTAGCCGAACTGCAAGAAGAAGCCAACCTGAATCCCGGCCGCGTGCAGCCGGCGCGTTGCCTCGTAGATTTGGGCGACGGTGGTGCCTTTTTCCATGGCGTCCAGCACCGCCTGCGAGCCGGACTCGGCCCCCATCCACACAATCTGGCAGCCGGCGCGGCGCAGGGCGTCGACATCCTGCTCACTGCGTACAACCAGATCGGCCCGGCTGAGGCATTTGAAGGGGACCATGGCCTGCTGCGCTTCGACCTCGTCGGCAAACTGCTGCCACCAGCGCGGCTTCAGCCCCATGATGTCGTCGGCAAACCAGATGTGGTCCGGCCGGTACGTTTCTTTGAGCCATTTGAGTTCGGCCACGACGTTTTGCGGGCTGCGCGAGTTGTAGCGCTGGCCCCAAATGGGTTTGGCGCACCAGTTGCAGTGGTACGGGCAGCCGCGGGTGGTGACCATGTTCATGGCGTAGTAGCCGTGGCGCTCCAGCCAGATTTTGCGGTAGCGGGGGACGTCGATCAGGTCCCAGGCGGGGAAGGGCAGAGCGTCGACTTGCTTGATGTCGGGCCGGCGGGGGTTGCGGCGGGTCCCGGCCGGGGTGTGATAGGCCAGCCCGGCGATTTCCTGGGCAGGGGTGCTGGTCCGGCCGGTGAGTGAGGCCAGCAGTTCGGCCAGGGTCTCCTCCCCTTCGCCTTGCAGCACGTAGTCTGCGCCTTGCTGCAAGTAGGCTTCGGCCTGGTCGGTGGCGTCGGAGCCGCCGATGATGACGGTGCAGCCCTGCGCCTTGGCCATGCGGGTCATGGTGAAGGCGGCCTGGCGCATGCGCAGCAGGCACATTTTGGAGAGGTAGTTGAAATTGTCTTCGTAGATGACGGCGTAGCCCGGCCGGGTATCGGCCAGCGCTTTCGCCCATTCCTCTTCGGAGGTGGCCAGCATGGCGTCGAAGAGGGCTACTTCGTACCCTTGCTGGCGGATGAAGCTGGCGGCGTACATGCTGCCCAGCGGCGGGTAGGGCTGCATGGCGGCCCACAGCTTGGGGTCAAACCGCAGGTAGTAGGATTGGCCAAATAGAATCTTGCTGGTCACGGAATTCCTCTAGTTAAGTAGCCCGAGGCGACAAATCAGGCTCTGTCATGGTTCGCGGCGCTGCTCCAGGGTCTCTACCCGCTGCGAGAAGGCGGCCATGGCGCGCGCGCCGTGGTCATCGAAGTGCCCTTTGCACCAGTCGGCGCAGAAGGCGGCCTCGGCCGCGCCCCTGTCGCCGGATTGGCGGGTGAATTTGGTGATTTTGCGGGTCATTTCCCAACGTTCCAGGTGTTCCCCGGCCGGGGTGCGCAGCAGCCTTTCTGCCAGCCGCCGCGCGGCGCGGTCATCGCCCGGCAAGGGCGAGGTGGGCATCGGGGTTGGATACCCCTGGGCGTTGGGCAGGAACTGCTCGGTCCAGCGATTGGCCTGGCGGAGCTGCGCGTAGACGTCGGCGCCGGAGAGGGGCACCATCTGCACCAGCTCGTGGGCGGCATAGAGACTGCGGTTGTCAAAGGCCAGGGCGTGGGCGGCCAGGAAGTAGTTGGGGCACAGCACCACGCCGCGCCGGGCCGCCAGGCGCACCAGCAGGATGGTCATAGCGCGGGTCAACCAGACCCGGCCGGTCTCGGTGACCACCAGGTAATCGACGTCGGCTTCTTTGACCACGTTGTTGACGGCCAGCGAGCCGGTGATGGCTACCATACGCACGAAGGGCAGGCGGGCGATCTGCCGGCCATAGGCCAGGGCCAGGGGCCATAATTGGGCGGCGCGGGCGGCGCGTTGCTGGCGAATGGCGGCGATTTCTTCCCGGCCGGGCAGCATGTAATACTCTCCCTGGCGGGCCAGGCGGCGCGGCACCAACTGCTGATTGGCCAGCGCATCCAGGACGGCCCCGGCCGGGGCGGCTACGCCTTTTAGATAACGGTGGACCTCGGCTGCGGTCAATGGGTAGTCGAAGACGTCCACATAGGCCACCGTGTGGACAATCGCCTCTGCCAGTTGGCGAAAATCGGGGGTGGTAGACCCGGCCGGGGCGCTCTGGTCAACGAACAAAGGTCTGCTCCTCCATTAGCGCAGCGGGCAGACATCGGCCGCGGCCAGGGCCGGGTTGCCGTAGCCCATGTCGGCCAGCGGCCCGGTGGGATTGGGCTGCGCCGCCAGGAAATTGGTTACCGCGGCGCAGGCGGCCGGCAGATCGTTGCGGTTGGACTCCCACTCGGCCAGCACCATGGCCGCGGCCTGGGCGAGCGGGGCCTGGGGGAAGGTGTCTTGCAGCCAGTTGCGCCAGCGGGTGGCTTCGGTGATGTCGCCGCGCAGCAGGGGCAGCATGGTCAGGCGAAAAGCGGCGAATTGGCGGGTGTAGGCGCGGCTGTCCAGCGCGGTGTAGCTGTTGTCTGTGGGTGGGGGGACATCTTCCAGGTTGGTGTTGGTCACGACCTGCTCATACAGCCCGGCGCTGGCATCGTACTGCTGGGCATCGAAGGCCAGGTTGGCGTCGTAGAGCCGGTGGTGGCGGTAGTTGGTCTCGTCGTAGAGCGTATCGGCCAGGAGGATGAGAAAGCCGTCCCAGGCCCAGACTTCGCGGCGGGTACGCTGCACGCCGGCTCCAACTGAGCCGATGACGCCGCCGCGCAGTACCAGGTCGTCGATGCCGTCGTCGTTGGCATCGCGAATTTCTTCGTTTTCGACTGTGGCCAGGGAGATGGAGGGGAGGGTGGACGGGTCGGTCTGCCCGGCCGGGGTGCTGCTGCGGGCGATATCTTGCAGTTCATCGCGGTGCATGCTGAGGATGTGGTAGGTCTTGATGCAGGTGTGTGCCCCGCAGGTTTCAAACACGGTGATGGCCTCCGGCCGGTCGTCGCCGGTCAGGTCGGCCAGGGCCAGGAGGGTGGGGGCGGTGTCGGCCGGTTCGCCGCCAGCGCGGGATTGCTGGTAGAGGCCGGCATCATGCAGCAGCCAGAAGTCGCCGGCATGGCCATTGACCGGCGGTGGTTCGGTGCTGACCTGGCTGGTGTCGATGGTGAGCAGCCATTCCTCTTTCTGGTCGTCGTTGAGGTCGGCGGCCTGGCAGGTGTCGCCGCTGGTCTGCCAACGGGCCGCCAGCAGGGCGGTGCAAACATCTGGCAAAGGGGTGTCGGCGTCGCGGGCCTGGGTAAGCCAGGTGGCCAGGTCGGGCAGGGTGGTGGGCACGGCGGCCAGGTCGACTGCCTGGCCGGCGCCGCCGAACAGGGTGGGGGTGGGGTCGGCCCCGGCCGGGCTGCTGGCCGTTGCGGTCGCGTTGTCTGTCCCGGCCGGGGGCACGGCCTGGCCGCTGGGTGAGGGGTCCGGCGGCGGGGCAAAGGTCGCTTGGGGGCTGGCCAGGTTGCAGGCAAGCGTGGTCAGGGTCAGGGCAAAGATGAGGAAGAGGGCTGCGCGTCTCATGTTATCGGCCTCCCGGCCGGGAACGTATCTGCATCCATGGTACGTTAGCCTAATTATTCAGATTTGGCGACGGGCGTCAATGTGCTGAACCGGCCGGGGTGGGCAGGCCGGCTAGCTTGTCAGGGCGGCGACCAGGAGGTTGAGGGAGGTGACGATGTCTGCCCGGCCGGTCTTGACCCCAACGTCGATGTCCAGCAGGTGGGCGTAGATTTGCTCCAGTTGGGCCAGGCTAAAGCCGTGACTCTGCTGGTACAGCTTGCCCACCACAAACGCATTCTGGCCAATCGCTTTGGCAATTTCCGGCGGGCGGGCGCCGGTCTCGGCCACCTCTTTCACCTGGATTAGCAGCCGGAACTGGCGGATCAGCATGGCAAAGAGGTAGAAGGGGTCGGTGCCGTCGCTCAGTTTTTGCTGCAGCAGATTGGCGGCCTGGGCACTTTTTTGCCCGCCGATGGCGTCTACCAGGTCGAAGATGTTGGCTTCGGCCGCGTAGGGGCTTAGCAGCAGGACGTCTTCTGCCTCAATTCGCTCGCCGGCCCCTTTGTAGAGCACCAGTTTTTCGATCTCGTTGTCTAACGCGGCCAGTTCGCTGCCGATGTTGCTGGCCAGGGCATGCACGGCGCGCGGGCTGATTGCGCCACCGCGTTGGGCAACGCGCTCTTGTATCCAACGATTCAGGTTGTTGCCCTCCGGCCGGGTGAAGGCCCGCACGTAACCATTTGTGGCCGAATCGGCCAATTTTACCAGGCGGTGATTGGCCGGTAGGGTGCGCGACTCCAGGAAGAAAAGGCGGGCGGTGTCGGCCAGTTGCGGTAGATACGCCAGCAGTTGGTCCAGGTAGCCCTTGTCTGGCTTGCGGGCCAGCAAATCCTGGACGATGACCACCCGTCGTTTGGCCAGGAAGGGGACGGAATCGCAGGCGTGACGTAGTTCGCCAAAGGGGACCAGTCCTTCGAAGCGGCTGGTGTTTAGTTCCAGCATGGCGGGGTCGCCCAGCTTGCCGATGAGTTCGGCCAGCTTCTCCTTTTGGGAGTGGGTGTCTTCGCCGTGGAACAGGTAGAACATGGCCGGGCTAGCCTGTGGTGTCGATGCGGTAGGCGGTGGTGGTTAGTTCCCGGCCGGGGGCGAGCAGCAGCCGGAAAATACGGGTAACGGGTGAGGGGGTGATTTTGCGCACGTCTACCACCCGCAGGTCGCCCAGGTCGCCGTCGGTGGTGAACTTCTCTTGTAAGTAGAGGCCCACCGGCCGGGACACAATCAGGGCCACGACGCCGGCCAGAATAGCCGAGGGCAGCGCCTCCAACGTGGCCAATAGGGGCATCCGGCTGCGGCGCTGGCGGCGCTGTTCCATGGCCAGCGTTAGCTGCGAGGCCAGCACGACCATCGTGGCCGTGGTTAGCAGCACCGTGCCGCAGTTGGGGTGGATGGCCAGTTGGTGTTCACCGGCTTTCATGCGGCGGTGTGCTTCGTGGACGGCGTCGGCTACGGCCGTGTCGGGGATATCGCCGTAGATGTTGAGATAGAAGCCCTGGTGCGTGGAATTGCCCTGGGCGCTGAAGTTACGGTAGCGCTCGCTCAGCATGTGGATGGTGGCGTGCTCCAGCGCGTGGTTGCGCTGGGTGCGGCTGATGAGTTCTTTTAGCATCATTGCTCCGTTGGCCTGGGTTGGGCAGGCGTGATTCAGGATTCAAGGGTGGGCTGGCTGGCCCGGCCGGGCCGCAAACAGACTGACCGGGATTGCTCAAGCCAGGATAGATTTTAGCATGGAATGGGGGGGATGCCTATTGGCCGCCGGCGGGCGGGTGGGTGTAGGGCCACCAGACCTGGAAGGTGGTGCCCTGGTCCCGGCCGGGGCTGGTGACCGTTATTCGCCCGCCGTAGAACTGCACGATGCCCTGCACCAGCGACAGACCCAGTCCCACGCCCGGCACTTGCCGTGTGTGGGCGGTGTCGGCACGGTAGAAGCGCTCGAACAGGTGGGGGAGTTCGCCGGCAGTGACGCCCCGGCCGGTGTCGCTGATGGTGGCCAGGAGATGCGTATCTTCGGCTGCCAACTGCCAGGTGATGCTGCCCCCGGCCGGGGTGTACTTGAGCGCATTGTCCAGCAGGTTGCGGAAGACCACCCGCAGATGGTTGAGGCTGGCCGTTATCGGGGGCAAATTGGATGGCAATTGCAGGTGCAACTGCACCCCGGCCGCGCCCAACCGTGGCCCCATTTCGGTGGCCAGGTGGCGGGCCAGCCGGACCAGGTCGATTTGCTCGTGCCCCGGCTCGGTCCGGCCGGTGTCCAGGCGGGAGAGCAAAATCAGGTCTTCCACCAGGCCGCCCAGGCGGTCTACCTCGTCGTCAATTTCGGCAATGTACTGCTGCGCCGTGGCCGGGTCCAGCGCGCCATAGCGCAGCGCCTCACTGCGCAGACGGATGGTGGTGAGCGGCGTGCGCAGTTCGTGGGAGGCGTTGCCGGCGAAAGCTTGCTGCTCTGCCAGCATGGCCTGGACCTGATCGGCCATGCGGTTAAAGGCCAGCGCGACCTGGCCAAACTCATCTTCGCGCCCTTCCGGCAGGCGGCTTGCCAGGTCTCCGCCGGCCATTTGCAGGGTGGCCGTGCGCAGTTGGCTGAGCGGCCGGGTGAACGAGGCCGCCAGCCAGAGACTGGCCAGCAGGGCCAGCAGCCCCAGGAAGAGCACGCCGGCGCCCAACGCCAGCCAGCGCTGGATGATGAGCGACTGGGCGGCCGATACCGGTGCGGCCAGGCGCACGATGCTGACGAGGTCGCCATCTTCCCGAATGGGGGCGGCGGCATACACGGTGGTCTGGCCGGACTCATCGGGGCGCTGGTCGAAGCCGCTGCGCCCCTCGGTGGCGGCGATGATCTCGGCGTCGGCGCTGAGATTGCCGGCGGGCAGGTTGCCGCTGCTGTCCAGCCAGGCCCGGCCGTCGCGGTCCACCAGGGTGACGCGCACGCCCAACTGGCCGGCGTAGCCGTCCACGACCTGGGTGATGTCGCTCTGCGAGATTTCGCGCTCCATGAATTTCTCCATGACTTCGCTGAGGCCGCGAGCGACCAGTTCGGCCTGGGTGACCAGGTTGCCCTGATAATCCTGGATGGCGCTGCTGGAGATTTGGCCGCCGGCAAGCAGGGCCAGGCCGGCAAAGCCCAGGGCGATGAGACCGGCGTAGGCCAGGATGAGGCGGGTACGCAGGCTGTGGGCGGGTTTCAATGGCTGTGCTCGCTGCTGGCGAAGCGGTAGCCCACGCCACGCACAGTTTGGATGAATTGGGGTTGGCTGGGGGTGTCCTCGATTTTCTCGCGCAACCAGCGGATGTGCACGTCCAGGGTGCGGGTGTCGCCCAACCAGTCGGTGCCCCACACTTCGTCGAATAGTTCGGCGCGGCTGATGGCTTCCCCCGGCCGGGACAGCAGCAGGCTGAGCACCTCAAACTCCTTGAAGCGCAGGGTTAGCTCTTCGCCGCCTTTGAAGGCGCGGCGGGTGTTCAGGTCGAGGCGGATGGGGCCAACCTGGAGCTGGTTCCCGGCCGGGCTGCTGCTGCGATCCAGGGCGACCCGGCGCAGCAGGGCACGCAGCCGGGCCTGTAGTTCGCGGGTGCTGAAGGGCTTGGTGAGGTAGTCGTCCGCGCCCAGCTCCAGCCCCAGGATGCGGTCTACTTCGTCGCCGAGGGCGGTGAGCATGAGGATAGGCACGGCACTGCGGCGGCGCAGCGCCTGGCACACCTGCCAGCCGTCCATGCCGGGCAGCATGATGTCCAGGATGATGGCGTCGGGCTGCTGTGTTTCGGCCATTTCTAACCCGGCCGGGCCGGTGGCCGCGGTCCACACGGTGTAACCAGCCTCGCGCAAGGCCCGGGCCAGGGGATCGGTGATCAGGCGGTCGTCATCTACCAGCAGAATCCCAGTCATGGTTCCATTGTGGCATACCCCGGCCGGGGAAGCAATGGCCGCCGGCAAGTTTAAGCTGGATTTAACAATCTTTAGCCCCGGTTTAACACACGCCCCGGCCGGATGGGGTATTGTTGTGGCAGTCAACAAGCGACGTGGAAACGGCGCATGAACGAGGATTCTAGAATGACGGAGCGTAACATGAGACCAAATAACCGCATTAAGAATTTGCTAATTGCCGGAGCCGTTACCGGTTTATTGCTGGCAACGCTGCTGGCCCTGGGCTTCCGGGGCACGGTGCGGGCAACTGAAGACCCGGCCGGGAATGTGCAGCCACAAACCCTGCCGGCCGACATCACCACCACCAACTTGCAGGCCGAGAATGCCCAACTGCGCAGCGCGGTCAACACGCTGCTCAATCGCGAGGGGCAGTACCAGCAGCAGCTTGAACTGGCCAATCAGGCGATCTTGCAGTTGCAGAGCCAGCTAAGCCAGGCAAATGGCCAGCCGCCCAGCTTTCGCAGCGATGACCATGGTGGCTTCGATGACTAGCGGCCGCCGTCCGGCGCAGCAGTTGGGCAAGCTGAAGGCGGCGCTGCTGGTGGGCAGCATTGCCGCGGCAGTGTTGGGGACAAACCTGGTGGCGCGCAGGGACGCCGTCCTCAATCCCCCGGCCATTGTTGTCCCGGCCGGGGTGAATCCCGGTGAGGCACGAACAGATGCCGTAAATGCGCCGGCCAGGTTGAGTCTGCCGCCTGTTCCCCAGGTCCTGGCCCCAAGAGCCTTTCAACCAGTAACCCGTTCACGTTCTTCACGATAGGTTCTACCATGTCTAGAATCCCTAAACCGCAGTGGCCCACACATTCGTTCCGCGCCATGGGCAGCCAGATGGCGTTTTGGCTAGATGCCCCGGCCGGGGTGACCAGGTCGCTCTTTGCGCAGGCGGAGGCGATGTTCGCCAGCGCCGAGCGTGCGCTCAGCCGTTTTGATCCGGACAGCGAGTTGAGCCGGTTAAATGCCCGGCCGGGGCAGTGGCAGCCGCTCTCACCTATTCTGTGGCAGGTGTTGGAGCAGGCCACAATGATGACCAAAGCGACCGGCGGTCTTTTTGACCCGACCATTCTTGGGGACCTGGAAGCGGCCGGCTATGACCGCTCCTTTGATCAACTGCGGCGGCTGCCAGACGCGGACCGCCAGCCCCTGCCGGCACCCGGTGCGACGCCGCGCCCCCGGCCGGAACCCTGGGCGCTGGACCCGCAGCGGCGGGCGCTGTGGCTGCCGGTGGGGACGCGCCTGGACCTGGGGGGCATTGCCAAGGGGTTCACGGCGCAGCGGGCGGCCAATTTGCTGGCCGAGGCGGGGCCGTGCCTGGTGGATGCCGGCGGCGACCTGACGGCGGGGGCGGCGCCGGTGGGTTTCCCGGGCTGGCCGGTGGCGGTGGCGGCTCCCGGCCGGGATGATGCGGCCGACCTGTTTCATCTGTGGCTGGCCAATGCCTCGCTGGCTACCTCGGGCGTAGATTATCGCCGCTGGCAGCATAATGGCTGCCCTGCGCATCACCTGATTGACCCGCGCACGGGCTGCCCGGCCGGGACGGATTTGCTGAGTGTGACGGTGCTGGCCCCGGCCGGGAGTCTGGCGGAAGGCTGGGCCACGGCGGCGCTCGTCGCCGGCCGGGAACAGGGTTTTGCGCTGCTGCAGCGGGCCGGCCTGGCCGGGGCACTGGTGGGGCAGGATGGCCGTGCCTGGCTCACGGCGGCGATGAAGCCGCAGGTCCTGTGGCCCAGTCCGATTGCTTACCGATCGCTTGATTTTGGGCAGGCTGCTTATCTGTAACCCGGCCGGGCCGGGCAGGAGGAACCTTTTCCGATGGCTTCTAACCCACCACACCCCCAATCCCCCGTCCGCCCCTGGCATTTTGGCGCCTTCCTGGGCAGCCTGCTTGTTGGCCTGCTTGGCGGGCTGCTGTTCATCGTCATTCTGTGGCTGCTCACCCTGTTTACCCCGCTGGGTGAGGCGCTGGCCGTGTATGGTGACAAGACGGCCTGGTATCTCACCCGGGCGACGGGCACCGTGGCCTACCTGCTGCTCAGCGCTTCAACCATCTGGGGCTTGCTTTTGAGCACCCGTCTTATCAAGGAGGCTGTTCCCGCGCCCCTGACCCTGGCCATGCACAATGTTCTTTCCTGGCTGGCCGTGGGCATGGCCGGATTCCATGGATTCATCTTGCTCTTTGACAGTTACTACACTTACCAGTTGCGCGATTTAGTGGTACCATTCATGGGTCCTTACCGGCCGGGTTGGGTTGGATTGGGCGTCCTGGGTTCTTACTTGATCCTCCTGACTTCGGTGAGCTTTTCCTTCCGCAAACAATTGGGACAGCGACGCTGGCGGCAGCTTCATTATCTGACCTTTGTGGCTTATGGTCTGGTCACGCTGCATGGTCTGATGGCCGGCACGGACAGTGTGGACCCTGGCATGCGCCTGGTCTACCTGGGCAGCAGCGCCCTGATCATCTTCTTAACCCTCTTTCGCATCCTGGCTGCCGTTGACCAGTCGGAAGGTCGCCGCGCCCGCCCCTGATTGTGTCCCCGGCCGGGGGCAGACACAGCACCCGTTATCACAAAAAAGGAGTTTTGCGTTATGTCCAAATTAATGAAAATTGTTGGCTTTGGCCTTCTCGGCCTGTTGGGCCTGTTCGTCTTGTTGCAATTGGTCCCTTATGGCCGGGCCCACGACAACCCGCCGGTTATCCAGGAACCAAACTGGGACAGCCCAGAAACCCGCGCCCTGGCCGTGCGGGCCTGTTATGATTGCCACAGCAATGAAAGCGTGTGGCCATGGTACTCGAATGTGGCGCCCATTTCCTGGCTGGTACAGCGCGACGTGGACGAGGGCCGGCAGCGTCTGAACTTTTCCGAGTGGGGTAGTGGCCGCGAAGCGGAGCGGGAAAGAGAACTGACGGAAGTGATCAGCGAGGGTGAGATGCCCCCGGCTATCTACCTGCTGCAACATGGCAGCGCCCGGCTCACTGACGCGGAGAAGCAGCAGTTGATTGATGGTTTGATGCGATCGCGATAAGGGGGGAGCCAGGCTCAGGCTTCAGGTCAAACAGCGGGTGCGCCGGGCAGATGGTCTGTCCGGCGCACCCGTTTTGTTTTCTAATGGTGGTCAAGGCGGCCCGGCCGGGAACGGCGGACCAGGGCGAAGAGGGTAAGCGTCAGCGCGGTGAGGAATAGGCCCACAACGACGAGATTGTTGTGGATCGCCGTGGCGGCCATCCCTTGCAAGGTGATTGCCGTGGGGGCCTGGCAGCCGGGGAAAACGATGCTGTTGGCGTTGCTAAATGACAGGCTTGTGCCGCCAGGATAGCCCTGCGTGGCCCCATTGGGCGGAAAGGTCGTCATGGCATCGCTGCCGGTGACCCCATTCGCGCCGCCATCAACCGCCGCGGCAGCCAGGTTGCCGCCGCCAGAAGCAACGGCGATGTAGCCGCCGCCACCACCACCGCCCGGCCCCATGGCCTCCTGCGGATAACCGGTGACCTGCGGCTGGTTGCCGCCATTGCCGCCCCTGGCCGATAACGTCAGAGTGCCATTAGAGAGCACGGCTGACTTGATCACAATGGCCCCGCCGCCGCCGCCGCCGCCGGCACCGTCATCATGAATGGGCGCGGTGTCGGCCGCGTCTTCACCATCGGCCACAATGCTGCCGGTGCCTAACAGGTGGTCGGCCACCAGGATAACCAGGCCACCTCCGTCGCCGCCGCCGCTGGGGGCACCGTTGTTGCCGTCACCGCCGCCGCCGCCGCCGCCAAAGAACAGCCGGACGTTGGGGTTGTTGTCCAGGGACCGACCGCCCAGCCCACCAGCCTGGCGGCGATACTCGCCAAATACGTCGCGCCACAGAATACTCCCTGGCAGAACCAGGAAGGGATCCTGGTAAGCATCGGAGAAAGTGTAGCCACCTCGGCCGCCACCGGCACCATTTTGGAAATAAGATGGCACAACGCCTGCATCATTGGCGTTATCATCCAGGTCCCAAGCCCCAGCATAGACGTCATTGCTGTCTACAAAGCCATGTCCCTCATTCCAGGTGCCGCCGTTGTGGCCATTGGCCCCACCGCCGCCGCCAGAGTTATGGGCATTCCCGCCGCCGCCGCCATTGGCTGGCGCACCGCGACCATAGCGGCCGTTGTTGGTGTTGTAGACGTCCTGGTTGCCGAGGATGCTTTCGCCTTTTTCGCCAGCCCAAGAGGGATCGAAGCCGCGATAATAGCTGACAAGCCAGCCGCCCAGGTTGTTGATCAGGTAAGGCGCGCCACCCCGGAAGCCCCGGCCGGAGACATCAATGGTGCCGTTGTTTACCAGGTTGTGCTGCACGTGCAGGGCGACGATCCCGCCGGTAACGCCGTCCCAGGGCGTGGCCGTTACGATGGCCGGGTTCTGGATGGTGAGGTTGCCATATTGCGGCACACGCACCACCTGCACGCTGCCGAAGACGGTGTCATAGGTATTGGTGATGCCTACGCAGACATAGGGGGGGCTGCTGGCGCCCTCGACGGTGATATCGTTCCCGGTGACGCCAGTTACCAGCGCGAATTCATACTGACCGGCGCCGACGTAGTCAAATTCGCCGTAGGTGGCGGCATCGCCGGAATCCAGAAAGTCCGCTCCCTGCGCCTGGTAGATAAGGATCAGATCCCCAGGCGAGAGGGTGTCGTTGGTATAGTGATCGTCGACGGTGTCATCCAGGGTCGTGATGTCAGCCACCGAAATGGTGTTGCCAACGATGGCGGTGACCTCGGCATAGCGGTTGAGCGTCACGGTGCCGCTGCTGATGGTCCGGTTCCCGTCTATCCCGATGTCGGCCAGGGCGGCACCTGGTGTGGAGAACATAGCCGCCAGCAAAGCGAATAGTGGCCACAAGGGCAGGCGTTTCTTTTTTGTCAACATGCGTGTCTTTTCATCCATATAGTTCCCCTTTTGGCCAGAAGTGGCAAGGTTATAGACGAACTGCGGCGTGGGAGGTGTAATAAGGCTCAGCCTCTACATTGCTCCGGGGATGATACTTCCCCCAATTTATGCATTCAGACAATTAAAACGCAAAACGCAGAGTTTTTCAAGCCGATTTCAGCAATTCTCAATTTATGGCCTTCTGGCGCTGACCCGCGCGAGGACGCTTCGCGCCCCGCGCGGGAGAGAAGTAACGCCTCTTGGCGTCGCCAGGCGCGAAGCGCCGAGGCGACGCCCCTGAGGTTGGTCAGCAATAAGCGGTAGATTTGTAAAGATGAGTTTGTTGAAAATGAACCAGCTCCAAATTTGGTACTGCTGTCAATTCAGGCTTTCCTGGTGGCTGTTGGCCACCTGCAGATGCAGGGGTGAGGGTGACCTGCCTGTGGGGCGATCAGAGGCTGTGCCACGTGGGAACGGACCATTTGTTGGCTCGCAGTATGGCAAATGCGAAGGCTTTGGGCGGGAGAGGATCAGGGTGGCTCTGACCCCGGCCGGGGGCGGCAGCGTGACGACCCCCTGCTGTAAGGTGGATTGACAGGAAGCCTCGTATAATTCAGTAGGTGATTATGTAGTACAGTCACCAACAACATCCGGGTGATTGTATGGGTGTACTGCTTTTTGTGTACCCCGCCAACCCCAAACAACAGAAGTGCAGTCAGGTAATCGTATCCGGTCCAGTGTCGTATTCCGCACCGCTTCCCCCAGTTCTGCCGGGGCAGCCGCCGGAGCCTGCTGGCTTGTTTGCCAGTTTGTGTTGCTTGCGGCCAACGCTGCGTGAATTTCTGGGAGTGCCGGTGCGGCGGGGCACTGATACTGCGCCCGCATTGCTGCTAGAGTGAGCGAATGGTATCCGATGTCGGAAGGGCGGAGCGATGTCTGTGCCCATGGCCACCTGCTGTGATTGCCGAACCGGCGGCCGCGCCTGCGGCACTCCTTAAGATTCGCTCGCAATCAAGTTTGTGGTAAGGGCTTTAGCCGTGCAGACCGCTAAAGCGGTTACTACGGACGGAGAGTTCAAAGTTGATTTTGGGCGGACCCTTAGCGTCTCACCCCTCCCCTAGATGTTGAGCAGATTTCTATGATGAAAGTCGCTATCGTAAACCAGCCGATGGATATGCTGATTCCGCCGCACCAGAATTCCATTGGCTTGTGGAGCTACAATGCTGCCCCTTTTCTGGCACAGACGTGGGATGTTCACGTGTTTGGCAAGCGCAATGCCGCGCAGCGCGCCTGGGATGGGCAGCCTGGCGTGACCTACTCGTTCATGCCGCCTGTTGTGCCCAACCGGGCCTTGATTGACCGCCTGGAAGGCCCCTACAACAGGATGCAGAAGGAGAGATTGCCGATCTACGCCTCGCGGCTCTATTACCTGGATTACATTGCCCAGGTGGCCTGGCAGGCGCGCCGCAAGCGAGTGGATATGGTACACATTCACAATTTCACGCAGTTTGTGCCGGTGGTGCGGGCGATTTGCCCGCAGGCAAAAATCGCGCTGCATATGAACTGTGAGTGGCTGAACCAGCTAGATCGCCAGGTGATGGGGCAGCGCATGGCGCAGGCGGACCTGGTGTTTGGCTCCAGCGATTATATTACGCAGTTGGCGCAGCAGACTTTCCCGGAGATGGCGGCGCGCTGCCACACGGTCTATAACGGGGTGGATCCGGATCTGTTTTATCGTGAGGATGGCGTAGGGGACGCCCCCGGCCGGGAACAGCGACTCCTATTTGTGGGCCGCGTCTCCCCGGAAAAGGGGGTACACGATCTGGTGGCCGCGTTCCCATTGGTAGCCAGCCAGTTTCCAGACGCCCACCTGGACATCGTTGGCCCCATCAGCGTTTTGCCCCTGGAGTTCATCGTGGGGGTGAGCGATGACCCTTACGTGGCCGGCCTGAGCAGCCTCTACGACGAGGAATATGGTGCCTATTTGCGGCGGCTGGTGCCCCCGGAACTGGTTGACCGGGTCCACTTTCATGGCGGGCTGCCGCAGAAAGATGTCGTGCAGCATTACCAACGCGCTTCTATCCTGGTCAACCCCTCCTACAGCGAGTCGTTTGGCATGAGCCTGGTGGAGGCGCTGGCCAGCAATGTGCCGGTGATTGCCACCCGCGTGGGGGGGATGGTCAATATCCTGGAGGATGGGGTGACGGGCTACTTTGTTGACCGCGCGGATGTGGCCGGGCTGGCGGACACGATCTCTGGCCTGCTGCGGGATGAAGCGCTGCGCCAACGGATGGGGGACACCGGCCGGGAGCAGATTCTGCGGCGCTTTTCCTGGGCCGGGGTGGCCCAGAAGGTGCTGGACTGCTACGCCACGGTGCTGCCCGATGCGCAAGCCTGACAACTCGCTGCGCGGCCGGCTGGTACGCCGCTATACCCGGTTATTGACCGCCGACCGCCATACAGCCACCGACGCCGACCTGCGCCGCTCCGCCCTGATCATTGCACCCCACCAGGATGACGAAACCCTGGGTTGTGGGGGGACAATCCTGCGCAAGCGCGCGGCCGGGGCCGACGTGTGGGTCGTCTTCATGACGGATGGCCGCCAATCCCATGGCCACCTTATGCCGGCGACTGAGCTGGCCGGACTGCGCAGGGCCGAAGCCGTGGCCGCTTGCCAGGTGCTGGGCGTGGCCCAGGAGCGCGTCTTCTTCCTGGATTACCCGGATGGCAGCCTGGGCGCTCATTGCCCGGCGGCCACGGAACAGGTGGCCGCTCTTCTGAGCAAGCATAACCCCGCCGAAGTCTATCTCCCGTATCGGGCGGAGCCGACCGCCGATCACCAGGCTACGCATGAAATTGGGCGCGCTGCGCTGGCCCAGGTTGGGACCGCGCGCACTGTGCTGGAGTATCCGGTCTGGTATTGGCATCATTGGCCGTGGGTTTCACTGCGGCAATCAGACAAAAGAGAAAGTTGGTTGGTGCTCAGGCACACTGTTCAGGCGTTGGCCGGCGTGCGGCTGGTCCGGAACTTCCGTTATGGGGTACCGGTTGCCGGCGTACGTGAACAAAAGCTGGCCGCCTTGCAAGAGCACCGCACGCAAATGACACCATTTCTGCCTGATGCCAACTGGCTGACGCTGCACGATGTCGCGAACGGGGAGTTTCTCGATTGCCTGCTTCAGGATTACGAGCTCTTCTATCGCTGCGAGTACCGGCCACAGGGGCATTAGGTGAACAATATGTCACGAAATCGTAAGTTAATGGGTGCTGGCGTACTGCTTGTGCTGGTTTTTCTTTGCCTGGCGGTGGTTGGGGTGATTGCCGTGCAGTACCTCTTGCCCTGGCTGGGTATCGCTGGCCCGCAGGCGTTGTTGTCCCGGCCGGGGGCCGTGGAGCCGGCGTTGGTGCCCTTTGCCCGGCAAGTGATTGACGAGACGGCCGGGGACATCAAGCAGGTGGGGGATATTGATGGTGATGGCCTGCCCGACCTGGTTATTGGTGGCAAGCCGCAGGAGCCGCTGAGTTGGTACCGGTACCCGGATTGGGCCAGGTTCCAGATTGCGGTGGCTGCCAATGAGTTCACCACGGACGGGACGCTGGGTGACGTGGATGGGGATGGCGACCTGGATATTGTGGTGCCGGATGGGGATCAGGGTGTCAATCTGCTCTGGTTTGAGAATCCCCGGCCGGGGGGCGACCCCACCGACGGCCAACCCTGGGCGCGCCACGAAGTTGGCGGCCTGGGCAGTTGGGGCAAAGATGTGGAGCTGGCCGACTTTGACGGGGATGGATTGCTGGATATCGCCACGCGTACCGATACGACGGTCACCATTTTCTTCCAGGCCAATCCCGACCAGTGGACGCGCATTGACTTCACGGGTTTGCCCGACAACGTGCTGGGGCATGAAGGGATGTCCAGCGGGGATGTGGATGGTGATGGTTATACCGACCTGATTTTGCGGGGACACTGGCTGCGCGACCCGGCCGGGGCCGATGCCCGCCGCGTGGAAGCCTGGACCGCCTATGAAATTGGCCCGGCCGCTCCCGATTTCAAAGCGTTGGTGGCCGACATTAACCTGGACGGCCAGATGGACGTCCTTTTTTCCAGCTCTGAAGAGCGGGCCGACGTGAACTGGTGGACGCCCGAAAACGGCGACCCGACCGGCCCCTGGATCAAGCACACCATCCTCAGCAACATGGACCGGGCGCACACCTTGCAGGCGGCCGACATGGACCTGGACGGCGATACCGATGTGGTCGTGGGGCAGATGCACACCTCGGCCGAGCAGGAGATCATGGTGATGCTCAATATTGGCGGCCAGGGGTTGACCTGGGTGAAGCAGCCGGTGGATGTGGGCGGCCTGCACAATGGCGTGGTAGCCGATATCGGCAGCGACTGCGATTACGATATCTATGGCGCCAACTGGACGGGCAACCCGCCGCTGCGGTTGTGGGAGAACCTGCTGGACCAGGCCGCCCCGTTGAGCCGCTGGACGTTTAAGCAGGTGACTGACCAGCACGCCCAAACGTTTGGCCTGGCTTTTGCCGACATTAACGGCGATGGCCAGGTGGATATTGCTTCCGGCCGTTTTTGGTACCAGAATCCCGGCCGGGACCTCCTTGGCGACTGGGTGCAGCATGAATTCCCGGCCGGGATGCACGTGGCCCTGGCCCTGGACGTGGACCACGACGAGTTTGTGGACCTGGTGGCTCAGGCGGACGAGACGGACCTGGCCTTTTACTGGCTGGAGGCGCAGGACCCGGCCGGGGAGAGCTGGCAGACAGTTAAGATCGGCAGCGTGGAGCGGGCCAGCCACGAGCTGGGAGCGCAGGGCTACCGCGCCGCCCAGATTGAGGGCGATGCCCGGCCGGAACTCATCTTCTCCAGCGGCAACGGCATTTACTACTTTCGCATTCCTGACGACCCGGCCGGGGGAAACTGGCCGCGGGTGCATGTCAACAGCAACCCCTCCGACGAGGGGCTGGCGGTGGGCGACGTGGATGGCGACGGGCAGCCGGACATCGCCGCCACCACCGGCGACTCGAAGCGGGTGGAGTGGTATCGCAACCCTGGCGACGGCAGCGGCGAATGGACCGCTTTTGTCATCGGGGAGTTCCCGGAGGCACTGTACCCGGACCGCATCGGCCTGGCCGACTTTGACCAGGATGGTCGCCTGGATGTGGTGGTGACCGAGGAAAATGGGCTAGAAAGCGAGGCGGAGACCTTCTGGTGGCAGCAGCCGGCTGACCCGGCCGGGGGAGGGGAGTGGCCCCGTTTCCTCATCGTCTCCCAGGGCACGACGAACAGCCTGGATGTGGCCGATATGAACCAGGACGGCGTGCCCGACCTGGTGCTGGCCGAGCATCGCGGCAGCAAAAACCTGGACATCTGGCTCAATGATGGGCAGGGCAACTTCAGCAGACTGCCGGTGGACCAGGGGCGCGAAAGCCACCTTGGGGCGCAGGCGGTGGACCTGGATGGTGATGGCGACCTTGACCTGGTGAGTATTGCCTGGGACGACAGCGCCAGCCTGTTTCTCTGGCGCAACGATTCGGCCACCGGAACGTGCCGCTAGGTTTTGTTCCTGGCGCCTGGGTTACGCACCGGAATCACACACGATTGAATGATGAACAACGTTTCTGACCGTTTTGATGAGCAAACACCCCCCGGCCGGGTTATTGGCCAGGGGCCGGCTGATGGCGTGCTGCGCCGTGGCGTGGACGTGGAAGGGGTGATCAGCATTGACCACCAGGCCCTGCGTATCCAGCCGCTGCGGCGGCCGGGCTGGGGCCGGGCCGGCCTGGCTTATGGGCCGTTCCCGCGCCAGAACGGGCTGGCTTTTGGCGTGCACATTCTCAACGGCCACAACACCTCGCAGACCGGGCACCTTATGGTGAGCCTGCCGCGCCGGGTGCTGCGCTGGGTGCGCGGCAGCGGTTCCCACAAGCTGCCCCTGCGCCTCTACCACTGGACCACCAGGGGGCAAAAGCGCACCCAGTGGCGCCAATTGCAGCGGTGGGTGCAGATTGACCGCGACCACCGGGATGGCCAGGGCCAGGGGCTGGACGAGAACCTGGCGGTGGGCTGGTTTTTGCAGGAAGCGCCGCCCGACCCGGCCGGGGCAGGCCACGCCTTTGTGATGCACGCCGCCGGGCCGGAAAATGGCGAGCTGTGGTGCACTACCGGCCAAGAAGCGCCGGTCGTGGCCCGCGGTGTGCAGAATATCCCTGTTTACTACGTCGTTGTCCTGCGCGAACAGGGCGCGGCCTACTACGCGGCCTCGCTGCCCGGCGCGCGCGGTTTCAGCGGCTTTCCGCAGATGCGGCCGCTGGCCATTGACCATACTGGAGAGCATGCGCCCCTGTTTGCCGGTGTGCAGCAAAGCGTGATGGGGCAGATTGGCTTCCGGGTGGATACGCGGGTCTACAGCGCTCACGTGGCCCAGGTGGGGGCGCTGGCGGCCTGGTATGGCACCGCCCACGCTGCTGACCGCTTCCCCGGCCGGGGGAACGACCCGGCCGGGCAGAAGGCGGCCATCGGCGGCGCCTGGCAGGCGCGCGATGCCGGGCGTTTGCTTGTTCTGGAGCCGGGCGCGCCGTCTGGACTGGTGCATGGGCTGTTTTCTGACCTGACGGTGGGTCTTGTGTGGCGCTACCAGGACGATGCGAACTACTGGCGGCTGACCCTGGATGAAGATGGCGGCCATCTGCATGTTGTGGTTGACGGCCTGCCGGCGCTGGTGGCTTCTGGGGCGCTGCCTGGGTCCCGGCCGGGGCAAATCCACGCCCTGCAAATCCTGGACGATGGGGTGCAATTGCAAGTTACCCTGGACGGACAGCCTCT
Organism: Ardenticatenaceae bacterium; assembly: GCA_020634235.1. Taxonomy (GTDB): domain Bacteria; phylum Chloroflexota; class Anaerolineae; order Promineifilales; family Promineifilaceae; genus JACKCB01. The sequence continues at coordinate 547,126 of JACKCB010000001.1, read as the reverse complement.
TCTGGCTGGCACGCTGACCGACCGGCGGCTAGGTGACGCCCGCGGCGTGGGCATTTACCGGCCAGACGCCGCCAGCACCCTCCCACTGCACCAGTTCGAGGCGCATCCACGCGCTGTGCCCATTCCCGCGGAGCTGCCCTTTGCGGCCCCCTGGCTGCCGCGTGGGGAGACGGTTATCGTGCGCGATGATTTTGGCGGGCCGGACGGTGACCTGGCGGGCCGCCTTAGCACGCTGGGGGAGCGCCCGTGGCAGCGGACGTTGGGCAGCGGCGTGTTCCGGGTGTCTGGGGGGAGCCTGGCGGTGCAGGCCACGCTGGCCAATCCGCTCAGCGAGCGCACGGCGTATACCATCGCCTGGCCGCAGCCTCAGTATGCCGATATTGCGGTGGACGTGCTTCCGCCAGGATCGGCGCGGGGTGAAGGCGAACGGGGGCGCGGCGGCCTGATTTTCTGGCAGGATGCGCAGAATTACATCATCATTAACACCTGGCTGGATGATGTCTACGAGGGGGCTTCTATCTCCTCCTTCTTTTTTCTCAATGGCTACGAGGATATTTTTGATGCGGTGTGGACGAATGTGGGCCGGCGGGTGCGCTGGGGCGTGGCTTACCGATTGCGCGTTGTCTTCGACGGACTACAATACCTGGCCTATGTGAACGATGAGCCGGTGTTGTACCGGGCCTTGACCGATATCTACCCGCAAACCCCGCCGCTGCGGATCAACCGCGTGGGGCTGGTGGCGAATTGGGAATGGGGCCATGACACAGGCTCTCGTTTTGATTTGTTTGAAGGACGTGCGGAGGTAGCATGGCCAACCGATTAGCTGCGGCAGTTCAGAAGTCTATCCCCGGCCGGTGGAAGGGCTGGCTGCTCTCGTTCCCGCTAACGCGCCGCTTTATGCACCAGACGGTACGGGAGCAGGATATGACCATGGCGACGGGCATTGGGCAAGGGCTGGCTTTTAACCCCGGCCGGTCTAATCCTGCCTATGCGGTGGGAAGCAACGAGCTGCCGGTGCAGCAGGTGCTGGTGGATCATCTCCGGCCGGGAGATGTTTTTTATGATGTGGGGGCCAACGTGGGCTTCTTCACCATCCTGGCGGCGCGCCTGGTGGGCCCGGCCGGGCGCGTTTATGCGTTTGAGCCGCTGCCGGACAATGTGGCGGTGCTGCGCCACAATATCGCGCTTAATGCTTTTGAGAATGTGACCTTGATTGAGGCGGCGGTTGCGGCCCGGCCGGGGCAGGGGGAGTTGATGGTGGCCCACTACTCTGGCGGTTCCGCCCTGGCTACGCTGGGCACGCCGCCGCCCGACATGAAAGAACGCCTACCCGTAACGCTGGTCTCGCTGGATGATCTACTGGCCAGTGGCACCATTGCCCAGGCGAAGTTGGTGAAGGTGGACGTTGAGGGAGCAGAGTTAGCCGTGCTGCAAGGCATGACGGAGATGTTTCGCACGCACCGGCCGGGTATCATCTACGAAATTGATGATGCCGATGCCGCCGCCTTCCAGCAAAAATCGCGCCTCTGCGCCGAATTTCTGGGCGAGCACGGCTACCAGGTGACCCCGCTGGCGGAATCGTATGCGGACATCGACTGGCACGTTGGCCATTTCCTGGCCACTGAATCCAACTAAACGCATGGTCCGTGGCATGAGCTGCAAGCCGTGGATGCTGCATTAAGGGTATCTCCTTGACCAATACTGGCAAAACTGTCGCCAAGAACGCAAGCGTCCTGATGCTGTCCCAGATACTGACCTGGGGAATGGCGATTGTTCTCATGATATTTTTGCCCCGCATTTTGGGGGCAGAGGGGGTTGGGCAACTGCACCTGGCCGATTCGGTGTGGGCCATTGTGGGCATCCTGATCGGCTTTGGCATGGACATCTACCTGACCAAAGAGATTGCCCGCGTTCCGGAGAAGACCGGGGAACTGCTGGGCAATTCGATGGTGCTGCGGACGCTGCTGTTTGTCCTGGGCTTCGCCGGGGTTGTCCTGTATGTCAACCTCGCCGGCTATGCGACGCTAACGGTCTGGGTCATTTACCTGTACGGGTTTGGCCGGCTGGTAGCTGAGTTTTCTTCTGGGGCGACCTCGGCCCTGGTGGGGCTGGAGCGCATGGAGTACGTGGCCTTTGCCAACGTCCTTTCGCGCCTTTTTGCCACGGTTGTCACCATTGCCGTGCTCTTGATGGGGTATGGCGTTTTGGCGGCGGCGGCGGTGTATGCTGCCTCCTCGGCGGTGAGCGTGGTGATCCAGTTGGTTTATATGGGGCGTTTGCAGCCGCTGCGCTTCACTTTTCAGCGTGACCTGGCCTGGCAGATGCTGCGGGTCAGCGCGCCCTATTTGCTGGTGACGCTGTTCAGTGTGGCCTATATGAACCTGGACGCCATCATTATCTCGCTGGTGGTGGATGAGACGACGCTGGGCTGGTACAGCGCGGCTGACCGGCTCTTTGGCACGATGATGTTTGTGCCGGTTGTTTTTATTACCGCAGTTTTTCCGGCGCTTTCGCGGCTGAATGTTGAATCCCCGCAAGAGCTGCGCAAGCTGATGCGCCGCAGTTTTGACCTGCTGCTGATCTTGGGGGTGCCAATTGGCCTGGGGACGATGGGCATTGCCAACGGGCTGGTGGTGCTGCTGTATGGGGCCGATTTTGCGCCCAGCGGGCCGGTGCTGGCTGTTTTGGGCATTGTGCTTATCTTCACCTATCAGAATATTCTTCTGGGGCGCTTTCTCATTGCGGTGGACCGGCAGAATGTGTGGACGGTGGTGATGGGGGTGGCTACGCTGCTGACTATCCCGCTGGACTTGATCTTTATTCCCTGGATGCACAACCGATTTGGTAATGGGGCGATTGGCGGCGCGCTGTCTTTTGTGGTGACGGAGGTGGGAATGATGCTCTTTGGCCTGCGTTATCTCCCGGCCGGGTCGCTAACGCGCAAGAACGGTTGGGTAGCGGTCCGGGTTATTGGGGCGGGGCTGGTGATGACCGCCGTGGTCTGGGCTTTGCGTGGCAGCTTCATCGCCCTTCCCATTGTCGCCGGGGCTGTCACTTACACCGGGCTAATCCTGCTGCTGCGGGTGGTCTCGGATGAAGACAAGCTGATGTTTAAGGATCAGTTTCAACGGATTACACGCCGCGTCCGGGTGTTTGCGCACGGCCGGCTGGGTTAATCCGTATCCCGAAATTGATGGACCAGATGGACGTGACGCGTGTGCCTACCCTGGATAGGGACCGTCTTGAACTGGACCGCCCGGCAAGCAGCGGCTTGCATGGACGACTGCTGCTGGCCCGGCTGCTGCTGGCCTTCTTGCCGATTGACGTGGGCAGCCGCCTGCGGGCTGTGGTGCTGAAGCGCGTTGGGTTCCAGGTTGGCCACGGGACGCTGCTGGCCGGTCTGCCGGCCATTGCTGGCCCTGGCGATATCTATGGCCGCCTGTCGATTGGGCAGTCTTGCTTCTTCAACGCCGGCTGTTTTTTTGATTTGCACGCCGAGATTGTCGTTGGCGACTATGTTTCCCTGGGGCAGCAGGTGATGCTGCTGACGTGGACGGCGGAGACGGGTTTGCCGCCCCGGCCGGTGCGCATTGAAGCGGGTGTCTGGCTGGGCGCGCGCAGTATCATTCTCCCGGGCGTTACCGTGGGCCGCGGGGCGATTGTCGCGGCCGGCGCGGTGGTGGCTGAAGATGTGCCTCCGGATACGCTGGTTGGCGGCGTCCCGGCCGGGGTCATTCGCCTGCTCGATCAAGCGCAGTCATGACGAACGATACCCTGCCGGTCAGCATCGTCATGCCCACCTACAACCGCCTGCCCATCTTGCAGCGGGTTATTGCTGCCCTGGAACAACAGACTGGCCTCAACGACGCTTTTGAACTGATTGTGGTCTCCGACGGCGCGACGGACGGCACCAACGACTTCCTGGCACAGTACAACAATGGCCTTTGCCTCCGGCCGATCTACCAGCAGAATGCCGGCCCGGCCGGGGCGCGCAATCGCGGCGTCCAGGAGGCACGTGGCGAGATCATCCTCTTCCTGGATGACGACGTGGTTCCCGCGCCACACCTGGTCCGGCAGCATTTGTGGGAACATCGCCAGCACCCGGATGAACGGGTGGTGGTGATTGGGCCAATGCTGGTCCCCCCCGATTTTCCGCTCTCGCCCTGGTCCCACTGGATGCAAGGGCGGCTGGCGGAGCAGTACCAGTCGATGACGGCCGGCGAATGGGCCCCAACCGCGCGGCAGTTCTATACGGGCAACGCCTCGCTGGCGCGCAGCCTCTTTTTGGAACATGGCGGGTTTGACCCCACGCTGCAGCGGGCCGAGGACGTGGAACTGGCTTACCGTATGGCTGATGGCGGCGTGCGCTTTCTTTTTTGCCCCCAGGCCGAAGCGTTTCATTACGAGCAGCGCACCTTCTCTTCCTGGCTCAACATCGCCTACAGCTACGGCCGGAATGATGTCTATTTTTACCAGCAGAAGAGCCAGGAATGGCTGGGACCGGTGATGTATCGTGAGTATGAGGCGCGCCACCCCATTACGCGCTTTGCGGTGTGGGCTTGCCTGGACCACAAGCGGCTGGTAACGTTGGTCACAGACCTGGGCAAGCAGTTGGCGCTGCTGGGCCAGCGCTTTCGCCAGGAGATGCTGGTCAGGCTGGCGTGCAGCACGCTGTTTAACCTGTACTACTATCAAGGGGCTGCTGATGAGCTGGGTGGTCGTGCCCAGTTCTTTGCCGGTAAGCGCCGGTAACGGCCACTGGCGCTGGCCATGCCGGATCTGTTCTCGATACGATTGGCCGCCAAATGAGTGATGACGATGAGCAGGTGTTCTTGAGGGGGAAATGATGAAGGTTTCGGTTTGTGTGCCAACGTCCCGGCCGGATACGGTCGCGCTAACTATCCAATCCATCCTGAAGCAAAGCTGGCCCGACTGGGAGCTAATTGCCGTTGGCCAGGGCGATCCGGCACACCCGCGGACCCAGGCCACACAAGAAGCGGTGACGGGGGCGACCAGCGACGAGCGGGTGCGTTACGTGCATACCCCTGAACGGGGGGCCACCAGAGCGCGCAACAAGGCGATGGCCGCCGCCACCGGCGACGTGTTCGCCTTCATTGATGACGATTGCGAGGCGCATGAATCATGGCTGGCCGTCCTGATGGCCTGCTTTGAGCAGGACCCGGGTCTTGGCCTGGTTGGCGGGGCGGTGATTGCCCCGCCCAAGACCGGCCGTGGCATTGGTCGGTGCCCGGCCGTCTCCCCGGCCGAGACCGTCTACGATCCGCCAGCAATGGGTTACACGCCGCCGCCAGGCTGGGAATGGATTAGCTGCAACGTGGCCATCACGCGTGCTGCCGCAGAAGCCATCGGTCCTTGGGATGAATACCTTGGGCCGGGCACCGAATTCCCGGCCGCGGATGATACCGACTATTTGCTTCGCGCTGAAGCGCTGGATATTCGCATGGCGACCACGCCCAGGGCAATTGTGTACCACACCTATGGCTATCGTTACAATCGCCAGCTCTGGAAGCACTCGCGCAACTACGCCTACGCCAACGGCGGGTTAGCCGCCAAGCTCACGCTGCTGGGTGACCGCCGGGGCGAAGAGTGGTTTGCCGGCGCCAGGCATGACCGGTTGGCCAGGTGGGTTCGCCCCTTCCGGCCGCATCGCATCGTTGCCGGGGCCATCGGCTGGCGCATATTCTCCAGGGCTTATGCCCATTGTTTGCAGCACTACCGTGCGGATGGCCAACTGCTGCAGCCGCTGAGTACCGCGACTCAGACGGCCTGAATCTCAGCCGCGGGGCGAAAAGCGCCGCAAGCGGCTGCTTCCAAATAGGGATATGTCTATGATGGTGTCGCAGCTTTGGGGAGGGAGGGAGCGTGAATAAACCAAAAGTTAGTATTGGTTTGCCTGTCTACAACGGCGAGAAGTATGTTGCCAGGGCCATTGAGTCTGTGTTGGGGCAATCTTTTCCCGACTTCGAGCTGATTATCTCCGACAACGCCTCCACGGACGCAACCCAGGAGATTTGCCGGGCCTACGCCGGCCGGGATCCGCGTATCCGCTACTACCGCACCGAGCAAAACCTGGGCGCGGCCCCAAACTTCAATCGTGTTTTTGAACTGGCCCACGGCGACTACTTCCAATGGCTGGCTTCAGATGATATGCTGGCCCCGGAATTCCTCAGCCGTTGTGTTCCTGTGCTCGACAATGACCCGACCACGGTCTTGTGTTTTTGCTGGGCCAGGTACATCGATGAGCATGACCAGCCTTTCTCGACCTGCGAGCTGGACCTGAGGATCGATGATCCGCTGCCCCGCACACGTTTTCACGAAATCCTGCTGGGCTGGCACAACAGCTTCTACGTGTTCGGGCTTATCCGCGTCGCGGCTCTCAAGAAGACGAAGCTGATCCTCCCCCACACCCACGGGGACACGATTCTGATTGCCCGCCTCAGCCTGCTGGGCCGTTTCCAGCAGATCTCGGAACACCTGTTTTTGTCACGCCACCACGCGGCACAGTCGAATGAAATCTACAAGGCCGAGGTCCCCTGCGGCCTGGACACGGAAGCTTACGCATCCTGGTATGATACGCAGGGCATGTCCCGGCCCAAATACCCCAACTGGCGCATTCTGTCGGAGTTTAATCAGACTCTGGACGGGGTGCAGGTGTCGCTCATCGACCGCACGATTTGTCGCGCTTACATTGCGCGGTTTGGGCTGCGCCATGTTCACTGCCTGCTCTGGGATTTGGGCGGTTTGCCGCGGCGTTTGGTGATTGTGGTTTCGGCGCGTTTCCTGAATAAGAATTACGGAGCCAATCAGCGACCGGCCTGAGCGGTACCCGGCCGGGCTGGGGCGACCCTGGTGAGTTGATATGTCGAAAGCAGCACATTACTGGCATAACGGATGGGCCGTTTTGCGGGCCTACTGGTACCTGCGCCGCGCCAGTCAACTCGGCCGGGGCGTGCGCGTGTGGGGCCGGCCGGTCGTTAGCAACCGGGGCACGCTGATCCTGGGCAATCGCGTTCGCCTGGTCTCGACGGTGGCCCGCCTGGAACTTGCTGTGTCTGAAGGGGGCACCCTGCGCATTGACGAGGGTGTCTATATCAATTACGGTTGCTCTTTGGGGGCGAACCAACTGATACACGTTGGCCCAAACTGCACCATTGGGACCCACGTGATCATGATGGACAATGACTTTCACCGCCTGGAGCCTGAACGGCGGCAGGAGAAGCCTGATTCAGCCCCCATTGTGCTGGAGGAGAACGTCTGGCTGGGGGCGCGCGTTATTGTGCTGCGTGGCGTTACCATTGGCCAGGGCAGTGTCATCGGGGCGGGCAGTGTGGTGAACCGCGATATACCGCCCCGGTGTGTCGCTGCCGGCGTGCCGGCCAGGGTTATCAGGAGATTGTAGCCTATGACCCGATGGGTTCCACCCTGGCGACTAGTGGCCCATGCTGCGCAAAAATGGCCCCGGCCGGTTCCTGAAAACAGTTGGTCGAAAGCTGATTCTTGGCGGCGCCAATGCGGCTGCCCCAGCTTGTGCACGGCGACGTCTGCCAGCCGCTGGCTGGCGCTTTGGGCCAGTTTGACGTGGTAATGACCTGGCCGGTCTCTGAGCAGTTGCCGTGACCCTGGCAAGCAGCTTTGCCCGGTGCTGCCCTGCGTGGCCATTTCCAACCCTTCGGAAGTGCCTCCGCAAGAATTGGCCGGCATACAGATTAGCGCTGCGTTAGAGCTGTTTGAGAAATAGACCGCTTTGCAGGCAGGGGCCCTGCTGGTCAGATGGTAATGCCCAGAGGTGCGTAGGAGATTGGTACTATAGCGCCGCAGGTTCATCCCGCGACAATGCACCTAGTTCGTTGTGCAAGCGTTGCGGACTTCCTCTTATGTTGGTAACGTTAATCTGAACCTGTATTGGAGAATTAACATGCGGCGTACACTCTTGCTAACCTTTGTAACGGTAATCATCTTCTTGCTGGCCTACGCCGGCGCAACGACCCTCTCGGCCCAAACGGGGAACCACATCTATCTGCCCCTCATGACTTATGATGAGTGCTGGCCTACGGACATCCCGGCCGGGGCGCTGCCCGGCATGCCCCCACCCGTCTTCTGCCTCATCAACAACTACGGCCCCGACACAGCCCAACCTGGGCCAAACAGTTGGTTCGACGACTTCAATCACGGATTGTCGCTGGCCAACTTCCAAAACACACACTACCGATTGTTCAACAATATCGGTGCCTGGCGGACCATCCAATGGCGCCACGCCGACCATTGGATGGTTGATCTGGCCCCGCGCCCCAGAGAAGGCAGCGGCTACCAGTACGGCCGGGGCTACGCCATGCTCAGCCCGGACCAGACCTTCAATTTTGTCAACAACCGGCTGGTCGTCGAGGCCACAGTTGCCGCCGGCATGGAAGTCTATGACGAAAAAGCGTGGCCGGAGATCATCGTCTCCACCGATCCGGCCCCCGTCCAGACCCCCCTTGGCCTTTACGCATTCGATTTGCTGCCCCAGGGCTGGACCCTCGGCTGCCGGCTGCAATCCAGCCGCGTGCCTATTTGCGCCCTTAAGGCCAATGACGGCAGCCCCACAGAGCAGAGCACGCGCATCTGGGAGATGTCCTTCTGGCAAGTTGTGGGCACCAACAGCTACGGCGGCTTCCCCGGCAACGGCCTGGAAAACTACTGGCGCTCCTGTGCCGTCGACGTTATGGACATCAACTGCCGCGACAAATTCCGGCTGGAACTCACCCGTACCAGCCTCCGGCTGTACGCCAACGATGAACTCTATTTTGAGCAGACTGGCTTGCCCCCCTTGCCCGATGGTCTGCTCAACGGTGACGTGTACGTCTACCTGGCTTCGGCCCAGATCGACCATCCGGCGGATACCGTCCGTTATCATTGGGACTTGCTGAAAGTGAACCCTTAGGAAAACCAAGCATGCTGGATCGCTTCAAACAAGATGTTCAAAGATGGGTTGTCCCCCAGCAAGTCGCCGATCCGTCACTGGTGACGTTTGGCAGAACGCTGAAGCTGTTGTGGCTGCATAAGCCGCTGCGGGCGATGCTCTGGCTGCGTTTTGGTTCGTGGTGCGTTAGCAAGCACATTCCGCTGGCCACGTCCATGACGATGATGATCCTTTACTACTTCCATGGCCTGGAAATCACCCCCACGGCCGACGTCGGCGGGGGTCTCTACATTGCCCATCCCCAGGGAACGGTCCTGTCGGCCAAACGGATTGGCCGGAACTGCACCGTGATCCACAATGTCACTGTGGGTATGCGCAATGAATGGGCCTTCCCGGAAATTGGGGATGATGTGTTTATCGGTGCCGGGGCGCGAGTGCTGGGTGGGATTGTTGTGGGCGATGGGGCCAGGATCGGGGCGAATGCGGTGGTGATTCAGGATGTCCCGGCCGGGGCGACCGTCGTTGGCATCCCCGCCCGCGTCATCGCTACGGCTGAAGACCAGGCCTGATTGAGCTTCAGACCCCAGGGAGTGGGGACAACCACAACAACATAGAGGGGGGCTTCCCAGCCACCAGCCCCATGCCACACCCAGGAGGGCCTATGCGCAAAATCAACGTTCTCTTCATGCAATCCCAAACCTATTACGGCGCAGATTCGATGATCCACGGCCTGCTCATGCGCTACTTCAACCGTGAGCGCCTCAACGTACACGTGGCCTGCAACCCAGGAACGCCCGCTGCGCCATCCGCTTCCCTCAAAGCCCTATCCACCATCCCCGACCTCCAGCTCCGGCCGGTGCGCTTTGGCGTCACCCTCAACGAACGCTCCAAAGGCGCCATCCTCAAGCAAACCGTTACCGAGGGGCCGCCAATGCTAGCCAGCCTGGGCGGCCTGGTCCGCTACGCCCGCCAACACCAGATCGACATCATCCACGGCACCGAGAAGCCGCGTGACGCCTTCTATGGCCTGCTGCTGGCCCGCCTGTGCGGTGCGCGCTGCATTGTCCATCTACACGTCAAAATCGAGGATTGGATCAGCCCGCTCACCCTGTGGGCCATGCGGCATGCTGATGGGCTGCTGGGCGTCTCCGATTTTGTCGCCCGCTCGGCGGTCGATTTTGGCTATGCGGCCGACAAGACGGATTACGTGCTGAACAGCCTGGATGCCACCGGCTGGGACCCCAACCTGGATGGCCGCGCGGTGCGGCAGGAGTTGGGCATTGCCGACGACGTGCCTACCCTGGCCATCGTCTCCCGTGTCTTTCCCTGGAAAGGACACACCGAGCTGCTGCAATCGCTGGCGCTGGTCAAGAAGACCAACCCCGTGTTCAAACTGCTCATCGTCGGGGAGGACGACCCCCGCGCAACGCCAGGCGGCGGCAGCTACATTGCCCAATTGCAGGAGATGACCCAGGCGCTGGGTCTCACGGAGAACGTCATCTTCACCGGTTTCCGCCGGGATGTGGCCCAGGTCATGGCTGCGGCCGACATCTTCGCCATGCCCTCCTATGAGGAGCCATTTGGCGTGGTCTATCTGGAGGCGATGGCCCTCAGGAAGCCAGTCATCGCCGTGAACAGCGGCGGCGTGCCGGAGGTCGTTGAGCATGGCAAAGCGGGCCTGCTGGCCCCATACCGGGACATCGAGCAGATGGCCGCCAACATCGTGACGCTGCTCAATGACCCCCACCTGCGCCAGACCATGGGGGCGTATGGACGCCAGCGGCTGGAGCAATACTTCACCCCACAGCGCATGGCTGATGAGGTGGAACAGTATTATCAATCACTTCTCATTCGTGAAGCCAAGAGGTAAATGGACAGGTAATGATGAACGCAAAAACAGAAATCTTAACCAGAGTCGCCAACCGCGAAGCAGTCCTGGGTGTTATTGGGCTGGGCTATGTGGGTCTGCCCCTGTCTGTGTCCTTCGCCCAGGCCGGCATCCGGGTGGTGGGCATCGACGTCGATGAGCGGAAAGTGAGCATGCTAAACGCCAGCCAGAGCTACGTTGAGGACGTGCCGGACAGTGTGCTGGTGCCCCTGATCCAAGACGGCCACTTCCGGGCCAGCACCGATTTTGCCGACCTGACCCAGGTGGACGCGATTGCCATTTGCCTGCCCACGCCCCTGGGCGAGACGAAGGACCCCGACATCTCCTTTATCATTAGCGCCACCGACCAGATTGCGCATTATGGCGCGACGGGTAAGCTGGTCGTGCTGGAGAGTACCACCTATCCCGGCACGACGGAAGAGGTGATCTTGCCGCGGCTGGCCCACAATGGGGACCAGGTGGGGCGCGATTTCTTCCTGGCCTTTTCACCGGAGCGTATCGACCCCGGCCGGGTCGATTACAACATGTTCAACACCCCCAAAGTCATCGGCGGCGTCACCCCCGACTGCCTGGAAGTCGCCCTGGCCCTGTACGGCACCGTCGTTCACCAGCCGGTGCCCGTCTCCAGCACTGCCACCGCCGAAATGGTGAAACTGCTGGAAAACACCTTCCGCGCCGTGAACATCGGCCTGGTCAACGAGATCGCCCTCATGTGCGACAAGCTGGGCCTGGACGTGTGGGAAGTCGTCGGCGCGGCCGCCACCAAGCCCTACGGTTTCATGCCTTTCTACCCCGGCCCCGGCCTGGGCGGCCACTGCATCCCCGTCGACCCCCACTACCTGAGCTGGAAGCTGCGCACGCTCAACTACACCGCCCGCTTCATTGAGCTGGCCCACGACGTGAACAGCCACATGCCTGATTACGTGGTGGAGAAAGTAGCCCTGGCCCTCAACGATGAATACAAAGCCATGAAAGGCAGCAGCATCCTGGTTCTGGGCGTGGCCTACAAACCGAACATCGGCGACGTGCGCGAAAGCCCGGCCATCGACGTCATCGACCTGCTGGAGGAGCGTGGCGCAGTTGTCAGCTACCACGACCCCTACGTGGCCGACTTTGTGGCCGCCAACACCTCATTCCACACCATCGAGCTGACCGCCCAGGCCTTGCAGCAGGCGGACTGCGTGGTCATTGTCACCAACCATGCCAGCTATGATTGGGCCTTCATCACCCAACACGCCCGGCTCATTGTCGACTCGCGCAACGCGATCAAGGGGCAATCCCCGGCCCGCGTCGTGCGCCTGTAGCCGGGAGGGGGGGAGCAAACAGCCTGATGCGTCATGACCTCATGACGCATGACGGAACGTGGGCAGGCCCAGGTCGGGCATGGGCTGGCCGGCCAGCAGCGCTTGCAGGGCGGCCGTGGTCGCCTGCACGTCGTCCCACGGGTATTCGATAGTGCCAAAGCACATCGACTGCTCGTGCCCTTTGCCGCAGACCAGCACCAGGTCCCCCGGCCGGGCCAGTTCACACGCCTGGTAAATTGCCCGGCCGCGGTCCGGCACCCGCCAGAAACTCTCCCCTTCCACCCCCCCCTGCCTTACACACCCCTCCGCCATCATCGCCAAAATCTCGTCCAGCGACTCTGTGCGCGGGTCTTCGGCGGTCAGGATGGTCAGGTCGGCCGCCTGCGCTGCCGCCTCGGCCATCAGATAGCGCTTGGCCACGTCCCGCTTGCCGGCACTGCCAAACACGGTGATCACCCGGCCGGGCGTCATCCGCCGCGCCGCCTCAATCGCCTTGGCCAGGGCGTTGGGCGTGTGGGCAAAATCCACCACCACCATAAACGGTTGCCCGGCGTCAATGCGCTGCATCCGGCCGGTTAGCGACTGCACCTGCGCCAACCCGGCGGCCACCGTGGCCACATCCACCCCCAACGCCAACGCGGCCCCGGCCGCGGCCAGCATATTGTACACATTAAAATCCCCCACCAGCGGCGAAACCACCGGGGCGGCCTGGTCGGTCCCCAGGTGCAGGGCGAAGCGGGTGGCATCCGCGGCAAATGCCAGCCCATCCGCCCACACGTCGGCCGGTTGGCGCAGGCTGTAGGTCAGGCGGCGGGCCGCCGGCAGCCCGGCCAGCGCCTCGTATGAGCCATCATCCCGGTTCAGGACCGCTGTCTTGACCACCTGCCGCTTGTCGGCATTGGGCGAGGGCTGCGGCCATTCGCCGGCGTTCAGGGCCTGGAAGAGGCGCATCTTGGCCGCCAGGTAGCCGGCATAATCCCCATGATAATCCAGATGCTCGTGCGTGATGTTGGTAACCACGGCCACATCGAAGTCGATGGCCGCCACGCGGTGCTGGGCCAGGCTGTGCGAGGTCGTTTCCAGGATGCAGTGGGTTAGCCCGGCTTCAACCATGCGCCGCAAATAGCGCTGCACCACCGGCGCTTCCGGCGTGGTGACGTGCAGCGCCAGCGGCTCCGCCTGCCCGCCGATAATCGCCCGCAGCGTGCTAACTAACCCCACCTTGTACCCGGCCGCGTGCAGCACCGCGTGCAGCAAATTGGCCGTGGTGGTCTTGCCATCGGTGCCGGTAACGCCAATCATCACCAACTCCCGGCCGGGGAACCCCTCCCACGCCGCTGCCAGCCAGGCCGAGGCCAGCGCGGTATCAGCCACTTGCAGGTAAGGGACGGTAGGCGGCAGGGTGAAGCCCAGCGCCCCGGCCGGGTGCTGGCCCAGGATCAGGCTGGCCCCACCGGCGAGGGCCTGGGGGATGTAGGGATGGCCATCGCTGCCGGTACGGACGCGGGCAACAAAACAAGCCCCCGGCCGGACCGCCCCGGTGTGTTCCACCAGGCCCGTCAGGGCCACATCTGGCCCATCATAGGCCGGCGGCTGGGGCAGCGTTGTCCCGGCCACCGCCTGGTGCCAGGTGTGCAGCAGCTCCCGTAGTGAACGTGTTTCTGGCATTGGTGTGCGCTCCATCATGTTTGGGCTATTCGTGGCCGGCCGCGCGGCTGCGTAGTGACAGCTGCGCCGGCTGCGCTAACAAATGGGCCACCCCCCGGCCGGGCACAGGCATCACCCGGCTGTCGGCGAAATAGGGGAAGTCGAACGTCACCGGGTCGCCGGCGCTCAGCCCCGGCAGCGGCATCAGGCGGGCGGTCAGCGGCTTCTTCAGGCGCGTGGCCAGCGCAGCCACGTCCAGCAAAATGCCGGTCAGGCTGGCCTCGCTCACGTCACCGGGCAGGGGCACCGTGTCCAGCCCCACGCCGCACACCGCTGCATAACTGAGCAAATCGGTCAGGCCAACCTGGCCGGCAGCGGCGCGCGCCGCCAGCACGTTGTCCTCCAGCACCGGCAGCATCAGCCCGGAGAAGCCGCAGCGCGGAAAACTGGCCCGGCCGATGGCTTCGGTGATGAAGGCGGCGGCAAAGAGGCTGCCCGGCGCGCCCAGATGGGGCAGGCCCAATGCCTCCAGCGCACTGGCCAGGCTCTTGTCGCTGCTGGGGAAGGGGGCCAGCGAGAAGTCGATGCCGCTGAAGCGCACGCCCTGCGCCTGGGCCAGGTCGCCGGCCGCGGCCGCCAACCCGGCCGCGGCCTGTTCAATGGCGCTCACCAGGTTATGCCGTGCTTCGGCCAGGGTGGCCGCCGCCTGAATGGCCGCCAGGGCGATGTCGGCGGCTTCTACGGCCAGGGCAAACCCGGCCGGGCCACCACCGTGATAGGCCACCGGGAAGAAGGGCGACCCGGCCGGGCAGTGGGCCAGCGCGGCCAGGTAGAGGTTGCCAAAGCCGTCGGGCCGCAGGCGGCTGGCCTGCTGCACCAGATGGGCCACGGCGGCGCAGCGCCCCAGGTCAATCTGGCCGCCGGTGTCGGCGACTTCGGCGCTGGCGAACAAGGCCCCGCCCACCCCCAACAGGTCGGGCAGCCGGGCCAGCCAGCCGGCGTCGTGACGCAGTTGCACCGGCCCCAGGCTCAGGTAGTCGGCCCCGGCCGCCTGCCATTGGGCGACCAGCGTTTCCGCAACCCGGCCGGGGTCGGACGCCGCAGGCCACCAGCCTGGGAATGGGGTGAAGGCCACGCGCCGCGTCTGCACCGCTGGGGCAAAGCGCCCGGCCGTGGCCGCAAAAAAACGGGCCGCGTCTGCCAGGGCAAAATCAGGCTCGCAAAACAGGGTAATCGAACGAATTTCCATGCCCCAACTATATCACCTTTTCACCTTTACAATCCATGGCCCTCTAACCAGCAGTTCCAAATCAGGGGCGTCGCCAGGCGCGAAGCGCCCTCGCGCGGGTCAGCGCCAGAAGGCCATAATTGGAACTGCTGCCCTCTAACTCGTTCATTTGACTTGCCGTGCGCCAACGTTACAATCAGCCCGTTGGCCCTTTTTTAGATTTCTCCGGATTGGTCCAATCTTGGAGATTGGACCAATCTGCTAGAAATGTGGGGCGGAGTGGAGACTTCAGTCGGAATGGTTCCGGCTAAAGCCTTTACTCCGCCTGAAATCCCAGAGACCCTGACTTAACTGCCTGGCAGGAGTTCCCCATGAACGGGGTAGACCAGCATGAATGAAAGTGGCGCGCGGCCTGAGCTTGTCGAAGGCCGTTGGTTTCGACAAGCTCAACCAACTTTGCCACGATTTACACAGGAGCAATGCTACGATGGTGACCGACGAGAGGCCGGCTGATGCCGGCGAGATCGCTGCTGAACAGGGCAATATGCCCGCAGTTGGCGAGACGAGCAGCAACAACGACAGCCCGGACCAGGCCAGCACGGCCCGTTCGCCGCGCACCCGGTCGTCGGGCAGGGGGTCGCGCCGCCGTGAGCCGGGCCAGAAGCCGGCGCGCCCGCCGGCCGCGCGCAGCAAGAAGAATAGCGCCCCGGTGACGCTGGAGAAGGTGCTGGCGACCTTTGTGGCTTGCGGTCGCTGCAGCTTCTTCCTGGCCGGCTACCGCGCTCTGCATGGGTTGGACAATTTGCAGCAGGCTGTTGACCAGAGCAACGGCAAATGGTTGGACCTCACCTGGGATTTTCAGACGCGCCATCTGTTGCAGTCGTCTTATGGGGGCAAGCTGGACGTGGACCTGTACTACTATGGCGGCTGCTGCAAGGAGTGCCAGCGCCGTTTTGAGTTTATGGAAGCGGCGGACGAGGATACACCCGGTTCGCTGCGGGTGGAGCTGCGCCTGGCTTAGGGGGCGGGCCGCTGCGCCCGCTGCCGGACGGCCTCGAACAGGAGAATGCCGGCGGCGACGGCGGCGTTGAGTGATTCGGTGGCGGCATGCATGGGGATGGCCACCCGGCCGGGAGCCAATGCCTGGGCCTCGCTGCCCGCCCCCACCGCCTCGCTGCCAATGATCAGGGCCGAGGGTTCGGCCCAGGCGACGGCGGTATAGGCCGTGGCGCCGCCGGCCGCGGCCAGCCAGACGTGCAGCCCGGCCACCCACTGCCGGATTTCTGGCCAGCTTGCGGCCACCACCGGCAGCCGCAAATGGGCCCCCATTCCCCCCCGCACCACTTTGGGATTGTAGGCATCCACGCAGCCGGGTGAGAGCAGGACGGCGTCTACGCCGGCGGCGGCGGCGGTGCGCAGCATGGTGCCCAGATTGCCGGGGATGCGAATCTCGTCCAGGATGAGCAGGAAATCGACCTTCTCCGGCCGGGTATGTACCGGCATGGGCAGCACAGCCAGCACCCCGGCCGGGCTTTGGGTGTCGCTCATGGCGGCCATCACCGCGTCGCTTACCGGCTGGGCTGGCTCTGGCAGTTGGGCCAGCAGGGCTGCCTGCTCCGGCCGGGCGGCCCAGGTGGCGGTGTAGTACACCCGGCCGGGGGGCAGCGCCAACCGCACCACTTCCGCCAACCAGCGCGTGCCCTCCACCACAAACGCCCGCTCCCGCTCGCGAAAGCGGCGTTCGGCCTGCAGGCGGCGCACGTATTTGACGCCGGGGTTGGTCAGGCTGCTGATTTCGGTCATAGCGTTGTTATGGCAGCCAGGCGGGCTGGATGCCGGGGGCTGCGATTTCGGTTTGGGCCAGGGTGGCCACGTCGATAATCCAGATGGCGGGGTCCGCGCCGGGTTCGGTGATGGGGTAGCGCTGGACGACGATCTGGCGGCCATCGGGCGACCATTGGGGCAGGCCGTAGTGGATTTCTGGGTCGGTGGTGAGCTGTGTGGCTTCGCTGCCGTCCGGCCGCATCAGCCACAACTGTTTGCCCATAGGAGCCCGCGACACCTTGCGCCCGAACAGAATCCACTGTCCATCGGGCGAGTAGACGGGTGAGCCATCGTTGACGGCGATTTCGTTGCTCAGGTCGGTTAGCTCGCCGGTGGCCAGGTCCACGCTGAACAGGTGCACGGCAAACTGCTCCCCCTGGAACTGGATTTCGGTGACGACGAGCCGGTCCCCGGCCGGGTTCCAACTGGCCGTCTCCCCGGTCTGGCTGGGAATGAGCACTGTCTGCCCGTTCTGCAGATTGTAGGCGTGAATCTCCTGCGACAGCGGCGAGATGTAGCTGATCCACTGGCCATCGGGCGAGAAACGCGCCCCCAGGCCCAGCCATTGGCTATCCTCAAAAATGGGGACGGTCTGGCCGCTGTTTGCGTCCAGCCACCAGAGGCGGGGTGGGCCGGGCGGCGCGCCGGCCTGGGGCATGCTGCGCCGTTCATACACCAGGCGGCGGCCATCCGGCGACCAGACGGGGCCGGTGCAGGCTGCTTCGGGACAGGCTAGCAGCAGGGTGGCCTGCCCCTGGTCCGCCAGCGGCAGTTGGTAGAGATCGCTGCCACCATCCTCGCGCAGGGCGCTGTAGATGAGCCAGCGGCTGTCCGGTGAGGCGGCGTAATCGACGACGCCGTGGGGCGATTGGGTGAGCTGCCGGGCGTCGCCCCCGGCCGGGTCTACCAGGTAGACCTGGCTGTTGTCTTGCGCGTCCCAGGCGATATAGAGCAGGCGCGGCTGGCGGGTGTGGAACTGCCAGCTCACCGGGGCCAGCAGCTCGCGCCCTTGCCGGCTGACCAACCCGGCCGGGACGGTCACCTGGTAGCCTGTGTCGGCCATGAGGGGCCGGTCGGGGGTGAAGATGGCCGTGCGTCCTTCCCAGCGCACTGTGCCGCTGACCGGGGGCGTGAACTGGAACTGCAGCGCGTCCCGGTTGGCAATCTCTTGGGCAAAGGTCAGGCGCACGTCGGTCTGGGTGGAGGCATCCCGGCTGTCCCCGGCCGGGCTGATGTGGCTGACGCCGATGCCCACCCGGTCGCCGCGCCAGATGATGACCAGCGTGAGCAGCAGCACGCCGGCCAGGAACAGGAATACCGTCCGGTCGAAGCGGCTGAGGCGTGGTTGGGCGGCTGTGCTGGCGGTTGGAGACATGGCGTTGTTTTTCGTCCGCAGATTGGAGGGTATCTTAACCCGGCCGGGGGCGCTGTCAAGCGGCTGCGGTGGCTGTTAAGCCAGGGCTAACGCGGCGCGGGCAGCTTGGTGAGCGTCCAGAAATTAGTTTGTAGTGGCGGCTTCAGCCGCCCAGACCGCTAAAGCGGTTACTACAAGCAAAAAAGGGAAGTTGCTTTTGGACACTCGCTTAGGGGCAGATGAATAGGCGGGCCAGGGGTATACAGCCCCGGCCGGGCTGTATATAATGGCCAGCAATTAGCAGCGCACATAGGAACAAGAACGATTCATGCCCATGATCTCAACGACCCCCACCCGGCCACTGCCGCCCCAGGAAATCGCCCTGCCCGATGCTGATCCCGGCCGGGGCGCGGTGGCCGCCGGCAAGCGCAGGAAACGCTTTTACCTGGGCTGCCTGCTCCCCTTTTTGCTTTTGCTGGGGCTGGCTCTCTTCCCGTTTGCCTGGAATGGCTGGCTGGAACGGCGCTATGCCGCGGCTATCTACGCCGCCGACGAGGTGCCGGCCGAGCGGGTGGCCATTGTCTTTGGCGCGGCGGTCTATCGCAATGGCCGGCTTAGCCCGATGCTGCAAGACCGGGTGGACACGGCCATTGAGTTGTACCAGGCGGGTAAGGTGGCGCGGCTGCTGTTCAGCGGTGACAATCGTGACCCGTATTATGACGAACCCGGCCGGATGCGTGATTATGCCGTGGCGCGGGGTGTCCCGGCCGGGGTGATTGAGCTGGACGCGGCCGGGCTGCGCACCTACGATACGTGCTACCGGGCGCAGCACATCTTTGGCGTGGAGCGGGCTATCCTGGTGACCCAGGCTTTTCACCTGCCGCGAGCGCTCTTCACCTGTGACAGCCTGGGGTTGGCGGTGGTGGGGGTGACCGCCGACCGGCGCACCTACAGTGCGGCGTCGATGGCCTGGTCGGAGAACCGCGAGTTTTTGGCCCGGCTGCAGGCGCTGGTGGATGTGCTGCGCCGCGAACCGGCCACGATTTTGGGCGAGCCGGTGCCCCTGGATTAGCGGGCGCGCCGCGGGGTGAGGAGGTGAGGAGGTGAGGATGGGCAGCAGCTGGGGGCGGCTAGTCAGCGCAGCGGTGGCTGGTAAGATTGTGCGGCGGCAGATGGGGCTTTTGGGCCTGAGCGTTAAGGAGAGGTTGGCTTGATGGATGAGGAACAGTTGCTAGAGGCGCTGCGCCGAGGGGATGAGGCGGCCTTTGCCGCGGTGTTTGAGGCGCATTCTGACCGGGTGTACCGGGTAGCGGTGGGCCTGCTGCGCGACGAGGTGGAGGCTGACTGCGTGGTACAGGAGACCTTCCTAAGCCTCATTGAGCACCTGGGACAATTCGAGGGGCGGTCGCGGTTGGGTACCTGGCTGTACCGGTTTTATCTCAGGTCTGTTCCCTGAGCTTGTCGAAGGGAACCGGTCTTCGACAGGCGCGGTCTTCGACAGGCGCAGTCTTCGACAGGCGCAGTCTTCGATGGGCTGTTTGGTTGCTCTTCTTGTGTTTGGCTCGGCTGCTCACAAAGTGGTGTTTAGGGGTAGAGGTAGGGTTGGGCGGGTGGCTCGGTTAGTTTGATCTCCTCGGCGACCAGGACGGGCAGGGTGAAGCCGTCGAAGCTGCCCGGCTGGAAGTGGCCGGTGACTTCGACCCATTGGTCGCCGGCCAGGGTGGGGGTGTCGGGCCACTGGACGATGAGGCCGACTGGGGCGGCATCGGCGACGCAGCAACTGACGATGAAGCGGCTGACCATGAAGGTGTCGGGGGTGAAGCGGTCGTCGCGGTAGACGAAGCCGATGATGTGGGCGGCCTGGTTGGTGAACCCGGCCGGGTCGGGATTGTCGTGGAATTCGCTGAGCCAGTCGAGGATGTTTTTTTCGCCGGTGACGATGCCCATGCGGGTGTCGTTGCTGCGTGGCGGGGCGATGGAGCTGAGGCTGCCGACGTTGACTTCGCGGTTTTCCAGGGCGTTGGCGCCGAGTGGCTGGGGGGGGACGAGGATGCCGACGATGACGGGCACGGCCAGGATGAGGAGGCCGAGCCAGGTGACGTGGCTGTGGTTGTGGTCGTGCTCGTGGGTGTGCTCGTGCTCGTGGGTGTGGTGGTGATCCCGGCCGGGGCGCAGCACCAGGCTGGCCCCCACCAGCAAGAAGCCGACAGCAGCCAACAGGGTCAGCATCACGAAGCGCTCGTTGATGTAGAACAGGACGGTCTCGGTGGTGAGCCGGGTGTAGAGATAGGCACCCAGGGCGATGAGGATAGCGGCTTTTAGGAGGCGTTCGGTGGTTGGGGACATAAGCGTGCTGCGGGTTGTGTGATGGTTGGTGGCGGCCTGGCTACCAGCCGATGTTCAGGTTGATAAAGACGCCCATGAGCAAGGAGAGCAGGAAGGGCAGCAAGATGAGGTAGAGGACGGTGCGGCGGCGAAAGACGCCCAGGAACATGAGCGAGCTTTTGATGTCGACCATGGGGCCGAAGACGAGGAAGGCCAGGATGGAGCCGGTGGTGAAGGTGTTGGCGAAGGAGAGGGCCAGGAAGGCGTCGACGGTGGAGCAGACGGATAGGACGAAGGCCAGGAGCATCATTACCAGGACGGAGATGACGGGGCCGCTGCCCAGGGCGAGGAGGGCGGATTGGGGCACCAGGGTCTGCATGGCGGCGGCCAGGAAGGAGCCGATGACCAGGTAACGCCCCATGTCCATGAAATCGTCGCCGCTGATGACCAGTACTTCCCACAGGCGTGCGCCGAGCGATGGCCGGGGGGCGGGGTGTTCGGGGGTGAGCAGCAGCGGGGGGGGCGGGGCGTGGATGGTTTGGATGGTTGCGGGGAGGAGGACTTCTTCCGGCCGGGCGGTGCTGAAGATGAGGCCGGTGACGAAGGCGATGAGGAAGCTGAAGAGGAAGCGGCCGATGAGCACCGGGCCGAAGCCGAAGGCGGCGTAGGTGCTGAGCAGGACGATGGGGTTGATGACGGGGGCGGCGAGGAGGAAGGCGATGCCTACGGAGACGGGCAAGCCTTTGCTGTACAGCCGCCGGGTGACGGGGACCACACCGCATTCGCACACGGGAAAGGCGAAGCCGAGCAGCGCCCCGGCAAAGGCGGCGGGTAAGGCGCGGCGGGGCACGAAACGGGCCAGGGTGTCGCGGTCGATGAAGATCTCGATGAAGCCGGAGACGATGGAGCCGGCCAGCAGGAAGGGCAGGGCTTCGATGAGGATGCCCAGGAAGATGGTGACCAGGGTTTGGAAGCGGCTGCTGAGGGCGGCGGGGGCGAATCGGGAGAGGAGGATGACGGCCAGGATGAGCAGGGCCAGGCCAATGAGGAAGCGTAGGGTGTCGCGTCGTGGCCGGGTGATGGCGGGGGGGGGCGGGCTGTCTTTTGTCTCCATGGCGGGGATTATAGCTTGCTTACCCGGCCGGGGATAGGCTGCCTGAGATTGCTCGGAAGAGTACTCAGGAATTGTTCACGGTTTGCGCCCGGCCGGGGTGTGGCGGTGAAGGAGGGCAGGGGGGTTATTCGGCGAGGAAGCGTTGGATGGATTCTTCGAGGGTCAGGTCGCCGCGGCGGACGGCGTCTTCGTAGCGTTGGCTCCAGAGCCAGATGCGGGGGGTGGCGGTGTGCCATTCGTGGTAGAAGATTTGGACCAGGGGGCCGGCGTGGTGTAGGTAGCCGGATTGGAAGAAATCGCGGCGGGTTTGTTCGCGGTCGTAGGGGAGGCGGATGATGTTGGCCTGCCACCGGCCGGGCTGCCAGGTGAGCTGGGCGTAGCTGGCGCGCAGGTCGCCATCGAAGGGTGCCCCGACGGAACCGACGTTGATGACCTGGGTCTGGTCGATGGTGCGGATGAAGGGGCGGTGGGTGTGGGCGGTGACAAAGACGCTGGGCGCGGGCGCGATCTGGGCGCGCAGTTCGGCGGCGGGGGCTTGCTGCAGGATGCCGTCGCGGTTGTGGCGCATGGAGGCGTGGGTGAGGCGTAGTTCCTGGCTGTCGGGGCTGGGGATGGTGTGGCAGTTGGGCAGGCCGGTTAGCTGGGGGATGCTGCCGTTGAGCTGCTGGTAGACCCAGTAGGAGTCGAGGTAGAGGCCTGGTTCGGGGTCCCCGGCCGGGGTGGGGCGTGTTTGCCAGGCGGTGACGAATTCCTCGTGGTTGCCGCGCAGCACCAGCCAGCCATCGGCCTGGCGGCGCTCTTCCACAAATTGCCAGCAGGCGTCTGACAAGGGGCCGCGGTTGACCACGTCGCCGTTGACGATGACCTGATCGGGCTGCCAGCGGTCGAGATGGGCGGTGACGGTTTGTAGGGCGGGTAGATTACCGTGAATGTCGGAAATGACGGCGAGTTTCATGCTTGTATGCAGTGGATTGTGTGACCAGAAGCCAGCCACGGGTCGTTTAAGCGGGGCAGAGTGTATCACATGCCGCCAATTGCGCGACTATTGGCGCGGTTGCGCGTAAAGCAAATATGAGGTCCCCGAAACCTTGAAGCGTTGGCCTGGGTCATGATGGTCAGTTTTGTCAGGCGCTGGGCGTGGCCGGGTCCATGCCGCGGTTGGCGGGGACAGAAATGGTGAAGGAGGATTGGTATGCAGAAGCGTGGATCGATTGTTGGTGGGCTGATTCTCATCCTGGTGGGGTCTGTTTTCCTGGCCATGCAGGTGTTCCCTGACCTGGCAGCGCGGTTTGACCTGGCGCGCCATTGGCCGCTGTTTTTTGTGGGGCTGGGGGGGCTGTTCTTGTTGGGGTCGCTGGTGGGCGACCGGGGAATGGCGGTGCCGGGATCGGTGTTGGCCGGTTTGGGGGGGCTGTTTTACTACCAGAATACGACGGGTGATTGGGGTAGTTGGGCCTATGCCTGGGCGTTGATCCCTGGTTTTGTGGGCGTGGGCACGTTCTTGATGCATTTTTTGCAGGGGCACCTGCGCCGGGCGGTGAAGGAAGGGGGCGGCCTGATCTTTACCAGCTTTGTGTTGTTTATGGTGTTTGGGGCGTTTTTTGGCGAGTGGGTGAGCCTGAGGCTGGCCGGGCCGCTGCTGTTGATTGGGCTGGGGGTCTGGCTGCTGCTGAAGATGGTGGTGGGTGGATCCCGGCCGGGGCGCGGCGCGGATAAGTTGTGATGTGGGTGCAACCTTCCCGGCCGGGTTGCGTATTGAGTGGTAGATTGCCGACAGTAAAGAAAAAACAAACTCGCTAGGAGGTTTTTATCATGAGTGACAAGAAACTTGTACGCCCTGCCAACGACCGGCTCTTCCTGGGCGTGGCCGCTGGCATCGCCAACTACCTGAACATCGACGTGACCATTGTGCGGATTCTGTGGATTGTGGCCGGCCTGTTGTCGGCCGGGCACGCCCTGCTGGCTTACCTGCTGCTGGCCGTGCTCATGCCGCAAGAGCGCCAGGCTGAGGGTAAGTATCACGGCTTCGACGCTGACGAAGAGGTCATCATCAAAGATGCTGCTTAGCCCTGGTTAAATTCCTGACTATTGGGGCCGCGGTTTTCATTGACCGGACCCAACCAGGGTTGCAGGCGGTCGCTACATGTCGTAGCGGCCGCTTTTTTTTGGGTTGCTTGCTAACGGAGTATAATCGTGGCCGGAAAGAGCGAGCGAGAAGAGGATCAAGCAAACGCATGGCTTCCCTACTACAAAAACTGCGAACCCTGTTCAAAGCCAACCTGCACGAGATGGCCGATCGGGCCATCCAGAAAAGCGACCTGGCCGTCTATGACGAGTATATTCGCCAGGCCGAGCAAGAGCTGGAGGAGTTTAAGCGCACCATTGCCCCGATGATTGGCCAGGTGAAAACCACCAAGCGGCGGCGCGACGTGCTGGCCGACCAGGCGGCGCGGCTGGATTGGGAGGTGGACCAGTATCTGAAGACGGGCCAGCGCACGGAGGCGATGGTGACGCAAAAGCGCTTTAGTTCCACCATGTCGCTCATCAAGACCTACGACGCTTCGTTGGAGCGGCAGGTGGCGGCGGCGGAGCAACTGCGCGAAGTAGAGGTTAAGCTGGAGGGGCGGCTGGCTATTGCCCGGCAGGAACGGGAGGAGTTGGGCTTTTTGTTGCAGTTGGCCAAGGCGAAGGAGATGTCTACCCAGGCGATGCGCTCGCTGGATTCGTTGATGGGGGCGGGTGACAGCGAAATGTCGCAGGCGGCGGAGAATATCCGGCGGCGGCTGGATCATGCCGATGCGGCCTGGGAGGTGCAGGCGGGCAGTCTGGATAACCAGTTGGATTCGGCCATGGAAAGCCTGGAAGTGGAAGCGGAACTGGCCGCCCGGATGGAGCGGCTGGGCCTGCAGTAGGGCACGCCTGGCACGGACGGCACCATGAATGTTGCTCTGGTTCACGACTGGCTCAACCAACGGGGGGGCGCTGAAGATGTGCTGGAGGAGTTTGTGAGCCTGTTTCCTGGCGCGCCGGTGTATACCTCGCTTTACTGGCGGGAGAAGATGCCGCCGCAGTGGCAGCAGTGGGAGGTGCATACCTCGTTTATTGACCGGCTGCCCTGGGCGCACCGGCGGCAGCAGCTTTATTTGCCGATTTATCCGCTGGCGTTTGAGCAGATGGATTTCCAGGGGTATGACCTGGTGCTGAGTAATAAGAGTGGCTTTTGCCACGGGGTGATTACGGGGCCGGAGACGCTGCATATTTGCTACTGCCTGACGCCAACGCGCTTTTTGTGGCGGTACCAGCAGTATGCGGAGCAGGAGAATATTTCCCGGCCGGTGCGGGCCATTTTGCCCCCTTTTCTGAACTACCTGCGGATGTGGGACCGGCAGGCGGCGGCGCGGGTGGACCATTTCATCGCTATTTCGCAGGAGGTTCGTCGCCGAATCGCCAAAGTGTATGGCCGGGATTCGGTTATCATCTATCCGCCGGTAGACACGGGCCGCTTTGAACCGGTCAGCCGCACAGACGACTATTACCTGATCCTTGGCCGGCTGGTGCCCTATCGGCGTATTGACTTGTTGATTGAGGCGTTTAACCGGCTGGATCGCCCGCTGGTGATTGCCGGGCAGGGGCGTGACCGGGAAAGGTTGGAAGCGTTGGCCGGGCCGAATGTGACTTTTTTGGGCTATGTGCCGGATGAGGATTTGCCTGATTTGTTGGCCCGCTGCCGGGCGTTTATTTTTCCGGGCGAAGAGGATTTTGGCATTGCGCCGCTGCAGGCGATGGCGGCCGGCCGGCCGGTGATTGCTTACGCGGCCGGGGGGGCGCTGGATACGGTGGTGCCGGGCACGGGCTTGCTGTTTGGCGAGCAGTCGGTGGCGGCGATTATGCGGGCGGTGGCGGATTTTGACCCGGATGCGGTGGACCCCTGGTTCATTCGGGCGCACGCGGAGAAGTTTGACGTGGCCCATTTCCGGGCGCAGATGATGGCTTATGTGGCGCGGAAGCTGGCGGAACCGCGGCAGCCGCGGCTGTGTGAGCCGCTGTTGGGTGGTTAGGCCCAGGTGGTAAGGATGGAATTGCGGGCAATCTGGCTGATTTTGTGGCGGCGTTGGCTGGTGGCGGTGATCCCGGCCGGGATCGTGCTGCTGGTTGGTTTACTGACGTACCAAGCGCCGCCGCCGGCTTACAATGTGGGGGTGCGCTTCCTGGTGGCCCAGCCCCCGGCCGCGGAGGCGCGTGAGTTGTCGGACCAGGAGCGGTACTACAACTGGCTGGCTTCGGAGTACATTGTGAATGGGCTGGCGGACTGGGTGCGCGGCAATCGCTTTGGCGAGGCGGTGAGCGCGGAGTTGGCCAGGCAGGGGGTAGACATCCCGGCCGGGGCGGTTCAGGGCGGCCTGGTGGTGGACAATGCGCGCAGCATGCTGCTGCTCTCCTTTAGCGGCGGCGACCCGGAGCAGTTGGCCCAGATTGTCCAGGCGGCCATCGTGGTCATGACCGGGGAGAATGTGGACGCCCTGCCGCAGTTGGGTGGCACGCCGGCAGTGTTGGTGCAGCTCGATGAACCGGTCGTGGGGCAGATTCCCAACGGCTTGCGCAGCCAGCTAGACCTGCCGCTGCGCCTGCTGCTGGCCGTGGCGGCCGGCGTGGGGCTGGCATTTCTGGTTGATTACCTGGACCCGACGGTCCGCGGCCGGGGCGAACTGGAGAAGATGGGATTGCCGCTGTTGGGCGAGATTCCGCGGGACAAATGATTTGTGCTGCGCGTTCTGTCGCTGATTGTTGACTGTTGATTGTTGTGGCTGACAGGCTGACTGGCTGACCAGCATACAAGGACTTAATTGTGGAACTTCGAGACTACCTTCGCATTATCCGGCGGCGCGGCTGGTTGATTGTTTTGCTGGCGGTGCTGACGGCGGGTGTGGCTTTTGCCTTTAGCAAGGTGCAGGAGCCGGTGTATAAGGCCACGGCGCGCCTGCTGATTACGTCCCGGCCGGATTTTGGCCAGACGCAGGCGGCCAAGGCGCTGCTGCGCGACTACGCCGCCTGGCTGAACAGCAGCTACCGGGCCGAGCGCGTCATTGACGAGTTGCAGTTGGATATGACGCCAGGTGAATTGATGGGGGATGTGACCATTGCCGCGGCCACCTCTGAATCTATCATCCTGGTGGACGTGGAAAACAGCCGCCCCGATCTGGCGGTCAGTATTGCCACCAGTTGGGGTGAGCAGTTGATTGACTGGCGCAACGAGCAGAATGCCGGCCTGCGCAAGGAAGACCGCATTGAGGCGGAGATGATTGATGCGCCGGTACCCGGCCTGGACCGCCCGCAGACGAAGATAAACACCGCGGCCGGGTTTGTCTTTGGCGCGCTGCTGGGTGTCATCGTCATTTTCTTGTTGGAATGGGTCGAGTCGGGCATTGTGCGCCGGCCGGAGGATGTGGAGCGCTATTTGAACGTGCCCGTGGTCGGGACAATTCCTGACAGCGATTAATCGTGTGCTGGCGATGGAATGACCGGCACGCGAATTTAGCGGACTAATCCCATTTGGTGTTGCGGCCACGCCAGCCTGAAGCGCCACTTTGAACTGAAAGCGAGAAGCAACCATGAGTTTGATTACCCTGAGTGACCCCCGTTCGCCGGCGAGCGAAGCGTACCGCACTTTGCGGACCAATTTATCCTTTTACAGTGTGGACCAGCCGATACGCAGCCTGGTGGTGACTTCGCCGGCGCCGGATGAAGGCAAGAGTACCACGGTGGCCAACCTGGCGGTGACCATTGCCCAAAGCGGGCGGCGCACCATTCTGGTGGACTGTGACCTGCGCCGGCCGCAACTGCATGAGCTGTTTGGGCTGTCTAATGAGGTGGGGCTGACGGATGTGATTTTGCAGGAGGATTTGCCGCTGCCGCTGCAAGAGACGGGGGTAGAGAATTTGTGGCTGCTGGCCAGCGGACCCAAGCCGCCCAATCCGGCCGACTTGTTGGGGTCGCGGCAGGTGGACCGGCTGATTGAGATGTTGACCGGCCGGGCCGACATGGTGCTCATTGATGCGCCACCAATCATCGGCGTGACCGATGCGGTGGTGTTGGGGGCCAAGGTGGACGGGGTGCTGCTGGTGGTCCGCGCCGGCAAGACGCGCCGCGAGCAGGCGGAGCGGGCGAAGGAGATGCTGGCCAAGGCCAAGGTGAACATTGTGGGGGCCACGCTGACCAATGCGCCGAAGAGTAGTACCTCTGGTGGCTATTACGGGTAACAAGCGTTCGTTCTTGGGTTGGTGCGATCGGGCCAATCTCCGAGACTGGCCCGAAGAATCCCTATGGCCTATTCGTCACTCGCCCACTCTTGCGGGAGCATGAAGGCGCCAATAACCAGGGCCAACAGCACAAAGACAACATAGTTGTCGTTGAAAAAGCGCGAGAAGTAATCTACAACGAACGAGAAGAGCGCAAACCCCAACCATAACCGGGTCAAGGTATTTGTTCGCCATTGATGGCGCAGCAGAAGAAACAAGAGGGGCAGGCCGATCAGCAGCTGGGGGATGAAGAAGGGAAACGTTGTATCTTGTGAATCTACCATGCCCAAGCCATAAAGCAGCACGCTAAACCCCCAACCACGAATCGGGAAACTCGTATCGCTGATGCCAATCAAATAGAACAACGTGTCATCAATGAATGCCTGGGCGTCCCAGAAGAAGAAGGGCAGGATGATAACCGCCAACGTGGCAAAAAACGGCCAGACACGTTTGAACAAGAGGCGAACAGCACCCATGCTCAGGCCCGCCTGGGTTGGGTAGAGATAGACCAGGAAGAATGGCACATAGAACCAGGCGGAATGTTTGGTCGCGCAGGTCACACCCAGTGCAATGGCGGCCAGCCAACTGTGTTTCCGTGCCAGCAAGAGTGTAGTCAGTCCTAAACCGAACAGGACGACGATATCATTGCGCCCTTCGGCCATGAACAAGGGGAAGAGCAGGTTTAGCCCAACGATCATGAGCAGAATGAGCTTGTTACGCTGCTTTTTGACAAGCAGTGGCAGGATGAGCATCAGCCCCAAATAGAGCAGAAGATAGAGAATTCTCTGATCGTACCAACCCAACCAGGACTGTATGATTATTTTGGCCGGGATGGAAATTAGAAATAGGGCTGGGAGATAGGCGTTATGATAGAGTGGCGTATCTGTTGTGGTCCAAAATGCCTCTGCCTGGCGGCCGCTGTCCATAGGCGTATCCAGATAGTTTTCGGTGTAGGGATTTTTGCCCTGTAACAAGTAGTCTATGGCGATTTCTGTCTGTATTAGCCCATCGTGGGCGTTGGTCGCCGGTCCTTCCTGAAGGCGTGCGCCGATGTTCAGGCCGGCGGGCAGCACCGTGGCTATCATGAGCATGAAGATGACAATTGCCAGGCGGAGTAGATAAGCATACCGGTGGTATCGGGTGGGATTATCGATTTCGTCTGGCAGGTCAGCGACCAGGAAACCCAGAGCAATGTAGATGCCTATGGCGGTGAGTGCCAGGGCGCTGCTTATGGGGTTGAACCAGAAGTGGGTGGGGGCCAGAACAACCAGGATAATTGTGTCTGCTGGTAGGGCGATCTGATCGATAATATTTTTGCTGCTCATCTTGTTCCTTTCTCTTGTCCCCGGCCGGGTGCTGACAAGGCGCAGGCGTGCTGGCCGGGTTATGCTAACCCCCGGCCGGGAAGCTCCACAAGCCGCCCATGACCCCGCCAGCTATTTTTGTTGCGCCAGGAGAGATCCACAAGCTCCAGGCCGGCGTCGGGGAACCAGGCCGCGAACGCCTCGCGGCGCAGATAGAAAGCGACCGGCGCCACCAGGTGGTCGAAGACCACGTGGTGGTTGTGGCGGAAGCCAAACTGGCCCAACCAGGCTAAATAATCGTTGTAGGGCAAGATGCGCGCCAGGGGTTGCAGCCGCGAGTGGTCGTTGACCGGCCGGTACAGATAGCGGCAGAGCGGATGCAGCCCAACGGTGATCAGCCAGGAGAGGGCGTAGAGGGCGCGGCGGGGTAAACGGGAAGTGAGGAGGGTGCGCAGTGGGTTGACCAAATTGACCAGCCAGCCGTTATTCTCGCGCCCATAGACCCAGGCAAAAATGCTCCCGGCCGGGGCCAGATGCCTGACCAGCGCTCGAAACCCCTCTTGCGGGTCATCCAGGTGGTGCAGCACGCCGATGCTAAAAGCGAAATCGATCTGGCCCTGCGGTGCGCGGCGCAGCGGCAGTTGGTTGATATCCCCCTGGATGACGTGGATATTGGGATAGCTGCGGGTATTGTGGCGTGCTGCCTCCACCGCCTCGCTGGCGTCGATAGCCAACACCTCACGCGCCCCAAAGCGGCTGCTGACCATGGCAAAGCGCCCCATGCCACAGCCAGCATCCAGCACCACCTTGTCACGTAGGAAATCGGGCTGGATGGGGAAAACCCAATCCAGGAACTGTGCTTCATAAGTGGCCAGGTCATGCAGCTCGTCGAACTCCTGCCACTCCCAGCCGAAGGCGGCCGCCGTGGCCACGTTTTGCCCGTGCAGCGGCTGCGCGGCGGTGACAAAGCGGGGGATGCCGTGCCGGATGGGGTAATCATGCCCGCCCTGAAGGCACAGCAGCCGGCCGGTTTCGATGTCGCCATCCCGGCCGGGATCATCCGCTTCTAGTTGCAACTCCCCCTGGCACTGCGGGCAGACGAGATAATCCAACAGATGTGGTTTCATAAGCGAGCGGTGTTTACTCCTTGGGACGGCAGCAGACCACATAGCGCAGCGGCAGCCAGCGGAATGGCACTGCCTGCAGGGCCACAATCTCCAGGCTGCCAGCTATAATCGCTTGCAGCAGGGCCAGGTCAAACTGGTGCAGATGCCACTCGTTGGCATCCCCAGGGGAATCATAGCCGGGGGCGTTGTCGTGGCTACCCTGTAAAAACCAGCGTGCCAGTCCCAGCCGGATGATGCGCGACTTGGCCTGTTCGATCAGCTTTTCATTGGGAATGGTGATGATGATGATCGCTTCACGCGTCGCCACGCGGGCCAGTTCGCGGATCAGGGCTTGCGGCTCCAGCACGTGTTCAATGACTTCGGTGCAGTACAGCTTGTGCTGGCTGCGGCTGGCAAAGGGGAGTTGTTCGGCGGCGGCTTGTAGCACCCCGGCCGGGCGGTGACTGAGCCGCTTCCTGGCCCGGGGCAGCATGTTGGCCGCCAGGTCCACCCCAATGAGATACCCGGCCGGGACCTGTTCCAGCACCACGCCTGCGCCGCAGCCCACCTCCACCACCGTATCTTCTGGCCGGGCATCCAGGAAGTTCAGAATTGCCCGCACGCGCCGCCGCTCAATCCAGCGAATGACGAAACTGGATCGCAAATGATAGCTTTCGGAGTCGTACTTGCCGGCCATGGTTTCGTTCCATTCGCGGAACTGGCGGCTGTCCATAAGCGGCTTGTTCATACGCCTGCCTTAACTGCCGGGTAACCCCATCGGGTCACCGATCTGGTAGATGATTATGCCATCTCTCTGGTAGACTACCCGGCCGGGGGGCGGTTCTGCCTGGTCCGGGCCAAGAGCCTGCTCAAAAGTACCCTGGAAAACGTAGGTGATCGCCCATTCGTCCAGGAACCGGGCCTGCCACCCGGCGTCGTCTGTCTGCCAGAACTGCTCGGCCAGGGCCAGTTTCCCTTCGTAATCGCTGGTGAGAAAGAACTGGCCCACAAAGACCCGGCCGGGTGTAACCGCCGGCAGGTAATTGCCGATGGGGTAATAGGCCAGCACCAGGTCATCTGCGGTCAGTTGTTCCGCCAGCCAGTTGGCCGCCGTCACGTCGGCCTGGGGCAGGTAGGTGGGGAAACCCGGCCGGGTGAGGATGGATTGGCTCAACAAAAGGGCCACCAGCAACCCGGAAGGGACGGTGAGGATCACGCTGACCCGGCGCAGGGAAGCGTAGGGGGTGGGTGTGAGGCGGGCAAAGCCACGGTAGAAGCGTGTGCGTTCAAGCCAGGGTAGGGCCACTTCCTCCAGCCCAAAAGCGGCCAAAGTGCCCACCGGAACGATTATGCCCAGGGCAAAGCGTCCGGCGTATTGCACAATGGGCAGGTAAAGCAGCAGCAGGTTGCCGGCCAGCCACAGCAGCACCAGCCGCTCCTGGCCAAGCCGCCACCAATGCCGGATGCCGGCTGCGGCCAGGAGGCCCAACAGCCCGAAGCCAATCAACAGTCCCAAGAGCGGCGGCGGCGGGATGGCGTTCAGGTTGCTGACGACGTAACTGGCCCAGGCGGGATCGCGGTTGACCCAGTAACCGTAGTAGAAAAGCAGCGGCATCAGCGGCAGTATGATGATGCTGCCGGCCAGCCAGACCCGCCAGGGGATGCGCCGCGCCTGCCAGGCCAGGTATAGCAAGTAGAGTCCGGTGACAAAGCCGATGAGGGCGATGTGGTAGACGTAGACGAGGGCCAGGGTCAGCCCCAGCAGAGTGCATTGCCAGGTAGCTCGCCGGCGCTGCCCCGGCCGGGCCAGGCCGGGCAGGGTGGCGAAGTAGAACACTTCCAGCCCCAGGCCCAGGGTGTAATGGGGGGGATTGATGGCAATGAGCAGGGTGGTCCACTCCGGCCGGGAAAGGTCGGGGAAGTAGCTGGTGGAGACGGCCCAACTGGCGGTGAGCGGCCACAGCAGCCAGCCCAGGCCGCCGCCCAGGGTCAGGAACAGCCAGGCCACGCGCTGGGTGGTAACCCGGCCGGGAAAGATACGGCGTACCCAGACAAGAAACGCGCCCATGGTAAAGATGAGGGCGGCCACGCGCAGCACATTGAACCAGAGGAAGTTGTTGTTGCTGAAGCTGCCCAGGACCTTGCCGGCCAGGATGTAGGCGGGCAGCATCAACTGCGGCTGCCAGACATTGGGCGAGAAGTTGAAGTGGAACAGCCATTGGCCGGCCGCTCCCTGGCGCATGGCCGCGATGTAGGCGGTGAAGTCGTTGTGGTTGGCCAGGATACCGCTGAAGACCTGGCCTTTGGGGGTGGCCAGCCAGGCTAGCAAATAGGGGCCGCTGCTCAACAGGAGAGCCAGCAAGGCCCAGGGCAGAATGGCGCGTACGCTCAGATCGCGCGCGGGGGAGGTGGTTATGGCGGCTGTTTGGATTGTTGGGGCGGGCATTTGAATCAGGGTTCCATGTAGCGGGCGTGCCAGAGCTGGAAGATAAGCAAGGTCCACAGCAGCTTGCGGTGATCCTGCCGGCGGGCGAAATGCTCGTCCAGCAATTGGCTGACGAAGTTGGCCTGGAAATAGCCTTGCTGCGCTACCCGGCCGGGAGAAAGCATGTCCAGCGTTAGCTCACGCAGTTCACCGGTGAGCCATTTGGCCACCGGCATGTTAAACCCTTTTTTGGGCCGTTCAATGATCTCTCTGGGCAGCAGATGGCGCACACTCTTCTTGAGCAGAAATTTGGTGGTGAAGCGGTGCAGCTTCAGCTCCAGCGGTAGTTCGCTGGCAAAGCTGATGAGGCTGCGGTTTAGGAAGGGCACGCGCACCTCCAGCGAAGCAGCCATGCTGGCGCGGTCTACCTTGTACAAGATGTCGCCCTCCAGGTAAAGTTTCATGTCGCTGTAAAGAATCTGGTTGAGGGGCAGGCGGGCGTCGCAGGCGCGGGCGTGTTCATAGGCCGGGGTGTAGGTGTTGCGTAAGATCGGGGTGATCCAGGGTTGCAGCAGCGGCTCTTTCTGCTCATCCATGAAGGCGCCCAGCCAGCGGTGGTGGCGGGCTTGCAAGGGCACGCCCCGGCCGGAGAGCAGCCGGCGCACCTTGAAATCGAAGCTGATGTTGTTGAAGGAGACCGGCAGCCGCTTTAGCAGGCGTGGCGCAACCGAGGCACGAACGGTGCGGGGCACGATGCGCTCGTAGTATTCAATCAACCGATGGGCTGTGAGGGTGGGGTAGCCGGCAAACAGTTCGTCGCCGCCATCGCCGCCCAGCACCACCTTCACCTGCTGCCGGGCAAACTGGGACAGCAAGAGGGTGGGGATGAGGGAGGAGTCGGCAAAGGGTTCGTCCAGGAAGTCGGTGATGGTGGGCACCATTTCGGCGGCCAGTTTGCTGGTGAGTACCAGCTCGTGATGCTCGGTGCCCAGGTGCTGGGCCACCTGGCGGGCGTAGCCGGACTCGTCGAAGGAGTTCTCTTCAAAGCCAATGGAGAAGCTTTTGACCCGGCCGGGGTAGCTCTGCACCATCAGCGCGGCAATGGTGCTGGAATCCAGGCCACCGCTGAGCAAAACCCCCACCGGTACATCGCTTACCAACTCCTGCTGCACCGTCTGCTGCAAGCGGTCAAGCAGCTTGGGGGCGTAGTCGCGCCAGTGGACCGGCGGGCGTAGTTCGCTGCGCGCCAGGCTTAGCTGCCAGTAAGCTTCGTGGCGCAGCCCGGCGCGGTTGTACAACAGCCAGTGTCCCGCTTCCAGCCGGAAGATGTTGCGCAGAATGGTGCGCGGGCTGGGCACATACTCAAAGGAGAGATACTCATTCAGGCTGATCAGGTCAACTTCGCGCCGGACGTCGGGGTGGGCCAGAATCACCTTTAGTTCGGAACCGAAAATAAGTTGGTTGTTGGCAGTGGTGTAATAGAGCGGTTTGATGCCCATCCGGTCGCGGGCGATGAAGAGCGTCTCGGCCGGCTCGTGCCAGATGGCGAAGGCGAAGATGCCGTTCAGGTGCTGCACACAGTCTGGCCCAAACTCCTCGTACAGATGCAAAATGACCTCGGTGTCGGTGTGGGTGCGGAACTGGTGTCCCTGCCGCTCCAGATAGACGCGCAGTTCCTGGAAGTTGTAGATTTCGCCGTTGTAGACGATCCAGAGCGTCTCGTCTTCGTTGGCAATGGGCTGCTGCCCGCCGGCGAGGTCGATAATGGACAGGCGGCGCGAGCCGAGGCCCGCCATGGGGCGGCAGTAAATGCCTTCTTCGTCCGGGCCGCGATGGTGCATGCAGCGGGTCATGCGCTGCAAGACGCCGGCGTCAACCGGTTGATGGTGTTGGATGCTGACGATGCCGCAAATGCCACACATACGCTTTCCTGATTGTGCCCGGTGCTGCCAAAGCCATTCCGGATTATCGGCGATGCCAACCCCCTGAGCTTTTTGAGGAGCCGCTGCTGAGGTTGAACCTTACGCAAGATACCTGGCGATGACAATAGGGCAAAAGTCATTTATACTCAAGCAACCCCGGCCGGGACCTGTACCCCGCCGATGATAGCAGAAAGGAGCGCGTTGTGGTGATGCAAGCTGACCAAACCGCCAAAAGTGAGCCACGCCCCAGGCCGCGCAACTGGCTGCTCCCCCTGGCCGTGACCCTGGTTATGCTGCTGCTGCTAACCCTGCCCTATTGGCTGGGCTATGCCACCGCCCGGCCGGGAACCTTCTTCACCGGCATCCTCATGAACCCCGAAGATGCCCAAACCTATTTTGCCAAGATGCTGCAAGGCTACGACGGCCAGTGGCGCTACCGCATCGTCTTCACCGCCGAGCCGCATGACCCCATCTTCCTGGGCGGTTTCTACCTGGCCCTGGGCCACCTGGCCCGGCTGCTGGGCGTGTCGTTGCCTGTTGTCTGGCACGGGGCACAGGCGGTGGGGCTGGTGGCCCTGTTGTGGACCACCTATGGCTTTGTGGCCCACTTCGTGCGCCCGCCGCGGGCGCGCACCGCGGCCTACCTGCTAGCCATCTTTGGCTCCGGCCTGGGCTGGCTGCTGTTCCTCAGTGGCACGCCCTACTGGCTGGACTCGTTCCCGGTCGATTTCAAGATGCCGGAGGCGCGCCTCTTTTTTACGGCGCTCACCTTCCCGCACATCATGTTTAGCACGGCCCTGCTGCTGGCCGGTTTTTGGCTGCTGCTGCAAGCGCTGCACGCCCCCGGCCGGGGCACAGGCCAACGCTTCCTGCTGGCCGGGCTGGCCGGGCTAGCCAACCTGGTCATGAGCATCCTGCACCCGCTGCTCATCTACCTGGTGGTCGCCGTCGTCAGCCTCTACTGGTTGGGGCTGGCCCTGCGCGCCCGGCGCATTTTGTGGCTGGAAGGTTTCCTGGTGGCCACCAGCCTGGCCGTGCCGGCGCTGGTCTACCTCTACTACGCCTACGAACTGGCCACCAACGCCGTGCTGCGCGGTTGGGACAGCCAGCGTGAAAGCACCCAATCGCCCCCCTGGCCCCATTACCTGGTGGCCTACGGCCCGCTGCTGCTGCCGGCCTTGCTGCTGCCCTGGCAGCGCTGGCGGCAGCGGGTCCGCTGGTCGAATGGGGAGCTGTTCCTGTGGCTGTGGGTGATGGCCGTGGCCTTGCTGGTCTATGCGCCGCTCAATTCACAGCGCCGCTTTGTGCAGGGGGTGCCGGTGCCGCTGTCCATTCTGGCAGCGTGGGGTTTGCAGCAGGTGGTCTGGCCGTGGCTAAGCACCCGGCCGGGGTTCCAACGCCTGGCCGCCCGCCCCCGCTACTCCCCGGCCGGGCTGGCCCGCTTCCTGACCGTCGTCTTCCTGCTGTTCATGGCCCTGTCCAACGCTTACTTGTGGGCCAGCATCACCGCCAGCGCCGCCATACCCGCCCTGCAGCCCGACCTGCTCTTCCGGCCGCTGGCCGAGCAGCAGGCGGCCAACTGGCTGCGCCAGCACACCGGCCGGGAGGATGTCATCTTTGGCGAGTACGAGACAGGCAACTACGTCGCCGCCCAGGCCGGCAATCGCGTGGTCATTGGCCACTGGGCCGAGACGGTCAACTTTGCCCAGAAAGAGGCGGATGTGGCTCGCTTCTACCAGCCGGCCACCGATGACGCCTGGCGGCGGGCTTTCTTGCAGGCGCAAGGGGTGCGCTACCTCTGGTACGGCCCGCGCGAACAGGCGCTGGGCAGCTTTGACCCCGCCACCTTGCCCGGCCTCCAACCTGTTTACCAGGCGGGTGACCTTACCATCTACGCCGTGCCCGCCCGCTGACCGGCCGGGCAGGACCCAACGGAGAGAGTATGAGAAACTCACGCGCTTTTGTCTGGCTCAAGCGAATCCTGCTGGGGCTGCTGGCCTTGCTGCTGCTGATTGTGCTGCTGTTTGCCGGCACCATCCTCATCGACAATCTGTTCCTGGGCAACACCGTAACCGAGGTGACCAACGTGACCTACCAGGACAGCCAGGGCAACACGCTGTACGGCTACCTGGCCCGGCCGGAGGGGGAAGGCCCTTTCCCGGCCGTGCTGCTCATTCACGAATGGTGGGGGCTGAATGAGGGCATTGTAACCCTGGCCGATGCCCTGGCCGCCAACGGCTATGTGGTCTTTGCTGCCGACGCTTACCGGGGCAACAACACCGCGCTTTTCCCGCGCGCCCTCTGGCTGCGCATCACCACACCCACCGAGCAGATTCAGGCCGATATGGATGCTGCCCTGGATTACCTGCGGGCGCTGCCCGACGTGGACGCGGCGCGGGTGGCCTCCATGGGCTTCTGCTTTGGCGGCGGGCAGTCGCTGCAATTGGGGCTGCGCCAGTCCGAGAAGCTGGCGGTGACGATTATCTACTATGGGGCGGTGGTGACTGACCCCAACCTGCTGCGCCCGCTGACCGATGCCGCGCCGGTGCTGGGCGTCTTTGCCGAGGATGACAACACCATCTTCCCGGAAGAAGTGCTGGAGTTTGAAGCGGCGCTGAACAGCCTGGCCATTCCCAATGAAATCACCATCTATGAGGGGGTGGGGCATGCTTTTGTCACTGAGGATAACTATGATGAACCGGGGCCGGCGATGGAGGCCTGGCAGCAGACGCTGCGCTTTTTGGCGGCCAATCTGAAGGGTGGCGGTTGATGGTTTGCAGGCAGGGCTTAGTCGTAGGTGAGTCATTGCCTGTGCGCCTGCCCCGGCCGGGGCCGCCCCATTGCCGAACCAGCCCATACCGCCTAAAATCTGAGTAGAGCATTAACATTCGAGGTTCCTCGAGTTTGCCGGGGTTAGCCGCCTGGCAGGCCCGGCGCAGGACGCACAAGCAGCGGTCATGACACCCGGGAACCACCAACTGGCGCGTTGACCCGCCAAACCCTGAAGAGCCGCAACCTGTAGCCTGAGCGGAAGCTCACATCGGAGGGTAGAAAAATGACAAGACAGAAGAGTGACCAGCGCATTGGTAGAGTGCGCACCGCCCTGCTGCTGCTGATCTTGCTGACCAGCATCATGGTAGCTGCGGCCAGTGCCGCCCCTGTGCAGGAAGGGGCAGAGACGCAGCCCGATAGCCTGGACCCGATTGTCCTTAGCCGCGAGGTCTCGGCCGATGGCCAGAGTGTCCATATGGTGGTGGAATTTCCGGTCGTGGCCGACACCTTCGTCACCTCTGGCCTGCCCGATACAAACTGGGGCAGCAACAGCAACTTGCGCCTGGGCTTCAACCTTACCAATAACTTCCAGGCCCAGCGGATGCTGATGCGCTACGACTTCAGCAGCATCCCCAGTCAGGCCGTGATCAACTCGGCCACGTTTCGTATCTTCCAGCATACCGTTTCACCGTCCAATGATGCCCCCATGGGCTTTCAGGCCCGCTTCCTGAACTCGGCCTGGAATGAAAATCAGGTCACCTGGAACTCCCACTCGCCAGACTGGGGCAGTGTCTTCATTACCTCGTCTATTCTAAGCGAATTGGGCTGGCGCGAGGCGGATGCGCGTGACCTGGTGCGTGAGTGGGTGAACGGCGGCCGGCCCAACTTCGGTTTCATC
Organism: Ardenticatenaceae bacterium; assembly: GCA_020634235.1. Taxonomy (GTDB): domain Bacteria; phylum Chloroflexota; class Anaerolineae; order Promineifilales; family Promineifilaceae; genus JACKCB01. Next base: position 508,799 of record JACKCB010000001.1, on the reverse strand, counting down.
GTTATTGGCGACGAGACGCCGCAGCAGCGAGAGCGCGTCTTCCATGCTCGTGATGCCAATAACGGCCTCTTCTCCCGCATCATCGTGGACTTCACGGTGTCTACCGATACCACGCCGCCCACTTCGTTTATGGTTCCGCTGCCTGTTTTTAGCCGTGACTCTTTCCTGGTGCAGTGGGATGGCCAGGACAACCCCGGCGGCAGTGGGCTTGATTTCTTTGATGTGCAGTTCCAGGTGAATGGTGGTGGCTGGCAAAACTGGCGCATGGGCACGCGGGACCGTTCGGCGACCTTCTTTGGGGCGGTGAACGGCAGCACCTATGGCTTCCGGGTGCGGGCGGTGGACCTGGCCGGCAACCAGCAAACGTGGCCGGCTGTGGCCCAGACAGCCACGACTGTAGACACAATCGCGCCCACAGCTTCGGTGAACGCGCTGCCGCCGTTTACCTTCTCGCAGTTTTTCACAGTTAGCTGGACCGGTAGTGATAATCAGGGTGGTTCGGGCCTCAATCGTTATGACCTCCAGTACCAGTTGGATGGTGGCCAGTGGTCGGACTGGCTGGTGGGTACCACGCAGACTTCGGTGCAGGTGACCGGGGCGCAGAATGGCGTGACGTACGGCTTCCGCGTGCGGGCGATTGACAATGCCGGCAACGTGCAGGCCTGGAGTGATGCAGCCCAGGCCAGCACGACGGCTTCTACATTGCCGCCTGTCTCTACGGTGAACCCCATCTTGCCGGGCTACACGGACCAGGATACGTTTGTGGTTTCCTGGGTGGGGACGGCTTCGCCGGGGACGACGTTGCAGTTCTTCGACATTCGCTACCGGGTGGATAATGGCCCGTGGCTGGACTGGCTGACGGGCACGACGAATATCTCGGCGGTGTTCACGGCCCCGGCCGGGCAGGATGGCAAGTACCAGTTTGAAGTGCGGGCGAGTGACAGCATTGGCCGCCTGGAAGCGTTTGCTGGGGTGGCCGAGGCGGCTATTATTGTCCGTCGCAGCGCGCCCTTTATCGAGCCTGTGACCTGGATGCCGTTGATTGGCGGCGCGCAGTAAGCGCCAATCCCCAGACAGGGTAGAGTAATGAGACAGGCCTGGCCGGCTTGTGCAACGGTCAGGCCTGTCCCCAATCCCGGCCGGGGGTGAGCAGCCTTTCACTTCGGCCGGGGATGCTCTACAATGAGCCTATCTTTAACACAACAGGAAAACCCATGAAAGGATTAATTCTCAGCGGCGGCAAAGGCACACGCCTTTACCCGCTAACCTACACCAGCGCCAAGCAGCTCATCCCCGTGGCCAACAAGCCCGTCTTGTTCCGGGTGATCGAGTCTATCCGCGAGGCTGGCATTGACGAGATTGGCATCGTGGTGGGCGGAACCGCCGCCGAAGTGAAAGAGGCCGTCGGGCGCGGCGGCCGTTGGGATGCCAAAATCACCTACATCCAGCAGGATGAACCGCTGGGGCTGGCCCACTGCGTCAAAATCTCCCAGGAGTTTTTGGGCGACGACCGCTTTGTCATGTTCTTGGGCGACAATGTGATCCAGGGCGGCATTAGCAAGCTCATTGGCGAATTTGCCACCAGCGGCTGGAACAGCCAGATTGTGCTGACGCGCATCGACCAGCCGGAGCAGTATGGGGTGGTGGTGCTGGATGACACCGGCCGGGTGGCCCGCCTGGTAGAAAAGCCCAAGAATCCGCCCAGCGACCTGGCCCTGGTGGGCATCTACATGTTCGACCCCAGCGTTCACAAGGCAGTGGCCGCCATCCGTCCAAGCTGGCGCGGCGAACTGGAAATCACCGATGCCCTCCAGTGGCTGGTGGACAACGGCTACGACGTCCGGCCGCACATTCACCGCGGCTGGTGGATCGACACCGGGCAGCCGGGTGACATGCTGGAGGCTAACGACCTGGTGCTGGAGGAGTTGGATTACAAGGTAGAGGGCTACGTGGACCGCGACAGCCAGATTGGTCGCCGGGTAACCATCGAACGCGGCGCGGAGATCATCAACAGCGTGGTGCGCGGCCCGGCCATCATCGGCGAGAACACGCGCATCATCAACAGTTATGTTGGGCCGTACACCAGCATTTATCACAACGTGGTGGTGGAGAATGCGGAAATCGAGCACTCGGTCATCCTGGAGTTCAGCAAGATTCGGGATATCGAGGCGCGCATTCAAGACAGCCTGATTGGGCGGGATGTGGTCATCACCCGTTCACCAATCAAGCCCAAGGCGTTGAAGCTGACCCTGGGTGACCACAGCCAGCTAGGCATTCTGTAGACGATGCGTGCCCTGATTCAGCGGGTTAGCCGGGCCAGTGTCAGCGTGGACGGCCAGGTGGTAGGCCAGATCGGCCGGGGGCTGGTGGTGCTGCTGGGCGTGACCCACACCGATGACCTGGCCGCCGCCGATTGGCTGGCCGGCAAGGTTGCCGGATTGCGTATCTTTGAGGATGCCGCGGGCAAGATGAATGCCTCGCTGGCCGATGTGGATGGCGCGGTCCTGGTTGTCTCGCAGTTCACGCTGTATGGGGATGCGCGCAAAGGCCGCCGCCCGTCGTTCACGGATGCCGCCCGGCCGGGGCAGGCCGAACCGCTGGTGAGCCATTTCGCCGGCCAACTGCGGCAGTTGGGCTTACCCGTGGCCATGGGCGTCTTTGGGGCGCACATGCTGGTGGAGATTCACAACGACGGGCCGGTGACGATGCTGCTGGAGCGCTGAGGCAGGGCAAGAGGGTTTGCACGATGAAGCAATGGTCTACGCGGGGTGATGGTCTGACGCGCAGGGCGTTTATCGCCCTGCTGTTAATTCTGCTGCTGGTCGGCTGCGGGGGAGACACCCCGGCCGGGACACCTACCGCAGCGCCCACGGCCACCGCCGGGGCCACCGCCACGCTGCCGCAGCCCCAGGTGATTGTGCCCCGGCCGGAGAACGCCACCGCTGCGGCCACCGCCACCGCGGCTGTTGTGGCCACCACTGCCCCACCCAGTCCCACGCCCACGTCGGGACCGCTGAATGAGCCGGTGCCGGTGGTGGCCAAGGGGGGCGCCTCTTGTGAGGATTACCCCTGTTTTGACGACGTGGCCGGTTGGGAAGCGCGCATCCAGCTCCCGGCCGGGTTCCAGGCCACCTACTTCGCCCACGTCAACGGCACCCCCACCAGCCTCACCTTTGGCCCCGACGGCCAGCTCTACGTGGCCCTGTACGAAGGCCAGATCGTCACCATCGCCGCCGACGGCACCGTCAACCCCTATGTCGATGGCTTCCTGGTGCCCGTCGCCCTGGCCTTCCAGCCGGGCACCGGCCGGTTGTGGGTCTCCAGCCGCGTCAGCTATACCGAAGCGCAGGTCTCGGTCATCGAAGGCAGCCAGATTAGCCAGCTCATCGGCGGCATCCCCTGCTGCTATGCCAGCATGCACGCCGCCAATGGCATCGCCTTTGGCCCCGACGGCTACGCCTACCTGGCCGTGGGCGCGCGCGCCGACCACGGCGAAGTGCTCAACAGTGAGGTGCAAGACGAACGCCACCCCTGGGAAGCCTCCATCCTGCGCATCAGCCCCGATGGCCGCCAGGTGGAAAGCTACGCGCGCGGTTTCCGCAACGCCTATGACATCGCCTGGGATGGCAGCGGCCGCCTTTACGCCTCGGATAACGGCCCCGATTTTGGCCCACCGGAGGAGTTTCACCTGGTGGTGCCGGGTGGTGAACATGGCTACCCCTGGTACGTGTGCGACAACTGCTTCCCGCCCCCGGCCGGGGTGACGATTGTGCCCCCCAGGCATGAGCTGCTGGCGCACTCCGCCCCCACGGGGATGACCGCCTACCTGGCCGAGCAGTTCCCCGGCTACTACAATAACATCTTCCTCACGCTGTGGAGCGCCTTTGAAGGGGCGCAAAAAATCGTCCGTTTTGGCCCCGGCGGCGAGGGGATGACTGATTTCGCCACCGGCTTTGCCGCCCCCATCGACGTGACCGTTGGCCCGGACGGCAGCCTATACGTAGCCGACTTTGCCACCGGCATCATCTTCAGAATCAGTTATACCGGCTGAGGCCGGTGGTCCTCAGAGATTTTCAGGAACTGTGGGGATAGCAATTGGATTGCCAGGGAGGGCGAGACTATGGCCGATAACTTAAAACTACCTGGAGCTGCCCCATTTCGGGCGTTCATACGACAGATAGCGAGCCATTGTACAGAAATCCTGCTGGCCGGGATACTGCTGCTGGCGCTAGGGCTTCGCTTGTGGGGCCTGGATTTTGGTCTGCCCAACCTTTACCATCCGGACGAAGATGCCCTGGTGATGCCCGCCCTGAGCATTCTCAAGACGGGGGATTTGCAGCCAATCCGGATGGACTACGGCAACCTGCATGTCTACACGCTGGCTGCCGTTTCGGTCCCGGTGTATCTGAATGACGCCCGCCACGGCTTGATCACCGATCCGGCCGAACTGCCCTTGTTTGAGCGGGGGAGTTATCCCGCCCAGTATGCGTTCCCGGCCTATTTTGTGGCCGCCCGCGCCTTCTCGGCTTTGTTGGGCCTGGCCATTGTGCTGCTGGTGTACCTGCTGGCCGGGCGGCTGGGCAGCCGGAGGCAGGCGTTGTTGGCGGCGGCCCTGGCCGCCGTGACGCCGGCGCTGGTGACCCACGCCCACTTTGCCACAACCGATACCGCGCTCACCTTTTGGTGTGTGTTGGCGCTCTATTTGCTGCTGCGCGTCTATGATCGCTGGGAGGAGGATGGCTGGGCGGCTTATGCCGGGGCGGGATTTGTGTGTGGGCTGGCGATGGCCACCAAGGGCAATGGCTTGATTCTGGCCGGTCCGCTGCTGCTGGTGCCCCTGCTGCGGGTCCGCCGGCTTGAGGATGGGCTGCGCTGGCGGGTGCTGTGCGGGCCGCTGGCGATGGTTGCCGGTTTTCTGGTTGGGACGCCATATGCGCTGCTGGCGCTGCCTGAGTTTTTGCATTGGACGGGCTATGTGCTGCACCTGTACCAGGCGCCGGGGGTAGACCCGGCCGGGGCAAGCTGGCAGTGGTATCTCAACCATCTGCTGCGTGGCCCTAACGCACCGCTCTTTCTCGTGGGGCTACTGGGGCTGATCCTGAGCTGGCGCACCTGGGGGCGGCGTGGCTGGCTGGTGAACAGCTTTGTCCTGCTTATGTGGCTGGCTATTGTTACCCAGGTGCGGCGCGAAGGGCGCATGTGGCTGCCCACGGCCCCGCTGTTTGCCATTTGGGCGGCCCTGGCGCTCGATTCGGTCACTGGTTGGCTGCGGCGGCGGCTCCCGGCCGGGTGGCTACCGCGCGCTTCTTCCCTGCTCTTCCTGCTCATCCTCCTGCCACTGCTGGCGGGCAGCGTGCGCGTGGACCTGGCTTTGCAGAGCGAGGATGTGCGCACCCAGGCGCAGCACTGGCTTGAAGCTAACCTCCCGGCCGGGACGCCGCTGGCCGTGGACTACTTCCCACCTAACCTGGACCCGGCCGTCTGGCCGGTGACCAGGCAGTTCCACATTTATGACCAAGATGTGGCCTGGTACCAGGCCAGGGGCATTCGCTATGTCATCCTCAGCCAGGCCATCAGCGACCCGGCCAAACTGGGCGCGGCCGACCTGGCCGCCTACAACGACCTTGTTAACCAGAGCTGCCTGGTTTACACTTTCACTGGTTCTTTCCTTTCCGTGACGAAGATGCAGATGTGGCTCTACCAGCTTCCACCCTGCCCTTGACCTGTAAACCATAACCTGATGAGCAATCTTACTGAACGCTACCACGAAACCATCAGCCGAATTGCGGCCGCGGAGCGCGCCACCGGCCGGGCGCCAGGCGCAGTTACCCTGGTGGCCGTCACCAAGACCTGGCCGGCCGGGGTGGTGCTGGATGCCTACGCGGCCGGGATGCGCCACTTTGGCGAGAACCGGCCGGAGGAGTTGGCGGAGAAGCGCGCTGCCGTAGAGGCGGTGCTTGGCCCGGACAGCGGCATTACCTGGCACCTGATTGGACCGCTGCAAAGCCGTAAGGCGAGCCTGGCCGCCGCCCATGCCGACATCTTTCACGCCCTGGACCGGCTGAAAATCGCCCGCCGCCTATCGGCGCAGTTGGCCGAGCTGGGGCGAACCCTGCCGGTACTGCTGGAGGTTAATGTCTCCGGTGAGGCCAGTAAATCGGGCTTCCCGGCTGACCGCTGGGAGACGGACGCCGCGCAGCAGGCCGCCCTGCGTGAGGCGGCTGCAACGATTGCCGCGCTGCCCCGTATACAGTTGCAGGGCCTGATGACGATGGCTCCCTGGGACGCCCCGGCCGGGGAGATTCAGGCGGTGTTCCGGCGCACGCACGCCCTGGCCGATTGGCTGCAAGCCGCCGTGCCCCACCTGGCCCTGCCCTGGCTCTCCATGGGCATGACCGACGACTTTGAACTGGCCATTGCCGCCGGGGCCACCCATGTGCGCGTTGGCCGGGCCATATTCGGCTCGCGCACCTGACCAGTTGCGGCCCACAGGCGATAACCGCCAGCAACAGGGCCGTTGGCCAGCGCAGTGCAACCTTAGACGAGGATTACGTGCATGGTATTTGTGATTGACACGCTTTATCGGATCTTTGTGATTGTGATTTTCGCCCGCGCGATTATCTCCTTCACGAATCTTGATCCCTACCACCCGGTGCGCCGCACCCTGGAAAACATCACCGAGCCGATTCTTGGCCCGGTGCGGCGCTTGCTGCCTCCCACCGGCGGCGTGGATTTTAGCCCCTTCGTGGTGCTGATCCTGGCCACCATCTTGCGCAGCCTGCTGATCTCGATTTTCTAATCGGGCAAGGCCGGGAGGCATTGCTGCCCGCTGCCTTGTCGCGCCCCTTCAGGATTGGGCCAATCGACCCGCATCACGGCCCGGATTGGTCCAATCCTGCTTACCCCCTTTCCCCATTTGCAGCAGCGCTATCCGCTAAAGCGCTCCTTCCTCCGGGACGGGCAGCCCCTCCAGGCGCATGATTTTTAGGGCGTTGGTGGTGGGGCATGGCCCCGGCCGGAGCGTGTAATCGAACACCATGCGCCCCCCGGCGATGGCATCGCGGAAATGGTAGTTGTGGACCCCGGCCGCGCCTTCGGCCAGCTTCACCAGCTCCAAATCATGGGTAGAGATGGCGCCCAGCCCCTGGCGGCCAAGCAGCGCCTGCAAATAGGCGCGGCTGCCCAACAGCCGTTCGCGGTTGTTGGTGCCGCGGAATATCTCATCGATGAGGAAGAAGACCGGCCGGGTCTCGGCCTGCTCCAGGGCCACCAGCAGCCCTTTCAGCCGCTTCACCTCAGCATAAAAGTAGGAGATGCCATCGGTGACGGAGTCGGTCACTTTGATGGCGCTGTACAGGCGGAACCAGCCGCAGTGCAGTGCGGTGGCATTGACCGGCCCGCCGGCATAGGCCAGGCAAAGGTTCACGCCCAGGGTGCGGAGGAAGGAGCTTTTGCCGGCCATGTTGGAGCCGGTGATAATGACGACCTCGCCCGGCCGGGTAAGCGTAAAGTCGTTGCAAATCCGGCTGTGGTGGGGGATGAGGGGGTGGCCCAGTTCCCGGCCGGTGAAGATAGGCGTCTCTTCCGCAGCGGCAAACGTCGGGAAGCTGAAGTCCGGATTGAGGTATTGCAGATTGGCCAGCGCCCCCAGCGCCTCCAGCTCAAACCAGGTGCTGAGCCAGCGCGGGGCCTGGCCGGCAATCTGCTCGCGTACTCGCGCCAACTGATAGCCGAAAAAGAGGTCCCAGGGTACAAACAGGTTCAACAACAGCCACAGCACTGGGTTCTGTGATAACCCGGACGCAGCGCTAACCTGGCGGACGCGGCGCAGGTAGCGGGATGGCCGCGTATCGACGCTCAGGAAGGGTTGGCAGTGTGCCCGCAGCCGGCTGTTGCGACCATACCGGTAGCGTTCCAGGAACTGGAACACCGCCGCTAACTGCTCGAAGGCGTCGCGCAGCTCCAGGCTGCGCCGGAAGACCTGGCTGCTCTGGCGGCCGGCGGTGAAGTAGATGGCGAAGTAAAAGAAGAGGCCGAAGACCCACCCGGCCGGGATCAGCCCCAGCAAATTCAGCCCCAGCAGCAGCAGATTGATTAGCCCCAGGCCGGCCAGCAGCAGCAGCAGCCGGCGCGCACCTGGCCCCGGCGGCGGTTCTGCCAGCCAGGCCCGCACCTTGTCCGCTGCCCAATGGTCGGCCTGATCCCGGCCGGCCAGCCGCGCTTGCAGCGCCAGCCGGTCACGAAAGCGGGCCAGGGGCACCAGCTCCTGCACCAGCGCCTGCCGCAGTTGGATGGTGCCGGCTTCGGGCGCTGTGTCTAGCAGCCACTCCAGCAGCCGTTGGCTGCCGTCACGCGTGGCCGCGGTGTCCAGCAGGCGGTGGAGGGCGTAATCCCCCAGCAAATCCAGGTCCAGGGCAAAGGGATGGTTGGGCGGGGCGTGGTGGAAGCGGGCCGCCGGCAGTTGCTCCCAGGCCAGGTCCATGCGCGCCAGGTGGGCCAGGCGCAGCTCCCGCCACAGCCGGTGGCGCTGCAAGCCGGCCTCCAGCCGCCGGTGCAGATAGACGGTAACCAGGAAGGGGATGGCGGCCAGGACGGCCGTCAGCAGGGCCAGGCGCGGGCCATTGGTGAAGAAAGCGGCGGCCGTGGCCACAAAGGCCAGTAAAAACAGCAGCAGCCGGGCCAGGGAGAGCCGCTGGCTTTGCTGCTGCCAGGTCGCTACCTGCCGGCCAACCCGCTCTGTCTGGCGCTGGAGGGCCTGCCGGCGTCGTTCTCTGGCTGTGGGTGGGGGCATTGGGGCGGGTGTCGATGGGCGCAGGAGGAGGGGGTGAACGCCTGCGCCAGGCGCAGGACGCTGCCCGGCTCACACCTTAGCGGGTATCTTCAAACCGTGAATCCTCTAGCTGGCGGCGCAGCTTCTCTTCCGGGCTGAGTTCTGGGACCTGGGCGTCTGGGGAGGCCAGGGCCAGCTCTGCCTGTTCGGCGGCGGCCAGTTCCTGTGGCGTGGCTCGCTTTACCAGGCTCCATTTGCCGCAGTGGGGGCAGTAATCATACCGACTGGTGAGCAGGTTGAAGGCCAACATGTGCATGCTGTAGGGGCGCTGGCATTTGGGGCAGATGGCGCCGCCATAAGCGCCATACTGGCGTGGCGCGCCCAATGGCAGCGTGCCGCGCCGGCGGCTGGCCAGCATGGTAATGCCCCAGGCGACGGCCATGATGAGAACCATGCCCCCCAGCAGGGGCACCACGATTCTGCCGGCGGCCTGCCAGCCTTCGCCGGCGGTGACGAAGTTGCGCACGATGGGGGTGGATTCCAGTATCTGGCCGTCGCTGGTGACGCCGGTGGCCCGCAGGGTGTGCAGCCCCAGGCCGTAGTTGTCGGTGTTGAACTGTAAGCGGAAGGGGGGCTGGGTGACGGTGCCAATGGCCTCGTCGTCGATGTAGAAGGTGACGCTTTCCAGGTTGTCTGGGCCGCTGGCGCGGAAGGAGAAGGTGCCCTGGATGTCACCGCCGCCGCTGGAGTAGCCAAAGTCGCGGCCGAGGCGCACGGTGAGTTGGGGGGTGTCTTCCTGGGCTTGCCCCGGCCGGGGGGCGGCCAGCAGCAGCCAGCAGAATAACAGGATGAACAGGTAGCCAGGTTTATGATTGTGTTTCATTGTCCGATTCCCGGCCGGGGGCTTCTGCTGGGGTGGGTTGTAACCAGCGAACCAGCTCATCCAGCCGGTTGCGCCGGTACAGGTACAGCAGCAGGCCGCGGGCCAGTGCCTTCTTGTGACGGTGATCTAACTGCTCCCAATCGACGCCCAGATCGCTGGCCAGGGTCTGTAATTCCGCTTCGGTGTAATGGGCCAGCAGGTATTGGCGCAGTACGGTGGGGGGCGAATCGACGGTGATTTTCTCCGGCCGGGGCAAATTCTCCGGCGGCAGCGGCGTCAGGATGCGCTCCACGGCCAGGGCCAGGGCGCTCATCTGGCCGCGCTGCTCGGCCAGGTCCAGCAGCCGCAGAATGAGTTGGTGAATGTCCTGGTTGGGGCTTAGCACTTCGTTTTCATTCAGCCCCAGGTCAAAAATCAGGTCCAAAATATCGTCCGGCCCCAGGCGATCATGAATCTGTTGGTGCAGCATTTGCAGATCGACGGCGGTGCCGCTGTTGGGGCGGGCGGCGCGGGTGGGGGTCCCGGCCGGTTGGTCGTAGGGCACCATGCGGGCCACGGTTACGGGTGCCGTGGCCGCCGCGCCGGCCGCCGGGCGCAAAATGCCCCACAGCCAGAACGCTGCCCCGGCGAACAGCGCGCCGCTGATGATGTAGAAGAAGAAGCCCAACTGGTCGATCATCGCTTCCCGCCCGAAAGTGCCCAGGAAGGTGTCCAGCAGGAAGGCGGTGGTTACGGTTAGCAGCCCGACGCCCCAGGGCAGCCTGGCTCCTCGGAGAAACATGACCAGGAAGAAGGCGACGATCAGTAGTTTGAAAGCGAAGAATAGTGTCATAGGTTCCTGTGTGCGGCCAGGGCTAGCGCACCTGAGAATGATGTTGTGGTCGATTGCTGCTCTGGAAAAAGCACGCCGCACTTGCCGGTTTGAATAAGTTTATTGTAACACCCGGCCGGGTAGGCGCAAAGGGGCATTGGCCAGGGGCAGGGGGGATGGTAGAATCGCAGCATGGTCTATCAGGCGCGGTCACTTGGCCCACACACAGCGGATAACGGACAGGAAACAGGATGAACGAGTGGATATCTTGGCTAATCCGCAGGCGGTTTCTGGCGCTTGTGCTGGGTATGGGGCTGTTGGGGCTGGCTGGCTGCCAGACTACGGCTGAGCTGGCGGCTTTGCCCACGCGGGCGGTGGCGGCGGTGGCCCCGGCCGGGATGGTCCTGATTGATGGCGTGCCGGCTACCTGGACCCCCTTGCCGGAGCACACCCCCGACCCGGCCACCAACTTCAACCGCCTGGACCCGGCCGGGGCCACACCATTGCCCTCAGTTACCCCCATCTTCCCCAGCCGGACGCCGCGCCCACCGACGGCCACCCCGACCATCGCCGTGCCCACCCGCGACCCGGCCGAACCTTACGTGGCCATCATTCCCACCCTGCCGCCGACCGACGCCCTCGGCCCCAGCAAAATGGGGCTGCACGTCATTCGCAACAACGACCCCAACATCATGGAGTTTGTGCGCCGTGGCCAGCCGGCGGTTATCAAGGCGGTGGACGACCTGGGCTTTTTGGCCGACGTGAAGGAAGCCTCCCCCTGGACAGTTACCGTGGGCCGCATTGAAGTGCAGGGGGGACCCTATTACGAAACCGATCCGGAGCAGTCGGCCCGTGATTTTGTGGCCGACCAACTGGAAAGCTACCGGGCCAATCCGGCCGTGGACTACTGGGAAGGGTACAACGAACCCGACCCGAATATGAACAATATGCCCTGGTACGCGCGCTTCGAGGCGGAGCGGGTGCGGGTGATGGCCCAACATGGCCTGCGCGCCGCCATTGGCGGCTTTGCCACCGGCGTGCCGGAGTACGACGAGTTTGCCCTGTTTGTGCCGGCCATTGCCGTGGCCAAGGAGCATCGCGGCATCCTGACCCTGCATGAATACGGCGCGCCAGACATGACCTATCTCTACGGCGACCCGCTGCCCGGCCTGCCCACCTACCCCGACCGCGGCTCGCTGACGTTTCGCTACCGCTGGTTCTACCGGGATTTTTTGGAACCGGCCGGGTTGGTCATCCCCCTGGTTATCTCTGAAGCGGGCATTGATGGCATTATTGGCAACCGGCCGGGGCCGGATGGCCTGGGCTGGGCCGATTTCCAGGACTACTGGGTCCAGCAGGGCTGGGGGCCAGACGGCACGCAATCCTTCATCAACCAACTGGCGTGGTATGACGTGGGTACGCGCCAGGATGGCTACGTCATTGGCTTTACCATCTTCACGGCCGGGGGGTTTGGCTACTGGAAGAATTACGATATCAACCCCATCTTGCCACAGCTCGCAGACTATGTGGCCGGGCAGCGATGAACTGGACCAGTGGCGGAGGCAGCCGGTGCAACCCAAAGCCGCATTGCTGCGTATTAGGAGGTAGTTTAGATGAAGGAAAAGGATGAAATGGATAATACAGGAACAACGTCATTGGAAGAAGTGGCCGGGAAAAGCGGTTTCTGGCGCGAGCTGTGGCAGCAAATCCGCCTCATTTACTACCTGATGCGTGACCCGGAGGTGCCCATCTACCTGAAGCTGGTCCCCTTGCTGGGCGTGGCCTATGTAATTTTCCCCATCGACCTTATCCCCGATGTCGCGCCGCTGTTGGGACAGTTGGATGACCTGACGGCGCTGGTGGTGGGGGCCAAGGTGTTTATTGACCTGGCCCCGCCGCACGTGGTGGGTAAATACCTGGACATGCTGCAGCAGGAGATGGGCGGCCCGCAGGTGGTGGATGGGATGGCGCACGCCCCGGCCGGGGAGGACCCCGACCCCTGGAAAGACGCCATCATCATCGACGCCGAACACGAAATCATCATCGACAAAGACAAAACCCAGGAGTAACCGCCCCGCCAGACAGCAGGTAAACAAAACGACCGGCCCGGCCGGTCGTTTTCTATTTTTAACCTGGTAGGTACTGAAACCGCTAAGCGCGGAGATTCAGCAGTGGGCTGGCACTGTTGGGTAGGGCCGAGATCTGGCTCAGGATCGAATCACCGTAGGTCCAGCCAATATAGCCCAGGGCCAGGCAGCAGCAGCACAGGAGGACAATAGCCACCACGGCAATCATGATATTGCGGTTGCGGTTATTGCCCGCCCCGGCCGGGCCGCTGTCCACTGGCGGCGGGGGAGGAGGCGAAGACTGCCCACCATACATCGGCATTCCTTGCGGCGGGGGGGGAGACGCTTGTGCCATTGGTTCACTCTCCACCATCGTCTTGCCCGCATCACCACCACCCATCGCATAAGATGGCAAAGGCGAAGGCTGAGACGAAGGATACAGCGGTTCTGGCTCCTTGGGTGCCGAGCCAAAAATCGGATAGGCCGGTTTCTCCGGTTCGGCAAACGCCGGGTCAATCATCGTAGCATCATGCATGGGCGGTGGGGCAGCATCCATGGCGGCCATCGGAGGCGCTCCTTCTGGTTCCAGCGCGTCCGTCTTCGCCTGCGACATGTCCTCCACAACCTCTTCCGGCTCCATGGGCGGCGCAAACGCCTGTTCAGGCATTGCTGCCTCTTCCGGAGTGGCCATCACAGGCGCTTCGTCAAAATGCAGGTCTTCCCGCGAGGAAACCACGGTAGCCAGTTGGTCAACCACCGCCTCGAAGACCAGAGTGACATTGCTGCCTACTACAACCACCTGGCCGGGCGTCAATGTGACCTTATCACCGCCCAGCCGGTTTCCATCCACAAACGTACCGTTTGTGCTGCCTAAATCTTGCAGGTCAATCCGTCCATCGGCATTGCGCGTTAGCCGGGCGTGCTGCCGCGAGACTTCCGGATCGCTGATGACAACCTCCGACATGGGATCGCGCCCAATCGTCATGATGTCACCGGTCAGTGGGTAAATGTGCCCTTCTTGTGGTCCCCGTCGGACAACGAGTTGGTAGATTAAGTTAGCCACGCCAGAATCCCTCTTTAGAAAATGATTGGTTTCTATGACATTTTACACGATTTGAGGCTGTTTACAAGCGGCTTGCGCATTCCAGCGTTTCGCCAAACAAACATTGCCGGCCAGCCCGGTTGCCGGTGCAGCGCCCGGTTCCGGCAGAACCGCGCCACCCTGCGTGTCAGAAGAGACACCACGCGCCTACGGCGCACCAGCAAATGAATGAAAATATGGAGCGCGGTTTGCCAAGCCGCAAAGGGCGGACGAGCCGTCCGCGCTCCATTTTCATAGGAGGCCGGCCGCAACTCTGGTAAGCGTCCAGAAATTAGTTCGTAGTAGCGGCTTCAGCCGCCCAGACCGCTAAAGCGGTTACTACAAACAAAAAGGGGAAGTTGTTTTTAGACACTCACCTAGTGGCGGCGCAGCAGATGGCGCATGGATTTTGCTTCCTGAATGTCCAGCAGCAGCACCGCGGCCGCAAAAGCAAGTACCCCCGCCAGCCCGGCGACCATGACCACCGCCAGCCGCTGCGGGAAGGTGGCGCTGCCCAAGAGGCTGGTTACCAGGTTGGCCGCACCATAAGCCGCGGCACCGGTGGCCAGGGCGGCCACTATCGATTTGGCAATGGTGCGCAGGATGTTGTGACCTGCCAGGTTGACTCCTTGCTGCCGCAGGACGAAGATCATCAGGGCCGTGTGTACCATGTGTTTGATGGCGTCGGCGATCATCAGGCTGAGCAGGCCAAATGGGCGCAGCAGCAGGCTGGCGACGAGCACGTAGATGACGATGCTGATGACGCCTACCAGCGCCGGCCGGAAGGTATCTTTGCGGGCGTACGAGCCAAAGACCAGCATCTGGTCGATGGCGGCAAAGGGCAGCCCAAACAGGTAGAAGCGCAGGACGGTGGCCGTTACTGCGGAATCGGTGGTGGTGAAGCGGCCATGCTCAAAGAGCAGGACGACGATGGGCAGGGCCAGGGCCAGCAGCCCGGCCGTGGCCGGCAGAATGAGTACGACCACCAGGCGGATGCCTTCGGCGAGCGTTTGTTTGAAGCCGGCCAGGTAGCCGTTGGCCTGCTGCGAGAGGGTGGGTAGGGTGGCGATGGACAGCGCCGTAACCACCAGCCCCAGTGGAAACTGGTACAGGGTGGTGGCGTAGCGCATGTAGGTCAGGCTCTGGTCGCCGGTGCGGGTGGCCAGATTGATGCTGATGGCCAGCCCGGCCTGGGTAATGACCAGCCCGATGACGATGGGGGCATACAGGCGCAGGATGCGACGGATGATGGGATTGCGCCAGTCCAGGTTCCAGCGCAGGCGCGCGTCGCGCAGGCCGGGCAACTGCACCAGGATTTGCAGGATAGATCCGGCCAGCAGCCCCCACACCAGGCTGTCGATGTACCCCGGCCGGGCCAGGGCCACCACCACAATTGTGCCGTTGAACACGGCCGCGGTGAAGGCCGGCAGCGTGAAGCGCTTCAGGGCATAGAGCACGCCGGTGAGAATGCTGGAGAGGCTCAGAAAGAGCACCGCCGGCGTAGCCAGGCGCATCAGGCGGATGGTCACCTCGGTCAGGGCGGGGTCCTGGAAGTTGCCGGCTCCTAGCAGGGCGGCAATTTGCGGCGCAAACAGCTCGGCCACCATTACCACCAGCAGCAAGACCACTGTGGCTACGCTGAGGGTGGTGCTGACGATGGCCCACAACGCCCGGCGCTGTTCCCTGGCTGCGTAGTCACTGAATACAGGCACCAGGGAGGAGTTGACCATGCCGCCGATGATGAGTTCGAAGAGGTTGCTGGGGACGTAGGTGGCGATTTCGAAGGCGCTCAGGAGGCCGGAGGAGCCGAACAGGTTGGCCTTGACTATCTCGCGGGCCATGCCCAGGATGCGCTGGGCTACATTGCCGATGGCCAGGATGGCGGCGGCCCGGATAATGGCGCTGCCACTGTCGCTGTCTGACCCCGGCCGGGTGCCGGCCAAAGGAGGGAGTTCCTCGACATTTTCGCTGGGTTCGACCAATAGGTTACCTGTGTGCGCTTGGCATTCTAGCCGATGGGTATGCCCGGAGCAAATACGGTCGTCCCACGATTGGCCGTCGTTCCGTCTCGCAAATCATCTCTGCCCTGAGTATAATGGAGCAATAGTGCGGAACGCAGGAACCCATAACCCACCCATTTCCACATTGAGGCGTTTGGCTATTGCAGATGGCCCCGGCCGGGGTCCCCACAAACCACACGTGCGCGACAGGAGTTGGCATCCATGTACGATAAGCAAAAGCTGGCTGAACTGGCCGAAGAAAAAGACCGCTGGGAAGAGACCACATTGCACCAGACTACGGCCCGCTTCCCGGAGCGGCGCGAGCAATTTGTCACCCTCTCCAACGAGCCGATCCGGCGACTGTATACCCCGCTGGACGTGGCCGGCCTCGACTACATGCAGGACATTGGCTATCCCGGTGATTACCCCTACACGCGCGGTGTTCATGCCACGATGCACCGGGGGAAGCTGTGGACCATGCGCATGTTTGCCGGCTTCGGCACCGCCGAAGAGACCAATGCCCGCTACAAATATCTGCTGGACCAGGGCAACATGGGACTCTCGGTGGCCTTCGACCTGCCTACGCTGATGGGCTATGACACCGATGCACCGGAAGCCCTGGGCGAGTTCGGCACCTGCGGAGTGGCCATCAGCAGCCTGAAGGACATGGAAATCCTGTTTCAGGGCATCCCCCTGGACAAGGTTAGCACCAGCATGACTATCAACAGCCCGGCGGCCATCATCTGGGCCATGTACATTGCCGCGGCTGAGAAGCAGGGCGTACCGATGGAGGTGCTGCGTGGGACGCTGCAAAACGATATTCTGAAGGAATACGTGGCGCAAAAGGAGTACATCTTCCCACCCGAGCCATCGATGCGCCTGGTGGTGGATACAATTGCGTTTGGCACGCAGCATATGCCGGCCTGGAACACCGTTTCCATCAGCGGCTATCACATTCGCGAGGCCGGCTCGACGGCGGCGCAAGAGTTGGCCTTTACGCTGGGCAACGGGTTGGAGTATGTACGTTGGTCGCTGGCGCGCGGCCTGGATATCGACGACTTTGCGCCGCGGCTGAGCCTGTTCTTCAACTGCCACAATGACTTTTTTGAGGAGATTGCCAAGTTCCGCGCCGCGCGCCGTATTTGGGCGCGGGAGATGCGCGAGACTTTTGGGGCGAAGAATCCGCGCTCCTGGCTGTGCCGCTTCCATACGCAAACGGCCGGGGTCTCGCTGACGGCGCAGCAGCCGGAGAACAACATTGTGCGTGTGGCCTTGCAGGCGCTGGCGGCGGTGCTGGGCGGCACGCAAAGCCTGCACACCAACAGCATGGATGAGGCGCTGGCCCTGCCCAGCGAACATGCGGTGACTGTTGCCCTGCGCACGCAGCAGATCATTGCCGAAGAGAGCGGCGTGGTGAACACCATCGATCCGCTGGCTGGCTCCTTTTTTGTGGAGCATGAGACAAACCGGATTGAGCGGCAGGTGTATGCCTATTGGCAGCAAGTGGAGGCCTTGGGCGGCGTGCTGCCGGCCATTGAGAAGGGCTTTTACCAGAGCGAGATTGCCAATGCGGCCTATGAATTCCAGCGCCGGGTGGACGCGCAGGATGCGGTTATTGTGGGCGTGAATCAGTACGCCGACCCCGATGAGGTGCTGCGTATTCCGATCCTGGCTATGGACCCGCAGGGGTATGAGCGGCAGGTGGCGCGCCTGGCAGCGCTGCGCCAGACGCGGGACAATGTGCGGGTGGGGGAGACGCTGCAAGCGCTGCGGCACGCTGCCCAGGGCACGGAGAATACGATGCCTTATATTCTGGAGGCGGTGCGGGCGTATGCCACGCTGGGGGAGATTACGGATGTGTTTCGCCAGGTGTTTGGGGTGTATGAGGAGCCGACCTGGATCTAGTTTTGGTGCGACGTTGAGTATCCCGGCCGGGTGCTGGCCAGCACCCGGCCGGGCTTTTTTTTCTGGCCATGAACCCATGAACGAGACCTTGCTCTTTGGGGCCTTGCTGCTGCTGGCCCTCACCTTCGATTTCCTTAATGGCTTTCACGACGCGGCCAACGTAGTGGCCACGATGATCGCTTCCCGCGCCCTGTCCCCGCGGGCGGCCCTGACCCTGGCCGCCGTCTCCAACCTGGTGGGGCCGCTGCTGTTCGGCGTGGCCGTGGCCACTACTGTCGGCAGCGAAATTGTGGAGCCGGAAGCGGTGACCATTACCGTGGTCATGGCGGCGTTGGCCTCGGCTTCCATCTGGAATCTTGTAACCTGGTGGTTTGGCATTCCCTCTAGCTCCTCCCATGCCCTGGCCGGTGGGCTGGTGGGGGGCGCGCTGGCGTTTGGCGGCCAGGCAACGCTCCGGCCGGAAGGGTTGGAAAAGGTGGCCATTGCCCTGTTTCTCTCCCCCATCCTTGGTTTTGTGGTTGGCTGGCTGCTGCTGCAAATCATTCTATTTCTGGCCCGTGGGGCATCGCCCAAGATCAACCTGACCTTTAACCGCATGCAGTTGGTAACGGCTACTGCCCTGGCGTTGTCTCACGGGACCAACGACGCGCAGAAGACCATGGGCATTATCACTCTGGGGCTGGTCACTATGGGCTTCCAGACCCATTTTGCCGTGCCGCTGTGGGTTATCCTGGCCAGTGCCACGGCCATTGGCCTGGGGACGGCGTTGGGCGGCTGGCGTATCATTCGGACACTGGGCGGCAAGTTTTATCGCATTCGCCCCATTCACAGCCTGGCCTCGCAGCTTTCATCGTCGGTGATTATCCTGGGTGCGTCTCTGTTGGGCGGCCCGGTTAGCACAACCCACGTTGTTAGCTCGGCCATTGTGGGAGTAGGGGCAGCCGAGCGCAAGAGCCAGGTTCGTTGGTCGAACCTGACCGATATCGGTGTGGCCTGGTTGGTTACCATTCCGGCCACCACGGTCCTGGCCGCTGCCTGCTACAGTTTGCTGCGGCCAATTTTGGGGCCTTGATGGGATAACGCCAGGAGGTGATGATGGGAATCTTTAAGCGCAAAGCGGACAACGTTTTTATCCGGCTGTTGGTGCAGCAGGCGCAGGCGACCAAGGCTGGTATTATGGCCTTGCTGGATTTTGTGTCGACCGGTAACGAGGTAGCTGCCGAACAGGTTGGCGAGATTGAGAAGCAGGGCGATGAACTGCGCCGGATTCTGATTGACGAATTGCACAAGACGTTTGTGACGCCGTTCGACCGCGAAGACATTTACGATCTTTCGCTGTACCTGGACGATGTGCTTGACTATGCTCATACGACAGTCTTGGAACTGAGGATGTTAGGGGTAAAGCCGGATGAGCATCTGGTGGAGATGGTGGCTCGTTTGCTGGAGGCGGCAGATGAACTGTTGCTGGCAATGGAACGGCTGGACCGGAATCCGCTGGTGGCGCTGGATCATTCGCGGCGCATTAAGCACCGCGAGAACCAGGTGGAACGGGTATACCGGGAGGCGATTGCCGAGCTGTTCTCCGGGCCGGAGGATGTGCATCACGTTATGGAGATGCTGCGGCTGCGTGAGGTGTATCGCCATGTGAGCAATGCAGCGGACCGGGCTGATGAGGCGGCGAATACGTTGGGTTCGGTGATCATGAAGATGACTTGAGTTGGCGGCAAATCTGGTGTTGACGACACAGGGCTACGCGGTTACTATCGCGGGATAGGAATGTGTTGTTTGGTTTTGTGGGGTGTGTCTGGCGGTTGGGGTTTGATGACCCCACCAGGTGATGTTAGGTTGACGAGATGGTAGATGGCGTGCAATTCGCGGTTGTGGCGATTCCCTTAGCCCGGCCGGGTATCACACAATTTATGCTTCCGCCCACCGCGCAGCCTCGGGGGGCCAGGGTGACAATCTTCGGCCAGCGACCGACGCTGGCGGCGGAAGCGCGCTGGCGGCAGCGGCTGGTTGGTCTGGCGCAGCCCACCACCGGCGACCTGCTGGCCATAGAGAAGCCGCAAAACCATTTGGTGGAGACCTACACCGACCGCCTGGTGCCAACTGAGCTGCTGGCGGAGCCGGAATTCCTGACGCGCAATTTGGGGGGGTGGTTGGCCATCTACTTTGGGGTGATGGGCTGGCACCCCGGCCGGGACGTGGACCCGCTGTTGGACCATGCGGTTACCCTGGCCCATTATGGCAGCAAAGTGCGTTACTTTGGGGCCAATGCGGCCCAGGTGGCCGCCCGGCTGCAAGATGAGATAGAAGTGGACCCGGCCGGGTTTGTGCGCGCCTTGCAGCGGTTGCACTTTTACCGGCCGGGCATCCCGGCCGGGAAACTGACCCAAGAGACGCTCAGCAACTGCACCAACTACATCGAAATGCTGTACGTGCATATCGCTACCGGCCAGCAGTTTGCCTATGGGCAGGAGCCGCCCATTCCGGACGACCTGCTGCTGGATGAGCTGATGGGTTGGCTGGTGCGCCTGGAACTGGCCCGGCGCGACGCTCTGGCCCGGCAAGACTTCGCCCTGGCGGACGCTATTTGTGCCTGGCAGGAGCAGCAGGTGGCCGGCAGCGGCCTGCTGCTGCTGTTGAAAGGGGAATACATTGTGGGGCGTCACCGGCGCAGCACGGTGCTGATTGCGCCGGAGTTGGGGGTGGTGGTGAAGCAGCCTGGCCCCGAACCCTTCCACGAAATCGCCCTGGGGGCGCAGACCGTGGCCGGGCAGCCGGAAAACTGGCCCTATCTCACGCACGACAAATCGGTGGTGACGCCGCGCGGCCGGATCCGCCTGCTCATTGAGCAAAACCTCATCCCGCGCCTGCATCGCACCTTTCGCCACCCGCTACGCCTGTCTACGCTGTTGGGCATGACCATTGAACCGTTTGTGGTGGGCAAGACGGTGCAGCAGTTGGTGCTGGAGGACCCCGCTTTTCTCACGCCGCAGCTCTATGAGTTGTTTGTGCTGCACCAGCAGGTGGCGGAAGCGATTGGCGTAGAGAATGGTGATTGGCATTCGGCCAACTTTGTGCGCCGTGACAACGATGGGGAGATTGTGCACATTGATTGGGGGGCGGGGCGGCCACTGCGGGTGGAGGAGATGACCCCGGCCGGGCAGTTGGCTCGCCTGAACCAGGTGCAAAACATCGCTTTCTCCTTCCATGATCCGGAGCTGGCGGCGCGTACGACCCGGCTGCACGAGGCGCTTATGGCCGATCCGGCCCGCCTGGCCGGCATCCGCCGTCGCGCCGCCGCCCTGCTGCAAGAGTCGCGCGCCTGACCGCTGTCGCCATCCCCCCTCATTTCCGCCAGCAGATGTTAGATTCGCAGCACCAGCCCTTCATTTGGGCGCAGGTGTAGGCTGCTGCCGGCCAGGGCAGTGGGCTGGTCCATGTGGGTGGAGAGGAGGATGGCCTGCGGGGTAACCCCGGCCGGGAGCTGCCAGTGGCACACGTCAGCCGTAAAATTCAGGACCACCAGGTAGCTTTCTTCGTCGTGGCGGCGCAGGTAGGCCAGCAGCCCGGCCGGGGTGTCTAGCGACTGGTAGCTGCCCTGGTTTAGGGCCGGCGTGCGCTGGCGCAGGTGAATGAGCGCCTGGCTCAGGGCCAGCATGGAGGCCGGCTCGTTTTGCTGCCGGGCCACGTTGACTGTCTCGTAATTGTTGGCCAGGGGCAGCCAGGGGGTGACCCCGGCCGGGCAAAAACCGGCGTTGGCTGAACCGTCCCACTGCATCGGCGTGCGCTCCGGGTCGCGCCCCAGTCCCTGGCCGGGCACATACAGCTCCCATGGGTCCTGCACCTGGTCCGGCGGGATCGGCACATCGGCCATGCCCAGCTCATCCCCGTAGTAGAGGGTGGGGGTGCCGCGCAGCGTTAGCAGCAGCAGCATCGCTGTCCGGGCCTGCGCCGGGCCAAGGCGCGTGGCCACGCGATGCTGATCGTGGTTGCCCAGCACCCAGTTGGGCCAGGCGGCAGACGCAGCCAGCAGCCCTTCGTACTGGTCGGCCAGAGCGCGCACCGCGGTGGCGGTCCAGGCAGTGTGGATGAGGCTGAAGTTGAAGGGTAGGTGGAACTCATCCCCCTGGCCATAATGCTGTACCAGTTGGGGTAGGGGCAGGTTGATCTCGCCAATGAGGACCCGGCCGGGGTACGCATCCGCCACCTGGCGCAGCCAGCGGTTAAACTGGTGGATTTCCGGGATATTGCGGTTGTACTTGTCGATTAAGCGGTGAAACGGATCCATCCCCGGTTGCCAATTGGGATTGGGCGGATTGTTACGGAACTGCGCGTCCTTCAGAACCCGGTAGGCGACATCCACGCGGAAGCCATCAACCCCTCTGTCGAACCAGAAGCGCATCACGTCTAGCATGGCCTGGCGCAGCTCAGGATTGCGCCAGTTCAGGTCCGGCTGTTCCTTCAGGAAGGTGTGCAGATAATACTGCCCGGTTGGCGCATCCCAGGTCCAGCCGGCCTTGCCGTCGAAGCGGCTGAGCCAGTTGTTAGGCGGCCCGCCGTCGGGCGCGGCATCACGCCAGATGTACCAATCTCGCCTGGGGTTGTCACGGGCGCTGCGTGAGGCCAGGAACCAGGGATGCTGGTCGGAGGTGTGGTTGGGAACAAAGTCCAGGATGACCTTGATCTGTCGCTGATGGGCGGCGGCGATCAGGCTGTCCATGTCGGCCAGGCTGCCGAAGAGGGGGTGGATGGCCCGGTAGTCGCTGACGTCGTAGCCAAAATCGGCCATCGGCGAGGGGTAGACGGGCGAGATCCAGATGGCGTTGACGCCCAGCCAGTGCAGGTAGTCCAGGCGCTGGCGGATGCCGGGCAGATCGCCGATGCCATCGCCGTTGCTGTCTTGGAAACTGCGGGGATATATCTGGTACACAATGCCAGACTGCCACCAATGGGTCATTTTTTCTGCTCCTGGGAGGCGTTTGGGGGTGGTGCCAAACCCGGCCGGGAACCAGACCGGCGGTGCGTTGCCAGCCGCGAAATCACAGCCAGAGTCTTGACAGCCCACCAAGCCTCATGTATAGTATCAACAGTTTGGAACCGGTTCCAATGTCACAATTGTAACCACTCGTTGCCAGTTAACAAAGCCCAACGTAATTGAAAATGGCTACCGTAACCATTCGCGACGTTGCCAAAAAGGCCGGCGTTGGCATTGGCACCGTCTCCAGGGTGATCAATAACAGTGAATCTGTAAGCGACCCGACCCGCCGCAAGGTGTTGGCCGCTATTGAGGCGTTGGATTTTTCGCCAAGCCTGGTTGCCAGACGCCTATCGCTGGGCAAGACAATGACCATCGGCGTCATTCTGCCTTTCTTCACCAACCCCTCCTACGTGGAGCGGCTGCGTGGGGTGGAATCCATCTTGTCAGCCCGTGATTATGACCTAATTCTATTTAATGCCGACACGGTGGTGCGTCGTGACAGTTATATGCGCGACGTACCTCGCCGGGAACGTGTGGATGGTTTGTTGTTGATTACGCATGTGCCGGACGACGATGACGTGGCGCGCTTTTTGCGGGCCGGGGTTCCGGCAGTCCTCATAGACTCCCGCCATCCGCAGCTCAGTCACGTGGGCATTGATGACGTCGAAGGGGGGTATACCGCCACCCGGCATCTCATTGAGCTGGGGCACGCGAAGATCGGTTTTGTTAGCGATTATCTGGAGACGGCCTTGAATTTCATGCCGATTCGGGATCGATTTTTGGGCTACTATCAGGCTTTGGAGGAGGTGGGAATCCCATTCCGGGCTGAGTATCATCGCCAGGGTGAGCATGGCCGGCTGCCGGCACGCCGGCTGGCCCGGGAGCTTCTGTCCCTGGCGGATCCCCCGACCGCGATTTTTGCGTATAGCGACACGCAGGCGATTGGTGTGCTAGAGGCGGCGCGTGACTTGGGGGTGGCCGTCCCGGAGCGCCTGTCGGTGATTGGCTTTGATGATGTGGAGGGAGCGGAATACTGGCACCTGACAACGGTGCACCAGCCTTTGTTTGAATCGGGGGTGGTGGGCTGCGAGTTGTTGTTTGAGGAGATGATTACGCTGCCGGTGGGCAGTCTGGAGGTGCAGGAGATCGTGTTGGATACGCGGTTGACGGTACGGGGGACAACGGGACCGCCGCCTGGCTGATTTGACAAATTCCAACATTCTGGTTGGGGATGGTGTTTGTAACCCCGGCCGGGATGGGCATCGAATAAACCCTATGAATATCTAGGAGGTGACCAAGATAAGTCAACGACAAGTACTGTTCCCAACAGCCGAAAGATTGACAAACCATTTAGTAGTTTTCCAGTTAGGAGGAAAAGAAAAACATGTTGAATAAGAGACTTTTCACGTTGTTAGGTTTGCTGCTGATCTTGTCCCTGGCCCTGGTGGCTTGCGGCGGCACCAGTACAACCAACAGTGGCAACACTGAGACCGCGACCGAAGTGCCGGCAGACACCGGTGACACCGCTGATACTGGCGATACTGGTGGCGACATGGCCGAAGGGATCACCCTGCGCCTGTTTGCCGGTAACGTTGGCGATGAGCTGGCGTTGAGCAAGGCTGCCGCGGCTCGTTTCATGGAAGCCAACCCCGGTATCACGATTGAAGTGGTAGACACCCCGGACTTCGTGGAAGACCGCCTGGGCACCTATCTGCAGTTGTTCGAAGCCAAGTCCAACCAGGGCGACGTCTTCCAGATCGACGTTATCTGGCCGGGCGACCTGGCCGAGCACCTGATTGACCTGAACCAATACGGTGCGGCCGATGTGGCTGGTGAGCATTTCGATGCCATCATTGAGAACAACACCGTGGGTGGCCAGTTGCTGGGTATCCCCTGGTTCACTGACGCTGGTCTGCTTTACTATCGCACTGACCTGCTGGAGAAGTATGGCTATGATGGTCCGCCCACAACCTGGACGGAACTGGAAGAGATGGCCGCCGTGATCCAGGAAGGTGAGCGTGGTGAAGGGAACGCGGACTTCTGGGGCTATGTGTGGCAGGGTAATGCCTATGAAGGTCTGACCTGTGACGCGCTGGAGTGGATTGCCTCCAATGACGGTGGCACCATCGTTACGCCGGACAAGGTCATCACCATCAATAACCCCAATGCTATCGAGATCGTCGACCAGGCCTCCGGCTGGGTAGATACTATCTCCCCGCCAGGCGTCACCGGCTTTGGTGAAGAAGATGCGCGTGGTGTGTGGCAGGCGGGTAACGCGGCCTTCATGCGCAACTGGCCCTACGCCTACTCGCTGGGCAATGCGGACGACAGTGTGGTGAAAGACAAGTTCGACGTTTCCCCGCTCCCGGCCGGGAAGGGCAGCCCTGCGGCGACCCTCGGCGGCTGGCAGTTGGCCGTCTCCAAGTACAGCGACCACCCGGCCGAAGCGGCCGCCTTCGCGCTGTTCCTGGCTTCCTATGAAGAGCAAAAAGTACGCGCTATTGAAGCCAGCTACAATCCCACCATCAAGGCGCTTTACGAGGATGCCGACGTTCTGGCCGCAACGCCATTCTTTGGCAGCCTGTATGACGTCTTCATCAATGCGGTCGCCCGGCCCTCCACGGCCACTGCGCCGCAGTACAGCGACACTTCGGCGCTGTTCTTCCGCGCTGTGCACTCCGTGCTCACCGGCGACTCAGACGCCACGACCGCCTTTGCGGAACTGGAGCTTGACCTGCAAGACCTGCTTGGGTTTGAGGCTCGCCAACAACCCTAGGCTGCCTGCTAGTCTGTAATTCATGAGGCGAGGGGAAGAGACGCTTCCCCTCGCCTCATTCCCTAAGCTGCTGCTTGCAAGGAGGAGGTGTTCATCATGGGTGCGATTGCAGCGCCAGAGAAGAAGGGTGGCATCGGCGATCTGGCTAAACGCGAAGAGCGACTGGCTTACTTACTGCTCTTACCAACGCTTGTTGTCCTGATCCTGATTGCTTTTTATCCATTGGGTTCTGTTTTTGCTTTTAGCATGACAGACCGGGTCTTTGCCAGTGCCCAGGAACCGAACTTCGTCGGTTTGGAAAACTATGCCAAGCTTTTGAGCGTCACCATCAAGCAACTGCCCCCCGCACTTGATGAGAGTGGTGCCCCAGTGGTCGATGAGAATGGGCAGCCTGTATTTGACACCGCAGTGAACGTGTTGCCGCGTGAACCGCGCCGCTACCGGGAGGTGACGCAGTTTAGTCTGTTTGGCAACCAATATGTGCTGGGAGCGACTGACCGGGACTTCATCCTGGCGATTAAAGATACGGTTACTTTTTCCATTATTTCGGTGGTTCTGGAAACGGTGCTTGGGTTAGGTATTGCCCTGGTGGTGAACATACCCTTCCCCGGCCGGGGCCTGATGCGCATGATCATGCTCGTGCCCTGGGCCATCCCCACCGCCGTCTCCTCGCGTATGTGGGAATGGATGTTTGCTTCTACGCGCGTTGGAATCATCAACGTCATGTTGCAGCAATTAGGCATCATCGACGAACCGGTGGCCTGGCTGGTGAACAAGAGCTACCAACTGCCGGCCATGATCACCATCGACGTTTGGAAAACCACCCCCTTCATGGCTCTGCTCCTGCTGGCCGGGCTGCAACTCATCCCCGGCGACCTGTATGAAGCGGCTGACGTAGACGGCGCGGGCAAGGTTCGCCAATTTTGGCAGATCACCCTCCCCTTGTTGCGTCCTACCCTGGCGGTAGCCCTGGTCTTCCGCACCCTGGATGCTCTGCGCGTGTTTGACCTGTTCCAGATTGTGCTGGCGCAGAAGCGCTATTCCATGGCCAGTTATGCCTACTACGAGCTAATCAACGGGCAAAGGATGGGCTATTCTTCGGCCACGAGTGTGGTTATCCTGATTTTCATTACCATTTTTGCCGTTCTATACATTCGCTCCCTGGGGATAAACAATGACTAGAAAACAGAAACAGCTCATTGGCCGCATTGTCTTTTACTTCCTGCTACTCGTCATTGCTTTCTATCTCTTGTTTCCGTTCTATTGGGCGATCAATTCCTCCATGAAGACGGAGAACCAACTGCAAATGACGCCGGCGACCTACGTGCCGCGGGACCCCTTTGATCTAAGCTTTTCGCCGACCTTTGCCAACTACAGTGCCGTCTTCCAGAACGAGGCCTTCCTAAGGGGCATTGTCAACAGTGCCATTGTGGCGATCTCTACCACCCTGCTGGCGCTGGTCATTGGGGCATTTGCCGCCTTTGCCCTGGGTAAACTGCGCTTCCGGGGCAAAACGCCCTCGCTCTACCTCATCTTGTCGATGACAATGTTTCCCCAGGTCGCGGTACTCACCGGCCTTTATGCGGTGATTAACGCGCTGAAGATTCCGGCGATCCCCAGTATGATCTTGTCTTACATGCTGTTTACCCTGCCGTTTACTGCCTGGGTGATGACTTCGTTCTTCCAGGGGCTGCCGGTTGAGCTAATGCAGTCGGCCCAGGTCGATGGGGCTACGCCGTTCCAGACCTTCTACAAGATTCTGCTGCCGCTAACCATTCCGGCGCTGGTGACAACTGGCCTGCTGGCATTCATTGCCGCCTGGAATGAGTATCTGTTTGCCCTAACCTTCACCACGATCGAGGTGCAGGCGCGCACGGTGCCGGTGGTCATCGCCCTCTTCACCGGGCAGATTGCCCGCCAGGAACCGTTTGGCGAGATTATGGCTGCGGCGGTGGTGGTGACGATTCCGCTGCTAATCCTGGTGCTTGTCTTCCAGCAGAAGATTGTGGAAGGGTTGACGGCAGGTGCGGTGAAGGGTTAATCGTCGCTGCATTGGTGCTGCCCCGGCCGGGATCATTCCTGCTCCGGCCCTGTTTCAACCGCTTCGAACGACAGAAAAGGTGCCGGTACCCAACCCTCATTGGGCGGTTCGGCACCGGCAACCTTCACCAGATAATAATCGATCACCGGATTCTGCTGGAACAGCAATACCCGGACCTGGCTGCCGTGCGGCGCGCTGGCCGTAATCTTCAGCCGCAGGTGGCTGTCATACAGCAAGACCTCCTCCTGAACCATCTGGCCTTCGTAGAGGCCAGTCAGCCAGGCCAGGTCCTCCTGGCCCCAGCGGCTCGGAATACCACACTGGCTGGGGTCTGGATTGTCGGCAAAAGGCAGCTCGGGTACCGCCGGATCACGCAGGGCCGCCAGTTGGGCGGCGTAGGTTGCGTCCAGTGGGGGATGGGGAGGCACGGCGGTGGCACTGGCGCACGCCACCAACAGCCAGAGCATGAGTACCAGGCCTGCGGTAACGGCTGGTGGTTTGTGGCTCCCCGGCCGGGACTGACACATGATTGCCTCCTCTGAAAATGGAGCGCGGACAGCTCGTCCGCCCTTTGCGGTCTGGCAGACAGCGCTCCGCATTTTCATTCATTTGCTGGTGCGCCGTAGGCGCGTGGTGTCTCCTTCGTAAATGGGAGCGCGAGCAGCTTGCTCGCCCTATGCGGCCCGGCAGACCGCGCTCCATTCTCATTTATGATCTTGCACTTGCGCTCATGTCATCTCGTTCGCAAATCGTGAACGGCACGGCACCGGCCGCCAGCAAACATCATAGCGGAACGACCACGGCCCAGGTTGTCAGACCACCCACAACTGCCACCCGGCGTTCCAGATTCTAGAGATAGTAACGATGAGTTGCCGAAAACGCTACCCGGGGGAGCGTGACTGTGTCTGATATGCGCCTGGCGTTGTGGCCGGGCCTGCTCCTGCTGCTGCTGTTGCTCCTGGCCGGCTGCCAGTCACCGCCCGACGCTGCCCCGGCCGGGGCTCCGCTCATCGTGAGCCAGGCCGTCATCAGCGCCGCCAACGTGGACCAACTGGCCGAACTGGCCAGCCTTGCCGGCCACAGCGACGCCGTGCGCAGCGTCGTGGTCTCCCCCGACGGCCAGACCATCGCCTCCGGCTCGTTTGACACAACCGTGCGCCTGTGGCGCGCCAGCGACGGCCAGCCGTTGTTCACCCTCACCGGCCACGAAGGGGCCGTGCGCAGCGTCGCCCTCTCGCCCGACAGCCAGACGGTTGCCTCTGGCTCAGCCGATAACACCGTTCGGCTGTGGGACGTGGCCAGCGGCCAACAGCAGCGCCTGCTGGCCGGGCAAGGAGCAACCATCAACAGCGTGGCCTTTGCCCCGGATGGCCAGAGCCTGGTGGCGGCGGCCAATGACGCGTCCATCTGGTGGTGGCCGCTTACCGGTAACAGCAATGGGCACACGGCCCTCAGCGGTCATCTAGACGCGGTCAACGGCGTGGCCTTTTCGCCCAACGGCGAACTGCTGGCCTCGGTCGGGCGTGATTACGTGGTGCTGTTATGGCCCATGGGGGCGCTGGTGCCGGAACCAGTGGTGCTGGGCACCCACAGCCGCTGGATTAACAGCGTGGCCTTTTCGCCGCAGGGAACCTACGTGGGCAGTGCTGCGGGGGATGGCACGGCCACGCTCTGGAACCTGGCCGATGGCAAAGCGCTGCATTCGCTGGCTGGGCATGAGGGGTCGGTTTACGCGCTGGCTTTCTCGCCGGATGGCACCCTGGTGGCCACGGCCGGGGCCGATGGCACCGTGCGCTTGTGGCAGGTCTCCGACGGGCAACTGCTGAGTGTTATCACTGGCGACCCGGCCGGGATCCTCAGCATCACCTTTTCCCCCAACGGCCGGCTGCTCCTTGGCGGCACCGCCGGAGGGCACGTCGTCATCTGGGGCATACCCTGAAACAACCTGTCCGCCGGCCATCCTAAAACTGACTGGCGGCCAGGCCAAGCGGCTTAAATAGGACGAGTCATGACCGATTCATTATGGTATCAGGATACCGTATTCTACGAACTCTACTTGCGGGCCTACAAGGACAGCAATGGCAGTGGCAGCGGCGATTTTCGCGGGGCCATTGAGAAGCTGGACCATATCCAATCGCTGGGTGTGGACTGTATCTGGATTCTGCCGCACTACCCCTCCCCCCTGAAAGATGATGGCTATGACGTAGCCGATTATTACGGCATTCATCCTGACTACGGCAGCCTGGATGATTTCCGGGCGTTTTTGGCCGCAGCCCACCAGCGGGGGCTAAAGGTAGTCATTGACCTGGTGATGAACCACACCTCCGACCAGCACCCCTGGTTTCAGGCGGCGCGGCAAGACCGGCACTCCCCCTACCGCGATTACTACGTCTGGAGCGACACCGGCCGGGAATATGCCGGCGCCCGTATCATCTTCCTGGACTATGAAAGCGCCAACTGGACGTATGATGAGGTGGCCGGACAATATTTCTGGCATCGCTTCTACAGCAGCCAGCCCGACCTGAACTACGACAATCCGGCGGTGCATGAAGAGATGTTCAACATCATCCGCTTTTGGCTGGATATGGGCATAGACGGCTTCCGGGCGGATGCGGTGCCCTATCTGTATGAGCGCGAAGACACCAACTGTGAGAATCTGCCGCCGACGCATGCGTTTCTGCGCAAAGTGCGCCGGATGATGGATGAGGAGTACCCCGGCCGGGTGCTCATCGCCGAAGCCAACCAGTGGCCGCAGGACCTGCTGCCCTACTTTGGGGCGGATGGCGACGAATTCCACATGTGTTTCCATTTCCCCATCATGCCCCGCCTCTACATGGCCATTCGCCGCGGCAACAAGCAAAGCATCCTGGACATCCTGGCTGCCACCCCAGACATCCCGGCCGGGGCGCAGTGGCTCACTTTCTTGCGCAACCACGACGAGCTAACCCTGGAGATGGTCACGCCCGACGAGCGGGAATGGATGTGGCAGCAATACGCGCCCGACCCGGCTATGCGCTCTAACCTGGGCATCCGCCGCCGCCTGGCCCCACTTATAGACAACCACAAGGGCAAGTGGCTCATCCTCAACAGCATCCTGATGTCGCTTATTGGCACGCCCATCGTCTACTACGGCGACGAGATTGGCATGGGGGACAACATCGCCCTGCCGGACAGGCATGGCTGCCGCACACCAATGCAATGGGACGATTCGCCGAACGGGGGTTTCTCCCCGGCCGGGGCCACCTACTTCCCGGTGAACGCCGACGCTGAATATGGCTACCAGCGCGTCAATGTGGCTGCCCAGGAAGATGACCCCAACAGCTACCTCAACGCCACCCGCTTCCTGCTGCGCGTACGTCGCCAGCACCCGGAACTGCGCCAGGGCCAACTGATAATGCTGGGCAACGACGACCCGGCCGTCTTTGGCTATTGGCGCGTCCTGGGCGACCGGCGCACCCTCTGCCTGTACAACCTGTCGGCCGAAGCCGCCTCGTTCAGCCTGGACCTGCGCCATTACGTTGGGCAGCAGTTGGTGGACCTGCTGCACCAGGGGCAGACCTGGCGGATTGCCGAATGGCCCATTGTCATCCGCCTGCGCCCCTATGCCAGCCATTGGCTGCATGTAAGAAGTGAAACCTGACATGATGGATTCGACGCACTATCTGGAGCAGGCGGTTAATGGACCGCTGCGGTTGATGGAGCCGCTGGAGCAGGAACTGTTCCGGCTGCGTTTTGCCCAACACATGCCGGACGCGCTGCGGGCGCTGCGGCAGCTATACGGCCAGCGGCCGGATTTTGATTCCTGGGTGGGGCATCTGGTTAACCTGGTGGCGCAGGGGTATGCCTCCCGGCCGGGGCCGTTGCGCCTGCTAGACCTGGACCGGGCCATCGAGCCAGATTGGTTCCAGCAGTCAGACATGGTCGGCTACGTCTGCTACACCGACCGCTTCGCCGGTACGCTGGCCCAGGTCGCCGAGAAAATCTCCTACCTGCAAGAGCTGGGCGTGACCTACCTGCACCTGATGCCGCTGCTAAGGCCCCGGCCGGGGCCCAACGACGGCGGCTACGCCGTGCAAGATTATCGCCAGGTCAACCCCCTGCTGGGCAGCATGGACGATCTGGCCAGCCTGGCCGGCCAACTGCGCCGGCACGGCATCAGCCTCTGCACCGACCTGGTGTGCAACCATACCGCCAAAGAACACCCCTGGGCACAGCAGGCTATGGCCGGCGACCAGCGCTACCAGGATTACTACATCATGTATGCCGACCGGGCGATGCCCGATCGCTACGAAGAGACCCTGCCCGAAGTTTTCCCCGACTTCGCGCCTGGCAATTTCACCTACTACGAGGCCATCAACCGCTGGGTGTGGACCACGTTTAACGAATACCAGTGGGACCTGAACTACCGCAACCCGGCCGTGCTGGCCGAAATGCTAGACATTATCCTTTTCCTGGCCAACCAGGGCGTGGAGATTCTGCGCCTGGACGCCGTGGCCTTCATGTGGAAGCGGCTGGGCACTGACAGCCAGAACCAGCCCGAAGCCCACGCCATCTTGCAAGCCTGGCGGGCGCTCAGCCGCATGGCCGCGCCGGGGTTACTGCTGCTGGCCGAGGCCATCGTCTCGCCCGACAAGCTCATTCCTTATCTCGGCCGGGGGTTGGCCACCAACAAAGAGTGCGAGCTAGCCTACCACAACGTCTTCATGGTGCTGCTGTGGAGCGGCCTGGCTGAGCGCAATGCGCGCCTGATGACCTATGCCCTGCAGCAGATGCCGGCCATTCCTTCCGGCACGGCCTGGCTCACCTATGCCCGCTGCCACGATGACATAGGCTGGGCGGTGCGCGATGAAGATGCGGCGGCCATTGGCCTGAATGGCTTCTTGCACCGCGCCTTCCTCAGCGATTTCTACAGCGGCCGTTACGAGGGCAGCTTTGCCCGCGGCGCAACCTTCCAGTTTAATCCCAAGACGGGCGACCGGCGGATCAGTGGTTCGCTGGCCTCGCTGGCCGGCCTGGAAGCAGCGCTGGAAGCAGGTGACTCGCGCCTGATCGAGCTGGCACTGCGGCGCGTGCTGCTGCTGCACAATCTCATCCTGGTCTTTGGCGGTATCCCGCTGCTTTACATGGGGGATGAACTGGCGCTGCTGAACGATGGCAGCTACCTGGACGACCCCAGCCTGATGGATGACAACCGCTGGCTGCACCGCCCACGGATGGATTGGACCAGGGTGGCGCAGCGAACGGACGAACAGACCATCCCCGGCCGGGTCTTCCAGGGTATTTGCGCGTTGGTGGCCGCCCGCCAGCGCACGCCTGCGCTGCATGCCCAGGCCCACACCCAGGCGGTGTGGACCCACAACGACCAGGTTTTTGGCCTGCTGCGTGAAAGCCCGCGCGGCCGGGTGTTGGTGCTGGCCAATGTCACCGAAAGCGCCCAGGCTGTTGCCCGCCACCGCCTGTTTGAGCTGGGCTTTGGCGGCCCCCTGCGCGATCTGCTGGCTGAGGAGCCGCTGGCAGACGGACATGATGTCTGGCTGCCGCCCTACGGCGTGTGCTGGCTGGCCCTGGATGAGTGATGGGTGCCGCGTGTTCCACCCGGCACGGCGGAACACGCAGCACGTAGGGGGCCGGGGTTAGCCTTCGCCACTCCCGGCCGGGGTCAACCCGTGCCCATTCGCCTGCACCTGGCTGTGCATCACCATCCCCAGCAGACCATCCACCAGGCCGCCACTGCCGGCGCCATTCACTGCCACGTCCGACACAATGCGCACATTGCGCTCCCCCACAATTTGCATCAACTGCAAAGCCGTGTAGCCCTGCGTGCCCAGCGCCTGCACGCCCGCCTGGTACGCCTCGGCCCGCGCGCTGCCCGTGGTGCGAATCGCTTCCGCCTCGCCCAGCGCTCGCAGCCGCGTCGCCTCTGCCTCGCCGCGGGCCTGCTTGATGCTCGCCTGACCCTGCAGGTCGGCGATGGCCACCCCCTGTTCCGCCGTCACCATGTCTTGCTGGATGTCCGCCATGGCCGTTTCGCGCACCAGCAGTTGCCGCTGAGACTGCGCTTCGCGCTGCACCTCATAGGTCTTACGCTGCTCCTCGGCGATCTTGCGGTCCGTCTGGGTTAGCATTAGCTCGCCGGGCGGGGTAATGTCGCCAATGAGCGTGTCGATGGCCTGCACATCATACAGGCTGATCGCCTTCTGGATATGTGCAGCGGCCTCCACCTGGCGCTGGCTGCGCGCGCTCAGGAAGTCCAACACCGTATACTCCTGGGCCGAGTTGCGGAAGTAGTTGCCCACAATAGGCTGTAGCACGTGGTCCACCAGATTCTGCACCGACCCCACGCGCGAGATGACCTTGGGCGCTTCGGGTGCGCCAATGTGGATGATTTGGGCCACGTCGAGGTTGAAGGCGAAGCCGTCCTTGGAGCGCACGGTAATCGGCGAAAGGTAGGCGTCGTACTTGTGCGCTTCGGTACGGCTGGCCCAGTTTAGAACGATGTTTGTGGTGGGCACCAGCTCAATCTTCATCACCCGCGGATTGATGGGGTGCTTGCCCGGATAGAGTGGCGTGACCCACACTCCCTTGTGGCCGGGATCGACCAGGTTGCCATGCTTAAAAGATGCGCCGCTGACATCCTGGTGTTCCTTGCCCACGTAGGCGATGACGATGCCTACGTGGCCGATGGGAATCTCGGTCATGGGTACCTGTTCTACCTTGACGAACCAGGGATTGAGGTTCCACGAGCCGGAGAGCAGCACCTGCTCTTGCAGGCCGCGCCGCCCGCCGCTGTCCAGGAACACCTGGGCGTTTTGGAAGTTGTCATGTTCGTGGATGATGGCCCCGGCGATCTCGCCCTCGTCGATGGACGCGCCGTCCAGGGTGGTGACGATGCCGACGCGGTCTGGCTGCACGCTGTATACCTGAAGCGCTTCGGGCAGCAGGCCATGTTCGGTGGCGTTGGCAGCGGTGATCACGGTGAAGATGGCCGGGTTGATGCGGTAGGTGCCGCCGGTGAGGATGCCCAACTGCCGCCCTTTTTCGCCGCGGTTCTTGAGGAATTTGCGTGCGTCCTGGAAGTTGTCACAATCCACTGCCCGGCCAAGAATGCGCTCTGGCGGGGTGGGGGAGCCGTCGGCGGCGAGGACCAGGCCAATTTGCCCGGCCGGGATGATGGTCATCGGCGCTTTGCGCACGGCGTATTTCCAGGGGAAATAGCCGAAGTGCCAGCCGGGGGGTAGGGTGTCGGCCTGGAAGCCGGCTTCGTTATTGGTGGCAATGAGCTTGCCGGGGGGCAGCGCCCGGCCAAACTTGCGTATGACCACGCCGACCTCGCGCTCGTTGACGACTACCAGGCCCAGGAAGGACTTGGCGAACAGGGCGAACACCGCCAGGGCGAAAACGCCGACGATGGCCACCAGCAAGATGACGCCTGTTGTAGACATGTTGAAATGACCTCCGGGCGCGTGAAGAGATACCCGCCGGCGGGCGGCCACGCGCCAACAGCCGCCGCCGCAGGGATTGCCACAGACCCCGGCCGGGCTGCGCCGGCCAGAGCGTGACACGATGAAAATAGATTGAATGCTGGGGGATTCAGGTTGTGCCTGAAGCGTTACCGCTTAAGGTCACGGGGGATGAATGTAACCGCGCATGTCCAACCACCTCCAGGCGTCTTGGGCATTGTTCCCGGCCGGGCGCCCATCCCGGCCGGGGCACACATCTCATAGAAAAACCTTCCCACGTACACGGGAAGGCCAAGATATGGGGAATATTAGCGCATTCGGCCGATATTTGTCAATATATGGGGATAGGAAATTCTGGGGATTGGTGGGCTGGTTCGCTCATTTGCCCGACTTCTGGTAAATTTCCTGGCAGCGATAGGCGAGCCTTGGCTACATAGGCCGCGGGGTGGCTGGCCCAGTGAACAATCTAGCAGCAGGTGCATGATCATGAAACCTTTTGTGGGCGGCATTGAAGCGGGGGGGACCAAGTTTGTGTGCGCAGTGGGCACCGGCCGGGACGACATCCAGGCCGAAACACGTTTCCCCACCACCACCCCGGCCGAGACCATTGGCCGGGCCATCGCCTTTTTTCAGGCGCAGCAGGCCAACCGTGGCCCGCTGGCGGCCATTGGCATTGCCGCCTTTGGGCCGCTGGACCCCAATCCCCAATCCCCAACCTACGGCTATATCACCACCACGCCCAAGCCGGGCTGGGCCAACGCCGACTTCGCCGGGGCGGTGGCCAGGGTGCTGAGCGTGCCGGTCGGCTTTGATACCGACGTGAACGGCGCGGCGCTGGGGGAGTGGCGCTGGGGCGCGGCCCAGGGGCTGGATACCTTCATCTATCTGACCATCGGCACCGGCATCGGCGGAGGAGTCATGGTGAATGGGCAGCTCCTGCATGGCCTTATCCACCCCGAGATGGGGCACATCAGCCTGCCGCACGATTGGGCGGCCGACCCGTACGCCGGGCGTTGCCCATACCATGGCGATTGCCTGGAAGGGATGGCGGCGGGGCCGGCCATTGGCGACCGTTGGGGGCAGCCGGCGTTTGAGCTCCCGGCCGGGCATCCGGCCTGGGCGTTGGAAGCCCATTACCTGGCCCTGGCTTTGCGCACCTTCATTTGCACCCTCTCGCCGCAGCGTATCATCCTGGGTGGTGGGGTCATGGAGCAGCCGCAGTTGTTCCCCCTGGTGCGGCAGAAGACGCAGGCTGTGCTGAACGGCTACGTGCAGTCACCGGCCATCTTGCAGCAGATCGACAGTTACATTGTGCCGCCAGGATTAGGGAATCGCGCCGGCGTGTTGGGGGCAATGGCTCTGGCCCTGGCGCAGTTGGCATAGGCCTGGCTTGCCCACTCCCACACAGCCGCTCCCCAAAAAACAATGCGCAATGCGTCACCACTCCGTTAACGCATTGCGCATTGCGCTACATGCCAGACCGGCGGCTCCCCCACCGAATTCTGTATCTAATTGCGTCGCCCGCCGCCCAACAGCATTACGTAATACAGAAGCTGGCCGATGGCGGCGACGGCGGCTGCCACATAGGTTAGCGCGGCTGCATCCAGCACCTTGTTCACCCCCACCATTTCATTGCCAATTAGTGTGCCGCTGCTAGACAGAAGCTGCTTGGCCCGGCGGCTGGCATCAAACTCCACTGGCAGCGTGACCAGGGTGAAAATCACGGCCAGACCAAACAGCGCCACGCCAAACCAGGCAATGGCATAGCCAAAGGCCAGGCCGAAAACTTGCAGCAGGAAGCCGGCCATGAAGATCATGGGGGCCAGGTTGCTGCCGAACTGCGCGGCCGGCACCAGGGCGCTGCGCAGGTGCAGCGGGGCATAACCTGCCTTGTGCTGCAAAGCATGCCCCATCTCGTGGGCGGCAATCCCGGCCGCGGCCACGCTGGGCGAACGATAAACGTCGGGGCTGAGGCGCAAAACCCGGTGGCGTGGGTCGTAGTGGTCGCTGAGAAAACCTTGCGTTTCTTCCACGGTCACATCATACAACCCCTGGGCGTCGAGCAGCGAACGGGCCACTTGCGCGCCGGTGAGGTTGCGGGCCATCGGTACTTTAGAATATTTCTTGTAGGCCGATTTGACCCGTGACTGTGCCCACAGGCCGAGGATCAGCCCGGGTAAGGCAAAAAGGAAATAGGTGAAGTAGCCTGGGAAGAACATGGAATGGTAATCCTCTATCAAATATCAAACTGGGTATTAGGGAGTGGCCCTGCCCCGGCCGGGGTAGGGCCTTGCGTGCCCGATACGGTTGGTAAGCACGTTGCAGACTTACTTCTTGGTTGCTGCCTTGGGTTTGGTGGCTGGCGCGGTCTGTGCTTTGGCGTCCTTCTGCCGCTTGCGCAGCCGGTGGGTCAAATAGAGGCCGGTGGCCAGCGTGGGTAGGGCAACAACAATGGGTGTTAAGTCAATCGTGCTCATCTGTTAATCCTTTTTTGTGCAAGTTGTCTACCAGGTGGGATTCTTACATAGTCACTACCTCAGAGTCAATAGTTCTACGGTATTTCCTATGATTGTCTTACGAATGGGGCGCTTTTCTGAGTGATTGCTAACACGTCCGCGGCCGGGTACTATCCCGGCCACCTACCAGACGGGTGCAATCGCGCTTATTTGCGGTATAGTTGGGGCCTACCCCGGCCGGGGCAGACGACCAGCTGCCCGCGGCCACGCAACACAACCTGGACCCATTGTCAGAAGGAGACCCTCATGAGCCTGACCCTACCCAAACGATCTGAAGTAGACGAAACCTACACCTGGGATGCCTACAGCATCTTCGCCAGCGACGAACAGTGGGAAGCCGCCATTGCCCAGGCCGTGACCCAAATTGACACTGTCACTGCCTACCAGGGGCGGCTGGCCGAAGGGGCGGCCACCTTCCTGGCTGCCATGGCCGAACTGGAGAAGCTGGCCACGCTCAGCGGCAAGATCTTCATTTATGCCAGCCTGTTTTGGGCGGTCGACACGGCCGACCAGACCGCTACGGCGCGCTACGGCCGGGCGCGCGGCCTTTTCGGCCGCGTCCAGGCGGCCACGGCCTTTGTCGATCCGGAGCTGCTGGCCCTCGGCCGGCCGGTGCTGGAGAGCTGGCTGGCGGATGAACCGGGGATGGCCATCTATGCTCACTACCTGGACAGCCTGTTCAAGCGCCAGGCGCATATCCGCTCGGCAGAAGTGGAGGAGATTCTGGGGCAGTTGTCCGATGTCTTCCGTACGGCGTCGTCTACCCATAGCGTCCTGGCCGATGCTGACCTGACCTTTGCCCCGGCCATCCCGGCCGGGGACAACGCCGACCCACTGCCCGTAGCCCAGGGCACCATGGGCGCGCTCATCACCCATCCCGACCGCGAAGTGCGCCGCACCAGTTTTGAAAGTTACGCCGACGCCTACCTGGCCCACAAGAACAGCATGGCCAACGCCCTGTCCGCCGGCATCAAGCAAGACGTCTTCAACATGCGCGTGCGCGGCTACAACTCTTCGCTGGAAGCCTCCCTCACCCCCAATCATATCCCTGTGCAAGTATTTCACAACACCATCGACACCTTCCGCCGCCATCTGCCCACCTGGCACCGCTACTGGCGCTTGCGCCGCCAGGTCCTGGGTTACGACCAGCTCCACGTCTACGACATTAAAGCGCCGCTGACCGCAACCCGGCCGGCGGTTCCCTATGCCGATGCCGTGCGCTGGATTGTGGCCGGCATGAAGCCGCTGGGCCACGACTACGTGGCAGCGTTGGAACGCGGCCTGCGCCACGAGCGCTGGGTAGACGTTTACCCCAACCAGGGCAAGCGCTCCGGCGCATTCTCCACCGGCGTGAAAGGTACGCACCCCTTTATCCTCATGAGTTACAGCGATGACGTTTTCTCATTGAGCACCCTGGCGCATGAATTGGGCCACTCCATGCACTCCTACCTGGCCTGGCAGAACCAGCCCTTCATCTACTCACGCTACACGTTGTTTGTGGCCGAAGTCGCTTCCAACTTCAACCAGGCCATGGTGCGTGACTTCTTGCTGCGTACGCAGCAAGACCCGGACTTCCAGATTGCGCTGTTAGAAGAGGCCATGTCCAATTACCATCGCTACTTTTTCATCATGCCTACCCTGGCCCGCTTTGAACTGGCCATCCACGAACAGGTGGAGCGGGGCCAGGCCCTGACCGCTGAAAGCATGATGACCCTTATGACCGACCTCTTCCGCGAGGGGTATGGCGACGAGATGGCCGTGGATGCCGACCGGGTGGGCATTACCTGGGCGCAGTTCCCCACCCACCTCTACTCCAACTTCTACGTTTACCAGTACACTACCGGCATTGCCGGGGCCAACGCCCTGGCCCGCCGGGTGCTGGCCGGCGAACCGGGCGCGGTAGAGGCCTATCTCGCCTTCCTGCGTGCCGGCAATTCGCTCTATCCGCTGGATGCCCTGCGCCTGGCCGGCGTGGATATGACCTCGCCAGAGCCGGTGGAAGCGGCCTTTGGCGTGTTGGCCAGCTACGTCGATCGGCTGGAAGCGCTGCTGCTGTAGGCTGAATGGTTAACTGGTGATTGTCACCCAGTTGCAGCGGAATACGCCGCAACCAACACGAATTAGCGAGAGTGACCATGAACCTGGATGCGCACCTGACTTTGCCAGTTGCCTTAGGGGCTGGGCTGGTGATGCGCTGGGCTACAGCGGCCGACGCGCCGGCAGTGGCGGCGTTTAACCTGGCCATGCACAGCGACAACCCGGCCGAACCGGAGGAGGGGCTGAGCATCTGGACTTATGACCTGTTTAGTGGACAGCATCCCACTACCGGCCCCGGCGATTTTACGGTGGTGGTGGATGACCAGGGGCAGATCGTCTCCAGCCTGTGCCTGATCTCGCAGACGTGGGCTATTGACGGGCTGGCTTTTGGTGTGGGCCGGCCGGAGTTGGTGGCCACGCTGCCGGAATACCGGCGGCGCGGCCTGGTGCGGCGGCAAATGGCGGTAGTCCACAGCCTCAGCGCGGCGCGCGGTGAACTGGTGCAGGTGATTACGGGAATCCCCTGGTATTACCGCCAGTTCGGCTATGAGATGACTGTGGACCTGGGGGGCAGCCGCGACTTTGTCTGGTCCCGGCCGGGGAACAGCCCCCCCGTCACCGAAGAACCGTACCGCTTCCGGCCGGCCACCGCTGACGACATCCCCCACCTGGCGGCGCTGTATGCCATTCACTGCCAGGCCTCGCTTGTCTACCGGGTACGCAGCCAGGCAGAGTGGCTGTATGAACTAACGCTGCAAGACCCGGCCGCGGTAAATGGGCAGCGCTTTGGCGTGGTGGAGACCCCGGCCGGGGAGATAGCCGGCTACGTGGAATACGCCATCTGGTCCCGCTCCGTGAATATCCGTGAAGTTGCGGCCCGGCCGGGGCACTCCCTGCGCGCCCTCTGCCTTTTCCTCACCCGCCACTTCAAACCAACCCCGCTGCCCTCCGGTGCGCCCGCCGACCATCTTACCTTTCGCCTGGGCACCGCCCATCCCGCCTACACCGCCCTGGGCCGCCAGCTAAGCAAACCGGACAATGCCTACGCCTACTTCCTGCGCGTGCCCGACCTACCCGCCTTCTTGCGCCATCTGGCCCCCGTGCTAGAGCGGCGGCTGGCGGGCAGCGTCATGGCCGGGCATACCGGCACCCTGCGCCTGAACTTCTACCAGCAGCAGCTCACCCTGCGCTTTGACACCGGCCGGTTAGCCGAAATCGGCACCTTCCAACCCGCCTACGCGCATGACGGCGACGCTTGCCTGCCCGACCTCACCTTCTTGCACCTGCTTTTCGGCCAC
This sequence comes from Ardenticatenaceae bacterium, assembly GCA_020634235.1. Taxonomy (GTDB): domain Bacteria; phylum Chloroflexota; class Anaerolineae; order Promineifilales; family Promineifilaceae; genus JACKCB01. The sequence goes on along the minus strand of JACKCB010000001.1, from coordinate 468,171 downwards.
CGCAGCCTGGAGCAACTGCGCCAGTTACGCGTCGACTGCTTCGCGGCCAATGCCGAAGCCGCCGTCCTGCTGGACGTTCTCTTCCCGACCCGCCCCTCCTATCCGGTCACGCTAAGCTGAACTGCCGGCCGGGTCAGCGAGCCAGCCAGCCACTATTGCAGGTGGCTGGCTGACTCGCTGCTGTGCGGCAGCGCGGCTACCGCAAGAAGACCAGGTCTTCCGAGGTGTAGAGCAGCGTGGCCGGGTCATAGGTGACAGTGGCCCGGACGGCCATGCTCTGCCGGATTTCGCTGGGCACGACGGCTGTGCCATCTTCATAAAAGGTGTCGGCCAGCCCTTGCGCCCGCACGCGGAACGTCCGGCCGGAGGGAATGCGGATCACGTACTCTGGCGCGGTTTGCGGTGTCAGATTGATGCTGGCAATGGTGCCATCGATGATGAAGGGGCCATCCGGCGTTGTTTCCGGATTCACCGGCAGGCCGGTGTCGGCGTCGGTGTCGCCAGCATCGGCCGGGGCGCTGTCATTGGCGCCACCAGAGCCACCGCAGGCGGCCAGAAACAGGAGCAGGATGAGGGTGAGCAGCAAGTAACGAATGGGGAAGTGCTTCATGAGGTTACTCCTTTCCTGGTTGGAACCAGGGTTTTCCCGGCCGGGGCCAGGATAGTGGCCGCCCGGCTGTTGCCAGGTCGGACGGCAAGGGTGAAGTTTGCGGCACACATCAACTTGCCAGGTTTGTCGTGGTGGAGCAACCCCGCCATGCCCTGCGCCGCTGCCCATTACTATACTACCGCCGGCCGATTGTGTCAGGTATCATTTGTCATATGCTGACCCAGTTGTCCTCCCCCCTCACCCCACTGCTGCGGCAGCAGGGTTTTGTGCTGCTGGATGGCGGCCTGGCCACCGAGTTGGAAGCGCGCGGCCATGACCTGCGCGATGCGTTGTGGTCGGCGCGGCTGCTGCGTGATGACCCGGCCGGGATTCAACAGCTCCACACCGATTACCTGGCCGCCGGGGCAGACTGCATCATCACCGCCAGCTACCAGGCCACCATCCCCGGTTTTGTGCAGTACGGGCTGCCCGAGGCAGAAGCGGTGGCTCTGCTGGAACGTGCGGTGCGATTGGGGCAGGCTGCGCGGGATGCGTTCTGGGCGGATGAAGGGCATCGCCCCGGCCGGGGGCGTCCCCTGGTGGCCGCCAGCATCGGCCCCTATGGCGCATACCTGGCCGATGGGGCCGAATATCGCGGCGATTACGCCCTGGACGAGGCGGGCCTGGTCGATTTCCACCGGCGGCGCTGGCACATCCTGGCCGGCTGCCGCCCCGACCTGCTGGCTTGCGAAACCATTCCCTCGGCCGCCGAGGCGCGCGCCCTGTGCCGGCTGCTGCCGGAAACGCCGCAGCTCAGCGCCTGGTTCAGCTTTAGCTGCCGCGATGGAGGCCACATCAGCGACGGCACGCCCCTGGCCGAGGCGGTGCAGCCGCTGCTGGGGGTGCCGCAGGTGGCGGCCATTGGCATCAACTGCACCGCGCCGGGTCACATCCCGGCCCTCATTGCCGCCCTGGCCCCACTCACGGACAAGCCCATTGTGGTTTACCCCAATTCGGGCGAGGGGTACGATGCCGCCCGCCAATGCTGGACCGGCCTGGCTTCGCCGGTTGATTTTGGCCTGGCCTGCCGCGACTGGTACGCGGCCGGGGCACGGCTGATTGGCGGCTGCTGCCGCACCCGGCCGGGGCACATCCGCCAGATGCGCCAGGCGCTGTTGGGGTAAATCATGAACTACCTGGGTGAGTTTGCGGCCATTGCCACCGCCTTCTGCTGGTCCTTCACCGCCATCTTCTTCAGCTACAGCGGCCGGCGCATGGGTTCTAACGTGGTTAGCCGCAGCCGCCTGCTTTTTGCCCTGCTGTTCATCGCCATCTCCCACCTGGCGCTGCAAGGCGCGCTGCTGCCTGTGGATGCCGAACCGTTTCGCTGGGGCTGGCTGGCCCTTTCCAGCATCCTGGGGCTGGTGCTGGGCGATACCTTTTTGTTCTATGCCTACGTGCTCATTGGACCGCGCCTGTCCATGCTGATGATGTCGCTGGGGCCAATTCTTAGCACCATTGCCGGCTGGTTCCTGTTTGGCGAGCGGCTAACCCGGCCGGAGCTGGCTGGTATTGGCCTGACCATTGCCGGGGTGGCCTGGGTGGTGACCGAACGGCAGCAAGGGGGACCGGTGGTGGCCGAGAAGAAGTATGGCCTGGGGTTGCTGGCCGCCTTCGCCGGGGCGGTAGGGCAGTCGGCTAACCTGATTACGGCCCGCTATGGGTTGGTGGGTGGCTTCCCCACCGTTTCGGCCACGTTGATCCGCCTGCTGGTGGCGGTGATTATTTTGTGGGGGCTGACGCTGCTGCGCGGCCGGGTGGGGTACACGGTGGGCCGCTGGCGGGACCGGCGCGGTTTTGCGGCGCTGCTGGCGGGCACGGTCTTTGGCCCGTTTGTGGGCATCTGGCTGTCGCTGGTGGCCATCCAGCAGGCGCAGTTGGGCATTGCCTCCACGCTGATGGCCCTGCCACCCATCATTTTGATTCCGCTGAGCTACGTGTTGTTTCGCGAGCGGGTGAGTTGGCGTGCGGTGGCGGGGACGCTGCTTGCCTTTACCGGGGTGGCGCTCATTTTTCTGGCCCCGGCCGGGGCGTAGCCTGACGGGTTTAGCGCTTGGGTGAGGTTGCCCGGATCTGCTGGAACAGGCCCCAGAGATGGATGTCGCTGTGGTCTATCCCTGTTCACCACCTTGCGAATCATGAGGATTTCCTGCACAGCCCTGGCCACTTTCCTGCGGTTTGGGCCAGATATCGGTATAATAGCATGACTTGCGCCGAAACCGCAGGTATGATATAGGTGATGGCCTGCGCCCCCGGCTGTTCTTGATGGACTGGGGACGCGCCTACAGCGTGGTGATTGCCTGAGGCTCTTGGGGAATTGCAGGGGACATTGGGCCGGTGCATTGGTACAAAGGCCCCGCAGCATCCTGAACACCCGCACCTGTTCAATGAGTGTAACCGTATGAACCGCTGCCTGAGCTGTCCCGGGCAGCGTGGGCTTCTGCAAGCGCAGTCCTTGAGAAGCAGTAGGGGCAAAAAGGAGAAATGACGTGTCTGGTTTCTTGTCGGCGATAATTCCCATTCTCTGTGTGATCGCGGCCGGTGCCCTGGTCCTGTTCTTCTTGTCCGTGCGCATTATGGCCGAATATGAGCGCGGCGTTGTTTTTCGTCTCGGCCGGGTACAATCACCCAAAGGGCCGGGCTGGTTTCTCATCATCCCCTTTGTGGACCGCCTGGTAAAGGTCGATTTGCGCACCGTTACCCTGGACGTGCCCACGCAGGAGGCCATCAGCGCGGACAATGTGACCGTGAACGTCAATGCGGTAGTCTATTTCCGGGTGATCGATCCGGTGGCCGCGGTTATCAATGTAGAAGATTACCATCGCGCTACCTGGCAAATTGCCCAGACCAGCCTGCGCAACGTCATTGGCCAGTCCCACCTGGACCAACTGCTGCAAGAGCGGGAAAACATCAACGAGACGCTGCAGCACATCATCGACGAGGCGACCGAGCCGTGGGGGGTGAAGGTCAGCATCGTGGAAATCAAGGATGTGGGGCTGAACTCGACAATGATCCGGGCGATGGCCCGGCAGGCTGAGGCAGAACGGGAACGGCGGGCAAAGGTCATCCACGCCGAAGGCGAGATGCAGGCGGCGCAGCAGCTTTCGGAAGCGGCACGGATCATGGCTTCTGAACCGGGGGCGATGACCTTGCGTTATCTGCAAACGCTGCTGGAGATTGGGGTGGAACAGAATACGACGACCATATTCCCCATTCCGATTGAGATGTTTAGCACTTTTATGCAGCCGCGCCAGGTGAGTAATGAGAAATAGCCAGGGGTTGCTTTTAGCTCTGGATAGCGCTGGGAGTGGTAGCAGATGATAGATTTTGAGGATGTGAAGGAGGAGGCGGCCCCCGGCCGGGGACCGCGGTCCCGTGCCCTGCTGCGCCGCCTGCCGCTGCTGCTTTTGCTTGTTGTGCTGCTCTCCAACTCAGCCTGCGCGCTGCTCTCGCCACCGCAGTTGCCCACCATCCCCACGCCCATCCCGCCGCCGCCGGCGGCCATCGACTTCGACACGCTGGAGTTGGTGACCAACCCCAACAGCAGCACCCTGTCGCCGGCCATTGACCCCGACATCTTGACCCTGGTGAATAACGTTTCGCGCCAGCAGTTGTTTGGCTACGTGCAAACGCTGGAAGGCTTTGGCACCCGCCACAGCCTCAGCGAAACGCAGCGCCCCGATTTCGGCGTAGGCGCTGCGCGCACCTGGATTTCGGATGAGTTCAACCGCGTAGGCGGTGGCCGGCTGCAAGTCACCACCGACGATTTCACCCTGAACTACAACGGGCTGGTTTCCAGCCAGCAGAATATCGTGGCTACCCTGCCCGGTATCGGCACCTATCCCGGCGTCATTGTCCTGGCGGCTCACTACGACTCGCGCAACCTGGATATTGCCGACGGCTTTAGCCTGGCCCCAGGAGCCAACGACAACGCTTCCGGTGTGGCAGCGCTCATAGAGGCGGCGCGGCTGCTTAGTTCGCGCAGTTGGAACCAGACCATCATGTTCATCGCCTTTGCCTCCGAAGAGCAGGGAACGCACGGCAGTTTCCACTTTGTGCAGCAGGCGATGTTGGGTGGGCAGCAGTTTGACGCGGTGTTCAATATGGATATTGTGGGCGGCCGGCCGGGGATTCCCCAATCCCTGCGTATTTTCGCCCTCGGCCCCGATACCTCTCCCTCCAGCCAGGTGGCCCGTTACCTGCGCTATGTGGGCGGCATGTACATGCCCACCTTCCCCGTAGATATCCAGCAGACGCTGGACCGGGAAGGGCGCTACAGCGACCACCGCGAGTTCATCAACGCCGGGGTAGGGGCGGTGCGGATGACCGAATCGGTGGAGGATGTGGATGTGCAGCACACCAGCCGCGACACCTCGGACCGGCTGGATTATGATTATCTGGCCAAGGTGACGCAGCTCAACGTGGCCACCATCGCCAGCCTGGCCGGCGCGCCCGGCCGGCCCGCCGCCCCCACCATCACCCAGATGGCCGACCCTGGCGCCTACCTGTTGACCTGGTCGCCCGATCCGCAAGCCACCGGTTATGCACTCTCGTTCCGGCCGGTCGATTCCTATGATTACCCGCTGTTCCAGTTTGTGAACGCAGCCGACGCCGGGAATGTGGCTATCACCGGTCTCAATCCCGCGCAGCGTTACTACGTGAGCATGGGGGCTTTGGATGCCAATGGCCGCCTGAGTTTCTTCTCCGAAGAGACCTTGATTGGGCCGTAACGGGATGCCATGTGGTGGCCGGCGACCCAATTGGCCGGCCACCGATATGAGGTGGACCATGAGAAGATTCTCGCTATTCCTGGGGGCGGCGCTGCTGGGTGGTCTGTTGCTGTGGAGCTGGCAGTGGGCGCTGGCCGCGCGAGGTGAGCCAACCCCGGCCGGGACCATCCCCATCAACGATACCGCCTACTGGGCCACCGCGCCCACCGGCCCCGACTTCGATGGCGTTAGCCTGATCCCCTTTGCGGCGCAAAACCCCGGCCGGGAGACCTACGCCGCCACCCAGGCCGCCAACCAGCGCTTTCTGGCCGGCCCACTGCTGGACAACATCCAGGTCAGCCGCAGCGGCACCTTCACCTACGCCAGCCACCCGCTCAACGACTTCAGCGAAGTGATGCTGGCCATCGACCCCACCGACCCCGACCATCTGCTGGGCAGCTCCAAATTCTTCTACCAGCCGGCCACCTACAGCTTCTACACCGGCGTCTTTGAATCCTACGACGGCGGCCTGAGCTGGAGCCAACTGCAACCGGCCGGGGTGGAAACCTACAGCCTCACCTCCGACCCGGTGAACACCTTCGACCACACCGGCAACGGCTACTTCACCCTGCTCACCCGCGGCCCGGTGGGGCTAGACATGCTCAAGAAACCGGCCGGGGGTAACTGGCAGCCGCCCGTCGTCGTCGATCGCACCACCTACACCGACAAGCAGTGGATCATTGGCGACCAGGACCCGCAGGGCGTTAGCCCCTACGCCGGCAACCTGTACATGAGCTGGACCGACGTCGGCTCGGCCATCCTCTTTGCCCGTTCCACCGACGGCAACCAGAGCTGGAGTCCCCCGCTGACCATCGCCAGCGGCGGTGACGTGCAAGGCTCGGTGCCCGGTGTGGCCCCCGATGGCACCGTCTACGTGGTCTATGGCCGCGATATCTTCTACGGCACGCCCGGCACGCTGGAGATCGCCCGCTCGACCAACGGCGGCCAGAGCTTTAGCCCGGCCGGGGTGGCCGCCAACATCACCGCCATTCCCTACTTCCTGCCCAACAGCACCTTTCGCTCGCCGGCCAGCCTGCCCGCCTTCGCCGTCAGCCCCACCAATGGCAACCTCTACCTGGCCTGGGCCGATTACCGCCACGGCGATGCCGACATCTACTTCAGCTATTCCACCGACCAGGGGCAAACCTGGTCCCCGGCGGCGCGGCTGAACGATGATCCGCTGGCCAACGGCATCGACCAGTGGCAGCCGCAGGTGGCCGTGGCCGACACCGGCCGGGTGGCGGTGATGTGGTTTGACCGCCGCCTGAACTGCCCCGACCTGCCCTGGATTCCGCCGGGCAACGTGGGCCGCGCCAACTACTGCATCGACACCTTCATGACCCGCTCCTTCGACGATGGCCAGACGTGGGTGCCCAACATCCGCGCCAGCGCCCAGACCTGGGACTGGAACCTGAACATGCCCATCACCGGCAGCGGCGACGGCTTCATCGGCGACTACCAGGGCATCGCCGCCAGCAGCGATTACGACTTCCCGTTCTGGAATGCCACGGCCAACCTGGGCTACAACCCTAACAACTACCAGCAGGTCTTTGTGGCCCGCGTGCCGGTTGATTTGCCATTCATTGACCTGGCGGCCTCGCAAAAAACGGTGGCCCCGGCGCTGGTGGCCCCCGGCGGCATGCTGACCTATACCCTGGTGCTGCGCAACGAGGGCACCGGTGACGCGGCCGGGGTGCTGCTGACCGACACAATCCCCATCTCCACCACCTACGTGGCCGGCTCGGTCAGCGGCGGCGGGGTGTATGATGCGGGGTTGCAGGCCATCACCTGGGGTGGCACGCTCCCGGCCGGGAGCGCCATCACCATCACCTTCCAGGTCACCACTGCCCCCGGTCTGCCCAGCGGCACGCCCATCCTCAACGTCATGCAGGTCGCCGACGGCCAGGGCGGCCAGTTCACGCGCGAAGCCAGCGCCACGGTGCAAGTGGTAACTTACTGGCAGTTGCTGCCACTCCTGAGGTGGGATTCGTGATCCCCGCTGCGTATTCCTTTGTGGTTTGTTGATTGGTAACCGTTTAGACCTGACAGATTTTTTACCAGGGGTATGCATCTGCCATTGGCTCAGCAATCTGTCAGGTCTCCGGAGGGACGATGAACGCGATGCAGCTTTCCCGGCCGGGACCCATTGACAACGCCCCCCTGCAAGCGGTAGAACTGCCGGTGCCGGACCCCGGCCGGGGCCAGCTTCTGCTGCAGGTCTCCGTTTGCGGCGTCTGCCACACCGATTTGCACACCGTGGAGGGGGACCTGGCTCTGCCGCGCCTGCCCATCATCCCCGGCCACCAGGTGGTGGGGGTGGTGGCCGCGCTGGGGCCGGACTGCCGCCTGCACCAGGTGGGTGACCGCGTGGGCGTGGCCTGGCTCAACTGGACCTGCGGCAACTGTGCCTACTGCCAGGCCGGGCTGGAGAATCTCTGCCCGCAGGCGCGCTTCACCGGCCTGCACGCCGGCGGCGGCTATGCCGAATTCATGGCTGTGGACGAGCGCTTTGCCTATCCGCTCCCGGCCGGGTTCAGCGATGCCGCCGCCGCCCCGCTGCTGTGCGCCGGGATCATCGGCTACCGCTCGCTGCGCCTGAGCGATATCCGGCCGGGGCAGCGGTTGGGCTTGTATGGTTTTGGGGCCAGCGCCCACCTGGCCATCCAGGTGGCCCGCCACTGGGGCTGCTCCGTCTACGTCTTCACCCGCAGTGCCAACCACCGCCAGTTAGCGCAGGAGCTGGGGGCGGCCTGGGTGGGCGGCGCGGAAGAGGAGCCGGGCGCGGCGCTGGATGGGGCGGTGATTTTCGCCCCGGCCGGGGGGCTGGTGCTGCGGGCGTTGGGGCATACCCGGCCGGGGGGCACGGTGGCCATCAACGCCATCCACATGAGTCCCATCCCCCAGTTCGACTACAACCTCATCTACGGCGAGCGCACGCTGCGCAGCGTGGCCAACTTCACCCGCCAGGATGCGGCCGAATTCCTGCAGTTGGCCGGCGACATCCCCATCCGCACGGAAGTGGCCAGCTTCCCCCTGGCCGCCGCCAACGACGTGCTGCAGCGGCTGAAGCACAGCCAGATCCGCGGCGCGGCGGTGCTGACGGTGGGGTAGTGCCCCGGCCGGGGGCGCCACCCATGAGTATCATCCCTGCCCCGGGTGACAAACCTCATTTCCCCGGCCGGGGGTTCATGTTACAATGCCCCATACCGCCAGCGCGGTTTCCAACCAGCCAGATATTGAGCATGGGGAGGTAATTATGAACATAGACGTGCCCACACATCTTGAGCCAGAAGAGATCCTATGGGAGGGTGAACTTGAGCAGCTTGGTGAAACCTTTAGAGGGGGCGAGGGGACTGCCCGCATTGCCCTCGGCAAGATCAGATGGTGGCGGGCGGCCGATGCCCTGACCGGCCAGACCGGAGAAGTATGGAACAAGCCCGTTGGCAACCGTGATTACACCCTGGTGCGGCTTAGCTGTACGCTTTATCCGCCGCCTCAGAAGAACGACCGTTATCAAGAAGTCCGGCTGCACGCCGCGATGACGCCATTGCGTGGCCGGGGTGATATCACCGCCTATACGTTGTTTCCGGAGCGCATTACCAGTGTGCGCGAGGGAACATTCAGTCTGAAACTCACCCCGCAGCTGAAGTTCGTCAATGCGATTGATGCGAAACTGGGCGAGGCCGGTGTAGACATCCCTTACCCGTATGCCTTGCCGGTTGTTCAGGCGTTTGGCCAGGGGCAGCGCCAGGTTGAGTGGCGATTTACCCATCAAGCGGACCATCCTCTAATCGGCGATCTGACGACTTTCCTGGTCGCCGATGCCCCGGCCGGCAGCAATGGCTTCTGGCTGCAATTAAGATTAGGTGCCGAGGTACAAACGCGCCTGGGACCGATCATGTTGGGTACTTCGCAGATTCCGGCACAAAAAGTTGGGCAGGCCATACGCTAATTGTCCTCTATTCGTCAGCCATTCAGCCGGTCCGGAGGTTGGAGCAATTTGCACCCGTAACCAGTTTGCACACCAGGGTCAATGGCTTTAATCCTGAACGGCACCTGAGGAGCTATCTTTTTCCAAGATGCTTCGGGAGCGTTTCATGTCTGAACTAACCATCCACTTTACCACCCGCCCCAACCCGAATGACGGTGCGGACCAGCCGCCGCTTCTTTTTGTGAGCCTGGGTTTTCCGGCGCGCGGGCTGTATACCGCGCCGGTGCCCTATGAGCCGCCGCTGGATGACCAGGCCCTGAACGAGATACGCTGGTATTTGGAACTGTTTGCCACGTGGCCATCCGGACCTGATTATGAGAAGGCCGAGGAAACCAAGCAGAAGCTGGAGAGCTGGGGCCGCGACCTCTGGCGCAGTGTTATCTGGCATGACACCGATCAGGATTTGGACGGTGCCGGCTTGTGGCAGCAATTTGCCGATGATGCGGCATCGCCTAAGCAGGTGACCATCGACGCGACCGATCCGCGTATTCTGCGTTTGCCGTGGGAGCTGCTGGCCGACCGGCGAGGCCATCTTTTTGCGCGTAGAATCAGCATCCGCCGCCGGCTGCAGCAGGCGACCTCTATCCCGGTTCGTAGTTTTGAGCTGCCGGTGCGGCTGTTGGTGCTGGTTTCCCGGCCGGATGGTGCTGGCTTCATTGATCCGCGGGCCGTCTCTCTGCCTTTGCTGGATGCCCTCGAGCCGCTGGCCGAGCAGGTCGTGGTGGAATTCCTCTATCCCCCGACGCTGACCGCCTTGTCGGACCGGCTAAGTGATGCGACGCTGCCAGAGGTGCATGTGGTTCATTTTGATGGGCATGGTTACTACGACCAATATCAGGGGTTGGGCTATCTGCTTTTCGAGGATGAAAAACACAAAGAAGACATGGTTGATGCCCAACGATTGGGCACGCTGTTGTACGAGTGCGGCGTCCCGCTCATGGTGCTGAATGCCTGCCAGAGCGCGGCCCAAAAGGAGATGAACCCCTACGCCAGTGTCGCCACCAGTTTGCTGCAAGCGGGCGTGGGCAGTGTCCTGGCGATGAACTATTCGGTGCTGGTGGTGGCCGCGCGCAAATTCGTAAGCGCGTTCTATGGCGGCCTGGCCAGGGGGCTGACCGTTGGCCAGGCCGTAGATCGCGGCCGGCGCGCCCTGTTGGCTGATGAGAATCGGCACACGATTACCCGCCACAACAAGGATGACGTCCTGATCGAAGAAACGATTCAACTGCGCGATTGGTTTTTGCCGGCCCTGTACCAGCAGGCGCTGGACCCCGTGATTTTTCCCAGGGGTGATCGCGCGGCTGCCCGGCCCGCGCCGGCTGCTCGCCCTGCGCCATCGCCAGCCGCCAATCCCCAGACCGCTTTGCCGGGGGCGCTGCCGGCTGTCCCCCAGTACGGCTTCCACGGCCGCTCGAAGGAGATGCTGGCCCTGGAACGGGCTTTGGCCGCTGCCCCCATGGTGGTGCTGCATGGCTTTGGCGGGCTGGGCAAGACCGCCCTGGCCGCCGAAGCGGGGCGCTGGTTCACCCGTACCGGCCGCTTCCCTGGCGGCGCCGCGTTTGTCTCCGTGGAGCAGGGCGGTTCGCTGGCCCAGATCTGCTCCTGGGTGGGGCAGGCGGTCAGCGGCGACCCCGATTGGGTGATCCACGGCGATGGCGACCTGGTGGCCCGCGTGGGCCAACTGCTGGCCGAGAGGCCGGCCCTGGTCATCCTGGACAACTTCGAATCCCTCCTTGGCCGCGACGCCCTCATGCCCGCCGAGGAATTAGCCGAACTGCTGGCCGCCGTCCACCACTGGACCAACACCCCCTCACCCTCTCACCCTCTCACCCCCGCATCGCCCCGCCCTCGCCTGCTCATCACCACCCGCGACACCAGCTTCCCCGACGGGCGCTTTGCGCCGGGGCAGCGCTGCCGCCACATCCAACTGGGCGGGCTGGCCACGGATGACGCCCTGGCCCTGGCCGCCGCGGTGCTGGATGCGCACAGCATTGACCGGGCGACCATCCCCCGCCAGGAATTGGTGGACCTGATGGCCCACCTGGGCGGCCACCCGCTGAGCCTGAACCTGGTGCTGCCCCGCCTGAAGGAGTACACGCCGGCCGAGCTGACGGCGCGCTTTGAGGAACTGCTGCCCGGCTTTGTAACCGGCCAGGCGCAGGAACGCAACGAGAGCCTGGCCGTGTCGCTGGCGTTCTCGCTGCGGCGGCTGGGGGAGGCGACGCGGCAGGCGCTGCCCGATTTGGCGGTGTTCCAGGGCTTGTGCATGGAAGACGACATGCTGGCGATTACCGAGATGGACGCGGCTTTGTGGCGCGTGGCGCGCCGCGAGTTGGAACAGGCGGCGCTGCTGCGCGTAGAGTCACTGCCCGGCGTGAAGCCGCCGTTCTTGCATTTTCACCCGACACTGCTGCCTTATCTGTCCACCCAGTTGAGCGCTGAGCGGCGGGCCGCCCTGCAAGAGAAGTATTGGAAACGGTATTATCGATTAGCGAACTACCTGTACCAGGCCGACACACAAACGCCCCACCAGGCGCGGGCGATTGCGGTGCGGGAGATGCCCAACCTGCGCCGCGGGGTGGACCTGGCCCTGGCGGCGGGCGAGGTGGCCGCCGCCGTTGAATTTGCCGACAGCATCGCCGAATTCCTGGACGTTTTTGGCCGCTGGCGGGAGCGGGATGCGCTGCTGGCGCGGGTGGCCGCGCCGTTGGCGGGCGGCGAAGCGGGCGAACGGTCAGCGGCCATCACCAAGGCAGAGTTTTTGCTGCAAAGCCGGCAGGGGGAGACCCTGCTGCAGCAGGGGCAGGCGCAGCAGGCGGAGGCGTTGTTCCGGGCGCTGCTGGCGCGGCTGGCGGCCGGCGCCGCCTACGACAATCAAGTGGAACTTGACTATGACATGGCCATGACGCAAGCGAGGCTGGGCCGCTGCCTGGCGGCCCAGGGCCGGCCGCAGCAGGCGATTGCCTGGCACCGGAAAGCCATCGCCGGCTTTGAGCGCCTGGGCCAGACGAACCAAAGCGCCAAGGAAATGCTCGGCGTTGTTTTTGCCGATTTGGGTGACTGTCTGGCAGGGTTTGGCCAGTTTGATGAGGCGCAGCGAGCCTATGAATCTAGCGTAACAATATCCCGTGACTCCGACAATCAGCGACAAATAGGTGTGGCGCTCGGCCAACTGGGGACGCTGGCGCTGCAGCGCGGCGACCTGGCGGCGGCGCAGGAGCGCTACCTGGCGGCGCTGGACACCTTCCGTGCCCTGGATGAGCCGCGCATGGAGGCGGTGGCCTGGCACCAGTTGGGGATGGTGGCGCAGAAGGCCCGGCAGTGGGCGGAGGCGGAGCGCTGTTACCGGGAGAGCTTGCAGATTAAGGAACGCCATCAGGATTGGCCAGGGGTGGCGCAAACCTGCAACCAACTGGCGATGGTGGCGGAGGGGGATGGCCGCCCGGCCGACGCCGAGCGCTGGTATTTGCGGGAAATTGAGATTGATGAGCAGATTGGCAATCCAAAAGAACTAGCCATTGACTATTCCAACCTGGCCAGCCTTTACCTGGCGCAAGCGCGGCTGGCCGAGGCGGAAGACTACGCCCGCCGCGCCCTGGCCATCAAGGAAACCCTCGACCTCTCCGCCGAGCCGTGGAACACCTACCAAGTCCTGGCCAAAATTGCCGCGGCGCAGGGAGACAGCGCCGCCGCCGCCCGCTGGCGCCGCCAGGAGCAGGAAAGCTACGCCGCCTACGCCGGGGTAGCCCACCAACTCCCTTCATGGGCACCCGATTTCATCCGGGCCGTGGTCGCTGCGGCGCAAGGCAACCAGGAAGCCCAGGCCGCCGTCGCACAAATCCTGCCGCAACTGGCCCAAACCAATGATTGGCGCAATCTGCCTCCCGTTGTTGAGCGTATCGTGGCTGGTGACACAGATCTGGAAGCCCTGACCGACGGGCTGGATCACATTGATGCCTACATCATCAGCGCCATCTTGCAGCGGCTCACCGGCGTCTGAAGACCCACAATCTCAGGTATGGGCGGGACGGCGCGGGCTGGCGTTGGCCATACCGGACGGCGTCTGCTCCGCGCCGTCTCGCCCGATGACGGCGGTGGCGGCCCAATGCGGGCGAGACAGGCGGGAGATGATTTGGTTCTTCAGGGCAAGCGGGGTCTCCCGCCTGTCCCGCCCCTACCCGTCCCGCTGTTTGTGCCGTTTGCATTTTCGCACGGATGTCCTACAATCCGCCGGTTCAACGCGAACAGCGGGCATCTACCGCCCCGGCCACCCTCATTTCCCTGAGAAGCTTCATGGATCGTCGTCGCGTCATCCCGATATTCGTCACCGTCTTCACCAACATCCTGGGGGCAGGCGTTATCCTGCCCATCCTGCCCATCTACGCCGAGGGCAACTTCGGCGCGTCCGCCTTCCAGGCCACGCTGCTCAACGCCGCCTACTTCGCGGCGCAGTTCCTGGCCGCCCCCTGGCTGGGCCGCCTGTCGGACCGCGTCGGCCGCCGGCCGGTGCTCATCATCAGCCAGATCGGCACCGTCTTCTCCTTTGTGCTGTTCATCTTTGCCCTGCCCATTGGGGCTGTCCTGGACAGGGCCGGCCTGACGCTGGGCATTTCCGGCGGGCTGTTCATGCTCTACGTGGCCCGCATCCTGGATGGCCTCACCGGCGGCAACATCAGCACCGCCCAGGCCTACATGAGCGACATCAGCACGCCGCAAACGCGGGCCCAGGCGCTGGGGCTTATCAGCGCTGCCTTTGGCCTGGGCTTCATCTTTGGCCCGGCGTTTGGCGGCATCCTGGCCCAATACAACCTGGTGGCCCCGTTTGTGGGGGCGGCGGTCATCACCAGCCTCAGCGTGCTGCTGACGATGATTCTGCTGGAGGAATCGCTGCCGCCGGAGAAGCGAGAGGAGGCCATGGCCGCCCGCAGCCGGCGCAGCCCCGGCCGGGAGTTCCTGCGCAACCGTACCATCCTGCTCATCCTGGGCCTGAGCGCCAGCATTGTGCTTGCTTTCTCCGCCCTGCAAAGCACCTTTGCCCTGTACGCCCAGGCCACCCTCTTCAGCGACCTGCCGGACAGCCTGGTGGCCCGCAACGTGGGGGGGATCCTGGCCTTCGTGGGCATGGTCAGCGTGCTCACCCAGTTGGTGCTTATCAAGCCGCTGGTGCAGCGCTTTGGCGAGCAGCGGCTGATCCTCTTTGGGCAGGTGGGGCTGTTCATCGGCCTGCTGGGGGTGGGCCTGTCCACTACGCCGTGGCTGGTAACGCTGTTCATCGCCCCGGTGGCTTTCAGCCAGGGCATCAACCAGCCCAGCCTGCAATCGCTGATCACCCGCTTTGGCACTGACAAGAGCCGCGGCCAACTGCTGGGGCTGATCCAGTCGGCCAACAGCCTGGGCTTCATCCTGGGACCGGTGTGGGCCGGCCTGGCGTTCGATTACATCAGCCCCCGCGCACCGTACCTCATTGGGGCCATGATGATGTTCGTGACCTTTGGCCTGGCCCTTCTCCTGCTGCGGCGGGACATTCCCATGGCTGCCGCCCGGCCGGGGCCGGGCACACCGCCAGGGTCAGAAGGGACGCGCCCTTAGCGGCCGCCAGCGGACCATGAGTCGAATTGCCTCGCAAGACTCACCGGCGCGCCTCTGGCTGCGCCCCTGGCAAGCCGCCCGGCCGGGGCGGCCCAGCCGCGCCTACCGCACCGGGCTGCTGCTCATCATCCTGGCCACCTTGTGGTGGCTGGGCTGGCTGGCCTATCATTGGCTGTCCCGGCCGGGTTGGCTGAGCAGCCTCTCGCCGCTGCTGCAAGAGCTTATCCTGCTGGTGGAGCTGGCCGGCCTGGCCACCCTGCTGCTGCTGTGGGGCGGCCTGGGCTGGCGGTGGTGGGTCAGAACCCGCCGGCCGGCCCGGCCGGTGGCCACCCTGGACGTGGCCGACCTGTACGCCCTTAGCCCCAAAGCCTTTGAAAGCTACGTGGCTGGCCTGTTCCGGCAAAAGGGTTACCGCGTGGCCCTGCGCGGCCGCAGCGGTGACCATGGTGTGGATCTGGAGCTGACCGACAAGCGGGGCCGGCGGGCCATTGTGCAGTGCAAGCGTTACCAGAGCACGGTGGGCGAAGAGATCACCCGCGAACTGTATGGCACGCTGATTCACGAGCGGGCGGCCCACGCCTTCCTGGTGACCACGGCCGAAATCTCAGACGCGGCCCGCGCCTGGGCCGAGGGCAAGCCCCTCACCCTCATCGATGGGGCGACGCTGGTGGCCATCGCCCGGGTGCTGAACCAGCGGCTGCGCCCCGGCCGGGAAACGGCCCATGAGTGATGCCCAGACGATAGCTAGCTATGATGCCATTGCCGCGGCCTATCTGGCCCGCCGCCAGGACCGGACGGTGATGGCGGGGGCGCTGACCCGTTTTGTGGCCTGTACCCGGCCGGGGGGGCGGGTGCTGGACGTGGGTTGCGGCCCCGGCTTCGACACCGCCGCCCTGCGCGACCAGGGGCTGCGGACCGTGGGCGTGGACCTTTCCTGGGGGATGCTGCACACCGGCCGGGGTGTCTACGGCGTCCCGCTGGTGCAGGCTGACCTGCGGTGGCTGCCCTTTGCCCCGGTCTGGGATGGCCTGTGGGTGAACGCGGCGCTGCTGCATCTGCCCCGGCCGGAGGTGCCGGCCGTTCTGCGCCGGTTCCACCACCTGCTGCGTCCCGGCGGCTGCCTTTACCTCTCGCTTAAAGCGGGCCAGGGTGAGGGCTGGGAAGCGGCCGGCTATGGCCGGCCCGCCCCGCGCTGGTTCACCTACTGGACGGCCGAGGGGCTGGCTGCCCTGCTGGCCGGCAGCGGCTTCGCCATCCTGGACGAGTGGCGCGACGAGCTGCCCCAGGTAACCTGGCTCAACTGCCTGGCCCGCCGCCCCTAAGCGGCCGGCCTCCGGCACACAAGAAGAGGCTTATGACCACCGAAATCATCCTTATTCGACACGGCGAAACGGATTGGAACGCGGCCGGGCGCTGGCAGGGCGTGGCCAATGTACCGCTAAACGAGACCGGCCGGGGGCAGTCGCAGGCCCTGGCCCAACGGCTGGCGACCTGGCCGCTGGATGCCCTCTACAGCAGCGACCTGGCGCGGGCGGCCGAGACGGCGCAGATCGTTGGTGCGGCACGGCAGATGCCCGTGATTTTGGATGCGGCCTGGCGGGAACGGGACGTGGGGCTGTTTGCCGGCTGCACCACGGCCGAGATTGTGGAACGCTACGCGCCGGGCTGGACCGGCGAAAATAGCTGGCAGAACCCGCCCCAGGGGGAGACGTCGCTGGCTTTCCGGGCGCGGGTGACGGCGGCCCTGGCGGCGCTGGTCGCCGGCCATCCTGGCCAGCGGGTGGCCGTGGTGACCCATGGCGGGGTGCTGTTTAGCGTGTTGGGGCACCTGTTTGGCCGGGGGCCGGAAGAGCCGCTGCCTATCGCCGGCCGGGTAAACACCAGCCTCAGCGTTTTGCGGGCGGATGGGGCGCAACTGCAACTGCTGCGCCTGAATGATTATGCTCACCTGGAGCAGAGCGGCATGATCAACGAAGCCGCGGCCGGGGTCTCTTCCGCGGTCCGGCCATTGTAGCGGCCGCTGTAGCCCGGCCGGGGTTGGTTGAACGGTTAGCGGCGCACCACATTTGGCGGGCAGGGGTCGTTGGCATATACTCCGCCTTGCCAGTGAAACGCTCCTAGACGGGATGAAAAATGGAAATGGACCAGGCTCTCTTAACCCAAATTGACGCCTACATCGAACGGAATATTGACCGTTACATCGCCCAATTGGCCCGCCTGTGCGGCCAGCCCAGCATCTCGGCCCAGAATTTGGGTATTGCTGAATGTGCCCAGTTGGTGGCCACCATGCTGCAAGAGCATGGCTATGCCGCCGAAGTCATGCCCTCTGATGGCCATCCGGTGGTATATGGGGCGGGTACGGGCCAGCGCGACAAGACGCTGCTCTTTTACCTGCACTACGACGTGCAGCCGCCGGAGCCGCTAGAATTGTGGGAGTCGCCGCCGTTTGAGCTGACCCGGCGCGGCGAGAAACTGTTTGCGCGTGGGGTCAGTGACGACAAAGGGCACATCATTACCCGGCTGGCGGCCCTGGATGCGGTGCGGCACGTGCTGGGCGAACTGCCGTGTAACGTGAAGTTTGTGATTGAAGGGGAGGAGGAGATTGGCAGCCCTAGCATGGATGCCTTTGTGGAAAAGCACCAGGCGAAACTGGCCGGGGATGCCTGCATCTGGGAGTTTGGCGGGGTGGACAGCGAGGGTGCGCCGTCGCAGTCGCTGGGTATGCGCGGCATTTTCTACGTGGAGCTGAGTGTGGAGACGGCGTCGCGGGATGTGCATTCCGGTTTGGGCGGCTCAATTTTTCCTAATGCGGCCTGGCGGCTGGTGTGGGCGCTGAACTCACTGAAGGATGCGGCTGAGAATATCCTGATCCCTGGCTTTTATGATGAGGTGGTGCCCCCCTCGGCGCGCGACCTGGCGATGCTGGCCCAACTGCCGGATGAATCACAGTTCTTGCTGGAGATGTACAACCTGCCCGGCTTTTTGAAAGGGCTGACCGGCGGGCTGGCGTGGCAGCGAGAGGCGGTTTTTGTGCCGACCTGCACCATCTGCGGGCTGAACGCCGGCTACCAGGGGCAGGGTTCCAAGACGGTGCAGCCGGCGCGGGCCAGCGCCAAGGTGGATTTCCGCCTGGTGCCTGAGCAGCGGCCGGCCGATATTCTGCAGAAGCTGCGCGCCCACCTGGATGCGCAAGGCTTTGCCGATGTGGCCATCACGGTTTACTGTGGTGAACATCCGGCCAAGGTGGACCCGGACGACCCGTTTGTGCAGATGGCTACGGCGGTGGCGGCGGACGTCTACGGCCGGGAGATGGTTGTCTCGCCGATGATTGGTGGCAGTGGGCCGCTCTATCCGTTTGTGAAGACGCTTGGGGTGCCGGTGGTGGCGGCCGGTTGTGGCTACCCGGATGGGCGGGTGCATGCGCCCAATGAGAATATTCGTGTGCCGGACTTTATCAATGGCATCCGGCACACGGCGCGTATTGTGGAGGCTTTTGGCCGAATGTAGCCGGGGCGCGGCTATTGGGCGAGCAGTCTGGCCTGGGCAATCCACCCGGCCGGGTTCCCTTGCCAATCCCGGGCCTGCGTGATCTGTTTCACGGTTTCCGGTGTTAGGGCGGCCAGGGCGCGGTAGGAGTAAATGCCGGCTTCATTCAGCCGCCGGGCAAAGGTGGGGCCAATCCCGTTAATCTGGGTCAGGTCGTCGTGCACTTCTGGCACTTCTTCCACCGCAACGGGCAGGCCGGCCAGCTTTTCAAACATCAGGCTGCCCAGTCCGGCCACGAGGTTAAGCGCGTTTTTGGGACGCACCAGTTCAATGATCATTGTTTCCTCCATGTCTAGTTACCCATCCGGGGACGGGCGTGTTACAATCGTATTTTGACGCACTGCATTATAACATATTTTCTAACGCACTGCATTATGTACTGTTGGCAAGATATTCGGGTAAGCGTGGCCGCAGGTAGGCGGCGCGAAGAACCCGGCCGGGGCAGACCTGGCCCGGAGGCATCGATGAATGTAGCAATGTGGGGCAAAGCAATCCGGCTAGTGCCGCGATTGAGCAAGGAAGAGTGGGCCAATCTGGACATTATCTCGCGCTGGCTCATTGCGGCCCGGGCCGCCATTTTGGCCCTCACCTTCATTCCGGCGTTCATTGCCGGCCTGCTGGCCGCGCGCAGCGAGCAGTTCGATATCGTGCTGTGGCTGGTCTGGCTGGTGGGGTTGGTGATGGCCCACGCCACCAACAACATGCTCAACGACCTCACCGACCATTGGCGGGGGGTGGAGGAAGGGCATAATCTGCGTTCGCAGTACGGACCGCAGCCGCTGGCCGACGGGCTAATGAGCGTGCCAGAACTGCTGACCTACGCCATGGTGACCGGTTTGCTGGCCGTGGCTGCCGGCATTTACCTGGTTTTTGCGCGTGGTGGGCTGGGTTTGCTGCTCATTGGCCTGGCTGTGGTGTTTGTGATGCTGTATGTGAACCCGCCCTGGCGGCTGGATTTGAGCGAGGTGGCGGTGCTGACGGTATGGGGGCCGCTGATGATTGGCGGTGGGTATTACATGATTACCGGGCAGTGGCAGTGGCCGGTGGTGTGGACGAGCTTGCCGGTGGGGCTGGGAGTGACGACGGTTATCCTGGGTAAGCACATAGACCGGCTGCCGGCGGACAGGGCGCAGGGGCTGCGTACCATCCCGGTCTGGCTGGGCGAGCGCCGGTCGGCGCTGCTGGGGCTGGGGTTGATGGGGCTGCAATATCTGGTGACGGTTTTGCTGGTGGCCGCCGGTTATTTTACGGTGGCGCTGCTGCTGGTGGTGGTTGGTTTGCTGGCTTTGCGGCAGGTGGCGGCGGTGTATCGCCAGCCCCGGCCGGGGAGCCCTCCCGCGGATTACCCGGCCGATACCTGGCCGCTGTGGTATGCCGCCTTTGCCTTCTACCACAACCGCCGCTTCACGCTGCTGTTTGTGGCCGGCCTGGTGGTGGACCTGGCGCTGCACTACCTGGTTTTGTAGCCGGCCGGCTACGCCTTTTGGGCTACTTCTTCGCCAAAGTTGAGCAGGGATTTTACCCGGCCGGGGGTTGGCGCCTCGGCATAGACCCGCAGCACCGGCTCGGTGCCAGAGGGGCGGATAAGGAGCCAACTGCCGTCATCCAGGTAATATTTCACGCCGTCGGTGGTCTGGATTGATTCGATAGCCACGCCGTCGATTTGCGCCGGGGCGGCGTTCACCAGCAGGTCTACCATCTCCTCTTTGGCCACCGGCCGGGTCAACTTCATGTCTGTGCGCCGGTACTCGGCCGGGCCAAACTCGTGCAGCAAATCCTCCACCAGCTCATGCAGCGGGGCATGGGCCGCGGCCATGACCTCCAGGATCAGCAGCCCCATCAGCACGCCATCCCCCTCTGGGATGTGTCCCTGGATGCTGATGCCGCCGGACTCCTCGCCGCCCATCAGCACGCCGCCGGCCAGCATCAGGTCGGCGATGTGGTTGAAGCCTACCGGGGTCTCGATGACCGGTAGGTTGTGGCGGGCGGCGATACGGTCGACCATGCGCGTGGTGGAGACGGTGCGCACGACCTTGCCGCGCCAGCCACGCGCTTCTAGCAGGTAGCGCAGCACCAGGGCGAAGATGCGGTGGGGATCGACGAAGCTGCCGCGGGCATCTACGGCGCCAATGCGGTCGGCATCGCCATCGGTGGCCAGCCCCACGTCCCAATGGCCGGCCTGGATGGTGGACATGAGCATACCCAGGTGGCGGGCGATTGGCTCAGGGTGGATGCCGCCGAAGCCGGGGTTCATTTCGTGGCGGATGTTGTGCACCTTGGTGCGCCCGCGGGCCAGCACCTCGCCAATGACGCCGCGGCCGGCGCCGTACATGCCGTCGGCAACCACGCGCAGTTCGCCGCCGGAGATGACATCCAGGTCGATGAGCTTGCTGATATGTTCGTAGTAGGCCCAACTGGGGTCGAATTTCTGGATGAGGTTGGCCCGCAGGGCTTCTTGCAGGTCCATCATGTTGGGGCCCCGGCCGGTGCGCAAATTGCGCTCCAGATGCTGCTCGACACGCTTGTTGTGGCTCTTGGTGGCGCTGCCGCCGTAGCTGGCCTTGAGCTTGACGCCGTTGTAGCGGGGGGCGTTGTGGCTGGCGGTGATCATCACCCCGGCCGTGGCCTGCTTGTTGACGATGGCGTAGCTGACGGCCGGGGTAGGGGTGTCGGCCCGGGCCAGCCAGCTCTGAATCTGGTTGGCGGCCATCACGCGGGCCACTTCCGCCGCATAGCGATCCGACAGGAAACGGGTGTCGAAACCGATTACCACGCTGGGGTTCTGGCTTTCCTCTTCGCGCACGAAGTCGGCGATGGCCTGGGCCACCAGCCGCAAGTTGTGAAAGGTGAAATTCTCGCTGATGACGGCTCGCCAGCCGTCGGTGCCAAACTTGATGGTCATGTCATGCTCCTTGCCTGGGCGATAATGTGGGGGCGTGTGTGTTCCCGGCCGGGCCGCGCGGGCAGGCGGCGGTCAGGGATATTTGCAGATCAGGATGAGATCGTTGACGTTGGTTCCCGTGGCGCCTGTTTGCAACAGATTGCTCCGTCCCCCGGCGCTCAGAATGGTAAAGAAGTTGTGGCTGTCATTATCTTTGAGAAAAGCTTGCGGGTCAAGCGCCAGGGCCTGGGCGCGGGCCAGTGTCCCGCCGGTGATCAGTGCCCCGGCGGCGTTGGTGGGGCCATCCTCGCCGTCGGTGGCGAAGCTGGCCACGGCCACTTTTTCCCAGCCAGACAGGGCGATGGCGGCCGCCAGGGCCAGCTCCTGGTTGCGCCCACCCCGGCCGGGGCCGCGCACCGTGACCGTGGTCTCGCCACCCAGGACCAGGCAGGCTCCCGGCCGGGCATCTTTGGCCAGGGCGGCGACCACCCGGCCAACTTCGCGGGCTTCGCCTTCCAGGTGGGCGGTTAGCAGGTGGGCGTCGAAGCCCAGATTGCGGGCGGCGGTTACGGCGGCCTGGGCGGCCTGTTGTACGTCACCGATGATCAGGTTAACAACCTGGCTGCTGCCCAGGTTGAGCGGCGCGGCCATGCCCAGGGCGGAGTTGACCCGCTGCCAGGTCTCGGGGGTCAGGGTGCTGACCAGGTTGTAATGGTCCAGGACGGCCCGCGCCTCGGCCGGGCCGCTGGGGGTAGCCACGGTGGGGCCGCTGCCAATGTCGGCCAGCGGATTGCCGACCACGTCGCTGAGGATGAGGCTGGCGCAGGCGGCCGGGGCGGCCAGCTCGGCCAGGCCGCCCCCCTTCACCCGATCCAGTGCCCGGCGCACGGTGTTTAGCTCGCTGATGGTGCAGCCGCTGGCCAGCAAGGCGGTGATCAGCTCCTGCCATTCGGGCAGCGGCAGGAGTGGTTGGCTGAGCAGGGAAGAAGTGCCGCCGGAGATGAGACACAGCACCAGGTCGCGTGGGGTAGTGTGGGCCAGCATTTCGGCCACGGCGGCGGTGGCATGCAGGCTGCCTTCGTCGGGCACGGGATGGCTGGCCTCGAAGATGCGGATGCTCTTTTGCCCGGCGATGTTGGTGGTGTAGAAGCGTGGTTTGTTGGCGGGGGCGCCGCCAGGGCGCTTGGTGATGAGAATGCCCTCGGCCAGGGCATCGCCCAGGGTGTTGATGGCGGCGCGCCCCATGGGCAGGGCGGCTTTGCCCACGCCAACGAGATAAACGCGCCCCCGGCCGGGTTGGAAGCTGTAGGGGCCGATGAGCAACTGGGTCCCTTCGCGCCGCAGGTAACGGTCTACGGCCCCGGCCGGGGCGGCGGCCGCCAGGGCGGCGGTGACGAGTTGGCTGACGTGCTGCTGGACTTCAGTGAAGCGTAGCTCGGGCATGGTGGCTTACTGTCTTACGGCCTGTGCGGCCAGTTCAGCCGCGGCCTGGGGGGTGCTGGTCTGGTTGACGACGCTGTTGACGGCGGCGGTGAGGGCGGAGATGACGGCGGTGTTGGCCCCGGCCGGGAAGGGCTGGGCTACTTCGGCCTGGCCGCGCAAAAAGGTGACAAAGGCGTTGTTGGCGGAGGGCCAGGCGGCAAAGGCGGAGCGCTGGGCAGGCACGCGCTGGCTCTGGTAGCTCCATTCGGCCAGGTTTTGCGGGGTGGCCAGCCAACTGATGAGTTCGGCGGCCAGCACCTGGCGGGCGGGGTCGGGCGTGCTAATCGCCCATACCCAGGCGTTGACCAGGGGCGAGAAGGGGGCGATTTCACCGGGGATGGTGCTGTAGGCGGGGGCACTGCCCAGGGCGCGCTGGCGCAGCGACAGGTCGGCGGTGGCCATGGTGATGTTGGGCAGTTCGCTTTGCAGCGCCTGCCAGCCTGTCTCCACGGTGCCGATGCTGCCGCTGCCGGGCCAGATGAAGCCGGCGGCCACGCCCTGGTTGATCCGTTCCAGGGCGATGGTGAGGGGGGAGATGTCCAGATTGGGTTTGCCGTCGGTGCTGGTGAGGGTGCCGCCGTTGGCCAGGTAGAATTGTAGGGCCAGCTCGGCCCCGGCCGGGCCGGCGGCCGGGAAGACAAACTGGCCGTTGGGGACGGTGATGAAGGAGCTCCAGCGGCTGGGAATGGTGCTGGTGATGACGTTGGCGTTGTAGGCCAGGTGGTGCAGGTTGGTAAGGGCGATGGGATAGCCGTAGTTGATGCCGTTGATGGCGGCCAAGTCTTGCGCGGCCGGGAAGAGGTCGTTGTAGATGGTGGGGTCGAGGGGCAGATCGGTCAGCGGATAGATGAGGCCGTCGGCGACGGCGCCGGCCAGTTGGTTGGCCGGCAGTAGGACCAGGTCGGGCAGCACTTTGGGGGCCACGCCCCGGCCGGTGCGCAGGTAGCTAAGCATTCCTCCCTGGTCGGCTACGGTTTTCAGTTCTACAAAGAGGTGCAGGTCGGGGTGGCTGGTGTCGTAGGCGTTGAACTGCTCCAGCATGGTTGGGCCGCCCGGTATCTCGCTGCGCGGCGAGATTTCCGGCACCGTCCAGACGGTGATGGTGAGCACGTTCTGGCTGGGGATGAGCGGGATTGGGGTGGTAACTTCGGCGGCCAGGTCGGGGGTATTGGCCGGGGTGGGCAGCCCGGCGGTGGCGGTGGCTGCGGTATTGCTGCTGTTGTTTGCCGCCAGGTCGCAGGCCGCGAGGAGGAGCAAGCAGACCAGCAGGGGGAGGGTTGGCAGGAGTAATCGTTTCTTGTGGCGCATTCGCTAGCGTATGTTCCTAATGTGAACCGGTGGGCATTTGAAAAGTGACTGGAATGGGTAAGGATTGTTTCAGAAAGTGACGTAACAAGTATAGTCGAAATGGGCTCAAAGGGGAAACGCCCGGCCGGGTCGTGTGTGTCCTGATAGGCTTGAAGTACCAGGTACAGGGCAGCAAAACTTGCGCTACATGACATCGTTCCGTCCTGTGCCTGGCACTCGCGCACTCGACAATATACTTGACGCCGGGGCGGACGTAGTTTATGCTTGGTAGCTGATGGCACAGTTATTCGATTTTCCCGGCCGGGTGTTGTTCCGGCATTTTCGTGGGTCTGAAGTGGGGGCGACCTAAATGCGCGCCCGGTGATCGAATATTATGTCAAACTAATTGACCGCTGATGATTGCGATAGAAAAGCCGAGGCGCAGCTGCCCCGGCTTTTTTTGTGCCTGCGGAGTACACGCCAGGCCGTCATGAGCCTGGCCGCTGCCCCGGCGCTGGTTGGCGTTTTGGCAAGCTGAAACAAGTGGAGTGTGACTGATGGCTGAAGTAATCATGAATCTGGCAGATGTGGCGGTGACACTGGCCGGCCGGGAGATTTTTGGGGGGGTGAGCTGGGAATTGCAGTTGGGGCAGCGTGTGGGGCTGGTGGGGCCAAATGGGGTGGGGAAGTCGACGCTGCTGAGGTTGATGGCCCGCGAGCTGGAAGCGGATGGGGGGGCGGTGTTTCGCCCGGCCGGGTTGAGCTGGGGGCGTCTGCCGCAGGAACCGGTGCTGCCACCCGGCCGGAGCGTGTGGGAGGAGGCGGTGACGGCGCTGCCGGAGCTGGCGGCTATCGAAACGGCGATGCGCCGCCTGGAGGAGGAGATGGGCGAGCCAGCGGTGTATGGTGACCTGGCCCGGCTGGAGCGGGTGATGGCCGCGCATGAACGGCTGGTGGGGCAGTATGAGCAGTTGGAGGGGGCGCGCTATCATGCCCGGGTGCGGGAGGCGCTGAGCCGGGTAGGGCTGCCGGAAGCGACCTGGTCCCGGCCGGTGGATGTGTTGAGCGGCGGGCAGAAGAAGCTGGTGCTGCTGGCCAAGCTGGCCGTCTTGCAGCCGCGCCTGCTGTTGTTGGACGAGCCGGACAACCATCTGGACCTGGTGGCCAAGCGACACCTGGAGCGTTTCATCCGTGGCTATGAGGGATGCGTGGTGATTATCTCGCATGACCGTTACCTGTTGGATGAGGTGGCCACGCACATTGCTGAACTGGATAGTGGCCGCCTGACGTTGTACCAGGGGAATTACACCGCCTACGTGGCGGAGCGAGAGCTGCAGCGGCTGCGGCAGCAGCAGCTTTATGCGGCGCAGCAGAAGGAGATCGCGCGCATTGAGGCGGCGATTGCGCGCTTTGAACTGTGGGCGTCGCTGGTGGTGGATGAGCGGCATATCCGGCAGGCGCGCAGCCGGCAGCGGATGCTGGCGCGCATGGACCGGGTGGAGAAGGTGAGTGACGCGCAGCGTATGTCGCTGGCGCTGGCGGGCTGGCGGGGCAGCAATAAGGTGTTGGAGCTGCAACACGTGGGCAAGACGTTTGCCGATGGCACGGTGTTGTGGCGTGACCTGAATTTGACGGTGTGGCACAATGAGCGGGTGGGGTTGGTGGGGCCGAATGGGGCGGGTAAGTCGATGTTGTTGGCCCAACTGTTGCAGCCGGAGTTGGTCCCGGCCGGGGAGATTCGCCTGGGGCCGAGCATCCAGATTGGCTACTATGACCAGGAGCACGAGAATCTGGACTATGACAGCACGGTGCTGGAGACCATTCGCCAGGCGGCGCCGTTGAGCCAGGAGGCGGCGGTGGCTTTCTTGCGCCGTTTTCTCTTTGGCTATGACCAGGTATCCGGCCGGGTGGGCGACCTGAGCGGTGGCGAGCGCAGCCGGTTGCAGTTGGCGGTGCTGGTGCTGGCCCGGCCGAATTTGCTGCTGCTGGATGAGCCGACGAACAACCTGGACATCGCTTCGATTGAGGTTCTGGAGGAGGCGCTGGAGGAGTTTGTGGGGACGGTGGTGGTTGTTTCGCACGACCGTTACTTTTTGGACCGGGTGGTAGACCGGGTGGTGGAACTGCGTGCGGGGCGGCTGCGCGAATTTGACGGCGGCTACACCGACTATCTGCTGGCGGCGGGGGGCGAGGGTTCGTCCGGCGGAAGGTAGCTGTTGTCTGGCGTATCCGGCCGGGGCGTGTCTGGCCGTGGAGGGCTGCTGGCGGTGGTGTCCGGCCGGGTTGGCAGCGGCTGGTCCTGGTAGGCGACGATGGCCTGGATGAGGTCCTGCCGTTGGTCCAGGGTGAGGTTGGTGGCGGGAGTGCCCAGGCGGGTGAGCAGCGCCTGGCTGACCTGCCTGAGCAGGTCGTCGCGATTGGTCATGCTGGCCCCACGGCGCAGGTATTCGCGGGCCAGGCGGTAATCTTGTGGGGTGAGTTTTTCCAGGGGCAACCCGGTCAGGAGGGATTCGCTCCCGGCCGGGGCGGAGAGCGTTGGTTCCGGCCGGGGGGCGGCTTGCAGGCTGTCCAGGGTTACTTCGCCCTGGTCGTAGACGACGAGGGTGCCGGCGGCCAGGTCGCCCAGGCGGCGTGACTGCCGGTCGATGAACATGGTGATGACGCCGACGCCGTAGGTGGCGGGCAGGAAGTCGATGAGGCGGATGAGGTTGCGGATGATGGCTTCGCTGACCCCGGCCGGGGTGCCATCCTGGCGAATGACGCGGAGGCGGATGAGCCGTTTGCCCGGCGACTGGCCGTTCCACAGAATCTCGAAGAAGACGTAATAGCCCCAGAAGAAGGCGAAGGCCAGCAGCCCCAGCAGCCCAAACAGCCAGGCTTCGCTGGCGCTGGCAAAGAGGGTGCTGATGGTGTTGACGCTGGTGAGGATGAGGAGTAGGGTGGTGTAGACCAGCATTTGTAGAAAGATGATGAGCAGGGTATCGAACACGGTGGCCAGGAAGCGGGAGCCAATGCCGGCTACTTCATAGCCAAAGGTGACGTTTTCGGGGGTGTCGATGTTGAGGCGTTCGTCGTAAGCGGTCATGGTTGTACCCGGCCGGGGCTGCGGCTGCCAAAATTGTAGCAGGCTGGCGGGCGTTCACCAATCTTTGGCGCACCGGGCCGGAAATCCGGCCGGGGGTGCGTTTAGTTGGGCAGTGATATTGGTGACGAAAGTATCCCGGCCGGTCATGGACAGCGTTGTATTGTAAGGAGAGAAGAAGATGCCTGGTGTTGTTGGCTTTATTGGGGCGATTGGTGTAGAGAGCGAGAACGCCAATCAGGTGTGGTTTAACCTGAGAGAGCGTCCGGACAGCGTGGAATGGGTGAAAGTTGGGCAATGCCCGGCCTGGTTTATGCTGGAACTGCCAACCACATCCCCTTCTGGCAACGCTGCCCTGTTGAAACAGATGTATCGGGCCATGGAAGATAAGTTGGTGGTTATTGTGAATCACAGCAGTTCGCTGGCCGAGCAGTGGCTGCTGCCGGGTGACTGTTTCCGGGTGTGCGAGGTGAATGTTGTGAACGCGAATTGATCCCCGCGGACCGGTAGAAATTCGAGAACGAATTGTGGTGGCCATGCCCCGGCCGGGGTGTGGCCACCTTGCTTTGGGCCAATTTCCTTCTCTGACCAAAGGTCGCTATAATGACCGCATGACACCACAAGAGCTTTATGCTGCTCGCCGGGCCGAGTGGCAGGCGTTGAGCGGCCTGCTGGATCGCAGCCAGCCCGGCATCAAGCGGCTGTCGCCAGAGGAAATTAACCAGTTGGGCCGCCTTTACCGGGCGGCTACTTCCGATCTGGCGCTGGCCCAGCGCGACTTCCCGGAAGATCGGGTAACGGTGTACCTGAACCAGCTTGTGGCCCGCGCCCACGCTACCATTTATCAGGGGGAGCCGCTGGCCTTTAGCCGGATTCGGTACTTTGTGACCACGGGTTTTCCGCAAACCTTTCGCCAGACGCTGCCCTTTTTTGTGGCGGCGGCGCTGTTGTTCATTGTCCCGGCGGTGATTGTGGGATTGGTGACGGCCTGGAATCCGCCGGCGGCGCGGGCGCTGCTGCCGCCAGGTGTTCAGGCGCTAATCCCGCAGATTGAGGAGCAGCAGTTGTGGACGGATATTCCGGTTGAGGAGCGGCCTTATGCGTCGGCATTTATCATGCAGAACAATATCCGGGTGGCGTTTATGGCTTTTGGCGGGGGGGTGCTGGCCGGGCTGCTGACGCTGTATATCATGGTGACGAATGGGGTGCTGATTGGGGGCCTGACCGGCCTGACGGCGCACCATGGGGTGGGGTTTGAGTTGTGGACGTTTGTGATTGGGCATGGGGTGATTGAGCTGTCGGTGATTTTTATGGCTGGCGGCGCGGGGTTGATGTTGGGCTGGGCGATTCTCCGGCCGGGGCTGCTGCGCCGGCGAGATGCGCTGGCCCTGGCGGCACGGCAGGCGGTGGTGCTGGTGATTGGGGCAGTGCCGCTGCTGGTGCTGGCGGGTACGATTGAGGGCTTTGTTTCACCCAACGAGATGCTGCCCTGGCCGGTGAAGTGGGGGGTGGGGGTGGTGAGCGGCGGGCTGCTCTATAGTTATCTCTTTCTGGCCGGCCGCCGGCGGTCGCGTTGGGATGAGGTGCGGCGTGTGCCGTACCCGGCCGGGTTGGAATTAAGACCGGGGCGAGACAACGATTAGCTAGCTCTCATTTGTGCCGCGCCGAACATTCTGCTATGATCACGAGGTCAGACCTCAACCCGGCCGGTTGAGGTCTCTGTTTGTTTGTTAGCGCTGTTGGCCTTTTGGCCCAGGAAAAAAGTAGAAGATGGTATCAGAGGAAGTTTTGGTAGAACGAAATGATTTACGCAACGTGGCAATTATTGCCCACGTTGATCACGGCAAGACCACGCTGGTGGATGCTTTGCTGAAGCAGGCGCGTGTTTTCCGTAGCAACCAGCATGTGGCCGAACGGGTCATGGACTCTAATGACCTGGAGCGTGAGCGGGGCATTACCATTCTGGCCAAGAACACGGCCATCCGCATTCCCGACCCGCAAACCGGGGAGCTGGTCAAGATAAACATTGTGGACACGCCCGGCCATGCCGATTTTGGCGGCGAGGTAGAGCGGGTAATGAACATGGTGGATGGTGTACTGCTGCTGGTGGATGCCGCCGAAGGGCCGATGCCGCAGACGCGCTTTGTGCTGAAGAAAGCGCTGGCCATGGGCCACCGGGCCGTGGTGGTCATCAACAAGGTGGATCGCAAGGATGCGGACCCGGAACGGGTGCTGAACGAGACCTTTGACCTTTTTGTGGAGTTGGGGGCCAGTGATGAGCAGGCGGATTTCCCGGTGGTGTATGCGGTGGCGACCACCGGCCGGGCGGGTCTGACCGCTGAGATGGGCCCCGACTTGCAGCCACTGTTTGAGACCATCTTGCGCGAGGTGCCCTGCCCCAAAGTGGTGGTGGATGCGCCGCTGCAAATCTTGGTGACGACGCTGGACTACGACACCTACCGTGGTCTGACGGCGATTGGCCGGGTTTATGCCGGTCGTATCCACGCCGGGCAGACCCTGGCCCGGCTGGCGCTGACCGGAGAGACGAAGCGGGAGGTGGCGACCTATTTGTATGTGCACCAGGGGCTGAACCGGGTTGAGGTGGACGTGGCCGAGGCGGGTGAAATCGTGGCCATTGCCGGGCTGGAAGAGGTTTTCATTGGCGAGACGCTGGCGGACCCGGATGATCCCCGGCCGCTGCCGGCGATTACCGTGGAAGAGCCAACGGTGCGCATGACGTTTGGTGTGAATACGTCTCCCTTCTCCGGCCGGGAAGGGCGCTGGGGCACGTCGCGCCGCCTGCGGGCGCGCCTTTTTGAAGAGCTGAAGCAGAATGTGGCGCTGCGGGTGGACGAGACAGACAGCGCCGACACTTTTGTGGTCTCCGGCCGGGGTGAGCTGCACCTGGCCATTCTCATTGAGACGATGCGGCGGGAAGGGTACGAGTTTCAGGTATCCCGGCCGGAGGTCATCTTGCATGATGGACCCGACGGCGAAAAACTAGAACCTTACGAAGAGCTGTACGTAGAGACCAGCCCGGAGACAGTGGGCACCGTGGTCGAGATGCTGGGCAAGCGGCGCGGCGAGCTGCGCAGTATGACCGAAAGCAGCAGCGGCAGCGTACACATGACTTACATCGTGCCCACCCGCGGGCTGCTTGGCTTCCGCTACCAGTTTCTAACGGCCACGCGGGGCATGGGGGTGATGAACAGCAACTTCTACCAATACGGACCGCTGGCCGGGACCGTGGCCTCCCGCTCGCGCGGTTCCCTGGTGGCCTGGGAGACGGGCGTAACCAGCAGCTACGGCCTGGAGAATGGCGAGCAGCGCGGCGTGCTGTTTGTGGGGCCGGGTGTAGACGTCTACCAGGGGATGGTTGTGGGTGAACATCAGCGGCCGGGCGATCTGGACGTGAACGTTTGCAAGAAGAAGCAGTTGAACAATATGCGCAACTCCATCCGCACCATTGACCCACGGCTAACACCCCCGCGCATCATGAGCCTGGATGAGTGTATTGAATACCTGGCAGATGATGAACTGCTGGAAGTGACTCCCGTGAGTTTACGCCTGCGCAAGCGGGAACTGGACAAACACATCCGCGAGCGTGACGCCAAGCGGGCACGCTTGCTGCAAGAACAGGCCTAAAAAAGAGAGCGAGAGGGGGACAGAAGGTCTTCCTCTCGCTCTCTCTAGCTCTGGCGCCGGCTATAACGAGTCTACCTCGATGCTAGCCTTCAGTACTCCCTCTTCCCAGACAAACTGAAAACCTAGCTTCTCGCAAATGCGACGCATGCCTTTGTTGTCGGGCAGCATGTAGGCGGTTACCAGGTGAATGCGTTCGTCGTGGGCTACTCTTAGCAGCCGGCTAAGCAGCTCGGTGCCCAGTCCCTGCCGTTGGAATTTGTCATGGATCAGCAGGGCGAATTCTGCTTCACTGTGCGTGTGGGATTTGCTGAGCCGGCCTACCGCAGCCAGTTCGCGGGTCTCCGACTCCGGATTGTAGTAGGTGACGATCAGCACCATCTCCCGGTCGAAGTCGACAAAGGCGGTGCGGGTTAGCCGCTCGTGGGTGACCCGCTGGTCCACATTCAATGCCTGGAAGTAGCGCTGGTAAACCGTTTGTTCCGACAACTCCTCGTGGAATTTCACCAGCCGTGGTTCGTCGGTGGGGTAGATGGGGCGAATGAGCACCTCGATGCCCCCGTAGGTGGTCCAGGTGCTGGTGTACTGCGTGGGGTAGGGGCGAATGGCCGGCCGGGGCAGGTCAGTCTCTACGGTGTTGGCCTCGTGCAGCACCACGCGGGCATCCAGGGCGATGAGACGCTCGGCCGAGGCCAGCAGGGGGTTGATGTCAATTTCCTTGATCCAGGGATGCTCGACGACCAGGAAGCTAAAACGCACCATCAGCCGGTCCAGCGCATCCAGATCGACCGCTTCCCGGCCGCGTACCCCTTGCAGGGCGTGGTAAATCTTGGTGCGCCGCATCATGTGGCGGGCCAGGGTGGTGGTGAGCGGGGGTAGGCCCAGGGCACGGTCACGGTAAACCTCTACCAGCGAACCGCCGGTGCCAAAGAGCAGCACCGGGCCAAACTGCGGGTCGGGGCTGCTGCCGATGATGATCTCGTAGCCATCACTCAGGTCGAGCATTGGCTGGACCGTGACGCCCTGGAAATGGTGCGCGCCCGCTTTTTCTTGCACTGCCGCTTCAATGGCGGTGAAGGCGGCGCGGACGGCGTCGGCGCTGCGCAGGTTCAGGCGCACGCCGCCGATGTCTGTCTTGTGGGTGATGGTCTTGGAATTCAGCTTTAGCACCACCGGGTAGCCAATCTCTTCTGCTTTGCCTACCGCTTCGGCGGCGGTTTCGGCCAGGTGGGTGGCCACGATGGGGATGTCGTAGGCGGCCAGCAGCCGTTTGGACTCATACTCGGTGAGAATGGTCCGGCCGGATTGGCGGGCTTCGGCGATGATCTGCTCTACGCGGGCGCGGGCCTGGCGCCAATCTTCCACTTCTGTTTCGGTGGGCAGCTGCGGGGTGTCGTACAGGCTGCGCAGATTGCGGTTGTAGCGCCACATGTAGTTGAAGACCTGGACGGCGGTGTCAGGGTAGTCGAAGGTGGGAATGTTGGCTTGGTTGAGTATTTCCTCCCCGTCGCGCACATCGTCGCCACCCATCCAACTGGCCAGCAGCGGCTTGCTGCCCAGGCGGGCGTACCGGCTAAGCTCGACGGCGGTTTCGGTGGGGTCGGTCATCGCTTGCGGGGTTAAGATGACCAGCAAACCATCGCTGTTGGGGTCTTTGGCCATGATCTCTAGTGTTTCGGCGTACCGGCCGGGATCGGCATCTCCCAAGACGTCGATGGGGTTGTTGTGGCTCCAATGGGGGGGCAGGAGCGTGTTGAGGGCGTCCATGGTCTCCGGGGCGATGGCCGACAGTTCGCCGCCGCCGGTGATGAGAGCATCGGTAGCCAGGACGCCGGGGCCGCCAGCATTGGTGATGATGGAGAGGCGGTTGCCCGCCGGGCGCGGCTGCTTGGCCAGGACGGAGGCCATGTCGAACAGCTCGGAAATGTGTTCGACACGCAGTGCGCCGCAGCGGCGGAAGGCGGCGGCCAGGACTTCGTCGCTGCCGGTGAGCGAGCCGGTGTGGGAGGCGGCGGCCTGCGCGGCTTCCGCCGTCCGGCCGGGTTTGATGACGATGATGGGCTTGGTGAGGGCGACTTCACGGGCGGCAGACATGAAGGAGCGGGCATCGCCGATGGTTTCCATGTAGATGACGATGCTCTTGGTGTTGGGGTCGTCGCCGAGGTAGTAGATGAGGTCGCCCCAGCCGACGTCGAGCATGGAGCCCATAGAGACGAAGGCGCTGAAGCCAACATTTTCGCGCAGGCTCCAGTCGAGGATGGCGGTGCAGAGGGCGCCGCTCTGGCTAATAAAGCCGACGCTCCCCGGCCGGGCCATGGCCGCGGCGAAGGTGGCGTTGAGGCCGGTGACCGGGCTCATGACACCCAGGCAGTTGGGACCGACAACGCGCATGTCCCCTTTGCTGGCTTCGGCCAGGATGGCCTGTTCCAGGGCCGCGCCCTCTGGCCCAATCTCCTTGAAGCCGGCGGAGATGACGATGGCTCCCCGGACGCCGACGGCGACGCAGTCGCGAATGATGCCGGGGACGGTGGGGGCGGGGGTGACGATGATGGCCAGGTCTACCGGTTCGGGGATGTCCTGGACGGAGGGGTAGCTCTTGATGCCCAATACGTTGCGCCGCTTGGGGTTGACGGGGAAGATGGTACCGCCAAAAGAGTTGGTGAGCAGGTTCCAGAGAATGGTACGGCCAACGCTGCCCTGGCGTTCGGTGGCGCCGATGAGGGCGACTGCTTTGGGGCGGAAAATGGCGTCGAGGGGTTGATGTTCGAAGCGCCAGACGTCGTAGGCTTTGTCGGTATTGGTCTTGCGATTCAGCATGGGAGTCTCCTTACTGGTGCTGGTTGATGCTGTTGGGCAGAGTATACCCTAGATGGTGCGGCTGTACATGACGCCGGCACAAAGCGGGGCGTTTAGGTTATAATCATGGCCAGAGTATACCGGTGCTGAGTTGCAGTGGGGTTTTGGACCCCGGCCGGGGATGACGACGGAGGAAAATATGAGCACACCGCGGACGCGCCCGGCCGGGATTACGGCCGACCGCAACGAACGCATATTGACGATTACCTGGGGTGACGGCCACGTGAGCCGCTATTCATTTGCCGGGCTGCGCGCTGTCTGCCCGTGTGTGGAGTGTAAGGGCGGGCATGCAAACATGGGGGGGCCGCCCGACCCCCGCGTGGTGCGTGACACGCCGCCGGGCGACCTCAACCTGGAAGCGATTGAGCGTATGGGTTCCTACGCGCTGAACTTCCGGTGGAGCGACGGGCATTGGACGGGGATTTATACGTGGGAGATGCTGCGGGCGGCGTGCCCGTGTGCGGCGTGTTTGGAGGAATAGCGGGGTGTGCCTGCGGTACGTTTTGTTGCGCTTGTGATGCTTTAGTGGCAGTAGTTTGCGGGCGAGAGAAGACGGGCCACGCAATTAGCCGCACAAATCCCCTGACGCTTTGCGAGTCCGCCTCATGCGTGTCGCTTTGATCGTCCCTGGTTTCAGTGCCAGTGCTGATGATTGGGCTATCCCGGCGCTGCAACTGCTGGCCAGCGAGTTGGCCAGGGCGCACGAGGTGGTGCTTTTTAGTCTGCGCTACCCGGCCGGGACACCCAAACAGTTTGGCGGCCTGCGGCACGTGGCCCTGGGCGGTGGCACGCGGCGCGGACTGGCCGCGGTGGCGCTCTGGCGGCGAGCGGTGGCGGCGATTGGCGCAGCGCACCGGCAGCAGCCATTCGATGTGCTGCACGCTTTTTGGGCTGACGAAGCGGGACTGGTGGCCGGGCTGGCCGGGCGCTGGTTGTCCCGGCCGGTGCTGGTGAGCGTGGCCGGCGGCGAGCTGGTCTACCTGCGCGACATCGGGTACGGGACGCAGCGCTCCTGGTTCCGCCGGCGCGTGGTGGGGGCGGCGCTGCGGCTGGCCGGCGGCGTTACGGCCGGGTCGGCTTACCAGATGGCTTTGTGCCAGGCGCAGGGCGTGCCGGCCGGCCGGCTGCACCTGGCTCCGCTGGGCCTGGATACGGCACATTTCACCCCGGCCGGGGTCGTTTCGCCCGGCCCCTTAACCCTGGTGCAGGCGGCCTCGCTGGTGCCGGTGAAGAACCAGCGGCTGCTGCTGGCGGTGCTGCAGCGGGTACGGGCGGTTTTGCCGGAGACGCAGCTCATCCTGGCCGGCGAGGGGCCGCTGGCTGCTGCGCTGCACGCCGAGGCCCAGGCGCTGGGGGTGGCCGGCGGCGTGCGCTGGCTGGACAAGGTGGCCTATCCGGCGATGCCGGCAGTGTACCGGCAGGGGCACCTCTATGTGCAGACCTCGCGGCATGAGGCGCAGGGCATGGCGGTGCTGGAGGCGATGGCCTGTGGGCTGCCGCTGGTGGGCACGCCAGTGGGCGTGGCCCGGGATTTGGCTTATGCGCCGGCTGTGGAGGACCCGGCCGGGTTGGCGGCCCAGATCGTGGCCCTGGCTCAGGACCATGGACGCTATGCCCGCTGCCGGGCGGAGGCGCGGGCGCAAGCTGTGGCCCAGTTTAGCCTGCCGGTGACCGTGGCCCGGTATGGGCAGCTTTATGATAGCGTGATGCAGCTTGCGGCATAACGCAACAGGCATTGCCAGGAGGAAAGGCCTATGTCCGCGGAATCCGAGGTCAAATTGGGGTGGCGCGATGTGGCGCGCTTTGTTGTTTTTGCGGTGGCGACGCCGCTGGTCTTGTTCCTGGGGGCTGGCAGTTTCAACTGGCCTATGGCCTGGGTTTACCTGGTGCTGCATGTGAGTGTGGTCATTGGCAGCCGGCTGCTGGTTTACCGGCGCAATCCGGCGCTGCTAGCCGAACGCGGCCGGTCGCTGCACGCGGAAGACGCGGCCCCCGGTGACCGCTTCCTTTCGCTGTTTGTGGGGTTGTTAGGCTCCTTACTGGTATGGCTGGTGGCCGGGCTGGACCGCCGTTTTGGCTGGTCGCCGCCAGTGGCGGTGGGTTGGCAGGTGGCGGCCCTGGCGGTGGTGACGGCCGGCTATCTGCTGGGCACGTGGGCGATGGTGGTCAACGCGTTCTTTTCGGCGGTGATTCGCATTCAGGCGGAACGGGGGCAGACGGTGGTGCGCAGCGGCCCGTATCGCTTTGTGCGCCATCCCGCTTATGCGGGTGGCCTGTGGAGCGCGCTGGCCATGCCGGTGATGTTTGGCTCGTATTGGGCGTTCATCCCGGCCGGGGCCACCTTCCTGGCCCTCATTGTGCGCACCAGCGTGGAAGACCGCCTGCTGCAGCAGGCCCTGCCCGGCTACCGTGACTACACCCGCGAAACGCGCTACCGCCTCCTGCCCGGCATCTGGTAAGAAGTGAGCCAGCCGGTAAGGCGTTCAATGGATAGGCTGAGATGTTAACCTGCCCACGGAGGGATAGATGGTGAGAGCGCTGCGACAGGTGGTAGCTGGCCCGGCCGGGCGGCAGGGGCTGCTGGTCTTTCTGGTGGCCCGGCTGGTGCTGACCTTGTGGGCCGCGTTCATGGTGGTTCTGCTGCCGCCGCCGGCTGTGGCAGATGAGGCTGTGCGTCCCTACGTGGGTTCGCCGATCCTGGCCAGCGGCCCGGCCGGGCTGCTGCTGGGGCCGTGGCAGCGCTTCGACACCATGCGCTACCTGGCGCTGGCCCGCGACGGCTACACCGACCAGAACTCCGTCTTCCCGCCGCTCTATCCTTTGCTGATTCGCGGCGCGGGGGGAGTGCTGGGGCTGCTTGGCGTGCCGCAGGCAGCGGCCAACTTGCTGGCGGCATTGCTGATAGCGAACCTGGCGGCGCTGGCGGCTTTTGTCCTGCTGCATCACGTTACCAGCCAGGAGCTGGACCGCAAGGCGGCGAACCGGGCGTTGGTGTACCTGGCCTTTTTCCCGGCCGGGTTCTTTCTTTTTGCCGGGTATACGGAATCGTTGTTCTTGTGCTTTGCCCTGGGGGCGGTGTGGGCGATGCGCCGCGCCCGGCCGGGGCTGGCCGGGCTGTTGGGGCTGCTGGCCGCGCTTACGCGGCTCACCGGCGCGGTGCTGGTGGTGCCCCTGGCGTATGAGTATCTGCGCCAGCGCGGCTTCAATTGGCGGGAAGTCCGCTGGTCGGGCCTGGCGGTGGGGCTGCCGCTGTCAGGCTCGCTGGCTTTCCTGGGCTGGCGGATGGCGGCCGGGCTGGCCCCTATTGGCCAGGTGTACCAGCAATATTGGTACCAGGTGACGGGCTTACCCGGCCGGGACTTGCTGGTGGCCCTGGGAACGCTGGTGCGCGGCACTGGTCCCCGGGCCGGCGAATTCACGCTGTTTTTTGACCTGTTCTGTGCCCTGCTCCTGGCGGTGACGACCGTGCTGGCCTTCCGCCGGCTGGGCACGACCTATGGCCTGTACAGCCTGATGATGCTGGGCTTCATGCTGCTGCCGGCTTCTGACCTGAAGCCGCTGTATTCGTTTTCGCGCTACGCGCTGGCCTTTTTCCCAACGTTCATGGTTCTGGCTGACCTGGGTCATCGTCCCTGGGTTAATCGGCTGATTCTGTACCCGTCGTTGGCGCTGTACCTTTATTTCAGCGGCCAGTTCTTCATTTGGGGTTGGGTGGCGTGAGGGATGGTGTGGAAGGGGTGGGGCGATCTGGATTAGCCGGCCTCTTCGGCCTGTGATTGCGCACTGTCTGGATGCGCGTCCCGGCCGGGTTAGGGATAGCCCAGTTCATCTAGCAGCCGGGCGGCTGCGGCCGGGGTGGGGGCGGCCAGCACCTCTCTCAGGCCCAGGGCCAGCCCGCCTGCAGAACGATCCGGCCGGATGGCCAGGGCCAGTTCGCGAGCGATGGCCGGCCAGGATGGCGGCCCCTCGGCGACGTAGAGCGTGGCCGTGGCAGTTTCCAGCCGGGCGGCGGCCGGCTCCGGCCGGGTCGTGACCATCGTGTCGCCCAGTGCCAGCCGGTAGACAGTTTGCAGCCCTGGCAGGCGGCGCACTTGCAGCCGGTCCAGGAAATCGAGCTGCCCGGTGGCCCGGCCGGGGGCTGGTTCCGCCTGGCGCAGCCGCTCAATGAGCGGGCGGCGGGCGGTGATGTGCGCCTGCAAAGGCGTATCGGGCGTGGCCGCGGCGGCGCCCGGCACGTGCAGCACAGCCGCCTGGGAGAGCGGCCGGACACCCACCTGGCGCAGCAGCGGATCCAGGGCAGCATCGGGCGGCAGCAGGTGGTCGGCCAGCGTTGGGAATTGGGCGGCCAGGCTGGGGTCATCGGCGATGAGGAGCTCACCCGGCCGGGCCAGCCGCTGCCGCCGGTCCAGCAGCACCGGCGCCGCCGCCAGTGGGGCCAGTATCCCGGCCGGGAGCGCCTCTTCCTGATGCAGTTCGCTCAGCCGCTGCCAGCAGTGGCGCAGGCGCGCCTGGGTCGGTGCGTCAGGTGGCCGTCCGGCCGCGCTCCAGGTCTGGGCGATGGTAAGCAAGGCTTGCACAAGGTCGGCTGCGCCCGGCCGGGGGCGTACCCCCAGCCAGCGATGCAGCGCCGCTACCGCCTGGCTGGTCACCGGTTCGGCAATGGGCACGCCGTCCCCCAGCAGCGCCAGCACGTCGCGGGTGGCGTATGCCTGGGCGGCGGCGCGGAAGGTGCCATCCAGGCAGGCGATGAGGGGCAGGTCGCGCAGTTGGGCTTGCAGCAGCGCATCGTCGCGGAATTCGCCCAGCCGCCCGGCCAGCAGTTGCACCAGCCGGTGGCGCGCATCGGAGGGCAGGTCCGGGTTGTGCGCCAGGATGCCGGGCAGCACGTCGTACAGATAGGTGTCGAAATCGAGGGTGGGGACGCCCAGGTCCAGCAGAAATTCGCGCCGCCCGCCAATGGCGGCCAGGTCTACCACGCCCGCCAACTGCAGCGGGTCTTCGAAGCCGCCGGCGATGTAGAGGTTGGCCAGCGGCCGCAGTTCGCCGGCCACGGGGCAGAGGGGCAGGCGGCGAATGGCCGCGGCCAGGCCGGGGTCATCGACCAGGATTTCGATCTGCTGGGCCTCGAACCAGCGAAAGAGGCGCGGCAGGTCTAGCTGCCCCAACTGCCAGGCGGTAGTGAGCTGGCCGGCGGGGGTTTGGGCCAGCCGTTCGACGGCGGCGCGGGCGTTGAAGTGGGGCACTTCCCGGCCGGGGAAGCTGTCGGTGGGGACGCTGTCGTGCAGCCAGGCTACGTCGGGGAAGAGGGATCGGGCTTCGTCTGCGCCGCGATAGACCCGGCCGGGGGGCACCAGGGTCAGGCGCTCGGTCAGGAGCAGGGCGCAAGGGCGGAGCTGCTGCCGGGCGGCATCGCGGTCGCCCGGCCGGGGCAGGCGGTTGTAGAGCGTGTCGAGCAGTGACCACAGGATTTGCCAGGTGTTGGGCTGCGGCCAGGGGGGTGGTGCTGCGGGCAGCGATAGGGTGCCCGTGAGTCCGTGGCGGATCAGGCCGGCGGCAACATCGGCGATGGTTAGCTCGGACGCGCCAAATTCTGGCCGGCGCAGCAGGGGAGCGAAGGGGGCCAGGTCGGGGTGGGGCACGGGGATGTTTAGGCTGGCCAGCAGGGGGATGGCTCCCGGCCGGGGGAGGAGACGAACCTCGGCCGCCGGCTGCCACTGGCCGTTGGCGGTGTAGAGCAGCGGCAGGGTGGGCAGCAGCGGCTGTAGTGCCTGCCAGAAGGCGGCGAAGATTTGTGGCAGGTCGCCCTGATTGGCCATCTGCGCTGTCTCGGCGGCTTTTTGCAGCAACTGCCAGAGGCCCATGTGGCCCACCCGGCCGGGCAGCCCGCCCAGGTTGTGGGCCAGAAGTTGGGCGGCGGCGGTCATGGCGGCCTGGTTCCAGGCGGCCTGGTAGCCGCCGGCGCTTTGTTCGCCGGCAAAGTGGATGCGCTTGCGGTCGGTGGTGGGGAAGAAGTCGGCGTTGATGTGCAGCGGTAGGGGGAGGGTGGTGGCGGTGGGCAGGCCGGCGTAGAGTCGCCCCGGCCGGGAGGAGGGATCGGTGGGGATGGCCAACTGCACGTCGCTGTGGCGGGCGGTCTCAATTTGCCAGGGATGGGCGGCGCGCAGGGCGGCGGCGGCGGCGTTGAAGTCGCCCTGAAAGCGGAGCCAATGTTGGGTCTGGCCATTGTTGTCGCGCAGGATGAGTTCCCGGCCGGGGCCGGACTGCCGCTCGATGTGGCGCAGCAGGCGGCCGTTACGTTTCACTTCTAGCCGGGTTAGCTGCCGCAGGAAGAGGGCGGCGGTTTCGATGGCGGCGGCCAGGCTGGCGGCGAACTCGTCTAGTTGTCCCGGCCGGATGGCCGGCAGGCGCAGGGTGCGCCGGATGGGTGAGGCGGGGTCGAAGGCCCACGGCAGCCGAAAACGGGTGCCGGTGGTGGGCAGACGCCGCTCTTGAATGCGCTGGTCGGGCGGGGCGGCGGGGTTGAGCCGCCAGTGGCGGCCACTGGCGTAAATTTCTGGGGCGTCGGTGACCTGGTAGACGGCGATGAAGCCCAGACCAAAGGCCCCGATGGTGCCGGCCTCTTCCCGTTTGCCGCCGCTGGCGATATTCTGCAATCGGGCAAAATCGACCGGGCGAAAGAGGCCATCATTTTCCACCAACAGGGCGTCATCGGTGACGTCGAAGGTGAGGCGATTGATGGGCAGGCTGCCGGCTGTGGCTGGGGGGCTGCCAGCGTCTGGCGGCGCATCGTCGGCGTTTTGAATGAGTTCGTAGGCGAGGGTGGCGATGCCTTGCAGATCGCGCAGTTGGGCTTCCAGGAAGCCCAGGTAGTTGACGTCTTGTGGTTTGTAGGTGAAGTTATCGTTGGTCATGCCGTTGGTCAGGCGACCTGCATCAGGCTACCGTGTCCAG
This sequence comes from Ardenticatenaceae bacterium, assembly GCA_020634235.1. GTDB lineage: Bacteria > Chloroflexota > Anaerolineae > Promineifilales > Promineifilaceae > JACKCB01. Next base: position 427,446 of record JACKCB010000001.1, on the reverse strand, counting down.
CACGTCGGCTACGAGATCGTAGCGGCCGAACTGGGGGATGAGGTAGACGCCCTGGACGTGGGGGCGCATGGTGGCCAGCAGCTCCTGGGCGATCACAACGCCTTCTGCCTGGGGGTCGGCGGCGGTGTGCATGCGCTGCCGGAACTGGTCGGGGATGGCGATGCCGGGGACTTCGTTGTGCAGAAACTCGGCGTTTTTGCTGTTGTACAAGGGCTGGATGCCCACGATGACCGGCAGCATGTCCGCGCCAAATTCAGCCTGGCACTGGTTGAGGAAGTGGGCGGCCCGGCCGGCGTTGAAGACGGGCTGGCTTAGGGCGAAGTCGGCCCCGTTGCGCAGTTTTTTGGCCAGCAGGCGCAGCTCGCGTTCCGGGTCTTGTGGCTCCAGGCTGATGGCGCAGCCGACGACGAAGCTGGTGGGGTAATCGATTGACTGGCCGGACTGCTCGACGCCGGTGTTCAGCCGCTGCTTGATGAGCTGGATGAGGCCGGTGGGCACGATGTCGTAGTTGTCCATGGCTTCGGGGTAGTCGCCGATGTGGGTAGGGTCGCCCATGACGACGAAGAGGTTGCGCACGCCCATGGCGTGGGCGGCCAGCAGGTCGCCCTGGACGCGCAGGAGGTTGCGGCCGCGGGTGGGGAAGTGGAGGATGGTTTCCAGGCCGATCTCTTTTTGCACGAGGTAGGCGGCGGCCCAGGCGCTCATGCGCATGCGTGCCAGGGGGCTGTCGGCGATGTCCAGGAATTGGGCGCCGGCTTCTTTGAGCATGCGCGCGCCGGCGAGCAGTTTTTGGGCGGCGATGCCTTTGGGGGGGCGCATTTCGACGGTGGTGACGAAACGGCCGGTGGCCAGGGCCTGGGCTAGTTTGGTGGGGGGTTCGACGCCGGCGAGCTGGCCTTCTTCGCGGCTGATGAAGCTGATTTCGGGGAGGTGGATGCTGCCCCGGCCGGGGTGGTCGAGGGCGTCGCGCATGGCGGCGATGTGGGCGGCGTTGGTGCCGCAGCAGCCGCCAACCAGGCTGACGCCGGCGGCGATGAAATTGTGGGCGTAGTCGGCAAAATAGGCGGGGGTGGCGGGGTAGAGAACGCGGCCACCTTCGCGTTGTTCTGGCCAGCCGGCGTTGGGCACGGCGGAGAGGGGCATGTTGGGGGCGGCCTGGTGCATGGCCATGACCAGCCGTAGAATTTGGGCCGGGCCGCTGCTGCAATTGACGCCGATGACGTCGACGTCGAGGTTGGCCAGGTATTGGGCGACGCGGACGGGGGAGTCGCCCAGGGGGGTGCGGTCGTCGCGGGTGAAGCTCATTTGGGTGATGATGGGGACGTTGGGGGCGACGCGCCGGGCGGCTTTTACGGCGGCTTCTACTTCGTAGAGGTCGGTGATGGTTTCGATGATGAGCAGATCGACGCCGGGCAGGTCCCCGGCCGGGTGGGTGAGGGCGGCGATCTGCTCGGCAAAGACCGCTTCGGCCTGGGCGGTCGTGACCCGGCCCAACGGGGCCAGGCGCACCCCAAGCGGCCCGACGGAGCCGGCCAGCAGGACCCGTTTGAAGGAGCTTTCGATGACCCGGCGGGCGACCATGACGGCGGCGCTGTTGATGGCGGCCACCTGCTCTTCCAGGCCGTGCTCGGCCAGCTTGAAGCGGTTGGCGCCAAAGCTGTTGGTTTCCACGATGTCGGCGCCGGCGTCGATGTAGGCGCGGAGAATGTCGGCGACCACGGCCGGTTGGCGCAGGTTCAGAGCATCGAAGCATTCGTCTATGGCGATGCCGTGGGCGTGCAGCAGGGTGCCCATGGCACCGTCCAACAGGAGTGGGCCTTGTTTTAAGCGGGCCTGGAAGGTTTCTCGGTTCATGGCAGGTTTCGGGTTTCCGGTGGTTGGTTATGGGCGGCGATGATGGCGATATGGACAGAAACGGAACGCGGGACACGATGTACGTGGCCCGCGTCCCGCAGGTGGTGCGCTAGAGTATGAATTTAACCGTTGGACTGCCTAGTTGTCAAGGAAGAGTTCGGCGATGAGGGGGGCGGCCTGTTCGTTGATGAGTACCAGGACGGCGGCGCCGGCTTCGGTGGTGTAGCTGACGACGTAGTCGTAGCCGAGCACTTCGTTGCGCACGTTGCCGTCGGGGACGTCTTTGGCGATGTTGGCTAATTGCAGGAGTTCTTCCAGGCTGAGGTCGGTGCGAATGCCATCGCTGAGGCGGGCGTACATGCCGGGGGCCTGGCGCAGCAGTTCGGTGAAGCCGAGGCCGAGGGCTTTGTCGCGCAGGGCGAGGAGGAGTTGCTGCTGCCGTTCGGCGCGGTAGAAGTCGTTGTCCTGGTGGCGGGTGCGGGCGTATTTCAGGGCGGTGTAGCCGTCGAGGTGCTGTAACCCGGCCGGGATGTACAGCGGATCGTAGCCGTAGTTCATGTCGGGGAAGGTGGGGTCGTTGATGTCGTAGGGTACGTAGACGTCGATGCCGCCCAGTGAGTCGATGGTTTGAATGAAGGCGTTGAAGTCGACCATCAGGTAGTGGTCTACGGGTACGCCGAGGTTGTATTCGATGGTTTGCATGGCCAGGGCGGCGCCCCCGGCCGGGTTGTTGCTGCCGGAGCCGTAGACAAAGGCGGTGTTGATACGGTCGCGCCCGTGGCCGGGAATGACCACGTAGAGGTCGCGGGGGATGGAGAGGAGGGAGATGCTGTTGTCCAGCGGGTTGATCGAGGCCAGCATCATGGTGTCGGTGCGCGAGATGAAGGGTTCACCCGGCCGGCGGTCGATGCCCATGATGAGGATATTGGTGCGGCCGTCGTTGATGGCGCTGGAGGTGGGGATGGGGGTGGGGGTGGGCATGTTGGGAGGCAGGGTGGCCAGCGGCACAATGCCCTCTTGGGCGAGCGGCGGTAGGGCGGTACCGGCCACCTGTTCTGCGGCTGTTTCCAGGGGGTTGAAGGGCTGGCGTGCCGCGGCTAAGACGGCCCCGGCGGTGAAGAAGCCCAGGACGGCGAGCACGGTGACGGTGAGGAGGATGGTGCCGACGAGCATGACCGCTAACCAGGTTGGGATGGCGAAGTAGTTGCGAAACAAGAGTTTGTCTCCTTCAGCGCGGCTTCTCTGCCGTGGCAGGTTTTCCAGGGAGCGGTGTGAGTTTTTCCCTGAGGTTTTGCAGCGCCAGAAGCATTATAACTGCCCCGGCCGGTGGGTGATCGGCGAATTGCCGCTGATTGGGCTACTATCATCTGCCGTTTAACTGGCTGTGGGGGGTTGGTCCCGGCCGGGGCAGCAGGTTACCCTGGCTACAGCCTGAGCAGTTGGGGATAAAAAAGAAAAATGTAATAAAAATTGATTGACAATTCTGCCTATTCTGGCTAGATTTGGGTGTACCGGCCGGTGGCTGCTACAAGGTGGGTGGACACCCGGCCGGTATCTGTAGACTGGCGCCATTGTGGCTGCCCCAAAGGATTCACTTTCATGGCCCTTGACCGCTTCGGACGGAATATTAGCTATTTGCGCATCTCTTTGACCGACAAGTGCAACCTGCGTTGTGTTTACTGCATGCCAGAGGAGATGACCTTCCGGCCGCGGGCTGAACTGCTGCAGGATGACGAGATCATTCGCCTGGTGCGTGTTTTTGCAGACCTGGGCTTCCACAAGTATCGCCTGACCGGCGGTGAACCGACAGTGCGGGCCAATGTGGTGGCGATTGTGGCGGCCATCGCCCGAACGCCCGGAGTGCGTGAAGTGGCGATGACTACCAATGGGCTGCTGCTGGATAAACTGGCGCAGCCGCTGGCCGCGGCCGGGCTGACGCGGGTGAATATCAGCATTGATACTATCGACCCGGCGAAGTTCAAGAAGCTGACCCGGTGGGGGGAAGTGTCTGACGTGTGGGCCGGGATTCATGCTGCCCAGGGGGCTGGCCTGGCGATTAAGCTCAATGCGGTGATTGTGCGTGGCTACAATGACCAACAGGATGTGGTGGACCTGGCCCGGCTGACGCAGTATCAGCCGTGGCAGGTGCGTTTTATAGAGATGATGCCTTTTGGGGATGTGGCCGATTTTCAGCAGGCGGGCGTGGTTTCGGAAGCGGAGCTGCGGGCGACGATTGCGGCGGCGCTGGGACCGCTGAGTCTGGTGGATGATGGGCGGCTGGATGGTGAGGCACGGCTTTATCGCCTGCCCGATGCCCCGGGGACCTTGGGTTTTATCAGTTCGGTCACGGAGCCGTTTTGTGCCAGTTGTACCCGGGCGCGGCTGACGGCCGATGGCCGGCTGCGTCTTTGCCTGCTGCGCGAAAAAGAGGTGGATGTACTGACGCCGCTGCGCCAGGGGGCCACGGACGCGGAATTGACGGAACTGCTCAAGGAAGCGATTTGGTGGAAACCGTGGGGGCATGGTTTGGGCCGGAATGTGATCCCGCTGAACCGGGTGATGTCTGAGATAGGGGGGTAGGGTCCCGGCCGGGTGCTATTTGGCGTGATTGGCCGGACTGCTGCCGTGGCCGGCGTCTTGAGTGGCGGGGGGGCGATACCGTTCCGCGAAGCGTGACGAACAGGTATAATGGGGCCAGACGATCCTGTGGAGGTAATTGTGGCTGAACGGGAATATCTTACGGTGGCGGAGGCGCTGCGATTGGTGCTGGATGGGGTGCCGGTTCTCCCGGCCGGGACTGTTCCCATCCTCGACGCCCTGGGCATGGTCCTGGCTGAGGCGGTGGTGGCACAGGACAGCCTGCCGCCCTTTGCTAATTCGGCTATGGACGGTTACGCGGTGCGGGCGGCGGATGTGGCCCCGGCCGGGGCGGGCAGCCCGGTGGAACTGCGTGTTGTGGCTGACATTGCCGCCGGGAGTTGGCCAGAGAGTGTGGTAACACCAGGGACCGCGGCCCGGATCATGACTGGCGCGCCGCTCCCGGCCGGGGCAGACGCTGTCATTCCGGTGGAGGACACCAGCGAGGCCTGGCGCTCCGAGGACCGCTCTTTGCCGGAGCGGGTGCAGGTTTACCGCGCCGTCCAGGCGGGGGATTATGTGCGCCATCCGGGGGAGGATATTGCGGCGGGGGCGGTTGTGCTCCCGGCCGGGCACCGGCTGCGGCCGCAGGAGATTGGCGTGCTGGCTTCGCTGGGCATTGGCCAGGTGCCGGTTGTTTGCCGGCCGCGCGTGGGCATTCTGGCCACCGGGGATGAGTTGATTGGGGTGGATGAGGCACTCCGGCCGGGCAAGATTCGTAACAGCAACAGCTACGCCCAGACCGCCCAGGTGTTGGCCCTGGGTGCCCGGCCGGTGAACCTGGGCATTGCCGGTGACACGGAAGCGGATGTGCGCGCCCGCTTGCAGGCCGGGCTGGACGCCGGTGTGGACCTTTTTGTCAGCTCGGCCGGGGTGTCGGTTGGGGCCTACGATGTGGTGAAGCGCGTGCTGGAACAGGCTGGCAATGTGGGCTTCTGGCGGGTGCGGATGCGGCCAGGCAAGCCTTTGGCCTTTGGTCGCTACCAGGGTGTGCCCTACCTGGGGCTGCCGGGCAACCCGGTGTCGGCCATGGTTTCGTTTGAGCGTTTTGCCCGGCCGGCGATGCTCAAGATGGCCGGCCATACCCGGCTGGACCGGCCGCAGGTGGTGGTTGTGCTGCAAGAGGCTATTGAATCGGATGGGCGGGAAAGCTATATTCGGGCGATTGTGTCGCCTGCGGCAGGTGGGGGGTATCAGGCGGTTACCACCGGTGGCCAGGGGTCGCACATCATGACGTCGCTGGTGCGGGCCAATGCGCTGCTAATTGTGCCGGAAGGGGTACGGCAGGTCCCGGCCGGGACGCACCTGGAAGCGATGATGTTGGATTGGCCGGCAGAGGTTTTCTAGAGCGGATCGCAAGGACCCGGCCGGGTGGGGCAAAGCCGGTAACACCAATGGAAAGCAAAAAAGACCCGCCATGTCGGCGGGTCTTTCATTGATTGACTAGGGACAGGCAGCTGTTGGCGAAGATCGTGTGCGCTGTGGCACCTCTCGCGGCCAGCAGCCAACCTGGCATCGGCCCCAAATCCCCACTCTGAGCAACAGGAACCGGGTTAGTTTTCTTCGCCAGCGCGGAGGGTGCGGTTGATAATGTCGTCTTGCTGTGCTTTGTACTTCTGCTTGCGGCGCTTATCGCGATCTCGCCCGCCGGATTTGTAGGAGTCACCCATTGCCCGGCGCAGGGCGATTTCCATGGCGGTGGGCATGTCTTCCATTTCGCCTTCGTCGTCTTCCGGCTCATCATCATATTCCACGACGTGGGTCTCGGCTACTTGCGCTTCCGGTTTGGCCAGCAATGCCTTGATGCTCAGGTCGATGCGCCGTTTGCGCCGGCTGAAGCCCAGCACTTGCACCTGAACCTCATCGCCCACTGTGAGCACCTCGGAAGGATGCTTCACGTAATCGTGGCTCAGTTCGCTGATGTGTACCAGCCCTTCACGTTCCGCGCCGATATTGATGAAAGCACCGAAGTTTTCCAGGCGGGTGACCGTGCCGGTGTAGGCGTTGCCTTCTTTCAGGTCGCTCCACTCGACGGCCAGTGGCTCGATCATTGTGACCATCACCTGGCCACGTTCTGGATCCACTTTGTCAACCCAGACTGTCACCTCGTCGCCAATGTTCAGCACATCGGCGACGCGGTTGACATGGTCTTTACCGAGCTGGGAAATGTGGACCAGCGCATCGGTGCCCAGACCAACGTCGATGAACGCGCCATACAGTTCGAGGCGGGTTACCTTGCCCTGAAGGACGGTTTTGCGCTTCAGGTCGCTAAGGCTGGAAGGGGTGGCGGCTTCGGCTTGTTCGGTTTCGGCCGCACCTGCCTCTGTCAATTCTTCACTCATGCTGCACTCTCCAAAACAGGATTGCGTATTCTGCGCAGCTTGCAGGTACCAACGCTAAGTTGTTTAAGATGTCCTTTGGGGGGCAGAATACCAACTTGACCAGCCGGTATTATAACAGCGGGATATTGCCTGTCAATACAAACAGTGCTGCCGCAATAATTCGCGGGAGGCTGTGGCCGTTGATTAATGGGGGGGCGCGGTGACCCCGGCCGGGGTCACCACGCCGTGATGGTGATTGATGGTGCTGGGCGGTGAAGATGTCCCCCCGGCCCAATCCTAATCCAGGTCTGCTTCAAACCCCTCTGCGTCATCGCCGCCACTGCTGCGGACCTTGATGGGGCCGAGGAGGTTCGCTTCCTGTCGCAGAAGATCCTCAATTTCCAGCATGAGCGACGGGTTTTCGGCCAGAAACACCTTGGCATTTTCTCGCCCCTGGCCCAGCAAGGTTTCCCCGTAGCGGAAATAGGCGCCGCGCTTGTCCAGCACGCCAAATTCCACGCCCAGGTCAATAACATCCCCGGTCTTGGAGATACCTTCGTTGTACATGATGTCGAATTCACATTCGGTGAAGGGGGGGGCAACCTTGTTCTTCTTGACCTTGACGCGCGTGCGATTGCCCACCACATCGCCACCGACCTTGATGGCCTGGATGCGGCGGATATCCAGCCGGACCGAGGCGTAAAACTTCAGCGCGTTGCCGCCGCTGGTGGTTTCCGGGTTGCCAAACATGACGCCGATTTTGCTGCGCAGTTGGTTGGTGAAGATGACCACCGTGTTGGTCTGCTTGATGAAGCCAGACATCTTGCGCAGGGCCTGCGACATAAGCCGGGCCTGAAGGCCCACGTGGGCGTCGCCCATCTCGCCCTCGATTTCGGCGCGGGGCACCAGGGCGGCCACTGAGTCAATGACGACCACGTCCATTGTGCCGGAGCGAATGAGGGCGTCGGCAATTTCCAGCGCCTGTTCGCCTGTGTCGGGCTGGGACACGTAGAGGTTGTCTACATCCACGCCGCACTTGTCAGCATAGCTAGGGTCCAGGGCATGTTCCATGTCGATGAAGGCGCAGATGCCGCCCCGCGCTTGCGCTTCGGCAATGATGTGCTGGCACAGGGTGGTCTTGCCGGAGGATTCCGGCCCGTAGATTTCGATGACCCGGCCGCGAGGCACACCGCCGACACCGAGGGCAATATCCAGGGAGAGGCTGCCGGTGGGGATGGACTCCACGTTGAGATGCTGTGCTTCGCCCAGCCGCATGATGGTGCCGTCGCCGAAGCGTTTGTTGAGAGAGGTGAGGGTTTGTTCCAGGGTGGCCACGCGGCCGTTGCTGCTTGCCATTCGCATGTCTCCTTTTGCTGCTGATCATGGGTTGTGCACGCGTGTGAACATTTGTGCTACGAGAGGGGAGTTTAGCACACTTGTTCGGCGGTGTCAAGGCTGAATTCCCAAAACCGAACAATGGTTCAGAAATATGTCGGTGGGTTGTGTGACTGGCTGAGGGAGGGGGGTGATCCCCGGCCGGGGATCCTCAGGAGCGCCGCAATAGCTGCCGCAGTTGGGGGATTTCCTGCCCGCCCAGCAGGTAGCTGAGCAGCACGTAGGTGACTACACCCCCGCCGCCGGCGACGACCAGGAAGATGAGCTGGTTGGCAATTACCCGGCCCAGGGCCAGGATAACCAGGCTCATACCGGCCGTGGCCAGCAGTGCGCGCCCCAGGCTCAGGGCCAGGGTCCGTTCATCCAGGCTGCCCAGCCGCTTCTGGTTTAGCCAGAAGAGGAGCAGCGACTGGGCCGTGAAGGCGATGCTGCTGGCCAGGGCCAGCCCGCCGACGCCCAGTGGCCCCACCAGCAGATAGGAGAGACTCACGGTGATGACCAGCCAGCCCAGGGCGGCAATCATGGGCGTGCGGGTGTTGTGCTGGGCATAGAATAGACGGGCCAATATCTCCAGGCTGGCCTCGCTGACCACGCGCAGGCTGAAGAAAACGAGCACGCTGTAGACCAGGCGGGTGGAGTTGGCGTCGAATTCGCCGCGCTCCAGCAGGAAGGTGATGGCGGGCTGGCCTAGCAGCACAAGCCCCGCCCCGGCCGGGATGGTCAGCCACCAGACGATGCGTAGGGCGTTCATGGCCGTTTGCTTCATTTCTGCCAGCCGGCCGCCATTGTACAGTTCGGATAGGGTGGGGAAGACCACGATGGCAATGGCTGTGCCAAACAGCGTCTCCGGTAACTGCTGCAAGTAGTAGCCGTAGAAGTAGCCCGAGGTGCTGCCCGGCGAGAGGCCTGAGGTCAGGCGGATGATGAACAGGTCGGCAACTTGCACCGCGCCCAGGGTGGCGATGCGCGGCCCCATCAGCCGGACGACCTCGCGCACACTGGCCAGCTCCAGCCCCAGTACCGGCCGGTAGCGGAATTGGAAGCGGCGCAGGGCCGGTAGTTGAATGAGAATGTGCAGCAGGCCGCCAACGACGGTGCCCCAGGCCAGCCCATGAATGCCTAACGCTGGCACGAAGAGGAACAGCCCGACGAAGTAGCCGATTTGCAGGGCCAGCGGGGCCAGGGCGGGCAGCACGAAATGCTGCCGGGCGTTGAGGATGCTGCTGAGTACGCCGCTGATGCCAAACAGGGTGGTTTGCAGCAGGATGATGCGCATCAGTTCGCTGGTGAGCTGCTGCAGCGCCGGCGAAAAATCGGGCACAAGGAGGGTGCGGGTGAGCCAGGGCGCGAAGACGGCTCCCAGGGCAGAGATGCTGCCCAACACCAGCAGCACCAGGGTCAGGATGGTGTTGGCCAGGCGCGCGGCTTGCTTCCCGGCCGGGCTGCTGAGCGAGGCTGAGTAAACGGGGATGAAGGCGGCGGCCAGGGCGCCACCGGCGATGAGGGTAACGAAGACTTCCGGTAGTTGGTTGGCGGCGGTGAAGGCGTCGAATTCGGGATTTGTCCCGAAGACGCGGCTAACCAGGAGGGCGCGCGCCAGCCCGACGAGCTTGTCCAGGCCAAAGAGGAGGATGACGATGAGGGAGGATCGCAGCAAATGCCGGGCACGGTTCATGGGCGGGGATTGTACCGTGCCCGGCCGGAGGGGCAAAGGGTTAGTGCGGCGGGCGATCGGCCAGGGTGCGGTCGCGCATCATTTCTTCGTGGGTGGGGACCTGGCCGGTGGACAGGGTGCGGCGTAGGACCTCGGCGGGCAAGTTGTCGTACTCGGTCTTGTGGGTGTCGGTCAGCCGCAGGTGCTTCAGCTCGCGCAGCAGTTCGGAGACGCCGTCGATGAGGGCCCCCGGCCGGGGTGGGAAGCCCAACACGTATACCTCAACCGGCAGAACCTCATCGATGTGCACGACGACATCGGGGCAAACGTGGTAGCTGGCGGAGGAAACGGCGCGCGTACCGAGGGCGATGACGTACTTTGGTTCCGGCAGTGCCCTGTATGCTTGCAGCAGCCGGTCACGCGCGGTGGTGGTTACCGGGCCACTGCAGATGAATAGGTGAGCATGGCGCGGACCACCTGGCCACAGCAGTCCCAGCCCGGTTGGCTTGATGGTGGCCACAATTTCGACATCGCAGTTGCTGATGCTGCTCTGTTCAAAGCTGATATCCCAGGGAGTTTCGCGGTGGACCCATTTGCGGATGTCTTCCAGCGTATCGGTCCAGGTTTCATTCAGGTTGACGTCCATTAGATTCCTCTCTTATGTGCGGGTGCAAAGGCCAGGGGATTGACCCCGGCCGGGGGCTGATAGCGGCCAAAAAAGTCAGATGAAAGCGGCTGGTAGCCAGACTGACACTACGTTCCTGATTGCGCGCGGCGATTCCGCCACCAGCACAGCAGAAACAGCAGGCCGGTGAGCAGAAACGGTGAGCTGTAGACAAACGCTTGCAGCCAGGGGTAGGATTCGGTGGTGGCAAAGACCAGCAGCCCCAGGAGAGCCGCGCTGAGCATGGCAATAAGCCCGCCAGGGGCTTCCCAGCGCCAGGCGGCGAGCAGGCCCAGGATGGCCACGACGAGCAGCCCGACCATGATGACCCCCACCGGGCCAAACGGGTCCAGGGTGATCACCAGCCAGCCTTCGCTGAGCATCGCCCGCAAATAGAGCAGGCCGGTGAGCAGGGCCAGGAAGGCCACAATCCGGGCCATTAGTCGCAGTTCAGCAGGGCCATTATCAGATGCGTTTGTGGGTGACATGGTGCTCATAGTTCAACTCCGGATGACCACAGGCAGATACAGAACCGGGTTCAGATCGCCGGGGATGATGATGCCATGCGGCCCTTCGCCGGTGGGCGGTGTGGCATGGCAGGTGGTGCAGTTGCTCAGGGTGCCTGTGTGCCCTTGCAAGGCGATGAACTTCAGGCCATCGTTTGGCTCAAGGCTGGGGGCAATGGCGTGCGGGCTGTCGTGGCAGGCGGCGCAGTAGACGCCGCCGTGTTCGCTGGACATACGGTAGAGTGCCTGGTCTTGCGCGTAGGCACTGCCGTGGCAGTCGTCGGTGTCGCAGCGCGGCTCATTCAGCCAGGGATCGGGGTTGTTGGCCACATCTTCCATGGTGCCGTGACAGTCAATGCACTCCATCCCCTGCTGGTACATCGTGTCGCGCAGGCATTGGGTTTCGGGGCCGGGATGGCAGTTGTAACAGCCATCCAGATCATTGCTGACCTCATCCTCATGCGCGTCGTGCATTGCTTTGGACAGGCTGGGCATCTCGGGCAGGCCGGGCGCGCCCAGCGCGTTGGAGGGGTGGCACTCGGCGCACAGAATTGGCCGGCGGTCCATGAGGGGGATGTCGTGGCCAGGCGGATAATCGTCTTCATGTTCCCGGTCGTGCAGCAGGAGGATGTTTGTCTCTACCTTGCCGGTGGCGATGCCGGGAACGCCGTGGTCGTAGTGGCAGTTGTCGCAGTGCATCTCGCTGGAGACGGGGGCGACTACGGGCAGGCTGGCCAGCTCGGTCCCGCTGGCGGTGTCGTAGACGGTGATGGTGGCCAGTTGATAGGGGTAAGGGTCGACCAGGTTGCTGTCGCGGTACTCGGTGAGGGGAATGCCTTCGGCGATGAAATGGTCGCCATCCAGGTCCATCTCGCCAGACAGCCCTTTGCCGGCCAGACCGACGTTGGGTGGCAGGTTGACGCCAAAGAGGGCATCTTCATAGTCCCAGAAGTTGGTTTTGCCGACGGAGTAGGTGTTGTCGGGGAAATGGTAGGAGACGGTGATGCCGTTGGTGATAACCTCTGGTGGGTCGGCAACGTGCAGCACTTGTGCCCACAAGGTGTTGAAGGGGGGCAAGACGGCCAGGTCGGCGAAGTCGGCGTTGTAGCAGTGCATGCCCAGGTCATTCCAGGCCAGGATGATGTATTCGCTGTCTTGGAGGGAGTTGACAGGATCGGGGACGGCGGCGGTTGTTTCCCGGCCGGGTAGACCACCCAAAAACGCGCTTAGACCCAACAGCGCGACTACCAGTAGTGAAAATCCAAACCACTTCGTTATGCGTGCCATAGCTCACCTGCCTTGAAACGTTGTCGGGCCGCTGGCGCTGAGTGCCGCGGACGCTGTTGCGGGAGGGGCAGAAATGGCTGGCCAGGGGGACGGGGGTACTGTACTCCGTGGTGATTGGCTCTATCGGCGTCGTCTGTGGCCAGCTACCTTTCACCCTGAGTATAAGGTAGCCGGAAATGGCCGCTGGCGTAAGTGACAACTGTCACGCTTGCAGGGTGACAATAGGCGTTAGGTAATTATCTACTCTTGCGGATAGGAGCGTGACGGCTCAGGCGTAGGCGAGGCTCTGGCGGACACTGATGCGGGTGGCATCCCGGCCGGGTAGCAGGGAGGCCAACAGCGAGATGATGACCACCGTAGCCAGCCAGATCCAGACTGCCGGCAGGTTGAAGGCGTAGTCCAGGTCTATCTCGATCATGGTTTGCCCCATGAGCTGGGCCAGTGGTTGGGCCAGCAGGTAGGCCACGGGAATGGCCAGCAGCCAGCTAATCAGCCCCTGCAGCAGCCCTTCCATCACAAACAGGGACAGGATGACCGGCGAGCGCGCGCCGATGGCCCGCATGACGCCAATCTCGCGGGTTCGTTCGACAACGCTGATGCCCAACGCGCCCATCTGCCCCAGGCCGCCTACGCTGGCCATGAGCATGGCCAGCCCCAGCAGCGTGGAGACCACGGCGTAGAACTGGTTATCGACGTTGGCCCGCTCGTCGCTTTTCAGGCTGGTGGTGTAGAGGTCCACACGCATGCCGGCGGCTTCAAAGCGGGCTTTCAGATCGTCGGCCACGGCGGCGGCCCCGGCCGGGGTCTGGTCTACCGTTTGCAGATACAACTGGGTTCCCAGGCCGTCCCGGCCGGTGGCGTCGGCCACTGCGGCCAGCGGTGCGTAGACGGGTTCGGTGACGAAGCCGCCGTTGTAGACTACCCGGTAGGTGCCTACCACCTGCCAGTCGGCGGTGCCCAACTGGCCCAGGTCCAGGGTGAGCGTGTCGCCCACGGCGATGCCGTTTTGCTCCGCTGTTTTTTGGCTGATGACCACGGCGCGGTCATCGTCTGGGGTTAGCCAGCGGCCGGCCGTGATGAGTGGCTGCTGCATGATGGACCCGGCCGGGATGCCGGTTAGTTGTGCGCCCAGGCCGGCTGAATCCTCCAGCCGCTCGCCGGCGCGCAAGAGGGTGGCATTACGGCTGTACCAGATTTCATGGGCGGCTAATCCCTCGGTGGCCTCCAATACCGCGGCGATATCTGAGACTGGCTGGTCACGTTCGAAGCCGATGCGCACGTCGTAGGCGCGGCGGCCCATGTCGTTGTCCAGGGTTAGCATGGTGGAGGAGATCAGGCTCATGACCACCAAGAACATGACCCCGGCGGTAACCAGCACCAGCAGTGTGAGCAGCAGGCGGCCTTTGCGCCGGAACATGTTGCCCAGGGCGATGGCGTAGGGCGTGGGCAGCAGCCGCTCACCGGCCTGGTCTACCAGCCGGTCCAGGCGACTGCTGCCGAAATCGCTGCCCAGGCCGTAGGTGGCCATGGCTTCACGCACGCTGATGGACGCCCCTTTCCAGATGGGCCACAGCGCGGCCAGCAGGGGCAGGATCAGGGCGGCCAGCAGTTGCAGGATCAGGGCGCGTGGGGCAACCTGGAAGCTGAGATAGTCGATGTTGAAGAGGTTCAGGAACCATTGGGTGCTGTAGAAGGCGGTGAGGGCGCTCAGGGGCAGGGCGATGAGCAGGGCCAGGCTGCCATAGATGAGTACCTCGGCCAGGTAGACGCCCAGAATATGGCGGCGGCGTCCGCCGATCGCTTTGATGGTGCCGATCTGGTCGGTTTGCTGGGCGATGAGGGCGGTGAAGGTGTTGAAGACCAGGAAGACGCTGAGGAAGAGGGAGACGGCGGCCATTAGCTGTAAGACGATGGTGATGCCCTCGACGAACATGCGCCCCCAATGCCGGTCTGGCTCCTGGTAGAGGGTGACGGCCACGCCCACGCCCAGTTCGCCCAGCCGGGCACGGATGTCGCCGGCCACGTCTTGGGCGTGTTCCAGGCTGTAATTGTCTACCTGGACCAGTAGTTGGGCGTAGCGCCCGGCCGGGATGCCAAATTCTGCCAGCCCGGCCGGGTCGGTGAAGAAGTGGGCCTGCCCGCCAAAGGTGGGCGGTGGCACAAAGGGGTGGCGTATCTGGCCGCTGACCGGGAAGGTTTGTTCGCGGCCGTTCACGTCGAAGATGACCGTATCGCCGATGGCCACATTGTAGAACTGGCCGGTCAGCCGCTCGATGCCGATGCTGCCCCCGGCCGGCCAGGTGCCGTCTTTCAGATCGAACAGGTCGTAGGTTTGCTGCTCGTAGTCGTCGCGCATGACCAGGGTGCCCAAGGCCCAGTCGTCTCCCGGCCGGGTTTTGTAGCGCACAGAGATCTGGTTTACCGGGTCGACGCCGGCGACGCCGGGCACGTCGAGCAGTTGGCGGGCGGTGTCGCCATCGACCAGGCCGCGCAGGATGATGTTGACGTGGCTGGGGGCCACGGCGCGGTGGGCGGCATCCATGCCGCTGAGGAGCTGGTCGACCATGCCGAAGATGGCACCGATAGCGAAGACGCCGGCGGCGATGCTCAGCACGGCCAGCAGGGTGCGTCCTTTGTTGTGCCAGAGGTCAAACCAGATTTTGTAGCGCAGCATGGGCTTATCTCAGGGCGAGGTGGGGGGCTGGGGTGGGGAGGGGGGTGTTGGTGGCGCTGCCCGGCCGGGGGAGGTCTTGGGCGATAAGGCCGTTGACAATCTCCAGTGTCCGGCCGGCCTGGCGGGCCAGGTCTTCGTCGTGGGTTACCATTACCAGCGTCTTGCCCTGGTCGATGAGGTGGCTGAACAGGTCGAAGACATCGGCGGTGGTGCGGGCGTCCAGGTTGCCGGTTGGCTCGTCGGCGACGATGAGCGGCGGGTCGTTGGCCAGGGCGCGGGCAATGGCTGCCCGCTGCTGCTGGCCGCCGGAGACGGCGCTGGGCAGTTTGTGGGCCTGGTCGGCCAGCCCAACCATGTCTAGCAGGTGCAGGGCGCGTTCGCGGCGGGCGCGCTTGGGCAGCGTGCGGGCGAAGTCCATGGGCAGGATGACGTTTTGCAGCAAGCTGAGGGCGGGCAGGAGCTGGAAGAATTGGAAGACGATGCCGAGTTGTTGGCCGCGCCAGGCGGCCAATTGGTCTTCGCCCAGGCGGTGGATGGCCTGGCCGTTGACGATGACTTCGCCGCTGCTGGGGTGGTCGATGCCGGTGATCATGTTGAGCAGGGTGGATTTGCCGTTGCCCGAAGCGCCGACAATGGCTACAAATTCGCCGGGCGCGATGGTGCAGGAAATGCCCTTGAGGACTTCGATGGTAGTGTCGCCGGCCGGGAACAGCTTGCGCACGTTGTTGACCTGGATCATGGGAGGCGGTGTCATAGGCAGGTTTACCTTGGCAGGAGCGGTTCGGCGGGAAAATAGTCGCCGTGATAGCCGAACAGAACGGGGTGAGGCAGGGTGGCGCGGGCGCGCTCGGCAAAGGATTGGGCGTCTAGCACCAACAGGAAGGAGGTGCCCTGACCGGCATCGAGGACCACGGACAGGATAACGCCGTCGTCTTCGGCAACCCGGCCGGGGCTGCCCACAAAGACCGGTTCGCCGGGATAGCAGTCGGTTTCGTGCCAGGTTTGCACCCGGCCGGTGCGCGCATCTACCTTGACCAACTGGTTATAAAATCCTTGCCGCTGCTGGGGGTTCACGCTCACGGCGTAGACGTAGCGGTACTGGCTGTTGGTGTTATAGCGCTCATAATCGAAGCGGGGCAGTTCCATGCACGCCTCAGACAGCAGTTCGTAGCGGGCGCGCCCGCCGCCCAGGGGCAGCCGATAACGGCGCAACTGGCCAAAGGGCAGCTCTGCCTGGGGGTCGTGCAGCCGGTTGAGGTAGTAGGCGTTGACAATGCTGGCGTCGGGGTAGGCCACCAGGTCTACAACCAGCTCATTTCCTTCTTCAAAGGCGTTCACGTGGTGGAAGGCGAAGAAGGGGTCGCTGTCGAAACGGCCGACCAGTTGGCCGGTGTGGCGGTTAATCACCCAGAAGGGGGTGCCACGCTGCGGCTGCCAGCGGAAGTTCTCGATGTAGGGGCGGAGCCAGAGGAGGAGGTTGAGTGGGTTGACGACCAGGGGGAACTCGGTCAGGATGAAGTGGTTCTGGCTCATGCCGAAGCTGTGCATGTAGGCTGGCTGTTTGGTGGGGATTTGGGCGAGGCGTTGATTGTCCCGGCCGGGGCGCACGCTGTAGATGCGGTAATGGCTGATGCGATGGTAGCGCGTGACAAGATTGTAGGCGGTGTCATGGGCCTCGTCGAAATGGGGATGGACGGTGGTCATCTGGCCCACCAACCCCGGTTCGTAGTTGAAGACGCCAACCGTCTCTAGCGTCTCCGGGTCGAAGGCGACCTGGATGGGGGTTTCGGCCAGGGCCAGGAATTGGCCGGCCAGGCGGGCCAGGCTGACTTTGGCGCTGTCGGTGATCTGGGGCGAGAAGACGGCCATCACGCGGCCAAAGAGGGAGCGGCAGGGGTCGGTGGCGAATTCGGAGTAGGCGATCCGGCCGGTGGCCTGGGCTTCCTGGTAGGATTTGGTGGCCAGGAATTTGTTGGCGTAGCTGACCCGGCCGGGGCCAAACGAGAATTTGTGCAGCATTGCCAGGCCGTCGAACCAGTGGCGGTACTGCTGCTGCCCCACGCGGAAGGTGCCTGGTCCGTTGCGCAGCAGGGTGCCGTGCAGCCAGTCTGGCAAGCTGCCCTGCACCGGCAGGCGGTCTAGCACCAGCTCTGGGGTGGCCTGGCCGAAGCCCAGCTCAGGCATATTGGACATGAGGCACGCTCCGTTTGGCGATGGGCAAGGGGGTGGGGTCGATTAGCTCGGCGGCGATTTTGCCGGAGGACAACACGGCCGGGATGCCAGCGCCAGGATGGGTGCCGGCTCCTACAAAGTAGAGGTCGGCGAACTCCTCGGACTGGGGATGGGGGCGCAGGTAGCCGGATTGCAGCAGGCTGGGCTTAAGGGAGAAGGCAGCGCCGTTGTAGCTGTTGAGCGTGTTTTGGAAGTGGCGCGGGTCGATCATGTGCTCGACGGCGATGTTGGCTTGCAGGTTGGGCAGGTAGTTGTCTTCCAGGAACTGCATGATTTTGTTGCGGTAGGGGCGGGCGGCTTGCTGCCAGTTGGTGCCGGAGCCGAGGTGGGGGACTGGGGCCAGGACGTAGAAGGATTCGCACCCGGCCGGGGCGATGGTGGGGTCTGTGCGGGTGGGCATGTGCAGGTAGAGGGCGAAGTCATCGGCCAGGGGTTTGCTGCCAAAAATGTCGCGCATGAGGCCGCGGTAGCGCTGGTTGACGATGATGTTGTGATGGGCCAGGGGGCTGTCCGGGTAACGACGGCGGGTGCCGAAGTAGATGACGACCAGGGACATGCTGTATCTGAGGCGGTCGATTTTGCGGTTGGTGTATTTGCGGCGCTGCCCGGCCGGGAGGAGGTGGCGGTAAGCAAAGGCCACGTCCCCATTGCACACCACAACGTCCGCCCGGTGAATGCGACCATCGGCCAGGCGCACGCCGGCGGCCCGGCCATTTTCGATGAGGATCTCGCTGACTTCGCAGTTCAGTTCAACCTGGCCGCCCAGCTCGGCAAACAGCCGTCCCAGCCCATCTACAATGGCGCCAGTGCCACCGATGGCGTAGTGGACGCCATACTCTTTTTCGAACTGCACGATGAGGGTGAAGAGCGCGGGGGTGTCGAAGGGGCTGCCGCCGATGAGCAGGGGGTGGAATGAGAGGGCCTGGCGCAAGAAGGGATCTTTGATGTAGCGGGAGACGAAGAGGTAGGTGGGTAAGAAGCCTTGCCAGCGCAGGACGTCGGGCATGATTTTGAGCATGTCGCGCAGGCGCAGAAAGGGTTGGTCGGTGTAGGGGTGCAGGCTCTGGAAAATGCCCTTGGTCTGGCGGACGAAGCGCTCATAGCCGGCTACGTCGGCCGGGTTGTGACGGCGGATTTCGGCCAGCATGTCCGGGTGGTGGTGTTGGTAGTTGAATTGGCGGCCGGCCGTATCGAAGAGGCGGTAGAAGGGGTCCAGGGGTTGGAGCTTGAAGTAGTCGCTGCGCACCCGGCCGGAGGCCTGGAACAGCTCGTCGAACATGTAGGGGGCGGTGATAACCGTTGGCCCACCGTCGAATGTGAAGCCGTCTAGTTTGTACTGGTAAGCGCGGCCGCCAATTTTGTCCCGTTTTTCATAGATGGTGACGCGATGTCCTTTGCTGGCCAGGCGGATGGCTGCGCCTAGCCCTCCAAAGCCGCTGCCGATGATGATGATCTCTTTGGATGGCTGCATGTTCTTCCTACCAATACAAGCTTGCCGTGGGCAGGGGGTAACGGCACCCCGGCCGGGGGCACACGTAGACCAGCGTCAGAACAACAACGAGCTGTTCCGAACCCTGCCAGGTTTTAATTAGTGGTGGTTGTCAGACGGTTCCCAGAGGTGGCCTGACGAGACGTTTCTAGACGTTGGCAGCGGCGACTTTGGTGGCCGTGCCGGACTTGGGCTGGCGGATGCGCCACCAAATGCCGGGTATGCGCCGTACCTTGCCCCAGCCGGTGACGTGGGCGCGCCGGCTGAATATGTCGTAATCGTGGGCTTCGATGTCGTTTAGAATGGCGGAATAGAAGTCGGCCGCCGCGCCGATAGCAATGCGCCCCTCGCGGTGCAGCATGGCGATGCCCGGCCAGGCCTCGCGGTACAGGCGGCGGTTGCGGTCAATCTGGAACTTCATGAATTCGCGCCATTGTGGTGTTACCACCCCAGCGGCAATATCGGCTTCGGAGAGGCCAAAGGCGCGCAGCTCTTCTTGGGGCAGGTAGACCCGGCCGCGACGCCAATCCTCGGCTACATCGCGCAGGATGTTGGTGATTTGCAGGGCAACGCCCAGGCGGATGGCGTAGGGAATGGCTTGTTCGGTGTGGAAGCCCACGATGTGCATGCTGATCAATCCCACGGTGGAGGCAACGCCATAACAGTATTCGGCCAGTTCGGCAAAGGTTTCATAGCGGGCCTGGTGCAGATCGCGGGCCACACCGTCGATGAATTGATAAGCATAATGCTTGGGAATGTGGTAGCGGGTGCAGGTGTCAGACCAGGCCACCGGCACCAGGTCGTCGGGGGCGTGGGCGCTGGTCAGGGCGCGGCGGCGCCAATCATCCAGGCGAGTCTGGGTATCATCGGCGGGGTAGTCGACAATATCGTCGGTGGTGCGGCAAAAGGCGTAAAAGGCGCGGATGGCCTGGCGCTTGGGGCGCGGAAGCAGGGCTGATGCCAGATAGAACGAACGGCTGTGTTCGGAGGTTAGCTCCTCGCAGTGACGATATGCCATGCGCGACAGGTCCTGGTCGTGCGTGGCGGTCACGCCTTCCAGCGAGTCAGAACGAGTGGCTTTGTAAGCCAGTGATAGGAGCGGGCTTTCCCAGTCGTAAGTCTGCAGCGTCATATTTCCTTTCTCCCTCTGAGCCTTGTCTGGTTGTGATGTGATGATTTCTGCCTTATCCAGTTGCTGGTGTTTTTCCCAGGGGTGATGCTTCTTCCAATTCCGGGATTTAGGAACTACTATGCATTCACTATACAGTATCTGGCAGGAATTGTCAATATTTTGCACCGATTACAATTGAAAATATATACAGAATATGGACAAAGCGGCATAAAAGGTGCAGTGATACGTTGTTTGTCCCGGCCGGGTCTGGCCCCACGTACCTGGAAAAGTAACAGCTCCCATTCAGTTTAGCACAAAATGCGCCTGGTCAAGCAGGTACAGGCAGCCAATTTAGCGGCAGCATGAGGATGATGAGGGCCGTGTAGGTGAGGGAAATAAGCAGAAATGGGGAGCGCCAGGAGGCACGCGATTCTGGCGCCAGGCGCAGAAGCCAGACCGTGTTTCCCAGAGGGGGGGCGAGTACGGGTTAGCCGCCGTACTCGGCCAGGGTGGCAAGGTTAGTGGATGTTTTGACCCGGCCGGGAACAAATGCCGGCGGGCCTGCGCCAGGCGCTGCCCGCCGGACTGGTTGGTTGTGGCCGTGCAGGTCAGGGAATCAGTTGGGCCAGGGATTGAACGCGCAGGTCGCGCAGCCGCTGGCTGATCACCTGGGCGGCTTTCTCCATGAGCTGGTAGCCAAACTGCCAATCTGTGGTGAATTCCTCGCGCAGGGCCTCGGTGTTGATGGCTACCACCCGGCCGGGGGTTAGCATCGTCGCCGTGGCGGTGGCTTTGTAGGGGGGGATTAGACCCGACCAGCCAAAGATATCGCCAATGCCCACAATGCTGAGCGAGGCCTCGGCGGTTGTCACCTGCCCAGTTAGCTGGTTGGCAACGTCGTGGACCTGGTTGGGGGCGGTGAAGGGCACCGTAATTTCAACAGTGCCTTCTGTCACCAGGTAGAAATGGGTTAGTGTGTCCCCTTCTCGAAAGAACGTGGTGTCGGCTTCGGCCTCGATTTCTTCTGCGTGCCAGGCCAGGGTGGTGATTTGCTCCAGGCTTAGTCCGCCAAAGAAAGGATAACGCCGCAAGATTTCCGGCGAGATCATAGCTGCCTCCGTGAGTTCGGCGGGGATGGACCGGCTGCCGGTCCATCCCCGCGGCAAATGCTGGATATTGCTGGTTACAATTCGGCCAACACCGCAGCCGTCACCTGCGGGATGGCGGCGGCCACAGCGGGCGTAGGTTCTTCGCCAAAGTCCATGATGTTTTCTACGCAGACGGCGTAGATGGTGATGTCGTTGGGCAGGGGCAGCCCTACCTGGCGACCGGCATCCAGGGCCGTGACCAGGTTGGTGTCGTGGGCCGAAGCGCTGTGCTGTGTGGGGCTGATCTGGCGCAGATGCTCCAGGCTGAAGCGCTGGATGGTCCCCGGCCGGGTTCCCTGCCGGTCGATGAGGGCATCTATCACGATGGCCCGGTCGTAGCCCACCAGCAGTTCCATCAGCCGCAGGCCGCCCACACTGGCTTCGGTCACGGTGACATCGTCCCGGCCGGTGCCGTCTAATGCCGCGGCGACCGCGTAGGCCACCTTCACGCCCACGCCGTCATCCGTCAGGATTGGATTGCCCAGCCCAACCACCAGGGTTTTCATGGTTCTTGTCAATGGTGCCTCAGGTGTACTGGCTGAGCCGGGTGATCTCGTCCCCGGCCGGGTCCCGAACCACCACTTCTAGCGGCATCTGGCCGGGCAAAGAGTGGGTGGCGCAGGACATGCACGGGTCGTAGTTGCGAAACGACATCTCGACCCGGTTCAGCAAACCCTCGGTCACAATTGTGCCTTCCTTGATTAACCCTTCGGCGGCACGCTTCACCGACATAGCCATGGGGGCGTAATTGTTGGTGGTGCCGACGATCATATTGACATGGGTCAGAATGCCGCGCTCATCGGTGCGGTAATGATGGGTCAGGGTGCCGCGTGGCGCTTCCACGCTGCCGATGCCCTCGGTTGGCTTGCTGGTGACCTTCACGCGCACGTTGGGGTCGGTAATCTCCGGGTCGGTGATTAGCTCCAGCATACGCTCGGCGGCGTAGAGCAGCTCTACCAGGCGAGCCCAGTGAGTGGCCAGCCGGTGGTGTACCGGCTGGTAGCGGCCGTTCACTTTCTTGCTGCCCAGCGTGGTATAGAACTTCTCGAACGCTTCCTGAGCCAGGGGCGTGGCCATGCCATCGGCGGCATTTAGCCGTGACAGGGGGGTGGCGCAGTAGACGCCGCTGTCGTTGCCATCCACAAAGCCTTTCCAGCCTACGCCTTTGAGGTAGGGGAACTTGAGGTAGCTCCAGGGTTCTACCCGCTCGGCGATGTGCTGTGCGTAGTCACGCGCGGGGTACTTCACGAATTCCTTGCCATCCGGGTCAACGACGCGGATGAGGCCGTCGTAGAAGTTGGACTTGTTCTGCTCGTCCACCGTGCCCATGTAGTAGGTGCGGTGGGTGTAGGTGTCGGACAGCACCATGTCGACATAGGCGGGGTTGCCCAGCACGACCTGGTCGAAGAGCTGGAGGCTGAAGAGACCGAAATCGATGTTCTGCCGGGCAATGGCCTCAATCTCTTGCCGTTCGGCTTCGGTGATGGCTTTGCTCCAGCCACCGGGCAGGCCGGCCACGGGATGCACGCCGCGCCCACCGACCATCTTGATGACGTGGTGGTTGCGTTGGCGGCAGGCGATGACCTGCTTGCCGATTTCGACGCCGACTTTGTGGATGACGCCGAGGATGTTGCGCTCCCCGGCCGGGGCGTCTGGCCCAATTACAAAGTCCGGGCCGCCCAGGGCGTAGAAGTGAACGGTGTGGTCGGTGACGTAGAAGGCGCAGTAGAACATCTCGCGCAGCTTCTTGACCGCCGACGACGGCTCTACGCCGTAGAGCATGTCCAGCGCCTTGGTAGCGGCCATGTGGTGCGCCTCGGGGCAGACGCCGCAGATGCGGTTGGTGATGCGCGGCATCTCTTCGGCCGGGCGGCCGACGCAGAACTGCTCGAAGCCGCGCAGTTCGGGGATCTGGAAGTAGGCATTGGCCACGTTGCCCGCTTCGTCGAGGAAGATCTCGATTTTGCCGTGCCCTTCCAGCCGGGTGATGGGGTCGATGGTAATGCGGGTCATGACGCACCTCCGTGGCCATTGCCGCGGCCGTTACCGCGGGCACGATGCAGTAGTGAATGGGCCATGCTGAAACGGTAGAAGGTCCCGGCCGGGTCGACAATGGTGTCCATGACCGCTTCTACCTGCTTTTCAAAGTTGGCTTCGTCCATATTTTTCGGGTCCAGGTCGATGACCGAGGCGACGGCGGTCAGCATCCGCGCTCCCTGGTCCAGAACCCCATCCGGTGGTCCGTAGCAGCCGCGGCAGCCCATGCCCACGCGGGGGCACAGCGCGCCACAGCCGCTGCGGGTGGCCGGTCCCACGCACATCAGCCCCTGCTCCAACAGGCACAGCCCAGGCTCGGGGATGACTTCTTGGGGCCGGTAGAAGCGGTCGATGTGCTTGACGTTGCGCTCTAGCGGGCACTCTTCGCAGACGGCCACGTTGCCGGCGCCAATGATGGACCCGGCCGGGGGCAGGGCGGCCCCTTGCAGCAGGGCAGCCACTACCGCCTGCAGCACGGTCCAGATCTGGTGTGGTTCCGGCGGGCAGCCGGGGATGGTGTAATCGACGTTGACGACCTGGTCCAGTGATTTGACGGTGTGGTAGAAGACGGGGATGGAGAGGGTGCCTTCGGCCATGGTGGTGAGGGGCTGTGGCACGACCCCGGCCGGGTTGTCCAGCGACGGGTTGTCCAGGTAGACGGTGTGCAGCGTATCCTCACGCGTGGTCAGGTTAGAAAGGGCGGGAATACAACCCTCATAGGCGCACGAGCCAAAGGCGACCATGATCTTGGACTTTTCCCGCAGCAGTTGGGCCATTTCCTCGTTTTCGGAGGTGCGGATTGCGCCGTTGAACAGGCAAACGTCGATGTACCCGGCCGGGTAACTCTTCAGGTCGGAAACCTTGAAGTCGGCCAGGCAGGGGAAGAAAGCCAGGTCAAAGACCTCATCCACCACCAACAGATGCTCGCCAATATTCAGCACGGCGATCTCGCAGCCACCACATGAAGATGCCCAGTACATGGCCAGTTTAGGTTTACCGTTGTCGCTCATGCGGCCACCTCCAATTCGGCTTCCAGGGCGCTGCCCGGAACACCCTCATGGGCCAGGGGATGATCCCCATTGGCCCCAACAACGCCGGCCCAGTTAAGCGGGCCCAGAGCGCGCACTTCTTCCACCATCTCGGTAATTTCGCGCGCCAGTCGTGTGCCTTCGGCGGCACTGGCCCATACCAGGCGCAGCCGCTGCGGTTCAATGCCAAACTGGGCCAGAGTTTGCCGCAGCAGCACAATACGGCGCAGGGCCTTGAAGTTTTGTTCCAGATAGTGGCATTCGCCGGGATGGCAGCCGGTTACCAGAACGGCATCGGCCCCGCCGGCAAAAGCCTTCAAGACAAACGTGGGATCGAGCCGGCCGGAGCACATAAGGCGTATCAGCCGGATATTGGGCGGATATTTCATCCGCGAGGTACCCGCTAGATCGGCGGCGCGGTAGCTGCACCAGTTACACGTGAAGCCGATGATCAGCGGTTCAAAACGATCGTCTGCAGCCATGGTTCATCTCCTCTCACGCTGGTACAGCATCCAGCAGGCGCACCCGCTGGCCGTCCATATTGAACATGAGCAGCCCGTCGATCTGGGCCATGATCTGTTCGTTGCTAAACTGGGTGCCTGAGATAGCGCCAGATGGGCAGGCCGCCACACAGGTACCGCAGCCCTGGCACAGCGCCGGGTTAATCTCCGTCATCATCCGATCCTCGTGGAACAGGATGGCATTGAACGGGCACAGGTCATTGCAGATGCGGCAGCCAGAGCATTTGCTCTCGTCCACGCTGGCCCGCACCGGGTCCAGGGCTAGCTCGCCCATGTTGATGCGGCCCAAGACCCGCGCCGCGGCCGCAGCCCCCTGGGCTACCGTCGACGGGATGTCTTTGGGTCCCTGGGCACAGCCAGCAATGTAGATCCCTTCGGTCATTGTGGCGACCGGGTCCAGCTTCGGATGCTTCTCGATGAACCAGCCGTTGGCGCTGCAGGCAATGCCAAACTTATGCGCGACCTCATTGGAGTCTTTGCGCGGTTCCAGCGCGGCCGACAAGATGACCATGTCTACCGGAATGCGCCGCTGCTTACCGATGAAGGTGTCTTCCGCTTGCACGATGATCTTGCCTTCTTCGTGGGGCATCCGGGCGGCATCGGTCACTTCGGCCACCCGGCCGCGGATGAAATGCACACCCTCTTCCAGCACCCGCTGGTAGAACTCGTCGTAATCCTTGTAGGCCGTGCGCATATCGATGTAGAAGTTGTACACCTCGGCCCCGGTGCGCTCCTTTACCAGATGGGCGAACTTCAGGCTCTGCATACAGCAGATGACCGAGCAGTACTTGTTGTAGCGATGGTCGCGGCTGCCCACGCAGTGGATCACGGCTACCGATTCTGGCACGGTGACGCCGTCGCGCAGCACCACCTGGCCATCGGTTGGCCCGGCCGCGTTACACATCCGCTCGAACTCCATGCTGGTGAACACATTCGCCAGCCGGCCGTAGCCATATTGGGGCACGCGCCGCGAGTCAAACAGGTCGTAACCGGTGGCCAGGATGATGTTGCCAACCTCCACTTGCAGGATCTGGTCCTGCTGCTCGAAGTCGATGGAGTTGGGCTGGGTGGGGCAGAAAATCTGGCAAGCTTTGCACTTGCCGCGCTGGAAGTAAATGCAGTTCTCCGTGTCGATGACCGGATACTTGGGCACGGCCTGGGGGAAGGGGCGGTAGACCGCTTTGCGGTAGCCCAGTCCGGCCTCATACACGTCGTCGATCACGCGCGCGGGGCATTTTTCAATGCAGATGCCGCAGCCGGTGCAGGCATCTTCGTTAACATAGCGCGCTTTCTTGCGGATGGTAACGTTGAAGCTGCCCACATAGCCGTCTACCCGCTCTACCTCGCTGTAGGACAGCAGGGTGATGTTGGGGTGCGACCCGGCCGAGACCATCTTTGGTGTGAGAATGCAGGCGGCGCAGTCCAGGGTGGGGAAGGTTTTGTCGAACTGCGACATATGACCGCCCACGGAGGGTTCGCGCTCCACCAGGTAGACGTGGTGGCCGCTGTCGGCGATTTCCAGGGCGGCCTGGATGCCGGCGATGCCTGCGCCCACCACCAACGTGGCGGGGTTGATGGGCACGCTCAGTGGTTCCAGTGGTTCTTGCTGGATAACCCGCTCCACGCCGCCGGCTACCATCGCTTTGGCTTTGTCTGTGGCCAGCTTTTTGTCGGTGTGTACCCAGGAGATTTGCTCCCGCAGGGAGACCATCTCGCACAGGAACGGGTTCAGGCCGGCCTTTTGGCATGCGCCACGGAAGGTTTGCTCGTGCAAGTGGGGCGAGCAAGCGCCCACGACCACGCGAGTCAGGCCCTGTTCTTTGATGTCGGCCGCAATGAGTTCCTGGCCCAGGCTGGAACACATGAACTGGTAATCACGCGAGACAACGACGCCGTCGTCGGCCAGCTCTTCGCCGGCCCATACGGAAACATCGTTGACGTCTACGGTGGCGGCAATGTTGCTGCCGCAGTGACAGATGTATACGCCAATTCGTTCCTTGGTCATGGCTTAACCCTCCTTGGACAGGGCTGGCATGGGGAGTCCGCCCTTGGCCGCCCGTGGCCGTGCTTTACGCGCGGTGGGTTTGTCGCTGATTTTGGCCAGTGCTGGCCCGGCCGGGATGAACTCCAGCCCAATGCCCAAGCTCTCCTCCGGCATGCCAAATGCCAGCCCCATGAGCTGCGTGAAGTACAGGATGGGGATCTGATAGTTGGTGCCGAAGCGCTTGTTCACCGCTTCCTGGTAGGCATCCAGGTTGAGCTGGCACATGGGACACAGGGTCACCAGGACGTCGGCCTCGTAGTCGGCTGCGTTTTGCAGCAGGCGGCGAATCAACTCCAGGGCGACTTCTTCGCTGATCTGGGTCATGTGGCCGCCGCAGCAGTGCGCCTTCAGGGGGAAGTCCACTACCTCGGCGCCCAAGACGCGGACGAGCTGGTCCATAGAAGTGGGATATTCGGGGTCGTCGAATTTGCGTTGGAACCCCGGCCGGACGACGAGGCAGCCATAGTAAGGGGCCACCCGCAGACCATATAGCGGCCGGGTTACCTTTTCGGCAATGGCCTCAAAGCCCACATCGTTAACCACCACATGCAGCAGGTGGTCCACTTTGACCGAGCCGGCCGTGTAGTTCAGGCCGGCCTCGGCCAGGGCCACATTGACCTTGCGGGATAGGTTTGGCGACTCGCCCATATACTTATCTGCTTTGCTCAGGTTAAGAAAACAGGCGCTGCATGGGGCTACAAGATGTTCGCCGTTGGTCGATTGTTTGGCGGCCAGGGCCAGGTTACGCGTGATGAGCGCATAGGCGGGCACCAGGTCGATGGCAATATACTCCGTCGCGCCACAACAATTCCAGTCTTGCACTTCGTTGAACTCCAAGCCAAGTGGCTCGGCCACGGCCATGGTGGAAAGGTGGTAAGCGCGGGCATTGCGTTCCAGAGAACAGCCTGGATAGTAGGTGTACTTCATGCTTCACCTCCCAACTCTTTGGCCTTGGCCAGAATGGCTTTTAGCCCGTTGAGGTCCTGGATACGGTTGGGGGTCAGGTCCATGCGCCCCTTGCGCCACATGCCCAAGCCTAACGTAGTGGCCATTTTGATGGCCGATAGGGGGTGGTGGCGCAAATGATGGCGGGTGGCCAGGCCTAATTCAAAACTGCGCCCATAGTTCTCAACGTATTCGATGAACGTGGTCGAGAAGTCGGACGCGTCGCTGGCACTGGACTCCTGGTAGTACCCTTCGGCAATGGCCATCCGCTTCAGGGTATACATGAGGTCGGTAATGTGGATATCTTGAGGACAGCGGACCATGCAGTAGTAGCAGGAAACGCAATACCACGGCGTGTTGCTGCGCAAGACGTCCTCTTTCATGCCGGCTTCGATCATGGCGAATATTCGCCGGGGGCTGTGTTCCATGTCGGCGCCCGATGGGCAAGAGCCTCCGCAGGTGCCGCATTGGATGCAAAGCTCCAAATGGGGATCGCCGCCCGGTGTGGCGGCTATTACCTGCTCAAAGAAGGTTGGCGCTCGGGGGCGCAAACTGGGTGTTGGCGCTGCGGTCATACGGTCCTCCATAAAAAATGGGCCCGGCGCCGTGGGAGTGGTCGCCGGACAGCTCGTGGCACGATGGTGAGAGAACTATCGGGTCTGGAACCAATGCAAGCAACATTAACCCTAAGCTAAGGTTACTGGCATGCCCAAGATAGCAGTAGTGACAAATGTCACAACTGTGGTAGACAAGCTTCAGTTGCTAATTGCCGAATTGGGGGAACGGGCTGCTAGACTGGCGGGCTTTCTCTGACGCACGGGTTGGCGTGGCCTGACCGTGGCCCTAACGCTTGCCGCTAGCGGTAGAAATCTATCCACCTGATGCTGAAGCTGCGGGGGCTGGCGTGGTAGAAGTCGGCGGGTAGGCTAATGGTGAAATAGCCGTCTTTCAGGGGGATGGTGGGATCGGTGCTGTTGATCTGAATGTCTAGCCAGTAGGCGCTGTTGGGGGTGAGGGGCTGTTCCCCGGCCGGGTCATTGGCAACGAGCATGCTTTGACGCACCTGCCCATCGATGCTGGAGAGGGAGGCCATAATCGTGAGGTCGCCATAGCTGAGCTGGAATGCCTCTAGCCCCTGGAGAAAGAGTTGGATTTGTGTCCCGGCCGGGAGGGAGCCGCCGTCTAGCCCAATCTCTGCCTGGCCAATGCCGCGGGCACTGCGCACTACCAACTGCGGCGGGCTGCTGTTTGGGTTGTAGGTGATGCTGTTGTCTGGCCGGTCGGTGGTGAGGGTGGGGATGGACGAAGGAGTGGGGGAGGGAGAGGGAGAGGGGGTGACGGGGGTAGTTGGCGTGGGTTGGCAGCCAGCGAGGATCAGGCAGCCGAGCAGGAGGGTGAGATGGAGGGCGGCGGGCTGGTTCATGAGGGACCCTCTCCTTGTCAGGGATGATTCGTGCGCCAGGATCATGGCTGGCGGAGACCTTTGGGGTAATGGTTTTTTAGCAGATGGTCGACGCGCTTGCCCCAGCCCAGGGGAAAGCCATCGACGGTGACCAGTGTCCAGCCATCGTCGCCCCCGGCCGGGATGGGCAAGGCTTCACCGCGCAGATAGGCCCGCACCGCCGCCTCCCCGGCCGGGAAGTTGAGCACGCGCCGGGCCTGAGTCGCGGTCAGGCTGAGGGCCAGGGCGTGGGCTGGCTCGAAACGCTGCTTCTTTAGCTCGCCCAGCCACCGGCCGGGGCGGATGACCCGCAGCCCCTGCCAATCGGGCAGGTCGGGTGGCAGTTCGTACAGGTAACCGCCTACCTGGGTCACCCGGCCGCTGTCTGGCGGTGTGGTCAGGCTGGTGCGGCAGAAGTCGGCCCACAGCGTCCCGGCCGGGCGCGGAAATGGTCGTGTGGCGGCACCCGGCCGGGGGGCAGGTGGCCCGGGCTGGCGGCGCAGGCAGGCGATGAAATGCCCCTCGCCCGGTCCTTCATGTGGCCACAGGCGCACGGCCTGGCTCAGGGCCGGCAGAGCTGCGTCTGGCGTCACCCAGTCGGGCCGGCCGGGGGCGAATCCCGGCCGGGCTTCTACTGCTTCCAGGGCGAAGCCGGGCACAGCGGCCAGGAAGCGGGCCAGGACTCCTTCGTTTTCGGCCGGGTTGAAGGTGCAGGTGGCGTAGATGAGCACGCCGCCCGGCCGGACCAGCGGCGCGGCCGCCTGCAAGATGGCGTGCTGGCGCAGGGCGCAGCCGGCAGCTATTTCGGGCGACCATTCGGCGCGGGCGGCCGGCAGCTTGCGGAACATCCCTTCACCGGAACAGGGGGCATCGACCAGCACTTTGTCGAAGAAACCCGGCCAGCGGCCTGCCAGTCTTTCTGGCGTTTCGTGGGTGATGGCCACGTTGGTAGCTCCCCAGCGCTCCAGGTTTTGGGCCAGGGCCCAGACGCGCTGGGGATGGATCTCGTTGGCCACCAGCAGCCCCTGGTTTTGCAGGCGGGCGGCGATGTGGGTGGCTTTGCCGCCGGGGGCCGCGGCCAGGTCGAGGATGATCTCACCCGGCCGGGGGTCGAGCAGGGCGGTAACCATCATGGCCGAGGGGTCTTGCAGGTAGTAGAGGCCGGCGGCGAAGTAGGGGTGCTTGCCCGGCCGGGTTTCATCTTCAACCAGCAGAAAGCCCTCTGGCAGCCCTGGCAGGGAGGTCTGGCCAAAGGGGCTGATGGCGGCCCATTGGGCCGGGCTTAGCTTGAGGCTGTTGACGCGCAGCCCGGCCGTGGCCGGTTGGTCGTAGCTGGCCAGGAATGCGGGAAAAGCGCCGGCCAGCAGGGTGGCCATGCGGGCCAGAAAGGGCTTGGGGAGGGGTGGGGGGGTGGGGGAGGGGGCGGCGGTTGGGCACATCGTAGCCCCATTATACCAGCGGCGGCGTTGGGCCAAGGCCCCGGCCTAAAACAGGGTGACGGCCTGGTTGATGATGAGGGTTTGTACCCGGCCGGGGTCGGCCAGCCAATCGTTGAGGATGGCGGCGGCAGCGCTGCTGTCTGCGGTGGCCAGGGTGGCCCCGATGGGGTGCAGCACGGCCAGGGCGACTTGCGGCTGGTCTAGCGGGCGGCCAATCTGGCTGAGCAGGGTGACCTGGGCCTGGCGCACACGCGGCAGGGCTTCGACGATGGCTTTGGCCGCTTGCAGGGCCAGGACGTTGTACAGCTTGCCCACGTGGCTGACCGGGTTTTTGCCGGCGGCGGCTTCCAGGGAAACGGGGCGGAATGGGGTTATCAGCCCGCTGACGCGGTTGCCGCGGCCCACCGCGCCATCGTCGCCGCATTCGCCGCTGGTGCCGGTGAGGGTGAGGTAGACGCTGTCGGGGCTGTCCTGGTTTTCGTCGTCGGCCATGTTGACGAAGACGTGTACCGGCCGGGTGAGCAGGGCTGCGGCGTGGGCCTGGATGGCTTGCTGTATGGCCAGGCGGTGCTCTTCGTATTGGGCGCGGTTACGGATGAGGCTGGCCAGCAGGGGCACGGCACAGGTCAGGGTGACCTCGCCGTCGACGCGCGCGCCCATCACCTTGACATCTTCGCCGATGGGGCATTGGTCGCGCAGGTCTTCGTTGAGGAAGCGGGTGACTTCCAGCACGCTGTTTTCCAGGCGGGAGAGGGGCCAGTGGGCGGTGCCATAGCTGGTGTCATTGGCGGTTACTTCGGTGACGGTTTGCACCAGTTGGGCTGCGCCTTGCCCGGCAAAGCAGTCGATGAGGCAGTGCTGGTCGGGGTCCAGGTGACGCATGGTGCGGCGCAGGTGGGCTTTGGCCGCGCCAATGGCGATCATGGCCAGGGGGATGGGCTGGCCACTGGGGGTGGTGGCGGTGCCCCGGCCGGCGATCTGGATGCGAATGGGCTGGAGCAGGGTGCCGCCGCCGTAGGTGATGTGGGCGGCACCGGCCACAAGCTGCACTTTGTCGAAGTTGTGGTGCAGTATCTGGCCGGTATGGCGCTGGCACCAGTGGCTGTAGTCGAGGGAGATGCGTTCGGCGATGCCGTCGCACAGGCTGTCGGGGTGGCCGGTGCCTTTGCGCTCTACAATCTCGACGGGGCGGTCGTTGATCCACGGTTCGTTGGTGGTGAGGACGCGGATGTTGCGCATGGCGGCTTAGCGGGGGGCGGCGGGTTCACCCGGCCGGGGGCGGACGGCGTTGGGGGCGGTGGCCAGGCTTTCGGTGGCATTGGGGAAGTACGCGGCCGGGGCGCTCCAGAATTGGTCGCCCAGCCGTTCGACCACTTTGGCACGGCCGCTTTCTTGCAGTTGGTGCAGCGCTTCCTGGATCTGGCCGGGTGCCCAGCGGGCCAGGGCGTGTTCTAGCTCTGCCTGGCGCATGGGGTGGCGGGTGATGATGGCGGCGATGGCTTCTAGCACGGTGCTGCAGCCGCCCAGGTTGAAGCTGCCGTCGGCGGGATGCACGACGCGGGCGACGTCGCCGAGGATGGCTACGGCGCGCATGATGCCTTCATCGTTCGCCGGTTCTACCCAGCTTTCGGCCGGGGGGCGGGTGGGCAGGTTGATGTGGACTTCATCCGGCCGGATGCGCTGCACATGGTTGGCGATCTGGCGCAGGGCGGTTTCGTCGTCGTTGATGCCCTTCAGCAGCATGAGTTCCAGCCACAGCTTGCCGCGGTACATCTGGCGGAACTCGACGAGGCCCTCGACGAGCCGCTCGAAGGTGGCTTCGGGGTGGGGGCGGTTGAGTTTGCGGTAGAGTTCTGGGGTACCGGCGTCCAGGGAGGGCAGCACGGCGTCGGCCCAGGCCAGGTCGCGCCGTACCTCTGGCAGGTAGAGGAGTGAGCCGTTGGTGATGACGGCCAGGGGCAGGTTGGAGAGGCGTTTGGCCTGGTAGATGAGCCAGCCCAGGTCGCTGCTGAGGGTGGTTTCGCCGGAACCGACGAAGGTGATCCAGTCGATGGTCCCGGCCGGGGCCTGGGCCAGGGCTTGCTGCAATTCGTCGAGGATGGCCTGGCGCGGGAAGAAGGAGCGCCGCTCATGGGTCAGGGGGATGGTGCGCCCTAGCTGGCAGTAGACGCAGTTCCAGTTGCAGGTTTTGGCGGGGACTGGATCGATGCCCAAGGATTGGCCCAACCGCCGTGAGGGCACGGGTCCGAAAACGTATTCCATGATGGTGCTCCTATCTAGTTGAGTCGCGGCCCAAAGCAAACCAGAAAGCACGTTGTGCTTTCGTTTATCAGGATAATGACGCGGGCGTGATTTTGATAGTGATGAAAGGCATATGCGCGTCTGTAGAATGTCATTAGCGGGAGAGACAACAGACCCGGCCGGGTCCCGGCCGGGTCTGTTTGCCAAAAGGAGATAGTGAAGAAGTGTTTGCGGGTATTGGTTAGCGCGTGGCCCTGCTGGTATGTGCCCGGCGTTGTTGCCTGGCCTGGCGGCGGTCCTGGCGCAGGGGGATGGCCACCAGCAGCATCAGCACGGTGCTGACGACGGCCGAGGTCAGGCACCAGGCGCAGACGGCCTCGATGGTGAAGATTTCTAGCGCCGTCAGATAGATTGAGAAAAGGGTGCCGGCAACGGTTAGGGCGAGCAGGGCTGCCGTGATTTGCTGGTGGCGTTTGGCCGTGGCTTGCCTGGGCTGCATGTACCACAAGACGCCTACGGCCAGGTAGAAGATCAGGCCGTAGATGGCGATGGGAATGCCGAAGAGGGTGGCGTAGCTGCTGGATTGGACTGCGTTGCAGTCGCCGACCGGCCCGCAGACCGCCTCGCTGTGGGTGACTTCGACGTAGGCCAGGTAGGCGGAGACGAGCAGTCCCAGGAGGGCGAGCGCGGGAAATAGCCACAGCGGTTGTTGATTTTGCCGGGGCAGGGTCTGCCAATCAATTTTGGTTATGAGCCAGGCGGTGAAGGCCAGGGCGACCAACATGCCCAGCAGGATGATCCAGGCCAGAATGAAACTGCTGTCGACGGGGGCGGTGGTGGCTAGCTCCTGGAAGGCGGGGTCCATGACCTGATCCAGTCCTTCGATAGCGGGCCAGTCGAGGCCACCGCTGGCCAGGGCGCTGGCAATGAGTGTGGGAAAAACGTCTGGGATTTCGCGGCTGCCAACGAGTACGGTGTCGCCGACGATGAGGGCGGGAACGCCTGTTCGCTCTTGTGGAATGTTGAACTGCGCCAGGTATTTCTCGTACATGCTGCCGCCGATGGCCTGGGAGACATCAATTTCCAGAATCTGGAGTTGATCGCCGTATTGTGTTTGCAGGGGGGGCAGGACTTCTTCCATGACGAAGTGGCAGTGGGGGCAGGTTGGGGAAAAAAAGAGGACGGCCCGGACGACGGAGTCCCCGGCCGGGGCCTGGGCCAGGGTAACTGCCGGCAGCATGAATGTAAGGAGTAAGCAGGCTGCAAGCAGGAGGATGAGTTTACGCATCTGTGTTGCCTCGTGGAGACGGCCACCGTCACGGGCTGTTTGTGCCCGGCCGGGGGATAATCTGCATTAGTCCAGGGCGAAATGGTCCGCGGCCGGGTTGGTGAAGGCCCATTTGCAGGGATAACCGGCCAGATTACAGGCGATATCGTCGGAGCATTTGCGGGCCAGCACACGGTAGGGTTCGGCGCCATCCACAAAATCAGTTGGATAGAGACGCAGTTCTAGCTGTTCTACCTGGTGCTTTTGGAATTCACACGTCTTGTCTTTTACAACGACCCATTCTTGTCTGCTCATGATTTTTACCTCTACCAGGGCATGGCGGCTGCCTGATGGTTTTATTTGTGGGATAATCCTGGCTGCGCTGCCCATTTGGACTGGGGTGAGCGACACCCGTGAGATTCCTGCGCTTAAGGATAGGCCAGGGCCAGGAATTGCCGTAGTGCCAATTGTCACGGGACGACCTGACGAATATCATGCCGGTGGCCGGCGGTTCCGGCCGGGGTTGAACAACGAGATAGGGAGCGGATGATGAGCATTGGACGGTTTTATGCTGGGGTGGGGGCGTTGATCTGGCATCCGGGAACGGCGCGCTATCTGTTTTTGCGGCGGGCGGGGAGCAAGGATTTTGGGGCGGGTGCGTGGGAGTGTGTGACCGGCCGGGTTGACCAGGGTGAAGGGTTTGAAGAGGCTTTGTATCGCGAGGTGCGCGAGGAGCTGGGCGTGGCGGTGGTGGCGGATTTTTTGGTGGGTACGACGCACTTTTACCGGGGCGCGCCCCGGCCGGAGGATGAGCTGCTGGGGTTGGTGTACTGCTGCACGCTGGATAACCCGGCGGCCATCCTGCTGAGCGCCGAGCATGAGGAGGCGCGTTGGCTGAGCGCGGCCGAGGCGCGGGCTTTGTTGGGCGGGGAGGCGCAAAATGGCTGGCTGCTGCGGGCGTTGGTGCGCGCCGAACGTCTGCGGCAGCAGTTGCCGCCGGCGCTGTTGGCCTGTTTCCGGGCTGAGGGATTTGACGTGAACGGTGACCGCCTCCCGGCCGGGTGAGGGTGGCCCCGGCCGGGCTGGCTAGCGGCGCAGAATGGGTTATGATTCCGAGCATGCCGAGCATGCGCACACATCTCCCGTTCTGGCTCTTGCTGCTGCTCTATCTGCTGGTGGGCAGCCTGTTCGCCATTTACACGCCACCCTGGCAAGCGCCAGATGAGCCGGCGCACTACAACTACATCCGGCAGTTGGCGGGTGGCAGCCTGCCGGTCATTGCCCCAGGTGACTACGACCAGGAGTACCAGGGGACGGTGATTTCCTCCCGATTTGATCCGCAGTATTCGGTCTACATCGCTTTTTCTTATGAGGATTGGCAGCCGCCGCTTTATTATTTGCTGCAAACGCCGGTTTATTTGCTGTTTGCCGGGGCGCTGCTGCCCCTGCGGCTGGTGTCGGTGTTGTTGGGGGCGGGGGTGGTGGCGCTGGCCTACGCGGTGGGGCAGCAGGTGTGGCCCGGCCGGGAGCGGCGCTGGTGGTGGCTGACGGCGGCGGCGTTTGTGGCCTTCTTGCCACAGCATGTGGCCATCCTGTCCTCGGTGAATAATGATGCTCTGGCGGAGCTGCTCATTGCCGCGCTGTTGTGGCTGCTTTTGCGGATGCCGGCCGATGCCCCGGCCGGGGCGCGGTCGTGGCTGGGCGTGGGCGTGCTGTTGGGGTTGGGCTTTCTGACCAAGGCCACGGTGTACATTATGGTGCCGGTGGTCGGGCTGGTCTTGCTGCGGCTGTATTGGCGGCAGTGGCGGGCGTTGTGGCAGGCAGCGGTGCGGGTGGGTATCCCGGCCGGGCTGCTGGGGGCGCTCTGGTGGGGGCGCAATTTGCTGGTTTACGCTGGCCTGGACCCGCTGGCTACGGCGGCGCATGATGCAGTGGTGGTAGGGCAGCCGCGTACCAACGAGTGGCTGGCGATCTATGGCCCGGCCGGGGTGCTGCTGCGGTTTGTCCGTACCACCTTCCAGAGCTTTTGGGGGCAGTTTGGCTGGATGGCCGCGCCGATGCCCAACTGGGTGTATGGCCCGCTGCTGCTGTTGACGCTGGTGGTCGGGTTGGGTCTGGCCCTGGCCGTGGTGGACAGGCGGCGCACGGCCGGCGAGGTGCGGCCGGGCCAGCGTGATGGGCGCAGGGCGCTGCTGGTGTTGGGGAGTACGTTTCTGTTCAGTGTGCTGGTCTATCTGGGCTACAACGTGACCTTTGTGCAGCACCAGGGGCGCTACCTCTTTTCGGCGCTGCTGCCGTTGGGGATGGGGGTGGCCCTGGGGCTGCACACGCTGGCCCGGCCGGTGCTGGTCCGTTGGCGCTTGGGTGAGGGGTGGATCCCGGCCGGGTTGGCCCTGGCCCTTTCTGCCCTGGCCCTGGTGGCGCTGTTTAAGTTTATTGTGCCTTATCTGGCCTGAATGGTGCTGCGTGTTCCGTTGGGCTGGTCTGCCGGCCGCAGTCTAGGCGCTGGATCCGCCACCATAAGTGAGTGTCTAAAAACAACTTCCCTTTTTTGTTCGTAGTAACCGCTTTAGCGGTCTGGGCGGCTGAAGCCGGTACTACAAACTAATTTCTGGACGCTTACTAAGGAAGGAAACCATGGAAAATATAGGCGTAGAATGTCGTTTTGCGGCGGATGGGGGAGTACAAGTGCAGCGAATCTTGCAGGATGATCGCTGGCTGGTAGTGGAGCAGGGTCGGCAGTGGCTGGATGAGCAGGGGCGGCACGTGCTGGTGTTGGTCCAGGGCAGCCGGCCGCGGGAGATCATTCTGCTGCGCGAGAGTTTGCGGTGGGTAACCCGGCCGGGGGGCGCACCAGGTGTCTACGTGGCCTGAACCGGCTGGTCGAAAATTGTGAGCGGGAGACCTATTGGGCGGCCTCCCGCTCACGTCCTCTGGGGGGAGGGGGGGGAAGAAAACTATAGGACGATGTTTACCAGCTTGCCGGGCACCACAACCACCTTGCGCGGTGTTTTGCCGGCCAGCCAGCTCTGAACTGTTTCGGCGGACAGGGCCACTTGCTGTGCCTCAGCATTGCTGATATCGGGCGCGACCTCGATCTTGGCCCGCACCTTGCCGTTTACCTGGACAATAAGGGTGATGGTGTCTTCTCTGGCAATCTCCTCATCCCAGGCTGGCCATGCCTCCTGATGAATACTATACCGAAATCCTCTTTTTGCCCACAATTCCTCGGTGATGTGGGGCGCGATGGGGGCCAGCAGCAGCAAGAGGTTGGTAACGGCCTCTTCCCAGGCAAAACGGCTGACTGCGGCTGAGCGTTGAGCATCCAGAATGGCGTTGCGCAGTTCCATCAGGGCGGCCACAGCGGTATTGAAGGAGAAGCCGGCCAGATCGTCGCCCACTTTGCGAATGACCTGGTGGGTTTTGCGCCGCAGGGCACGGGTGACGGTTTCATCTTCCCGGCCGGGGGTGTAAACCACATGGGCTATCTCCCACACATCGTTCAAGAAGCGCTGCGGCCCTTTGATGCCATCGTAATTCCATGGGCCGCCCTGGTCCCATTTGGCAAAAAACATCAGGTAGGTACGCACCGTGTCGGCGCCATAGCGTTGCACCAGCGCATCTGGGGCTACCACGTTGCCGCGGGACTTCGACATCTTCTCGCCATCTTCGCCCAGTACCATTCCCTGGTTGTACAGGCGCAGCATCGGCTCATCAAAATTTACCAGCCCCATTCGCTTCATCGCCTTGGTGAAGAAGCGGGTGTAGATCAGGTGCATGGTGGCGTGCTCAATGCCGCCGGTGTATTGGTCCACCGGCAGCCAGTACGCGCCTTCTACGGGGTCGAACGGTCCCTGGGCATATCTGGGGCTGAGATAACGATATTGATACCAGGAGGAACACATGAAGGTGTCCATGGTGTCCGTTTCGCGCAGCGCGGGCTGCCCGCAAACGGGACATTCGGTATGCAAGAAGCTGTCATGGAACTTTAACGGGCTTTCGCCGGTAGGGGTGAAGGCCACATCCAGGGGCAGCCGCACCGGCAGCGCTTCATCTGGGACGGGCACGGCACCGTGCTCCGGGCAGTAGATGATGGGGATGGGGCTGCCCCAGTAACGCTGGCGGCTGATGAGCCAGTCGCGCAGGCGGTAATTGATCGCTTTTTGGCCGGTGCCCTGCGCCTCCAGCCAGGCCGTGACCTTTTCCACCGCTTCGCTTACCGGCGTGCCATCAAACTGACCGGAGTTGACCATGTGCCCCTCATATTTGGAGACGAAGGCCTCGCTCAATGGGCCATCTACCGCAGTGCGCCCCGGGGCGCGAATGACCTCCACAATGGGCAGTTCGTACTTGGTGGCAAAGGCGAAGTCTCGCTCATCGTGGGCGGGCACGGCCATAATTGCCCCAAAACCGTAGGTCATCAGGACGTAGTCGGCAATCCAGATGGGGATGCGTTCGTTATTGACAGGGTTGATGGCATATGCGCCGGTGAAAACCCCGGTCTTTTCCCGGTCGGCCGTTTCCCGGTCGATTTCGGACATGCGCCGCGCGGCTTCGCGGTAGGTCTGTACCGCCTGAGCCTGCGCCGGCGTGGTCAGTTCGTCTACCAGGGGATGTTCAGGGGCCAGCACCATGAAGGTTGCCCCCCAGAGGGTATCCGGCCGGGTCGTGAAAATAGGCAGCGCGTGCCCCGCCTCGGTGTAAAACGTCACCTCTGCGCCGACTGAACGGCCAATCCAGTTGGTTTGCATCACCTGCACCCGCTCTGGCCATTCGATCTGGCTGAAATCAAGCAGCTCTTCGGCGTAATCGGTGATTCTGAAGAACCATTGCTCCAGGTCTTTTTTGATGACCGGCGTGCCGCAGCGCTCGCAGTGGCGGTCATCGCCCCACACCTGTTCGCGGGCCAGGGTTGTATTGCAGTTAGGGCAAAAATCGACCGCGGCCATCTTACGATAGGCCAGGCCATGGGCCAGCAGCTGTTTGAAGAACCATTGCGTCCAGTGGTAGTAGTTGGGGTCAGATGAGACGGCTTCCCGTTCCCAGTCGAACATGGCCCCCATGCTGCGCAGTTGGCCACGCATCCGCTCAATGTTGGCGGCGGTCCATTTGGCCGGTGGGATGTTGCGCTTGATGGCCGCGTTTTCAGCCGGCAGTCCGAAGGAATCGAAGCCCATGGGGAAGAGAACGTTGTAGCCGTTCATGCGCATGTAGCGGGCGCGGGCGTCGCTGGGGGTCATGGCGTACCAATGCCCAATGTGCAGATCGCCGCTGGGGTAGGGGAGCATGGTCAGGGCGTAATGCTTGGGTCGGGTGTGGTCAATGACCTGGCGGTAGAGGCCGCTTTCTTCCCAACGGGCCTGCCATTTGGCTTCGATTTCGCTGGCGTTGTACTTGCTGGTCATACGATCTCCTGGTTGGTAGGGTTGTGTTGAATGGCGGGCATTATGCCGGCAGTGAAGACATGGGGGCACGGATAATGCGGGTTCGCGTTGGTTTGGGTTCTGGCGGTTGGTCGTGGCGCGGTGGGGTGCACGTTAGGACTCACGCAGGAAGGCGACGGCTTTGGGGGCGAAGTCGGCCGCATTTTTCTGGGCGGCGCTGTGGCCCCCGGCCGGGTAGGTGACGAGTTGGCAGTGGGGCAGTGCGCCGGCAAAGATTTGGGCATAGGCAAAGGGGATGACCGGGTCATCCTCGGCCCAGGCTAGCAGCACGGGCTGGGTAACCTGGGGCAGCCGCTCCGGTTGGCGGAAGGCGGGGGCGGTGAGAATGAGTTTGCGCACCCGGCCGGGATCATCCAAAGCCAGGGTGATGGCCACGCCACCGCCCCAGCTTTTGCCCAGCAGCACAGCCGTCGTGGCTTGCAGGCTATCTAGCAAGGCCTGGACGGTGGTCACGGCCTGGGCGGTGGTGAGGGGCGTGCCGGGTCCCGGCCGGGATTGGCCCCAGCCGGGCATATCCACACACACCACCCGGCAGCCCACTTCAGCCAGCGGCTGCATGAGCGGCTGCCAGGTGTGCCAGCCGTTGCGCTGGCTCCAACCATGCAGACCCAGCACCACCGGCCCTGCCAGCGGGCCTGTTTGCTGCCCAAACACCTTACCATATGGCGAATCCAGCCAGATTTCTTGCATTGCGCCCGCCAAAAACAAAAAACCTCTTTCGTTACAGAGACGAAAGAGGTTCCGCGTTACCACTCTGATTGGTGTTGTCCGGCAAAAAAAAGTTAGTGGACCTGAAGGGACTCGAACCCTTGACCCCCACAATGCCATTGTGGTGCTCTCCCAACTGAGCTACAGGCCCTTGAATTTTAATTCCTACAGCGGCCAGCATTGTAACACAAATTTCGCTGGTGGCCACAATTTGCCGGCCAAACACCCACTCAAACGGTTAACGGCGCTACCCGTCGACAACTACCAAGCCGTTTGGCTGTTCGCTGCCGCAGCTCCCAGGCGAGTTCGGTACGTGTTGTCGCTCTTGCAGCCGGTGAAGCGACTCTCTGCGGTGGCCGGACGACCCGGCCGGGTACCTACTACTCCTGTTCAAAGCTTTGTTATTCAGCTGTTAACAGCAAAAAAATGGACCTGAAGGGATTCGAACCCTTGACCTCTACAGTGCGATTGTAGCGCTCTCCCAGCTGAGCTACAGGCCCCGGAGCCATCGAGTATGCTATCTTAGCCGCGCCCGATTGTCAAGATATTGGGGCCAAGTTATACTCCGCTGCGAACTGGCGCAAGAGGGATGAGCCAGAAGCAGATTGGCGATGCCGCATGTGCATTGCAACTCTGGAGGTATCATGATGCAGAAGTACAGAATTACCCTTGAATACTGCGTGCCCTGAAACTATCGCGCGCGTGCCGTCCGGGTGGCGGATGAGATTTTGGCAGATTACCAGCATCTTATTGAAGATTTTGGCCTGATTATGGGGAGCAAGGGCGCGTTTGAATTCCGCGTTAACGGGGAGCTGCTCTATTCCAAGCAGACAATCCAGCGGCGACATGCCGAGCCAGGTGAGATTCTGGCGCTTTTTCGCGAACTGGTAGGGCCGGACGTCCCGGTCTATCCCTCGTAACCGGTAATCTTAGGCTCTCTTGGAATTCGTGGGGTCACCCCTCGAATGTGGGGCGAAGCGGAGATTTCAGTTGGAATGGTTCCGGCTAAAGCCTGCACTCCTGCTGAAGTCCCAAAGACCCTGTTTTTGCCGGTCTGGGGTGGTTGAGGGTCGTGGCGGCGGGCGGCTGCCTGACCCATTCAGGTAATCCAGTCACGATTGGCCACATCCCAACTGCGATGGGCGTAGCTGCGTTTACAGGCCTTGCAGATGAGCGTATCGCCCAACTGGCCGCCGTCTCGCCAGCGCCAGCGCACGGTGGTCAGGTGATAGCGGCAGGTGGGTTGGTAGCAGATGGGGCAGGCGCTGCCCTCGGCCAGCCCGCTGCCGCCGTAACGCCGTTTTTCCAGGGGGTCTTGCTCACATTCGTGGCAGCGCGATACGGCCATCAGGCTTTGTTACCTGCCCCGGCCGGGTACACATAAAATCCCTGGCCGCTTTTGCGCCCTAAATAGCCGGCGGCCACCATGCGCCGCAGCAGCGGCGTGGGCCGGTAACGGTCCTCGCCCCACTCGGCGAACAACCCATTCATCACGCCCAACACCATGTCCAGCCCCAGCAGGTCGGCCCACGCCAGCGGCCCCATCGGATAGTTGGTGCCCAGCTTCATCGCCTTGTCAATGTCCTCGGCCGTGGCCACGCCCTCCATCAGGGCGCTGGTGGCCTCGTTGATGAGGCAGCAGACCACGCGGGCACGCACCAGGCCCGGCCCGTCGGCCACGATGACGGTGTCGCAGCCCAGCCCTTTCCAGAAGGCGGCGGCGCGGGCCAGGTTGGCGTCGTTGGTTTGCAGGGCGGGGGCCAGCTCAACCAACCCGGCCGGGCCTAGCGGCGGCACCACGCCAAACCCCACCACCCGCTGCGGGTTGGGCACCCAGGCCGCCGCCTGCGTAGCACTGGTCGCCAGCGCCGAGGCCAGCACCAGCGCGCGCGG
The DNA here is from genome assembly GCA_020634235.1 of Ardenticatenaceae bacterium. Taxonomy (GTDB): domain Bacteria; phylum Chloroflexota; class Anaerolineae; order Promineifilales; family Promineifilaceae; genus JACKCB01. The sequence goes on along the minus strand of JACKCB010000001.1, from coordinate 385,466 downwards.
CGGCAGCACCTGCCCCAATCCCAGCAGCAGCTCCTGCTTGGCATCGGCTGATTCGTTGTGCAGCTCAATGAGCACGTCCACGCTCCCCTCCACTGGCATAAACGAGCCGCTCTCCACCGCGCTGTAGAAATCCTCCACCAGGTAGAGCGTGGTGTCATGGCCGGCAGCCAGGCAGAGCTGCCCAATCTCCTCAATAAACGGGGTCTCCCCGGCAATTAGAATCTTCATTGATCACTCCTTGAAGCGGGTCAGTGGGCAAGTTCGTCTGCCCGTCAGAGGTGACGGCCCACGATCCGGCGACTTTCAGACCCCATTATCTGGCAATTGGGCCAGGAAATCCAATACGGCCCGGTTAAACAGCGCCGGCTGGTCGACCGGGCTGCCGTGGCGCGAGTCGGGGATACGCTGGAATTGGGCCTGGGGTAGGGCTGCGCACAAGCGGTCGGTGAGGTAGCGGGGGATGTAGTCGTACTCGGCGGAGAGGATCAACACCGGTTGGCTGATTGCCGGCAGTCGATCGGCCACCGACCAGCCCAGCAAGGCGCGCATGGTCGCCAGGTAGGCGGGCTTGTCGTTTTCGGCCCAGCGCTCAATGAAGATGCGCCGGATTTCGGCCTGCTCCGGCCGGGGGAAGAAACGCCGCGCCAGGTACTGCCCCATCTGGCGCATGCCGGCCAGCCGCATGAGCAGGAAGCGCTGCCAGATGGCGAAGCGCTCGGCCGGGGTGCGTGGCCGCAGCTCGGCCGCACTGTTAGCGATGATCAGGCTGCGCACCAGTTCGGGTGCGTCCAGGGCCAATTGCAGGGCGATCATGCCGCCCATGGAGAGGCCCAGGAGATGGACCCGGCCGGGAGCCAACCGGCGCAGAAACGCGGCGACGTCGCTGGCAAAGAGGGGCACACTGTACGGCCCGGCCGGTTTGTCTGAGCGGCCATGACCCCGCGTATCCAGGGTGATGACCTGGTAATGGGCGGCAAATTCGGGCACTTGCAGCGCCCAATCGCGGCCGCTGGAACCCAGGCCATGCAGCAGCAGCAGGGGATCGCCCCGGCCGGTGCTTTCATAATAGAGGTTGATCTCGTTCACGGTTGTAGTGGGCATTTGTCTACTGATATCGCTTTTCTGGCTTTCCCGTGTTATCCTTACCGGCGCACAAGCTGGAACTTGGCGCGTACTCAAGCAGGCGCGTAACGGTAACGGAAACGGTGGAACTGCAAGCGGTCATTGGCCAACTTTATCTGATTGAGGGCGCAACGCAAGACACAGCTGCGTCTGGGCCGCAGGGCGTTCCCGGCGTGCTGGCGATTTCTGCCCCACCTAAAGCAGCTCGCGGCCGGGAGCGAGACTCCCTGTTTGTGCACCTGTCATTGTCTGGCCCCCCGGCCGGGTACAGCGAACTGGCCCAAACCTTGCTTGACCTCATCCGTGACCACTATTACCAAAGCTCCGGTGGGGTGACCTCCGCCCTGCGCACGGCCATCATGGAAGCGAACCAGCGGCTGCTGCGGGTGAATATTAGCGGCAAGGGCGCTTTGCGCGAGGGGGCGTTGGTCTGTGCAGTGATGCGCGGGCAGGAGCTGTTCATGGTGCAGACGGGTGAGGCCTTTGCCCTCATCGCCCGCAATTTTGGGGTGGAACGGCTCCCGGCCGGGGAACCCGACCGAATGACCCCCCTGGGCCGCACCGCCGGGCTGGATCTGCGCTACTTCCACAACTGGCTGGAGCCGGGCGACATGCTGCTGCTGGCCGATCCCCGGCTGACGAACCTGCCGGCCGAAGCGGTGAAGCGCGCCCTGGTTGACAGCACCGTTGAGGAAGCCCTGCCCCAACTGCGGCAGATGATTGGCCAGGAAACGGCCCGCCTGCTGTTGGTTGAGTTTATTGATGAGGCCCCGCCGGACCTGCCAGACGTGATGGTGGCGGCCCCGACCGCCGCCCCACGCCGCGATATTCGCCCGGCCGGGCAAAAAGACAACCCGCCCCCAGCCCAAAACAAACGCAAAAGCAGCCCGCCCCAGGTGGTCCTGCCCAGCGCCGAAGAAGTGCAAGACACAGCTCGCCAGGCCACCTCGCGGGCGGCCATTGGCGCAGGTGTGGCCACCGGCTGGCTGGCCGACCTGATGGGCCGGCTGCGGCCGCCCCGCGAGGCCCAGACCCGCAGCAACGGGCGTGGCAGCGATGATGGCTGGGCGCTGCCGGCGCTCATCGCCGTCCTCATTCCCATTATTGTGGCCGTCATTGTCACCAGTGTCTTTGTACAGCGCGGCCGGGTGCAGCGCATGAGCGAAATCAAGCGCGATATGAATGAGGCGATTGGTCTGGCCGCCCAAACGGATGACGCCCTGGCCCAACGCACTTACTACAACGAGGTGCTGCTGCTGGCCGCCGAAGCGGAAGTGATCCGGCCGGATGACCCCGACGTGCAGCGCCTGCGCCAGACGGCCCTGGTGCAGACAGACCTGATCGAAGACGTGACCCGCCTTGCCGGACGCCGCTTGTATACCTACCCGGCCGGGGCCAACATGGGCAGCCTGGTCCTGCGTGAAGGACTCAACGGCGACATCTTCGCCCTGGATCGTGGTACCGGCCGGGTCTTTCGCCATGAGACCGCCGAAGACTTTGTGACCTTCACCGCCGAGACGGCCAGCGAAATCCTATTTAGCGGCCAGGCAGTGGGCAACCAAATTGTGGGCACCCTATTCGACATGACCTGGCGCAGCCGGGATACGCAGGTCAGCGAGGCCGGACTGACCATGTTGGACAGGGCCGGCCTGCTAACCACGTTTGTGCCTACCTTTGGCGAGCTGCAGGCAACCAAGCTGGGGTTGGCCAGCGAATGGCAGAATCCCGTGGCCATAACCTACTTCAACGAACGCATGTACGTTCTGGATCCCGGCGCGGCCCGCATCTGGCGTTATTTTGCCGAGGGCAGCGGCTTTTTTGTGGATGAGGAGCAGCGGGCCATTGAACTGCCAGACCTGGACAAGGCGGTCGATATCGACATTTACGCCGAAGATGGCAGCATCCTGGTGCTTTATGGGGATGGCCGGATGCGCCGTTATGTCAATGGGTCGTTGTTGTGGGAAGAGACCAACCTGCGTGACAGCGGCATGACCACGCCGCTCATTGCTCCCACCAGGCTGAAGATCATCGGCCGGGGCCTGAACTCCTCCATTTTTGTAGCTGATCCCGGCAGCGGCCGGATTATTCAGCTTAGCCTGGGGGGAACATTCCTGGCGCAGTATAAAGCGGTGGACCTGGAAACCGACCAGGAGCTGTTTACCAATATGGGCGATTTCGATATTGCCGAATCGCCACTGCGCATTTTCGTCACGACTTCTAACGGCCTTTATGTGGCCACGCAAAACTAACCGGGAAGGTGGTAAATGATTGCGCCGACGCTAGCAAAGCAGTTGAAGGAAGCTGGTCTGGTCTGGGATCCACAATTGCACGACTTTTTCATGGTGCCAGAGCCAAACCTGGAAGACCGGGTTTTTGTGTTGGCCGATCTGCAAGCCTATCTGGAACTGTACCAGGGACGGCCGGTGGTGACGTTTCATGGCACCGCCGAGTGGGCATTGGATTACATTTTACAGTCGGAGGTGATCTGGATGCCGACGGATGCGCAACTGCGCGAGATTCTGGTCGGCCTGGTGCCGGGACTTGTGCTGCGCCATACGCCCCCGGCCGGGTATACCTGCACCATTCGTCTGGCCGGCCAGACCGTAAGCTTTGCCGCCGACCAGGCCAGCGATGCCTACGGCCAGGCGCTGCTGCACCTGATGCAAACCCAGCAGGTCGACGAACGGGTGAACTAGCCCGCCCATGCGAACTGGCGACCTCTTGCCGGCAAGAGAATGCGCCATTGCACCGGTGAACGTTTCTGATGCGATCGATCATACAACGCCTGGGAGTGATTCCCTACCTGTTATTGGGCGCGGGCCTGTTGGTACTGGGCTTGCTGGCCATCAACCACATCGTGGACAACTTCTGGCCGTTTGATGTGCAGCGGCTGGATTTGCTGCGCGCAACTGCCCTGGACCAGATCGACGCGCCGGCCATCCTGGAGGCTGCCAATTTCGAGATTTTGCTGGCTTTCCTGGCGGCTGTGCTGATGTCCGTAACCGGCCTGATGCTGCCCCTGGCTTACTTCCTTAACCGGCGCTTTGACCGGCGCTACCCCCACCCGCGCTTTTTGTTGGTGCTGCGCCAGTCGATGTGGGTGGGGTTGTGGATCGCTTTTTGCGTCTGGCTGCGCATGAACCGCACGCTGGGTCTGGCGGTGGTGCTGCTGGTGGCCGTGGTCTTGGTTTTGTTTGAGGTGCTGCTGCAACTGCGCACGCGCGCCGTGCAGACGATGTAACTTTCTGCGACGAGGGAGACCCGGCCGGGTTGGTCGGGCTTGATGAAGCAACGATGAACGCGAGCGAGTTAGATAAACAGGCGGCGCTGCGCCAACTGCCTGGCGTGGACCGGCTGTTGGCCACGAACGAGGCGGCAGCGTTGGCTGCCGATTATGGCCACACCTTGCTGGTAGCGGCGCTGCGGGCCGTGCTGGCGGAGCGGCGGGCGGCGATTCTGGCCGGGCAGGCGGTGCCCCCGGCCGGGGATGACCTCATGGCTGCGGCGGCGGCCTGGCTGGCCGGCTATCTGGTTCCCACCCTGCAGGGGGTTATCAATGCCACCGGGGTGATTGTGCACACCAATCTGGGGCGCGCGCCGCTGAGCGCGGCGGCGCAGGCGGCCATCCAGCAGGCCGCGGCCGGCTACAGCAGCCTGGAGTATGACCTCCCGGCCGGGGCGCGGGGATCGCGTTCCGTGCATGCCGCACAGCTCCTGTGCCGCCTGACCGGGGCCGAGGCAGCCCTGGCGGTCAACAACAACGCCGCGGCGGTGCTGCTGATGCTCACAGCCCTTTGCCGGGGCCAGGAAGTCATCATTAGCCGGGGCCAGTTGGTGGAGATTGGTGGCGGTTTTCGCGTGCCCGATGTAATGGCCCAGTCTGGGGCGCGCCTGGTGGAAGTGGGTACCACCAACCGCACCCATTTGCGCGACTATGCCCAGGCTATCAATGAGCGCACCGGGGCCATCCTGGTGGCCCACCACTCCAATTTCAGAATTGTGGGCTTCACCAGTGAGCCTTCGCTGGCCGAACTGGCCGAACTGGCCCACCAGCATGATGTGCCGCTGCTGTATGACCAGGGCAGCGGCGCGCTGCTAGATACGGCGGCGTATGGCCTGGCTGGTGAACCGACGGTCCCGGCCGGGATTGCCGCCGGTGCAGATGTGGTGGCCTTTAGCGGGGATAAGCTGCTGGGCGGCCCGCAGGCGGGCCTGCTCTGTGGCCGGGAGGCGCTGCTGGCGCGTATCCGGCAGCATCCGCTGGCCCGCGCGGTGCGCGCCGACAAGTTGTGCCTGGCCGGTTTGTCGGCCACGCTGGCCCACTATTTGCGGGCGGAAGCGCCGGCCACCGTGCCGGTGTGGCAGATGATCGCCCGGCCGGGGGCGGACATCGGGGCCACGGCCCAGGATTGGGCGGAACAGTTACAGGGGGCGGGCATCCCGGCCGGGGTGCAGCCTGGCGAATCGGCGGTAGGTGGGGGCAGCCTGCCCGGCAGCACACTACCCACCACCCTGCTGGCCATTGAATCGGTGGCCGTGGATGCGCTGGCGACGCGGCTGCGCGTGGGCGAGCCGCCGGTGGTCGCCCGCGTGGCCGGCGACCGGCTGCTGGTGGACCCGCGCACCGTATTGCCCGGCCAGGAGCAGCTCCTGCTGGATGCCCTGATCGCGGCCATCACCGCCGGCTGACGGGCTGCTGGCCGGTATGAGCCGGCAATTGGACCGAGTGACTTATGACGCAATTTCCGCCTACTTTAGAACGAAGCACCCGCATTTTGGCCATTGAGACCTCGTGCGACGAAACGGCCGCCGCCGTGGTTGAGAACGGCCGCACGATTCTGAGCAACGTCATTGCCAGCCAGACGGATTTGCACGCGCAGTATGGCGGCGTGTTTCCGGAGGTGGCTTCGCGCAAGCATATTGAGGTGGTGCATGCCGTGGTGCAGCAGGCAATGAACGAGGCGCACCTGGGCTATGACGACCTGGACTGCCTGGCCGTGACGCGTGGTCCGGGGCTGGTGGGGTCGCTGCTGGTGGGGGTGAATGTGGCCAAGGGGTTGGCCCTGGGCAGTGGCAAGCCGCTGCTGGGCATCAACCACATTGAGGGGCACATTTACTCGCTGTGGCTGGATGAAGCGGCGGCTGAAATTACCTTTCCGGTGTTGACCCTGGTGGTCAGCGGCGGCCATTCGGAGCTGTACCTGATGCGCGAGCATCTGCATTATGTGCATCTGGGCGGGACGCTGGATGACGCGGCCGGGGAGGCGTTTGATAAGGTGGGGCGCTTGCTGGGCCTGCCTTATCCGGGGGGACCGGCCATTGACCGGGCGGCGACCCAGGGCAACGCCGCAGCGTTCAGATTTCCGCGGGCTGTTCCGGATGATGCGTACAATTTCAGCTTCAGTGGATTGAAGACGGCTGTGCTGCGGGAGACGCAGCGCTTTGCCGGTGGCCGCCTGCCGGTGGCCGACCTGGCGGCCAGTTTTCAGGCGGCGGTGGTGGATGTGCTGGTGAGCAAGACGGCCCATGCCGCCCAGGCTTATGACGTGGCGGCGGTGCATCTGGCCGGCGGCGTTTCGGCTAACCGGGCGCTGCGCCGGGCTATGGGCGAGGCGTTGGCGGTGCCGGTGCGCTTTCCAGCGCCGGTGCTGTGTACGGATAATGCGGCGATGATTGCCGCGGCGGCGCACCAGCGCTTTTTGGCAGGCGAACGGCAGGGGTTGGACTTTGACGTGCTGCCGAGCTGGCAAATGGCCTAGGCGCAGGTCGGCCGGTCAGCCAGTAGCTAAAATGCTTCTGAGGATGTGATGATGATGGTGACAACCCCCGGCCGGGAGCGAATCCAGGCCGCTTTTGCGAATGCGTTGCAGCGCCAGTCGGCGGCGCTGATGCCCTATTTCACTCTGGGCTACCCTGACCGCGAGACGGCGCTAGATGTGCTGACGGCCATCGCCCCATACAGCGATTTGCTGGAGCTGGGGGTGCCGTTTAGCGACCCGCTGGCCGATGGCCCGACCATTCAGCGCAGTACGCAGCGGGCGTTGGAGGGGGGCACGACGACGGCTGGCTGTTTGAGCATGGTTCGCGAATTACGGGCGCGCGGCGTGCAGACGCCGGCGATGCTGATGGGCTATGTGAACCCTATCCTGGCCTATGGCCCGGCGCGCTACGTGGCCGACGCGGCGGCGGCGGGGGTGGATGGCTTCATTGTGCCGGACCTGCCACCGGAGGAGGCGGATGAGTTGGAAGCGCTGGCTAACGAGGCCGGTTTGGTGCTGGTTCATTTTCTCGCCCCAACTAGCAATGCGCGGCGGGTGGCCAATGTCACCGGCCGGGCGCAGGGGTTCATTTATCTGGTGAGCCTGACGGGGGTGACTGGGGCACGGGCCGGGCTGGCTGCTGGGCTGCGCCAGTTTGTGGCTAACGTGCGGGCGCAGGCGCAGGTACCGCTGGCGGTGGGCTTTGGCATTAGCACGGCGGCCCAGGCGGCGGAGGTGGGCGATTTTGCCGATGGCGTGATTGTGGGCAGCGCGCTGATTAATGCGGTGGATGCGGCGGTGGATAAGCCGGCTGCGGCACGGGCGTTTGTACGGGAGCTGCAAGCGGCCCTGCGGCAGTGGGAGGCGGCCTAAGCCTTATGCGACTGGGTATTTTGTCGGATAGTCACGACCATCTGGGGAATCTGAAGCGGGCGGTGGAGATTTTTCGGGCGGAGGGGGTGACGCTGCTGGTGCATTGTGGTGACCTGACCCGGCCGGGGGCGCTGGCGTTGTTGCGTGGTTTCCAGGTCATTTACGTGTTGGGCAACATGGACCGCGACGCGGCGGCCATTCAGCGGGAGCTGAAGGCGCAGGATGAGCGCAATGTGGTGGGGCCGGTGTACACCGGCCGGGTGGGGGAGACGATGATTGCGGCGACGCATGGCCATTTGCCGGGCAAGTTGGAGGCGTTGGTTGGCTCCGGCCGGTATGCCTACGTCTTCCACGGCCACACCCACCAGCGGCGGGATGAGCTGGTGGGACGGACGCGCATCATCAACCCGGGCGCGCTGGGGGATAGGCGGCACGAGTCCCGCTCAATTTGCCTGCTGGACCTGGCTACCGGGCTGGCCGATTTTCGGACGATTGCCAACTGGTAGCGTGGCAGTAACTGCTACGATTGGACCAATTCCACCCGGCCGGTAGTGTGGCCGTGGGGGTAGATTGGTCCAATCTCCCGCAGCGCTCATCAGGTCGTGTAGATGAAGAAGGCACTGACGATGAGGAACGCCAAAGCCAACCCGACCACGACGAAAAGGACCACCTGACCCCACATCGTCTGCTTGTGAATGACTGGCACGTTCTCGGGCGTATAGCTGGTCTCCAGGTATCCTAAGAAGGTGCCAGGACTGGCCAGGTTCCAAAGGATGGTGTTTTTCCCATCCTTGGTGTGGATGTTGATCGGCCCCTTTGAGAAAACGTGATTCGGGAAGTCTACCCAGGCGATTTTGTCCAGGGGAATATCGAACGTGCGCAGGATATTCCGCCCAGTTTTCCCCAAGACGCGCCGGTCCGTCAGGACGGCTTTGGCCCAGAACAGGACCAGCAGTTGAATCAGGCTGAAGAGCAGGATGTAAGCGGCCAGAATCAGCAGCGCCAGGCGAACGATGCCCAGCCCCTGCACCAGGTAGACGTCGGATAGGGTGTAGACAGTAGATAGGGTGGCGAACGTGATGATATTTTGCTGCCAGCCGGATAACAGGACGTAGGCAGCCCCCATGAGCAGGGCCACTAGCACGTTCGCCACGATTTCCAATACCTTGAGCCAGTTGCGTGGCACCTGGTAGATTACTTTCTCCTCGGGCAGCAGCCGGCTTTTTAGGAAGTCACTCTCAAGCGAGTTGTCCATTTTCTTCCCTCCGCAAGTGCCGAGAACCCACCGCCAGGCCTGCTGCCAGGGCGGGCTTTGCACCACGATAGCGGCCGTTGGGTGCATGTGATCGGGGTCTGGGGGTTTGGGGGCAGGTGCTCAGGCGCTCCGCTTTCCTCACGATGCGTCAATTGGAACGGTTGATGTATGTGAAATGGCCCAACACCTAAGCTGCGTCCCTGCGGAGTACCCCCCGTTCTGTCCTACCCCGCATGTGTTGCAGGATATGTGTCTCGTCGCAAGAATCAGTTGCGATCACCTGGCAAACCGGCAGGAAACGGTTTGCCTTGATTACTCACAGTATAATGAGTGGCTGGTGGTTTGGCAATATGCGGGGTGAAATGGCTCGCTAGCTCACCTGGCCGGCAGCCATCTTGCTGGGCTGCGATTTGTGCCCCGGCCGGGTAGCGGGTGTGGCTAATAGTGAACGTTAACCATGGTACCCAGGCTAGACCAGTTGTACAGCCATTGGGCGTCGGGGGTGGCCAGGTTGACACAGCCGTGGCTCATGGGCGTGCCGAAGTTGTTGTGCCAGAAGGTGCCATGCAGGGCGTAGTCGTTGTAGAAGTACATGACGTAGGGCACGTCTTCCAGGTAGTAATCGTAGCCGAGCAAGCGGCCATCCATGGTCTGCGACTCGAAGCGGAGCCAGACGTGGAACTGGCCGGTGACGGTGGCGTGGCCGGCCATGCCGCTGGAAATGAGGGTGGTGAAGACCGGTTGGGAGCCTTCGTAGGCGACCAGCGTTTGCGTGCTGAGGTTGACGTCGATCCAGCGCTCGCCGGCGGCGACGCTGATGGTGCTGAGGATGTCGTCGCCGCCAGGGTAGACGATGACGGTGGGAGCGGGTGTGGGGCTGGGTACGGGGGTGAAGGTGGGGGCCAGGGTGGGTGTGGGGAAGGGGGTTTGGGTGGGCGTGGCTGAAGGTTCGCCGATAGGCTCTGGTTCGCTGGCAGTGGGGCTGGGTAGGGGGGTGGCGCTGACGGCGGTTGCGGCGATGGCTGGGCTACCTCCGCTGGTGGTGGATGTGTTGGCGGTCTCAGATGTGGGGTTGTTCCCGGCCGGGCCGGCGGCCAACACAATGCTGGTGGGCAGCAGTTGGGGGTTGGTGAGCAGGGCGGCGATGGCCAGGATGGCCAGCAGGGCCATGAGGGCTGCTGCGGCGGCCAGCCAGCGGTAGCGGCGGGTAGGCGGTGCTGCCTCTGATGGGGCCTGGCTGCTCTGGCGAAAGTGGGCTACGAGCTGGTCGGTCTTGGTAGGTGGAGGGGTGGCGGTTCCCGGCCGGGTGCTGCGGATGGGTGGGGAGATGGGTGGCTGCTCCGGCCGGGGAGCCTGGGGAGCATGGGGAGCATGGGGAGCCTGGGGAGCCTGGGGAGCCTGGGGAGCCTGGGTGGCCAGGCGCTGTTCGGCCCAGGTGCGTGCTTTGGCCACGGCCGGGTCGCCCGGCTTTAGTCGCTCGGCGCGGGCCAGGTATTCCAGGCTGGCCTGGGGTGAACTGGTAACGCCGGCCAACCATAACCAGCCGAGATGGTCGTTTGGGGAGTGGCGCACGTAGTTTTGCAGCAGGCGGCGTGCCTCTGATACCCGGCCGGTGGCAATCGCCTGGCGAGCAGCAAGCAGTTCACTTTGATTAGCGTCAGTCATCAACGTTCTCCCAGGAAGCACAAGATGCCATTGGCAATTCCCGTGGCCGGCTTTTCGGCGTTGACCGTGAGCATCTCACGATCCAGATTCATAAAGCCAGTTTCAATGATAATGGCCGGTGTGCCTACCGCCAATTCACGGAAGGCGTGATAGTCAGCCATGTCTGGCGTGATGGTGTTGGCGTGGAAAGTCATGCCAGTGGCCGCTTCATACTCTGACTCGACACAGTTGTAAAGGGTTTCTGAGTCCGAGATGGGCGAGGGGGAGATTTTGAAGCCGGTGGCCAGATCGTTGACATAGTTGCAGGAATCAGCGTGAATGGAGATGAGCGCGTCGCCGCTGAAATTGGTCAGGCGCGGGTCGAATTCGGCGAAAATCAGGACACGCACGCCGCGCTCGCGTAGTTGTTCGGCGACTCGCAGGGCGATGTCCAGGTTTACCTGCGCTTCGGTCAGGCCGTCGTCGCACACGGCGCCGGCGTCGTTGTTCATGTGGCCGGAGATGATGGCGATGCGTGTTGGCGGCAGGCTCTGCGCGAAGCGCTGTATGACGGCGCGGGCGGGTAGCAGCTTGAAGATGGGTCCGGAGAGAATGACCTGCCGGTCGGGCAGCACGACGGCGCTGGCCTGGCCGTTGGCGGCGGGGGTGAAGAAGAAGTAGGTGGCCATCATGCCGCCCGCGGCCAGCAGCAGAAAGAGGAGGGCCGGCATGTTCTGCACAATGAACCGCCACAAAAAGAAGTTGTTGGTCGCTATGTCCTGATTCTCGCGCTGCATTATGTCGATATTATAGCGCATGTTGGCGCATTACGTAAAGCTATTGGCCAATGAAGTTGGTTAGTGGGTCAGCCAGTCAGCGTGTCTGCCGGTCAGCGGGGCTGGGCAGTTTGTTCGCTAGCTGACGCGTGGTAATGTTGAGCGTGCTGAGACGCTGACCGGCTAATGTGCGAATCTTGACGTACAATAGGGGCATGGTTGAGATAAGCTGGCTGGGGCGCGTCTCATATGAGGCGGCCTGGAATATGCAAAAGGCTTTGGTGGCGGAACGCACGGCGGCTGCCCTGCCGGACCGGCTGCTGCTGCTGGAGCATGAACCGGTGTATACGCTGGGGCGCAGTGGCAAAGAGGCGCACCTGCTGCTGGATGAGGCGCAGCGGGCCGCGGCGGGGATTGGGCTGCATTGGGTAGACCGGGGTGGTGATATCACTTATCATGGTCCGGGGCAGTTGGTGGGCTATCCTATCCTGGATTTGAAGCGGTTGTATGGTAATCGAGGGCTGGCCCGGCCGGACCTGCACCTGTATCTGCGTGAGATTGAGGGGGTGTTGATGGCGACGCTGGCGGTTTTTGGCGTGCGCGGCTGGCGCTATCCAGGTTATACGGGGGTGTGGGTGGACACCCCGGCCGGGCCGCGCAAGATCGCCGCCATTGGGGTGAAGGTTAACAGCCAGGGCATTAGCAGCCATGGTTTTGCCTTGAATGTGGACCCCAACCTGGACCACTTTGCCGGGATTGTGCCTTGTGGGATTGAGGAGCATGGCGTCACCAGTCTGGCCGAGTGTTTATCCCGGCCGGTGGCGATACAGGAGGTCATTTCTCCCCTGGTGGCCGCCTTTGCCAGTCTGTTTCAAGTTGAAACCAGGTTTGCGACGCCTTTTGTTTCTGCGTACAATGAGGGTGAAGAACGGCGGCGCGAGACCTGACTGTATGGGTCTGTGGCTGACCTTCTGCTGGCTAAACAGATTGCCCGGCCGGTTGGCCGGTTTGCGTAAAAGGGACGAGAAATGGCTTCACTGATTGACCCCGCCTCCATCACCACCACCGAGCAAGCACCGAAACTGCGCCGCCGTCCGGAATGGATTCGTGTACGGGTGCCCAACGGTGAGAACTATGACTTTCTGAAGCGCTTGATGCGCACCAAGCAACTGCACACGGTGTGCGAAGAGGCGCTGTGCCCCAACATTGGCGAATGCTGGGGGTCGGGCACGGCCACATTCCTGATTATGGGTGACATCTGCACCCGCAGCTGTGGCTTTTGTGACATCAAGACCGGCCGGCCGCTGCCCCTGGATTGGGAAGAGCCGGCGCGGGTGGCTGAGGCGGTGCGGGCGATGAATCTGCGTCACGTGGTGATCACGTCGGTTAACCGGGATGAGCGCAAGGACGGGGGCGCGCCCATCTTTGCCCTGGTTATCCAGCGTATTCGCGAGGTGCAGCCGGGCTGCTCCATTGAGGTGCTGATCCCTGACTTTAAGGGGAGTGAAGCGGCGTTGAAGATTGTGATGGATGCCCGGCCGGAGATCCTTAACCACAACGTGGAGACGGTGCCCCGCCTGTTTAAGAAGGTGCAGCCGCAGGACAAGTATGAGTGGGCGTTGACGACGCTGCGTAATGCGCGCCGCATGCAGCCCGATGTGCTGACCAAGAGCGGCATCATGTTGGGGCTGGGTGAAGAGATGGATGAAGTAAAGGCGGTGATGCGCGACCTGGCCGATTGCGGGGTGGACATCTTGACGATTGGCCAGTATTTGCAGCCCAGCCGGCAGCATTTGCCGCTGGAGCGTTATTATTTGATGGAAGAGTTTGAAGAGCTGCGCCAGTATGGGCTTGACCTGGGTTACAAATGGGTTGAGAGTGGCCCGTTGGTGCGCAGTAGTTACCATGCGGAGCAGCAGGTGCGGGCGTTGTCGCCTATGTATCGGGAGAGCGCGGCTGTTTAGTCTGGCCCCGGCCGGGACGGAGCCCAGTTGATATGGTTGGACCGTCCTGGCAGCGAGTTGTTGGGTAGACCCCGGCCGGGGCGCAAACAGCCGTTCTGGCAGGTGAGTCCCAGATTAGGAACCGCCGCTTGGGTGGCCGCTGGCAGCAACGTTTATGCAAAGTTTATCCTTCTCATATACTTTTCGTGTATCATAAGCCCCTTAACGCAAGCTTACCCGCCGCCAATCGTCTGGCCGGGATGAGTTGATTCTTCAAAGGTAAGTGATAATGGACGAACAATCGGGTCCCCGTAATCCCATTCCCGCCTGGGCATGGATTATTGCCATCCTGGTCATCATTCTAGGGTTGCAACTCTACCTTAGCCGCCGCTTTAGCGCCCCGGAACAGGTGCCGCTGTCGACCGTTGTGACCGAAATTCAGAATGGCAATGTGTCCAAGATCGAGGTGTCTGGGGACAAACTGGATGTGTTTCTGAAAGAGCCGGCGGAGACCGTAGTTAGTTCCACCAAGGAGTCTGGCGTTGCACTGACGACGACTTTGACCAACTTGGGGGTAACTGAAGAGCAGCTTGCCAGCTTTGACTTCAATCCTACCGACCAATCTACCTGGAACACGTTAATCAGCATCGCCCTCTCGCTAGGCCCAGTACTGTTGCTGCTGTGGATTTTCAGCCGCGGTTTCCGGCAAATGCAGGGCGGCGGCAACAACATTTTTGGTTTTGGGCGCAGCAAAGCGCGCAATATCAACGATGGTGACCGGCCAACAGTGGTCTTTGATGACGTGGCCGGGGTGGAAGAGGCCAAGGAAGAGGTGAAGGAGGTTGTGCTTTTCCTGCGTGAGCCGGAGAAGTTTGTGCAGGTTGGGGCACGCATTCCTAAGGGGGTACTCATGGTTGGCCCGCCTGGCACGGGCAAGACGCTGCTGGCCCGGGCCATTGCCGGCGAAGCTGGCGTGCCTTTCTTCCACATTTCTGGCTCTGAGTTTGTGGAGATGTTTGTGGGTGTGGGGGCCAGCCGCGTGCGTGACCTGTTCAACAAGGCCAAGGAGCACGCCCCGTCGATTGTCTTTGTGGACGAAATTGACGCAGTAGGCCGGCAGCGTGGCGCGGGTTTGGGCGGCGGTCATGATGAGCGCGAGCAGACCCTGAACCAGATTCTGGTGGAGATGGACGGCTTCTCAAATGAGACGAACGTCATTGTCATTGCCGCTACGAACCGGGCGGATGTCCTGGACCCGGCGCTGCTGCGCCCCGGCCGGTTCGACCGCAAGGTGATCGTGGACCTGCCAGACATCAAGGGGCGTGAGGCGATCTTGCGCATTCATGCGCGCGGCAAGCCAATCTCTGGTGAGGTTAGCTTTGCCGATATTGCCCGGCTGACGGCTGGTTTCTCAGGGGCGGACCTGGAGAACCTGGTGAATGAGGCGGCGATTTTTGCGGCGCGCTTCAACCAGACGACCATTGGCGAGCATGAGTTCCAGGAAGCGTTTGACCGGATTGCTATTGGCCCGGAACGCAAGAGCCGGGTGATTAGCGAAGACGAAAAAGAGCTGACCGCTTACCACGAGGCCGGACATGCCCTGGTGAGTTTCCAACTGCCCAACACCGACCCGGTGCAGAAGATCACCATTGTGCCCCGCGGCCGGGCGGGCGGTTATGTGCTGCCCCTGCGTGAAGACCGCATGACCGTTACCACCGATTATTTCGAGGACCAGATTGCCTTTGCTCTGGGCGGCCGGGCGGCGGAAGAGATCTTCTTCGGCCGGGTTACCACCGGGGCAGCATCCGACTTGCAGCAGGCCACGCGCATTGCCCGGGCGATGGTGATGCAGTATGGCATGAGCGCCTCGCTGGGGCTGCGGACGTACGGTGAGCAGCAGGGCAATATTTTCCTCGGCCGGGAGTTTGGCCAGAATCGGGATTACAGCGAGGAAGCGGCCCGGCTGATTGATGAGGAAGTGCGCGTTATTCTGGACCGCAACTACGGCCGCGCCAAAGAGGTTATCACCCAGAACCGGGCGCAACTGGTGCGCCTGGTGGACAAGTTGATCGAGGTGGAAACGTTGGACCGCGAGCAGTTTGAGGAGTTGATGAATGCACCGGAACCGGAGGTGGCCGTGGACCAGCCGGTGGAAGTGCTGCTTCCCGGTGACTGATCGGCGCGCCGCCTGATGGCCTGGCATGAGGTAGGCCGCCGCAGGCTCAAGACGTAACCGAAACGTGGAACGTGATGTACAATTGCGTTTCACGTTTTTTTCTGCCAGCCTGGGTGATTTTAGTGATGGAGGGCTGATGGCCGACGTTGTGGAACTGATGCGCGAGGGGGCGGTGCTGACTGTGGCGTTGAACCGGCCGGGGAGCCATAACGCCATGACCCCGGAGATGATCGCCACGCTTACGACGATTTTCCGAGAGGTGGCGCTGGATGAGACGGTGCGGGTGGTGGTGCTAACCGGCAATGGTCGCTCCTTTTGCGCCGGCGCGGATCTGTCGTTCATGCGTGCTGCGGCCGACTACTCTTTTGCCGAAAATGTGGCCGACGGTGAGGCGATCTTTGACTTGATGTTGGCCATTGATAGCTGCCCCCGGCCGGTGATTGGGCGGGTGAACGGGGCGGCCATTGGCGGTGGGGCGGGCCTGGTCAGCTGCTGTGACAGTGTGGTGGCCGTGGCCCGGGCCACATTGGCCTTCAGCGAAACACGTTTAGGCATTGTGCCGGCGGTGATCTCCCCGTTTGTGCTGGCCAAGATTGGCAGCGGCCCCGGCCGGGAACTGTTTCTGAGCGGTGAGCGGTTTAGCGCCGAGTACGCCCGCCACATTGGCCTGGTGCAGCACGTGGTGCCCGACGAAGCGGCGCTGGATGCCAAAGTGGCCGAGCGCGTTGGCCAGTTTTTGCAGGCCGCGCCCGGCGCACAGGCGGCCGCCAAGCAGCTGATTGGCGCGGTTAGCGGCCAACCCAAGGAGGCGATGCGCGCCTTCACCACGCAGCTCATTGCCCAACGCCGGGCCAGCGCTGAGGGACGTGAGGGCATGTCGGCCTTCTTGCAAAAGCGCCCCCCGTGGTGGCAGGCATGAGCGAATTGGCGGCTATCCATCGCGCACCGGCGCCGCGCACGCGAAGCAGCCTGGCGGCGGATTTGCGGGTGCTGGGCGTGCAGCCGGGCATGGTGCTGTTGGTCCACGCCTCGCTGAGTGCCCTGGGCTGGGTGGCGGGTGGGCCGGTGGCGGTGATCCAGGCGCTGCAAGATGTCCTCACCCCGGCCGGGACACTGGTTATGCCAGCTCACAGCGGTGATTACTCCGACCCGGCCTACTGGGCTAACCCGCCGGTGCCGGCCGACTGGGTGCCGATTATCCAGCGTGAAATGCCGGCCTTTGACCCGGCGCTGACCCCCACGCGGGGCATGGGGCGCATTGCCGACTGTTTTCGTAGTTGGCCGGAGGTGCGGCGCAGCGATCACCCGGCCGTCTCTTTTGCCGCCTGGGGGCAGCACGCGGAAAGCATCACGGCCGGGCATGAGCTGGCCAACAGCCTGGGGGAAGGCTCGCCGCTGGCCCGCATTTACGCGCTGGAGGGCTGGGTTTTGCTGTTGGGGGTGGGGTACAATCGCAATACCTCCTTCCACCTGGCGGAGTATCGCCTGGCCGATCCGGTTAAGATACGGTGCGGGGCACCCATCCTGGTGCAAGGGCAGCGGGTGTGGCAGCGATATTGGGACATTGACCTGGATACCGAACCGTTTCCGGAGATTGGGCGTGATTTTGAGCGTACCGGCCGGGTGACCATTGGCCCGGTAGGTTCGGCCGAGGCGCGCCTGTTCCAGCAGGTTGAAGGCGTAGATTTCGCCCAGAAGTGGCTCACTGATGCATAGGCCGGGCAAGCTGAGGGCAGGCTGCCTGGCGCGAACTGGCCCGATGAGGTTAGGAAAGCATGTTTAAGAAGATCATGGTTGTAAATCGGGGCGAGGTGGCGCGGCGCATTTTTCGGGCTTGCCGGGAGTTGGGCGTGCGCTCGGTAGCCATTTACTCAGAGGTTGACCGCAGTGCGCCGTGGGCGCGATTGGCCGACGAGAGCTATCAGTTGGATGGGGTGACCGCGCGCGAGACCTATCTGAACCAGGAGGCGATTTTTCGCATAGCTAAGCTGGCTGGAGTGGATGCCATCCATCCCGGCTATGGCTTCTTGAGCGAGAACGCCGAGTTTGCCGAGGCGTGTGCGGCGCGGGGTTTCCACTTCATTGGCCCTACGCCGGCCGCGATGCGCGCCCTGGGCAGCAAATCCGAGGCCCGTCTGCTGGCGCGCCAGGTCAACGTCCCAGTCATTCCCGGGGTGGACGGTGTGGAGCACAGTGATGCCGGGTTAGCTGCCCTGGCCGGCGAGATTGGTTATCCGGTGTTGATCAAGGCCAGTGCCGGCGGTGGCGGCAAAGGGATGCGCGTGGTCTGGTCGCCGGAGGAGTTTCAGGGGGCGCTGCACACCGCCCGCAACGAATCCCGTTCCTCCTTTGGCAGCGACCACGTGCTGATTGAGAAGTACTTCACCGAGATTCGCCACGTGGAGGTGCAGGTGCTGGGCGACCGTCATCGCAACATTGTGCACCTGTTTGAGCGGGAATGCTCGGTGCAGCGCCGGCACCAGAAGATCATCGAGGAGTCCCCTTCGCCGGCGTTGACGGCCGATTTGCGCCAGCGAATGACGGCGGCGGCGCTGGCGCTGGCGCGGGCGGTCGGCTACATTAGCGCCGGGACGGTGGAGTTTGTGGTGACGCCAGACAACCAATTTTACTTCTTGGAAATGAATACCCGCCTGCAAGTGGAGCATCCGGTGACGGAGCTGGTGACGGGCATTGACATTGCGGCCTGGCAAATCCGGCTGGCGGCGGGCGAGCCGTTGACCTTTTCGCAGGCGGATCTGACGCAGCGTGGCCATGCGCTGGAGTGCCGCATTTATGCCGAAGACCCGGCGCACAACTTCCTGCCATCGATTGGGGAGGTGGTTTTTTACCGGCCGCCCATGGGGCCAGGGGTGCGGGTGGATGATGGTATTGAGGCGGGTACGCAGGTTAGCCCTTACTATGACCCGATGCTGGCTAAGGTGATCACCTGGGGGGATGACCGGCCGGAGGCAATTCGCAAGATGATCCGGGCGCTGCAAGATACGGTGGTGCTGGGTGTGACGACGAATATCCCGTATCTGATCGACATTTTGCAGCATCCGGCTTTTGTGGCCGGTTATTTTGGCACTAGCTTTTTGGGCGAGCATTATGCGGATTGGCTGCCGCCGGTGGACAGCAGCAACAGCACCTGGCTGGCGATTGCGGCGTTTGAGGCGCTGCGGGGTGGGGTGGCGCGCCCGGCCGGGGGCGATGCCCCAGGCAGCCCTGCCCAGCCGGATCCCTGGCAAGACACGACCGGTTGGCGGGGATAGCGCGGTCTAGCTGATTTGGCGGCTGGCTTCCAGGAGTGCGGCCCATTCGGCCAGGCTGAGGGTTTCGGCGCGGCGCTGGCCGTCGATGTTGGCGGCGGCTAGCAGAGCGTTGATCTGTTCTCTGGGGTAGCCAAGCACGCGCAGGTTTTTCTGTAACTGCTTGCGCTTTTGGCTGAAGCCGGCCTTGACCAGGCGGAAGAAGGCGGCTTCGTCGGCCGGGCTGAGCAGCGGCCCCTGGCGCAGGTCGATGCGGATGATGGCCGAATCGACATCCGGCCGGGGCCAGAAGGCGCCGGCCTTGATGCTGCCCACAATCTCCACCGGCCCGTAGAACTGCACGCTGACAGCCAGCAAGCTCATCGCTCCCGGCCGGGCGCTCACCCGCTCGGCCACCTCTTTCTGCACGGTCATGACCATAAGGCTGGGTTTGGCCCGGCCGGCGAGCAGGTGGCGCAGGATGGCCCCGGTGATGTAGTAGGGGACGTTGGCCACGACTTTGTAGGGTTGGGCCTGGAACCACCCGGCCGGGTCTTGTGCCAAAATATCGCCATGAACCAGGGTGACGTTGTCGCAGGCGGCCAGCTCTTGCCGCAAGATGGGCAGCAGCCGGTTATCCAGCTCCACGGCCACGACCCGGCCGGCCTGGGCGGCCAGGTGCTGCGTCAGCGCCCCTACGCCGGGTCCAATTTCCAGTACGTTGTCGGCCGGCGCCAGCTCTGCCGCGCCGGCAATGCGCGCCAGCACCTGGTCATCATACAGGAAGTTTTGTCCCAGGCTGCGCTTGGGGTCGATGTGGTGGCGGGCCAACAGGTGTTTGGGATGCATGGGCGGCGTGTTCTGCGTTGTCCGGCTGCCGGTCAGGGCAGTTCTTGGGGCAGGCGGTAGTTGATATTTTCGGGCATGGGGACCAGGTAGTAGACGTCTACATAGCCGGACCAGGGGACGAATTCAGTTTCATCATAGCCCAGGTCGATCCAGCGGCCAATGACCCCGCCGCCGGTGTCGCCGGCGTAGCCGATGCCGTAGCCGGGCACGTAGACCCAGGAGCGAAAGGGGATGACGCTGCGGTCGACGGCGACAATGCCGGTGCCGGCTTGCAGGCCGCTGGCGGTGATGCCATAGGCGGGATGGTCGGGCGGTTTGCCGGAGCTGGCGGCGGTGTAGGAGGTGACGCGCATGCGGGCAACACGCCAATACTGGTAGCTGCCGCCGGGCGTCTGCAGGGTGCGCAGCACGATTTTGGTGCCGTAGCCCATGATTTCGGCGGTTGGTTCGCGAGCAACCCATGCTTCGGCGGCGGTGCGGCTGACTTCTGCGCCGTCGTGGTAGCGCACGCGCACGCGCTGCCGCAGGATGCCGGGCACCCCGGCTTGCAGCAGCCCTTCGGTGTCCAGTTCCAGGCTGTCGCTGGGCTGCCAGAGGGTTTCGTAGGGGATGGGCTGGTCTTCGACGAGGAAGTTTTCGGTGACGCGGATGACTTCGATGAGGTCGTTGGGTTGAAGGAGGGCGTCTGGCCCCGGCCGGGTGAAGTCCTCGCCCACCAGGTTGATACCCGCGCCGGCCAGCACGTCTGCTACCTGGCGGTGGGGGCTGGCGATTTCTAGCAGCCGGCCATCGACTTTGAGGAGCAGGGGGATGGCGCGTTGGATGTAGATGTGCAGCCCGTCGTCCAGGGGGCTGGCGGGGTCTGGCTCGACCTGGTCGGTGACGGCCAGGCTGATGCCGGCCTGCTGCAGGGCGGCGGACACGGTTTGGGCGCGGGTGCGTACCATTTGCTGCTGCCCTTCTTGATGGATGGTGATGGTGCGCAGGGGGGTATTGGGGTCGGCCTGGGTGGTGGTGGAGTTGTCCCGGCCGGGGAGTTGGGCCAGGATGAGTGAGCCAAACAGGAGCGCACTGCCGAGGCCGACAAGCCCCAGGAACAGGAGTGCCGCAATGCGTAGGATCGGCTTCATAACGTGGTTCTGGCGTCAGGTTGCCGTCTGGGCTACCCGGCCGGGGGCATCCTCAGCCATGATGATCAAAATACGTCCATGGGACCGGGGGCTACCAGGTGATTCTAGTCACCCAAGGGAAACGCCTTAGTGCTGCTTCCTTCCGGACCTGACACGGTTCGACGGCCCTTGCCGCTAGAGACCCAGTAACCACCGGCCTCATGGACATATTTCAACGTAAGGAGCGATGGTAGCAAAAGTGGGTCGATTGAGCAAGCTGGCTCAATTCCACATGCCCAGCACTTCTGGCCCGCGGTCTAGCTCCCAGGGGTAGATGACGTAGGCATCGGTGACGGCGGCGTAGTAGGTGGGGGTGACGCCGGGGTAGTGGGAGGAGGCGGGTTTGTAGTGCAGCACGCAGCTCTCTGGGTTGCCCCCGGCCGCGTCGATGCGTTTGGTGACGGTGACGATGTTGCGCCCGCGGGTCCACACGTCGTCGACCACCAGGACGCGCCGGCCGGTGAGCAGTTCGTCATCAGGGAACTGCAGGAATTCGGGGATGGCGTATTTTTGTTCCGGGTGCAGGCCGCCCACGTCGTAGCCGCCGGGGTAGTCGGCCGGGAAGCGGACGGCGGCGGTGAGGATGTAGGTGATATTGAGGGCTTCGGCCAGCATGCCGCCGGGCACGATGCCGCCTCGGGTGATGATCACCATGGAGTCGAATCGTCCATGAATTTGGGGAACGAGATAATCGATGAGTTTATCCACATCGGACCAGGTCAAGATTTCGCGACGCACATATCCTCCTACGTACCGCCACCGGCAGCTGGGTATAGGGTTGTTCAGCCAGAGTTTGTTTTGCCCCGGCCGGGGCGGGGCGGGCACTGGCGACCTTTGGCGTAGTTTTGATTGCGGAGACAACCACTCTGTTTGTTAACTGTTGTTTGGGTGATGCTCCAGCAGGGGCTGAGGGGCGAACACACCCGGCCGGGTGTGCCGGCAACCGCCAGAGACAATCGCTGATGGGTTGCTAGAACCGTTACCAAATGCTACACGTGAGGAGGGATTGTGTCAACCCGCGTTGACCGCGGCTAGTAATTCTAAATGTAGGGGGAAAAGGGGCGCAACAGGGCAGAAGGTTACCAGATAGCGTTGCATGTGAGCTGCCCGAGGTCGCGCTGGGCGGCTGATCAAGTTTTGCAGTAAGCGCTCGCTCCCCAGACGCTGCCCCGCGCGAGGGCGCTTCGCGCCCTGCGCGGGAAAACTTAATGGGGTTTTTTCAGTTTTTGGGGCAACTGCCCCAAAAACTGAAAAAACCCTGCTTTGATTGGCGTCGCCAGGCGCGAAGCGCCGAGGCGACGCCCCCGGCGCTTGACCTCTCGGCTCGTTTCGGAGGGGGGGAGTGAACGATTCCGTTTTACATCTAGAATTGCTGGACCGCGGCGCCGGCAGTATCTGCTATGCAAGGGGTTGACCCCGGCCGGGGCTTGCTCCCACCCGCCACTTGGCCGATCGCCCTACTAGTTTTCGCGCGGGTATGCTATCATATTTGCCATAGTGTTGTTCTTTAGCCGGTAACATCCTCGGGGAATAAGTAATGCGGACAAAGATGGGGCTAACAGGAAGTCAGGCCACTCCCCTGCGCTAGCTTGCGCTGCCACGGACCACGCTGTCCGTACCTGCCTGATTCATTTCGCAGCCACCATCCCCCATCCCTCCCCATTTGGCCTGGACCTCGTCCAATTCCTGGCAGTTCGTTCCCAACAAAAAGGAGTAAGACCATGACCCTCTCTCGCAAGACTTCAATCCTGTTGGTATGCCTGATCCTTTGTGGCCTGATGCTGGCCCTTCTTTCTCCGGCCGTCAGCGCCGATCAGCCACCAGATACTCCCCTGACCGATGACCACCTCTTGCTGTGCGAAGCGGTATTGACCCCCACCAGCGATGAGTTCATCGAAATTGCCAATCCCACCAATTCGGCCGTAGACCTGACCGACTATTACCTGTCCGATGACGAAGATTACGCTTTGCTGCCCGGCCAGTTTGGCGCCGGCCCGGCTCCCGTGCTGGACAGCAGCGACTTCATCGCCCGCTTCCCGGCCGGGGCGACTATCCCCGCCAAAGGAGTCCTGGTCATCGCCTTTTCCGGCAGCGGCTTCCAGACCACCTTCGGCTTCGCCGCCGACTTCGAGCTGCTGGGCGATGACCCCGGCACACCCGACATGCTGGCCCCCTTCGCCGGCTCCATCGGAGCCACCGCCGGCCTGACCAACGCCGGCGAAAACGCCGTCATCTTCCACTGGGACGGCAGCACTGACCTGGTGGACGATGTAGACATGACCAACCTGGGCACGCCCAGCAGCACCAACGACATCGCCAACAAAACCGCCATCGCGGTGGACGGCCCCGACGCTGACGTTATCGCCACCCCCTACCTGGCCGATGCCTGGACCATGCCCCAGCAGGCCAGCGACCCCGGCTTTGGCGTCTCCACCAAGCGCCTTAGCCTGGAGGCCGGCAATGAAACAACCGGCGGTGGCAACGGCATCACCGGTGACGACGAAACCACCGAGCTAATTACCACCACCTGGGACGCCGCCTACACTGCCCCCAACCCCGGCTACTGTAGCGCTGTGCCCACCTCGCGCATGGTTGTCAACGAATTTGTGCCCAAAGGCACCGAGTGGGTAGAGTTGTACAACGGCGGCACCCTGGCCCAGGATTTGGCCGGCTGGTACGTAACCGACACCGCCTGCGGCGCGCCAGCCACAACCATTCCGGCCACGGTTATCAACCCCGGCGAATTCTTTGTGGTCCTCAGTGGTGCGCCCGGAGACAACTTCAGCCTGTCCAATGACGGCGACTTTGTCATTCTCTGCGACGACGTCCACAACGAAATAGACCGGGTTGGTTATGGCACCGTGGGCGCTGCCCCGCTGGCCCCCTTTGCAACCGGCGCGCCACAGTACTCGGCCGCCCGGCCGGTGGACGGCGTAGACACTGGCGATGACGCCGCCGACTGGAACCTGGACGTTTCGCCCACCCAGGGCACCGCCAACGACGCCCCGGCCGTTGTCCTGGGCAGCTCCCTCATTATCAACGAGCTAGACATCTTCCCGGCCGCCGGCAATGACTTCGTCGAGCTGTACAACCCCAGCGGCGTGCCCGTAGACGTCTCCGGCTGGTTCATCAGCGATGGCGACGATGTGGCCATCCTCAACGCCGGGCTAATTGTGCCGGCCAATGGCTGGCTGGCTATCGAGGAGCTGGTCGACTGGACCACCGAAGGCAGCACCGGCTCGGACTTCGGCGGCACCGACGTCGCTTACCTCTTCAACGCCGGCCGGGAACGCATCGACCAGTTGGGTTACACCAGCGGGCCATTTGTCGACAACTGCATCGCTCGCGTACCCGACGCGGCCGGTCCCAACAACGGCTTCAACTGGGTTACCTCCGGCGGCGACATCACCCTCTTCGACTGGCCTTGCACCCTGGGCGCCAGCAACGGCGTGCTGCCCCCGGCCATGGTCATCAACGAAATCCATGCCGATCCTGACGCCACACTCGGCGATGCCAACGGCGACGGCGTGGTTAGCGCCAGCGATGACGAGTTTGTCGAACTCGTCAACAGCTCGGGCGGCCCGGTGGATGTTTCCGGCTGGACCCTGTCCAATGCTGCTGGCGTGGTCCATACCTTCCCCCAGAGAACCATCATCCCCGACAATTGCAGCATTGTCATTTTTGGCGGCGGCACCCCTACCGGCACCTTTGGCTACAGCGTAGTCCAGACGGCCAGCAGTGGCGCTCTGGGCCTGGTAGACAGCGGTGATACGGTGACGCTCAATGACGGCTTTGTCGACGTCGTTAGCTACACCTATGGCAGCGAGGGCAATCTGAACCAATCCCTCACGCGCGACCCGGATATCACCGGGCCAGATCCGCTGGTCCTGCACAGCACGGCCACCGGCTCAGGTGAAGCCAACTTCTCTCCTGGCACCAAGGTCGATGGCACCCCCTTTGCCGGCTGCCTGGATGTCTGCGGCGCGCCGGCAACCCTGGTACACGAAGTCCAGGGTCCCGGCCTGGCCAGCCCCATCGTGGGCAGCGTGGTTTCTGTGGAAGGCGTGGTCGTGGCCGACTTCCAGGCTGTCTCCACCATTCGCGGTTTCTACCTGCAAGAGGACGATGCCGATTTCGATGGAGACCCGCTGACCTCGGAAGGGATCTTCATCTACGACAACTACTTCAACGTGGGCGGCGTGGATGTCAATGTCAATGACCGGGTGCGGATTAGCGGCACGGTCAGTGAGTATTTCAACCTGACCCAGCTTAACGCCATCAGCAGCGTCCAGCTTTGCCCAGGCGTGCCCATGCCCACGGCCGAAATTCTAACCCTGCCCCTGCCAGACGGCGTCTTCCCCGAACGGCTGGAAGGGATGCTGGTTAGCCTGCCCCAGACGCTGTACGTCACTGAGAACTACAGCCTGGGACGTGGTGGCCTGGTCAGCCTCTCTTCCGGAGACCGGTTGATGCAGCCGACCAACGTTGTGCTGCCCGGCGCGCCGGCCATCGCTTTGCAGCAGGCCAACGACCTGAACCAGATCATCCTGGACGACGGCAGCACCCTCCAGAACCCCGACCCCATCATCCATCCGGCGCCCACCGGCCTGACCGCCCTGGACACCCTGCGCGGGGCCGATACGGTCACCGGCGTGCTGGGGGTCCTGACCGAGAGTTTCTCCGGCTGGACCGGAACCGATGCTTACCGGATCCATCCCTTTGGGGCGGTGGCTTTTACCCCGTCTAATGCCCGGCCCGTGCCGCCGGCCGTTCCCGGCAGCGTGCATGTGGCCAGCTTCAACGTGCTCAACTACTTCCTGACCCTGGATAGCGGCGCGGCCATCTGCGGCCCGAACCTGGACCAGGACTGCCGTGGGGCCGATTCGGCCAGCGAGTTCACCCGGCAGCGGGACAAGATCATCAGTGCCCTCGCTGAGCTGGATGCTGATGTCGTTGGCTTGATGGAGATGGAGAACACCACCGGCGTGGAGCCGCTGCAAGACCTGGTCAATGGCCTTAATGCCGTTGTTGGGGCGGGCACCTACGCTTTCATTGACACGGGCGTCATTGGCGGCGACGCGATTCGCGTGGGGCTGATTTACCAGCCGGCCAATGTTACCCCGGTGGGTGCTTTCGCCATCCTGGACAGCAGCGTGGACCCGTCTTTTGTGGATACCCTGCACCGGCCGGTGCTGGCCCAGACGTTTGAGGAAAACGCCACCGGTCTGCGCTTCACCGTGGCCGTCAACCACCTGAAGTCCAAGGGCAGTTGCCCGGCCGACCCGCTGGATCCCAACGCGGATCAGGGGGACGGCCAGAGCTGCTGGAACCCGGCCCGCGTGGCCGGGGCCACGGCCCTGGTCAACTGGCTGGCCAGTGACCCCACGGGCAGCGGTGACAGCGACGCCCTGATTATCGGTGACCTCAACTCCTACGCCATGGAAGACCCGATCACGGCTATCAAAAATGCCGGTTACACCAACCTGGTTAGCCTTTTTGGTGGCCCCAATGCTTACTCTTACGTCTTCGATGCCCAGGCCGGTTACCTGGATCATGGGCTGGCCAGCCCCAGCATGACCCCCCAGGTTAGTGGGGCGGCTGCCTGGCACATCAATGCCGACGAGCCGATCATCCTGGATTACAACGAGGAGTTCAAATCGCCCGGCCAGATTATCAGCCTTTACGACAGCGGGCCATACCGGGCCTCCGACCATGACCCGGTGGTCATTGGCCTGAGCCTGCAAGGGCCGGAAATCGAGGTCGATCCGCTTAGTCTGAGTGCCAGCCAACCGGCCAACACGCAGGTTGTCCATACGCTGACCATTAGCAATACCGGCAGCGACCCGCTGGACTGGCAGATTGATGAGGAGCCGCTGGTGGTGCCCCCGGCCGGGACTGGACCTGCGCCATTACCGGTTGATTCTGCGGCGACGATGGCTGCCGAAATGAGCGGTGAGGAAACTGGCGCGACCGTTGTGGCCGGCCCGCCCGACCCGGCCGCCCACGCCCTGGCCCGCCGGCTGCTGATGAGCACCGGCCTGCTGCTGGTGCCCGACTCGACGGCTGACCGGGTTATGGCCTTCGACCCCATCACCGGTAACCTGGTGGATGCTGACTTCATCCCGGCCGATCCCACCAACCTGTCGACGCCTAAGAACGCCATCCTCAGCGCTGGCGGCAACAGCATCCTGGTGGCCGACCAGCTTGACGACGTGGTTCAGGAATATGACCTGAACGGCAACTACCTGGGCGTCTTCGCCCCGGCCGGGGGCGTGAACAACGCCATCCTGGACAACATCGTCGGCATCGACCTGCTGCCTAACGGTCACCTGCTGGTGACTGTTACCGGCGGTGCCAACCAGGACTCTGTGGCCGAATTCGACACAGCCGGTAACTACCTGGGCAACTTCATCGCCATCGGTTCTGGTGGCCTGGATGGCCCCTTCGATCTTTACCCGCGGGCCGCCGACTGGTTGGTAGGCAGCATCAACAGCGACAACGTCTTGCGCTATGACTTGACCGGGGCCTTTATCGCCAGCCTGGCGGGCATTAACAACTTCCCGCAGCAGGTGACGGAAGCGGCCAACGGCAACGTGCTCATTGGCAACTTCGGCGGCACGCAGGAAGGGGTGGTTGAACTCACCCCGGCCGGGGCGCTGGTTGGCGTCTATGATCCGGCTGCCCTGGGTGGTTATCGCGGTGCCTACGAGCTGCCCAATGGCAACATCCTGACCACCAACGGCAGCGGTGTACACGAGATTGACCGCAGCGGTAACCTGGTCGACACGAAGATCAGCGGGGTCAGTGGCCAGTACATTGAACTCGTGGTTCTGGGCGACGGCTGCAGCAACCTGGCCGACGTGCCCTGGCTGTCGACCGATCCGATTACCGGCACTGTCCCGGCCGGGGGTGCAGTTGGCGTGAATGTCACTACCGACTCCACCGGGCTGACCAACGGCCTGTACACGGCCAACCTGTGCATCAGCAGCAATGACCCCGATCCCGGACCAGGCGCTGGCACCGACCTGGTGATTGTGCCTGTCTCCATGATGGTTCAGGAACCAGCCATCACCGTCAACAAGACGGTTGGCCTGGATCCTGGCACCTGTGCCAGCAGCAGCAACATCACCGTCCTGGAGGGCACCACCGTCTACTACTGCTACGAGGTCACCAACGTTGGCAGTGTAACCCTGACCCTGCACGACCTGGATGATGACCAACTGGGCACCATCTTCACTGGCCTGGCCTATTACCTGGCCCCCGGAGCCAGTGTGGACACGGTAGCCGCCGGGCTGACGATCAGCGCCGTGATGAACGTGACCACGACCAACACGGCCACCTGGACGGCCTACAACCCCGGCCCGGCCAATGTGGTTACGGCCCAGGCGACGGCCACCGTGAATGTTGTGCCCCGCCAGCCGGCCATCGAGCTGGTTAAGACGGTGGGGCTGGCGCCGGGCGTTTGTGCGGCTACCAGCAGCATCGATGTCCTTGCCGGGACCACGGTTTACTACTGTTACACGGTGACCAACACCGGCAACATCACCCTGGCCTTGCATGACCTGGGTGATGACCAACTGGGCACCATCTTCACCGGTCTGGCTTATTACCTGGCTCCCGGGGCGAGTGTGGACACTGTGGCCGCCGGGCTGACGATCTCGGCCGTGATCAACGCTACCACGACCAACACAGGCACCTGGACGGCTTACAACGCCGGCCCCGGCGATGTGGCTGTGGCTCAGGCGACGGCGACTGTGAATGTTATCCCCAACCAGCCGGCCATCGAGCTGGCCAAGACGGTGGGGCTGGCGCCGGGCGTTTGCGCGGCCACAAGCAATATCGAAGTCTCCGCCGGTACCACGGTCTACTACTGCTACACGGTGACCAACACCGGCAACATCACCCTGGCCCTGCATGACCTGGACGATGACCAACTGGGTACCATCTTCACCGGGCTGGCTTACAGCCTGGTCCCCGGGGCGAGTGTGGACACGGTGGCCGCCGGGCTGACTATCAGCGCCACCATCGACGCTACCACGGTCAACACGGCCACCTGGACGGCTTACAACGTCGGGTCGAGCGATGTGGCCACGGCCGAGGCGACCGCGACGGTCACAGTGCTGCCGGCCGGCATCAGTTTGGCCAAGACGGTGGGGCTGGATGCGGGTGTTTGTGCGACCACGGATACGGTTGTCATCCCGGCCGGGTATGGCGGCACGGTGGTCTATTACTGCTACGAAGTGACCAACACTGGCGGGTACACCCTGCCGCTGCACGACCTGGTAGACAGCGAACTGGGCAGCATCTTCACCGGCTTTGCCTACGACCTGGCTCCAGGCGAAAGCGTGAACACGGTCGCCGCCGGGCTGGAGATCAGCGCCCTCATCACCCAGACAACGGTGAACACCGCCACCTGGACGGCCTACATTCCTGGTGGGCCAACCGTGGAGGCTATGGACACGGCGACGGTCGTTCGTGGCGACCCGACTGACGTGTCGCTGACCAGCTTCGGCTCGGACAATGCCGCCGCAGCGCCGCTGTGGCTGGCTGCTATCTTGCTAATCCTGCTGGCTGGGGCGGCTCTCGTTCTGCGCCGCCGGAGCGGGCAGACAACCTAACGCTCCCCTGAATGTGGCGAGGTCACCGGGCTTTGGGTATTGGCTGGTTCAGCCAATGCCCGCCGGTGACCTCGCCCGGCCGGGTGCGTGCTGCGCGGCCTGTTTTTCTTTCCCGGCCGGGATACTCCCCCATCTACCCTATCACAGCAGCGCTTCAAGCTGCTGCACGCCCGCGGTTGGCCCTTCCCGTTTGCGGATGGCGGCGACCAGGGCCTGCATCCCATCGGCATATTGCAAACAGGTGCGGGCGATGTTGTACACGTCGTCGTACAAGGCGGCCCGCCGCTCAATATTGCCCTGAATGTAGAGCGGCAAATCGCGCACTACGTCGTTGCGCCGCTCGTGGCTGACTATGGTGGCGCACCCCTGGAGCGCCGCCACCCAGGCCTCTACCGCTGCTGTGTCCCCGGCCGGTCGTGGGGGCTGCTGCGCCAGCGCCTGCTGCTGCAATTGGGCGGTGAGAACATGGCGCTCGCAATACATCACCAGCTCCCGTATCTTGTCCGCCCGGCCGGTGCCGCCCAAATCCTCGTAGTTCACGCCCATGCGGAAGCAAAGTTGCCGCAGCTCGGAATCGTTGTGCCGCGACTCAATCAGATCATAGAGGGCTATCCTGGACATCGTTGGCTGATCCATGGGGTTGTCTCCTTGTAGGTTCGCGGCCTGGCCGGCCTGTTCCAGACCGGCAAACTCAGCCTGGAGCTGTTCTACCACCACCAGCGAGCGATTGACCGCCGTGCGCAGTGGGCTGAGCGTGCGGCGCAGTTCTTTGGCCACGGTGCGTGCTTCGTCGGCGCGGTCATCTTCCACCAACCCTAGAAGCTGGTCGGCCGTCGCTTCAATCTGGGCCGCAACCCGCACCATGGCGTAGAACACGTCATCATCAGCCCGCCCCAGGACCAGAAAGACCTGGTCGATGGCCTCCTTCTCGGTGGCGCTCAATTCGCCGTTGGCATAGACCCAGTCCCGAATCTCTGACTGGTAGATGTCCACGATTTTGTGGCAGTGGCCGCGTCCCTTGTCAACTTTGCCCTGCAGCTTGTAGTTGGTAATGCCCAGCAGTTGTTTGGACAGTCGCCCAAGATCGCCTACCACGTCGTATAACTGCCACACCTGTTCAAATGCCTGCTCGGTGACCTGCCACGTGTCGGTAACTTCCTTGAAGGCGGCCCCGAGGGCCTGGTAAGCGGCCGGATCGGGCAGCTTTTGCAGCTTGGGGGTGAGGTGGCGGACGGTGCTGACGAGCTGGTCGATCTGCTCCACGCCGGCGTAGGAACGCGCCGTGCTTTCCGCCAGGTGCGCCAATGGCTGCGTATCGACAACGGGCGGCGTGGTTTGCATGTCAAAAAGGATGCTCTGCGGGGCGTGGGTATAAAAGACCGCCGTCCCCCATTCGGCCGACTCATCGACGCCCAGGCTGATGGCTTTGCGGGCCTCGGCCAGGGCCGTCTCGATGGGCACATTCTCCGCCAGCGTCTCGTAGAAGGTCAGGGCGAACTCCAGCGCGGCGTTGTCACTGATGTCATACTGCATGCCGATCACCGCCGGGATGCCGCGCTGCACCAGGGTGGTGGCCGTGCTGGCGTAGATGTCCTGGCCAATGCGTGCCCCCTGGCAGGAATTTAGGACCACCAGCCGCAGCGCGCCGTGGTCGGCCAGCAGCGTGCCCAGTTGGCCGGCGGTCAGCCGTTCCTCCTTGCCGTCTTTGTCTTCCAGGCTCAGGTAGCCATCGTCGGTGGCTTTGTCGAAGCCGCTGTGCCCAACGTAGTGCAGCACGTGCCACGGACCCTGGCGCATGGCGCGCAGCAAGGCGCGCCAGTTGGGTTGGGCCAGCCAGGTCAGGGTGGCCAGGCCGTTGGCCAGCAGCGGCCTGAGGGCTTCTTCTAGCTGCTGCTTCTCACGGTCCACCGCCAGCGGGGGCAGGTTTTTGGGTGCGGAGACGATGCCCAGGATATTGAGCGGCGGCCTGGTGGCCAGCAACTGCACCGGCCGGGGCAGGGCCACATAGCGCACAATCGAGAGCTGGCGCGAGGTGCAGAGAAAGGCATCGAAGCGCGCGTCGTACAGCAGTTCCCAGGGCAGGGTGGCCAGCAGGGGGGATTGGACCCGCAGTTTCAGCCGCAGCCCCTGGCTGCGCTGCCGGGTGATGAGGCGGCTCTGGTCGTAGAGGCTTTTCAGGTTGTCGTTCAGCAGGGCGTCGAACAGGCCGCCGCCAAAGGCCTTCACGGCCGCCAGATTGGCCCGCTGTTGCTCTGCGGTTACGTTTGCCCGGTAGCGCAGCGTCTGCTCTATTTGTGCCAACTGCGCCCGCAGGGCCGCGTCGTCCAGGTCCAGGGTGATTGGTTGGCGGGCTTCCCCGGCCGGGGAGGTGATAACACTCACCCGGTGGGCGCCGTTGGCCTGGGTGTTCAGTTCAAGCTCAAAGTCCTGATATTCCATGGGTCTACCTTGCCGCTTGCCTCACAACCCTGCATCGGCCCACATGCCAGTGCAGGACGCCCAACGAACGATTTTGCCGCGACCCGCTTCGCGGGCAGTGGTAGGGGGAAGCCACCCACACCCCCCACAGAAAAGCAGGAAAAAGCAGAAAACAGCATGCCAGTAACCAGCATTTCAGAAAGCAGTGCTCGCGCACCGGAACCCGACATTGTAGTCCCCGTCGTCGGGCGCGAGCCTGTAGCGGTCGGCGCAGCGCGCGTAGTAACGGAGGTTGTACCACGAGCCGCCCCGCACCGCGCGTTTTTTGCGACCAAAATCGTCGTGCTGTGCGGAAGACCCAGGATAGGCGTCATACCAGGCATCACACCATTCCCAGACGTTGCCGCTCATGTCCAACAAGCCATAAGGCGATGCACCTGAAGGATAGGCACCAACTGCTGAAGTAAAGACGCCTGGCGATTCCTTGGCGTCCTTAATAGGGTTCCACCAAGCCCACCATTCCTGAATATTCTTGAAATCTCCTCCATGATGCCTCTCGGCGCTGTTGCAACGCTGCCAATCCCACTGGTCGCCCCAGGGATAAAGACGACCGTCGCTGCCGCGGGCAGCTTTCTCCCACTGCTCTTCCGAAGGCAATCCTTTGCCCGCCCACTGCGCATAGGCCGCTGCGCTGTGCCAATCTACCAACACTACCGGATGGTGGCGCACGGCTTCCGGAGGCTGCCGCCGTTTTTCGTCCCAAGCATAGGGCAGCGACAGTGGCTGCGTCCCCATTGGGACCGGATGGTCCGGATTCGCGGCTATGAAGCGAGCATACTCAGCATGTGTCACTGGTGTGACGTCCATGTAATAATCGGGCAACAGCACCGTTCGCTGCGGCGTTTCAGCAAGCAGGGCCTGGAGTGGTAGCCACTCACTGAGCTTGCGTGCATCTTCTTCCTTTGTCCCCATCGTAAACGGGCCAGCGGGAATCAGGGCCATTTCCTTCTGGTCTCTAACCCAGACGATGCGCGGCGGCAGTTCCGCCACGTCCTGCAGCTGCTCCCAGGATTCAATCAGCGGAAGGCCGCGGGCATTCAAGCGCCAGGGCAGTTTCGGACGAGGGCCGCGTGGGTGTTGGCCAGCATCCGGCCGGGATGGCGGCGTGCCCGACGCTGTGCTTTCTGGCGGCGACGTCGCCGCCACCGCCTCCGCCAGGGTAAACAGCACTCCGTCGGGGGCGTGGGTAAAGATGACCGGCGTGCCCCACTCCAGGGAGTTTTGCCGGCTGAAGGTGATACTCTTGCGGGCGTCGCTCACGGCTGTTTCGGTGGGCAGGCCGTCGGCCAGGCTTTCATAGAAGGTGCGCGCAAACTCGACGGCGGCGGCGTCGGTGATTTCATACTGCATGGCCACCACACAGGGGATGCCACTGCGGACCAGCGTCGACGCCGTGCTGGAGAAGACGTCACCGCTGCTCTGCCCGCCTTCGCACGAATTGAGCAGGACGACGCGCAGCGGGTTGTGGTCGCCCAGCAGCCGCGCCAGGTTGGTGGCGCTCATCCGCGCGGCTTCTCCCTGGCGGTCGGCAAAGACCAGGTAGCCCTCTTGCTGGCCCTTGTCGAAGCCCCCATGCCCGATGAAGTGGAAGAGATGCCATGGGCCACGGCGCATGGCCCGCTGCAAATCACGCCAGCCCTGCCCCTCCAACCAGGTCAATTCGACCAGTCCGCCGGCGCGCAGGTCGCGCAGCGCTTCCTCGACTCGCGCTTTTTCAACGGCCACGTCCAGGCGGGGCAGGTTGTTGGGGCTGGCGACCATGCCCAACATGCGCAGCGGCGGCGTGACGTGCAGGGGACGCAGCGGCCGGGGCAGGTCAAGATAGCGCAGCAGCGGCGTGCGCTGGGAGAGGACCAGGTAGTGGTCGAAGCGCTGGTCGTAGAGGAACTCCCACGGCAGGGCGGCCAGCAGGGGGTCCTGAATGCGCAGTTTCAGCCGCAGTCCCTTGCCCGCCTGCTGGCAGCGGTCGTAGCTGACGGCGTAGCGCCGCCCCACCTCGCCGTGCATCAGGAACTCAAAGAGGGCCTGGCCAAAGGCCAGCACGGGCTGTTCGGTCTTGGATGGCTCGCGGCGGCTCCGGCCGCTGGATTTGAGCAGGGCGTTTTCTAGCTGGCTCAATTGCAGCTTGAGTTTGAGGTCGTCGAAGGGGAAATCGACCATCTCCCGGGCTTCCCCGGCCGGGGAGTGGAGAACGACCACCTGATAGGTGCGGCCGGCGACCGCTTCAATGCTGATGTCGAAATCTTCGTATTGCACCCGTGTTCCTCCCGCTGTAACTGGGCTACCCGGCCGGGGGCTGGCCCGCGTGGGTGACTGGTAAAGAGACTGCTCAGGTGAGGAACCTGTCGGGCACGCATCGGTTGCGTACTACCGGCATGGGATGACAAAGCCCCTCACGAGGTTATTATACTCTAATTATGCGCCTGGGAAATTTCTGGAGAGGGGGTTGGTAACTAAAACGGCCGTTCCTCTGCTGAGAAACGGCCGCTTCTTCACATCTGTCGGGGCGGCGGGATTCGAACCCACGACCTCAGTTTGCCTGAGGAGGAATTCTCATGGTCATGCAGCTGTTGGAAACGACGCGATCACACAAATTGCGCATGAACCAGTTTTTGGGGGTCATCATAGTTGTTTCATGATGGCGCCCTCATCCTCCTCCTCAATCCAGCAGAGTCAACAACTGCTCTTTTCTAAAATCGGCGCGCTCCTTCGAGTCAATAATAAACGAACCAACATCTTCCATCACCAGCGACCACTTCAAAGGTAATATCGGTTCCCGTACAATCATTCTCCAATTGGCTGGCGTCAGCGGGTCACTAATCCACCCACCCTGCTGCAAACACCGATTAAGATATGCCAGGTTGGGTTCAGGCCAGTTTGGCTGCTTCAAATACCACCATAAATCATAAATGTCCCGCCCTTTGGTATAGTCACGCTGCAAGATAGCGCTGAGTTTGCCAGCCAAAAGTGTTGCCGGATCATGATGCTGCAAATTGAGGGGCACATACTTGTGCAACGGCGTCGTCATCAAACCGGCCTGTGATGGCGGATTCGTATCCACCTCGATTTTGATTGCCAGGACCTCTTCGGCATGTCCCGATAGGCCAAGTTCGTGAATCAATCCACGAAAACGCACAAAAGCTTTGTGAACAACCTGCTTCTCGTTCAACTTGATGTCCACCTTATAGGCCTCGGCGGAAAAGTCACGCACGATTTGCTGCAAATAGGCGCGAAAATCGTATGCTTCTGGATGTAGTTCCAGAGCAAAATCAAGGTCTTCAGAGTAGCGGGGAATAGCGTAGAGAAAACGCAAACTTGTACCACCATGAAAGGCCAGCGTCTGCATGGCGCCGGCCCGCTGCAAACTCTGCAAGATACGCGCCTGCAAATATTCACGGACAAGATGGATCGCCACAAGTTTGGTTTGGGCAGGTGCGATGAGTGTTCGCAAATAGGCTTTCATAATGGCTCGTATTCTTCAGCTTCGCGTTGAGCAATTGCTTCAATCACACTGGCAGCGCGTTTCAGTTTGGGTTTGTTTGCGCGTTCGGCAAAACGATGAAGCTGCTCAAGATCGAGAATCTCGAGATGCTGTAGACGCAAGGATTCGATATATTCTCTTGAATCTCCCTGAGGCCGGAAATGAATGAGATCAAGCAAGGCTTTTTCCGGCGCAGCTACGTAGGCATATTCGTCGTTGACCAGAAGACGGTACTCAATGCCAAAGAATAAAGATGGATTGATATGTCGATAGGTAAAACGGCCGAATTTGTTCTCGTACTGGCCCGGTCGTTGGGTTGTAACACTAGTGACTAAGGCAACATGCTCTGGAATGAGGTGATAGTAAGCCAGTGCCATTTGTAGGCTCACATAGGAACCGGGTACGAGATGGTTAGCTACGATAAACGGATGCGGGTTCTGGTCCGGAAAGGCATAAATGCCACGCCGCAATTGGATAACTTTCTGTGCCTGCGTCCATTCACTCAATTGTCGTTGTGCTTGATGGCGCGTTACATCACCCGTCAGAAGTAATGACGTTTCAAACAGGAACTGATCTTGGACTGCATGTTGCAATTGTTGCCAGCGCATAATCGTAATTATGAGAGAAATCGTTAGTTGTTGCAACGTTTTTGTGGAACCATTATTGCACAATAGGTGCGATGACTCTATCCAGTTTGATGTTCTAACTTCTTGCCTTTCGCCGAATAATTTGTGACCAAGCGGGATACGGCCGTTCCTCTCCGTCTCCCTGGTGGATGGCTAATTGGTGCAGCTTGATCAGTGACGCTAATGGCTCTGGCTCATCGCTGATGGTGCATATCCTCAGGAGATACTGAAGGAATTGCAACCATTATTCGGTGCTATGAAGGCAATAAAAAAGGGCCATATCATTGCGATATGACCCTTCTGTCGGGGCGGCGGGATTCGAACCCACGACCTCACCGACCCGAACGGTGCGCGCTACCAAGCTGCGCCACGCCCCGAACGCCCAACATTATAGAGCAAGCCCCAAAGTTTGCAAGCCCAATTGGTCTGTGGGGGGGTTATGATACAATTGCGTGTTTGGTCGGGCGGGCGTGTATATGCCTGAAGCAAGGACCTGGCAGGCAGCAGCCCGGCCGGGTAGCTAACTAGCGCCAAGGAAATACCGTTGAAACGTTGGCAATTGTGGGTAGGCATTCTGGTGAGTGCCGTTTTTTTGTGGGTCGCGCTGCGCGGCCTGAAGCTGGACGAAGTGGCCTCAGCCATGCGCCAGGGCAACTACTGGTGGTTGATCCCCAGCGTGGCCGTCTATTTTGTCGCCGTGTGGGCCAGAACCTGGCGCTGGGACTATATGCTGCGGCCGCTGAAGCACGTGCCGGTCAGGCGTCTTTTCCCGGTGGTGGTCATTGGCTACATGGGCAACAACGTCTACCCTTTTCGCGCCGGCGAGCTGCTGCGTTCTTATGTGCTGCGGCGGCGCGAAGAGATTCCCATGAGCGCCAGCATCGCCACGGTGATTGTGGAGCGGGTGTTTGACGGCCTGGTGATGCTGGTCTTTGTCTTTGTGGCCCTGCCGCTCGCCCCCATTCCCAGCGAGCGTATCCGGCAGTTGGTGATCCTGGCCAGCCTGGCCTTCTTTGGCGCGCTGCTGGTCTTCTTTGCCCTGGCGGCCATGCCAGAGCGGGCCTACCGGCTGGTGGCCTGGGGGGCGGATCGCTTTCTCCCCGGCCGGGTACGCCCCACCCTCCTCGATATCACCCGCCGCTTCCTCGACGGCCTGGAATCGCTGCGCAGCTTCCGCAACGTGCTCATGATCTTCTTCACCTCCATCATCATCTGGCTGCTGGAGACCATCAAATACTGGTTTGTGATGCACGCCTTCAATTTCGAAGTCAGCTTCTTCGCCCTCATGCTGATGAACGGCGTCGTCAACCTGGCCACCACCCTGCCCTCTGCGCCCGGCTACGTGGGCACCTTCGACGCGCCGGGCATCGCCATCCTGACCCTCTACGGCGTGGAAAGCGGGCTGGCCGCCGCCTATACGCTGGTCTTGCACGCCGCCCTGTGGCTGCCCATCACCCTACTGGGCGCCTACTACATGCTGCGCGAAGGGCTGCGCTGGTCCGATTTTGACCGGGCGGCGAAAATGGCCGAAGGAGAGGCGGCGGCATGAAGATTGGCATCGTTGGGGCCGGCCTGGCCGGGCTGAGCGCCGCTTATGACCTTCTGGCGGCCGGCCACGAGGTGACCCTGTATGAAGCAGGTTCGCAAACGGGCGGGCTGGCCACCGGCTTCCAGGCCGGTAACTGGGAATGGCCGCTGGAAAAGTTCTATCACCACCTGTTCAAGTCGGATAAGGCTATCCTGGGGCTGGTGGCGGAACTGGGCATTGCGGACAAGGTATTCTGGCCCCGGCCGGTGACCTCCGTCATCTACAACAACCGCATCGAGCATTTTGATTCGCCCATCGCCTGGTTCAAGTTTCCCGGCTTCAACCTGGTGGACACGGCGCGCTTTGGCCTGGTGAGCGCCTACCTGCGTTTCACCAGCCCCTGGCGGCGGCTGGAGCAAAGCACCGCCGATGCCTGGCTGCGCCGCTGGTACGGTGACAAAATCTACGAAATGACCTGGCGGCCGCTGCTCATTGGCAAGTTTGGCCCCTACTACCAGCAGGCCAACATGGCCTGGATGTGGGCGCGGCTGAAGGTGCGCAGCACCCGCCTGGGCTATTTCACCGGCGGCTTCCAGATGTTTGTGGACACGCTGACGGCGGCGGTGCAGCAGCGCGGGGGGCAGATCTGGCTGGATAGCCCGGTGCAGGCAATTGCGCCGCAGGCAAATGGCCAACTGGCCCTGACCGCCGGCGGCCGGCAGACGTTGTATGACCAATGCCTGGTGACGGTGTCGCCGGGCCTGCTGCGCCGCATGGCGCCCGCGCTGCCGCCGGATTACCTGGGGCAGTTGACGCGGCTGAAGAGTATGGCCGCGGTGGTCATGACCTTTGCCCTGCGCCACTCTCTGATGGCGGAATCGAATACTTATTGGCTGAACATCCCGGCCGGGACGCCCGACAAAAGCCAAAACGACTTCCCCTTCCTGGCCGTCGTCGAGCACACCAACTACATCGATCGCGCCCACTACGGTGGCGACCACATCCTCTACTGTGGCGACTACGTGCTGCCCGACCACCCCTACATGAGCATGTCCCAGGCTGACCTGGCGCAGTTGTTCGTCAGCCACTTAGCCCGCATCAACCCCTCTTTCCGCCCCGATTGGGTGCGCCAGAGCTGGCTCTTCCGCGCTCCCTACGCCCAACCGGTACCCGAAGTTGATCATGCCCGGCACATTCCCGCCCGGCAAACCCCCCTTCGCAATCTCTATTTTGCCAGCATGAGCCAGGTGTACCCCTGGGACCGCGGCACGAACTTTGCCGTGGCCACCGGCCGGGACGTAGCCCGCGACATGCTGGCGACGATTTCAAACAGTTAAGGAGTTTCCCATGAAAGTTGTTGTTGTTGGAACTGGATTTGTTGGCCTGCCCCACGCCGCCGTTCTCTCGGAGTACGGGCACGAGGTCTACGCCAACGATATCGACGAGGCCCGCATTGCCGCTTACCAGACCGGCGATCGCGACGAGATTGAGCGTTATGTTAACGAGCCGGGCCTGGCCGCGATTATTGAAGAGACAATGGATCGTTACCTCTTCTTCACCACCGACCTTTCGCAGGTGATAGAAGGCACCGACCTCATCTTCCTCTGCCTGCCCACGCCGCCCAAACGGGATGGCTCCACCGACCTGAGCATGTACATGAACGCCGCCCATGGGCTGGCCGATCTGCTGGCCCAACGCAAGCAGAAGAACCGCGTGGTATTGGTGAACAAGAGCACCGTGCCCATTGGCACCGCCCGGCTGCTGCAGCAAATCATGACCGAGCATGGCGTGGAGAATTTCGGCGTGGCCTCGAACCCGGAGTTCCTGGCCCAGGGTAATGCGGTAGACGGCTCGCGCCGGCCGGACCGGGTGGTAATTGGGGCAGACACGCAGGCCGACTTCGAGATTTTGCGCCGGGTCTATTCCCAGTTTGTGAACCATGTGCGCATTCGTTACCTGGAAACCACGCCGGAAACGGCCGAAGCCATCAAGTACATGGCCAACACGCTGCTGCTCACCTACATCTCCTTCTGGAACGGCGTGGGCGCGCGGCTGGGGGAGACCAACGCCAACATCCGCATGGAAGACCTGAAGATCGGCGTGACTTCCGACGACCGTATCAGCACCTGGGGTTCCTACGTGAGCAATGGGGCGGGCGGTAGTTGTTTTGGTAAGGATATCCAGTCGCTGATCTACCAGCTCAACCGCGCCGGGCGCTCCACCGACCTGCTGCAGGCGGTGTACAACATCAATGAGTACCAGAAGACCTACCTGGTGGACCGGGCGGTGTATGAAGCGGGCTTCAACTTTAACCACAAGAAAGTGGCCCTGATGGGGCTGGCTTTCAAGAAGCGCACCAACGACATGCGCGATTCGGCGGCCCTGAAGGTGGTGGAATCGCTGCTGGCGCGCGGCGTGACGGAGATCCGCGCTTATGACCCGCTGGCCATGCATGACGCGCAGAACTACTGGTTTAGCCCGGACAAGAATCACCTGTTTGAGCGCATTACCTACCACGATACGGCGCGTGCGGCGCTGCAAGGCAGCGACGCGGTCTATATTTCAACGGACTGGGAGGAGTTCCGCGGCCTGGCGACGACGATTGCCAACACGGTGCAGCCCCCTTACCTGATTATGGATGGGCGGCGCATGCTGCCGGATTACCGGGACCTGGTGTCGCGGGGGTATGAGTATCTGCCGGTGGGGGGGACGCTGCTGAAGCCACCCCCGGCCGGGGAAGCCGCCTCCCACAATGGCCAGCAAAGCACCATAGCCAAACAGGCCACCAACTAAACCACGCCAGACCGCGGCTGGAGCCTTCCCACCCTGTTCCTGGTGTGGGGAGGCTTCCGCCGCCCACCCCCTAATAATGCGCCAGCGACCCCTCTTTCCGGGCGCGCTCCACCGCATAGCGAAACGCCACCAACGACAGCGGAAACAGCAATACGCAAAACAGCAGCAGCGCCAGCAAATCCGGGGCCAGCGCCGACCAGCTTGCGCCGGTCAGCAGCGCCAGCCGCATCGCCCGCAGCGCGTAGGTGATGGGCAGCAGATTGGCAATGCTCTGCAGCCAGCCCGGCAAAATCTCCACCGGGTAGTAGATGCCGCCCACCAGGTTAGCCATGCTGCCAAATAACCCGGTCACCGGATCGCCGCGCTTGATAATCATGATGACGCTGGCGGCGATGATGCCGATGCTGGCAAAGGAGACGATGGACAGCACCAGGGCCACCAGCGCGGCCAGGTAGTTGGCCGAGGTGAAGCGCAGCCCCAGAATGACCGTCCCCAGCAGCAGGTAGATGAGCACGCGAAACGTGGTGAAGGCATAACTCCAGGCCGCCGAGCCAATGATGATGCCAGATACCGAAGTGGGGGTCATCATCAACGCCTCCAGGGTGCCGGTAGTTTGCGCCTGACGCAGGGCGCGGGCAAAGCCGTTTAGCCCCAGGCCAAAATAGCCGCCAAAGGCGATGCCGATGATGACGAAGGAGAAGTAGTCCCCGCCGTACGCGGCCAGGATGGGGGAGACGCTGTCGCCCAGCAGTTGGGAGATGAAGTAGAAGACGAAGGAGCTGAAAAAGACGCCCACAAAGCTCAT
This sequence comes from Ardenticatenaceae bacterium, assembly GCA_020634235.1. Taxonomy (GTDB): domain Bacteria; phylum Chloroflexota; class Anaerolineae; order Promineifilales; family Promineifilaceae; genus JACKCB01. The sequence continues at coordinate 344,323 of JACKCB010000001.1, read as the reverse complement.
CAGGAAGGAGAGCCGGTAGCTGACCTCGGTCTGGTAGTCGCGGAGGAGAAAGGCCCAAATCTGGCGCAGCATCATGGTTGGCTGGTTTCCTGTGGGTGCGGGGGAGCGTCGCTGCCGCCAGTGAAATGGGTGAATACTTCTTCCAGGCTGGGGGGCGCGCCCTCAATGCTGTAGATGTGGACTTGCTGCTCACGCAGCAGGTCTAACACGCGGTTTAGGCTGCCATCGGTCTCGCTGGCGCGGAATTTTAGCAGCAGGTCACCCCGGCCGGGTTCCATCACCAGGTCGGGTAGGAGCTGTGGCAGTACCCGGCCGGGGTCTGGCGGCGCCTGGTCCACCCGTACCACGTAGCGGATCTGCCTGGCCAACTGCTGGCGCAGCTCCACCGGCCGGCCCACCACCTGCACCTGGCCCTGGTACATCACCGCCACCCGCTGGCACAGCTTCTCCGCCTCTACCAGGTCATGAGTGATCAGGAAAATCGTTACTTTTTGCCGCTCAATCAAGCTGCGAATCAGCCCGTGCAGCCGCTGCGTGGCCACCGGGTCCAGGCTGCGGCTTGGCTCATCCAGGAACAACAGCCCCGGCCGGTGCAGCAGACTGCGGGCAATGGCCAACCGCTGCTTCATCCCCGTGGAGTAGTTACTAAAACGCCCATCCGCCCGGTCGACCATGTCCACCGCGGCCAGCACCTCATCCACCCTGCGCTGCGCCTCCCGGCCGAACAGGCGGTACATCGCCGCAAAAAAGAGCAAATTCTGCCGGCCGCTCAGCCGCCAGTAAAAACTGCGTTCATCCGCCACCACCAGCCCCACCGCGGCGCGAATTGCCCCCGGCTGCGCCAGCGAGAAACCGGCAATGCGCGCCTCGCCGCTGGTGGGCAAAATCAGCGTGCTCAGCATCTTCACCAGCGTGGTCTTGCCCGCGCCGTTAGGCCCCAGCAGGCCAAACAGCTCCCCCGCTTCCACGGTCAGCGAAACATCCTGCACCGCCGTGATAGGCCGGACGCTGGCCAGGCGGCGCAGTCCCTGCGGTTGTTCAAAGCGCTTGGTTAGATGCCGTGTTTCAATGACCGGTTCCATGGGGCTGAAGTCTAGCGGTAAGCAGCCGGCGCGGCAAGCGAACCTCCCGCTCACCTATACCCTGCCCCCCATTTAGGCTATAATCCCCCTCGTCCGCCATCGGACGACACATCACGCAATACGCTTCTGGAGTAAACAATGGCTACCTCTGTGCTAAAGACAACACTGGCCAATGGACTGACGGTTATCCTGAAAGAAATGCACCATGCGCCGGTAACCAGCTTTTGGGTCTGGTACCGCGTGGGCAGCCGGAACGAAATTCCCGGCCTCACCGGGGCCTCGCACTGGGTGGAGCACATGATGTTCAAGGGATCGCCCCAATTCCCGGCCGGGACACTAGACGCCGCGGTTTCCCGTGAAGGGGGTCGCTGGAACGCCTTCACCTGGATCGACTTCACCGCCTACTTCGAGACCATGCCCGCCGACCGCATCGACCTGGCCCTGCGCCTGGAAGCGGACCGCATGGCCAACGCCATCATGACCGAAGCGGAGGTCGCCTCAGAGCGCACCGTCATCATCTCCGAACGGCACATGTACGAAAACGAGCCGCTCTTCAATCTGCAAGAAGAGCTGCAATCGGCCGCCTTCCGCGTGCATCCCTACCACCACGAGGTGATTGGTGACGAGGTCGACCTGGAGCAGATGACGCGCGACGACCTCTATGGCCATTACCAGCGCCATTACGCGCCCAACAATGCCGTCGTCGTGGCTGTGGGCGATTTTGTACCCGACGAGATGCTGGCCCGGATTGAGGCCCTCTTTGGCAGCCACCCGGCCGGGGAGCCTCTCCCGCCCATCACCCGCAGCGAACCCCCCCAGCGCGGCGAACGGCGCATCACCGTGCACGGTCCCGGCAGCACCGCCTACCTGGTCTACGCCTACCGCGCCCCAGAAGCCACCCACCCCGATTTCTACCCACTGGTGCTGCTCAACGCCGCCTTTGCCGGCGGCAGCAGCCTGGGCCTCTTCGCCGGCTCCGGCTCCAACAAAAGCTCGCGGCTCTACAAGGCACTGGTCGCCACCGAACTGGCCGCCAGCGCGCGCGGCAACGTGGTGCCCACCATCGACCCCTACCTCTACAGCATCAGCGCCGTGGCCCGCCCCGGCCGGGAACTGGCCGAGATTGAGGCCGCCCTGGAGGCAGAACTTGCCCGCCTGGTCAAAGACCCCATCCGCGAGGACGAACTGGCCAAAGCGCGCAAACGCGCCCGCGCCGAGCTGGTCTTTGCCAGCGAGAGTGTCACCGGGCAGGCCCAGATGATCGGCATGTCGGAGATGGTGGCTGGCGACCACACCTGGTTTGAACAGGCGCTGGCCCGCCTGGACGCAGTCACCCTGGACGACGTGGAACGCGTGCGCCGGCACTACTTGCGGCCGGAGAACCGCACCGTGGGACTGTATGTCCCGGCCGGGCTGCCGGCCAACGGCAGCGGGCAGTAAACCACCCGGATCATGCCTGATAACCTCGAACACAAGCTGCGCCACATCCCGCTGCTAAAACATTTCTCCAACTACTTCGACGCCCAGGAACGGCGGCTGGTGCTGCGCTCCATCATTATCGGCGTCGTCGTCTGGGCCATCGTCTACAGCCTCAAAGTCTCGGTCCACTGGCTGTTCGACGAACTCATCCTGCCCCGCGTCGAAAGCAGCGCCAGCCTCTTTGTCATCCTGCTGCCCCTGGTGCTGGGCGCGCTGCTCATGATGCTCTTCGTCAAGCATGGCACCAGCACCATCCATTACCGTGACAACACCGGCCACATCCATCCCCTGGTCGACGTGGAAGGGGATGGCCTGGAGCGGGCCATCGCCCTCTACTACACCTCCGAACCTACCCTGGAACAGGCACTGCTAGGCAAGGAGGGCGTCGACGTGCGCTGGGAACTGCCCACCTTCAGCCTGGCTCTGCGCAAATTTGGCGCCACCCTGGCTACCCTGGGCAGCGGCGGCAGCGGCGGCCTGGAAGCCAGCGTCACCCTCATTGGCGAGAGCGTCTCGGCCGGATTGTTTAAGCCGCGGCGCACCATCTCCCGCGCCAAAGAGACGCTGGAACCGGTGAACTGGGTCTGGCGCTGGTGGCAGTCTACCGACCCCGACGATTTGCAGACGGCACAGTTAGGCGGCATCGCGGCGGCTGTTTCTACCTTGCTAGGCGCGCCCTTCGCCGCCGCTTTCTTCGCCACCGAAGTGATGTATCGCCGCCGGCCGCTCATCAGCAAGCTCGTCTACTCGCTCATCCCCTCCCTCATCGCCTTCTTCTTGAGTGAGATTGTTGGCCACGGGCCGCCGTCCGTCTTTCACGTGGCGGAGCGCATTGTGCCGCCAAACACCCTCGTCTACTACCTCTCGGTGGTCTTGATGGCCTTCATCATCTCCCTGGTGGCCCTCTCCTTTCGCCGCCTGCGTGATGTGGCCTCGCACGGGTTTCGGCGCTTCATGCCGCATTTGTGGATGCGCCACGTGGCCGGCGCCCTGCTCACCGGGCTGATCGCCCTGGCCGTGGTCTACCTGACCGGGCACGAATATGGCCTGGACCTCGTCTTGGGCACCGGCGAGGCCGGGATCGATGCCGCGCTGTTGGGCGAGCTTAGCTGGAAGGTGGCGATGCTGGCCCTGGTGGGCAAGATGCTGGCCACTCTGGCTACCATCGAGTCGGGCGGCTCGGCCGGGCTGCTGGTGCCGTCCGTCTTTTTTGGCACGATGGTCGCGGCCGGGATGGCCGACATGCTGGGCCAGTTTCCGCCCATGGCGCTAATTGTGCCGGCCATGACGGCCAGCCTGGTCTCCATTGTGAATGTGCCCCTGGCGGCCATCCTGTTTGCGGTGGAGGTTTTTGGCGCCAGCTACATGGTGCCGGCGCTCATTGCCCTGGTGGCCGCCTCCATTCTGGCCCACGAGGGAACTATCTACCGTTCGCAGCGCGAGAGGGTGGAGCGCCGCCAGATTTTGCCCGGCTATGGCGTGCGCCGCTTCATTGTGCCCCCCCATTGGGATGGCCGGACGCTGATCGAGATGGACGTGCGCAAACGCTTCGGCCTGAATGTGATTGGCGTGGTGGAGCAGCGCACGCAAAATGGCCGGCTGCAGCAGCAGGTGCGGCTGGAGCCACCTTCGTCCCAGCCGATGCACCGTGGTGACGTGATGGTGGTCCTGGGTGAAGAAGCCAAGCTAGACGCCTTTGAGGCAGATTTGCAGGAGCGGGATGGATCTGGTCAAGAGTTCTCTGACGTACGATTTGCAGACGCTGAATGAGCTTGTCGCCAGCCTGAACCAGGCGGTCGATGTCCGGGCGATGCTGCCACTGGTGCTGCCGCGCCTGGTGGCCCTGGTGGGGCTGCAAACCGGCTGGATTCTTCTGCAAGAACCTGCCGGCAGTGGTCCGCCGGGCGGCCCCGGCGGCGGGTTTGTGCTGGCAGCGCATCATCAATTGCCGCCGGCACTGCTGGACGAGGCTGCCTGGCAGCCGGAGTGCGACTGCCAGAGATTGTTCCGGCCGGGGCAGCTAACGCCTGTCCTTGAGGTGCTAGAATGCAGCCGGCTGGCCGGGGCCAACGGGGAGCCGCAGTTCCATGCGTCGCTGCCGCTGCGCTCTGGCGAGCGCCTGCTGGGCATCCTCAATGTGGCCGGGCCGGAGCGGGCTAATTTTGATGCGCGCACACTGGCCCTGCTGGCCAACGTGGCCAGCCAGATGGGAGCGGCCCTGGAACGGGCGCGGCTGTACGAACTGGTGCAGGAGCAGCGGATCCCGGAGCAGCGGGCGCTGCTGGATTTCACCAATCAACTGCTCAGCCGGCGTGATCTGCCGGCGATGCTTGATTTTCTGGTGACCGAGGTGCGCCGGCTGCTGAATATGGATGCCTGCGCCGTGCTGCTGCAAGACCGGGACGATCCCGGCTTCTTGCATTTTGTGGCGGCCAGCGGTTGGTTTCAGGACCCGGTGGCGGCGCGGCGGCGCGTCCCGGCCGGGGACGCCAGCGGATCCGGCCGGGCCATGCAAACCCAGCAGCCCCTGGTGCACCTCAACGCTCACGCGCTTAACACCCTGCCCTGGACCCGTGAGTGGCTGGTGGCCGAGCAGTTCTTCAGCGCGGCCATTGTGCCACTGGTGGCCGAAGGGCAGTCTATTGGCAGCCTGGTGGTCGATTCCCGGCAGCCGCGCCAGCTAACGGCCGACGAAGTGCGTTTCTTGCAGGTGATGGCCAACCAGGCGGCTATCGCCCTGGAGACGGCCCGGCTGCACCAGGAAGAGCTGCACCAGCAGCGCCTGGCCGAGGAGCTGACCGTGGGGCGGCAGATTCAGTTGAGTATGCTGCCGCCGGCCTGCCCGCTGGTGCCGGGCTGGGATTTTTGCGCCCATTATGACGCGGCCCGCCAGGTGGGGGGTGACTTCTACGACTTTTACCGCGCCCCCGGCCGGGGGCGGCACAACCTACCTTCGCTGGGCATCCTGGTGGCCGACGTGGCCGACAAGGGCGTGCCCGCGGCCCTTTTCATGGCCCTTAGCTGCACCATCTTGCGCCACATCGCCCTGACCGTCAGTGAACCGGCGGAAGCGCTGGCCCTGGCCAATGATTTCATCCTCAACGACAGCCGCACTGACCTCTTCCTGACCGCGTTCTATGGGGTGCTGGATACCGAAACCGGCCAGTTTGTGTATGCCAGCGCCGGCCACAACCCGCCCCTGCTCTACCGCGCCGCCCAGGATGACGTGGTGCGGCTGCACGCCGCCGGCATTGCCCTGGGCGTCGTTGCCGGCGTACACCTGGAGGAAGGTTCCATTCTGCTGCAGCCGGGCGACTGCCTGGTGCTATACACGGATGGCGTGACTGAGGCCATGGACAGCCAGTTGAACGAGTTTGGCGTGCAGCGCCTGGCCGATGTGCTGCTGACCGCCGGCCGGGCCGCGGCCGGTGCGGCCGAGACGCTGGACCAGGTTCTGGCCGCCGTCCGTGCCCACAACGAGGGTTTGCCCCCCTGGGACGATATGACCTTGCTGGTGGTGCGCCGCGCCCCGGCCGGGGCGTCCCCCAATCCGCTCATTGCCTTAACGAGTAAGAGTGAATAAAATCACCAGGTTCCAGCTTCTGCAGCGGAACCACCCTACGGAGAGATGACATGCGTCATAAAACCTACCCCGGGCCCAATACCATTCATCGCCAGGAGCTGGCCAATGGCATTACGGTGCTGGTTTACGAGAATTTTGCCGCCGAATCGGTGGTAATTGAAGGCTTTGTGCGCGCCGGCAGCCTGGCCGAAGGGCGGGCGCGCGCCGGCCTGGCCGACTTCACGGCGGAGATGCTGCTGCGCGGTACCAGCCAGCGCAGCTTCGACGAGATTTATGAGGTGTTGGAGTCAGTGGGCGCAGTGGTTGATTTTGCCAGCGGCCGCCACACAACTGATTTTTCGGCGACCAGCCTGGCCGAAGACCTGGACCTGGCGTTGGCGCTGCTGGCCGGCTCCTTGCGCGAGCCGACCTTTCCGGCCGATGAACTGCTGAAGGTGCAGGGAGAAATTCTGACCAGCCTGCAAATCCGTGAGCATGACACGCGCCAGATGGCCGGCCTGAAGTTCCGTGAACTGCTCTATGGCGAGCATCCCTACGGCTACAGCGCCCAGGGCTACGTTGATACCATCCAGGCGCTGCAGCGTGACGATTTGGTGGCTTTCCACCGGCGGCATTACGGGCCGCAGGGCATGGTGATTGTGTTGGTGGGGGCGGTGCGGGCGGCGGATGGTGTGGCCCGGGTGCAGGCCGCCTTTGGCGATTGGACAAACCCCAACTGGCAGGCTCCACCGCTGGCGCCTGATGCCCCCCGGCCGGGGGCCGTGCAGCGCCTCTACCATGCCATCCCCGACAAAACGCAGTCGGATATTGTGCTGGGTTGGCCAGGCCCGCGCCGGGCCGCGCCCGACTACATGGCGGCCAGCGTGGCCAACACCATCCTGGGCGTTTTTGGCATGATGGGCCGCCTGGGCAAGAGCGTGCGCGAGAAGCAGGGGTTGGCCTATTATGCCTTCAGCCGTATGCAGGGCGGCCTGGGACCGTCGCCCTGGTACGTGAGCACCGGCGTCTCGCCGGACAAGGTGGAGCAGGCGCTGGCCAGCATTCTGGCCGAGGTGGACCGCCTGCGGGATGAGTTGGTCCCGGCCGGGGAGCTGGCCGATACCCAGGCTTACCGTACCGGCTCTTTGCCCGTGAGCCTGGAGACGAATGATGGATTGGCCACCGTGCTGGCCGATATTGAGCTGTATGAGCTGGGCCTGGATTATCTACAGCGCTTCCCTGACCTGGTGAACAGCGTGACGCCGGACCAGGTGCAGGCCGCCGCCCGCAAATACCTTAGCAGCAGTGCGGTGGCCATTGCCGTTGTTGGACCGCCGCTGGACGAATAGCCCCCGGCCGGGTAGGGAAGGCGACCAGATGCTGGCCGTAGGCGTGGACATGATCGAAATTGAGCGGTTGGAAAAGGCGCTGGTTCGCCACGGCGAGCGCTTTAACCGGCGCTTTTTCACCGCCCAGGAACAGGCCTACTGCCGCGGCCGGGCCGACCGGCTGGCCGGCCGCTTTGCCGTCAAAGAGGCGGTGGCCAAGGCGCTAGGCACCGGCATCGGTGACGTCAACTGGACCGATATCGAAGTGGTTTGTGATGCCCGCGGCCGGCCGGAGCTGGTGCTCCACGACCGGGCCAGGCGCCTGGCCGAAGGCCTGGGCCTGACTCAATGGGCCATTAGTTTGTCCCATACGGATACCCATGCCATTGGCTTCGCCGTGGCCCAATCTGGGGATGGCCTGCCCGCCAATAACGACTGACCGACCGGCAAGCAATTTGCCAACCCGGCCGGCTGATAATCTGACCAACTGCAAGGAGTATGCGATGGCGACGTGGACAGCAGACGACGGAACACAGATAAACTACGAGCTGCATGGGGACGGGCCAGGCAAAGAAGCGCTGCTGCTGCTGCCCGGCTTGCTAGGGGCTATTAGCAGCCAGTGGCGGCCTTTCCTGGCGCCGCTGGCCGCCGATTTTCGGGTTATCCTGCCCGATTTGCGCGGCCATGGCCGTTCGGGCAACAACGCGCCGACGCTGCAGCCAGAGCAGATGGCGCAGGACTTGCTTGGCCTGCTGGATCATCTGCGCGTCAACACGGTCCACGTGGCCGGCTACAGCCTGGGGGGGTACCTGGGGTTGATGCTCCACCTGAACCGGCCGCGCCGCGTGCGCACGCTGTTGATGCACGCCACCAAGTTCTACTGGACGCGGGATGCTGTGCTGAAGATGCGCGAGCAGCTGAATCCGGACCTCATGGCCGAAAAGGTGCCGTCGTTTGCCAACCAGTTGGCTGAAGAGCATGGCAGCCGCTGGCGGCTGCTGTCCCGCCAGGCGGCTGACCTGGTGGCGCTGCTCTCGGAGCGCGGCGTGACCGAAGGCATGGTGACGCGGGTGCAGATTCCGGTGCTGGTGAGTGTGGGCGACCGGGATGAGCTGGTGCCGCTGCCGGAGGCGCTGCGCTTGAGCCGGGTGGTGCCCACCGGGCAACTGCTTGTTCTGCCCGGCACGCGCCATCCGCTGGCGTCGGTGAAGCTGGTGCCCCTCCTGCCAATGATGCAGGCTTTCCACCACAGTTAACCCGCTGTTGGTATGCCGGCCAGCAGCTCATCCCGCCAACTGCCGATCTGACCATCTGATGAGCCGACAATCTGATGACCTGGCTGACCTGAGGACGAGCAATGAGCGATGATACGACGATGATGAACCATTTGTCTCCGGTGTGGACGCACCTCTCCAGCATTGTGGTGGAGCGGGCGGAGGGCTGTTATTTGTATGACCCGGCCGGGAACGAATATCTTGACTTCACCAGCGGCATCGGGGTTACCAACACCGGCCACTGCCACCCGCGCGTGGTGGCCGCCATCCGCGAGCAGGCCGGCAAGCTGCTGCATGGGCAGGCCAACATCGTCTACAGCCCCAGCGTGCTGCGCCTGGTGGCCGCGCTGCGGCAAGTGGTGCCGCCGGAGCTGGACGGCTTCTTCTTCAGCAACAGCGGCGCGGAGGCGGTGGAGGCGGCGGTGAAGCTGGCCCGCCAGGCCACCGGCCGGGCCAACCTCATCGTCTTTCAGGGCTCCTTTCATGGGCGCACCAACCAGACCATGGCCATGACGACCAGCAAGACCATTTACCGCGTGGGTTACCAGCCGCTGGCGGCCGGGGTGTTTGTTGCGCCGTTCCCCTACAGCTACCGCTACGGCTGGGATGATGCGGTCACCAGCGAGTTTTGTCTGCGTGAACTGGATGTGCTGCTGCATGGCCAGACCGCGCCGCAAGAGACGGCGGCTATCATCATTGAGCCGGTGTTGGGTGAAGGGGGGTACGTGGTCCCCCCGGCCGGGTTCCTGGCTGCCCTGCGCGCCCTGTGCGATGAACATGGCATCCTGCTGGTGCTGGATGAGGTGCAGTCCGGCTTTGGGCGGACGGGCAAGTTCTTTGCCCTGGAGCATTTCGGGGTGCGGCCCGACATCCTGGTGATGGCCAAGGGGCTGGCTTCGGGGCTGCCCATGAGTGGCATTGCGGCGCCGCTGGCGCTGATGCAGCGCTGGCTGCCCGGCAGCCATGGCGGCACCTACGGCGGCAACGCGCTGGCGGCCGCCGCGGCGGTGGCCACCATTGAGGTGCTGTTGGAGGAGGGGCTGCTGGAGAACGCAACGGCCCGCGGTGCCCAGCTTATGGCTGGTTTGCGCGAACGGCAGGCGGTGTATCCTTTCTTTGGCGATGTGCGCGGCCTGGGGTTGATGGTGGGGCTGGAGATTGGTGTCCCCGGCCGGGGGCCGGACCCCGACCTGGCCAGGCGTATCCAACAGGCGTGCCTGGAGCGCGGCCTGCTGCTGCTGACCTGTGGCACCTTTGGCAACGTCATTCGCTGGGTGCCACCGCTGGTGGTGACCGAAGGGCAAATTGCCGCCGCCCTGGAGATCATGGACGACGCCTTCGAGGAAATCTTTGACGACTGAGCGCAAGCGAACCCTGCTGGCAGTTCTGGCCCACCCCGATGATGAGTCGTTCGGGCCGGGCGGCACCCTGGCCAGGTATGCGGCCCAGGGTGTTGACGTGCATATTGCCATCGCCACCGACGGCGCGGCCGGCTCGGTGGCCGAGGGTTTTGAGCATGCGCGGGACGAATTGGCCGCGGTGCGGGCTAAGGAGCTTGAAGCGGCGGTGCGCATTCTGGGGGGGACGCTGCACCAGTTGGCGTATCGGGACTCCGGCTATGTGGGCGATCCGGCCAATGACCACCCGGAGGCGTTTGTGAACGCGGACGTGCATGAAGCTACCGGCCGGGTGGTGCGCCTGATTCGTGAGTTGCAGCCCCAGGTGGTGATTACCCACGATGAGACGGGTGGCTATTTTCACCCGGACCACATCATGTGTTGGCGGATTACCACGCCGGCTTTCCACGCGGCCGGGGACCCGGCCCAGTACCCGGAGATTGGCCCGGCCCCGTACCGGCCGGGGCGTCTCTATTACACCGTGCTGCCCAACCGCTGGATTAAGCTGGTCTTCATCCCCCTGATGCGGCTGCGACGGCAGGACCCCACCAGGATGGGGCGTAACCAGGACATCGACCTGACCAGGATTGGCCAGCCTTCAGACCAGATTCACGCCCGCATCAATATCATCGATACCTGGGAGACGAAGCGGCTGGCCAGTGCTGAGCACAAAAGCCAGGGGGGCGGCACCGGTTTTGGCGGTTTCCTGCCGCAGTGGCTGCAAAAGCGCCTGTTTGGCACTGAGTTTTTCATGCGCGCCGAACCGCCCGCCCGGCCGGGGCTGGTGGAGAAAGATCTCTTCTCCGCAGCGGATTAGGCGTTGGCGGTTGTGGGGTTTAGGAGGGTAGTAATTCTAAATGTAGGGGGAAAAGGGGCGCAACAGGGCAGAAGGTTACCAGATAGCGTTGCATGTGAGCTGCCCGAGGTCGCGCTGGGCGGCTGATCAAGTTTTGCAGTAAGCGCTCGCTCCCCAAACGCTGCCCCGCGCGAGGACGCTTCGCGCCCTGCGCGGGAAAACTTAATGGGGTTTTTTCAGTTTTTGGGGCAACTGCCCCAAAAACTGAAAAAACCCTGCTTTGATTGGCGTCGCCAGGCGCGAAGCGCCGAGGCGACGCCCCCGGCGCTTGACCTCTCGGCTCGTTTCGGAGGGGGGGAGTGAACGATTCCGTTTTACATTTAGAATTGCTGGTACGAGGGGGAAGGGGTAGCTCACACCTGGACTGGCCGGCGATCAGGCATTGGGGTTGAGAACGGCCTGAATGGGGGCGCTGTTGAGAAAGACAGCCCTGACTGCTTCATCTTCAATTGGTTCGGCAATCTGCTGGATGACTTCGGAGGCGATGCGGCGATGGACGTCCGCCAGCGCCTGGCTGGCGGCAATGTCGCCCAGGCCGGCGTGAATGCGCCACAGCAGCAGCCGTTGGGCGGTTTCATGGGCCTGGAAGAGGGATTGGTGCCAGGCCTCTTCGGCCGCGGCGTAGTTGCCTTGCTTCTTGTGGTACAGCCCCAGGGCGTAGTTGGCCTGGGACAGATAAACGCGGGCTTTGCTGTTCTCGGCCAGCGCGGTCAGCTCCTTGATGTGTTCGAGAGCGACATTATCGTGCCCGCGGTCCAGTTCCGCCAGGGCTACTGAGTAGAGGGACTGCATCTCGATTTCCGGATTGCCGGTGGAGCGGCTGATGCGCAGGGCCTGGTACAGCAGGGCAACCCCCTCCCCCAGTTCGCCCAGCGCGCACAGGTCTACCCCCAGGTTGCGGCGCAGGTCTCCTTCGGTAGACTCCAGATTCAGCGGTTCTACCAGCCGCAGCGCTTCCCGATGATAAGCGACAGCCTGGGTCATGTCGAACAAGTCCTGGTGGGATTCGCCCAGGTTGCTGAGGACGGTGGCCATGTGGTTGGGGGAGTAGTAGCGGGCGTATTCGACGGCGATCTTGTAGGCGTGAATGGCTTTGTCAATCTCACCGGCCTGATGGTGGCTGATACCGATGGTGTTCCAGGTGCGCATCAGGTAGAAGCGGTCTTCCAGTTGTTGGAAGAGGGCCAGGGCTTTATACAGGTTGCTCAGGGCGTCGTCGATGCGCCCCAGCCGGTAGTTGGTGAGGCCGATGTGGTAGAGGGTCTTGGCCCGGCCGGGGGTCAGGTTCAGCGCCTGGGCCAGGTGCTGTCCCTCGTGCAGGGCTTCCATGGCCTTGCTGTAATTCCCCATCTGGCTGTGCTGGGCCCCGATGCTCACCAGCGCTTCTACGGCGTCGCTGCTGGAGCCGGCTTCCAGGTAGTATTGGTTGAAACCGGCCAGGGCGGCTTCGTTTTCGCCCAACTGGCGCAGCAGTTCGCCACGCCGGGAGAGGGCGGCCAGACGAATTCGGTGCACTTCGGCATCGCCGCTCTCCGGGCTGGTGCGTGACAAGAGCTGGGTATAGCCTTCGATGGCGGCCCAGTAATTGCGCGCCTCGGCGGCGGCAGCAGCTTCTTGTAACAGGCTCTCGAGTGTGGTTGTGTCCATGTGCGTGGCCTACGACGTCTGTCTGGCCCTGGGGTCATCCGGGGCCAGCGGGCTGGAGCAAAGAATGTACCGGTAGATTGTCACTGTACCCAGACTAAGTTTACCATGCCTGGGGGATTGTCACAGCCGGGCAGCGTGCAAGAAGCGTAAAAATCGATAGCGAATTGGTCCCTACTTCTGCGGTGCTGGCGGCTGGGTGTGGCGCTGCAGGACCTGGATGTAGTGGTCGCCCCAGCCGCCGGTGAAGCGGGCGGTGGCGGTTTCCAGGCGTTGGAGGTGACGGAACAGCCCCGGCCGGGTATCCACCAGGTGGCTGAGGTAGCTGGGCGGCAGCCACAGCCCCAGGCTGCGTACGGCCAGGGGGCGGAACCAGGGGGCGAAGTCGCGGCGCAGGCGGCGGGCGGAGGGGTACCAGATGGGGATGGTGGCCTGGCCAATGGTGGCGGTGGCCGGGCCGCGCCAGCGGCGGATGGCCGGCCGCAACTGGCCGTGCAGCAGGTGCCAGCCTGTTTCCCAGGGGCAGAACGGCCCCATGGGCACCAGGATGAGCTTTCCCCCCGGCCGGATGAGCTGCCCCAGGGCGGCGGCGATGGCCGGCCATTGGTCGACGGTGTTCAGGCCACCGAAGTTGCTGAAGGCGCCGTCGAAGCTCCCCGGCCGGGCGAAGGCTGCCGGCGCCGCGCACAGGGTTTGCCAGCTTAGCTGGCGCAGGCTAACCCAATCCTCCAGCCCGGCGGCGGCCACCTTACGCCGGGCCGTGGCTACCATGGCCGCGGCCCCGTCGGTGGCGGTGACGCGCACGCCGCGCCCGGCCAGCCAGACAGCGTCGGTGCCGGTGCCGCAGGTAAGTTCCAGGATGTGCTGCCCGGCCGGGAAGTGCGCCCCCAGCACTTGCCAGACGCGTTGGCGCAGCCAGGTGCCCAGCAGCGTGCCGGTGAAAGCGTCGTCATAGTCGGCGGCAAAGGCGTCGAAGGCGGCGGGGTCGGTGGTCATGGCTGATACAGGCGGTCGTCCTTGTCTGGCGACACGCTAGCGGTACAACTGGCGCAGCACAGGCTGGCGCTGCAAGTCGCCGATCAGGTCGGTGCTGTCGCTGAACTGTTCCAGGCTGCCGATGATGGGGCGGGTGGCCAGGGCCTTGACGGCCGGGTCGCTGATGCCGGCCAGCAGGGCGGCGGCAAAACCGTTCTGGGCGATGACCTGGAAGGGGCGGCCGAAGAAGGGAGTGGCTTGGGCCGGTTGGGGGGCGGTGAGGCCGAGGGCGTTGTGTTGGGCGGCTACAAGCTCGTAGGCCTGCACCAGCCAGGCCTGGCGCTCTGGCCAGCGGTGGGCGCGCAGGGCGTTTTGCAGCGGCGGGGTCAGGTTGGTGGCGCACGCTAGCTGGGCGAAGGCGGTGCCGTACCATTTGGGGTAGGGGGCGTAGGTGCGGGCCATGAGGAAGCAGAGGTGCATGAGGCTGCGGACCAGGCGGGCGGCGATGAGAGCCGCGCCAATTTCGTCGCCGGCCTGCCCGGCGCGACCGGTGAGGTGCTCTTCCTGGCCGATGCGGGTCCAATCGGCGGCCAGCAGGTAGCGCCAGATGTCGTTGGGGTAGTAGCGGAATTGGGCCAGGACCTGGCGCAGCCCCAGGTCGTCGTGGTAGATGGCCCCGGCGGTGAGGGTGCGCAGTTTGTGTTCGCTGCTGGTTAGCCACCCGGCCGGGGTCAATGCCTGGCCAATCGCTAGCCCCAGGTAGCCGGCGAAGAAGCCGGCGATGGTTTGGGTGGTGACACGGTGGTTGACCGGGCCGTGAGTGATGGCTTGCAGTTGTTGGGTGCCGTTGTCGGCCGGATCGGGGGCGCTGAAGTTGGTGGGGTAGCCGTGGAATTCGTGGGGCAGGTGGTTGGCCAGCATTTGGTGAATGGCCGCGGCCTGGCGGGCCTGGTCATTTTCGTGTAGAAAGAGCAGTACCCGCGGCCCCCAATCGTGATCGGTGGACATGGGGTCATCGAAGCCCAGGACTTCGGAGCCGGGACCGATGAGGGCGGCGCTGTGGGGCAGGCCGGGAAAGTGGCTGTCTAGCAGTGGGCGGACGGCCTGCTGGTAGTATTTTTCGCATAGCTGCAAACCGGGGAGGAAGGGCATGGTCGGTTCCTGGGTGGGTGGATGTAAGCCCCGGCCGGGACGCATCGTCTAACTGGCGGGGCGGCAGCCGGTACTGTGTCTACGTTAGGGCAGTGGTGATGTTTTGTCAAATGCGAGGTGATACGTGGCCCAATCTGGAATGAGGGTATGGCATGTTTGATGATCGACTGCGGGTTTTGAAGGAGTGGGCGATGCGCCCGCTGGCGCGGTTGGTGGGGTGGCTGCCCCCGGCCGGGGCGACGCTGATCGCCTTTTTCTTTGGCCTGCTGGCGGCCGGGCTGCTGGCCAGGCAGTGGTACGCCTGGGGCTTCCTGGGCTGGTTCCTGAACCGGCTGTTTGACGGGCTGGATGGCAGCCTGGCCCGCGAACAGGATGCAGCCAGCGACTTCGGCGGCTACCTGGATATTGTGCTGGACTTTGCCGTGTACGCGGCCATCCCGCTGGGGCTGGCCCTGGGGCAGCCGGCTGCGGCCAATTTCGTGGCCCTGGCCCTGCTGCTGGCCAGCTTCTACGTGAATGCGGCCTCGTGGATTTACCTGGCGGCGCTGTTGGAGAAGCGGCAGCAGGGGGCAGTGGCGCAGGGGCAGATGACGGCGGTGACGATGCCGGCCGGGATCATCGGCGGCGGGGAGACGATTCTTTTCTATACGGCCTTCATCTTTTGGCCTGGCCATCTGGCGCTGCTGTTTGGCGTGATGGCGGCGCTGGTGCTGGCTACGGTGGGGCAGCGGCTCATCTGGGCCAGGCGACGGCTGTAGCCGGGCCGGGTATGCGTGGGAGAGATGACGGATGGGGCGGGTTGACCTGGCAGCTTCTATGAGCGGGTCTCATCGGGGAGAGCAGTGCCGGCCGTGTGTTGGCTGTGCTGTTTGCCGGCGGGTGGTTGGCGGCGGCGAAACTGGAAGAGAAAGATGCCGCCGGCGGCGATAACCAGGCCCAGTATGGATTGGGCGTTGAGGCTTTCGCCCAGGAAGAGCCAGGCCAGCAGGGCGATCTGGATGAGCATGGTGTTGTTGATGATGCTGGATTCGGCGGCGGAGAGGGTGCGTAGGGTGTGGTTCCACAGGTTGAAGGTGAAGGCGGTGTGGACGACGGCCAGCCAGGCGATGAGCAGCCAGCTCTGCCAGCCAAGCGGGGGCAGCCCCTGGGTGAGCAGCCCGGCCAGCAGCAGCACGCCGCCGCCGGCGCCCATGCTGACGGTGGTGACGGCCAGGGGGGGCAGGCCGCTGTCGCGGTTTACGGCGCGCCCGATGACGGAGGAGAGGGCGTTGGCGCTGACGCTGATGGCGGCAACGAGGTAGCCGAGGCCTTGCCCGGCCGGGATGGCCACCGGATAGAAGTAAACCAGGACGCCGGCGAAGAAGAGGGCCATGCCGAACCACTGCTGCCCGGTCAGGCGTTCGGATAGGAAGGTGATGCCCAGCAGGGCGACCAGCACGGCGCTGAAGTTGAGCAGCAGGCTGAAGGTGACGGCGGGCAGGTAGTTGAGGGTGACGAACTGGCTGCCCTGGGTGATGGTGTAGTAGATGAGGCCAAGCAGGATGAGCTGTCCCCACCCCGGCCGGGATAGGCCGCGCAGGGTGGCCAGGTCGCCGCGCCGCCAGGCCAGGGGCAGCAGGCACAGGAAGGCCATCACGTAGCGCAGCCCGGCAAAGGTTAGCGCGGGGATGTCGGCCAGGCCAATCTTGATGAGCACCCAGGATAGGGACCAGATGAAGGTGACGAGCAGGGCCTGGAGGACAGCTCTGAGGTGGGGAGACAAGGTTAGTTTGCTTTGTCGGGCACGTACTCGATGTCGCTCTGGAGGACGTGCAGCCAGAGTTGGTCGAGCATCATGAGGGTGGCCAGGTTGAGGGCCCCGTAACCGGTGTAGGTGGCCCAGTCGAGGGTGTAGTTGAACTGGCTAAAGGTGATCATGTGCACGCCGTCCTGGTCCAGCCCCCGGCCGGGGATGGTATCGGCGATGCGGTCGAAATCTAGCAGGGGAATCTGGTATTCGGCGGCCAGGTCGCGCAGGACGTCGTTGTAGCCGCCCGCTTCCCCTTCGATGCGGTTGGCTTTGGTGATCAGCACCGGCAGCACGCCGTTGCTGACGGTTACCGAGATGATTTGGCGCAGGTTGTCCTCGAAAGCGTAGCGGCCGGGTTCGTTGGTGCCCAGCATGATGAGCAGGATGGCGGGGTTATAGCTGCGGAATTCGCAGGCCAGCAGATCCTCTTGCGGAGCGCACAACTGTTTGTCGGCCCAGGTGGGATCGAAGAGAACCCAGGAGTTGAGACCGACGCGGGCGGTGGCCCCAAGGTGGCTGAAGGAGCCGGCAAACTGGTCGATGGCCGGCTGGAGGTAGGCGTAGCTGCCCAGCCTGTAGCCGCCTTCGTCGAAGCGGGCCAGGAAGTGGCTGGTGGCGGCAATGCTGTCGCCCAGCCTGGCGACGTGGTGCGGGTCGCGCCCCAGGTATTGGCCATAGGCGAATATCTGGCGGCTGTGGGTGAGGACTTCGGGGGGCAGCACAACGAAATCGGCCAGGGGCAGCCCGTTGATGTCCATGGGTTCGCGGGTGGGGGTGGCGGTGGCGGTGGGCAAAGGGGTGGCGGTTGGCCCGGCCGGGGCCGGCGAGGCGGTTGGGGTCTGGCTGGGCATGGCGCTGGGGGTGGGGGTGGGCAGTACGGGGGTTACGCTGGGGGCTGGCGTGGGGCTGGCGGGCATGGCTGTGGCCGGGGTGGTGGCAGTGGCGGTGCCCGGCCGGGTAGTGGCGGCCAGGGCCATCCTGGCCGGGGCGGACGGCTGGCAGGCGGTGAGGAGGAAGAGGAGGATCCCGGCCGGGATGAGGATGTGGCTCAGTTGTCGCCGCATGGCATTGCGTTCTCTCGTGGTGCAGTGTGTCTGGTCAAACAGGGGGATTATACTGCCCGCCCCGGCCGGGGGACAAGCAAAAGCGCGTGAACTTGGGGTGAGAGACGGCGCGGGTGTGGGGCCGGGTCGGGCGCTATGGCTGGCTGAAGGCGGGCTCCGCACCGTAGTTGCTCTCCCACCAGGCGCGGATGCGGCCGCCCACCGGCCGGGTGATGATGCTGTCCAGGTACGCGACCACACGCCACAGCTTCTCGTAATCCACGCCGGTGCCCATGCCCAACTTGAAGGCCAGGAAGACCAGGTCCTCGGTGGACAGGTTGCCGGCCGCGCCGGGGGCAAAGGGGCAGCCGCCCAGGCCGCCCACGCTGCTGTCGATGATGCGCACCCCGGCCGCGATGGCGGCATAGACGTTGGCCAGTCCCAGCACCTGCGTATCGTGCAAATGGACAGCCAGGCGGCGCATATCGGTGCGCCGCCCTACGTTCTCCATCAGCCGCCCCACCTCCAGCGGGTTGGCGTGGCCGATGGTGTCGGCGATGGCCAGCTCGTCGATGCCCATCTCCCAGGCCCGCTGGGCGTAGGCCAGCGCCTTGTGCGGGTTGGTGGGGCCTTCAAACGGGCATACCCAGGCGGTCATCAGGTAGACGCGGGTCCAGACGCCGTCTTGCCGTGCCCGTTCCAACAGCCGCTGCAGCATGGCGAAGGCCCGGCCGGTGGACATGTTGGTGTTGCGCTGGCTGAAGCTCTCGCTGACGGCCACGCCGAAGGCCATGCGCCGGCAGCCGGCCGCGTAGGCGCGGTCATACCCCCGTTCGTTCAGCACCAGCCCGACAAAATGAACTTGTTCCTGGCCGTATTTCTCCAGGGCGGCGGCGGTCACTGCGTCGGCATCGGCCATTTGCGGTACGGCTTTGGGGTGGACGAAGCTGGTCAGCTCGATCTGCTTTAGCCCGGCGGCCACCAGCCCATCCAACAGCACCAGCTTTTGGGCGGTGGACACCGGGGTGGCTTCGTTCTGCAGCCCATCGCGTGGACCAACTTCGTAGATGGTGATGTAATCGGTCATGGGTGAGTATCCGAGAAGATTTCTTGCCGATTTGGCGCGCGGGCGGCCTGCGCGCAGCGGACGAGCCGCCCGCGCGCCAGCAGGGAGATTATTCCTGGACGCTCACCAGGTGGTCCGTGCAGAAGGCCAGAATTGCGTTGTAGCAGCGGACTTTGTTTTCGAATTTGAGGACGTCGTGACCTTCATCGGGGAAGAGGAGGTATTCGGCGGTCTTGCCGGCGGCGCGGAGCTGCTCGACGACGTCGCGGGATTCGCGTTCGATGACGCGGGGGTCGTTTTGCCCCTGGATGATGAGCATGGGGCATTGCAGTTGGTGGATGTAGGTGGCGGGGGAGCGTTCGGTAAGGAAGGCGGCTTCTTTTTCGGGGTGGCCGAGGGTCCTGTGGAAGTAGGGTTTCCAGGTTTCGGGCAGCCGGTCGATGAAGGTGAAGAGGTTGTAAGGGCCGAACATGTCTACGGCGGCGGACCATAGTTCGGGGTGGCGGGTGGCCAGGGTGAGGGTCATGTAGCCGCCGTAGGAGCGACCCATGACGGCCGCCCGGCCGGGGTCAAGCCGCGCATCCTGGGGCAATACCTCGGTCATGGCGTGGACGTGGTCCAGGCGGTCCTGGCCGCCCCAATCGTGGTCAACGCGCTTCATGTAGCTGAGGCCGTAGCCGCTGCTGCCGCGCACGTTGGGCACAAAGACGGCGAAGCCGTTGAGGGTGAGGAGCTGAATGAGGGGCATGGAGAACCAGGCGAAGTCGGGGCGCTCCTGGCTCTGTGGCCCGCCGTGAACGTAGTAGACGACCGGGTAGGGGGGCTGGTGGCCGGTGCCCCCGGCCGGGAGGTAGAGGCGCGCTGAAACCCGCAGCCCATCATGGGAGACGAACGAGGCATCCTCACCGGGGGCTAGCAGCCCGGCCGGGATGCCCAGCGTGCGTTCGTTGGTGTGCCGGACCAGCTTTTGCCACTGCGTCCCGGCCAGGGTGTAGATCTGGGTGGGGGACACGGCGGTGGCGAAGGAGAGCGCCAACTGCTGCGCCGGCTCATCGTAGGTGAGCGACTCTAGCACGCCGCCGGCCAGCTCTCCCTGGCCGCATAGGACGTGTGTCAGGCGCATGGTGCGGTTGGCGGCATCGAAGGTGGCCGCATAGAGCCAGGTACAGCCGTCGATGTTGTACTGCACCAGGAAGGCGTTGCCTTGCAGGTGGCGCAGCCGTTCCATCTCGCCGCGCCCGTGGTGGATGGTGCCGGTGATGGTTATGGGGGTGGGTTCGGTCCCGGCCGGGGGGGCCATAGTCGGGGCCAGGTCCAGGTAGGCCAGGCCATAATCATCGGCAAACAGGCTGGTCATGAAGAGCAGCCCCTGCCCGCCGGCCACAAAGTGCAGTTCGCCTATGCTGTTTAGTGGCGGTGCCTCTCCTTCGGCCCGCGCGTCCAGCGGCTGGCCGTAGAGCAATTGCAGCGCCGGCTGATCGGCGCGCCAGAGGTAGAGCACGTGGTCGCCGAAGCCGTATCCTTGCACCAGCACCACTTGCGTATGTGTCTCGTTGGCGGCATCGGGATAGAAGCCCCATTCACCACGCGCCAGTTCGCGCAGTTCGCCGGTGGCCAGGTTGGCCTGGTAGGTGATGAGCAGCGGCTCGCTGCGTGATTCGGCCAGCAGGTAGGCGATGTTGTGCTGCAGGTCGGTTGGGCCTAGCAGCACCCGGTAACCGGCAAACTGGTCACCAAATGCCGGTTCGGGGAAGCCGCCGGCAAGGGGGATGAACATTGGTTGGTAGTTTTCGTCGCCATCCTGATCCAGCAGGAGCAGGATTTTGCCCAGGCCGGGGAAGACGCGGTAGAGCGTGCCCAACAGGTCGGGGTTTTGCAGGGCGATGTGGGGCGGCAGCAGGGGTTCGGGCACGCTGCCGCCGGCGTTCATGACGTAGAGGCTGAGCCGGCCGCTGAGGTTGCTGACAAAGAAGAGGCGCTCACCGACGGCCTGGGGTGAAAGGAAAAGGCGGGCGGCTAGCAGAGATTCAACGCGATAATTGGTCATGGGTTCACCTGTTGTATGTTAGCGGTTAGAGGTGGCGCTAGAGGGGGCGTTGGCGGCTCTAGCGTTGGCTTATAGGTCTGCTTGATTATGCCAGAAGTGGGGCTGGCTGGCTGTGATGTGGATTGCACCAGGGTTCCGGCAAGGCTTGTTTGACGCAATGGTGAGGCGGTTTTGCCGGAACTTCCGGTTTCGCCCGCAGTGGCACTGTCTGGCGCTGTTTATTTGGCGAAACGCTAGGGCTGGTTGGCCCCGGCCGGGTAGCCCTGTTCGGCCAGCATGACGTGCAGGCGGGAAACGACCATGTCGATGGCCACTTTGTTCAGGCCGCCTTCGGGAATAATGACATCGGCGTACCGTTTGCTCGGCTCTACGAATTTCAGGTGCATGGGGCGGACCGTTTCCAGATATTGCTGGATGATGGTGTCTAGCGAGCGGCCGCGCTCATGCAGGTCACGCTGCAGGCGGCGGATGAAGCGCACGTCGGCGTCGGTGTCGACAAAGATTTTCACGTCCATCAGCTCGCGCAGTTTACGCTTGGTGAAGATGAGAATCCCCTCGACCATGACGATGGGGCAGGGGGTCACCGGCCGGGTCTCGGTGGTGCGCAGGTGGTGGGTGAAGTCGTATACGGGGACGTAGACCGTCTGCCCGGCCACTAACTGCTGCACGTGCCGTACCAGCAGGCTGGTTTCCAGCGAATTGGGGTGGTCGTAATTGAGCCGGGCGCGCTCCGCAAAAGGCAGGTGCTGCATGTCGCGGTAGTAGGCGTCGTGGGGCAGGTAGGCGACCTGCGACGCGCCCACAGCCTGCAAAATGGTATTGGCGACGGTGGTCTTGCCGGAGGCGGTGCCGCCGGCGACACCGAAGACGATGGGTTGGTGCTTGCTCATGCGGGGTTCCCTTTTGCCAGGGCCGGCAGAGGCCGCTGATCCGCGCTGCAAAAAAAAGACCCTGGGCAGGCCAGGGTTTGGTTGTGAAGCCACCGAAGGGACTTGAACCCTTAACCTCACGCTTACGAAGCGTATGCTCTGCCAATTGAGCTACGGTGGCAATTAAGGGGAATTATAGCAAGGCGGGCACGGCTTGACAAACAGCGCCGAGGGCACGGCCAACGCCACCGATTGAAATCGGGGGCTACCAGGTGAAACGGGCTGAAGCGCGTTGGTGGGCCGGCCGGGGCATGTTCCCTTCTCGATGCCTCAGGCCAGGGCGTTTAGCAGGTGCACCAGCCGCTGTAGGGCCTGGGCCAGCCCGGCCAGGCGGGCGCAGTCGATGATGTCTGGCGTGTCCCGCTCGGTGTGGGTGATGTGGCTGAAGAGGTCACCCATCAGCTCGGAGGTGATGGCCGCGGCCGGGATTTGCTGCTGGGTGAAGATGGCATGGTCGCTTTGGTACCACAGCTCGCCTTCGATGAAGGCCGGGTCGCCGGCAAAGGTGGCGTGGATGGCCTGGGTGATCCCGGCCGGGCAGCCATACAGCGAGTAGGCGGTCCGTCCCTGGTGGTAGCCGGCAGCATCAATATTGACGTTGAGCAGAATCTCATCCGGCCGCCCCAACTGCTGGGCCAGGTAAGCCAGCTCGCCCGAGGCGGCGTAATAATCCTCGCCGTTGAAGGGCATTAGCTCGACGCCCAGGTGGCCCTGGTAGCCGGCCAGCAGTTCGGCCAGCAGCAGCAGCGTCACCACCCCCGCGCCGTTGTCCAGCGCGCCGGGCGTGCCCAGTTTGCTGTCGATGTGGGCGCTGATCACCACCCGCCGTGCCAGGTCCCCTTTGCGGGCGCTGACGTTCTCGCCCGTGGCCGGGATGCGCCGCGCGGCCACGTCGTAGCTGACCTGGCGGCCCACGTAGGGCAGCAAGCGCTGCCCTTCCTCCTCGGACATGAACAGGGACGGGATGTTGAAGTCGCCGTCCTCGAAGAGTGGGTAGGGGTATAGGCCGCCGGCCAGGGCTGAGCCGGGCCGGCTGGCGGCGACGATGGCCAGCGGCGGCTTTGTCTCTAGCCGGCGGATGATTTGCTGGTGCTCCTCCGGGTTGTAGAAGGGGAAGTGCTTGGGCATGAACTGTTCGCCGGCCAGGTCGCGGTGCAGCAGCAGGATGTGCCCGGCCGGGTCTAGCGCCGCCAGTTCAGCCGGCGTGGCCGCCGCCAGCAGCGGCGCAGCGAACCGGCCGCCCAGGCTGTAGGGGCTGGCCTGGACGGCAAAGGTCGTGTCGCCGGCGGTGAGGCGGGCGTGGTCACACTGCCAGTCGAGGCAGTCAAAGGATACGATGTCGGTGTGGAAGCCGAAGCCGGCGACCACCTGGCGGAAGTAGGCGGTGGCGGCCTGGTTGCCGGCGCTGCCCACGCGCCGGGTGGGGAGTTCGTGGCAGAGATAGTGCAGATAGGCGGCGGCTTGCTGGGTGAGGTGGGTGGCGGGCATGGGGTCTCCTTTGGGTTGGTGGTTAAGGGTGGGGTGGTGTTTCCCCGGCCGGGGGCATAACCATAATACCGGGCATTATAGCGCGCCGGGGCCGCCGCTTCAATTGGGCCGAAGCGGCGGCCATCCAGCCAATTGGTGACCGCTGTCTTACCCATTTGACTTTTCTCCCCGGCCGGGCTACGATGTGCCCCATTGATTCGTGGGCAAACGAAATAGCGCATGGCCCCCGGCCGGCCCGGCCGGGGGTGACGAGGTTGGAGGTACGCCACCGCGCGGTGGCGCGAACGGGAAGATGGCCAGGTTGGCCGCCTTCCCGGAAAGTCGAAGGATCAGCGGGTTCCTCCCAGGGCTGGCCACGGCCCTGCGTTTTGCCCCAGACAAGCGGTCTGACAACCCGGCCGGGTAACCGGCCGTTCAAAACAGATCGCAGTGGTCGGCATGGTTGGCAGCAAGTTGTAGGCTTGCCCTTGCCGTGAGCCAGGGGCACCCCCCTTGGGCGTGTGCCAGATGACAATTGAATGCTGCATGCTGCCTGTTCTGCGCGGGCCACTGCTGGGCAGTGGCTGGTGGAATGGTGGCCTGCCATAGCGACTACCTGGAGGCAATTATGTGTGGAATTGTTGGGTATCTTGGGCCGCGCCAGGCCCCGGCCGTGATCTTGAACGGCCTGAAACGGCTTGAATATCGTGGCTATGACTCGGCCGGCATTGCCGTGCTGGCGCAAAACGGGCATATCGCCATGCGCCGGGATGTGGGCAAGCTGCATAACCTGGAGGGCGTGCTGGCGGAATCGCCGCTGGTGGGGCACATTGGCATTGGCCATACGCGCTGGGCGACGCATGGCAAGCCGGCCCAGCGTAACGCGCATCCCCACGTGGGCATGTCCGGCCGGGTGGCGGTGGTGCACAACGGCATTGTCGAGAACTTCCTGCCGCTGCGCGAAGAGCTGGAGGCGGAAGGGGTGCGCTTTGAGTCGGAAACAGACACCGAGGTGATTGTGCAGCTCCTGGAGCGGTATCTGGCCGCTGGCCTGCCGTGGCTGGCGGCGGCGCGCAAGACGTTTGCCCTGCTGCACGGGGCGAATGCGGTGGTGGCGATGTCGGTGGACCATCCCGACGAGCTGATTTGCACGCGCATTGGCAATGCCGGGGGCATTACCCTGGGTCTGGGGGAGGGGGAAATGTTTGTGGCTTCCGACATACCGGCCATTCTGGAATACACGCGCGAGGTGGTGTTCCTGGAGAACCGCCAGTTGGCGCTGCTGCGAAGGGATGGCTACCAGGTGACGACGCTGGATGGGGAGCCGGTGACGGTGGCGGTGCACAGCATTCCCTGGGACCCGGTAAGCGCGGTGAAGGGGGAGTTTAAGCATTTTATGCAGAAGGAGATCTTTGAGCAGCCGCGGGCGATTATTGACACGATGCGCGGCCGGGTGGCGTTTGACACCGGCCGGGTGGAGCTGCCGGAGATGAATCTGACGCCAGAGTTGGTGCGGCGGCTGCGCAAAATCTTCATTGTCTCTTGCGGCACCAGCTATTACGCCGGGCTGGTGGGCAAGTATATGATTGAATCGATCGCCCGAATTCCGGTGGAGGTGGAGTACGCTTCGGAGTTTCGTTATTATGCGCCGCTGCTGGACAAAGATACGGCGGTGCTGGCCATTAGCCAGTCGGGCGAGACGGCGGACACGCTGGCGGCCAGTGAACTGGCGCGCGAGCAGGGGGCGCTGCTGTGGGCGATTGTGAATGCTATCGGCAGCCAGTCGATGCGGATCTCTGATGGGCACATTGCCATGCATGCCGGGCCGGAGATTGGCGTGGCCAGTACCAAGGCGTTTACGACGTCGCTGGTGGACCTGTATATGCTGGCGTGTGTGCTGGGCGAGATGCGGGGGACGCTCTCCCCGGCCGGGCTGCGCCAACTGGTGGATGACCTGGCTCACCTGCCGGATCAGGCGGGCCGGGTGCTGGACCATGACGCGGCGTATGAGGCGCTGGCCGGCCAGTTCTACCGGGCGCAGAACTTCCTTTTCCTGGGGCGGGGGATCAATTACCCGGTGGCCATGGAGGGGGCGCTAAAGCTGAAGGAGATCAGTTACATTCATGCGGAGGGTTACCCGGCCGGGGAGATGAAGCATGGGCCGATTGCCCTGATTGATGAGACGATGCCGGTGGTGGCGGTGGCCACGCGGGATGGGGTGTTGTATGAGAAGATGATCAGCCAGGTGGAACAGGCCAAGGCGCGGGGCGGTATTGTGATTGCGCTGGCGCAGGAGGATGACCTGGCGATTGGCACGAAGGCGGACCACGTGATTCGCGTCCCGGCCGGGTCGCCCCTGCTGGCGCCGATCATCAACGTGATCCCCTTGCAACTGCTTAGCTACCACATTGCCGTGCGCCGTGGCTGCGACGTTGACCAGCCGCGCAACCTGGCTAAGAGTGTGACGGTGGAGTAATGGGGTGGGGGAGCCGGGCTGTGCCCTGGCTCTGGCGACCGGGCTGGGTAGTCTTAACGGTGGGGCCAGAACAGCCCTTAGTCACGGCGTCCCTGGTGTGGTTGTTCGCTGCCGGTAGCGGCGGCGGTGCAGGTGGGCCTGGTAGGTGGCCGAGTAGCGCACCTTCTCGCGCAGGCCGTAGGCCAGCAGGTCGCGCAGGCTCATCTGGCCGAAGAAGTGTTCGCGGTAAGCACCGTGGCCCATGAAGCCCCGGCCGGGGCGCAGCAAACTCAGCCGCAGCTTATTCCTGGGCAGGTAGGTCTTGCCGGCCAGCAACTGCCGGAAGGGGTCGGCCATCCACGCTACGCCGGCAAAAATCTGGTTAATCTGGGCCACGGCAGCATCCACGGCTGCCTCATCGTGGGGGTCCACCGCCTCTATGATCGTGTCGACCTGGTTGGCAATGGCGTCAAACTCGGCGAAGCCGCCGCCGACCAGTCTGAGGCCGGTTAGCTGCCGGAAATAGGCGTCGCGATCCCCTCGCGCCTGGGCGCGCATCATGTTCAGCTTCACCAGTTCGGTGTACGCGCCCAGCAGCCACAGCACGGCGTACACCTGCCACAGCTTGTAGTTGGCAAAGGATTTGTAGCTGTTGGCTACCAGCCGGTCGAAGGCGCGCACGTAGCCCAGGGTGACGCGCTCCAGCGGGGCGAAGGCCCGGGCCGAGTAGTCGCCGCTGGCCTGTGCTTTTAGCAGCAGGTGGCTGATGAGGGCGACGGCGGTCAGCGATTCGTACAGCCCTTTGGAGTAGAGCGGGTCCACAAAGCCCACGGCATGACCCAGCAGTGCCCAGCGGTCGCCGACTACCTGGCGCGCGCTGTATTGCAACCGGCCGGTGCGCGTCCAATCGCGTACGGCTGTGGCGTTGGCGAACTGGGCGG
This sequence comes from Ardenticatenaceae bacterium, assembly GCA_020634235.1. Lineage (GTDB taxonomy): Bacteria > Chloroflexota > Anaerolineae > Promineifilales > Promineifilaceae > JACKCB01. The sequence continues at coordinate 317,837 of JACKCB010000001.1, read as the reverse complement.
CGATGCTGGGGTATTGGGCGATGAAGGCGCGGAACTCTTCTTCCGGGGTGAGGTCGTCGCGGATGGGGTAGAGGCGGGGGTCTAGCTGCAAGCCAACGCTGCACAGGGGATTGGTGGATTCCGGGTGGTTGTCGAAGGGGATGACCCACAGCCAGCCACCTTCAAACAGGTGGTGCAGGGTGCCCTCGGACATGCGGAAGGGCAGGCCGTAGGCTGCCTGCGAGCCGCCAACCTGGTGGTAGCAGGGGACGTTGATCATGTGGGTGAAGATGCTGCGCGAATGGGTGAGCATCTCCCGCTCGCGCAGGTTGAACTGTTCGGCCAGCAGGGAACGGTAGCCGCCAGCATCGACGACGTAGCTGGCACGGATGCTCTCGCCCCGGCCGGGGACAATCTCTACCCCATCCGCATCCACCCGGATGGCCTGCACCGGCGTGTTTTGCCGCACCTCCGCCCCGTAGGCGATGGCTGCCGTCATCAGGGTCTGGTCGCTGTCCTGCCGGTAGAGGTGCAGCTCGTGGCCGTGCGGCTGACTGGGGATTACCGCTTGCAGCGTGCGGCGCGGGTCGTGGGGTGCGCCCGGCGTGTGGTGCAAGAAGCCGAAGTGGCGCTTAATGCCATGGGAGGTGCCGCTGTGCACCATCAGGTTCTCCGAGCTGAAATAGGCGATTTCGGGCACATCATACAGTTCGGCCAGGGCGCGCATCAGCTCCGACGTCTCCAGGATCAGCGATTCGCCAATGGCAAAGCGGGGGTGGCTCTTGGCCTCAAACAGCACCACGCGCAGCCCCTGCCGCGCCAGAATGGCCCCCAGCACCGACCCGGCCAGCCCGGTGCCGATAATTGCGACATCATAACCGTTCATCTGCTGCTCCGTGATGCCTGCTGCGCGTTTTGCTGTTCGTTGCAGTACCCCACACCCTACCGGCTCCAGGCCAGCCAGCGGGCGAACAAGCGGGCCACCGTGGGCGTGAGGCGGGTGCGGTTCCAGGCGTCGGCGGTCTTGCGGATGGCTTCGGCCTGGGTGGGGTAGGGATGAATGACCTGGGTGATCTGGCCCAAACCGGCCCCGGCGGCCATGGCCGTGGTCACTTCGCTAATCATCTCGCCGGCGTGACGGGCGATGATGGTTGCGCCCACGATCTTGTCGCTGCCTTTGCGGACATAGATTTTGACGAAGCCTTCGTCGTCGCCGTCTGTCCGGCCGCGGTCGGTCTCGCCGATTTGGGTGACAAAGGTGTCCACGGCGATGCCCTGGGCTTCCGCTTCGTAATCAAACAGCCCCACGTGGGCGATTTCCGGGTCGGTATAGACGGTCCAGGGGATGATCAGGTCGCTGTAGCGCTTGCGCCCCAGGAAAAGGGCGTTTTGCAGGACGATGCGCGCTGCGGCGTCGGCGGTGTGGGTAAATTGGTGGGGCAGGGCAACGTCACCGGCGGCGTAGATGCGCTTGTTGCTGGTTTGCAGCCGGTCGTTGACCGCCACGCCCTTTTTCGTGTAGGCAACATCGGCCGCTTCCAGGGCCAGCCCCTCAATGTTGGGCTGCCGCCCGGCGGCGAGCAGGATGTCGTCTACGGCCAGCTCGTGGCTCTGGCCACGGTGCTCGAAGGTGATTTGCTTGCGGCCATCCCGGCCGGTGAGGGCCTTGATGCTGCTTTCCAGGAAGAGTTCAATGCCTTCCTGCTGGAAGCGCCGGGCCATGATCGCCAGCGCGTCCGGATCGCGCAGGCCGGCAATGGTGGGCAGGATGTCGAACAGGTAGACCTGGCTGCCCAGCCGCTGGAAGGCCTGGGCCATCTCGGCCCCGATGGGTCCGGCGCCAATGACGGCCAACCGGCCGGGGCGTTCGGTTAGCTCGAAGAGGCGTTCGTTGGTCAGGTAGCCTGTTTCCTTCAGACCGGGGATGGGCACAGAACCCGGCCGGGAGCCGGTGGCGATAACCGCTTTGGCAAACTGGATGGTTTGGCCGGCGACGCGGAAGGTGTCCCGGCCGGTGAACTGCCCTTCGCCCAGGTAGAGGTCGATGCCCATCTTTTGGAAGCGGGAGGCGGAGTCGTGATGGCTGATGTTGGCCCGCACGCGGCGCACTCGTGCCATGACTGCGGCAAAATCAACCGTAACCGGCCCGGCGACGTCTACGCCGAGGGTGGCTGCGCGGTGGATGTCGCCAATTGCTTTGGCGGAGCGGATGAGGGTCTTGGAGGGCACGCAGCCCACGTTGAGGCAGTCGCCGCCCAGCAGGTATTTCTCCACCAGGGCAACTTTGGCGCCCAGGCCGGCGGCGCCGACGGCGGCCACCAGCCCGGCCGAGCCGCCGCCGATGACCAGCAGATTGTAGCGCCCGGCCGGGGTTGGGTTTTGCCAGTCGGGTGGATGAGCGTTGGCAATAAGCTCTTCGTTGTAGGCGTCATAGGGGGGGAGTTTGATGGGGGTCGCCATGGTCATGCCTCGGCTGTTTCGCGTTTTTTCAGGTAGCGGGAGAGGACCAGGCTGGCCCCAATGAGGCCCACCGACAGCAGCAGCGCCGCCGGATTCAGCTTGATCTGGCCGTTCAGCAAATCTTCCAGGGTGCCAAAGGAGGTGCCCAGCAGCACGAAAGAGATGGTGCCGGGCACGGAGCCAATGGCCGTGGCCAGCAAAAAGGCCTTCCAGTTGATTTTGAGGAACCCGGCCGCGTAGTTGACCAGGTCGTAGGGCAGAAAGACCAGGCGCATGATGAGTACCGTCTCGAAGCTGTTTTCGCGCATGCGCCGGGTGTACTGCTGCACCCGGCCGGCGTCGTCGTTTCCTTCCAGCACCCCCTGCCCAAAGTAGCGGCCCACAGTATAGGCGACCATGGCCGAGCTGTTGCTGCCGATAATGGTATAGAGAATGCCAATAGGCCCGAACAGAAAGCCGCCCAACACGGTGAGGATCGTGGCCGGGAAAAAGATGAGCGGCCGGACGGCGTAGAGCAGAATATAGAGCAGCGGCCCAAACAAGCTGCCGGTAAGCCCATTGCTGATCTGTATGATGCTGTCTTGCAGGGTGAGGTCGTTTTGCCGGGCGTACAGGTAGTAGCCGCCGACAACGATGAGCCAGAAGGCCAGGGCGGCCAGCCTGGCGCCATGCTTTTGCCAGAAGCCGGGCAGGCTGGGCGAGGTCGGGGGAGATTCCGCGTGGGGGGTGGTCATTTGTTTCTCCTTGGGCAAGTTGTTTGCCGCCTTTTCTTTGACCCGGCGGAATTGAGTATTCTTACGTGTGGGCGATGTGTGGTGGCTGGGAGCGCCGACTGGCCTGGTAGTCTAGCCATGTTGTTGTGCCGGCTGGAGTTGAGGCTTTAGCCGGGAGCGACCGGCTAAAGCCTCGACTCCGGTATTCGTCAATTGCTGGCCGGCTAGCGGCGCCTGCTGCGGCCGCGGCGGCGTCGCTTTCCTCGCCCGGCCGGGGCCTCTGACTGGCGCTCCTCTGTTTTCTCTGCCTCCGGCCGGGGGGGCGGAGCGTGCAGCATCTTCTGGTAATGCTCATCCAGCAGCATGGCGATGAGTGGCAGCTCCTCCTCGCTCTGGCTCAGTTCCTGGGCCAGGGGGATGAAGCGCTCCATGCGTTTGCGCTGCAGTTGGTCATGCGCGCGCAGTTGTGTTTCCAGCAGCACGGTCATGCGCTCGGCCACCACGTTGGCCACGTCCTCGTCCGAGGGCAGCGGCCGCTCTTGCAAGTCGATGTGGTAGCGTTGGGCGATCCGCTTGAGCTTGAGCTGCTCCAGAATGTCTACCAGAGCAATGGCCTCACCGCTGGCCCCGGCCCGGCCGGTGCGCCCGGCGCGATGGACGTAAATCTCCGGGTCCTCCGGCGGCTCATACTGGATGACGTGGGACAGCTCCGGGATGTCGATGCCCCGCGCGGCCACGTCGGTGGCCACCAGGAAGCGCAGTTTGCCCTGGCGCACGCGGTCTAGCACTTTGTCCCGGTCGCGCTGCGCCAGGTCGGCGCTGATTTCGTCGGCATCGTAGCCAAAGCGCTGCAAGACCACGGTTACATAATGCACTTTGGACTTGGTGTTGCAGAAGATAATGGCCGAATCGGGGTTTTCTATCTCGATGATGCGCACCAGGCTGCGGTCTTTGTCCATGCCTGGCACCAGGTAGTAGACGTGTTCTGTCTCGACGACGTGGACATTGTCGCTGCTCAATCCCAGGAAGTCGGGTTCGCGCAGGAACTGCCTGGCCAGGCGCAGCACGCGCGGCGGCAGGGTGGCCGAGAACATGTAGCCGTTGACGCGATGGTCTGGCAAGTAGCGGCGTACTTCCAACATGTCGGGATAAAAGCCCATGGAGAGCAGCCGGTCTGCTTCGTCGAAGACAAGGATTTTCAGCTTGTCCAGGGTGAGGGTGCGCTTGAGGAGATGGTCGAGAACCCGGCCGGGGGTTCCCACGACCAGGTGTGCCCCCTGGCGGAAGGCGTCTAGCTGGGCGCGGTAGCCCACGCCGCCATACACGGCCACCACACGCACGCCGGCCTCGCCGGCCAGCGTTTGGGCATCCTGGGCCACCTGTTGGGCCAGTTCGCGGGTGGGTACCAGCACCAATGCCTGGCAGGCGTTTTCGCTGGTGTTGATGCGGTCCAGGATGGGCAGAATGAAGGCCCCGGTCTTGCCGCTGCCGGTGCGCGACTGCACCATGAGGTCGCGCCGGGCTTGCATGTAGGGCATGGCCCGCGCCTGCACCGGCATCAGCTGCTGCCAGCCGGCCCGCGCCATGGCTTCCCGCCAGCTTTCCGGCAGGTCGTCTACGCTGTACGGCGGTAGGGCGTTGTCTGGCTCAATGAGTTCTTGGGTTGTTTCTTGGTTGTTTTGAGTATCCATTATGATTCAGGGTGTTGGTGTTCGGACGTGTTTACGCCCGAACGTTCCGCAGCTCAGGCGCGTTCCACGGTGACCGTCTGGCGGCGGAGCTGATATTGTCCGGTTTTGGCCAGCACCTGGGCCACGAACTCTTCGGGCACGTCGACCAGGGTGTGGTTTTCTTTAATGCGAATGGCGCCAATGACCCGGCCGGGGATGTTGGCGTGGTAGGCGATGCTGCCGACGATGTCGTTGGGGCGGACGCCGTGCGCCTTGCCGGCGCTGATGCTCAGGCGGACCATCCCTTTTTCGCGGGCATTGGAGCGGCTGGGGACCGGTTTGGGGGCGGGATCAACGGGGTGGCGGGGGCGGCGTTCGCGCTTCCCGGCCGGGGCGAAGGCGTCGCTTCTTACCTCGCTCAGCGGCTCAATGGGCCGCTGCTTTTCCTCGGCCCGGGCCAGCTTCAGGGCGGCGGCGGCGATCTCGGCCAGGTCATGCCCTTCCTCTACCAGCGCCTGCACCATGGCCTGCTCGCGGCTGTAGCGGCCACGCCGCAGCCAGATGAGCATCCGCTCGCGCAGCCCGGCGTCGCGGGAGGCCTGGATGTCGGCTTCGGTGGGCAGGGTGGCGGGGGTGATCTTTTGCCGGGTGTACCCTTCGATGCGGCGCAGGCGGCCTTGTTCGCCGGGCGTGAGCAGGGTGATGGCGATGCCTGTTTTGCCGGCCCGGCCGGTGCGCCCAATCCGGTGCACATAGGCCTCGGGGTCGTAGGGCAGGTCGAAGTTGAAGACGTGGGAGATGTTGTCGATGTCCAGGCCGCGGGCGGCCACGTCGGTGGCTACCAGCACCTTGATCTGGTTGCGGCGGAAGCGGCCCAGCACCTGTTCGCGCGCTTCCTGGCTCATGTCGCCGTGCAGTGCCTCGGCCGGGAAGCCGCGTACGGCCAGTTCGCTGGCCAGGGCGGCGGTGCCGACGCGGGTGCGGGCAAAGATGAGGGCACTGGTCAGGTTTTCCGTCTCGAACAGGCGGGTGAGGGCGGCCAGCTTGTCCCGATCGTTGACCAGGTAGTAGCGCTGTTCGATAGCGGCCACGGTGAGCTGCTGCCGCTCGATGGTCACCGCCTGCGGTTCGCGCATGTATTTGTTGGCTAACTGCCGGATTGGTCCGGGCAAGGTGGCGGAGAAGAGGGCGGTCTGGCGCCCGGCCGGGGTCTCTTGCAAGATGGCTTCGATGTCTTCAATGAAGCCCATGCTCAACATTTCGTCGGCTTCGTCCAGGACCAGCGTGTGCACGCCGCTCAGGTCCAGCGCTTTCTGCTTGATCAGGTCGAGCATGCGCCCCGGTGTGCCCACGACCACGTCCACGCCTTTCTTCAGGCGGTAAATCTGCCGGCCGTAAGGTTGGCCGCCATATACCGGCAGCACCTGCACATCGCGGTACGCGCCATAGCCCACCAGGGCCTGGGAGACTTGCAGGGCGAGTTCGCGGGTGGGGGTTAGAATAAGCCCCTGCACTTGTGGGCTGTGGGGGACCAGCTTCTGCAGCAGGGGAAGGGCGAAGGCGGCTGTTTTGCCGGTGCCGGTTTGCGCCTGGCCGATGACGTCCCGGCCGGAGAGCATCAGCGGGATGACGGCCGCCTGGATGGGGGTAGGCTCGGTGTAGCCCAGTTCGGACACGGCCTGCACCAACTGCGGGTGCAGGTTCAATTGGGTAAATTGGTCGATCATAAACTCCTACTTGTGTTTTGATGAATCCGTTGTCTGGCAGCGCTGTTGCCGGCGCTGCCCCCTTTGTCAGCCAACAGCCGACTCATCAACCAGGAGTAGGAGCCTATCTGTTGCCACAAAAACGCCCGACAGAGTGTGTCGGGCAGCCATCTGGAAATTCAAAACGGACGTTGCTAAGGTTGTGGGTGTGAAGTGCCAGGCACAGGACGCATGATTTAGAGTTGGCCCTGAAGTGCCAGGCACAGGACGCATGATTTAGAGTTGGCTAAGGCCGTTTGTCCTGTGCCTGGCACTTCACTTCTTCACCCGAATGAGTATAGCACACCTTTGATAATGGGCGAATGAACGTTCACGAAGGGCACAGAAAGGGCGGGGGGACGTGGTAAAATAGGGCTGTGGGTCGGGTCCGTGGCCGGTAATTGGGTCTTGTCAGGGCAGTTTGTTGGCCGGGGCGCTGAAGCCAGGCAGAGTGGACGGGCATGTGGTTGTGCCCCACCGAGGAGGATGTATGATGGTCCCAACTCCCTTTCCGGAGCTTAACGATGTTTTGCAGCAGCTTGTAAGCAGTGTGCAGGCGGTCTTGGGCGAGACGTTTATCGGTGCTTACTTGCAGGGTTCGTTTGCCGTGGGTGATTTTGACCAGCACAGTGACGTCGATTTCATCATTGTCTTGGCGGGCGAGCTGCTAGAGGAACAGGTCGCGGCGCTGCAAGTGATGCACGAGCGTATCTACAACCTCGATTCTGAATGGGCGCGCCATCTGGAAGGCTCTTATTTCCCGGCCGGGGTTTTGCGCCGCCTTGATCAGCCCGGCCGGCAGCTTTGGTATCTTGACAATGGCAGCCGTGCCCTGATCTTGTCTGACCATTGCAACACCCTGGTGGTCCGCTCTACCGTGTGGGAGCATGGGATTACGTTGGCCGGCCCCAGTCCGCAGGCGCTGGTGGACCCGGTGCCGGTGGAGGATCTGCGGGCGGAGATCCTGGCCACCATCCACGACTGGGGGCAGCAGATCCTTGCCGATCCCGATCGCTTCAACCGCCGATTCTGGCAGTCTTTCATCGTCCTGAGCTACTGCCGGATGCTGCATGACCTGCGCCTGGGGCGCGTTGGCTCCAAGCGGGCGGGCGCTGAGTGGGCGAAGGCGACGTTGGATCCGTCTTGGGCGGGGCTGATTGACCGGACGTGGGCCGGGCGCCCGAACCCGGCGCTGTCGGTGCGGCAGCCGGCTGACCCCGACGACTTTGAGCGCACGCTGGCCTTTGTGCGCTACGTGATGGAAATGAGCAGACAGCCCCGGCCGGGGCTATCTGAAGCGACTATAAAAAACACGGATTGAACAGATAGGCTCCGCCAGGCCGGCGAAAATCGCCCCAATCCGTTCAAGCCGTGTTGCTACTCAATTGCTCAATGGCTGTGGTATTGTGGCTTAACTGCGCCGGGTGCGGACGCGCAGGGCGAAGACGGCCAGAGCATACATCGCGCTGCCCAACAGCAAGCAGGCCAGAATCCCTTGCCACATGAGGGTGCTGTCCCAACCGCTGTTCAGCACGCTGCGCATCGCTTCCAGCACGTAGGTGATGGGATTTAGTTTGGCCGCAGCCTTAAGCCAGCCGCTTAACAGCTCCAGGGGCACAAAGCTGGCGGTGAGGAAGGTGAGGGGGAAGAAGAGGAAGCTGGCGCCTTGTGTGGCCGCCGCGTTGCCGCTGCCCAGGGCGGCCGAGACGGTGAAGCCGGCAAAACCGGTGCCTAGCAAAATGGCCAGCCCCACAACCACCAGCAGCCCGGCCAGCCCGGTAGCCGATTCCAACCCCAGCACGAGGGCGAAGGCGACAACAATGCTGGCCTGGATGCCCAGGATGAGCGCGCCGGCCAGAATTGGACCTAGCAGCAGCGCTGCCCGGCTCACCGGCGTCAGCAGCAGCTTGTCAAAGTAGCCGCTCTCGATGTCGCGCACCAGGTTTTGTGCGGCAATGCCCGATCCCGACAGGGAGGAGCTGACGATGGAGAGGGGCAAGATGAAACCCAGGTAGCTGTTGCCGCTGAGGCTGGGGATGAAGCCGGCCGCTTTGCCCAGGGTGGATTCGTAAATGACCAGGAAGAAGATGCTGATGACCAGCGGGGGCAGCAGCGCGGAGGGCGTGCGCGAAATGGTAACGAGATTGCGCCAGGTAATCAGGGCGACCTGGTTCAGGAAGCCGGCGCGGGGTGCCTGGGGGTTTTTTACCCGGAGTTCTTGGGCAGTTGGATGGACGCTCATGATGGATTCTCCTCAAAGTGACGGTGCTGGTAGGTGGGCTAGCTGGCGGGCGGCCCTACCGGCTGTGGTTAGATGGCGGCCGGTTCGCTGGCCGCTTCATTCTTCAGGCTCTGGCCCGTCACTTGCAGGAACACATCGTCCAGGGTGGGCTGGGTCAGGGTGAGAGAGATGGGATTCAGGTTGGCCTCTTGCAGGCGGTTGACCACGGCCGGAATGCGCTGGGCAGCCTGGTCCATGTAGAGGCGTACCATGTCGCGGTCGGTCTGGATCAGGTTGGCCATGTCGCTCAGCGTGGTAGCGGCTTGCTCGGCTGTGCTGCGGTTGCCAAAAGCCAGGTTGATGGATTCTGTGCCGACGGAGGCCTTCAATTGGGAGGGCGAGCCGGAGACAGCGATCTTGCCACTGTTGATGATGGCTACGGTATCGGCCAGTTCGTCAGCTTCTTCCAGGTATTGGGTGGTGAGGAAGATGGTCATGCCTAGCTGGCGGTTGAGGCGGCGTACTTCCACCCAGACATCGCGCCGGCTGGCGGGGTCCAGGCCGGTGGTTGGCTCGTCCAGGAAGAGGATGTCCGGTTCATGGACGAGGGCCAGGGCCAGGTCCAGGCGGCGGCGCATCCCACCGCTGTAGGTGCCTACGCGGCGGTTGGTGGCGTCGGTCAGGCGCACCAGCTCCAGGAGTTCGTTGGCCCGCTCTGCCGCCTGTTTGCGGCTGCTCCCAAAAAGCTGTCCCTGCATGATTAGCAGCTCGGCGGCTTTCATTAGCGGGTCGATGCCGATTTCTTGCAGGGCTACGCCGGCAATGCGCCGCACCTGGCCGGCCTGGCTCACGACGTCGTAGCCGCCAACGGTGGCCTTGCCATCTGAGGGGAGCGCCAGGGTGGTGAGGATTTTGATGGTGGTGCTTTTGCCAGCGCCGTTGGGGCCTAGAAAGCCGAAGATTTCGCCGGAACGGACGGTGAATGAGACGTCATCGACGGCGACTACGTCGCCGGGGTAGCGCTTGACGAGATTGCTTACAACGATTTCGCGATTGGACATGCGGTTTCTCCTTCTTGCTTTTTACGTTACAAGTAGGAGTATAGCGCATATCCCGCCATATGTCCAGATTTTGTCTAGCTAATCCTGGACAATATCATGGCAAATCGGTGACAAGGACGGCCAGCCGGGCCTTTGTGACGCGTATTTGTGTTTCCAGTTGGTCTATCTCGGCATCGATCAGGTTGGTTGCCGCCGGCTGGTGGGCGAAGCGGTCCAGGGCATGATGTTTTTCGTTGAGCTGGGTGGTGAGCGCCTGGAGGGTTTGTTGGAGGTTTTGGCGCATCCCGGCCGGGGCGTAGCTTTCCACGCTCTCTTGCTCGTTGGGGTCATTGCGGGCCACAATGGCCTGCGCTGCCTCGGTCTGGCTCAGGTTTACCGGCTGGTGGGGCACGTTGGCGGGGATGAAGATGAAGTCGCCCGCTTCGTTAACGATTGATTGGCCTAAACCGTCCCCGTAGAACGTTTGTACCCGGCCGGAGAGCAGGTAAATGGCGGTCTCATAGCCGCGGTGCAGGTGGGCTTCGGCGGCGGCCCCGGCCGGGATGATTACCACGTTCATGGCGAGGGCGGCGGACCCGGCCGTCGCCTGCGAGACGCCCACGAAATTGGGTAGGCGCTGCCGGGTCATGGTCTCTCGCTCCGGTCGGATGGTTACGATTGCTGCTTCTTGGGTCATTAGTTGTCTCCTGCTTGTTGGTGTGTTTTGGCCGGCCCGGCTGCGGCTGGCGACCGCAGCATGGGTGGCGCCGGGCACGTCCCGGCCGGGTTACTGCCTGACTTCCGCTCCTTGTTGCTCAGTATATAGGAAGTTGGGCTTTTGGTCAGCCCAGGTAACCCAGGCTGCGCAGGCGCTCTTCGATGGCCGCGGCGTCCTGGTCGTTCAACCCGGCCGGGGTGCCGGCCAGCCCCAGCGCTTCATCTACCATGTAGGTGGCCTGGCCCAGCCCGGCGCTGAGTTCGGGTAGGATGCGGCCGTCCATGTGCTGGGGCACCGGCCGGGCAAAGCGATGCAGAATGGTGGGGGCCAGGTCGGTGATGTGGGCGTTGGCGATGGGGCCGGGCTGCACGTGGGGGCCAATGGCCGCCAGAATACCGTCCATGCGGTGCGTGCCGGTGAGCAGCGTTTCCGGAGCCAGATCGTTGAGGGGCATGGTGGGGGCGAAGATGGCCTGGCCGCCGGCCCCAAAGCGGGCGCGCACTTCGTAGGCCAGGTTGGCCCATTCGATGATCAGGTCGGGGGCGCGGTCGACCGCCGGCCCCTGGTACAGCTCCTCTCGCCGCCAGACGCGTTTGACCAGCGGCTCGTTGCTGCCTGGGGCGCGCAGGGCCAGCAGGTGGGTGGTGAGGCGGGCGGCCAGGTCATCAATCCCGGCCGGGTCGACAATGCCCTGGGGTTCCCGGCCACGCACGTTGAAGTAGATGTTGCCATAGCTGCCCAGGGAATAGGCGGCGGTGTGGTCCCAGTCGTAGGCATTGGCCACAAGCTGCGATTCGACCCGGTCGCGCACGTTGCCCAGCCGGCGGCGGAGATAGGCCCGCGCCCCGGCCGGGAGGTAACGTTTGCCCCAGCGCAGCAGCCGGGCCAGCCCCCAATCGCCGGCCGGGACCTGGCGCAAAAAGCCGCCCGCTTCCAGGTAGCGATTGATGTGAATGGCCCCGGCCAGCGGCCCGGCGCCGTGGTCGGACATGAGGATGAGGCTGGTGTCGCCGTCCAGGTTGTCCAGCAGTTGACCCAGGATGGTGTCGCACTGCTGGTAGAGGCGCAGCAGGGTAGCGGCGTAAGGGGCGGCCTGGCGCAGGTGGTGGCCAAAGAAGACGTGTTGCCCGATGTCGGTGGCGCTGAAGACGACCATGAGGCAGTCCCAGGGGTGATTGGTTTGTAGATGGTGCAGCAGTTGGCCCCGGCCGGTGATGGCGGCGTGCAGCGCCTTCTCCCAGTTGGGCAGGCTGCGTTCGCTGGGGGCAATGCAATAATGGGGGAGTGTTGCCTGGAGTTCGGTGATGAACCCGGCCGGGTAGACTGTTTGCGGGCTGAGGCCGGGGGCGTCGATGCCGCCGACGACGATGCCGTTCACTGGGGTGACCGGGACCATCATGGGCACGTTGACGGCGATGATGGGGTGGCCGGCCTGATTGAGGTAGTGCCAGAGATCGGGCACCTGGCGCTGGTCCCGGCCGGTGAGGCGCACATCGTACCGGCCGGGGACGCGGCCGACAAAGTCATACAGCCCATGTTTGCCTGGCTGGCAGCCGGTGAGGAAGCTGCTCCAGGCCACGGCGGTGAGGGGTTGGATGGTGGAGCGCAGCGGCCCGTAAGCGCCCTCGCGCCGCAGCCGGGCCACGTTGGGCAGCAGCCCGGCTTCAGCCCAGGGGGCCAGCAAATCCCATGTGGCTCCGTCCCAACCGATGATGATGAGTTTGTTCATTGTTGGACGTAATGACGTGGCTATGGGGTTCCGACCAGCAGCAAGCGGCTGCGGAAGACGCCGTCTAGCGAGGTGTAGAGTATGGTTTGCCCATTGTACACTACCAGGTCGGCATGCCCCAGGCCAACGTTGCCGGGCAGGTCGGCCAGGATGGGGTTGCCGGGGTAGGTTTCCCAGGGGCCATCGATCTGGTTGGTGAGGCTGCGGGCCAGCCCCAGGCCGAATTGGGTGTCGCCGTTATCGCCGGGGCCGGGGCCGCGCAGCCCTTCGTAGAGCATGTAGTAGCGCGCTTCGTCCCCTTCGCCCAGCCGGATGATCTCGGCGGCGCTGATGGTGCGGAAGTCGAAGTAGGGGTTGGCGGCCCGGCCGGTGAGGTCCAGCGGCCCGTATTCGGCGGCGCCACGGAAGAGGGGGTTGCTGGCGCAGCGCTGGAATTCGCCCGGCGGCTGGCCGGTGCGGCCAACGTAGCAGCCCATCCCGGCCGGGCTTTGACCCACAGCCACAAAGACATACACCAGCCCATCGGCCACGTAGATGCCGGGCGGCCCGCCGGCCAGGCATTCGTAGTCGTAGGGCACGAAGGGGTGCTGGCCGATGTGCTCGGCGGCGGGGCAGGGCATCAGCCACGTTTTCCAGATGCCAGTTTGGGCCACGCGCTCCGGCCGGGACCAGTTCAGCCCGTCGCTGGAGGTGCGCAGCATGGTGCGGCCCAGGTATTCATACACCAGGTAGAGTGTTTGGGTGGCGGCGTCGTAATGGACACGCGGGTACTGCTGCTGCTCGATGTGGTCGTTCTCGGAATTGCAGGGGCACTGCTGGCAGGTGAACTGGCAGACGGGGGGATTGGCGTGTTGGAAGCGGTAGCCGCCGTCGCTGCTGCGGTAGATGACGGTGCAGCCGGGGAAGGGTACGGGGTTGCCGCATTGGTCGATGGTCCCGGCCGGGTGCTGGCTGCTGCTGTGCATGTAGGACCACAGCTCGCCGTTGCTCAGGGCGATGGTGTCGGATTCGCCCATGGGCAGGCCGGTGTACTGTTCTTGCAGGACGAAGTGGGCGTGCCCGTCCCAGAAGTCGGCCAGGGTGAGGCTGGTCCCGGCCGGGGGGCTGGGCGTGGCGGCGCGGGTAATGGTGGGGATGGGGGTGACGACCTGTGGCGGGGGGAGGGTGGTGCCCGGCCGGGGCGTGGGGGTGGGGGTCGGCCCCGGCCGGGGGAGGTCTGGCGATTTTGTGCCGCAACTAGCCAGCAGGGTGGCCAGCAGTCCAAGCCGCAGCAGGCGGATGAGGCAGGCACCGGGCGGCGAATTGCGCAGCACGCTTCAGGTCCTATTTGCCCAGGGCGTGCTTCACTGCTTCGTCAAAGAGCTGTAGGGTGAGGTCGGCATCTGCGTCGGTGTGGTCGCAGCAGAGGAACCAGGGTTCAAAGCCGTCTGGCTCCATGAAGATGTAATGCTCGACCAGGTAGTTGCCGATCTTCTCGTGTAGTTCCAGGTTGGTGTTGTGTAGTTCGCGCCAATCGATGGGTGGGGTGTCGGCCAGGATCAGGGCAAACATGCCGGGCGTACCGCTGACATAGCCGGGCAGGCTGTGGCGCGCCAGAATCTCTTCGAATCCGGCTTTGAGCCGGGTGCCGATGTGGTTGATTTGCTTGAAGACGGCCCCGCTCTGGATGTATTCCAGGGTGGCGTCGGCGGCAGCGGTGGAGACGACGTTGCCGGTGTAGGTGCCGCCGTGGAAGACTTTGCCGGGGGCGATGTGCATCATGATGTCGCGCTTGCCGCCGACGGCGGCGATGGGGTAGCCGTTGCCCATGGCCTTGGCGAAGGTGGAGATGTCGGGCAGGACACCGAAGTATTCGCCGGCACCGCCGGGGGCGATGCGGAAGCCTGTCTTGACTTCGTCGAAGATGAGGACGATGCCGTACTGGTCACATTGTTCGCGCAGGAATTGGAGGTATCCCGGCCGGGGCATGAGCACCGCCGCGTTGCCCAGCACCGGCTCGATGATGATGGCGGCGATCTGTTCCCCTTTTTGTTTTAGCAGTTCGCCCAGGGCTTCTGGGTCGTTCCAGGGGCAGATCTCGATGAGCTGGCGCATTAGCTCGGGGATGCCCCAGCTCTGCTTGTAGGCGATGGGATGGTCGCGGTCGCCCATGCGGTTGAGTTGGGCGCTGGCCGTGGACCAGAGGACGTAGTCATGGGCACCGTGGTAGGAGCCTTCGAATTTCAGGATGAGGTCCCGGCCGGTGTAACCGCGAGCCAGGCGGATGGCGTGCATGGTGCATTCGGAGCCGGTATTGGCCAGCCGCACCATGTCCACCCCGGGGCACATCTCAACAATGCGCTCGGCCACTTTGACCTCGTATTCCTGGGTGGCAGCGTAGGTAATACCGTGTTGGATGGCCTCCACCACGCGCTGGGTTACCAGGGGGTCATTGTGCCCCAGAATGACCGGGCCAAACCCCATACGGTAATCGATGTAGCGGTTGCCGTCAAAATCATACAGGTAGGCATCCCGGGCATCGGCCATGACCGGCGTCTCGCTTTCGCTCCAGTAGCGGAAATTGGAGTTGACGCCATAGGGGATGACTTTCTTGGCGCGCTCGTAGAATTCTCTCGATTTTGTGCCAAGGATGGGCATGGTAAAACTCTCCTCGTTATAGCCAGTGGATATGGGTGAGACCTGAGTCCGGGCGCTTACCGGAACAGGAGAAGGGACGGATGGTACTGTAATGGCTGAGTCTTGTACTTGATTGTGGACGCATTGCCAGAAACTGGCAAATTTTGGTCTGGGCAGGTTCACGATTTCGCTCCTGCCTTCTGGAACGGGGTGGTGGGGGGAGGAAGGGGGCGGGGGTGGTTTGCCAGGCAACCATCCCCGCCCGCCGGCCTGGAAGGACAGCCGGAAGCCGGCTGGCTAGAGATTGAGCAGTTTTACCATGGTCACGGCCGGGATTTTGGCCAGGGCAGCCAGGACCTGGTCCGGTGGCTCGCCATCAAGATTGATGAAGGACAGGGCTTGCCCGCCGGGGCGTTCGCGCCCCATGCGCCATTCGCCGATGTTGACGGTGTAGGCGGCGAGAATGGTGCCTACCTGCCCGACGACGCCGGGTACGTCGTCGTTTTGCAGCACCAGCACGGTGCCTTGCGGCCGGGCGTCTAGCTGGTATTCATCCACCTGGACGATGCGCGGCTGCGCGCCGCCAAAGAGGACGCCGGAGAGGAGGCGCTGGCCGTCTTCCCAATGGACGCGGCAGGAGATAAGGTTGGAATAGTCTACCAGGTCCATGCCGCTGGTTTGGGAGATGGCGATCTGGTGTTCTGCGGCCAGGATGGGGGCATTGATGTAGTTGATGGGGCCATCGTGCAGGTGTTGCAGCAGCCCTTTGAGCAGAGCGCTGGCCACCGGCCGGATGACGGCCTCCATCCCTTCGCCGCGCACTTCTACCTCGACACGGGTGATGGGTGCGGGGGCCAGGGTGTGCTGGATGATGCCCATCTTCTCGCCCAGCTCCATGTAGGGGCGGAGGGCGGTGAAGTTCAACCCGGCCGGGAAGGGGATATTTACCGCATTGCGGAAATCGGTGCCGCGCAGGGCATCCAGCACCTGGTCCACGATTTGGGTGGCTACTTCGCGCTGCGCTTCTTTGCTGCTGGCCCCCAGGTGCGGCGTATGCAGCACGTTGGGCAGCCCCAGCAGGGGGCTGCCGGTGGGCGGCTCGTTCACGAACACGTCTAGGGCGGCGGCACGCAGTTTGCCGTTTTGCAGCCCTTCGGCCAGTGCGGCCTCATCGACCAGCTTGCCGCGGGCGACATTGACCAGAATCGCGCCCTCTTTCATCTGGGCGATGGTTTCGGCGTTGATCATCCCCCTGGTTTCGGTCGTGAGCGCCGTGTGCAGGGTGATGTAGTCGGACTGGGCCAGCAGCTCGTCCAGGTCAACCAGGATGACGCCCATCTCGCGCCCCACCGCTTCGGAGACGAAGGGATCGTAGGCCAATACGTTCATGCCGAAGGCCTGTGCCCGCTGGGTCACCAGCCGGCCAATGCGGCCAAAGCCAATGACGCCGAGCGTTTTGCCATAAAGCTCGGTGCCCACAAAGTCGCTGCGCCGCCATTCGCCGGCGGCCAGCGACGCGTGGGCCGGGGCGGTGTGGCGGGTGACGGCCAGCATCAGGGCCATGGTTTGCTCGGCGGTGGCAATGCTGTTGGCGGTGGGCGTGTTCATGACGATGATACCGCGCCGCGAGGCGGCTTCGACGTCTACGTTGTCTACGCCGATGCCGGCGCGGCCGATGACGCGCAGGTTGGTACCGGCGGCGACCACATCGGCGTCGGCTTTGGTGCCGCTGCGGATGATCAGGGCGTCGTAGGCGGGCAGGATGGCCAGCAGTTCTTCTTTGCTCAGCCCTGGTTTCATGTCGTAGCTGGCGTCGGCGGTCTGGTCGAGTCGTTCTAGCCCGGCTGTGCCGAGTTTGTCGGAGATAAGAATGCGGTACATGGTGCGGCCCTCTATGGTTGGTTCTGGGCCAGGAAGTCGTCCATGGCCGCGAGCAGCGTTTCCAGATCGCTCATCTGGGTGTCACCCATGTGGGCGATGCGGAAGTTCAGCCCTTTTAACTTGCCGTAGCCGTTGGAGATGATCATGCCCTGGCTGCGCAAGTATTTGTTGAGGGCGGCGATGTCGATGTTGATGCTGTTGTCGACACAGGTGACGGTGGGGGATTCGTAGCCGGGGGTGGCGTAGGGTTGGAAGCCGTGGCGGCGTGCCCAGGCCAGGGTGCGGTCGCGCATGGCCAGGTGGCGGGCGAAGCGGTTTTCCATGCCTTCGGCCAGCATGTCGCTTAGCTGCTGGTCCAGGGCGTACATGAGGGAGATGGCGGGTGTGGCTGGCGTTTGGTTGCGCAGCAGGTATTTTTCCAGGTCGAGGAAGTCGAAGTAGTAGCCGCGATGGGGCACGGTTTGGGCGCGGGCGAGGGCGCGGTCGGAAACAGCGCAGAAGGCTAACCCGGCCGGGAGGGCAAACGCCTTTTGGCTGGATGTCAGGGCTACGTCCAGGTCCCAGTTGTCAAACTCCAGCCGCGCGCCAGAAAGGCCGCTTACGGAGTCGACCAGGATCATGATCTCCTGGCCGTTGGGCAGGGCGCGAATGGCGGCGGCGATCTCCTGGATGGGGCTGGTGACGCCGGTGCTGGTTTCATTGTGCACAATGGTCACGGCATCGAATTCGCCGCTGGCCAGGTGCGCCACTACCAGTTCTGGGGTGATGGGTTGGCCCCAGGGCACCGAGAGCAGTTCATTGGCTTTGCCGTTGGCTTCTGTTACCTGCCGCCAGCGGTCGGCAAAAGCGCCGTTGACGCAGTTGAGCACTTTCTTGTTAACGCAGTTGCGCACGGCGGCTTCTTGCAGCCCGGTGCCGGAGGAGGCGTTGATATAGACGCGGCTGCTGGTGTAGAAGACCTGGCGGATTTTCGCCTGAATGCTGGCAAATAGGTCAACGCATTCGGGCATGCGATGACCGATCATCCATTGCCCCTGGGCGTCCAGGATTTCTGGCCGGACTTCAGTGGGGCCGGGGATGAACAGTTTGATGTGCGGTTTGTTCTGCCTGACTGAATTTTGTTTTGAGTCGCTCATTTTGAAACGTGATTGCTCCTGTTGCAATTAGGTTGAGTGATTTTTGGCCGATGGCTTCGTGGGGGGTGTGGCGCAGTTGCTGCAGGGCTTCGGGTCCGGCGGCGAGGGCCAGGAGGGGGGCCAGACTGGGACTGTGGATGAAGCAGGGGGCTTTGGCCAATACGCGCGGCCGGGTGATGACGCCACCGTAGCCGACGAAGAGGTCAACGGCACGGCTGGCCAGGAGGTCGCTGTTGCCATCGCCAATGAGTAGGGCCCGGCCGGGGTGGTCACCCCGCAGTTGGCGCACAATCTCGGCCTTGCCGTCACTGACCGTTAGAGCGCCATCGTCGTAGTCCAGATAGCGGATCTCGGCGTTGGGGCGTTCGTTGGGGTTTTCCCACCAGCGGCCGGTCAGGGTGTTGTAGCGCAGATCGACAGCGCGGATGTTTTCGGGGGGCACGCCTAAAAAAACGCCGAATTCGCGCACCGGTTCGGCCAGCCCGCCGCTGATGATATAGACCTGGTGGCCCAATGTTTGCAGCGCAGCAATGACCTCTGCGGCGTCTTCGACGACGTTGTGTTTGTAGATGCGCCGTATCTCGTTGACCTGGCCCTGGGTGGGGCGCACGGCCTGCAGCCGCTTGGCGTAGACGTCTTCTAGTTCTAGCTCGCCATCCATGGCCGCGCGGGTTAATACTTCTACGCGCCATTTCTTGCCGGCGGCCTCGGCCAGGGCGTCGATGCCTTCTACGGTGGTCAGGGTGGAGTCGCAGTCAAAGAAGACGTGTTTGTAGGGGGGCCAGCGCATCCTTCGTTACCATCCATTCGTGCCAAAATTCACTATGGGATTGTACTGGTGAGTAGGTGGTTTGGCAATGTGGCCAGGGTGCGGTGCTCAGGCGAGGCGGTTGATGATGGCCAGGAGTTGGCTGTGTAAGGCGGGGGTGCTGGCCAGGCAGGCGAGGCTGTGGCCGTTGGGGATCCAGGGCTGACCGTCGGTCTGGCTGAGGGTGGCGCCTGCTTCGTGGAGGAGCAGGCTGGCGGCGGCCACGTCCCAGGGCTTGAGGTTGAGGTTGAGGTAGGCGTCTAGCCGGCCGGCGGCGACCCAGGCCAGGGCCAGGGCCGCGGAGCCGATGGCCCGCAGGGTGTGGACGCGGGGGGCGATTTGTTGGGTGAGGTTGAGGGTGGCAGCCCGGCCGGGTGGGGTGTGGCTCCAGTCCAGGGCGAAGATGGCGTCGGCCAGGTTGTGGACGGGGCTGGCGTGCATGGGGATGGTGTTGCAGGTAGCGCCCCGGCCGGTGACGGCGCTGAAGGTCTCCTGGCGCAGCGGGTCGTGGATGACGCCAACGGCGACCCGGCCACCGATGGCGACGCCGATGGCGATGCAGAAGATGGGTACCTGGCGACTGAAGTTGCTGGTGCCGTCGATGGGATCGATGATCCAGGTGATGGGTGCGGGGTGAGGGGACCCGGCCGGGGGGGCGCTGGGCGGTGTGGCTTGTGGTAGGGTGTGGTCATCTTCCTCGGTGAGGAAGGTGTGCTCGGGGAAGCGGGTCTGGATCAGGTTGGTGATGCGTTTCTGGGCGGCGATGTCGGCGTCGGTGACCAGGTCGCGGAACCCTTTGTGACTGATCTGGCGTGGCCGCAGCCACTGCTCGCGCAGCAGGTCGCCGGCCTGCAAGGCGGCTTCCAGGGCGGTTTGGTGAATGGCGTTCAGGTCGGTCATCGGGTGATCCTGTGGGCAAGCGGGAGGTAGGGGGGGGCAGGGGGACCCGGCCGGGGGGAAAAAAAGGGCGGGTCAGAGCATGCTCTGACCCGCCGCTTATTCAGGATTTAGCCCGCGAACGGGCCATCCGGCCTATTGAATTTCAGACATCAACTCTGCTTGTGCTTCATTGGCGAAGTTGGTCAGATCATCCAGGGTGGTCTGAATGTCCGCACCCTGCATAATGGCGTTGAACGCCTCGGAAGCCGCGTCACGAACTTGCTGGTAGGAGATGAGCTGCGGCTCGAAGTAGGAGAAGGGCAGCAGGTCGCGTGCCTGGCCCCACTGCGGATTCTCATCCACGTAGCCTTCCAGGAACTCATTGGAGCCCTGGCGGGTCGGGAAGTAGCCGCTGATGCGGACCCATTCCGCCTGAACTTCGGGGGTGGTGAACCACTTGATGAAGATCCAGGCCGCCAACTGCTGTTCCGGCGTGGTAGCGGTGATCATGATGTCGCCACCGTAGATGTTCTGCACCGGATCGGCGGTGGTGTGGGGGATGGCGGTCACGCCCCAGGCATCTGGCTCGCGGTTGTTTTCTTCCGCAGCCGTGGCCACGTCGCCGGCATAGAAGGGAATGCCGGAGCTGGAGCCCATGGTGAAGATGGCGCGACGGTTGGCAAACTCAGGGTTGGGGAAGCCTTCGGTGAAGAAGTAGGCGCAACCTTCGTCCAGCATGCCCTTGAGGAAGGTCATGGCCTCGACGGTGGCCGGGCCGTTGTACACGTAGCCGGTGCCGTCTTCGGTCAGGACGTCGCCACCAAAGGCGAAGGTCCAGGCGGCTACGGCGGAGGCGTCATCGCGCAGGATGAAGCCACCGGTGCCGTCGCCATTGGCCGCGGCTGCGGCACAGGACATTTCCTTGAACTCGTCCGGGGTGGTGGGCGGACCACTGAAGCCCAGCTCTTCCAACCAGGTTTGGTTGTAGAACATCACTTCCATGGAGCGGTTGGGCGGGAAGCCCAGGCGCTGGTTGTCGAAGGCGACGTGGACGCTTTGGTCAAAGAAGGTGGGATAGAAGTCGGCGCGGTCGGCTTCGCTCAGACCCCAGGTGGCGTCGTCGACGTAGGGGTTCAGGTCGGCCAGGCTGTTGTTCAGTTGGTAGAAGGCCTGGTCATTCTGGTAGCCGACGACCAGGGCGGCCGGCAGTTCACCGGCAGCGGCGCTGGCATTGACCTTGTCGCGGATGTCATTGTAGCTGCCCTGGTTTTGGGCTTCGACAGTGATGCCGCAGGCATTGGTGCTGTTGAATTGATCAACGAGCGGCAGCAGTTGCTCTTCACGAGAACCGCTGTGGTTGTGCCACCAAACGATGCTCAGGCCGGTCGGGTCGACGCCAGCCAGGGGGCCGTCCGCCGCGACGTCACAGGAGTCGATGCCGTTCATGTTGGATTCAGCCATCGGCTCTTCCATGGGGGCTTCGGTGGGCTCTTCCATGGGGGCTTCGGTCGGCTCTTCCATGGGGGCTTCGGTGGGCTCTTCCATGGGGGCTTCGGTCGGCTCTTCCTTGGGGGCCTCAGTTGGCTCTTCCATGGGGGCTTCAGTGGGCTCTTCCATGGGCTCTTCGGTGGCGGCCGGCTCTTCGGTGGCGGTGTTGGTGTTGCCACCACAAGCCACGAGCACCAGCGGCACGATCAGTGCCAGAATAATCAACCATTTCATCATATTGCGTTTAGACATGTTTGTGTTCTCCTCCATAGAGTATCACATTAGGTTTTTGGACGTTGGTATGTTTGAGCTTTTAACAGTTGTCGCGACGATTGTCTTCTGGGCACCACCTCCTTACGTGGTGATTGTACTCCAAATCGGAAAATAAAGGCAGTTAAGTCGATTATCCTTTGAGACCGGATGTGGCAATGCCTTCGGTAAACTGCTTTTGGGTGAAGAAATACATGATGATGAGTGGCATGACGGTGATGACTGCGCCGGCCATGCGCAGGTGAGCCTGGGAGCCGGCTTCATCGAGGAAGGCATAGAGACCGTAGGAGATGGGCCGCCAGTCGAGGGTTTGGGTGACCAGGATGGGCCAGGCGAGGGCGTTCCAGGAGCCAATGAAGCTGAATAGGACGACGGTGACCAGGGCGGCGCGGGCCAGTGGGACGACAATTTGAACCAGGTAGCGGACGTGACCGGCACCGTCGATTTGGGCGGAGTCCCATAGTTCGCCGGGTATTTGTTGGAAGAATTGGCGCAGCAGCAGGATGCTGAAGGCGCTGGCCATGAAGGGGACGGTGAGGGCGGGCCAGTTGTTGAACCAGCGCAGGGGGGTGACGCGGTCTAGCCAGGTGATGGTGATGAAGTTGGGTACCCAGGTTACGGCTTCGGGCAGGATGAGGGTGGTGAGGAGCAGGGCGAAGAGGAAGTCCCGGCCGGGGAATTCCATGCGGGCGAAGGCGTAGGCGGCCATGGTGCAAAACACGACCTGCCCGGTGACGGTGATGGCGGCGATCTTGACGCTGTTCCAGAAGTATTGGCCGAAGTTGGCATCGTTCCAGGCCTGCACGTAGTTGCTCCACTGGGGCGTACGGGGCAGAATGGCCCGGCCGGTGGCCTCGGTCAGGTTCATGAGCGAGACACTAATGGAGAATAGGAATGGCGTAATCGCCAAGACTGCGCCCAATATGAGTACGGTGTAGATAACCACGTGGCCGTAATCAATTCGCCGTGCTTGGGGATGGGCTTCGGCTTGTGAGTTGGCAGTGATATTAGCCATAGAACACTCTCTTGCTGGCAATACGGTTGTTGACGGCGGTTAAGAGCAGGACGATGATGAGCAGAAGCACGGCCAGGGCGGCAGCATAGCCGTAGCGGGTATCACGCTTGATGGCGTCGAAGATGACCACGCTGGCGGTATCGGCAGTGCCCAGCGCGGCCGGGGTACGCAAGACGAAGATATGGGTAAAGGCCTTAAACGTACCGATGACGGCGTAGAGTGTCAGGAAGTAGATGGTTGGCGAGAGCAAGGGCAGGGTAATATGCCGGAACTGCGCCCAGCGGCTGCCCCCGTCGATGGAGGCGGCTTCGTATAGCTCGCTGGGAATTGCGCCCAGGCCGGCCAGAAAGATGACGGTGTTGAAGCCGACGAAGGTCCAGATGCCGAAGATGATGATGACGACCAGCGAGAGGCTGGGGCCAACGGCCCAGGCCGGCAAGTCTACGTTGCTGCCAACAATCATCTGGAAGATGCCGTTTGGCTCGTTGAGCCAGCCCAACGGCTGCATACCCAGGGCGGTGATAATGCGGTTGATGGGGGCATCGACCCGGCCGGAGAACAAAATGCGAAAAACGGCGGCGGCCCCGACGGCTGGGGTGATGTAGGGTAGGAAGTAGATCATGCGGAAAGCCGTCTTGCCGCGGATGTTCTGGAAGAGAAAGGTAGCCAGCATGAGCGAGATGGCAAACTGGAAGGGAATTGAGCCGGCGGAGTAATAGAACGTGTTCAGAAGCCCCTGGAACCAGTCTTTGTCCCCTCCGGCCGCGGCCAGCGGCAGTTCGGCGATGAGCAGCCAGGCACCGGCAATTAGCACCATAGCGGCAAACAGCCGCCAGGCCATAGACAGGTTGGAACTGCGGTGGTTGGCACTGCGCCAGAGCAGCCAGGACAGGCCTAGCAGGACGAATCCGGCGCTAATGGTTACCGTTTGGGCCCAGATTTGCAGCTCTTCACCGTTTTCTAGCGCCTGGGTATAGGCCAGTTGTACGCTGGACCATACGAACCAAAGCAGGGCTGTGCCGCCAACGAGGAGCAGGGCTGCTTGCAGGAGGCTGCCGAAGTAATGGGAACTGCGTGGCGAGCGGGGGATGGCACGGAAGACCAGGTAGGTAGCCACGGCGGAAACCAGCAGCACGATGATGGAGGTCCAGAAGGCTTGCTGCATCTGGGTCTGGAAGAAGATTTCGTAGAGGTATTGCCGGAAGAGCTGCGAGGTGCTTTCCTGGGCACCGCCTTGCTTGGCGGTGCGGATGGCGTTGGCAATGAGCAGTACCTCTGGCAAGAAGCGGAAGAAAAAGGTGACGAAGAGGACGATGCCGCTGGTCATGATCCCGGCCGGGATCAACAGCAACCACGGTTTATCTGCTCGTTCCTTGGCCTCGCGCCATACCAGGACCAGCGCCCGAATGGCCCAGAAAAAGCAGAAGAAGGCAATCCAGAATCCCAGAATGTAAGCCAGATCGCCCACGGCTTTGACGTAGTTGCCAATGCCGTCATAGGTGCCCACGATCTTGTTCAGCCCTTTCAACGTGCTCTGGTAGACGGAAAAGGCCAGAGGAAAAATGCCGAAGGTAAAGATGATCAGAAAGGCGGGCAGCAAGAAGACGTAGGCTAGCAGCGCTTCGCGCAACTTGCGCCCCTGGCGACCGGCAAACAGCCCTGCCTTAGGCATCGTGACGTTCTCGGGCACAGTATCTGAGCCGGAGGTTATGATAGTATCACTCATCCTTTTCCCTTTTTTTGCAGCGCTACGAGTGACGCGGTTTTTCGGTAGACAAGGGGATTCTCTGACAAAAGCGTAGGGCATTGGGGGCCAGAAACTGGGTCAGCAATGCGCGGCTGGCTGGCGGTGGGGTGTCCTGTTTTCATAGCAGGGTAGGTTATGCTCATGACGTTCTCATGGTTTGTTTCTGACCCGCAACGTGCATTACCGTTTCTCAAAGGCATTATATCATGTGAGGGGGCACAGGCAACAGCGATTGCGGCTGTCACCCGGCCGGGTTCTCCTGCCTGAGGTGCGCTCGCAAATGGTTCCGGGGGTGCCAGATGGAGCCAATCTGGCCAGGTTGGAAAGGAAACAGGCCCGTGGCACGCTTGCCAGGCAGTTGCCGCTGCTTCGCCCTGCGCACCGCCCGGATGGCAGGGTAGGTTATGTGGATTAACAGCCGGTCAACAACGGGTTAACGCTTCACTAACAGATGGCGGCCAATCTCTTACGTTTCTCTTGCGCTGGTCTAATAGACATCTTACAGCTGCCGGCTACAGTAGCCTTCATGATGATTAACCAGCAGAACTGCTCAAGGAGGCAATTTATGTACTGGCGTGAATTAGAACGTGCCGCAGCGCACCAACGGTTAGGACGGACGATAGATGCCCGGCCGGAACATATGATCCAGGTATCGGCCCCGAGTTTCCCGGCCTTGAATGTCTGGAGCGCCGACGGGCAGGTTGTTGTTACGGCTGAGATTCCGGGCGTCGCTCCAGACAGCCTGGAAATTGGGGTGGTTGGTAAAACATTGACGCTGGCCGGCTCCCGGCCGGGGCCGGCACTCGCCGCAGGTTCCAAATTCCAGCGGCGGGAGCGCTGGTATGGCGATTTCAAGCGCACCGTCAAGCTGCCATTCCCCATTGACCTGGACAGTGCGTCCGCCACGTTTGCCAACGGCGTGCTGCAAATCGCCCTGAAACCGGTGCCCGAAGCTGCGCCGCAGAAGATTGTGGTCAAGACGGCCTGATTGGCAGCGCCCGGCGCCAAATGGTCTTAGATGAGGATAGCGAAAATGATCAGAATGAAAGTGATGACCCAAACGCCCGATTGGACGGAGCAAACGACCCCCGATACCAGCCATACCGGCCGGCGACTGTTCTCGCCCCGGGTGGATATCTATGAAGTGGCAGATGGCCTGGTGCTGCTGGCCGACTTGCCCGGCGTGGACGAGTCGGCCGTGGAGGTGACGGTGGAGAACCAGGTGCTGACCCTGCGCGGGCGGGTGGCGGAACCGGCGTTGGCCGAGGCCCGGCCGGTCTACCGCGAGTATCGTTCCGGCGATTACTTCCGCCGCTTTTCACTGGCCAACACCATCGACACCAATGCCATTGAGGCGCAGTTACAGGATGGCCTGCTGCAAATCTCCCTGCCGCACCGTGCCGCAGTCAAGCCGCAGCGCATTCAGGTGCAGTCGGCTACCTGATAGACCCTGCTGCTGAACCACCCTGCTGTTGTAGTGATGTTACTACCAATGAAACGACCCCGGCCGGGGTCGTTTTTGTTTGCTCCCCGGCCGCTCCGGTCAGGCAAACACCCGGCTTTGTGCCAGGGAACTTTAGCTGCCAGATTTGGGCATCAGCGAGTAGACAGTGACCGGCCGGGGCTGCCAGGACATCTGCACCGCGCCCAGGTTGTCCACGTGGTAAGCATGGCTGCCATCCAGCTCCGCCAGCGTGGTGTCACTGATAAAGACTGCATAAAATGGGGTTTGTGTGTTCAAATCGCCCAGACGCCTGGCCATAAAGACACCATCGCCAAAAATCGCATTGCCCAACTGCTGGCCTGGCAGCAGGGTGCCTAGCAGCACCCGGCCGGTGTGGATGCCAATCCCAAAACGCAAGGAAGGGGCACCCGCGGCCAGCCGTGACTCGTTCAGGAAACTCAACTGCTCCATCAGGCACAGGGCCGCTCTCACGCTCTGCTGTGCATGAGGGGCACCATTGCGCGGCTTGTCGAACACAGCCAGCAAAGAGTCACCGTCAAAACGGTGGATGGTGCCACCGTGTGCTTCGATGGTGCGCTGCATGGCCATGAACTGCTGGCCGAGAAGTGTGAGCAGTCCTGGCAAATCGGCCTCATCGTAGCTGGACAAACTGCTGTGCATCACCTGGACCGACAAAGTTGTGACCCAGGCGAACCTGCCGTTTCTTGTTTCTGTACTACTAGCTGGCTCCTCTTCCTGCATGACCGGGAAGGTTATGCCGTTCTTCAACACACATGCTTTGTCCGAATCCCGCAGTTGCGTCATCTCGCCGTCATCCCTTGTTGCTACTTGCTTGCTGCAGGGTGGCTCAAATCAGTCGATGATTGGGCCTGTTGGCCGTAGACACGGGGGCTGGCCATCTAGACGCTGGCCGCGTGCCCGGTAGCCATTCTGCTTGCGATGTACAGGGAATTCTAGTGGGTGCCGGAGGTAGGAACAATGGTCCTTTGGGAATGAACCGGAAGTACTATTCGAGGGCGCAAGCGGTTTCTACCATGGATTTTAGCCCTGTTTCCAGGGGGATGACTGCCTGCCAGTGAAGCAGTTGGCGGGTCTGCCGGCTGTTGGCTTGCTGCACGGGGGCTTCCCCCGGCCGGGACGGCAGCGCCCCCAGCCGCGGTTGCCCTCCCCGCCCTACCAGCGTGTAAATCTGGCTTACCACATCCGCCAGCGTGGTCAGCTCCCCGGTCCCCAGGTCCAGCGTAGTGCCCGGCGCGACGTCGGAACCTGGAAACGCGGCCAGGCCCTGCGCCACGTCGGCCACATGAATCCAATCCCGCGCCTGCGTGCCGGCCGTCATCGGGAAATCCCGGCCGGCCAGGGCGGCCGCCAGCGCCGCGGCCACCAGGGTGTGTGCCGGTTGGCCGGGGCCATAGGCCTGGAAGATCATCGCCCCATGGATGGGCCAGGCCTGGGTGCGGGCATACATCTGGCAGAACTGCCAGGCGGCCGCTTTGCTGGCCGCATAAGGGTTCATGGCCACCAGCTCCCCTGGGGTGCGCCCCACGATGCACTGGCCCACGGCGTGGCCGGGGGTGCCCCGGCCGGGGAAACAGGCGCGCAGCAAATTCAGCGTGCCGGTCAGGTTGTGGCGCAGGGCTGTCTCCACCGCCATAAAGGGATCGGTAACCCCGGCCGCGGCCAGATGGATCACCGCCTCAGGCGCGGCCTGGCGCACCGCGCGCGCCGTCAGGGCGAAGTTGCGCAAATCAGCGTAAACCACCTGTAACTGCGACCGCTGGGTGGCCAGCGCGGGCGGCAGCGGCTGCCCCATCCCATAGGCTTCGCGCACCAAAATGCTCACTTCCCGGCCGGTTGCCAGCAGATGGGCTACCAGATGCTGGCCAATGAAGCCGGTGGCCCCGGTTACCAGGATGCGCGGCATTGCCCCTTACCAGACCAGCCAGGGGGCGCTTTGCTGCCACAGCTCTTCTAGCACTTGCGTGTCTTTCAGGGTGTCCATGGAGCGCCAGAAACCGTGGTGCGGGTACAGCATCAGCTCCCCCTGTGCGGCTAACTGCGGCAGCACTTCCCGTTCCAGATGCACGTCCCGGCCGGTGCGCATCAGGTCAAGGACCGGCCGGTCGAACAGCATGAAGCCGGCATTGATCCAGTAGGGCAGCACCGGCTTCTGCTCGTAGCGCAGCACCTGCTGCGCCTCGTCCACCTGGAGCGTGCCGTACTGGAATGGTACATGCACCCCGGTGATGGTAGCCATTTTGCCATGCTGCCGGTGGAAATCTACCAACGCGGGCAGATCAATGTTGCCCACACCGTCGCCATAGGTCACAAAGAAGCGGTCAGCGGTGAGCAAATTTGCCACGCGGGCGATCCGTGATGCCTTCTCGGTGTGCAGGCCGGTATCCACCAGCGACACCTGCCAGTTAGGGTGTTCCGGTTCGCCGTGATATTGGATTTGCGGCTCACCACCATGGTTGCCCGGCCCGCCAAGCTGCACGGTGAAATCGCGCTGCATCGCTTCGTAGGCCAGGAAGTATTGCTTTAGCTGGTCGGCCTGGTAGCCCAGGGTGAGGATGAAGCGGTTGTAGCCGTAGGCGGAGAAGATGCGCATGACGTGCCAGATAATGGGCCGCCCGCCAATTTCTACCAGCTCTTTTTTGGTCAGGGTGCTGCCGCGCATGCGCGTGCCCTGTCCGCCGCACAGAATGACAACGGGGATTTGTTCCATGATGTTTCTCGCCGGTTACCCGGCCGGGTCTGGCTGGGCCGCGGCCACGGCAGCCCGGAGATTCCTGAGGAAGGGCGGGTAGATGATGCCGACCTCGGTGACAATGCCGGTGACGTAGCGGTGGGGGGTTACGTCGAAGGCGGGATTGCGGGCGGTGGCCCCGGCCGGGGTGATGGGCTGGCCAAACACCGTCAGCACCTCTTCCTGATCGCGCTCCTCGATGGGAATCAGGTCGCCGTGAGCCAGGTTCAGGTCAATGGTGCTGGTGGGCACGACCGGGTAAAAGGGAATGCCGTTCTCTTTGGCGACGACGGCCAGCTTGTAGGTGCCGATCTTGTTGGCCACGTCGCCGTTGGCGGCCGTGCGGTCGGAGCCAACCAGGACGATGTCCACCTGGCCGGTGCGCATGAAGTGGCCGGCGGCGTTGTCGGCGATGACATCATAGGCGATGCCGCGCTGCTGAAGCTCCCAGGCCGTGAGACGCGCCCCTTGCAGACGGGGGCGGGTTTCGTCTACCAGTACATGAATCTGTTTGCCCTGCTCGTGCGCGGCAAAGATGACGCCCAGGGCGGTGCCCCAATCGACCGTGGCCAGCGCGCCGGTGTTGCAGTGGTGGAGGATGGTGTCGCCATCGTTGATGAGTTCTGCCCCGTGGAAGCCCATGCGCCGGTTCAGGGCGACGTCTTCATCGGCCAGCCGCTGCGCTTCGGCCAGCAGGGCGGCGCGGATGGCGCTGGCGCTGGCCAGGCTGGGCTGTTGGGCGACGGCCAGCAGCCGTGATACGGCCCAGGCCAGGTTGACGGCGGTGGGCCGGGCGGCGTTGAGGGTGGCGGCGGCACTGTCCAGGTCGGCCAGGAGTTGTTCCCGGCCGGGGGCGGTGCTTTGGTGGGCAGCCAGGGCCAGGCCAAAGGCCGCCGCCGCGCCGATGGCCGGGGCGCCGCGGACATACATCTCGGTAATGGCTCGGGCCACGGCGCGGTAATCGGTGAACTCGGCGATGATCATCTGCATCGGCAGCAGCCGCTGGTCAATCATCTTGAGGCTCTGACGCTCATAGTCCCAAAAAACGGTGCGCATGGTCTCTCCAATTGTGGCGGTTTGTTGGTTGCCGGTGGATGATAGCACAGCCAAATGGGTGCTGCCAATTGCTTTGACGTGGCTCCCGGCCGGGGTTAGAATGCCTTTTATGGACCGACCCAAATCTCTTAGGCAGCAAGTCGCCGGGCGCAGCCGCTGGTTTACCTTGGGACTGGGCCTGAAGCGCTGGCTGCTGGTGTTGGGCCTGGGGGCGTCGGTGGCCGGCATGGGCGTGGTGTATCTGATTCTGATTCTAAACCGTGGCGGCTGGCTGCCGCCGCTGGTGTATGATGCGCTGACCCTGCAGTTTTTGCCGACTTTCTGGCGCGCCGTGCTGCCGCTGATGCTGGGCGGGCTGATCATGCTGCTGGCTGTGGTGCGCCTGGGGCACAACCTGGTGCAGCCTTTTCTCCAGCCGGGTGAGAATGTGGCCCAATCGTTGTATGACCATTCGCGGCGCGGCCGGGGGCCGGCCATTGTGGCTATTGGCGGGGGGACCGGCCTGCCCAGCCTGCTGCGTGGGCTGCGTGAGTACACGAGTAACATCACGGCCATCATTACGGTGGCGGACGATGGCGGCAGCAGTGGCCGGCTGCGCCGCGAACTGGGGCTGCTACCGCCTGGCGATTTCCGCAACAATATGGCGGCCTTGTCGCGAGATGAGGCGCTAATGACGCAGTTGTTTCAGTACCGCTTTGGCCGGATGCTGCCTGATGGCTCGGGGGAGTTGCAGGGGCACGCTTTTGGCAATTTGCTGCTGGCGGCCCTGGCGGACATTACCGGCAGTTTTGACGAGGCGCTGCTGGCGGCGGCGCGGGTGCTGTCGATGCGCGGCCAGGTGCTGCCATCGACGCTGGATGAGGTGACGTTGGTGGCTGATGTGTTGGTCCCGGCCGGGGATGGCCCGCCCCAGGTACAGCGGGTTTGCGGGGAATCGGCCATTCCGGAGGCGGCGGGGGAGGTGCAGCGGCTGTATCTGGACCCGGCCGGGGTGCGGGCTTACCCATATGCCATCCAGGCCATTTTGCAGGCGGACCTGATTGTGCTGGGGCCGGGCAGCCTATACACCAGCATCCTGCCCAATTTGCTGGTGCGGGGGATTACGGCGGCCGTGCACTCGGCCCGCGCGCCAAAAGTGTATGCCTGTAACCTTGCCACACAGCCCGGAGAGACGGATAATTATGGCGTCGTTGAACATGTGGACGTTTTACATCACTACTGCGCGGGCTGTATCGACATTGTCCTGGCCAACGACAACCTTGCGGTGCCGCCGGACACAGGTGGTGGCCACACCATCTTCGTGCAGCCTACCTGGCCCCCGGCCCGGCCGGGGCGCAGCCGCTTAGTGACCGCAGACCTGGTAGACGAACAACGCCCCTGGCGACATGACAGCACCAAGCTGGCCAGGGCCATCATGGATATTCTAGGAGGCAATACCAAGAGCAACATCGGTAAGAGTGAGCAAGTAGCCTAGCCAGTTCCCTTATTCTGGCCCGCTATTTCCCGGTTCGTGAAAATCATCACGTAGTGGTGATCAATATCACACTAGAACGATTACATTTAACGTTATTACGACAACCCGGCACCCCTTACAATTACAAAGGGTGTCTACCATTAACTGTTTTAAGGAGATTCAAATGACTGTAAAGGTTGGTATTAACGGTTTTGGCCGGATTGGCCGGCAAGTTTACAAAGCGATTTACGAGAACTACCAAGGCGTATTGGATGTTGAGGCGATTAACGACCTGGTTCCGGTTGAGACCAATGCGCATCTGTTGAAGTATGACTCCACTTACGGGCGTTTCCCTGGTGCGGTTGAAGTGCGTGATGGCGACATTTACGTAGATGGGGCTGTGCTGAAGAGCTATGCCGAACGCGATCCCAATAACCTGCCCTGGGGCGCGTTGGGCGTGGACGTGGTGCTGGACTGCACCGGCATCTTCCGTGATGGTCCCAAGCTGACGGCGCATCTGAACGCCGGCGCCAAAAAGGTTTTGCTGTCTGCGCCGGGCAAAAATATCGACGGCACGTTTGTGCTGGGTGTGAACGAGGAGAGTTACGATCCGGCGACGCAGCACATTATCTCTAACGCCAGTTGCACCACCAACTGCCTGGCGCCGGCGGCCAAGGTGCTAAACGATAACTTTGGCATTAAGCGGGCTTTGATGTCCACCATCCATGCCTTTACCAACGACCAGAAGATTTTGGACGTGGCCCACAAGGATTTGCGCCGCGCCCGCACGGCGGCGGCGAATATCATTCCCACCACGACCGGGGCAGCCAAGGCGGTGGCCCTGGTAATTCCGGAGCTGCAAGGCAAATTCGACGGCATGGCCTTCCGTGTCCCGACCGTGACTGTTTCGGTGGTGGACCTGGTGGCCGAGCTGGAGAAGGACGTGACTGTGGCTGAGCTGAATGCAGCCTTCAAGGCGGCTTCTGAAGGTGGCGGCTGGATGGGCAAGGTGTTGGGCTATACGGAAGAGCCGCTGGTGTCTTCGGACTTCATTGGCAGCAACAAGTCTTCGACGATTGACGCGTTGTCTACGCAGGTGATTGGCGGTAACCTGGTGAAAGTGGTCACCTGGTACGACAATGAGTGGAGCTACTCGGTGCGCCTGGCGGACCTGGCCGCTTACGTGGCTGAGCGTTTGTAGTTTTGGGTGTTTTCCCGGCCGGGACGTGTGGCAGCAGCCCGGCCGGGTTAAGATTACACTGTTTTGTCTCAGGGGCGGCCCGGCCGGGTCGCCCCTCTCCTTATCCTGACCTGAACCCACCCACATGGACCTGAAAGCCCTGGAAGCGCACATGCACGCCTTTGTCGCCGGCAAAGGCTGGTATGCCACCAATTCCCCCAAGCCCCAAACGGCACGCAATCTGGCGACGTCGCTGGTGCTGGAGGCTGCCGAAGTGCTGGAGCATTTCCAGTGGCGCGAAGAGGCCCGCGACCAGGCCGCCCTGGCCGGTGAGCTGGCCGACGTGGCCCTTTACCTGTTGCAGTTGGCCAGTGTCAGCGGGATCGATCTGGAGCAGGCCGTGCTGGCCAAACTGGCCGAAAACGGGCGGCGGGAGTGGCCTGACCCATGAAGATCCTGGCTGTCAGTGATCGGGTGATGAGCCATCTCTACTCCACCCAGGTACGTCCCAATTATCCCGATGTGGATTTACTGATTAGCTGCGGCGATCTGCCATTTTACTATCTGGAATACCTGGTATCGGCCCTGGACGTGCCGCTGCTGTACGTTTGTGGTAACCACGATACGACGCCGCAGTACACTACCGACGGGCGGATGCTCAAGCAGGTTAATGGTGGCTGCGATATTCACGGCCAGGTGGTCTTTGAGAAAGGGCTGATTTTTGCCGGGCTGGAAGGTTCCATGCGTTACCGTCCCCATGCGCCGCTGATGTATACCGAATCGGAAATGAACCGCGAGATCTCCCGCCTGGTGCCGCGCTTGTTGTGGAACTGGGTGCGCCACGGCCGGGCGCTGGATGTGCTGGTGACCCATTCGCCGCCTTACAAGGTGCATGATCAACCCGACATCGCCCATACTGGCTTTAAGCGTTTTCATCAGTTGGTGCGCGTCTTCCGGCCGCGCTACCTGCTCCATGGTCATATTCACGTTTACCGCCAGGATGTGCCCCGGGTGACGCAGCTGTATGACACCCTGGTCATTAATGTCTACCCTTACCGGCTGCTAAATTTTTATAATCCGCCCAAGGCCCAGCAGGCGCTCTGAGCGGCCAGCGCGAGTGGATGGTGGCCCTCTTTTCTACGCCGGCATAGACGGCTCGCCTGAGAGTTTAGCGCCGGCGCCTGCTTCTAGCTTGCCCAAGGATGTGTGCCATGGAAGTTCAGGCCGCAGTGTTGTTTGCCCCCCAGACCCGCTTTGAGATTGAGACGTTGGCATTGGCTGACCCCCGGCCGGGAGAGGTCCTGGTGCGGCTGGTGGCCAGCGGTGTCTGTCACAGCGATTATCACCTGGTCACCGGCGATACAAAGCACCCGCTGCCGCTGGTGGCCGGCCATGAAGGGGCTGGCGTGGTGGTGGCGGTGGGATCGGGCGTGAGTCGCACCCGGCCGGGGGACCACGTAATTCTCAACTGGGCCCCCGCCTGCGGCGGCTGCTTCTATTGCCAGCACGAAAAGCCCAACCTGTGCGATACCTTTGTGGAGCCGCTTTGGGCCGGCACCATGCTAGACGGCACCCCGCGCCTGAGCTGGCGCGGGCAGCCCATTTATCACTACTGTGGCCTGGCCACCTTTGCCGAATACGCGGTGGTGGCCCAGGAAAGCTGCGTGCCCATCCGCCAGGACGTGCCCCTGCCGGTGGCCGCCCTGGTGGGTTGCGCTGTCGCCACCGGCGTGGGGGCGGCCATGTACACGGCGGCTATCCGGCCGGGTGAAAGCGTGGCTGTTTTTGGCTGCGGTGGCGTGGGGTTGAACATCTTGCAGGGGGCGGCCCTGTGTGGTGCCTCGCCCATCATCGCCGTCGATAGCAGCCCGGCCAAAATGGCCATCGCCCGCCAGTTTGGGGCGACCCATACTTTGCTGGCCGGCGAGCAGAGCGTGCAGGCCATTCGCGAATTGACCAATGGCCGGGGCGCTGACCATGCGCTGGAGGCGGTGGGCCGGCCGGCGGTGCAGGAACTGGCCCTGGAAGCGATCCGGCCGGGGGGCACGCTGACCCTGGTCGGGCTTTCGGCCATGGGCACGGGTACCAATTTGCCGGGTGCGGTGCTGGTGCGCCAGGAAAAGGTGGTACGTGGCAGCTATTATGGTTCGGTGAACCCCGGCCGGGACTTCCCGCTGCTGCTGGACCTGTATATGGCTGGCCGCCTGAAGCTGGACGAACTGGTCACCCAAACCTACCCGCTCAGCCAGATCAACGACGCGTACGACGCCATGCTCAGCGGTGAGGCCGCCCGAGGCGTAATCCTTTTCTAACCCGTTGCAGGAGCCGGCCAGACTGCTTGACGCTTTCTGCCCGGCGGCGTAAACTGGTTTCTATTCCGTGACCTGTACAGCCTGATCGCCTGATCGCCTGTGCTTAGCTCTGGGAGGAATACCTTGACCACGGCCCTCAGTTCCGCACAAACTCTCAAATCTGCTGTTGGGCCGGTGGCCTATTTTTTGCTCCGGCCGGTGCGTTTCGCCAAGGAGTACCAGCGAGCTGACTTCCGGCCCGATCTGGTCGCGGGTCTCACGGTGGGCGTCATCCTGCTGCCCCAGGCGGTGGCTTTCTCACTCATCGCTGAACTGCCGCCGGAGATGGGGTTGTACGCGGCTATTGTGGGCGCTATCTTCGGCGCTTTGTGGGGCTCTTCCAACCAAAACCACACCGGACCGGCCAACGCCATCTCCCTGCTGGTCCTCTCATCCCTGCAGACTGCTTATGTGCCTGGGTCGCCGGAGTTCATTGTCGCGGCCGGGCTGCTGGCCGTGATGGCTGGCGTTTTCCAGCTAGTGCTGGGCGTCGCCCGGCTGGGTATCCTGGTAAACTTCGTCTCCCATTCCGTCATTGTGGGCTTCACCAGTGGTGCGGGGCTGCTCATCGTACTCAAACAGCTCGGCCCGCTCCTGGGCATAACCGTTGGCGGAGACAACATCCTCGGCGATATGCAGCAGTTGGCGCTCAACTTGCCCCAGGCGCATCTGCCAACGGCGCTGGTGGGGATCGGCGTGATCATTTTGCTGGTGGTGGCCCGCAGGGTTAACCCCAAGTTCCCGGCCGCGTTGGCCGCCATGATCCTGGCCTCGGGCGTGGTCTTTCTGTTTCACCTGGAGCAGGATGGGGTGGCGGTCATTGGTTCGCTGCCGCGCAACCTGCCGCCACTGGCCGATCTGCCCCTGTTTGATCTGCGCTTCATCCGCAACCTCTCGGCCGGGGCGTTGGCGGTGGGAGCCATTGGTCTGGTTGAAACCCTGGCCATCGGCCGCTCTATTGCAACCCAGACCAACCAGCGGCTCGACAATAACCAGGAGTTTGTGGGGCAGGGGATGGCCAACATCTTCACCGGCCTGTTCTCCGGCTATCCGGTTGCCGGCTCATTCTCCCGTTCGGCGGTCAACTTCAGTGCTGGCGCGCGTACTCCGATGGCTTCGCTGTTTTCGGCGCTGGTGGTGGTGGTGGCCATGTTCTTCCTGGCCCCCATGGCCACCTATCTGCCGGTCACGGCCCTGGCGGGCGTGCTGGTGGTGACCGGCTTCCGGGTCATCGACCGGATTGAGATTGTGCGCATCTGGCAGGGGACGCGCGGCGATGCCATTATCATGCTGGTGACTTTCTTGGGGACGCTCTTCTTGCACATCGAAACGGCGGTGTTGATGGGCATCTTGCTTTCATTGGTGCTCTATCTGCTGCGCACCAGCACGCCGCGGGTCCATGCGGTGCTGCCGGACCGCAGCTACCGCCACTTCCACTACCAGCCGGATAAGCCCGCCTGCCCCCAGCTAACCATCATTGACATCTTGGGTGACCTGTATTTTGGTGCGGTGAGCCATGTGGAGGAGGCCATTCTGGCGCAGCAGCGGGAGCATCCTGAACAACGTTTCCTGCTGATGCGGATGCACAACGTGAATCATTGCGATTTTAGCGGGATTCATATGCTGGAGAGCCTGGTGCGTGGCTACCGCGACCGGGGTGGTGACGTATTTATGGTGCGGGTTAGTTACCAGGTGATGCAGGTGATGCAGGCCACGACGTTTGATACGTTCCTGGGGGAGAAGAATTTCCTGGATGAAGATGGGGCGATCAGCTACGTTTTCCAGCATGTGCTGGACCCGGCCGTGTGCATTTACGAGTGCCCGGTGCGGGTGTTTAAGGAGTGCCAGAATCTGCCCAAGCGGCTGATCAGTACCGCGCTGCCCCTGGAACAGGATGGGGTGGCCGATATGGCCAGCCAGGTGACGCCGCGCGCGTTGTGGGAACTGCTGCACGCCAATGGTGCGGCGGCGCAGCCGCTGATTGTGGATGTGCGCGAGCCGCGCGAGTTCCATCGTGGGCATATTCCTGGCTCGGAGCTGCTGCCGCTGCCGGAGCTGTTGACCAGCCAGTTTGAATGGCCCCCCGGCCGGGAGATCATCTTTGTGTGTCGCAGCGGCCGGCGCAGCCAGCGCGCCGCGCATTGGCTGCAAGCCCAGGGGCACCAGGACGTGAAGGTGCTGCAAGGTGGCATCCTGGCCTGGGAATCGGCTCACCTGCTGGAAGCTGTGGATTAATGGCTGGCGCCCAGGGCCAGTGCGTCCTGGTTTGCCGGAATGCCAGATTGGATAGGTTGAATCATGGACAACAACACGCGACCTCCGCGAAACATTGGACTGGACTTGCTGCGGGTGACGGAAGCCACGTCAGTCTCGGCCGGGCGCTGGGTTGGCTCCGGGCAGCGGGACAAGGCGCATCTGGCGGCGATGACGGCCATGCACGATGCCCTCAGCACGGTGGAGATGGATGGGGTCATTGTCATCGGTGAAGAGGGGCGGATGGGCATTAACCGGCGCTCGCCGCTGGACAGTGGTGAACGTGTGGGCACCGGCCGGGGGACGGCGGTCGATGTTGTGGTGGACCCCATTGACGGCACAAACTTGCTCATTAGAGGGCACCCTGGCGCGCTGTCCCTGGTGGGTGTTGCCCCGCGTGGGGCGATGTGGTCACCCTTTCCGGCCGTTTACCTGGAGAAGATCGTCGTGGATGAGGAGGCGGCCGAATCGCTGGTGCCCGAATGTATGGATGCCCCGGCTGCGTGGACGTTGGCCCTGGTGGCCCGCGTGAAGGGCAAGTCGGTGCGTGACCTGACGGTGAAGGTACTGGATCGTCCGCGCCACCGCGACCTGATTGAGGAGATTCGGGCGGCCGGAGCACGCATTATCCTGGGGGAGGAAGGGGACGCCGAAGGGGCGCTGCTGGCGGCGATGCCCGGCACCGATGTAGACATTCTGATCGGCATTGGCGGAGCCAGCGAGGGAGTGATTGCCGCCTGTGCGGTGAAGGCGCTGAATGGGGCGATGCTGGCCCGCCTGGCCCCGCAAAGTGGCGAAGAGCGGGCGGCCATTGCCGCGGCCGGGCTAGATGCGCAGCACATCTGGACGGTGGAGGAGATGATCAATGGCAATGAAGTCTTTTTTGCCGCCACGGGCATTACGCGCAGTGCGCTGCTGAACGGCGTGAATTACCACCAGGAAATGGTGGAGACCCACTCGCTGCTTCTGCGGTCGGCGACGCATACGCGCCGTTTCGTTAGGGCGACGTTCATGGCCGAGTCGATCAGCCGGGATGATTGACCCGGCCGGGGTCACTCCCGAACTCCATAGGCGCGCAGCACCTCCGGCCGGGTAAGCCAGATCAGGCCCAAAATCGGCTGGATGAGCGGGAAAAAGGCATAATCTGCCCCAAACCGCGCCCACACCGTCCGGCCAATGACCTCCGGAATGAGCAGGCTGAGCGTGCCCACCAGGAAAGTGAACGCCGTTTCCAACCCCAATGCCGTAACCGATAATCTCCAGCTCCAGCGGCGGCGATAAGCAAAACCGATAGTGGCCAGCAAGTAGAGCACAGCGGCCACGGCGGTGAGCAACGGCGCCAGGTAGTTGGTGACGCCCTCTTTCAGGAGGAGCTGGTAGCCGGCCCGCGCCAGGGTACTGATGGCCAGTACCGGATAGGAGATGGCCAGGATGGCACCCACCACACTGGTAAATGTCGATAGAGAAGCTTCGGGCGAGTTGTTGTTGGGGGCAGAGTCAGCCTGTTTCATGGGTCTACGCCACGCTCGTTGGCCAGGGGTTCGCCGAACATGTGCTGCCGGACAGTGCCTTTGCAGGCAAAACCTGAGGCTCCGGCAGAACCGTACCGCCCTGGGCGTGAAAAGAGGTTTGCCGGAACGTTAGGCCGCATCCGTGGCCCGGATAAGGATGATGGGAATGGTTGCCTGCCGCAGTACTTTGTCGGCCACGCTGCCAAAGACCAGGCGGCTGATGCCGCCCCGGCCGTGGGTGCTCATGATGAGGGTGTCGATGTCGCTGCGCTGTATTTCGGCCAGGATGGCTTCAGCAATCTGGTCGCTTTCAATCACGCTCAGATTGACCTGAGTGACCCCGGCCGCCAACAGCTTTTCCCGCTGGTCGGACAGGTAGGCTTCAGCTTCCAGGCGGGATTGGCGGTTCAGGTCGTTTAGCAGTTCAGCATAGGTGGCCGCGCCGGTCATGCTGGTGGCGATGTACGGCGAATGGCTGACACGCAGCAAAGTAATCTGGCAGTTTAGCCGGGTAGCCAGGGAAACCCCGGCCGGGATGGCGGCTTCGGCCAGGGGAGAGCCATCTAAAGGGATGAGCAGATGTTGGAACATGGGCCAGTCTCCTGCAAAAATCTGGGGTAAGAAGGCAACCAACAACCACCATTTTAGCACAAGATAATCTATCGTGGCGCCCGGCCGGGAATCTGCGCAGAAGTTGAATGTTTGCCCCCGTGTGTACCTGGCGCTGGCCGGAGATGAAGAGGGGTGGTGGGACCTGGCCAGGCCGTTAGCGGGTTACCAGCAGGTTGTCGATGAGGCGGACATTACCAAAAAACACCGCCAGCGAGAACAGGACATCCCCCCGGACCTGGCTTAGTTCTTGCAGCGTGAGCGGGTCGGCCGCGCTGGCGTAGTCTAGCCGGGCCAGCGACCGGGTTTGCACCGTCTGGCCCATGATGGCTCGCAGAGCATCCCCGTCCTGTTCGCCGTCCAGGAGCGCGGTCATGGCGGTGTACAGCGCCTCGTGCAGCACGCTGGCCTGCTGGCGCTGCTCAGGGGTTAGCCGCGCATTGCGTGAACTCATGGCCAGGCCATCCGCTTCCCGCACGATGGGGCAGACGATGACCTCTACGTTGAAGTTGAGGTCGGCAGCCATGCGGCGAATGACCACGCTTTGCTGGGCATCCTTCTGGCCAAAGTAGGCCCGGGTGGGTTGGATGACGTTGAACAGCTTGGCCACCACGGTGGTGACGCCGCGGAAGTGGGTGGGCCGCGAAGCGCCTTCCAGCGGCCGGGTGAGCTGCTCTACCTGCACGTAGGTTTGAAACCCGGCCGGGTACATCACCTCATCCCCCGGCGTAAACACCAGGTCCACCCCTTCTGCCTCCAGCAGGGCCAGATCGCGGGCCAGGTCCCGCGGGTAGGTAGCCAGGTCTTCGTGCGGGGCAAACTGGGTTGGGTTTACATAAATGGACGCCGCCAGGCGATCATTCTCCGCTCTCGCCCGCCGCACCAGCGACAGGTGCCCCTCGTGCAAATAGCCCATCGTTGGCACCAACCCCCAGGTTGCCGCTGGCGCAGCCCAGCGCGTCAGTCGCACCTCACTTATCTCGGCGGTTACTATCATGGCAAACCTCCTGCGGCGCGCGCAAAACCGGGCGTTTGGGCTGCATCCTGACCGGCAGCATTACTTGCGCCTTACGCTATGTGACTCAACCCATCGATTTTGGAGTTCTCTAAGGCCTTCACCAGCCGCCACAGGGCGGTGTTAACCGGCGTAGGCACGCTCCATTGTTGCCCGACCCGTGCAATTGCGCCACAAATTGCCTCGATCTCGGTCGGGCGGCCCTGGCGCACATCTTGCAGCATGGATGAGTGGTTGGCGGCGGTGGCCTGGGCCACGGCCAGGGCGCGCTGCGGCGCGCTGGCATAGGGCAGGGGGATGCCCTGGGCCGCGGCCACGGCAGCGGTTTCGGCGGCCGCGGCCATCATAATGCGCCTGGCCCGCGGGTCTTGGGCCAGGTAGCCATTCGGCACGTTGAGCAGGGCGGTGAGCGGGTTAATGCCGGCGTTGACGGCCAGTTTGCCCCACACCAGGCTGTCCACATGCTCAACCAGGTGGGTGGTGAAGCCGGCCTGCCGCAGCAGCGCCGCCAGGGCAGCGACCAGCGGGGTGGTGGCGGCCCCGGCCGGGGCCGCCAGATGGGTCATTCCCCGGCCGGCGTGGCGTACCACCCCCGGCCGGACGATGGTCGCGCCCTCGGTGGTGATGCCCAGCCCCACCCGGCCGGGGCCTAGGGCCGCCGCCAGAATCTCCCGGTTGCCCAGCCCATTTTGCAGCGTGATGGCGATCCCGGCCGGGGCTAACCACAGCCGTGCCGCTTCGGCCGCGGTGGTCGTCTGGTGGCTCTTTACCAGGATCAGGGCCAGATCAACCGGAGCCTCGGCGGTGGTGCTCTCTACCGCCGGCACGCGGCGGTGAACGGTTTCGCCTTCCGGGGTGATGAGTGCCAGGCCGGCGTGGCGCACTGCCTGAAGCTGGGCCGGCCAATGCCCCAGCAAGGTGACGCTGGCCAGGGGGGACAGCCGGGCGGCAAAGAGGCAGCCCATGGCCCCGATGCCGATGATGCCAATCCGTGGGAAGTGGTCCATATGGGTGGCTGGCGGCCTGGCTCAGGAATCGCGGTGCTGGGCCAGGAAGGCGGCCAGTTCAGCTTCGTCCATAGGGTAGGTGTGCTCCCCGGCCGGGAACTGCCCGGCCAACACCTCCGCACGGAAGCTGGCCAACGCCGCGCCAATGACCTGGCGCAGGTTGGCGTACTGCTTCACAAAGCGGGGCTGGAACTTGTCGAACAACCCCAGCAGGTCGTGGTATACCAGCACCTGGCCATCGCAGCCTGCCCCGGCCCCAATGCCGATGGTGGGAATGGCCAGCCGCTGGCTGATGAGGGCGGCCACCGGTTCGGGCACGGCCTCTAGCACGATGGCGTAGCAGCCGGCGGCCTGGAGGGCCAGGGCATCTTGCAGCAGCCGCGCCGCGCTGGCCGCCGTCTTCCCCTGCACCTTGTAGCCGCCCAGCATCGACACTGACTGCGGCGTGAGGCCGATGTGGCCCATGACCGGCACGCCGGCGTTGACAATGGCCCGCACGGCCGGGGCCATCTCCTGCCCCCCCTCCAGCTTGACGCTGTCCATGCCGGCCTCTTTGAGGAAGCGGCCGGCGTTGCGCACGGCCTCGGCCACGTCGGCCTGGTAGGACATGAAGGGCATGTCGCCCACCAGCAGGGCGCGCTGCGCGCCGCGGGCCACGGCGCGGCAGTGGTGCAGCATCTCGTCCATGGTTACCGGCACGGTGCTGTCCAGGCCCAACATGACCATCCCCAGGGAGTCACCGACCAGGATCACGTCGATTTCTGCGCCATCGACCAGCAGGGCGGAAGAGTAGTCGTAGGCGGTCAACATCGTGATTGGCTCATCCCGCCCCTTCTTCTGCTGCAAATCGAGAATGGTTGTTTTGCGCATGATGATTTCCTCACGTGGCAGTGGCGGTTATTGTCACATATTGTAGCCACCCGGCCGGGTAGTGACTGTGCCCTGGAACGCAGATCGATCCAACTTCTACGCCGGTTGGGCGGTGTAATGGTCGTAGAGCTGGTCGGCCAGCCCCGCGATGGTTTCGTACAGGGCGAGTTGGCGGCGCCACCCGGCCGGGATGCCCGCTTCCCCGTAATACGCCCCGGCGAGTTGGCCGTAAATAGCCGCAGTGGTGTCGGCATCGTCGCCCAGGTTGGCTGCCAGCAGGCAGCCCTGGCGGAAGCTGTCGCTGTGATAAAAGGCCCACAGCGCTGCCTCCAGGGAGCGCACCACGTAGCCGCTGCCCTTAATCTGCGGCGGTTGGCGCTGTTTGAAGGAGCCGGCGGCGATTTCGTCGATTTCTGCGGCCAGCGGGTACGCGGCCCAGAAGCCGGGGACGGGACAGTAGTGGGCGGCCAGCAGTGTTTCTTTGGCCACGCTGTGCAGCGCCCCCAGCAGCAGCCCGCCAAAGTAGCGGCAGGCATCTACGGCGGTTGCCGCGCCGTGGGTGGTGCGTGAGCTTTCGCCGGCCCAGTGGATGGCCTGGGCGGCGTCGGCGGCGAAGAAGAGCGGCACGGGGGCCAGGCGCATCAGCGAGCCGTTGCCGGCCGTTTGCGGGTCGGTTGAGCCGCTGAATGGGTTGCCGGTTTGCCGGTAGCGGCTCAGGGCAGCGCTGACGGTGCTGCCAATGTCGAAGCAGTGGCCGGTGCTGCTCATGTAGCCTTCCTGCCACCAGCGCAGGTAGCGATCCATCTGGTCGGCGGGGTCGAAGGCTTGCTTCTCGGCCAGGCTGGCGGCCAGGCAGAGGGCCATGCTGGTGTCGTCGGTCCACTGCCCCGGCCGGAGCCGGAAAGGGCCGCCGCCAACCATATCCTCGATGGGGGTGAAGCTGCCTGGGGTCTTGAATTCCAGGACGGTGCCGACGGCATCGCCGGTGGCCAACCCCAGCAGGCAGCCGCGAAAGCGGGCTTGTTGTTTCATTGCTATTTTCTCCGGTAGGCAGGCGCTGCTGCGCCGGCATGTTTGCCAGGTCCATTGTACAATGCCCGCGGCTGACAATAAAGCCCCGGCCGGGAAAGCGGCACCGTCGCCACTTTACCCTGGCCAGAGGTGACAGAGTTCACGTGACAAAGGTGCTGATTATCTGTGCCCCCCGGCCGGGCAATGTGCTATGCTGGGAGGCGTGTTGGCCTGTCAGCTCTTCAGTTAGTGGTTGACTGGCTGGCTTCCTGAACGGCAGATCACTTGCGAGAGGGTACTATGAAAAAAGTGCTGGTGTTGCATCTGAATGAGGAACAACGGACCGAAGAGGTCACTTTTCTGGACCAGGTTGTGGCGATTGAACGGTTGGGCTGCCAGGGCGATCCCGGCCGGGTGCTGGAATACCTGGCGGCTTATGATGGCCGGGTGGATGCTATTGCCCTGGAAGGGATGCCGGCGATGCTGGAGTTGGGGCCGGCCCGCCGGCCGCACGAGATAGGGGAAACGCTCCCGGCCGGGGCGCAGAAGACGCCGGTAGTAGATGGCCACGGCATCCGTGCCGGGCTGGAGCGCTGGAGCGTGATTTTGGCCGACCGGGCCCAACCCGGCATCTTCGCCCAGAAGCGCATCCTGATGGTGCCCGGCCTGAACCACAGCGGCCTGGCCCAGGCACTGGCCCGGCGCAGTGCCACCGTGCGCTACGCCGATCCGGTGGTTTACTTTGCGCTGCCGCAGTTCCCCGGGGTGGGCAGCCGCCAGACCCTGGAGCAGGCCGCGCCACGCACTTTGGAGCAGCTCAAAGACGCCCCCTTCCGCCGCTTGCTGCCCCAGGCGGGCGATGCCGGCGTACCGCGGGCCACAGCGCCGTTCGAATGGGCTGACCTGTTGGCCGGCGACATTGGGGCCATCCGCCGCTATGCCCCGGCCGATCTGAAGCACAAGACGGTGGTGGTGGAATCGGCGACCGAGGAGGACCTGGCTGACCTGCGCGACCGGGGCGTGACCATTGCCGTGACCATGATGCCGGCGCTGGATGGGCGGGGCGAGCTGGGGCGCTGGTCGGCGGCGACGATTGAGGCGGTGTTGGTGGCGCTGCGTACCCGGCCGGATATGCCTCTCACCGAGGATACTTACCTGGACCTGATGGCCGATATTGACTGGACGCCGGCTGTGCGCTACCTGCAGCCGGCCGAGGCGGGCATCAATCGCTTTGCCTTTGTCATCCATCCGCTGGATGTGGGCTTCATCCATTCTTATAAGCCATTTCGCTGGACCAGATACCTGCCGGACAGCCTGGTGGAATCGGTGGCGGCTAACATCCCGCCCATGTATTTGTCGCGCGTTACCGGCGGGCAGTCGCCCACCACTGGCCAGAAGATTGAGGGTTATCTGTTCAGCCTGGGGGCGACGCCGCGGCAGATGATGTCACGCGGGGAGCAGTTTACCTACAAGCGGCTGAATATGGCGGCCAAGATGGCCGAACGGCGCGGGGCACGCATCATGGGTTTGGGGGCGTTTACGAGCGTGGTGGGGGATGCGGGCATCACTGTGGCTCATGAGGCGGATATCGCCATTACCAGTGGCAACAGCCTGACGGTGGCGGCCACGCTGGAGGCGGCCAAGCAGGCGGCCATCAAGCTGGGCGTGAAGGATCTGACCAAAGGGCGGGTGATGATTGTCGGCGCGACCGGTTCTATCGGTGCGATCTGTTCCCGCCTGCTGGCCCAGGCCATATTCGACGTGGTGCTGGTCTCGATTGAGCCGGAGCGGCTGATTGAGCTGAAGCGGGTGATTCAGGAGGAGACACCGGGGGCTAAGGTGGCCATTGCTACCCGGCCGGATGAGTTCCTGGGCAGTTGCGACCTGATTGTGACGGCTACGTCGGCCTTTGGGCAGCGAGTGGTGGACATCACCAAATGCAAGCCTGGGGCGGTGATTTGCGACGTGGCTCGCCCGCCCGACATCAGCGAGGCGGAGGCGGCCCTGCGCCCCGACGTGCTGGTGCTGGAGAGCGGCGAGGTGCTTATTCCCGGCGACATTGATTTTGGCTACGACATTGGCCTGCCGCCCAAGACGGCCTATGCCTGCCTGGCGGAGACGGCGCTGCTGGCCATGGAAGGGCGCTTTGAGGATTATACCCTGGGGCGCAACATCACGA
Organism: Ardenticatenaceae bacterium; assembly: GCA_020634235.1. Classification (GTDB taxonomy): domain Bacteria; phylum Chloroflexota; class Anaerolineae; order Promineifilales; family Promineifilaceae; genus JACKCB01. The sequence goes on along the minus strand of JACKCB010000001.1, from coordinate 273,013 downwards.
TTGAGCGGGTGAAGGAGATTTATCGCCTCTTTAAGAAGCACCAGTTCCAACTGGCCGGGCTGCGCTCCTTTGGCAAGTACATCACGGATGAGGATGTGGCGGCGATACAGGTGTTGGCGGAGAAGCTGCGGGCCGACCCGGCCGGGTTTGCGCGGATGCAAGCTGAAGCCAGCGAGAAGATCGCCGCCATGCCGGTGATGGCCAAGGGGGTGAAGGCGAGCAGTGGCCCCAACTGGCCGGTGGTGGCCGGGGTTGCGGCGGCGGCGGGGGTGGCGGTGGTGGCGCTGACGCGGCGGCGGCGGCAGGGATGAAGGGGTGAAGAGGTGTACGGGTGATTTGCTGCGGATGAGGCGGTGGTGATGCGCGATGAGCGTTGAGCGACAGCCGTTAACGGGCAGCCAGCTCCGGCCGGTGCCGTTGACGGCGGTCACGTTTGAGGATGCATTTTGGCGGCCGCGGCGGGCGCTGCTGCGTGCGGTGAGTCTGCCGGCGCAGTATGCCCAGTGCGAAGCGACCGGCCGGGTGCAGAACCTGCACCGCGCGGCCGGCTGGTTGGACCAGCCGTTCCAGGGGCGCTACTACAATGACTCTGATGTGTACAAGTGGCTGGAGGCGGTGGCCTGGCTGGCGGCCGAGGCGCCCGACGTGACCCTGGCGCAGATGGCTGATGGCGTGATCGCGGCGGTTGCGGCGGCGCAGCAGCCGGATGGCTACGTCAACAGCTATTTCATGTTTGAGCGGGCAGGCGAGCGCTGGCAGGACCTGGCTAACAAGCATGAGCTGTACTGTGCTGGCCACCTGATTGAAGCGGCGGTGGCCCATTACCGGGCCACCGGCCGGGACAACTTCTTGCGGGTGGCCATCCGCCTGGCGGACCATATCTGCGACCGTTTTGGCCCGGCCGGGCAGGCGGCTGTGCCAGGGCATGAGGAGATTGAGCTGGCGCTGGTGGCGTTGTATCGCGTCACCGGTAACGGCACTTATCTGGCGCAGGCGCAGCGTTTCCTGGATTTGCGCGGCCGGGGGCTGGTTGGTGGCCGGGTTTACCACCAGGATCATCTGCCGTTCCGCGAGCTGCCGGCCCCGGCCGGGCATGCGGTGCGCGCCTTGTACCTGAACATGGCTGCCGCCGACTTGCTGGCGGAAACGGGCGAGCCGGCCCTGCGGGCTGCCCTGGAGCGGCAGTGGTGGCAGATGACCACGCGGCAGATGTACCTGAGCGGCGGTGTGGGGGCGCGGGCCGGCGGCGAGGCATTTGGCGGTGATTATGAGCTGCCCAACGGCACGGCCTATGCCGAGACGTGCGCTGCGGTGGCCAACGTGCTGTGGCAGTGGCGTATGCTGCAACTGGATGGCGCGGCCCGTTATGCCGATGTGCTGGAGCAGGCGTTGTACAATGGCGTGCTGGCCGGTTGGTCGCTGGATGGCCTGGGCTATTTCTACGACAATCCGCTGGCCAGTGATGGCCGGCACCGCCGGCAGCCCTGGTTTGAGTGTGCCTGCTGCCCACCGAACCTGGCCCGGCTGCTGGCGGCGCTGCCCGGCTACTGCTACAGCACGTCGGCGGAGGGGCTGTGGGTGCATCTTTATGTGGCCGGCCGGGTGACAACGCCCTTTGGCAGGCTGCGGCTGGAGACGAATTATCCCTGGGCGGGCGAACTGACCTTTACCTGGGAGACAGTGGCGCGGCCCGGCCGGGTGACCTTGTTTTTGCGGCTGCCCGCCTGGTGTGCAGCGGAAGATGTGGAACTGGTGGTGGGGGATGGCCAGCGGCTGGCGGTGGCCGATCCGGCCCTTCAGGTGAGGCCGGGCACGCTGGCGCTGCGCCGGGCGTGGCAGCCGGGCGAGCAGGTGCGGCTGGCGCTGCCAATGCCGCCGCGCCTCGTGGTGGCCCATCCGCACGTGACCAGCCTCACCGGCCGGGTGGCGCTGATGCGGGGGCCGTTGTTGTATTGCGCGGAGGCGGTAGACAATCCGGGGGTGGATGTGCGCGATGTGGCGCTGCGGGCGGCCCCGGCCGGGATGGTGGCTGTGGCCGGTTTGCCGGGGATGGTGGGGCTGCGGGTGCCGGGGGTGGTGACCCGGCCGGGGGCAGAGTGGCAGGGTGCGCTTTACCGGGCGGCAGCGCCCGCGCGGCCGGGGGAACGGTATCATCTGACGGCCGTACCGTATTTTGCCTGGGCTAATCGGGACCCCGGCCGGATGCAGGTCTGGTTCCGGCTGGCGGACCGTGGGGACTGGGACAAGGCGGATTGAGGTAGATGGTCCAGGAGCGTTGATGCGTGTTTCTTCGGTGGTCCCGGCCGGGTATCAGGATGCCCCCGTTGTTGAGTACCTGGCCAGCCGGTTTACCTATTTGCCGGCCGGTACGTGGCAGGCGTTGGCCGAGTCTGGCCGGGTGTGGTGCAATGACCAGCCCTGCCCACCGGCCACGCCGGTGCGCCAGGGGGATGTGGTGGCCTGCGATCTGCCGGATTTCACCCGGCCGGGAGTCAACTTCGACTACACGCTCCTTTATGAGGATGCCTGGCTGCTGGCGGTGAATAAGCCGGCCAACCTGCGGGTGCACAGCCGTGGCCGCTGGACCAAAGCCAACCTTATCTACCACCTGCGCCACGAGCACCAGCCACCCTATCCGGCGGCACGGCTGGTGAACCGGCTGGATGCGGACAGCTCCGGCGTGGTTTTGGTGGCGCTGGATGGGCCGACGCTGCGCCATCTGCAGCAGCAGTTTGAAAACGGCGGGGTGATGAAGCAGTATTGGGGGGTGGTGCATGGGGTGCCTGCCCCGGCCGGGGGCGTTATCGATTTGCCCCTGGGTCCGGTGACGGGCGGATTGGTGCCGCACCGCCAGGGGGTGGCCGGTGCGCCGGGGGTGACCAGCGTCAAAGCGGCGGTCACCCGCTATGAGACGGTGCAGGTGGCCGGGGCTTACACGCTGCTGCGCCTGGAGCCGCTGAGTGGACGGACGCACCAACTGCGCGTCCATCTGGCGGCTATTGGCCACCCGCTGCTGGGGGATGCGCTGTACCAGATGGGGGATGCTGATTATCTGGCCTGGTGTGAGGGTACCCGGCCGGGGCAAGACGACCCATGGCTCACCCGGCAGGCGCTGCACTGCTGCCAGACCCGCTTCCAGCACCCCCAGACCGGGGCGCAAGTTACGGTATTTGCTCCCCTGCCGCCCGACCTGGCGGCCCTGTGGACGCAGTTGGGGCTGCCCTCTGACCAGCCGCCGGCGCAGGTTATGGAAGTGATGACTGACCAAGCCATAGAACAGCCGCCACTCCCGCCGCCACCAGGAACCAGCCAAACGTGCCCATGATCAGGGCCAGCGCCTTGTTCTCCTTGTCGTGCAGGTAGACTACGGCAGCCGCACCCAGCAGCAGCAGTCCGCTGAGAAGTGTGCAAAGTAGTAGCGCGATCAGCAGCATTGTTCTCTCTCTGGTGTTCTCAGGTGGGGAGACGTGCCCCGGCGGTTTTTTGCCCATGTCCGGGGATCGAACTCTGCGGCCGCTTTCCCTGGAGCGGTGGGGAAAAGGTCATGCCAGCGTTGGTAGCGTGCCTGGTCGTCCATGGGGTGATTATAACATGTAATGTTCCCGGTGCTTGTGCCGGCTTTCGCTCGAATAAACCGTAGCCGTATCGTTTTGCCGTTTTGCCTGGCCGCCGACTGCGCCGGCTGTGGAACTGCGGCATGGTTTGGCAGTGTGGGCCAATTCGACTAACATCTATCGACTGGCCGGAGAGGATTCCCTACCTATGGATCGAAAATCACTGCAGCAGTCCTTCTTGCTTTTGCGCCTTTATCTGCGCCCCGAATGGCCGCTGATGCTGCTCATGCTGCTGCTGCTGTTGGGTGGCATTGGGCTGCAAATGCTGCAGCCGCAGATCCTGCGCGATTTCATTGACCTGGCTACCGGGGGCATCAGCCGCACCAGCCTGGGTGGGCTGAATTCGCTGCTGGCCGTGGCGGTGCTGTTCATGGGTGTGGCCGTGCTGAACCAGGTGTTCAATGCGGCGGCCACGTATGTGACCCAGGTGGTGCGCTGGCGCACGACCAACGAACTGCGCGCCGACCTGGCCCGGCACTGCCTGGGTCTGGACATGGGCTTCCATAATGCGCGCACGGCCGGGGAGATGATTTCGCGGGTGGATGAGGACATTAACCTGCTGTCCAATTTCCTTTCGCAGTTTGTGATCCAGGTGTTGGGCAACGGCTTGCTGATTGCCGGGGTGATCCTGGTGTTGTTTGGCGAGGATTGGCGTATTGGCCTGGGCTTTTTGCTGTTTGTGCTCGTTACCGGCCGGGCGTTGAGCTACGTCATTCATCTGGCTGTGCCCTACTGGCAGGCGTTTAATGTGATGGGGGCCAAGCTGTTTGCCTTCATCGAAGAGCGGCTGGCGGGCACGGAGGATATCCGGGCCAATGGGGCGGCGGCGTATACCATGTTGGGGCTGCACCGCACGCTGCGCGAGCAGTACGAGGTGGAGCAGAAGGGTTTTGCCTTTGGTATGCTGATGTGGACCACGACACAGGGTCTTTTCCGTGTAGGGACAGCGCTGGGATTGGCCCTGGGTGGCTACCTTTACCAGCAGCAGCTTATCACCATTGGCACGGTCTATCTGATTGTCGGTTACAGCGCCCTGTTGCAGGAGCCGCTGCGGCGACTGACGCAGCAACTGCAGGATTTGCAGCGGGCGGTGGCTGGCGCCGTCCGGGTGCAGGAGATGTATTTCATCCAATCGAACATCCAGGATGATGCGCCGCAGGATGGGCAGCTCCCGGCCGGGGCGCTGGCCGTCTCCTTTAGGGATGTCAGCTTTCATTACAACCCCGATAACCCCGTGTTGCAGGGTGTCTCGTTTGACCTGGCTCCGGGGCAGGTGTTGGGGCTGTTGGGGCGCACCGGCAGCGGCAAGACGACCATGACGCGGCTCATCTTTCGCCTGTATGATACGGTGGCGGGCGAGGTGTGGGTTGGCTCCCGGCCGGTGGCGGCTGTGCCACGGGTCAATTTGCGGCGCAAGGTGGGGTTGGTTACCCAGGAAGTGCAGCTCTTCAATGCCACCATCCGCGACAACCTGACCTTTTTCAATCCGGCCATCAGCGATGGCCAGATTCTGGCGGCGCTGCAGCGGCTGGAACTGCTGAGCTGGTACGAATCGCTGCCGAATGGGCTGGATACGGTTCTGGAGGCGGGGGGGCGTGGCCTCTCGGCCGGGGAGGGGCAGCTATTGGCCTTTACCCGCGTCTTTTTGCAGGACCCTGGCCTGATTATCCTGGATGAGGCCTCGTCGCGGCTGGACCCGGCCACGGAGGCGCTGATTGAGCGGGCGGTGGACCATCTGCTGGCCGGCCGCTCGGCCATCATTGTGGCCCACCGGCTGGATACAGTGCAGCGCGCAGACGACATCTTGATTTTGGAGAGCGGCCGGGTGCAAGAATATGGACCACGAGCCGCTCTGCTGGCCGACCCAGGCTCCCACTTTAGCCAGTTGCTGCAAACCGGGCTGGCGGAGGTGTTGGCATGAGCGCCGATGGGGAAGGACGCGGCCGGCTGACTGCCGCCGATTTCGAGCCGCCGCCTATCAGCACCTGGAAGGCGACCTGGCTGCTGATGCGCTTCAATCCGGGCATGTTTGCCCTGGACGTATTCAATTTCATCCTGATTGGTCTGATCCCCATTGCCCTGGCGCAGTTGACGGCGGTCATCTTTGATAACCTGACCGGCCAGGCCACCTTGCAGTTTGATTTTTGGACGCTGGTCATGGCCTTGTTCATCGTTGGCGCGGTGGGCACGCTGATGGAGTTTGGCGCGTACATCTTTGATTTCTACGTGCTTTTCTCCTACACCGTCCTCATGCGCAAGAACCTGATGGCCCGCGTGCTGGCGCTGCCGGGTGCAGCGGCTACGGTCACTGCGCCGGGGGAGATGGTGAGCCGCTTTGCCGGTGATGCGCGCAATGTGCGCGAACTGGCTATCCAGGCCGTGCAGACGGTGCGCCACGTGGTGGTGGTGGCGGTGGGCATGTGGCTGATGGTGCGCATCGATCCCCGGGTGACGCTGGTGATGTTTCTGCCGTTGGCGGTGTCGGTGGCTCTGGTGAATGGGCTGCGGCGGCAGATTGGCAAGTATCGGGCGGCGGCGCGCGGCGCTGAAGGGGATGTGACTGGTTTTGTGGGCGAGATGTTTGGGGCGGTGCAGGCGGTGAAGGTGGCCTCGGCCGAAACGTTTGTGGACCGCCGCTTCCGCGAGATTAACCGGGCGCGGCAGGCGGTGGCTCTGAAGGACAGCCTGTTCACGGAGTTCTTGAATGTGGTGATGAACAACACCACCAACATCAGTGTGGGGGTGATTCTGCTGCTGGCGGGTACGTCGATGAGCCAGGGCACGTTCACGGTGGGAGATTTTGCCCTGTTTGTGGCCCTGCTGCTGCCGGTGTCGGAGTCGTTGACCTATTTTGGCCGGCTGCTGGCGCTGCACCGGCAGGCGGCGGTGTCGCTGAAGCGGATGATTGACGTGCTGCAAGGGGGACCGCCGGAACAGCTTTTCCGCAAGGGACCGGTTTATTTGCGGCGCAACAGCGGCTGGCCGCCGGTGCCGTTTGTGGCGAAGGGGCCGGAACACCGGTTGGCGGAGATTCGGGTTGAAGGGCTGACGTATCGTTATGCGGATACCGGCCGGGGCATTGCGGATGTCTCTTTTTGTTTGCCGCGGGGGTCGTTCACGGTGATCACCGGCCGGGTGGGGTCGGGCAAGACAACGCTGCTGCGGGCGCTGCTGGGGCTGCTCCCGGCCGGGGGCAGCATCTACTGGAACGGGCAGCGGGTAGACAACCCCGGCGACTTTTTCACCCCGCCGCGCAGCGCCTACACCGGCCAGGTGCCGCGCCTCTTCAGCGAATCGCTGCGCGACAATATTCTCCTGGGGCTGCCGGCCGAGGCGGTGGATGTGACCGCGGCTATTCACCTGGCTGTTATGGAGCAAGATGTGCTGGCGTTGGAAGACGGCCTGGCGACGATGGTTGGCACGCGCGGTGTGAAGCTTTCTGGCGGGCAGATGCAGCGTGCCTCGGCGGCGCGTATGTTTGTGCGCCGGCCGGAGCTGTATGTTTTTGATGATCTCTCGAGCGCGCTGGATGTGAACACGGAGAAGACGCTGTGGGAGCGTCTCTTTGACCTGACCGGCAGCGACCACGAGCAGCCGACCTGCCTGGTGGTTTCGCACCGCCGCCCAGCCCTGCGCCGCGCGGATCAGATCATTGTTTTGCATGAGGGGCGGGTGGCCGACCAGGGTACACTGGCGGAGCTGTTGGCGCGCAGCCCGGAGATGCGTCGCCTGTGGCAGGGGACGGAGGGCGAAGGGGGGAGAATGGTTGGCAGTCAGTGATGGACCATTAGATTACGAATGATAGATGAGGCCCAAAATGAAGCGAGCGCGGTTGGCCAGCGTGGGGCGGGTGCTGCGGCAGGTGCTGCTGCTGGTTGTGGGAACAACGATTTCGGCGCTGGGCTATAGTTTGTTCCAGGTGCCGTATAACATCGCGGCCGGGGGGGTGAGTGGCATAGGCATTATTGTGAACCATTTCACCGGCTGGCCTATTGGCACCTTTTACCTGGTGATGAATGTGCCGTTGTTGATTTTGGGTTTCTTTAACCTGGGCGGGCTGCGCTTTTTGTGGCGCACCATTTTGGCGGTGCTGCTTTTTTCTAGTTTGGTGGACCTGTTCAATGCGCAACTGCCACGGCTGCTAACCCAGTTCCCGGTGACGGATGACGTGCTGCTGAGCGCCATTTACGGCGGGATTGTGGGCGGCATTGGCATTGGCCTCATTTACCGCAGCGGTGGGACGATTGGCGGGACCTCGATTCTGGGGCGCATTTTGCAGAAGCGGACCGGTGCACCGTTGAGCCAGCTCTATTTCTATACCGACGGGGTGATTATTCTCACTGCGGGGTTGGTGTTTGGCTGGGAGATCGCCTTGTATGCGCTGCTAACGATGTTCCTGAATGGGTTGGCCTCGGATTATGTGCTGGAGGGGGTGAGTAACGTGCGCACGGCGACGATTATCACGGACCGGCCGGAGGAGATTGCCCAGGCGATTATTGCCCAGTTGGGGCGCGGGGTGAGTTTTTGGCCGGTAACTGGGGCATATACCGGCCGGCCGCATACGATGCTGTTGTGCACCATCTATCGCTCGCAGTTGAACCCGTTGAAGCAGTTGGTGGCGGAGCTGGATAGGGATGCTTTTGTGATTGTGGGCAAGACGCACCAGGCCTTGGGTTTTGGTTTCCGGCCGCTGAGATAGCCCCGGCCGGGATGGTGTCCGCAGTACAGCGCATCATCGGGCCAGCCGCGCGCCGCCGCCCTGCGTCTGGAGGTGGGTGGCGCGCCGGGCCGAGTGGATAACGCGCGAGCCATGCGATGCACCAGAGACGCAGGCTTTTGCCAAAGCAGCTAAATCATGATCATTACCGCAACTGGCATAAAAGTCCACCAGAAAAAGGCAACGACTCTTTTTCAACTTCTGGCGGACAAAAGCGCACTTTGGTAAAAGCCTGGCGGTCATGGACACTGCCTTGACAAGCGCCTATTTGCTAAGTATTGTTTGTAGAAACGTGTTCAGACTCAGTCGCGCATGGCAACCATGCCGGTATTGTACAGAAAGAATGTTCTAGATAAAAGCGTTAAACTTGAGAAGAACGAGGGGGAAATGCAGAAAAACGGTGGGCTAACATCCCTGCAGGCATTACACAGACAATTGGTGGCATAACGTCCGCTGGCATTTGCTCGGCAGAAGGGCTTCTGTCGAATATCTTGTTGGGCGCTTTAGAAGCATGCCATTTTATAATCCTCAAGGAGACAATCGTATGAACCAACAGGCCAAGTTGTCCAATATTCTGTCAGTTTCATTTTTTCTATTTTTGGTAGTTCAGGTGACATTTACCATCCTCATTTGGAGAGATGTGCAAGTTTTGAAGCGTCAATCAGAAATAACCCTATCAGGTTCTTTGGTTGGCAATTCCTCATTGTTTGCAGGAAAAGACAATATCCCACCTTTTTTCTTTACGGATACATCTGGGAGAGAAAGGTCTATTGACGAATGGAATGGTTATCCAGTACTCATCATCTTCTCATCACATGAATGTAGTGCTTGCAAGAATATGTATGCCAGCCTTGCTAATTTCCTGACACGCAATCCAGAACTTTATGTGATTCTATTAACCGTGGGAACTCCAGATGAGAATGTGCAATTCCTCGAAGATTATTCTCTCTCAATTTTTACCAACTTTACAGTAGGCGCAATTACTGAAGAAACATGGACATCTCTAGGTGTGATAGGTACACCTACGCTTGTATTAGCAAAAGGCGATAACAAAATTGCTGATGTTTGGTTTGGGTATAGCGACGCCCTCTGGCAAGAGGTAGAAAACAAAAAATAAGCTCAATGGAGGTGTAGTATGTTCACTTTACCACTCATTCCAACCAACCAATCCGTGAAAAGATGGATGCTGATAGGTTTGGTTGCCACACTCCTGTTAGTCATGTCTCTACTCCTTGTCCCATCCCAAGCCCATGCTCAAACATGGTGCTATTGGACGGGATGGAATACGTTTGACTGCTGCAACTCGTGGTGGCCTGGCGAGCAAGACTATCAGGTGAACCACAAACTGTGTACCTATGATGGAGGTCAAACTTGGCATATTGAACAGACCAAGTATCGCTGTAACACCATCAGTGTTTGCGACTTTTGATACCACGTGGTAATGCAAGTCCAGAGGGCGTCGCACACGCTAGGCCACATGCTTTGACGAGCAGTACATCTTCCGGCATAGGCCCGGCTTACTGTGCTCTTTGGCGACCAGCTTTGCCAGTCACCGCCAGGTTGCTCTATCGCGTGTCGCACGCCGTCTGGCGGTCACGTCTACCCGATGGCTGAACAGTCCAGTACTATTATCATTTTGCCGCATCGTCACGCCGCAATGTCAGAGGGACAAGCGGCCGACTGGATGCCTGGCAGCAGGCGCCCTGCCCACCCCTTACCATGCTCACCTTTACTTCCGCCGAGCTGCGCCCCCGGCGCGCCGAGCAACGGCTGTTCTACAATCTGCTCTGCGCTTCGGCCGCGGCCACACAGCAGTTGGCAAAACCTCTTCTGGGTGGGATTTGGGCATGGTCGGTTCTCAACCGGAGTGCAACCTGGCCTATCACCCTATGTCCATTATCTGGTTCCCGGTGAGCGTGGGCAGGTATGCGGCGCGCGAGCAAACCTTTGCTGCCAGTCAAGGCGCTCTCTCTCTTTCGCGCCAAAGTCCGCGACGCCTTGCGCAGACGGAACCTGGAGCATCCCGCCGGCTGTCTGGCGTAAACCCTGGGTCGTCCATTGTAAACGAGTGGCAGTGGGCAACGGCGTTGCGTTATTTGCCCCACATCTTCGCGTCGCCATCACAACCGCCGCATTGTCGCGCTGAACGATGACCCGGCGGGCAGCCTGCCGACCGTCACGTTCCGTTACCGCCATCGGCTCCGTCACTGGCGCTCTGCACGTGACGGTCGGAGTTCATGCGCCGTTTCCTGCAGCACGTCTTGCCCCAAGGCTTTGTGAAGGTACGCTACTATGGTTTCTTCAGCGCCGGGCAGCGGGCGCGCTTGCGGCTGGTGACCGCCTGGTTGCAGCCACAAGCAGCGCCGCCCAAGGAGCAGTCCCGCCAGGCAGCAACACCTACGCCTGAGCCAACGGCGACGGTGCGCCGCTGTCCCCTGTGCGGTCAACCACTCCGTCTTGTGCAGCGGCTACCGCTGCCGCGACCACAGCCGGTCTCCGCTTCACCCTGGCAGCCGCCTTGAGTGGCATCGTGGGCTGACAACTGCCGCACGACAAGCAACCGCAGACGGGCTGTTTGTTTCATGCTGCCTGGTGGTCGTTTTGCGTTCGATGACGCTGTCGGCGGCGCTGTCGGCGGCGCCAAACAAAGGCGAAAAATCGGGCGGGATGATTGACCTTTTCCAGTCCAAACTGCTATAATGACGCTGGTCGTGGGGCTGAGCGGTCGTGGTTATCAGGTAATCCCCAGGCTTAAATTCCAAGTAGAAGCGCTGCCGTCAGATGCGGCTTCGTTCAACTCAGGATTATACGGCGGCTCCGAAGACTCCGCGCCGTATGAATCCTTACTTCGTTGGGCGCTTTAGAAGCATGCCATTTTATAATCCTCAAGGAGACAATCGTATGAACCAACAGGCCAAGTTGTCCAATATTCTGTCAGTTTCATTTTTTCTATTTTTGGTAGTTCAGGTGACATTTACCATCCTCATTTGGAGAGATGTGCAAGTTTTGAAGCGTCAATCAGAAATAACCCTATCAGGTTCTTTGGTTGGCACTCATTGTTTGCAGGAAAAGACAATATCCACCTTTTTTTTCATACATCTGGGAGAGAAAGGTCTATTGACGAATGAATGGTTATCCAGTACTCATCATCTTCTCATCACATGATGTGTGCTTGCAAGAATATGCCAGCCTTGCTAATTTCTGACACGCAATCCAGAACTTTATGTGATTCTATTAACGTGAACTCCAGATGAGAATGTGCAATTCTCGAGATTATTCTCTCTCAATTTTACCAACTTATGCGCAATTACTGAAGAAACATGGACATCTCTAGGTGTGATAGGTACACCTACGCTTGATTAGCAAAAGGCGTAACAAATTGCTGATGTTTGGTTTGGGTATAAGGACGCCTCTCAAGAGGTAGAAAACAAAAATAAGCTCAATGGAGGTGTAGTATGTTCTTCCACTCATTCCAACCAACCAATCCGTGAAAAGATGGATGCTGATAGGTTTGGTTGCCACACTCCTGTTAGTCATGTCTCTACTCCTTGTCCCATCCCAAGCCCATGCTCAAACATGGTGCTATTGGACGGGATGGAATACGTTTGACTGCTGCAACTCGTGGTGGCCTGGCGAGCAAGACTATCAGGTGAACCACAAACTGTGTACCTATGATGGAGGTCAAACTTGGCATATTGAACAGACCAAGTATCGCTGTAACACCATCAGTGTTTGCGACTTTTGATACCACGTGGTAATGCAAGTCCAGAGGGCGTCGCTTTCCATTTTTGGAGGCAATACCATGTTGGGTATATCATTCGATCAAGTAACAAAACAATATGCCAAGTTATCAGAACCTGCTTTGCGCGCACTCTCGCTGATGATTCCTCCCACAGGAATTTTTGGAATATTGGGGCCTAATGGTGCCGGAAAGACCACTTTCCTGCGGTTGGCAGCCGCTTTACTGCGCCCCACCACAGGCCATGTGACAATAGGTTCCCACGATACCGTTCGCGAGCCTGCAAAAGTGAGACGCTTGCTTGGGTATGTACCTCAAGAATATACCCTGTATGCCAATCTGACAGCCTGGGAATTCCTGGATTATATGGCGTTGTTGAGTCAGGTGAAAAACCGTCGAGAGCGGATTGGAGAAGTTTTGGGGGTTGTTGGGTTGCAGGATGTTGCCCATCGTCGCTTAAAAACCTTCTCTGGCGGAATGAAGCAACGCGTTGTGCTTGCCCAGGCTATGCTGCACCGTCCCCCTGTGCTGCTTGTGGACGAGCCAACCACAGGGCTTGATCCAGAAGAGCGCACCCGGTTCAGGGAATGGCTTTTGAATTATGGAAGCCAGAATACCGTTGTGTTCTCGACCCATATCGTTGAAGATGTGGCATTCGTATGTGATCGGCTGGCCGTTCTTTGGCAAGGGCAATTACGGTTTAATGGAAAGCCAGGAGAACTGATCGGGCAAGCGGAGATGAAAATCTGGCGCACTCGCACGTTACGGACCCGACTTCAAGCTCTATCAACGCAAGAGAGAGTGATAAACTCCCGAATTCTGGAGGAACAACCCGACTGGGTCGAAATTCGATATATTCGAGGAGACGGTATGGGCGCACTGGATGGCATCGAAGAGGGTGAGCCTGTTCAACCTTCATTGGAGGATGCCTATTTCTATCTTCTGAAAAAAGATGGGGGGATGCCATGAAAGAGCGATTTACAGAGATCAAGGCAATTGCATACTACGAAATCAAAATGGCGTTGCGCCAACCATCATGGTGGGCCTTGGCACTGTTATTTTTTGGTATTGGCTGGCTTTCCATTGAACGGTCAGAACTTCCCTGGATCACAGCGTGGAAGTTAACAGTTACCCCCGCAGTTGCCCTTGCTGTATGGGGCAGTTTGCTTGTTCCTATCCTTGCTGTTGGGGGTTACGTCCGTGAGCTTTCTGGTGGTTATGAATGGTTCTGGATTCATCTTGATAACGAACATGGGGATAGCTCTGCCAGGTTCTTGGCCTGGTATGCACTTTCGTGTTTGGCTTTGCTTCCCGTGTTTCTGTATGTCGCCGCTCTCGTGTGCCGGTATTACGGTTTACCCGGGCTCATTTTGCAAGGGATGATCTGGCCGTTATTGATCCTTCCCAGTTTTGGGGCGTCGTTGGCGTTGACATTATTGTTGAGCCTGCTGACCCGTTCCCAATTTTGGGGATTGATGGCAGCCTTGGTAGTAGTAGGTGGGCTGATCTTTGCTGATCTTGATGTAACCAATCTACTAGCAATAGCTCCAACAACCATTCCCTACTCTACCGTCACTGGATTTGAACCTTCCAGAAGTCTCTTATGCCTCAACCGGGCATTTTGGTTTCTTATCATGACGCTCTCATTGCTGCTGGCATCGCAACTGATTGTACGAGTACAGCCGCGCTTATCGCAAACAACCAGTCGTCTTTGGCATATTGGGTATTCATCTCTCTTGGTGAGCGGGATAGTTTTTTCCGCAGGCATTGGGCTGGCTTACATCCAAGAGTATCAAGACATCTTTTATTGGGGTGGATTACCTCCTGACACCGCCTGGATATCGGAATCGTGTTCAGGGATAGAGTCTTATGAAGTGTACGCAACTATTTGGTTGGAATCGCGCACCATCCAAGGGGTAGTGCGTATTCGCACTGCATCTCCAGGAATTACAATTCCTTATTACATGAATCCGGGTCTATCTTGGATGCCGATACCGTCTCAAGAAACCAGCAAAATTCGCCTTGACCATGAGCAGGCGACCTTCAACAATTCGGAATCGGCCACTTTCACGATGGCTTACCAGGGGCAACCGCGCCTTCCGCAAGAATTCATCTCCTGTCGTTCTTGCCTTAATTCACCAGAATTTCATCGTTATCCTTTTTCCTATGGATGGTATTTGGATCAAGAGACTTTTTTTCTTACTGCAAGCGGCGATTGGCACCCTTTTCCCCAATGTCCGATTGATAAGCTTACAGTGACTTTGCATGACCCCCCTTGTGTAAATGGCGCATGTGTTGCCCAAAATGATGCTCTGATCGAGCAGCCTCGCACCTTGCATCTGGAATGGCAACCTGTACCCCCCGGTCCTTTATTGGCTGTGGCATCCAGTTATATTTCCAGAACAGTAGAGAGAGTGACCGTTTATCAACCGGCGTTTCTTTTCCCAAAACGTGAACAGGATGATGTTTTGCGCCCCTATGCCACAACCCTTCAACAGTTACAACAATATGGACTACAACGCGACGGGGGAGAGAACCTACAAATTGCCATTCTTCCCGTGTTGCGTTACCCCAGGTATTCGGCATCGGGATTACTATTTGTCCCAGAACGTTCTTTGTTGGCACGCGCTTTCACTCCTGAAGACACGTTTCACTTGTTTGCCGTCGAGCAGGTAGTGACTGCTTGGTGGTGTTACGGAAACGTCTGCCCGGAACTTCAACAGGTCACGCCTTTTGAAGTATTACTCCCATCTTCAGTGATGGATGGCAGCTTGTCTCCCAATACCTGGCTCGTGAAATCTTTGGTGAAATACACAAGCTTACGATTGATCACTCCTGATGGTGTCCTTTTTTCTGAAAACTCTCCATTTTTTCAGTCTTCGTTGGAAAATATGGTGGCTGACGATACTATTTTTTTGCAGCGGCTGGATTTGCTCTATCGCCAAAATCCAACCGACTACTGGGAGATAATTCGCCAGTATCGAGAAACGCATGGGAGCCAGGGTATCTCAATGCAGGATTTTGAGCACTTTGTTGTCGCTATAACGGGAAAGCCACTACCAGCCTTATCCTCGAATGGAGAAACCCCATAAATCAAGGTGGTCTTAACTAATTTGAAGCACTTAAGTTTCAGGCATTTATTGAAGTGGGATGAGCTTTTGTTCATCATCTGGTACGATGTCAAAACCTCCATACCCGCTGGCATATGGCCTCTTCTTGTCCTTGCCAGCGTGGGTATTATGTTGCAATTAGGAATTGATGAAACTGAGCAATTGTTGTATCAGGCTTTCACAGCAGAGATTCTCTTTCCTCTCCTGGTAGCCATGCTCTCATATCGCCTCATCCTGGAGGATATAGAAGAACAAAGGATAGAATTTCTCATGGTACGAGAGCCTTTGCAAAGTGTATGGATGCACCGTTTAGGGAGTCTAAGTTCAGTTGCAACACTCTCTCTTGGTGGTATGTGGCTGGGGTGGCAAATAGTGAGCAAAGAAACGCTCACATTTATCTCAACGCTGTATGTTTTTGCAGCACCAGTGTTAGTGTTGAGCGGTATTGGCAGTGTGCTTGCCTTTTGGACTCGGCGTGTTCCAATAGGCGATTTAGTTTTGGTGTTCTGGTGGGGATTCTGCATTTTGAGTTATAAAGCAGCGTATCACATCTTGGGGCCTTTGTACCTATTCCCTTTATGGTACAGTTTGCGTGTGGAGGAGGAGATGGTTAATTTTCTGTCTGCAAAATGGATATTGGGGTTAGTTGGCCTTGTGTTCCTTTTCCTGGGATTCTTCTTTTTGGATAGGAAAGGGCGAAACTACACAAGGTAGGATGCGGCATCTTGCTTCTGCGAAAATGCGCCCAACCCCGTTTGCACCGGACAGCGGCTTCGCCGCTCGCGAATCGGGCGCGAATTTGCCTGCAATCATCCGGGTTGGCGAGGGTAAATTGCCCGCCCCGCCGCTGCCGGTGAAACAAACCGTTAGGCGGAGTGCCTAAACTGGAGAGAAAGATGGTTCGCGTACCAACCAATCGAGTTCCTACCCATCCAGGGGAGATGTCATTAGAAGAATTCCTGAATCCAATGGGGTTAAGTCAGCGTGACCTGGCTGATAGCATTCATGTGCCCTATCAAAGAATCAATGAAATTGTTAATGGTCGGCGTGGAGTAACGCCGAGTACGGCCTTACGTTTAGCAAAGTACTTTGGTACATCGGCAGGCTTTTGGATGAATCTGCAACTTCGCTGGGATTTATATCATGCACAGAAATCTGAAGCAGGTTCGTTGGAAATAATTCGGCCTTATCAGATGACATCAGGCGGTAGAGCAGCCACATAACATCCCGCTCAGTCAAGTAGCGCTGGCGTGACACCTTGGACAGCTTACTATTTGGTAATTGGCAAAGGTGTTGGAGATTGATATTCAGAAAGCGAAGAAGCCCTAACAACCCATCCTGAGAACGTACCCGCAAATTGCGGCAAAACATTCCTTCAACCGGCAGGTATGTTCTCCGGTGGGGGAATGACCCGCCGGGCATGGGAGGTTGCAGCTGACGCTGGCGCGAGTCCTCGGACGGCTGGCTATTTGGTGATGGGCAAAGGTTTTGGTAGCCCGCGCCAGCGCACCTGATGGCGGCGTTAGGCCACCTGTTTATGCCCGAACACGAGCGAAAAGGGAGATAGTTGGATGAATGCACCAAAAATGAACACCAGCGCCGTTGATCCAATCGGTAGCGGCTTATACCGGTGGGGCGGCATGGCCTCACTCGCCATCGGGGTGGCCTATATTGCCATTATTGCCTTGTATGCCTCCGTTGGCGCTCCGCCAGTTGGCGGCGAAGCTTGGCTGACTTATCTCGCCGGCAAAACGACGGCGTGGTGGGCCATCGTCGGCGTCTCCGTCCTAACAAATTTCCTGCTCGTGCCCGTCTCGTTATCGCTTTACTTTGCGCTAAAAGGCGTCCATCGAATCGCCATGCTCATCGGTGTTGCATTCGTGGGCCTTTTCGTCGCGCTGGAACTTGCAGTCAATTGGACGAGCTATGCGGCTTTGATCTTGCTGAGTCAAAACTATGGCGCGGCAACCACTGACAGCCAGCGAATGATTTTGATCGCGGCGGCAAGTTACCCTTCTGCAGTCATCGCGTCCCCGTTGGCACTCGTCTACGCGATTGGCACTCTCTCTTTCGGGTTTCTAATCTTTGGGTTTGTCATGCTGAACAGCACGTTCAATAAAGTTACAGCTTATCTAGGAATCTTAACTGGTATCTTGGGGATTGTTGCAGTGATGGGTATCAGCATCGCTGTAATCCTGAATGCCGTCACTGCCACTGTTTGGCTTTTCCTTGTGGGCTATCAACTTAATCGGCTTGCCAAGTAAGAAGTAACGCGGCATTCGTGGCCAGGTCTATGCAACCAACGGTGGTCCAACCCTGCATGTAGACGATTTGGCCTCCGCTTCGCTTCGGCCAAACGTCTGATGCTATCGTTAACCGGCCTTTTCGTGAGGCTTTTCCTAATTACTACGCTGAAATTGAGGGCCTCATTCAGGCCCAGGTTGGGGTGGGGGACCGGCCGCTGCTGGCCCAAATGGACCGCCAGTTTGAACGATTCTGGCTGCTGCTGCTGGGCGTGGCGGCGCTGTCGCTGGTGGTGGGGTCGGGCGGCCTGGCGGTGGCCGTGGCCGGTGGAGAGACGCTGTATCCGGGTTGGATGGCCTGGCTGACCCCGGCCGGGTTGTTCCTGCTGGTGATGGGGGTGACGGCGCATTACCAGGCCCGTTGCGGACCGCTGCCCTGCCCCTGGCGGTGGGTGGCGCGCCGGGCCGAGTGGATAACGCGCGGGCCACCCGGGACACCAGGGACGTTTGACAGGCGTGAATTGGGTATGATATGCTGTAACCGGGGGGTGGTTATGTGGCTATGGTATGTCTAGCCCACAGGAGAGAAAATCATGTCTGTCGAACAGAACAAGGCTTTGGTGGCAGGCTGGTACGAGGCCATCAATAGTCCGGATTGGGAAATCCAGGCTCGCCCCTTCATCTCCGATCTGGCAGTTTGGAAGGGGTTCGTAGATCTTCACCGGCCCTTTCGTGAGGCCTTTCCCGATTACCACGCTGAAATTGAGGGCCTCATTGGGGAAGGGGATCATGTAGCGGTGTGGACCCGAGTAACCGGTACGTTCAGCAAGCCGTTTGAGGCGGCTGGCATGAGCGGGATTGAGCCGCAAGGGCAGAAATTGGCGTGGCCCGAGGCCGTTATCTACGACTTCGGCGAGGGCGTCCCCAATATTGTCTATTGGGGCGTTGATGAACTGGGGCGGCTGCGCCAGCTTGGGGCGCTGGCGTAACGCGCGGCGCACCGAACACGATTTGGGTAGCGCGCCGCCATGAACGATCTGCTAGCGGCCGGTCTGTGGGGGATGGTGGGGGCGCTGGTGATGGCCGTGAGTGATGGGCTGCTGCTGGGCACGGCGCGCAGCGGCTGGGCCTACTACCGGGATCGGCTGGGGCGCGGGTCGATGGGCCAGGTGGCGGTGTGGCGGCTGTATGTTGGCAGTGGCCTGGGGGTGCTGGCTGCGCCGCTGCAGCTTTCTGGCGTGTGGCAGGTGTATGTGGCGCTGCGCCCGGCCGGGGAAGGGGTAGCCCGGCCGGTGGCATTCACGTTTGCCTATGCCATTATCCTGGGCATTGCCATCCATGCCACGTTTGCCCTGATGGGGCGGGTACTGCAAGCACAGGCCCAGGTTGGGGTGGGGGACCGGCCGCTGCTGGCCCAAATGGACCGCC
The DNA here is from genome assembly GCA_020634235.1 of Ardenticatenaceae bacterium. Lineage (GTDB taxonomy): Bacteria > Chloroflexota > Anaerolineae > Promineifilales > Promineifilaceae > JACKCB01. The sequence continues at coordinate 254,162 of JACKCB010000001.1, read as the reverse complement.
AGTTTGAGCGATTCTGGCTGCTGCTGCTGGGCGTGGCGGCGCTGTCGCTGGTGGTGGGGTCGGGCGGCCTGGCGGTGGCCGTGGCCGGTGGGCAGACGCTGTATCCGGGTTGGATGGCCTGGCTAACCCCGGCCGGGTTGTTCCTGCTGGTGATGGGGGTGACGGCGCTCTTGCCCCGGCCGGGGGGTGGTTACCTGGCTCCCGCAGTGCATAACCTGGCCCTGCTGCTGTTTTTCCTGCTGTCCACGCTGGCGCTGCGGGGGTAGCCCGTGCTGGCAATGTGGGGGCGCGGGCTGTTGGCTGAGTCCGGTTTCTTCCGTTGGGCGAATGGGGATGGGGCGCATACTGCCCCTTGCGGAGTGCGCTGCTTTCGTTTATGCTGTTTACATTGCGCAGCCCTGGGGGGCCGATAACCAGTCCATGCTGGAAGGAGGTGTTGCAGCGACCAACTGTGACCTTTGCTAGTCTATGTCGCCATGTGGATGCTGGAATGGCGGGCAATGCCCCGCACGATCTTCTTCCTGTCCGTCTCTGATAGACACTCAATCTAGTCGCCCTTTGTGGGCGCTCTGTATGGTATTGGAGGGATGTATGTCTCAGAAGCGATTTATGCTGCTTTTTTCTGTCTGGCTGCTCTGCCTGGTTTTTCTGGCGGCGCTGGCCTTGACCCCGGCCGGGGTGGCGCGGGCCAGTTATCCCATTGAAGTTATTGCCAGCGGCCTGAACAACCCGCGCGGGCTGACCTTTGGGCCGGATGGCACGCTCTACGTGGCCGAAGCCGGCACCGGTGGTGATGGCAGCGATGGCCGCTGCTTTGATGGGCCAGAGGGCGAGGTTTGCTACGGCGCAACCGGGGCTGTAACCCGTGTGCTGACCGATGGCACTCAAGAGCGCGTGGTCAGCGACATGGCATCGCTGGCCAGCCCGGTTGACGGCGGTGGCGGCGTTGGCCCCAACGATGTGGCCGTCGCTGCCAATGGCGACCTTTACGTGATTGTGGGCCTGGGTGCGGACCCGGCCGTGCGTGATCCCGGCGGCGTTTTGGGCGCAGATGGGATGAACCTGGGTCAGTTGGCCATGGTCTCCGGCGGCACCTGGAGCAATGTCATGGACGTGGCCGGCTACGAAAGTGTGGCCAACCCGGATGGGGGTGAGGTAGACAGCAATCCCTTTGCCCTTATTCCGCAGGGCGGCGGCGGCCTGGCCGTGACCGACGCCGGTGGTAATTCGCTGCTGTCGGTGGTCGTAGAAAGCCGGTCTATCAGCACCCTGTCTGTGTTCCCCACACGTACCGTGGAGTTTCCGCCGGGCAGCGGGCAGATGGTGCCGATGCAGGCGGTGCCGACCGGGGTGATTGAAGATGGCAATGGCGATTTCCTGGTGGGTGAGCTGACGGGCTTCCCTTTCCCGCTGGGCGGCGCGAGCGTCTATGGTGTGCTGGCTGGTGGTGGCGATCCAACCATGGTTGCCAGCGGCTTCACCAATATCCTGGATGTGGCGTTGGGTGATGATGGCAGCCTCTTTGTGCTGGAGATGGCCACCAACTCCCTGTTGACCGGTGATCCTACCGGGGCTATCCAGCGGGTTTATCCTGGCGGCACGCGGGAGACGGTGACTACCGGCCTGTTCCTGCCTACGGGCATGACCATGGGGCCAGATGGGATGTTGTATGTCTCTAACTACGGGCCGCTGGCGGGCGCGGGGCAGGTGGTGCGGGTGGATCCCAATGCGCCCACGGATGTGTCGGTGAGTGGTTTTGGTGGTGAGCAGACGGGTGGCAGTGTGGCTGGCTGGTTGGTGCTGGGGCTGTTGGTCCCGGCCGGGGCGTGGCTCATCTGGCGGCGCCGGGCAGCCCAGGACGTGCCGCGGGGCTAACCCACGGCCAAGATTGGACCGATTCGCGTATGGCACGCGAGCCGTTGCCGGCGCAAATTGGCCCGACCTGACCGTTCTGCCAAAGATTGGACCAATTTGTGTATGGTGCGTTTGCCGCCGGCGCAAATTGGTCCGATCTATTTGTTCTGTTAGCGGCGGAAGAAGTTGCTAATAAAAAACCAGAGGTTGGCCGGTCGTTCTGCCAGGCGGCGCATGAAGTAGGGATACCAGGCGGTGCCGTAGGGCACGTAGATGCGCATCTGGTAGCCCTGGGCCACCAACGCCTCTTGCAGTTCGCGACGGATGCCAAACAGCATCTGGAATTCAAAAAGGTGCGGCGGGATATTGTGCTGCCGGGCAAAGTCGATGACGGCCTGAATCATCTTCTCGTCGTGCGTGGCCATGGCGGCGTATACCTGGTTGTGCCGCGCTTCGTCGCTCAGCAGCAGTTGTGCCAGGCGCACGTAGTTGGCATCGGTATCCGCTTTGGCCGGATAGGCGATGTCGGCCGGTTCCATGTAGGCCCCTTTGCACAGCCGCACCCATGCTCCTTCATCAACCAGTTGCTGCACGTCCGCTTCGCTGCGATAGAGGTAGGCCTGGATGACCACGCCCACGTTGTCGAAGCGTTCCTGGAAGCGTAGGGTGTGGTAGATTTTTAGGGTGACGTCTACCAGGGCACTTTCTTCCATGTCGATGCGCACTTTGTTGTTGTATTGCCGGGCGCGTTCTAGCAGCAGGCGCAGGTTGTCTTGGGCCAGGGCTGGGTCCAGTTTCAGGCCAAGCTGGCTGAGTTTTACCGACACGTTGGCATTTAGCCCTGTTTGGTGGATGCGGTCGAGCATCTCCAGGATGTGGTCGCGGGCGGCGGCGGCTTCGGTGGGGTCGGTAACGCTCTCGCCCAGGAAGTCCATGGTGGTGGACATGCCGCGGCTGTTGAGGGTGCGGGTGGTGTTGAGGGCATCCTCAATCGTTTCGCCGGCGACGAAGCGGCTGGCGACCAGCCAGGCGGGGGGGAAGTTGGTGACGATTTCGCGCGCCCAACTGGCGTGGGAGAGATAGAGCAGAACGCGACGCAGCCAGCGCTCGCCATACAGGTAGAGCAGCAGGGCCAGGAGCAGCAGGCCGGCCATTAGAATAAGCGGGGTACGTTTTGGTTTGACCATGGTGTTTCTCGTTGTGATGGTTATTGCCTGGTCCCACCGGCCCGGCCGGGGGAAGTGGTTGGGATGGGCCAGGGGACGCTAGCCTCTGGCCAGCAAAGCGTAGCCGCCATCAATGACGATGGTCTGGCCGCAGATCATGCGCGCGGCCGGGCTGCACAGGAAGGCGACCAGGCCGGCCACATCGTCTGGGGTGCACAGCCGCCCGGCCGGGGTGGTTTGGGCGACCTGGGTGATGGTGGCCTGCTCTTCCTCGCGGAAGATGGCGAAGTTTTGCAGGGCATCGGTGAGCACCAGGCCGGGCGACACGGCATTGACGGTGATGTTGTGTGGGGCCAGCTCCACGCCCAGGTAGCGCACCAGGGTCTCCAGGGCGGCTTTGGAGGCCCCTACGACGGCGTAATCGGGCAGGACGCGCACCGAGCCGAGGCTGGAGATGGCCACAATGGCGCTGCCGTCCCGGCCGGTCATGAGCCGGGCGGCGTGTTGTGCGCCAAAGAGCAGGGAGCGGGCGTTGATGTTCATGGTCCACTCCCAGCCGCGCGGTTTTTGGGCCAGCACCGGCCGGTTGTAGCCCGACGCGGCGTTGTGGATGTAGTAATCCAGACCGCCGAAAGTCTCGCCGATGGTGTTGAAGAGCTGGGCCAGGTCGTCCAGATCGCCCACGTTGGCGCGGACGACCAGGGCCTGCCGCCCCAGGGCGCGGATTTCGGCGGCGGTCTCTTCGGCCGGTTGGCGGTTGCGGAAGAAGTTGACCACCACGTCGGCCCCTTGCCGGGCGAAGTGGTGGGCGATCGCTTTGCCTATGCCCCGGCCGGAGCCGGTGACCAGGACGATTTTATCGGCAAATGGTGGCATGGTTTTCCTGATTCTGGTGGCTGCTGCCCATTGTGGCGGCACGCTTCCATTGTAACCTTTCTGCCCGGCCGGGCAACAAAAAACGGGTGGGAAAGGGTGGACCCGGCCGGGGCGAAAAGAAGTCGTGAAATCGTCTGCCTTGATTGGCAAAATAGTCTACAATAGATAGACATTGCGGTGTCTCTCCTGGCGCATGATGGCCGCGATCGGTGCCTGCGCCCGGAGCAACGCCCAATTTTCCGCAGGTTGGTGAAGGTTGTCTGGCAATTTTGCCATAGGTGATTGAAGGGAGGCTGAAAATAACTTATGGAAAGCGCAACGATTGAGCAGTTCAGCAAGATGATGCAACTGCCAGAGGCGGACAAAAGCGAGAACGGGTTGTTGGCGGCACTGCGTGCGCTGACCGGGCTTGACCTTGCCGGTGATGTGGCCGCTCTGGCGGACGCTGAGATTCCGGGTTGGACGTTCTGGTGGTAAGCGAGGGCGATGCTGGCAGTTTTGCCGGATAGCGTGCATAGCGCTGTATCTGGGAAGGCTGGCCTGATCTGGTTTTTTCCGGCTGTTTTTGTCATTTGCAGACCACGCCGGCATACAGGTGGAACCGTTTCTGACGGCGCTGCCTGCCAGCCGGCGTGGTTTTGTTTTGCCTGAAGGTGCTGCCGTACCCTGGCGGGGGCCGGACTGTGGGGCGTCTGGAGTGGGCTGCCGAGTACGGTATGCGCTAACCTGTGGCCACGGATTGGCTTTTGCGGGAGCCTGAGCGCTAGCCGCTTGCATCTGCTGGCCGGCTCTGCTATTGTCCTGAGTGTTGGTTTGATAGCGGTATGAGTATGCAAGAAAGACACTGCCGCACACCCAGCCAAGGCCGGTTACTTCCAGGAGGGTCTTTGCCTGGCGAGTGCGCTTGAGGAATGTGGGCAGCCTGATGGTGTACGCCAATCGGCACTCACTGGAGGATTGTGTGCATGCAGACCAGCCCTGTTGTAGAGGAGATTTTGCAACTGCCTTTGCTGGCCGGCTGGCCTCAGGCCGCTGACTTGTTGCAACGGGCAGGGTCTGGCCCCCGGCCGGATTGGGACCTGCCGGCTGTGGCCTGTGTGGCTGTGGGTGGGGAGGTGGCGTTGGCAAACCCCGGCCGGGCGGCGATTGCCTGTTTGCAGTTGAGCATCATCCTGGTTGATGACCTTCTGGACGATGATCCGCGCGGCGAGTACCGGCGCATTGGGGCGGGGGCAGCGGCCAATCTGGCGCTGGCGCTGGAAGCTTCTGCCCACCAGTTTGTGCGTGATGCCGCTGTGCCGCGGGAACGCCAACTGCTGATACTTGACCGCCTATCCCAGATGGCCCTGCAGACAGCCTATGGCCAATCCCTGGACAGCCAGCCGGCCGCGGCGACCGAGGCGACGTATTGGGCGGTGGTGGCGGCCAAGAGCACGCCGTTTTATGGCACGGCGCTTTGTGTGGGGGCTTTGTTGGGGGGCGGCACGCCGCAAGTGGCCGACCAGATGTACGCCTTGGGGACGTTGTTGGGCGAGATTGTGCAGGTGCATGATGATCTGACGGATGCGTTCCAGACCCCGGCCGGGCCGGACTGGCTGCAAGCGCGGCTTAATCTGGCGCTTTTGTATGCTCGCCTGGCGGATTACCCGGCGCGGGCGCGTTTTCTGGCCATACAGTCGGAGGTGTCCCGGCCGGAGCGGCTCAGCGAAGCCCAGCGGTTGCTCATCCAGAGCGGCGCCGTGAGCTACTGTCTCTACCATCTTATCCAGCGTTACCGGCAGGCCACTCACCTGCTGGGTGCCCTGGCGCTGCCTAACCCGGAGCCAGTCTGGCAGCTTCTTGTCCGCCAGATGGCCCCCATTGTGGCGCTGTTGCAGCGCCACAATATCCCGCTGCCGGCGGAGCTTGCGGCAAAGGATTTGCTCTGGTGATGCACAGGCTGCTCTTTCCCGCCCCGCGTAAGCCGGAACTCCCGCTGATAGCTATTTCGGGAGCTGTTCTGCTGTTTAGTCTGCTCTATGCTTATGCCCTCGTCTTCCTGATTGCTTACCCTGGATTGCAGTTCACTCCCCGGCCGGAGGGCTGGATCATTGTAGAGAATGACACCTGCGTGATGCCCGGCGATTGGTGTCCCAGTACCGCTGAGCTCCAGATTGGCGATGTGATCATCCAAATTGGTGATCTTACCTATGAGGCCTATCGGGCCAACCGCGGCCTTGTTCCCTTTGAGCACTTGCTGCCGGCGGACAATGTAGCGCTTGTTGTCATACGCGGCGACGAGCGGCTCACGGTGCAGTGGACGATGCCGCCGGTAACAGCCAGCGAACGGCTCACCCGGCTGGCCGGATCCCTGCTGTTACTGCCATTCTGGATTGGTGGCACGCTCATTCTGCTATTTCTGCGGCCCCGTAACGAGCGTTGGCGACTCCTGGTCACTTTTAACTATCTGACTGCTGCCTGGCTTTCTACGGGCTTCATTTCGGTCTGGCAGTTTGGTTATGCGTCGCTGGTGCTGCACGTACTTACCTGGTTTCTGCTGCCTGTCTATTTGCATCTGCATATTGCCCTGCCTACTTACCTCTTGCGAGCGCGGCGTAAGAAATGGGTAGTGGGGCCGTATCTGCTGGCGTTGGTGATGGTTGTGCTGGAGATAGCGCATCTGCTCCCGCACCAGACTTATTTGCTGGGGTTCCTGGGGGCCGTCTTGGGCAGCATTACTTTGCTCTGCGTCCGGCTCCTCTGGCACCGGCAGCAGAGCGACTTGCCGGCCACCCGGCTGATGTTGGCGGGCATTGGTTTTGCCCTGGGGCCATCGGTGGGCATGGTGATTGGGGCCACGGCCTTTGGCGGGCTGCCGAGCCAGGCCAGCCTGTATATTGCGCTGCTGGTTATTCCTGTCTTGCCGTTTTCTTATGGCTATGCGCTGTATAAGCGGCGGCTGGGCAGCCTGGAGTTTCGCGCGAACCAGCTTTTGAGCCTTTACAGCTATGGCCTCATCGCCCTGACTCTGTTCACGCTGACGATTACCATTGGCTTCCGTCTTGTGGCGGGTATGCGACCCAGCCTGCTGTTCTTCTATGGGCTGATGTCGGTCTTGGGGTTCTTTTTCCTGGCGCTGCTGCTGCAGCCCCGCTATCAGCGCTGGGTGGACCGGCTGGCCTATGGCATTACTTACCAGCCGGAAGAGATTGTGCCGGCGGTGGCTAACCGGTTGTCGGGCATGACGGAGATGTCGCCGGTGTTGACGCTGGTGACTGAGGAGATTGCTCCCAGCTTGTTGGTACGCGAGTCGGCGATGCTGCTGGCCAAGAATGGGCGGGTGGAGGTGCTTTATGCTACGACCCCGGCCGGGGTGAACGCCCCACTGCCCGATGACCTTATAGACCGCCTGATACCGTACACTGGCCGCTTCTTGCCTGATCCGCCGGCCCCGGCCGGGGCATTCCACTGGGTTCGCCTGATCATTCCCCTGAACATCCACCGCGATGTGCGCGGTCTCTGGTTACTGGGTCGCCGCGACCCCGACGATTACTACCCCCGCCAGGATATTGAGCTACTGCAAACCCTGGGCAACCAGCTCAGCTCCGTCATGGAGAACATCCAACTGCTAGAAGTGGTGCAGCGCCAGTTAATGGAACAATCAGCCCTTTTGGCCGCCAGCCGGGCCGTTGCTTCCACACTCGATTGGGAAACCGTCCTCAGCCGCGTAGCCGAAGTATTGGGGCGTGCAGTCGATGCCACCAGTGCCTACATCTGTGGCTACGACAGCGAGAACCTGACCATCACCGTGCTGGCCGAATACTTCTCTCCCGAAGCCACCGCCCCGGAGACAATTTCAGACCTGGGTGTCGTTTATAAGTCCAGCCTGTTGGGGCGCGAAGAGGCTGAATGGGCCATGGCCGAGTACTTAACCAACCACGTTAACGATCCATCTGTCTTGGAAGACGCGCGTGAACACATGCAGCTCTACGGGGCGCAGTCTGAACTGGTGATTCCCTTATCTTCAAAATCCGCTTTTTGGGGCTACGCTGTCTTGTGGGAAAGCCGCTATCATCGCGATTTCACCCGCTCGGAGATTACCCTGTGCCAGGCCATCTCGCGGCAGGTAGCCCTGGCGTTTGAAAATGCCAGGCTGTTTCGGGCAGAGGCACAGCGCCGCCAGGAAGCCGAGCTGCTGGCCGCACTGGCCGAGGGTTTGGCCAGCACATTCGACCTGGAGGAGGCGCTGCGCCGGGCGGCGGCGGCGATCCAGCACTACGTTTCGGGCGAGCAAAACGTCGCCATTTCCACGCTGGAGCAAGATGGGCAATATCTGTTGACCCGCATTAACCTGACCACCTCCCCCAATCTGGCCCTCGCCCAAGTGGGAGAGCTGGTGGCGGTGGCTGATACAGCCATCTGCCGCCGGGTGCTTCAGACACACCAACCCATCATCATCAATGATGTGCAGCAGTATGTGGGCGAAGACTTTGAGGAGATTCTGCAGCGCAACCGCATACTGGCAGGTGGGCGGCTGCGTGCGCTGCTCTATGTGCCATTGATGGCCCGCGGTGAACCGCTGGGAATTCTGCATTTGAACGTCTTTGATACGCCCCGAAACTTCCGGCAAAATGAGATACAGTTTTGTGTCAATGTGGCCAATCAGGCCGTTACAGCCATTGATAACGCGCGCCTGTTTGAAGCGGAGCGCCGGCAACTGCGACTTGCCCAGACCTTGCAGAAGGTGGGTGCGCTGCTAACAACCCAGTTGACCCTTGAGGAGGTTTTTGACCAGATATTCGATCTGCTGGCCAACGTGCTCGACTACGATAGCGTTTCGATCCAATTGGATGGGCCTGATGGCATACGGCGGATCGCCGCCGGCCGGGGATTTCCTGACCTTGAGCTGGCGCGCCGGGTTATTGCGGAACTTGGCCCGCAGCAGGGGGACAAGACCATCACCGACGACATGCAGGGGTTAGTCATTGCCGATACCTATGCTGATTCCCGCTGGATACGTTACCCGGGAACTGAGTACATCCGCTCCTGGGCAGGGATCCCGTTGCGGGTGAAGGGGCATACGATTGGCGTCCTTAACATCGACAACATGACACCCTGCGCTTATGATGGCAGCATCATTGCCAACATTGCCGCTTTTGCCAACCAGGCTGCCGTGGCTATTGAGAATGCACGCCTGTACCAGGAGGCGCAGGAGCGGGCCAACGAACTGACTATTCTGCATCAACTGGCGCTGGCTACGGCAGCGGTTATGGAGATGGATGATCTCTTCCGCATGACAACGGCCATGATTGTGGAGCGCCTCTTGTACCCCAGTTTTGGCTTCCTGCTGGTGGACGAGTCGCGGGAGTATCTGGTGCCGCACTACTCTTTTCATGGCTTGCGGTCACGGGCTATTCACAAGAAGATTCCCATTGCTGGCACGTTTGTTGGCCGGAGTGTGTTGGCGGCGCAGGCGCAGTATATGAGCAGTGCCCATTTGGTGGCGGGTCTTGAGGATTTTGAGCTGGGGATTGTGGCTGTTGTTTGTGCCCCCATCTTGATTGAGCAGCGGGTTATTGGGGTGCTGTTGGCCGCCAGTGATGATGCGCAGGCGTTTTTGGAGACGGATGTGCGCTTTCTATCTACGCTGGCGGCGCAAGTGGCCGGGGCTATTGAGCGTGCCCGGCTATACAATATGCTGCAGAATGACGCGGCCCGGCTGGCGACGAAGGTGAGCGACCAGACGGTGCTGCTGCGGGAGGAGCGGGACCGGATGCAGGCGATTCTGGATAATGCGGGTGAGGGGGTGTTCTTCACGAACCCGGCCGGGATCATCCTCTACGTTAATCAGGCGGCCATGCGCCTGACCGGCTTTGAAATGGCCGAAGTCATGGGGCGGCCCTACCTGAACTGGTTGGGTAACCAGGTGTCTAGCGCTACCCGGCGTGAGCTGGAACAGGCGATTGCCGAAGGACGAAACTGGAGCGGTGAACTGACCGGCCAGCGCAAGACCGGTACCACGTATGACATCAGCCTGACCCTGGCTCACATTCGCAGTGTTTCTGGCGAGGTTACCGGTTTTGTTGGCGTCCAATCGGACATTACCCGTTTGAAGGAGATCGACCGGCTGCGCTCGGAGCTAATTGCCAACATCTCGCACGAGCTGCGGACGCCCATGACCAACATTAAGACCTACACGGCGTTGTTGCAGCGGGGACGGCCGGAAAACCGCGAGCGCCACTTGCAGATTTTGGAGCAGGAAACGGGCCGCCTGGCGCGCCTGATTGAGGGCCTGTTGAACTTCTCGCGCTATGAGTCTGGCAATCCGGTGCTGGCGCCACTAGTGGTGACCGGACTGGTGCGGCGCGTGGTGGCGGTGTTCTATGCCAAGGCAGAGGAGAAGCAGATTCGGCTGGTGACGGATATCCCGGCCGGGCTGCCGGCGATCATGGCCGATGAGCACCAATTGGGCCAGGTGTTGACCAACCTGATCGACAACGCCCTGACCTATACCCTGCCTGGCGGACATATCACTGTTTCTGCCAGCGTGGCTGAGCATGACCAGCGACCGATGCTTAACCTGCGCGTAGCTGATGACGGGGTAGGGATCGCAGCTCAGGATTTGCCCTATATTTTTGAGCGCCTTTACCGGGGTAAGACGGCCTTGGGCGGGCGCGTGCCTGGCACTGGCCTGGGGTTGGCCATCAGCCGGGAAATTGTGCGGCGACATGGTGGCCAGATTGCGGTGCAAAGCCAGGAGGGAGAGGGGGCTGTCTTCACTGTCTGGCTGCCGCTGCCATCTGAGACAACTGAAAAGGCAATGGCCCAGCCGCAGGTGGCCAACTGACCGGCCGGGAGATGGGATGACCCACGTGGCGACGAGTGATACCACCCGGCCGGGCTTGATCCTGCCGCACGCTTTTTATGCCCGGCCGGCGCGCCACGTAGCGGTGGACCTGTTGGGCAAGTGGTTGGTGCGCCTGCTAGATGGACAGCGGCTGGCCGGCCGCATTGTGGAGACTGAGGCCTACTGCGACGACAGCGCGCCCGATCTGGCCTGCCATGGTTCTCGCAACCAGGGGCGGCCCACGGCGCGCACGGCGGTGATGTTTGGCCCGGCCGGGTACGCCTATGTTTACTTCACCTATGGCTTGCATTGGATGTTCAACATTGTGACCGGCCGGGAAGGGCAGGCCAATGCCGTGCTGATCCGGGCGCTGGAACCGCTGGAAGGGGAAGCGGCCATGCGCCGGCTGCGCCCCGGCCGGGCGCGGGCTGAATGGACCAATGGGCCGGCCAAGCTGGCCCAGGCGCTGGCTATTGATGCTGCGCTGAATGGGGCGAATCTCACCCGGCCGGGTGGGGTTATATGGGTAGAAGACGCCCCGCCGCCGCCAGGCGACACCATTTGCCGCGGCCCACGCATTGGCCTGGGCCAAACGCCTGAGCCGTGGCACTCGATACCCTGGCGCTATTGGCTGGCGGATAACCCATTCGTTTCCCGGCCGGGGACGAAAAAAGGCTAGTCCCCAAATACGCGAGTTTCACGTTCAGCGCCAGAGTTGGAAGCGCTGGTTGGCCGGCCGGTCTCGCGTGCCCTTTAGCGCCAAACTCAAGAGACAAGGAGAAAGTATGAAACTGCTTGAAGGAAAGAAGGCCCTCGTCTTTGGCGTGGCCAATCAACGTTCCATTGCCTGGGGCATTACCCAGGCCCTGCACCGCGAAGGGGCTGAGATCGGCCTGAGCTATGGCATCCCCCAGTTGGCGAAGCGGGTCATGCCCCTGGCCGAGTCGCTGGGCATCGATTTCGTGGAGATGTGCGACGTGAGCAAAGATGACGAGATTGCCGCCGTCTTTGCCAGGGCGCGCGAGCGCTTTGGCACCATCGACATCCTCATTCATGCCGTGGCCTATGCCAAACAGGATGACCTGACCGGCCGTTTTGTCAATACCAGCCGTGATGGCTTTGCCCTGGCCATGGATATCAGTGCCTTTAGCCTGGTGGCCCTGACTCAGGCTGCGCTGCCGTTGATGCCCAATGGGGGTAGTGTGCTGACGCTGACTTATTATGGGGCGGAGAAGGTGGTGCCCCACTACAACGTGATGGGTGTGGCCAAGGCGGCATTGGAAGCGAGTGTGCGTTACCTGGCGGCGGACCTGGGCCCGGCCGGGGTGCGGGTAAACGCCATTTCCGCCGGCCCTATCAAAACCCTGGCCGCGGCCGGGATTGCCGGCTTTCGTAAAATGCTCAGCTACACCGAAGAACGTGCCCCCCTACGCCGCAACGTTGACCAGGACGAAGTTGGCAACGCTGCCCTGTGGTTATGCAGCGACTGGGGCAGCGGCATCACCGGCGAAGTAGTCTACGTCGATGCTGGTTACAACATCCTGGGTATGCCGGAACCGCCAGAGAAGTGGGAATAGTTGCCGTCGTATTCGGTTGGGGGGCAGTTCACGCCAGGGCTGATTTTGGTGAGAAAACCGTTATGCACGTTTGACAACCCGGCGCAAAGCGTTATACTGGTTGAGTTAATTTAAAAGGTGAACAGCTCTTATCCAGAGCAGCAGAGGGAACGGCCCGTTGAAGCTGCAGCAACCCCCCAATTTGGGGAAGGTGCTAACTCCGGCAGCAAAAGCTGGAAGATAAGAGGTTAGAATACGCGTGTGCTAGCCTCTTGCCAGTCAAGAGGCTTTTTCATGCCAGTATTGCCCCCACGGCGTAAAGCCGTACCATCTGGCCCGGAGCTGTTCCAAACGAACAAACAGTTTTACTTACGGAGGATATATCAGATGAGTAATACGTTTATGGCGGCACCCAGCCTGTTGTTCACATCGGAATCGGTCACAGAAGGTCACCCAGACAAGATGTGCGATCAGATCAGTGATGCTGTGCTTGATGCCATCCTGGAACAAGATCCGATGGCTCGCGTGGCCTGCGAGACGGCAGTTAAGACTGGCTTCGTCATCGTCATGGGGGAGGTGACGACGACGGCCTTTGTCAATATCGACGATCTGATTCGCAAAGTTGTCACCGAGATTGGTTACGACTCCAGTGACAAGGGGTTTGACGGCACCACCTGTGGTGTTCAGTCGGCCATTGCCAGCCAGAGTCCTGACATTGCCCAGGGAGTGGACAAGGCGTTGGAGTATCGCAGCAACGGCAGCGAAGAGGCGGCGCTGGACGCGATTGGGGCCGGTGACCAGGGGATGATGTTTGGGTTTGCTTGTGATGAGACGGACACGCTGATGCCCATGCCGATTCACATTGCCCACAATCTTACGCGCCGCCTGTCACAGGTGCGCAAAGATGGTACGCTGTCCTGGCTCCGGCCGGATGGCAAATCGCAGGTGACAATTGAGTACAGCTATGGTCGCCCGAAGCGGGTGCATACGGTGCTAATCAGCACGCAGCACTCGCCGGATGTGGATTACGACACCATTCGCCAGGGCGTTATTGAGCACGTGATCAAGCCGGTGCTGCCGGCGGAGATGGTGGACGAGGATCTGAAGATCTACATCAATCCGACCGGTCGCTTTGTGATTGGTGGCCCGATGGGTGATGCCGGTCTGACCGGGCGCAAGATTATTGTGGATACCTATGGCGGCATGGGCCGGCATGGTGGCGGCGCGTTTAGCGGCAAGGATTGCACCAAGGTGGACCGCAGTGCAGCGTATGCAGCGCGCTGGGTGGCTAAGAATATTGTGGCTGCGGGTCTGGCCTCGCGCTGTGAGGTGCAGGTGGCGTATGCGATTGGCGTGGCCCGGCCGCTGAGCGTGAATGTGGAGACCTTTGGGACGAGTGATCTCGCTGAGGATCAACTAGTTGAACTGGTAAATAGTGTCTTCGATCTCCGGCCGGGGGCGATCATTCGTGATCTCAACTTGCGCCGGCCTATTTACCGCGCTACCGCGGCCTACGGTCACTTTGGCCGGAATGACATCGTGGCTCCCTGGGAAGACACCGGCCGGGCGGCCGCGCTCCGGGCGAAGGCTGCGGCGATGCTGGCTGTTTCCTAGAATCATACACAACGACTCTGTGCTGGGGCAGACGACTGGTAGGCCCGGTTGTTTCTGCCAGGGGCGTGGTGGTCACAGGCCCCGGCCGGGCTTCTGACCACCACGCCCGCGATTTGACGTAACTATGAGGCTGCGCTAAAATTGCGGGCTTTGTGGCTAGGTACACGACGCATTTCCATGACAGGATTCTGTGAACTGAGCATTAATCATAAGTGGGCGACAACCTGGACGTCCACCGAGGGAATCACTCTGTGTTTGAATCGCTAGGCAGCCGCCTGCAATCCGTATTTGATGGCTTGCAGCGCCGGGGTAAGCTAACCGAAGCCGATGTAGACAAGGCCATGCGCGAAGTGCGCCTGGCCTTGCTTGAGGCGGACGTCAACTTCAAGGTCGTGAAGCGCTTTGTAGAGCGGGTTCGCGTGCGGGCAATTGGCCACGAAGTGATGGCCAGCCTGACCCCCGGCCAACAGGTGGTGAAAATCGTCCATGAGGAGTTGATTACCACGCTGGGTGAACCCGGCCGGTTGAACCTGGGTATGCAATCCCCGGCCGTGATTATGCTGGTAGGCTTGCAAGGTGCCGGTAAGACCACCATGGCTGCCAAACTGGCGCTGAATCTGCGCCGCCAGGGTCGCCGCCCGCTGCTGGTGGCCGCCGATATCTACCGTCCGGCCGCGGTCGATCAGCTCCAGACCCTGGGGCGGCAGCTAGATATTCCCGTCTACAGTGAAGGTACCACAGCCCAGCCGCCAGACATCGCCGCGCGCGGTGTCAAGCAGGCGGTTGACTCCGGGGCCACCACGGTCATCATCGACACCGCCGGCCGGTTGAACATCGACGAGATGATGATGGACGAGATCAAGGCCATCAAGGCCCGGGTGCGGCCTATTGAGACCCTGCTGGTGGCTGATGCGATGACCGGTCAGGAAGCGGTGCGTGTGGCCACCGACTTCAATAATGCCGTCCAGTTGACCGGACTGATCATGACCAAGATCGACGGTGACGCCCGCGGTGGTGCCTCGATCTCCATGCGCGAAGTGACTGGCGTGCCCATCAAATTCCTGGGCACGGGCGAGAAGCTGGACGCGTTGGAGGTCTTTCATCCCGACCGGTTAGCCAGCCGGATCCTGGGCATGGGCGATATGCTCACGTTGATTGAACGCGCTCAGAGCGAGATGGATCAGGACGAGGCCCGCAAGGCGGGCGAAAAGATGATCGCCGGCGAGTTCAATCTGGACGATTTTCTGAAGCAGATGCAGCAGGTGAAGCGCCTGGGGCCTTTAGGTCAACTGCTGGAAATGATTCCTGGTATGGGCAAAGCGACCAAGGGCGTGGACTTGAGCGGTGCAGAAAAGGAGCTGAAGCGGATTGAGGCGATCATCCAGTCAATGACTAGAGATGAGCGCCGTAATCCGAAGCTAATTAAGGCCAGCCGCAAACGGCGTATCGCGGCGGGTTCCGGCACCTCGGTGCAGGAAGTGAATGCGCTGCTGAAGCAGTTCAAAGAGATGCAGCGCCTGATGAAGCAGATGGGACGGGGACGCGGCCGGGGTTTGTCCAGCCTGTTGAGTGGTCTGGGTGGTCCTGGCCCTATGGGTTAACGATTGTGTTGAATTTTGTTTCGCAGCGATGGTTGGCCGCTAGATAGCGTGATAAATACATCGTGGCTACTGTGCCAGACGGCCCGGGCCAGTTACCAACAGGCTCGGCCTCTGAGGACCCTGGTAGTTACAACAAAACATTGGATTAGCTGGAGAACTGACTATGCTTCGTATTCGTCTGAGCCGTGGAGGCAAGAAAAGACAACCTCACTATCGCGTTGTGGTTGCAGATGTGGATGCCAAGCGCGATGGCCGTGTGGTTGAGCGCATTGGGTACTATGCGCCGTTGGATGACCCGAGTACGTTTGTAATTGAAGAAGCGCGCGCGCTCTATTGGTTGAGCGTCGGTGCGCAGCCATCGGATGCGGTGAAGCGCTTGCTGGAGAAGCAGGGGACGCTGAATCGTTTGCAGCGCTTTCACAAAGGGGAATCGCTGGATGCCCTGGTAGCTGAGTATGAAGGTCGCCCGCTGCCAATGGCGGAAGCCGCTCCGGCTGCTGAAGTTGTGGACGAAGTGGTAGCTGAAGTGGCAGCCGCTGTTGAAGCGGTGGTTGAAGCTGAGGCAGAAACGGCGGATGAAGCTGAGGTTGAAGCCGAAGCGGCGCCCGAGAACGGGGATGAGGCGTAGTTCTGGCCTGAGAAAGTGGCAGCCTAACATTTAAGATAAGGGGCGACTATGAAGGAACTCGTTGAGTATATCGCTAAATCCCTGGTGGACCACCCGGAAGCTGTGAAAGTGATCGAGATTGAAGGTAAATCAGCAACCATCCTGGAGCTCAGTGTGGCTGAGTCTGATATGGGCCGGGTTATTGGCAAGGGGGGGCGCGTTGTGAATGCTATCCGTACGTTGGTGCAGGTAATGGCCGCCAAGCAAGACAAGCGGGTGACTCTGGAGATTGTCTGATCTGCGGCGCTAAAGCACACCCCGGCCGGGACGGTGCCACGCTCATTGGCGGTGTGGTGGCGTTTGCCTGTTCGTCTCGGCGGGGTTTGGACCTGGCCGCGTTCATGGACAAAAGGAAGTTGCAGTTTTGCGTAAGTCATCATCAGACGATTCGATGGAACGACAGCAAGGCTCAGCGGAACCTCCCGCTGAGCCTCGTTTTTTGATTATTGGCCGTCTCCTGCGGCCACATGGGGTCCGGGGTGAAGTGCGCACCGAAATCATTACCGAACTCCCAGAGCGGTTTGAATGGCTGAAAGAGGCCTATCTTTCGCGCGACCCGGATGACCCCCAGCCGCAGGCGGTGCCGGTGGAAGGGGTTCGCTTTCACCAGAATCAGGTCCTGCTGAAGTTGGGTGGTTATGAGACGCGCGAAGCGGTGGACGCGCTGCGCCAGCTCTGGCTGATGGTCCCTCTGGACGAAGCAATTCCCCTGGAAGAGGGTGAGTATTACGTGTACCAGATGGAAGGTATGTCTGTCTATACGGATGAGGGTGAATACCTGGGCCAGTTGATGGAGATTATTGAAACGCGGGCCAATGACGTTTACCTGGTGCAGCAGGAAGTGGATGGCCAGATGAAGGAGCTGCTGCTGCCGGATATTGACGAGGTGATCCTGGATGTTGACGTTGAGAGCAAGCGGATGACGGTCCATTTGCTGGATGGGCTGCGTGATTGACGTTCTGGGTGGGCACACCCCGGCCGGGTGGGCTTGACACATTTGGTCTAAACTACTATTTTTGTAACCATGTCTGATCTGAAGTACTGGCTGGGCTTTAACCTGGTGAAAGGCATTGGGCCGGCTAAGCTGCAAGCGCTCCTGGATTATTACGGCCACATCGGTGCCGCCTGGCGGGCGCAAGAGTCGCAGTTGCGTCTCCTGGGCTTTGACCGGCGGACTATCCTTGCCTTTCAGGAAACCCGCCAGACTGTTGACCTGGATGCCTACCAACAGCAGGTTGAGAAAGCGGGTCTGACGGTGCTGACCTGGGATTCGGAGGGCTACCCGGCCGGGTTGCGACAAGTTCCCGCTGCCCCACCCCTGCTTTACGTGGCCGGCACCCTCACCGAAGCCGACCGTTGGGCCGTGGCCGTGGTGGGCACCCGCCGCCTCACCACCTATGGCCGCCAGATTACCCGCGAGCTGGTCACCGGCCTGGTTCACAGTGGCGTGACCGTGGTAAGCGGGTTGGCCAGGGGTATTGACATCATTGCCCACAAGACCGCCCTGGAAATGGGTGGCCGCACCATTGCCGTGTTAGGGTCCGGCCTCGACGCCATCTACCCCCCGGAACACCGCACCATCGCTGCCCAAATCGTACAGAATGGGCAGGGTGCGCTTGTTTCTGAATATGCCCTGGGCGTGCAGCCCGATGCCCGCAACTTCCCACCGCGCAACCGCATTATCAGCGGGCTTACCCTGGGGACAGTGGTGGTGGAGGCTGGCGAACCCAGCGGAGCGCTGATAACCGCCAACTTCGCCCTGGAACAGAACCGGGAGGTTTTTGCGGTACCCGGAAACATTAACAGCCCAGCCAGCCGCGGCCCCAATCGCCTGATTCAGCAGGGGGCTAAGCTCGTCACTCGCGTCGAGGACATCCTGGAAGAGTTGAATCTCACGCTGGTGACGGAGCAGGTGGCAGTGCAGCTTGCCCTGCCTGAGTCAGCCGAAGAGGCGGCCCTACTGGCTACCCTCACAGCGCAGCCCACCCACATCGATGATTTGAGCCGCGAGACGGGCTTGCCGGCCGCGTTGGTGAGCAGTACCCTGACACTCATGGAACTCAAAGGCATCGTGCAGCAAGTGGGGGGCATGAATTATGTGCGCGTTCGCGAGTCGGAGCCGGTCTACAAGACGGACGGACCGACCTGACGCCGGTCTGATGCGCCAGATTTCTCACAGCAGAGGCTAACTGAATATGAAAATCGTAATATTCGCCGGCGGCAGCGGCCGACGCCTATGGCCAATTAGTCGCCAGCACTCACCTAAACAGTTTGAATCCATTATCGGCTCCCAATCCACGGTGCAACTGGCCGTTGATCGGGTTATTGCCCACTATGGCGCGGAGAACATCTTCATCTCCACCAACGCCCGTTATTACCCGATCATTCGGGAGCAGTTGCCCCAGCTTCCAGGAACCAATCTCATTGCCGAGCCGGTGCGGCGAGACCTGGCCCCGGCCGTGGGTCTGGCCATGGCCCATCTGGCTCACAGCTTGCCTGCCGGCGCGCTAGAGGAAGATGAACCGGTGGCTATCCTGTGGGGGGATAATTACATGAGTGATGTGCCAGTCTTCCAGCGCGTTTTGGCCACGGCGGAGCAGTTGCTGCGTGAGCGCAAGGCTGAGATTCTGTTCATCGGTGAGACGCCGCGCTTTGCCAATAATAACCTGGGCTGGATTGGCCTGGGGCCAAAGCAGGGCGAACTGGAGGGCGCGCCCTACTTCGCCTTTGAAAGCTGGACCTATCGCCCGGCGCTGGCAGTGTGCCAGCAGATGTTTGCCAGCGGGCGCTACGTGTGGAACACAGGTTACTTTGTAACCACCATTGGCTTCGTGCGCAGCCTGTACCGGGAACACCGGCCGGGGATGTCCCAGAAGCTGGCCCAGATTCAAGCGGCTATTGGCCAGCCCCATTATGAACAGATCCTGAATGAACTCTATCCCACACTGGAATCCGTCAGTTTTGATGATGCCATCCTGACCCATGTCAGCCCCGCGCAGGCTTTGGTCTTGCACGGCAAAATGGGCTGGAGCGACCCTGGCACGCTGTACGCCTTGAAAGAAGCCATCAATCCTGATACAAACAGTAACGCTGAACATGGCCTCGTACTTGCCCACCAATCCCGCGATTGTTTGCTCTACAATTACGAAGAGGGTAAGCTGCTAGCCGTTATTGGGCTAGAAGGGATGGTGGTTGTCAACACCGAAGATGCCATTCTTGTCGTCCACAAAGATCAGGTTCCGCTGGTCAGGCAGATGGTAGACAGCCTGGAAGGGACTGAATTGGAGAAATATAGTTAGGCATGGCCGAAAAACCGATGGAAGAATTGCAGATCGAAGGATACTGCTTCAAATGTAAAGCGAAACGCTTGATGGTCAGTCCGGTGGCCGAGTGGGCGAACAATGGCGCACCCGGTACCCGTGGCGCTTGCCCCGTGTGCGCCGGCACTATCTACCGGACCGGGCATACGGCAGCGCATGACGGTTTGCCCAAGCCCGAGGTTGTGAGCAAGCCCAAGCGCGCCAAGGCCAGCGGCAAAAAGGGTAAGAAGGGAGGCAAGGCCGGCAAAGCGGCGACTGCCAAAACGAAACGCAGCCAGCCGACGAACGGCACCGGCCGGGGCAAGACCAAGAATGATGCTGCCGGCCCGCGCCGCGGCAAATTGGTCATTGTGGAAAGCCCGGCCAAAGCCAAGACCATTGGCCGCTACCTGGGACGGGGCTACACCGTGAAGTCCAGCGTGGGTCATGTCCGTGACCTGCTTAAATCCCGCCTGAGTGTGGACGTTGAGCATGAATACGCACCGGAATACCGCGTACCCAACGACAAGCGCGCCCTGGTAAAAGAGCTGCGCGAGGCGGCGGCCAAAGCCAGCGAAATCTACCTGGCCACCGACCCCGACCGCGAAGGCGAGGCCATCGCCTGGCACGTCCAGGAATCGGCCGAAATGGACCCGGCCCGCACCAAGCGCGTCGTTTTCCAGGAAATCACCAAACAGGCCATTCTGGAGGCGTTTGAACACCCCCGCCAGATTGACATGGACCGGGTGAACGCCCAACAAACCCGCCGCATCCTGGACCGGCTGGTAGGCTACAACCTCAGCCCCCTGCTGTGGCGCAAGATTCGTGGCCGTCTCTCCGCCGGCCGGGTGCAGTCTGTAGCAGTGCGCTTGGTGGTGGAGCGCGAGCGGGAGATCGACGGTTTTGAGCCGGTGGAGTATTGGACGCTGGACGCGCAGTTGAGCCAGGTATCCCTGCGCAAGCAGAAACCACGCCCCTTCTTTGTGGCACGACTGCACAAACTGAATGGCGAGGACCCGGCGCTCAACGCCGAAGCTGTGGTAACCCCGCTGCTGGCTGAGTTGGAGGCGGCGGAATGGACCGTGGGACAGGTACGGGTAGGGCAGCGGCAGCGCCGCCCGGCCGCGCCTTTCACCACCAGCACCTTGCAGCAAGAGGCCTCGCGGCGCGTCAATTTTGGCACGACCAAGACCATGCGCATTGCCCAGCAGTTGTACGAAGGGGTTGACCTGGGGCCAGAAGGCACCGTTGGCCTGATCACCTACATGCGGACCGACAGCGTGTTCATCAGCAAAGAGGCGCAGCTAAAGGCGCGCGAGTACATCGTGGCGTCGTTTGGCGAGACGTATGTGCCGGCCAGCCTGCCGATCTACAAGACCCGCTCGAAACTGGCCCAGGAAGCGCATGAGGGTATTCGCCCTACATCGGTACTGCGCGTACCGGAGTCGGTGAAGAACTTTCTCTCGCGCGACCAGTTCAAGCTTTATCTGCTGATCTGGCAGCGTTTTGTGGCCAGCCAGATGGCCCCGGCCGTGTACGACACCGTGTCGGCCGACATTCATGCCGGCAAGGCCGGCAGCCCGTGGGAGCAGCGCCCTTACCTGTTCCGTGCGGCTGGCTCTACTTTGCGCTTTGCCGGTTTCCTGGCTCTGTACGAGGAGACGGAGCCTAGTGACCGGCCAGAGGACGGCGAGAACCGCGTCCCGGCCGGGTTAACCACCGGTGAGCAAGTCGATCTGCTGCGACTCCTCCCCGAACAGCACTTCACCCAGCCGCCACCGCGCTTCAGCGAAGCTACCCTGGTGAAAGAGCTGGAAGAAAACGGCATTGGCCGTCCCAGCACCTACGCCTCGATCATTTCCACCATCCAGAAACGGGGCTATGTTGAGCTGCGCGAAAAGCGGCTGAACCCCACCGAAACGGGCGAAATCGTCAACGATCTGCTGGTCAAGCATTTCCCGGACGTCTTGTCGGTTGGCTTCACCGCCCGCCTGGAAGATCAACTAGATAGCATCGCCGAAGGTGATCCCTGGGTGCCGGTGGTCGACTCGTTCTATCGCAACTTCGAAGAAAATCTGGCGGCAGCCGATGCGGCCATCCCGCAGATCAACCTGCGCGTTGAGCCGGAAGAAGTTGGGCGCGATTGCCCCGACTGTGGTCACCCACTCGTTTATCGCGAAGGGCGTTATGGTCGCTTCATTGGTTGCAGTAACTTCCCTGGCTGTCGCTTCACTGAGCAGATTTTGCACAAGATGGGCGTTGCCTGCCCCAACTGTGGCGGCGATCTGGTGGAGAAGCGCACCCGCCAGGGCAAGCCCTTCTATGGTTGTGCCAACTATCCGGCGTGCGACTGGACCAATTGGAAGCGGCCACTGACACAGCGCTGCCGGTTATGTGGTGGGCTGCTGGTGCAGCAGTCGCGCTACAAGGCGGAGTGTACCGCATGCGGCGAGCGGCAGCCGATTGCCGCCAATATGACCGAAGTGCAGCCCACCGACTAGAGGTACTCATTCGGGTCCCAACCTGTATCCTCTCGAATTGAGAAGCTACGGTCAATTTCTCCCCCAAATTTCCATGCAAGAAAGCAGCTAGCAGTGCCCCGGCCGGGGCGCTGCTGCTTGCTATGGTTCGTCCAAACAGGACCCCGGTGCTCTTGACGCCGATCTGGGTTTCTACTACACTCGCAGGTTGGCTCTTGTGCAATAATTCACAGGCTAAAGGAGTTTACAATGTTCACAGCCTTGTTTGACCGCATTACCCGCGCTTCTGTGCGCTATCATTGGGTGACCGTCGCCGTGGCCCTGGTGGTTAGCATCATTGGGCTTTTTGCCCTCACTGATCTGAATCTGGAACTGCTGCCCCGGATTGAATTCCCCCAGACCGTCGTCATCGTGCAGTGGCCCGATTCTGAATCCTCTGAGCAGTTTGCGGAGGAGATCACCATACCGCTAGAGGAAGCGATGCGGGGGGTGGAGGGCGTGGTCAATATCGAATCGACGACCAGCCAATCCTTCTCCTTCCTCATCGTGCGTAACGACTTTGGCCTGAATCAGGATGCCATTGTAGAAGACATCCGCGCCGCCGCCGATACGGTGGATTTCCCGGCCGGGGTCGAAGCCCCCCAAATCCTCAACTTCAGCCTGAGCGATCTACCCGTGGTTATCGCCAGCGTCTCCTCGCCCGACCTGACCCTGCCTGAACTCAAGGCCCTGGTCGAAACGGAACTGCGCCCCCAACTGGAGGGCATTAGCG
The DNA here is from genome assembly GCA_020634235.1 of Ardenticatenaceae bacterium. Classification (GTDB taxonomy): domain Bacteria; phylum Chloroflexota; class Anaerolineae; order Promineifilales; family Promineifilaceae; genus JACKCB01. The sequence continues at coordinate 231,451 of JACKCB010000001.1, read as the reverse complement.
ACATTAGCCGCGTGACCGTGAGCGGTGGCCAGGAGCTGCCGCAAGACCTGGTGGCCCCGGCCGGGGAGGAAGAACCCGCGCCCGCTCCCACCGCCGAGCCGACGGCCGTGCCCACCCCCACCGTTGAACCCACCCCCGATCCGGCCCAACTGCCCGATGCCTTTGTGCAAGGGCTGTCCGCCGCCGGGCTGAACATCACCCGCGCCGACGAGATCACACCCGAACTGATGCAGCAGTTGGTCAACTTTGGTGGCCCGGCCATCCAGTCCCTGGCCCTGCTCACGCCGGACAACCTGCGCGCTCTGCCGCCGGAGACCATCGCCTGGCTGCCGCCGGAGCTGCTGGGCACGCTGGACGCCGATCTGCTGGCCGAATTGGACGCGCAGGCTGCCGAGTTCGGCGGCGCCGGGGCGCTGCTGGCGGCCGAAGTGGCTGCCGCCGAAGCTGCGGCCGCAGAGGCTGCGGCCGGCGAAACCGAAACCGAACTACCCCAGGTTGAGCCGGTGGCGCTGCCCGACAGTTGGGTGGCCGCTGGGGCGGCTGCGGGGGCGGAACTGGCTACCACGGCCGATGTGACGCCCGAAGTGATGCAGGGCATTGTGGCCGCCGCGCCGGCTTTGCTGGCTGAATTGACGCCGGAGATGTGGCGGGCGTTGGACCCGGCCGGGGTGGCCATTGCCTTGCCCGCGGTGGCCGACACGCTGGATGCCGGCCTGCTGGCCCAACTGCAAGTCATTGTTTTGCGCGCGGCCGGGGAAGCGCCGGAAGCGGTGGCCCTGCCGGCCAGTTGGGTGGCCGGGGCGGCCGCCGCTGGCGTGACCATCACCACCACCGCTGACCTGACGCCGGAATTCGTGACCAACCTGGTGAGCCTGGCCCCGCAGTCGCTGGCCGAGCTGACGCCGGCGATGGTGCTGGCCGCCAGCCCAGAAGTGCAGGCAGCGCTGCCGGCTGAATACCTGGCCACCCTGGACGAGGGTTTGCAGCAGACGCTGGCCATTATAGCTGTGCGCCACGCGCAGTACCTGGCGGCCCAGGCCGCCGAAGCGCCGCCGGCCGATGAGACCGCGGAAGTGGAAGCAACGCCCGAACCAGAAGTAGACCCGGCCCGTTTGCCGGACATCATGATCCAGGGGGCGGCGGCCTCTGGGTTGACCCTGGAGTTTGCCCAGGACCTGACGCCTGACCTGATGCGCCTGTTTGCCGGCTTCCCGCAGGGAGAGCAGTTCCTGGCGCTGTTGACGCCGGATAATCTGCGCCTGCTGCCGCCGGAATCGATTGCCCTGCTCCCGGCCGGGTTTGTGGAAACGCTGGATGCTGACCTGCGCGCCGAGCTGGATGCCCTGGCGGCTGATTATGGCGGGGCCGGTGCCCTGGCTTTGCAAGAAGCGGAAGAGGCCGCCGCGGCAGCCGAGGGTGCCCCGCCGCTCAGCGGCATGTGGACCCAGGCCGGCCCCGATGGCACGCCTCTGTTCGCCACGGCGGCCGACTTGCTGAATAACCCGTTTGGCGTTTCCGCCGCGGCGCTGCTGAACCAGCTTCCGACCACGCCCGGTATCGAAGACGTGCCGCAGTTGATGGCCGACCTGACGCCGGACGTGCTGCAATACCTGGTGGAGAATGACGACACCTTCCTGGCCACGCTTTCGCCCACCGTGCTGGAGCTGATGTCGCCGGAAACCCTGACTTTCTTGCTGGACACCTATCCCGACGCCTTCCCGGCCGACCTGGCCGAGCGGCTGCGGGGAATTGCCGGCGGCGAAGTGGCCGTGTTCATCCCCGAGGCCAGCATCACCCGCACCGATGGGGACCCCAGCTTAATCATCAGCGTCTACAAGGCAGGCGATGCCAACACCGTCACCACGGCTCACGCCGTGTTCGACACGCTGGACGCCTTTGCCGCGGAACAGGCGGCGCAGGGGCAGACGGTGAATGTGGCCATTGCCTTTGAGCAGGCCACTTTTATCGAGGATTCCATCGCCGGTGTCTCGCGGGAAGGTGTTCTGGGCGCGTTGTTCGCCGTGGTGATCATTCTGATTTTCCTCAGCGGCCGGCGTGAGGGGCATTACAAGCTGGCCTGGCGCTCGACGGCGGTGACGGCGGTGTCGATCCCATTGTCGGTGCTGGCGGCGTTTGTGCTTATGCGCTGGGTCCCACCGACGATTGGTGTCTGGCTGCATGGCCTGGCAGAGAACTCGAACAGCGCCATCCTGGACTTTGTGGTGCGTCTCTTCCCCACCAGCGTGTCGCTGAACATCATGACTCTGAGCGGTCTCACGGTGGCTGTGGGCCGGGTGGTCGATGACTCCATCGTGGTGCTGGAGAACATTTACCGCTTCATTCAGAAGGGAGATGACCCACGCCACGCGGTGACGGAGGGCACGAAGGAGGTGGCTATCGCCATCTTCTCATCCACGGCCACCACCATTGCCGTGTTCTTGCCGCTGGGGTTAATCGGCGGCCTGATTGGCTCCTTCTTTTTGCCCTTTGGCCTGACGGTGACTTATGCGCTGGCGGCCAGCTTTGTGGTGGCCATTACGGTGGTGCCGGCGCTGGCCTTCTTGCTCATTCGCAAGGAGCATCTGCCGGAGGAGTCGGAAACCTGGATGCAGCGCGTCTATACGCCAACCCTGGTCTGGACGCTGAAACACCGGGCGGTGACGATGATTCTGGCCTTTGCGTTGTTTTTTGGCAGCATTTACTTGTTGACGCTGCTGCCTACCAGTTTTATCCCTTCGTTGGGCGAGCCAACGGTTAATGTGTCGATTGAACTCCCGGCCGGGACCGGCATGATCGAGACCAACGACCAGGTGAAAGCGTTTGAAGCGCAGCTGCAAGAGCTGGATGGGATTGAGACCATCCAGACCGAGGTTGGTGGTTCTGGGGGCACAGCGGCGCTCTTTGGCGGTGGTGGCGTCAGCCAGAATCTGGCCAACCTGACCATTACGCCGGAAAGCATCGACGTGGTGGACACGCTGACCCAGGAAGTGCGCGACCTGGCCGAAGAAACGTTTGGCGCAGACAATGTCACCGTTTCGGCCGCCTCGCAGACTGGCTTTGGCGGCTTTAGCCTGATCGTCACCGGTGATTCGCTGGCCGACCTGATTGCAGTTTCTGATGATGTGAAGCAGACCCTGGAATCGTTGGATATAGACGGGGACGGCCGGCCGGATATCACCAATGTAACGAGTAATGTCGACACAGCTGCGGTGGGTGGTGAAGGCACGATTATTCGGGTTGATGGCCAGCCGGCGATTAGCTTCAGTGGTGAGCTGGAGACGGAAAACACGCTGGGGGTTACCAGCGCGGCTAAGGCGGCCGTGGCGGAGATGGCTTCGCTCCCGGCCGGGGCCCAGGTTACCGAAGGCTTCGATTCCGAGCAGCAGGTGCAGGGTTTCCGCAGCATGGTCATCGCCATCCTCTACTCCGTCGTGCTCGTCTACCTGGTCATGGCCCTCACCTTCCGCAGTCTCATCCATCCCTTCACCATTCTATTCAGCCTGCCGTTTGCCCTGGTGGGCGCGGCCGTGGCCCTCTACATCACCGACAGTGTGCTCGGCATCTCCGCCATGATTGGCCTGATGATGCTCGTTGGTATTGTCGTCACCAATGCCATTGTGCTGATGGAGCTTCTGCTGCAGCTGCGCGCCAGGGGCGAGTCGGCCTACGACGCGCTCATCGAAGCCGGCCGGACCCGTTTGCGCCCCATCTGGATGACGGCGTTGACGGCGGTCCTGGCGCTTATCCCGCTGGCAATCAGCACCGAGAGCGGGGCGGTGATTGCCTCCGAGCTGGCGCGGGCGGTCATCGGCGGTCTTCTATTCAGCACCGCCCTGACCCTGATCGTCGTGCCCGTGGTTTACAGCCTGTTGGACAGCGTCTCTGGACGCTTGCGCCGTCAGAGCTAACCTTCACGAGACCTGAACTGGCTCCGGCTACACGGCTGGACCAGCTTTAGTGAACAGGCCGCTGGCTGTTATCTAGCCAGCGGCCTGTTCGTTTCCCGCTGCCTTGCGCCTTGTGGCATGGTTCAAAAACAGCCTTTTCACCTTTACAGCTTATGGCCTTCTAGTGCTGACCCGCGCGAAGGCTCATCGCGCCCCGCGCGGGATAGAAGTAAGGTTTTTTTCAATCTTGGGGGTCTTTGACCCCCAAAATTGAAAAAACCACGCCCCTGAGTTTGGTCAGTAACAAGTGGTAGATTTATGAAGATGAGTTTGTCAAAAAGAACCAGGCCTGCCTTTTGGTACGCGGACAGCTTGATATTGGCGCCAATAACCAGTAATATCAACTAACAACAGTCCGGTATTCCGGCGGCGTGATTCCGCTCCAATATTTCCACGAGCTTTGCAAGGCCCGAATGGGAGGATCAGGGAACGGTATGAAGAAGGATCGCAAGAAACTCATTCGCAATTTCGCGCTGGAGTTGGGCCTGTATGCGCTGCTGGTATTCGGCTACTTCTGGACGATCTTGCAGCTTTTGGGGGATTGGCTAGCCCAGCTTTACGCCACAAACCTGCCGCTGTACGCCGTAATCGCCCTGCTGCTGATTGTGGCTCAGGGCGTTCTTCTAGAGTCAGTTACCACGCTGCTGGTGCGGCTGCTGCGCCTGGAAAGGTTGGAATAGCCATGGAATTTCCAATAGCCGGCGTGACGATTAACCCGCTGCTGCTCATCTTCGTCGGTTTTCTGGTTGGCATTCTGGGTGGCTTCTTTGGTGTGGGTGGAGGCTTCCTGGCCGGGCCGCTGCTTTTCTGGACCGGCGTGCCGATGAACTTCGTGGTGGGCACAGACCTGGCGCACATGACCGGCAAGTCGATTGTGGCGGCCAAGCGTCATCGCACGTTGGGCCATGTGGATGTCAAGTTGGGCTTCCTGATGGTGATTGGCACGATCATTGGCGTGGAGCTGGGGGCCCGCCTGATAGAGATGCTGGAGTCTAGCGGGCAGGTGGACCTGGTGGTGGGCATTGCCTACGTCGTGATCTTGTTGACCATCAGCCTGTTTACTGCCTGGGAGAGTATCCGGGCGCTGCGCATGATTCGCGTGGATCGGCTGGATGTGAAGGATGTGTTGGCGGTGCAGGGCATTTCGCGGCGCATTTACCAGATTAAGCTGCGGCCGATGATTGCCCTGCCACAGTCGGGTATTGAGGCGGTTTCGCTGTGGGTGGTGCTGGTAGTGGGCCTGATTTCGGGAGTCCTGGCCGGTTTCTTGGGTGTGGGCGGGGGGTTCATTCGCATGCCCATGCTGGTTTATGTCGTGGGTGTGCCCACGCATGTGGCCGTGGGCACGGACCTGTTCGAGATTATGATCTCGGCCGGCTATGGCACGCTGACCCATGCCCTGAAGGGGAACGTGGATATTCTGATCGCCCTGGTGATGCACACCGGGGCGGCTATTGGGGCGCAGATTGGGGCGGTGTCTACGCGCTTTTTTGCCGGACCGGGAATCCGGCTGTTGTTCTCTTTTTTGCCGCTCCTTGGGGCTGTTTTGGTGTTGATTCGCCTGTTGGGTGGCAGTGGTGGTGGTTAGCTGATGGCGATTCTGATCTGTATGCGTTCACTACCTTATTCGGCCGCCGCCGTGCGCTTTGGCGGGCTGGTAGCGGCGTTGTGGCAATCACCGGTAACGCTTTTGACGGTGGTGGCTGATTTGGCGGCGGTGCCGGCGGCTGAAGCGGCGATGGTCCCGGCCGGGTCTATGCTGGCCTCCGTCCCCGGCCGGGTGACCGACATTACCTACAAAGTGCGCAGCGGGCCGGTGGCCGAGGAGATCCTGGATGAGGCGACGGACCCCGTTTACCGGCTCATTGTGCTGGGGGCGAATCTGGTGCCCAGTTTGCTGCAAGTATGGTCCGGCGGGGTGACCCGGCGCGTGGCGGCTCGTTCTCCGGCGGCGGTGCTGGTGGTTAAGCCACCCGTAGACGACCCGCCGCAGCTGCGGCGTATCCTCATATGTGCGGCCGGCGGCGGGCGCGATCGGCCGGTGGTGACTCTGGCGGCGGACCTGGCGGCCCCGGCCGGGGCCAATGTGAGCGTGCTGCACGTGGCCGACCCCATCCCGGCCATGTACAGCGGGCTGACCGGCATGGCTGAATCATTGGACCAACTGCTGCGCAGCGACACGCCCGTTGCCCGGCAACTGCGTTGGTGCGCCCGCTACCTGGCCGGGCGACAGATCACCGGTGACCTGCAGCTGCGACATGGCCCGGTGGTAGACGAGATCTTGCGCGAAGCAGCTGCGGGCGATTATGACCTGGTGGTGCTGGGCAGCAGCAGCCGGGCCAGCACCCTGCGCCGCCTGCTGGCGCAACCCATTACCCAACACCTCATCGAGAACGCGCCGTGTTCCGTGCTGATGGCCCCCTGAGCGAGTGGCGGCGATGAAGCTGCCGCGCCGCATCCCGGCCGGGCAATTCCAGGTGGCGCTGCTTGCCTTGCCCCTGCTATTTCTGGCAACATTCTTCTTCTATCCCCTGCTGCGCATCATGGCTACCAGTCTCTCCGGCCGGGCGCTGGCGGCCATCTTTAGCAGCAGCTACTACCTGGATATCCTCTGGTTTACCACCTGGCAGGCGGCCCTGTCTACCCTGTTGACGCTGCTGGTGGGCTTGCCGGCGGCCTACCTTTTTGCCCGCTACGACTTTTCCGGCAAGCGACTGCTGCGCGGCCTGACGGCGGTGCCTTTTGTGATGCCCACCGTGGTGGTGGCGGCGGCGTTTCAGGCGCTTTTGGGGCCGAACGGGCCGCTGAACCAACTGCTCATGGCGGCTGGCCGCCTGGATACGCCGCCTATCCGCTTGCAGCAGACGCTGGCCATCATCCTGCTGGCCCACGTCTTCTACAACGTGACCATTGTGGTGCGTCTGGTCGGCGGCTTCTGGGCCAACCTCAATCCGCGGCTGGTGGAGGCGGCGCGGATGCTGGGCGCTACCCGGCCGCGCGCTTTTGTGGAGGTGACGCTGCCGCTGCTGCGCCCGCCGCTCATTGGCGCAACGCTGCTCGTCTTTCTGTTTACCTTCACCAGCTTTGGCGTGATCCTCATCCTGGGCGGGCCGGCCTTTAGCACGCTGGAGACGGAGATTTACCGGCAGTATGTGACCTTCTTGCGGCCGGATGTGGCTGCGGTGTTGTCGCTGCTGCAGATTTTGTTTACGTTTGTCCTGATGTGGTTGTATGGGCGCTGGCAGCGGCGGAGCAGTGTGGCCCTGGATTTGCGGCCGCGCCGGGTGATGTTGTCCCGGCCGGGGACCCTCTGGGAGCGGCTGTTTGTGGGCGGCATGGTGCTGGGGCTGTTCCTCTTTCTAATCAGCCCGCTGCTGGCCCTGGTCTGGCGTTCGCTGGTGGACCGGGAGGGGCAGTTGACGCTGGCCTATTACCAGGCGCTGCCCACGCTGCGCCGGGGGAGCGTGCTGTACGTGTCGCCGCTGGCGGCGGTGCGCAATTCGCTGGTCTATGCCATGTTGACGGTGGTGCTGGCCGGTGGTTTGGGGCTGATCAGTGCCCAGCTTCTCACCCGGCCGGGGCGCGGGCGGGTTGGGCGCTGGCAAAGCTGGCTGGACCCGCTCTTCATGCTGCCGTTGGGCGCGTCGGCGGTGACGCTGGGCTTTGGCTACGTAGTTAGCTTTAGCCGGCTGCGCACCAGCCCCCTGCTAGTGCTGATTGCCCATACCCTGGTGGCATTTCCCTTTGTGGTGCGCACGCTGCTGCCGGTGCTGCAAGGCATCCGGCCCAGCTTGCGTGAAGCGGCGGCGGTGATGGGGGCCTCCCCCGGCCGGGTATGGCGCGAAATCGATCTGCCCATTGTGGCCCGGGCGCTGCTGGTGGCCGCCGCCTTCGCCTTCACCGTGAGCATGGGCGAATTTGGGGCCACCAGCTTCATTGTCCGGCCCAACAGCGGTTATGCCACCATGCCCCTGGCCATTGCCCGCTACCTGGGGCAGCCGGGGGCGCTCAACTACGGCCAGGCCATGGCCATGAGCACCCTGCTGATGATTGTTTGTGCCGCCGGTTTCATGGCCATCGAGCGCTTCCGCTACGGTGACATCGGCGAGTTCTAGCCGCCGGCCAGCATATTACTCCACAATCACCAGGTCGCTGGCGCTGCGGCCAAAGACTTCGGGGGAGTACAGCTCCTCGGCGTGGGCCGGGGGCACGACGAAGGTGCCGGGGGTTGTGGCCCGGGTGACGTAGCTGTAGCTGTAGACGCCTTCCCAAAGCAGGCTGGTGAGGGCTTCGGCCTGGGTGTCGCGCAGGTTTTGGTGTTCGTACCAGGTGCCCCACCACCACCAACCGTAGCGGTAGGCTTCGCTGTTGGGGTCTTGGGGAACGCTGCCGGAGACGGCCAGGGCGGGGTTGATGATCTCTAGCCCGGCCGGGAGTGGGTCTACCAGGGCCACGTGGTAGCGGCGGTTGTTGGTGACCAGGGCGATGCGTACCCGTACCCGTGCGCCGGCGGCAATGTGCCATGTCCCGGCCGGGTCCTGGTAGACATCTGCCGGGTTGTCTACCGCCTCGTAGGTGCGCTGGACCACAAAGCCCATATCCAGCGGGTCCAACTGCAAGTCGGTGGGGGCGTAGCGCAGCCCCAACCGGTAATAGAGCCGGCCGCTGCCCTCCATTTGCAGGACCAGGTCCTGTGTTTCGTCACCCTCGAAGTTGTCGACCAGGTAGCTCATCGGCACCATTGTCTCGTGCCGTTCGGTGGTGCGCCCCACGAAGGCGCTCTCGCCCAGGTAGGTGTCGCCCAGCCAGATGCGGGCCACAAAATCGGGCGTCTGCGCCTCGAAGGTGTTGAAGTAGCGGTCCAGGGCCAGCAGGATGAAGACATTCTCCTGCGTGTTATTCCAGCGGCCGCGAGTCTGGTTGGCCAGCAGCCCGTTCACCACTTTGGGAATCAGGTCGCTGTCTGGCCGGACCCTGATCAGGCTGTTCAGGACCACGCCGTCGGTGCGGCGGTCGGAGTGCAGCATCAGGTAAGCCTGGTCGCCGTAGCTGGTGGTGAAGTTGGCTGCACTGGCCGTTTCCACCGCCCGGTTGTCGAAATGGCGGCCGATGGCGGCCACCTGGCTGCTGTAGGCCGGGCTGCTGTCCAGCACCGGCCAGATCCAGGCCAGCGCCTCCAGCGAAAGGTTCTCCAGACCGGCCTCGTCTAGCAGGCCGGCGGCTTTGGCGGCGTCTGTGTCGCCGGCCAGTTGGCGCACGTAGAGGGCGTAGGCGCTGAGGCTGTGGCGTGTTTCGTCGCTGTACCAGTCGGGGTAATGGTTTTCGATGCTGCGCAGGTAGTTCAGGGCGTTTTGCAGCGCCTCTTGGGGCACGTCGTAGCCTTTCAGTTGGGCCTGGGCCAGGGCGTGGGCGGCGTGGATGGTGTGGAAGGGGATGGATTCATCGCCGCGCTGCCAGAGGGGGAAGCCGCCATCATTGTTCTGCCAGTCGGCTAGCTGCTGTAGATCGGCCTGGACGGTGGTGTTTAGGGTTTCTGGCGAGGGCAGACCGTCGGCGGCAAAGGCGGTGAGGACGTCGCGCAGGGCGGCGATGGCCAGGACGCGCGAGGCGGCCGGTTCGGGGTAGTAATGGGCGTAGTCGACCAGGAAGAGCACGGCGTCGGTGAGGGCTTGCAGGGCGGTGGACGAGGTGTTGATCTCCAGGCCGCCGAATTGGGGGAAGACGTCCCCGGCCGGGGCCAGGGGTTGGGCCACGCTGCCGCCGTCGAGCACGCCGTAGGTGGCGAAGGCTTCGCTGGTGGCCGGGGTGTAGACGGGCAGCTCAAGCTCGGCGGCGTCGGCGTAGGGGCCGGCGCTGGCGGCAACCTGGATGCGGGCGGTGCCGGCGGAGAGGGTCCCGGCCGGGAAGCGAACCTCCACCCGGTCATTGGCGGGCACGGTGACGCGCAGCCCCTGGCTGCCGGACAGGGTAAGGTTGCTGAGCTGCACGGCCACGGCCACGTCCAGCGCGGCATCCGTCTGGTTTTGCAGCACGACTGGCAGCTCAAAGCTATCGCCGAAGTTCAGGAAGCGCGGGGCCGAGGGGCGGACCATGAGCGGCAGGCGGGCGGTGAGGTTGGCCTCGCCGCTGCCGAACTGGTTTTCCCCAGCGGCGGCCACGACCATGATGCGGTAGCGGGTGAGGTTATCGGGCAGGGCGACCAGTACCTGGGCCTGGCCGTCGCTGTTGGTAGACACGGCCGGGGCGAAAATGGCCAGGGGATTGAAGTTGCTGCGTACCTGGATGGGTGCCCCGGCTTCGTCGCTGTTGGGGGATGGCGCGGGGGCCGCGGGGGCCGCCGTGGCCATGGCGCGCGTATCGTCGGCTGTGTCGGCGAGGGCCTGTTCCATGGGCGCCTCTACGATTTCGGACACGACACGGGTGACTTCGACGGTTTTTCCTTCGACGGTGCTGGCCAGTGTTTCCGGGTTGGCCAGGATGATGCTGCTCCGGCCATAGCTGCTGCTGACACCGCCATCGCGGAAGGCGTAGAAGGCCGAGACGGGGTCGGCCAGGGTGTAGCCGGTGAGGGCCAGCACGGCCTCATCTACCACGACCACGGCCAGTTCGGCGTTGGGTATGGGCTGCCCGGCCGGGCCGGTGACGCGGATGTCGATGGTGGTGCTGCCGCCGGGGGACAGGCGGGCCTCTTGGGGTGTTACCTGCACGTCGAGCGTGCGGCTGGCGGTGCTGACGTTCAGGGTGAGCTGGCCGGTGGCGAAGGCGGGCCGGTCGGGAGCGTTGGGCAGGGGGGTGCCGGCGTCGTCGGTGCGGGTGGCGCTGCCGGTCAGGTCCACTTGCAAGGTGAGGTTGGGCAGGTGTGCTTCGGTGATGGGCACGCGCAGGGTGGTGCTGCTGAAGGTCATCTCGAACGGTTCGCTGTAGAGCGTGCCGCTGCGGCTGACGGTGAGCAGCCCGTGGGCGGGGCTGAAGGGGGCCTGGACGAGGATTTCGGCGGTTTCGCCGGGTTGGTAGCTCTCTTTGTCCGGGATGAGGGTGACGGTTTGCAGGGCGACGTTGCGCTCCGGCCGGGGCTGACTGCCGCCGACCCAGCGGGTGAATTGGCTTTGGTTGAGCCGGCCTTGCTCATCGGCCACGATGGCGGTGATCTGGTAGCTGCCACCGGTGGTCACCTCAAAGGTGCAGGTGACGGGTTCGGCGGCGGAGGTGACGGTGCAATCCTGGCTTTCGACTGCTTCTTCGGCCCAGGTTCCGTTTCTGTAGACCCAGTCCAGGCGGGCGGCGGTGAGGGTGACGTCCCGGCCGGGGATGGCCTGGCCGTCCAGGTTGGTGACGATGGTTTCGATGATGAGCGGTTGGCCCAATTCCACAAAGGTGCGCTCGCTGCGCAGCCCGACGTATAGGGTGGCGGGGTGGACCAGCAGGCTGGTGCTGGCGGCCCATGATTGGCGGTTTACGTCGAGCACGCTGGCTTCGGCGGTGACGTTGAAGGGTTGGGGGGTGTCCAGGGATTCGAAGTCGATTTGCAGGTAATGCTGGCCGTTGGCATCGGTGGTGCCGGTGAAGGTGTTGGCGGCGGCGATTTCGGGCGGCAGGGGGAAGTAGAAGGCTTCTTCGTAGACGGCCGGGCCATAGCCGTACCACCAGGGGGTCCAGGTGCCGAAGGTGAAGTCGGGCCAGTTGGGCGGGGTGTAGCTGCCCGGCCGGGTGCTAACCTGCCAGGTGACATCGGCGTTGGGCAGGGGGCCGCCGGCGAAGTAGCTGGCGGCGACTGACACGGTGGCGTTGTCGCCCACGATGAAGGGGCCGGCGCTGTCGGTGGTGGCGCTGACCTCGAACTCCGGCCGGCGGAACTCCTGAATCTGGAAGCCGTGATAGTAGGATTGGCGGCCCAGGTCGGCGCTGGCGGCGGTTAGCTCGATATTGGCGTAGCCCAGGTTGGCATTATCGGGCAGGGTGAAGGCGAGATCGAAGCCGCTCAGGGCCGTGACCTGGGCCTGGCCGGTGGCCAGTTCGTTGCCGTAGCTGTCGCTGACGCGGTAGCTGACGCTGCCGATGGGATTGGCCGGCAGGGCGACATCGCCGGCCTGGCGGCCGCCTATCTGGCGCAGCCAGCCTTTGAGGTGGAGTTCTTCACCCGGCCGGTACATCTGGCGGTCATCAAAGACGTACCAGCGCAGTTCGTCGCTGACGGGCCAGGCGCGCCAGCCGCTGTCATCCCAGTAGTAGGGGTTGCTGGGCAGGATGGCGCTGTCGTCGCCGGATTGGGCGATGAGCAGGCTGCTGCCGCCGCTGTCGAGGGAGAATTGGGCCAGGCCGTTGGCGTCGCTGGTGGCGCTGGCGCTGCCTAGCTGCAAGCTGAGGTTGGCCAGGGGGCGGCCATCTTGCAGATTGGTGGCCCAGGCGGTGAGTTGGCTGTGGTCGGCAAAGGCGTCCAGGCCGATTTGGGTGGCTTGCACCCAGGCTTGAACGACGTTGTAGCGATCGTCGCGGTTGTTGAGCAGCCCGGCCGGGGGTTCGACGACGACGATGAGGTGGCCATAGGGGCCACCCAGGGCGTCGCTGAGGTCGATGGGCAGCTCGGTGAGCTTGTCGGCCGTGGCGTCAATTTCCAGGGTGGTGTCGAGTGCGACCCGGCCGGGGGGGGTGGGACGCTCCTCCAGTTGGTAGAAGTCGCGCAAGTATTGCTTGTAGGCGGGCCAATCGGCCGGGGTGACGGCGTAGGCACGAACGCTCAGGCGGTCGTAGTTCACGGTGTAGACGGTGAAGACCGGCCGGGGCGCGGAGGGGTCTAGGGTGACAAAGGGCTGGTCGGGACCGCTAAGCGCTTTGGGGGCCGAGCCGACGCGGAAGGTGAGTGTTTCGGTGCGGCCCAGGGTCTGGCCAAAGGTGTCGGCGATCTGGCTGTTGATGGTGACGCGGTAGGTGGTGCGTCCCTGGCTGGCTCCCTGAATTTGCAGGGTGCTGCCGTACAGGTTGACGACTGCGCCGGGCAGTTCTGGGGTGATCTGGACCATGTCGCTGCTGAAGAGGGCGGGGTCCAGGGGGTTGTTGAACTCGACGAAGAAGGGGGTGAAGGGGGGGCATTCGCCGGACCAGCCGCAGCGGTGTTCTACGATTTTGAGGGCGGCGTAGGTGCGGAAGTCGAAGCTTTGGGTGGTGGTGGTGAGCAGCGGTCCTTCGGCGGAGGGGGTGCCGGGGCCGATGGTGAGGTTGATGGCGGCATCGGTGGGCAGGGGGGATGGGGCGCGGAAGGCGAGCCAGCGCCCGGCCGGGGTGTCCTCTACCAGGCGGCTAACCCGTTTGTCGGCGGCGATCTCTGCTTCTGTAGCCAGTTGTACTGTTACCGGCTGGCCGTTGGCGGTGACGTGGGTGGTGGCCAGGACCCCGGCCGGGTCAATCTGCTGGTCGAAGGCGAGGAAGAAGATGGGTTCCAGCGGCTGGGGGCTGCTGTGGGGGTAGTGGCTAACCAGGCCCGCTGGCGGTGTGGTAAAGCGCCAGGTGACGCTTTCGGCCAGGGTGCTGCCGTTGGCGGCGGTGGTCCCGGCCGGGATTTCGGCCACGTATTCGGTGGCCATGGGGAAGCGGTCGAATTCGCCGCCCTGATATTCAAAGGTGAGCGTTTGGGTGCCCAGCCAGCGCCAGATGCCGGGGATGTTGGGGGTGAGGCGCACGGGGACGTCGGCAGCGGCCAGGGTTTCCAGGGTGGCCAGGGGCACCATGGGCTGGTTGAAGGTTACGTTGAGGAAGGGGGCGAGCGGGATTTGGCCCTCGGGGGCGTAGCGCAGCACGGCCAGCGGCCCGGCGACCAGGTCGGGCGGGGTGGTGGATGGGGGGGGCGGCGGGAAGGGCTGGCTGATGGTTGCGCCGGCGCGGGGCGGGGCGAGGGAGATGGTGGGCAGTTGGAAGCTGACGGTGTCGCCGGGGCTGCTGCTGATGGCCGGCAGGCGGGCCAGGAGGAGGGCTGTCTCTTCGTCGCTGAGGGGGGTGCCGGCGGCCAGGGGCAGGGGTTGGTAGGCGGCCTGGGGGGGCTGCCCTTTGCTCAGGCGAATTTGCAGGCCGCTTTCACCGCCGGTTTGGGCGGTGGTGGCGGCTTCTATGCGGACGACGGGGGTGGTGGTCTGGCCGCCCGGCCGGCTGCGATTGATCAAGAAGATGGTGGTGGCTCCGATCCCCAGCAGCAAGATGATGGCCGCTAGGGCGATGAACAGATTGCGCCTGGTAAGTTGCTGTAACATGGGTTGCCTCGCTGCCTGGAAAACGGTGTTTGGGACGGATAGGTCCTCTCTAAGAGACGCTGCAGGGTCGCATCTGGTTCCGTACTCCCCGGCCGGGATTGCCAGCGGCGGGCACGAAACAGCCACAGGGTCTGCCAGTATTGTACAATGCCCGGCCGGGTTTTGCTGTACGCTGCGAGCCGTTTGGCCAGAGTGGGAAGATTTGGGTTGGCGGCGGTGATTGCGCATGTCCTGCGCGGCGCTTTGTGGTAGGATGCGGCCCTATGTTGGTTCTGGAGCAGGTCAGTAAATCGTTTGCCGGGCAGCCGGCGCTGCGGGACGTTTCGCTGCGTATCCCGGCCGGGGAGGTGGTGGTGCTGCTTGGTCCCAGCGGCTGCGGCAAGACGACGCTGCTGCGGATTGTGGCCGGGCTGACGCTGCCGGATGCCGGCCGGGTGTTGTGGCAGGGGCAGCTCATGACTGAGGTGCCGGTTCACCAGCGGGGTTTTGGCATGATGTTCCAGGATTACGCCCTGTTCCCGCACAAGAATGTGGCCCAGAACGTGGTTTTTGGGCTGCGGATGCTGGGTTGGCCGGCGGCGGCGATGGCGGCGCGGTTGGCGGAGGTGCTGGCGCTGGTAGGCCTCACGGGTTTTGAGACCCGGCCGGTGGATGAATTGTCAGGTGGGGAGCAGCAGCGAGTGGCGCTGGCGCGGGCGCTGGCCCCGTCGCCGGGACTGCTGCTGCTGGATGAGCCGCTGGGGGCGTTGGATCGGGCGCTGCGGGAACGGCTGATGGGTGAGCTGCGGCAGATTCTAAAACGGGCGGATGCGGCCCGGCCGGGTGGGTTGACGGCGATTTATGTGACCCATGACCAGGCGGAGGCGTTCGCGGTTGCTGATCGGGTGGTGGTGATGTCGGCCGGGCAGGTGGAGCAGGTGGATGCCCCGGCTGCGTTGTATGGCCGGCCGGCCACGCCTTTTGTGGCCCGTTTTTTGGGGATGATGAATGTGCTGCCCGGCCGGGCGGTTTCGCAGGAGCCACCGGCAGTGGAGACGGAACTGGGGGTGTTGGTGCTGTCGGCATGGCCACCGGGGTTGGCGCTGGACCAGGCGGTGCAGGTTCTTATCCGGCCGGAAGCGGCGGTGTGGCCGGCCGGGCCGGCGGCGGTGAACCGTCTGGCGGCGCGGGTGGTGGCTTATTCGTTTCGTGGTCGTTACCAGCAGGTGATGCTGGCGGTGGGCGAAAAGGCGTTGCAGTTTGAGTTTGAGCAGGCGATGCAACTGCCGCCGGTGGGGGAGATGGTGCAGGTGGGGCTGGCCCCGGCCGGGATTCAGCTTTTGGCCGGCGAGTAGGGGCGGTCAGGTCGGGTTGTGCTCAGGGAGCCTGGGGGAAGTAGTAAGCGGTTGCCGGGTGGTGGCTCGCTCTTTGTGGCGGTTGGCGCTGGTTCTGTTTCAGTGGGGTGGGTGCGCCGTGTTGCGACCTCAGGCGCGCCCTGCGTCACGTATGCAATCAACTTCAGTCAGGTGGGATGGACTGTATCCCGGCCGGGGGTGCGGCCGATTCAGCCAGCCGCCGGCCTACTTCATAGGGCATGATCCTGATCATCTCTCCGGCGGTCAGGCGGGCCTGCACACCACGCCAAAATGCCACCCCAAACAGATCGGCGTGATGGTCGATGAACACCTGGCGCAGATCGTCGTGCAAGCCCAGAAAGGCCGGGAACTGCTCCGGAAAGATGTCGCTGTCACCAACCGAGAACCAGGGATCCGGCGACAGCTCATCTTCATAGTGCGCTGAGGGCGGAATGACCCGGAAACGGCAGGCGGTGAGCAGGCACAGTTCGTCGTAATCATAAAAGACAACCCGGCCGTGGCGGGTTACGCCGAAGTTTTTTAGCAGCATATCGCCTGGGAAGATGTTGCTGTAGGCCAGGTCCTTGATGGCCTGGCCATAATCAATCACAGCCGCCCGCGCAGCGGCCTTGTCTGCCTCAGTGACGAATATGTCCAGGGGGATGATGCGCCGTTCCACGTAAGCGTGCTTGATGATCACGTCACCGTCGCCGAGCAGCACGGTCCGGGCGGCCACCGCCTGAAGTTCCTCTAGCAGTTCAGGCGAGAAGCGCTGCCGGTCAAACTGTAGATACTCGTATTCTTGTGCGTCTACCAGCCGGCCGGCCCGGTCATGCTTGAAGACCAGCCGGTATTTGCTCATCACCTCCTGGCGGGTGCTGCGCTTGGGATAAGCGAAGCGATCCTTGATGATCTTGAAGACCAGGTCATAGGCGGGCATGGTAAACACCGTCATGACCATTCCCTTCTGGCCGCGGGCAATCTCGAAGCGGTCGGTGGAGTAGGCGAGGTGGTGTAGGATGTCGCGGTAGAGGGCTGTTTTGCCGTGCTTGTTGTAGCCGATGGCGATGTACAGCTCTGCCACCCGCTTGCGGGGCATGATGGTGCGCAAGAAGCGGACCAGGTCGTAGGGGCGCTCGACTTGCACAAAGAAGTAGGCGCGGGTGAAGCTGAAGAGGATGCTGACATCGTCTTCGTTTAGCAGTACGGCGTCGATGGCCAGGCCACCCGGCGTGTGGTGGATGGCCAGCACCAGGGGGACGAGGTGGGAACCGCTGAATAACCGGCCAACCAGGTAGGCTCCCTGGCCGCGATAGAAGACCGCTTTGACTATTTCGGCTCGCTCGACAACCAGCAAGGCCCCGATGGCTCGCAAGTGCTGGGCGATGCGGCCGGCGACGAGCTGGATATCCTGTTCCAGGTGGGCAAAGCCCGGCTGGCAGGGGTGGCTGGCCAGGATGCTGCGCACCAGGTTGGCGGTGGAACTGGCCCGTTCAAAGGTCTGGTAGACCGGCTCGGTGGCCGGCACAGGCGGGGCCTCGAAGTCGGTGTCGACGAATTCGATTTGCGGATCGACGCCGACGGTGGTGAAGATGCGCCGGGTGACGGAGTTGAAGAAGGTTTCGGCCAGGTCCCAATCTTCCCGGCCGGCGATCAGGCCGGAATAGACTGCTTTCATGCTGGCCCACACCAGTTTGTCCTCCAGCCGGTCCTCCAGCAGGGTGCGGATGTCCTGTTCCAACTGGTTAATCGTGTCGGTGTACACGTCCAATCGCTGGGACATGTCCTGCTGCAGCCCGGCCCAATCCTGGGCCTCGAAGCGCTGTTGGGCGCAGCGGGTAATGGCCTGAAAGCGGCATTGGTACTGCTCGTAGCCCTGGTAGACGGTGTGGGCGGCCAGGTTGGCCAGCCGGCTGTCCGTGAGTCTTTGCTTCATGAGTTCCTCTGCGGCCGGCCAGCCTGAGGGAGAGGTGGTAGACCGGCCGGTGCGCCTTGCCTGTTGGCGTGTTTTGTGAAGGGGGAGGCTGGTTGGATGGGCACTGCCCCTCCGGAAGCTTACCCGACAATGATAAGGGGGGGGCGGCGGGGTGACAACTGCCGATCTTCACGGTGTATTCACCCAAATGTCACTAGCGGGGTGGTTTTGGTGGGTGGGGGAATGGCTGGCAACCCGGCCGGGGCGAACAGCCGGCTCTGGCCTGGCCCTTCAGCATCGGTCAACAGCCAGGACACCGCGCCTTGTGTTCCCTTGCGTGTTGGCTCATAATTGTGGACAAAGCGATGGCTAACCTGCAAACATTTGGTGGAGGTATGTATGGCAGAAGAGGGCGTATTTTCTGGTTTTCCCCCGGCCGGGATCCAATTCCTGGCCGACCTGGCGGATAATAACGACCGGGCGTGGTTTGGCAGCCACAAGGCGGTTTACGAGGGGCAACTGCTGCCGGCGGCCAAGGCATTCGTGGCCACGCTGGGCGAGCAGTTGGCAGCCCTGGTGCCGGGCATCCAGTATGACACGCGCACCAACGGCAGCGGGTCGCTGATGCGCATCTACCGGGATACGCGCTTTAGCGCGGACAAAAGTCCTTACCGGACCAGCCTGGGGGTGACCTTTTGGATGGCCGGCCGCAAAAAGATGGAGGGGGCGGGCATTTTTGTGCGGATCGCCCCGGCCGGGGCCGAACTGTACAGCGGCGAATACCAGTTCTCACCGGCCGCGCTGGCCGATTACCGGGCGGCGGTGGCTGATGAGAAACAGGGCGCAGCCCTGGTGACGGCGCTGGCGGCGGTGCGGGCGGCCGGCATTAGCGAGATTGGGGGCGAGCATTACAAGCGGGTGCCGCGTGGCTATGACCCGGCGCATGACCGGGCCGACCTGCTGCGTTACAACGGCCTCTATGCAGTCTCTCCGCTCATCCCGCCGGAACTGCTGGTGCAGCCTGCGCTGGTGACGGTCTGCTTTGATTACTGCCGCCGGATGGCCCCGCTGATGAATTGGCTGTTGGCTTTGCCCGGCCGGGGCGCTGCCTGACCCTGAATTGCGCAAGCTACCAGACGAAATTGGGTGCGAAGTCGGCCAGTATCTCGTCCGGCACGCGGATGGGTTGACCGGTGTGCACATTGCTCCAGACCCATTGCAGCCGCGCCCGCAGCAGCAGCAGTCCATCGCTGGCGCGGTGGATGGTGTAATGGCGCAGCCCGGTGGCGCGGCGCAGGTTAGAGACCCAGGTAGCGATGTGCAGGTCGTCGCCTAGCACGGCCGGGGCCAGGTATTCCAGGCGGTATTGGTGGTGCAGGATGGCGTAGCCGGCGGCCACCATGCGCGGCATGGGCCAGCCGTAGTGGTCGCAAAGCTGCGTACCACATTCCTCCAGGTAGGTCAGGTACATGGCGTTGTTGACGTGCTGTTCCAGATCGACATCGGCCCAGACGACCGGCCGGGTGATGGTGAATACACCTGGTGGTGGCGGGGGCGGTTGGGGAAACGGCGGGCGGCGGGCCGGCCTGGCCGGAGAGCCTTCAGGGATAAAGGCCGCCATCATCTCTGGGGGCACGCTGGTGGGCCGCCGGGTCTGCCGGTCTAGAAAGACCCAGTCGGAGTTGGCCACGGCGACCAGTTCGCCGCTGGCGGTGTGGCGCAGTTCGTAGTTGCGGCGGGAGCGTACGCGCCGGAAGTTTTGGACCCAGGTTGTAACCGTGACCGAGTCGCCATACTTCAGGGGTTTGTGGTAGGTGATGTCCGTCTCGCGGATATTCCAGACTTTGCCGGCGGCGTTGTACCAGGCCAGGTCGTAGCCGACGGCGGCAGTGGCGTCGAAAGCGGTCTCCTGCATGTAGCGCACGTAGTTGGCGTGGTTGACGTGGCCATAGGCGTCACATTCGTAGAGGCGGACCCGAAAGGTGCGTTCGTGGATTTGGGGCATGATGTTCTCTCCTTTACCAACGCTGCCCTATTTTAGCAGCAATCGGCGGTTTCGGGTGGGCAGAGGCAAGGACCCGGCCGGGGCGCGTTAGAAGGTCATAAAAAGAAGGGGGTGGGGCTTGCCTGCGCATAGACCGCCTGCGTATAATCTGCTGTAGTGGCGGCGGTATAGGGTTCTGTTGGCCTATGCCGCCATATTTGTGTCTTGTGACTTAGTTTTACTGCACCGGGGACTTTGGCCGTCGGGTGTGCCGCAGGACACCATTGGCTTGCCGCAGCCCACGCCGCGTGGGCGCAAGCGCAGGAAGTGCAAAATGTCCGTTGCCTGGATGATTGGGGCTTTTGCCCTGGTATTGACGCCGATAATTTTCATACATGAGCTGGGGCATTTTGTGGTGGCCCGGTTGTTTAAGATTCGGGTGGAGGAGTTTGGCATCGGTTTTCCGCCGCGTGCGGTGAAGCTTTTTGAGCGGGGGGGGACGATCTACTCGTTGAACTGGATTCCCATTGGCGGTTTTGTGCGCCCGGCCGGGGAGGATGACCCCAGCATTCCCGATGGCCTGGCCGCTTCTTCCAAGACGGCCCGTTTCTTCACCCTCAGCGCCGGGGCGTTGTTCAACTTCCTGTTTGCCATTGCCGTCTTCTGGCTGGCCTACATGATCGGCCCCTCGGCCATTGCGGTGGGCACCGTTAGCCCGGGGACGCCGGCCGACGTGGCCGGGTTGCTGCCCGGCGACGTGCTGGTGGCGGTGAATGGCGCGACTATTGGCGAAGACAGTGGCGTGTTGGTGGACCAGGTATCGGCTAACGGCGGGCAGCCGGTTACGCTGCTGGTTGAGCGGGATGGCGAACCGCTTACCTTGACTGTGGTGCCGCGCCGCGACGGTGAATATGACCCGGCGGTCGAGGGGCCGATTGGCATCAGCCTGACGTTTGCCGAGACGGCCCGCCTGGCTCAGGGACCGCTGGAGGCGCTGCAGACGTCGGTGCGCTCGGTGTGGGATGTGATCTACCTGACCGTGCGCGTGCCCCTGATGATTTTCCAGGGGGAGATTAGCGCCAGCGATGCCCGGCCGGTGGGCGTGGTGGGCATTAGCCAGATTGCCGGGCAGGCGGCGCAGTATACGGCCAGCACCGGTGACTGGTTCCAACTGCTGCGGATCACGGCCTTCATCAGCGTGGCTTTGGGCTTTACGAACTTGCTGCCCATTCCGGCGCTGGATGGTGGCCGGCTGCTTTTTGTGCTGGTGGAAGCGGTGCGCGGGCGGCGCATTGAGCCGGAGCGGGAAGGGATGGTTCACCTGGTGGGCATGATCTTCTTGCTGGGGCTGATGCTGCTGCTCATCGTGCAAGATATTGTGAATCCGGTTATACCTTTTTAGCCGCGGCCGGCGTGGTAATGGCCCCGGCCGGGGCCAGGCCCGTATTAGCAAAACACCTAACCCCCCATCAAACCCCGACCGGGTTGGATGGGGGCTATTTTATGGATGGCTATCACATGGAGCGAGACCAGTTACCTTTCCCCGAGGTATTGCAGAAAGTATTCGACGATGAGCGCGTGCCCATCCACCTGCTCTACCGCTTGTCTGACCTGACGGCGGATGACTTTGACCTCTTCAACCAGCAGTGGGCGGCGGCTTCACCCGGCCGGAGGCAACTTCTGGCCCGCCACATGGCCGACATTACCGAAGAGAACTTTGTGGTTGACTTCAGCCCAATGTTCCAGATGATGCTCACGGATTCGCAGGTGGAAGTGCGCTCGGCGGCTCTGGATGGGCTGTGGGATTGTGCCCATACCCGGCTGGTGGTGCCCATTATCCAGGTCATGCAGCAAGATGCGGCGGCCAGCGTGCGCACGCTGGCCGCCGCTACCCTGGGGCACATCGTCCTGATGGCCGAATGGGGGCAGATGGATGCGCGCTATGCCGCCCAGGCGGTGGAGGCACTGTTGCAGCAGTACGAGAATCCGCTGGAGGAGATGGCCGTGCGCCGTGCCGCGCTGGAGTCGTTAGGGGCATCGGGCGATAGCCGGGTGCCGGCGCTCCTTGAAAACGCTTACTACGCTGGCGATGACCTGACACAGATCAGCGCGCTGTTTGCCATGGGGCGCAGCGCTGATTCGCGCTGGTTGGCCATTGTCCTGGAAGAGATGGATAACCCTTACACCGAAATCCGTCTCGAAGCCGCGCGGGCTGCCGGCAACATTGGCGACAGTGACGCGGTGGAGCGGCTGATTGAGCTGCTGGATGATGAAGACCTGGAAGTGCGGCTGGCCGTGGTTTACTCGCTGGGCCAGATTGGCAGTGAAACGGCCTTTGAAGCGTTGACCCACCTGCTGGAGGGCGACCATGAAGAGGAATTGATTGAGGCGGTAGAAGCGGCGCTGGAGGAGACGGATTGGCTGCAAGGGGAGTTTGACTTCTCGATGATGCAGTGGGATGAGGAAGATGGCTTCGATGAGGATGAGGCGGGGATCTGACGTGGGCAGAAGAAGCGCGTGACCGGCATACTCGAAGTCCTGACGCAGAACATCCTGCCTATCTTCCTGGTGGCTGGGCTGGGTTTCTGGCTGCGGCGCAGCCTGAAGCTGGACACCAAAGTTCTGTCGAGCGTTGTTTTTACTGCTTTTAGCCCCTGCCTGGTCTTTTCGTCGTTGGTGAATACGCGGCTCCCGGCCGGGGAGCTGCTGCAAATGAGCCTCTTCTCGCTGCTGGCCATCCTGGCCATGGGCGTGGTGGCCTTTGTGACCAGCCGGCTCCTGCGCCTGTCACGGATGTCCACCGTTGTGCTGCTGATGACCGTCATGTTTGTTAATGGCGGCAACTACGGGCTGACCCTCAACCAACTCCGTTACGGTGACGAGGGATTGTCTCGCTCCATTGTTTACTTTGTGGTCAGCACTGTCCTGGTGTATACGGTGGGGGTATTTATCGCCTCAGCCGGCCGGTCGGATTGGCGCGAGTCGCTGCGCCGGCTGCTGCGCGTCCCGGCCGTGTATGCCGTGGCTGCTGCGCTGCTGGTCTATTTTGCCGGGATTTCTGTGCCTTCACCGCTGATGAAAGGGGTTGAGGTTGCCGCGGCCGGGGCGGTGCCGGCGATGCTCATTGTGTTGGGCATGCAAATGGCCAATCTGGAGAATCTGTCGGCCCTGCGCTTTTCCAGCCTGGCCTCGTTTTTGCGCCTGGTGATTGGGCCATTGGTGGCTTTGCTGGTGGCCAACCTGGTGGGCTTGCAGGGGCTAAATCGCGCAACCTCGATTATCGAGGCCAGCATGCCCACGGCAGTTATCACGACGGTGCTGGCCACCGAGTTTGATGTCGATCCGCCGTTGGTGACCAGCATTGTGGTCCTGTCGACCCTGCTCAGCCCAATTACCCTGGCGGCCACGATTCAGTTGATGGGATTGTAAGCGCATGTGGCGCGCAAATGCCGGCCTGTGGCGGCGTTGGCTGTCGCTTCTTCTGCTGCTGCCCGGCCTGGGTGGTTTGGGGTTGCTTCTGGCTGCGGTGGCCCCGGCCGGGGCGCAAACAACCACCGTCCCACTCAGCAGCAGCGTTGACTACACCTTTGGCCAGGCCATGCACTTCCGCCTGCGCGGCGAAAGTGACACGCCGGTGGAGGGGGCCACGCTTACCTGGTCGCTGCAGGGCGACGGGCAAAGGCATGAAGTGCCGCTGGCGCTGCTCCCCGGCCGGGTCGTTTCCGTCACCTACACCCTGCACCTGACAGATAGCCCACTACCACCTTTCAGTACCGTGTATTACCAGTGGAGGCTGGCCACCCCGGCCGGGGCGGTTGCCCTGCCGTTGGAAAGCGTGGCGTATGTGGACAACCGTGTGCGCTGGCAGCAAGTGACTCGCCAGGGCATCACTGTGCATTGGGCCGAAGGCGGCCCGGCCCTGGCTGAGACGGCGCTCAACGTGGCCCTGGCGGCACAGGACCGCCTGGCGCAGCTCCTGCCCCGGCCGGACCCGCAGCCGCTGCCCATTTACATCTACCCCACCACGGCCGACCTGCGGGCGGCACTCCGCTTGAGCGGCCGGGACCGGCTGGCCGGGCAGGGTGGGCTGCCGGCACTGGGCGTCGTGTTGGTGGCCGCGGCCAATCCGCGCACGGCTGAGCTGGACCTTGGGCGCGATATGCCGCGCGAGATGGCTTACCTGTCGCTGTATGCCCTGGCCGGTGAGCAGTACGGTATGCTGCCCGCCTGGCTGCGCGAGGGATTGGCTGGTTACGCTGAGGCTGTGCCCGATCCCGGCCGGGCCGCGCGCCTGGCCGCAGCGCAGGCCGCCGGGACAACGCTGCCGCTGGCCGAACTGTGTGCTTCGTTCCCGGCCGGGGCGGAAGCGCTGGCCCTGGCCGACGCCCAGAGCGAGGCGCTGGTGCGCTATATTCTGGCCAGCTATGGTGATGCGGCCCTGCGCCAACTACTGCAAAGTTATGTGGCCGGGGCTGGCTGCGACGCGGGCGTGGCGCAGACGCTGGGTCTCTCCCTGGTTGATTTAGAGGCGGAATGGCTGGCGGCCGCCCGGCCGGGGGAGACGCTGCCGGCCAATCAGTGGCAATCCAGCGCGCTTTGGCTAATATTACTGCTGGCCGGTTTTGGCCTGATGGCCCTGCTCTGGCTGCCGCTGCGGCCAGTGGCCAAGTAGATACCTGAATGAGCAAGAACACGCATGACAGACACAAATCCTGATCTCACCCTGAAACAGCTTGTCCGCGAAGCGACGGAGCATTTGTATGCCGGCCGGACCGCCCAGGCGCTGCCCTTGCTGGAGCGTGCCTACGCCCTGGACGAGCTGCATTTTGAGGCCGCGCTGAACCTGAGCGGCGCTTATATCCTCTCTGGCAAGTTCAAGAAGGCGGTGCCCATCCTGGAATCCCTGCGCGACCGTGACCCGGAAAACGCGATGGTGTGGACGAATCTGGGCGCGGCTTACCTGGGGAACCCGGTGCTGGCGACGGATGAGCAGCAGCAGCAGGCCATCGCTGCGTTTGAGCAGGCCCTGGCGATCGATCCGGTGGCGCGCAGCGTGGCCTACAACATCGGCCTGATCTACCGTGACCGGCAGGATGTTGAAGCAGCAAAGCGCTGGTTCCGGCGGGCAATCCAACACGATCCCCGCGACCAACATGCCCGCAATCATCTGCGCCGGCTGGAGGCCGCGGCCGGCGATGAACCGGCGCAAGCGGGCTGAGTTGGTCCACTTGCTGTCGGAATCGGCCCGGCCGGGTTAGAATAGGCCCACACCGTACACGTTCACGACCGGCAGCGGCCAGACAGCCCGGCGCCGGCGGGCAAGCAAAGGCAGATATGACCCCAGAATTGACGATTATTGGTGGTGGGTTGGCGGGCACAGAAGCGGCCTGGCAGGCGGCGGAAGCGGGCCTCCAGGTGCGGCTGTATGAGATGCGCCCCCAACGGACCACCGAGGCGCACCTGACCGACCGGCTGGCGGAGCTGGTTTGCAGCAACTCGCTCGGTTCGGTCATCGTTGACAAGGCGCCGGGGCTGCTGAAGGCGGAACTGCGTGGTTTGGGGTCGATGATTCTGGCCTGTGCCACGGCGGCGGCGGTCCCGGCCGGGTCATCGCTGGCGGTGGACCGGGACGAGTTTGCCGCCCAGGTTACAGCCCGGATCAGCCAGCACCCGCGCATTGAGTTGGTTCGTGAGGAAGTGACGGCCATCCCGGCCGGGGCGTGTATCGTCGCCTCTGGCCCCCTGACCTCGCCGGCCCTCACGGCTGACATCGGCCGGCTGACCGGCCAGCGCTACCTCTACTTCTACGATGCCGTCTCTCCCATTGCCAGTTACGACAGCATCGACATGACCATCGCCTTTCGCGCCTCCCGCTACGAAAACGGCGAGCAAGAGGAGGGGGATTATCTTAACTGCCCCATGACCGAGGCTGAATATCACACCTTCGTTGATGCCCTGGTCAGCGGCGAGCAGATAACGCTGCGCGAATTTGAGCAGGAAGACGCTCACTTCTTTGAGGGCTGCCTGCCGGTGGAGGTGATGGCGCGCCGCAGCCGGGATGCGCTGCGCTTTGGCCCCATGCGGCCGGTGGGCCTGCGTGACCCGCGCACCGGGCAGCGCCCCTACGCCGTGGTGCAGCTGCGCCAGGACAATCTGGCGGGCACGTTGTTTAACCTGGTTGGTTTCCAGACCAACCTGCGCTGGGGTGAACAGCGGCGCGTGCTGCGCCTTATTCCTGGCCTGGCCCAGGCTGAGTTTCTGCGCTATGGGATGATGCACCGCAACACCTACATCAACGCGCCCGAACTGCTGAACCCCACGCTGCAATACCGCGGCCGGGCAGACCTCTTTTTTGCCGGGCAAATTACCGGGGTGGAGGGGTACGTGGGCAATGCGGCTACCGGGCTGCTGGCGGGCGTGAATGCCGCGCGGCTGCTGCGGGGCAGCCAGCCCCTCATCCTGCCCACCACCACTATGCTGGGCGCGCTCTGCCATTACGTGACCCACGCCGAGGCCAAAGGCTTCCAGCCGATGAAGGCGAACTTCGGCCTGCTGCCTGCCCCGGAGAGCAATATTCGCAACAAGCGCGACCGTTACCAATACTACAGCCAGCGCGCCCTGACGGCACTGCGCCGCTTTGCCCGTGACCGGGGCCTGGCTTATGACCGGCAGGCGGCGGAGTTCACTGCTGAGCAGTCCGTGCGCTTAGCCGAATCTGCCGACGCTACGATAGGAGAATCTCATTAGCGAGAAAGAGCATTACCGCACTCAGACGCCCCTGGAGCGTGCTTTGCTGGTGGGGGCTGAACTGAAGTTTGGCCGGCCGCTGATGCCGGTGGAGGAGAGCCTGGATGAACTGGCCCGGCTGGCAGAGACGGCCGGGCTGCTCGTGGTGAGCCGTACCTGGCAGCGCTTTGACCGGCCGGATGCCAACACCTACATCGGCTCCGGCAAGGTTGAAGAGATAAAGACCCTGGCTGAAGAGCAGGACGTGGACGTGATTCTGTTCGATGACGAGCTGCTGCCGCGCCACCAGCGCGAGTTGGAGAAGCTGTTTGGCGAGGAGATGAAGGTCGTTGACCGCACGGCGCTCATCCTGGATATTTTTGCCCAGCATGCACAGACGGCGGAAGGGCAGCTGCAGGTGGAACTGGCCCAGTTGGAATACCGGCTGCCGCGCCTGACCCGCATGTGGACCCATCTGGCGCGCCAGGCGGGCGGGCGGGCCGGTGGCGCTGGTGGCGGGGTTGGTTTGCGTGGCCCTGGCGAGACGCAGATTGAGATTGACCGGCGCGAGATTGGCCGGCGCATTGCCGTCATTAAGCAGGAGCTGGAGAAGGTGAGGGCGCGGCGTGTGCAGCAGCGCGCCAAGCGGCAGCAAACGGCGCTGCCGGTGGTGGCAATTGTGGGCTACACCAATGCTGGCAAATCGACGCTGCTGAACCGGCTGGGCGGCGCGGATGTGCTGGTGGCGGATATGCTTTTTGCCACACTGGACCCGACCACGCGGCGGGTGAAGCTGCCCAGCGGCCGGGAGGCATTGTTCACCGACACGGTAGGTTTCATTCAGAAGCTGCCGACGGAGATTGTGGCGGCTTTCCGGGCGACGCTGGAAGAGATTGCCGACGCGGATATTTTGCTGCACGTGGTGGATGTTACGCATTCCAATGCGGCGGCGCAGATGGAGGCGGTGGCGGATACGCTGGCGGAGCTGGAAGTGGACCATCTGCCGCAGGTGGTGGCGCTAAATAAGGTGGATGGCCTCCCGGCCGGGGCGGACCCGGTTCATGAGATGGCGCTGCCGGTGCCGGCGGTGGCTATTTCGGCCCTGTCGGGCGCGGGGATGGAGATGCTGCTGCTGGCGGTGGAAGCGGCGCTGGAGCGCAATATGGATCCCATTGCCATCTTCCTGCCGTACCAGCGGGGTGACTTGATGTCGCTGATGTATGAGCGGGGGCAGGTGGTGTCGGAGCAGCACGAGGCTGAGGGCGTGCGCCTGATGGGCCGGATACCGCGCCGGCTGGTGCCCTATTTTGCCCAATTTCGTGTTAGCCACGTTGAGTGAGTGTTCAGGTGATCATGGACCAGAAGCTAAATGACCTGCTAGAACGCATCAATGATTTCCTGGCAGCCCGGCCGGCAACGGTGGTGCTGGTTGGGATTGGCTTGATTCTGCTGAACCTGCTGCTGCAAATCTTCCCCGGCCGGGGCTGGTTTGTGGAGGCGCAGGTGATGCTGCATGTGGGGATTATTGTGGGCCTCATTGGCGTGCTGGTGATTAACGTTTACCGCAGTTAGCAGGAGCAAGCTATGAACAATCCCATCGAAGCCCTGGCCCAGCAAGCCGTGGTGCGTACTGCCCTGGCCCAAATCGGCGAAGACCTGCCGGCGATTGTTGAGCTGGCCATTGCCGTGCAGCAGATTCCGGCCCCCACTTTTGCCGAAGCGGTGCGGGCGGCGTTTGTGGCCGACCGTTTTGCCGCCCTGGGGCTGCAAGATGTGCAGCAGGACGCGCTGCACAATGTTTTTGGCCGCTATCCCGGCCGGGGCGGGGGCGCGCCCATCATCGTTTCCGCGCATAGTGACACGGTGTTCCCGGCCGGGACCGACCTGACGGTGCGGCGCAGCGGAACCCTGGTACACGGACCAGGCATTGCCGATAATTCGCTGGGCGTGGCCGGGCTGTTGTACCTGGTGGGCCTGCTGCGCCAGCATGGCTGGCAGCCGGCGCGCGATATCTGGTTTGTGGTGAATACGGGCGAGGAGGGGCTGGGCGATTTGCGCGGCATGCGCGCCGTGGCCGACCGTTTTGGCCCGGCCGGGGCCTACATTGTGGTGGAGGGCGGGCTGTTTGGCCGCATCTGCCACCAGGCCATTGGCGTGCAGCGGCTGCGCATTGGCGTGGAGACGCCGGGCGGCCACTCCTGGGGAGCGTTTGGCAACCCCAGCGCCATTCACGTGTTGGGGCAGATCATCGCCGACATCGCCGGGTTGAAGGTGCCGGCCACGCCCAAGACGACGTTTAACGTCGGGGTGGTCGAAGGCGGCACGTCAGTCAATACCATTGCCCATGAAGCGCACTTGCTGCTGGACCTGCGCTCGGAAGCGCCGCCGGCGCTGGGGCAGTTGGTGGCCCAGGTGGAGAAGCTGCTGGCGCGTTACGGGCGCGAGCCGCAGGTGCAGGTAACGGCCGAAGTGATTGGCAACCGCCCGGCCGGGGCGATCCCGCGGGAGACGCCGCTGGTGAGTTGGGCGGTGGCGGCTTTGCAGCAGGTGGGGGCGGCCAGCCAACTGGAGTTCACCACGGGCAGCACCGACGCCAATATTCCGCTAAGCCGGGGCTGGCCGGCGGTTTGCGTGGGGCTGACGGAGTCGGGCAATGCGCACCGGCCGGATGAGTATATGGATGTGACCCGCATCCCGGCCGGGTTGGGGCAGCTCCTCCTGCTGACTCTGGCCGCGGCCGGATAGCCACCGGCCGGGTGGTGGTGGGCTATTTGCTTGCGGATGCTGCGGGAGGGGCATGGGTGTGGTAGAGGGCCAGGCTGTGGCGAATGGCCCGGCCGGGATCGCCCTCGCCCTCGTATTCTACTACCACGTAGCCGCGGTAACCGGCCTGATTGAGAAGGGCGAAGATTTGATCGTAGGGTAAGCTCGTCTCCCGGCCGGCGGCGTCGAAGGCGTAGCTTTTGAAGTGGAAGTGGCGGGCCAGGTGGGCCAGGGCCGGCCAGTGGGTGGTTCGTTTGGCGGCGGGCAGGTTGCCGGGGTCAAAGCAGAGGCCAAGCTGGGGGCGCAGCCCGGCCGGGAGCAGGTCCTGGGCCTGGGTCAGGATGGCCAACAGGCGGGGGATGTCGCTGCTAAGGCCCCAATGGTTCTCGACGACGATGTGCAACCCCGGCCGGGCCGCCTGGCTGCGGCGCACCAGGGCCGCCAGGCGGTGGGCGACCAGGGTGTCTGTTGTGGTGGGGCTGTCTTGCTGACCGCCCAGGGTGAGGCAGAGGATGGGGATGTCTAGCTGCTGGGTGGCGGCCAGGGCCTGCCGCCAGTAAAGTGACTGCCACCACCCGGCCGGGCCGGTGTGGGTCAGGTCGCTGTGGATGCTCCAGGCGATGGGGCGGACGTTGGCCGCGGCCAAGCGGGCCTGGAGCTGGCCCAGGGTGGCGCGGGAGTAGCGCCACAATTCCGGCGGCGCGCCGAGGGCGTGCAGCAGCGGCCGGCGCAGGCGGCTGTGGCGGGGTGGCGGCAGCATGAAGTCGTTGAGTTCAACCTGGTACAGACCAAGCCGGGCCGCCCCGGCCGGGAGGTCTAGCAGCGACCATTGCCCGGCGTAGTAGGCGGCGTGCCAGCACCAGGAGCCAACCGCCAGCGCTGCCGCGGGCGGGGTTTGCTGGTTCACGACGGGGAGTATACCGCTTTTCTCTTGTGGTGGCTGGGGCCGCTAGAGGATGTGGATCTGGTCGGCGATGTTGTCTTCCGGTTCTGTGGGGAGGTGTTGGAAGTCGGGGGCGTCGATGATGGGGCTGCGCCCCGGCCGGGAGCGGGCAATGAACCAGGCGGCCAGCGCACCGCCGACGAAGCCGGAGAGGTGCGCGCCCCAGGAGACGCCGGGCTGCTGGGGGAAAAGACCGAAGATGAGGCCGCCGTAGAGCAGGAAAATGACCAGGGCGATGGCGATGGACTGTACGCTGCGGTCGAAGTAGCTGCGCAGCAGCAGGAAGCCGAAGTAGCCGAAGACCAGTCCGCTGGCACCGATGTAGATGGCCCGCTCGTTGCCGAAGAGCCACAAGACGATGCCGCTGAACAGCATGGTGGTGAGGGTGACGATGACGAAGTCGCGAACGCTGCGCAGCATGACGATGGCCCCCAGGAAGAGGAAGGGGAGGGTGTTGGCGGCGACGTGCCCCAGATCGCCGTGTAGGAAGGGCATGAAGAGGATGCCGCGCAGGCCGATGAGGTGGCGCGGCCAGATGCCCAGCCGGTTGAGAGATTGGTTTAGCAGCAGCGTGTCGATGATTTCTAGCAGCCAGATGAGGGCGACGAAGCCGCCCAGGATGATGGCGGGGGTGATCAGCTTGTTGGTGATAACCCGGCCGGGGGTTTGATTGCTCATATTTCTGCTCCTTGGCGACAAGTTCTGTGGTCTATACGTTGCCGGGCGGTGATAGTTCCAGAACTGCCGCAGTTTGGCGCAGGTGGGTTGGGAGTGTGGCCGTTCCCTGGTAAAATTACCGGGTAGCCAGCTTCTGCTTGCGGGGCAGGCGGGAGCGGGCGCAGCGACCCCACTGTTTTCAAACTGAGGAGATATTATGAACTTCGAACTCACTGAAGAACAACGCCAGTTTCGTGAGGTTGTCCACGATTTTGTGGCCAACGAAGTGAAGCCGCTGGCGCACGAAACGGATGTAACGGCGTCTTTCAACTGGACGGCGGTGAAGAAGATGGGCCCGCTGGGCTTGCTGGGATTGGAGGTCCCGGAGGCGTATGGTGGCGCGGAGATGGATGCTATCAGCGCGGCAATCGCCATTGAGGAGTTGGGTTGGGGCTGTGGTTCCACGGCGCTGGCCGTTTCGGCGCACAATGGGTTGGCGCTGGGACCGGTGGTGAAGTATGGCAGTGAGGCGCAGAAGGCGCGCTGGCTGCCTGAGCTGGCCACCGGCCGGGGACGGCTGGCCTGCCTGGGGCTGACCGAACCGGGGGCCGGCTCTGACTTGCAGGGCGGGGTGCGTACGCGGGCGGTGAAGGAAGGGGATAGCTGGATCATTGACGGCAGCAAGATGTGGCTGACGAATGCTTCGGTGGCGGATTTGATGGTGTTGTTGGTGCGTACCGACCCGGCCGGGGGCAGCCGCAGCCTGAGCCATATCCTGGTGCCCACCGATACCCCTGGCGTGATCATTGGCCCGGCTGAGAAGAAGATGGGATTGAAGGGATCGCCAACGCACGCGGTGACCCTTGATGAAGTGCGCGTGCCGCTGGAGAATTTGCTGGGGCCGGAAGGACGCGGTTTGCAGCAGACGCTGGCCACGCTGGACAGTGGGCGCATTGGCATTGGCGCGCTGGCGGTGGGGCTGGCCCAGGCGGCCTACGAAGAAGCCCTCAAATATGCCCATGAGCGCGCCACTTTTGGCCAGCCCATTGCCCAGCACCAGGCGGTGCAGTGGATGCTGGCCGATGCGGCCACCGAAATCCAGGCGGCGCGGCTGATGGTTTATTGGGCGGCGGCGCTGAAGCAGCAGGGGGTGCGTTATACCAAAGAGGCAGCCATGGCCAAGCTGTTTGCCACCGAGGTGAGCGAGCGCGTCTGCCGCAACGCGATTCAGGTGCATGGCGGCTACGGTTACAGCAGCGAGTTCCCGGTGGAGCGCATTTACCGCGATACGCGGTTGATGACCATTGGCGAAGGGACCAGCGAAATACAGCGGCTGGTTATTGCCCGCCACATTTTGGGGCTGTAAGGGCATTGTGGGTGTTCAGTATGGTGCGGAGGGGAGGCTTTGGCCGTTGCTGTCGCGGCTGAAGCCTCGCCTCCGCAGGGGGCTTAGCGGTGGAGGAAGGGCAGGTAGAGGACGGGGCCGCTGGTATTGACGGTGGCGCTGGCGGTGGCGCTGGTGCTGACGTTGTCGTTGGTATAGGCGGTCCAGGTGGCGCTGTTGGTGGTGGTGGCGTTGATGATCGTCGTTTGGAGAATCCTGGTGTTGCCGCCGGGGGGCAGGGTGAAGTTGTAACCGTTGAGAATGATGCCCAGGGCGCTGTCGGTCAGGTCGTGGGTGGGTAGGGGGAGGGAGCCGGTATTGGTGACGGTGTAGCAGTAGGTGACCTCGGTCCCGGCCGGGACGGTGATTTCGCTGGTGGTGGCGCAGATGCTGCTGGCCGTGCCGACGGTCTTGACCAGGCTGATGCTGATCGGCAGGGCGGTGACGGTGGCGCTGGCGCTGGCCGTGGCCTGGTTGTCCCCGCCGTCATCGGCGGTCCAGGTGGCACTGTTGGTGGTGGTTTGGGTGATGGTGACTGTGGTGGTGAGGCTGGTGCTGCTGCCAGGGGCCAGGCTGAAGGAGAAGTCGCTGAGCAGTTGGCCCAGGTGGCTGTCGGCCAGGTTGTG
Source organism: Ardenticatenaceae bacterium (assembly GCA_020634235.1). GTDB lineage: Bacteria > Chloroflexota > Anaerolineae > Promineifilales > Promineifilaceae > JACKCB01. Next base: position 198,934 of record JACKCB010000001.1, on the reverse strand, counting down.
GTTGGTGAGGGTGACGGTGCCGCTGTTGGTGACGGTGAAGCAGTAGGTGACTTCGGTGCCGGCGGCCACGGTCAGGCTGCTGGTGGTGGCGCATTCGGTGGGGTCGGTGCCGGCCGTCTTGCTGAGGCTGATGGCGGCCACGCTGGTCTGCACCAGGGTGATGTAGCGGGGGGTGATGCCGCTGAGCTTGGTGTCGACCAGTGCGCCGGTGGTGCGGTCTATCTCGTAGACGCTGCCGCTGTTGGTGCCGCTGTTGGTGCCGCTGGTGGTGAGGATGTTGCCGTTGGGCAGCTCGTAGACACCGCGCTGGCCGTTGTCCAGGGGGTTGAAGACGTTGACCACGCCCCCGGCCGGGGTGAGTTCAATCACCCCCTTCTGCGTGCCGCCAAAGTTGGCTACCAGGAAGTTGCCGCTGACAGTGCCGGTGATTTGCTGGGGGAAGTTGTCGATGGCGGCCAGGGTGCCCAGCGATGTGCCGGCGAGATCGTAGCGGTGGATGGCGTCGCTGTTGATGCCGCTGACCAGCCATTCAACGCCGGTGCCGTAGATGTCGTAAGGGGAATCGAGGCCGCCAGCCCCGCTGGTGATGAAGCGGCCCAGGTAGACGCCGCTGGTGCTGAACTCGGCCACGGTGTCGATGTCGGGGTTGAGGCTGGTGGCGACGAGCAGGTTGCCGTTTTCGCGCAAGGCCATGCCGCGCGGCGTGTCCATGATGTTGATGGGGTCTGGTCCCCCGGCCGGGGCGAAGATACCCAGGTAGCTGCCCAGCAGGTCGTAGGCCTGCACCACGTCGTCGTTGTAGGAGCTAACGAGGATGGTGTCCCCGGCCGGGCCGAGGATTGCCTTGAACGGCAGGTCCAGGTGGTCGGGGTCGGCGGGGATGAAGTTTTCATCGACCACGTCCCCGGTTTGCGGGTGGAAGGCCATGACGCGCCGGTTGGTGGAATCGGGCACCAGCAGCAGGCCGGTGGTGGCCAGTTGGCGCAGGGCGCGGGCATGGGCCGCCGGGTCGGGGGTGGGCAAGACGGCGGGTAGTGGCTCCGGGCAGACATAGAGCTGGTGTTCGGCCAGGTAGCGGCAGTCCGGACCGCTGCGGGTGAGCGAGGCGATGCCGCCGTTTTCTTCGCCGATGATGGCCAGTTGTTCGGTGGTGAGGGGGTGGGCTGGTCCCGGCCGGGATTGGGCGTAGGCGGCCGCGGCCAGACTAGATGAGAAGGTCAGGACAAAGAGCGACAGGTAGAGAAATCGTTTCACGGTTGTTTCCTCCGAAATTCGTCGGTGTCACGGGGACCACAATTGGGCTGATTATAGATGAAGTGGGGCCAAAGCCACAGAAAAGAAACCGAAATGATACCTATTTGACACGAATTTGATACAAATCGAGGGCAGACCAGGGCTTGCTTGCCGTTTATGATGGAAGGTACAAGTATTCCTTGCTTTTGTGTCGCTGGCCAATCCTATTGTTGGCCGTCGCGAACCAACAATGGGATTGGGTTGACGACACAAACCACGGGGAGCAAGGGATACTTTTTTGCTGCCTGGTTGCAGTTTGGGCCGGGTGGGGGCAGAATTGTGGCGAAGAGCGGGAGAGGCAAGGCGCAGCATGTCCCAGCCGTTTTTTGATCACGTATGATGAAGCAGCAGCGTGGAGTCCTGATGAAAGCTAACTTGCGCGATTTTCTTGAGTTTGCCACGGAGACGGCCTGGCAGGCGGGGCGGTTGACGCTGGGCTACTTCCAGGCGGGGGTGCGCCCGGAGTTCAAGGCGGACGATTCGCCGGTGACGGTGGCTGACCGGGCGGCGGAGCAGTTGATACGCCGGCGGATTGCGGAGAGGTTTCCGGATCATTTGATTGTGGGGGAGGAGTTTGGTGATGAGGCCCCGGCCGGGGCCAGGTCCGCCTATCGCTGGTTTATCGACCCTATCGACGGTACGAAGTCCTTTGTGCGGGGCGTGCCGCTGTATGCGGTGCTGCTGGGGCTGGAGATTGCCGGCCGGGTGGAAGTGGGGGTAGCCTATTTTCCGGCGCTGAATGAGATGTTGGTGGCGGCCAGCGGCGAGGGCTGCTGGTGGAATGGTCGCCGCGCCCAGGTTTCTGCGGAGACGGCGCTGCCGCGCAGCCTGGCTTGCCACGCAGACACAGCCTCTTTTGCCGTACACGGCCGGGGGGCGGCCTGGGGGCGCTTACAGCAGGCAACTTACTACAACGCCGGCTGGTGTGACGCTTATGGCTACCTGTTGGTGGCCACCGGCCGGGCAGAACTGGCGCTGGACCCTATCATGAACGTCTGGGATTGTGCCCCGTTTCCGCCCATCTTCCGCGAGGCCGGCGGCTACTTTGGCGACTGGCAGGGTAACGAGACGATCTACGCCGGCGAAGCGCTGGCCACCACTCCGGCCCTCCTGCCGCAGATTCTGGCCACGTTTGCGCAGGGGGAATAGGGCTGGTACGCTGAAGTGCGCGGCCCAAGGTAAATCGGGCAGCAAAACGGAACAGGAAACGGGAATTACGTATCAAGAATCGCGCTCAGGGTCAGCGTGTGCCGGGCGGCGTCGGCCACCGCTTCCGGTTCCCAGGTGATGGGGTAGTAATCGCCCGTGAGCCAGGGTTCGATCAGGTCGCCATATTGCGGGCTGCCCACGTGGCCTGATTGGCCGGGGGCGTGCATGGCCACGCTGCCGCCCAGGTGGCCTAGATCGATGATTTGCCGGTAGGAGGGGGAGAAGTTGTTGTTGTCGTAGGGCGCTTCGGGGCGTATGGCGGTTTGCAGGACGGTGTCGGTGTCGCCGCCGATGGGGAAGGGACCCTGGTTGAAGATGAGGTCGAGCGGGGGCTGGGACCCCAGGGTGTGGGCGAAGGGAACGCGGTGCAGGTGGCCCCACTGCCAGTGGCGCGGGTTGGCGCCCAGCCGCTGGCGGAGTTCGGCGGTGGTTTCGGCCAGGCAGCGGGTGAGGATGGCGTCGCGGCCAACCCGGCCGGGGAGCCAGCCGCTGGCCGGGTTTTGCAGCAGGCGCATCAGGGTGACGGGCCAGTGGCCAAAAAACTCGTTGGTGGGCAGCAGGATGGGATGCTCGCCGGTGCCCAGGTACTTTTGGGCCAGCTCTGGTCCCAGGCCGTTGCCCAGAATGACGTGGGCCAGGCGAGTGATGAGGAGCTTGTAGACCGCGCCGCCAACGCTTTCCGGGCCAAACCAGCCATCCCACTCGCGCAGCAGCTGCAGGCTGAGGGCGGCGTCGGCATCATCGGGGGTGAAGTTGGCTAACAGGTCGACCAGTTCCCGGCCGGGGACGGAGTGAAAATCGAACTGGAAGCGGCGGCAGTCATCCAGACTGATGGTGGGCTGGGCGCTGAACAGTTCTTCCAGGCGGCGCGCGCGGTAACCGTTCATCCACAATGCGCCGAGGTAGTAGGGGTAGTCGTCGCCTATAATGCGGTGGTTGCAGGTGATGAGATAGCCGCGGGCGGGGTTAAGGGCGTGGGGCATGGCCTCAAAGGGCACAAAATCGATCCACTCGTGGCTGGCGCTGTAGCCAGGGGCGGGGGTGAGGCCATCTCCCTGGGCGCGGATGGGCACCCGGCCGGTGACCCAATAGCCAATATTGTCGCTGGTATCGGCGTAGACGATGTTGAGCGTGGGCGCGTCGATGTGGCGCACGGCGCGCACGAAATCATCCCAGCCGGCGGCCTGATTGAGCAGGGCGAAGCCCTCGAAGGCGGTGCTGGGCTGCAGGGCCACCGATTGCAAGGCCAACTGGGGGCTGCCCGGCAGTTGGTGGCTAAGGGCAGGGCTGACGATGGGGCCATGGTGGGTGAGCCGCACCGTTTCCAGATGCTCGGCCGCTCCTTTGACTTCGATGGACTCTTCCACCAGCGTTAGCGGCCGCCACTCGTCGCCGAAGCGGTAGCGCTGGCCGGCGTCGTCGAGCTGTTCGATGAACAGGTCTTCGGTGTCGGTGAAGGCCAGCGTGGCCCCCCAGGCGATGTGGTCGTTGTGGCCAACCAGGACATAGGGCAGGCCGGGCTGGGTGACGCCGGCCACGTGCAGCCCGTCGCTGGTGCGCTGGTGGACGAAGTACCATAGGCCGGGGCTGCTGACCGGCAGGTGCATATCGTTGCAGAGGATGGCGTGGCCGGTGGCGCTGCGGCTGGGGGCAATGACCCAGCCGTTGCTGCCGCGACCGCCACCGTCCAGCGCACCTTTGCCCAGGAATGGGCCGCGCATGGTTTCTAGCATGCCATCCAGCCGGAGCTGGTTGAATTCGATGCCTTGGGGCAGGGTGGTGGGGTTGCGGGGGGTGTATTCGGGGCTGATTTCGGCCAGCAGTTCGGGGCTGATGCTTTCGGCCAGTTGGGCGCGCAGGAGTTCGCTGCTCCAGCCGTGGCTGAGGGCCCAGCCTTGCAGGAGGCTGTAGGCGACGCTGTCTAGAGGGTCCCACCGGCCGGGGCGCTGGCGCAGCAGGCTGAATTCCACGGGCAGGGGGTAGTCACCGTCGAGATAGGCGTTGACGCCGGCGGCGTAGGCGGTGAGGTCGGCTTTCACGCTGTGGCTGAGCAGCGCCCAGACCTGGGGTGCCAGCCGCCGGAAGCCGAGGGTGCGGGTGAGGCGGTCGGTGTCCAGGGCGATGGGGCCGACGAGGGCGGCAAACTGCCCGTTGGCGGCGCGCCGGTTGAGGTCCATTTGCCACAGTCGTTCCTGGGCGTGGGTGAATCCCTGGGCAAAGAAAAGCCCCGGCCGGGTGGCGGCGCTGATGTGGGGGATGCCCCATTTGTCGCGCTGGATGGTGACTTCTTCGTTCAGGCCGGGCAGGCGCAGCCGGCCATCGATTTGGGGTAGGCGGCCGCGGCTCATGTAGAGGATGACTGGTTTGAGGGCTGCGCCCAGGAAGTTTTGCAGGGTGCTCATGATTTTCTCCTGATTCGGGCGGTTCATGGTGAATGTTTGGGCAATGGCTAGCTGCCAGCCCCGGCCGGGCAGCCAGGATCGGGGGTGCAGGTGGTGGGGCGCGGGGCGCAGGCGTAGCTGACCGGTCGCATGAGGTAGGGGGAGGGGTCGATGGTGTTGGCGAATTCCAGTTCGTTGAGGTAGCCGCCCCGGCCGTTGCCCAGGACGATGGAGAAGTGCAGGTGGACCCAGATGGTGCGCGGGGAATTGCCGTTGTAGTCGCCGGTGTAGCCCAGGAGGGTGCCTTGTTGGACGAATTGTTCGTGGGTCCCGGCCGGGAGGGCATCTACGATGAAGTCGTTGCCATCCTGGTCGGCCATGTGAGTGTAGTAGAGCCAGATTTCCCGGCCGGGCTGCAGCGGATCGTCAGGCACGCGGATGATGAGGCTGCTTTTCCAGTTGCTTTCACGGGTTACGTAGCCATCGTAAGCGGCATAGACGGGAACCCGGCCGGGGGCGTCGTTGCTGAAGATGTCGATGCCCTGGTGGGGGCTGCTGGCCGAGTAGGGACCGCGCGGGTCGCCGTAGAGCAGGCCGATAAAGCCATCGGCCGGCAAAATGAAGGGGGCACCGGGGCATGCTTCGCGCTCGGTGACGATGAGGGCTTCGCGGGTGGCGTTGTTGCCGCGCGCCCACTGCAAGAAGGGGGTGCTGCGCGGGTCGCCGTAGCTGCGCCACAGGGTGAGGGCTACGCCGCCAGTTAACAGCAGCAGAGCGAAAACGAGTAATAACAGCAGACGTCTTTTCATGGTGTGTGCGTGTGTGTAAGCGGCGAAGAGGTCGGGTTGTCAGCCGGCAGGCTGAAGGCGAAAATGCTGCCTTGCCCCGGCCGGGGTTCCACCCAGATGCGCCCCTCGTGCGCCTCCACGGCCAGCCGGCAAAAAGCCAGCCCCAGTCCCGCGCCGCCCCGCAGCGGCCGGCCGGCCTCTCCCTTAATCTGGTAAAACTTATCGAAAATGCGGCCGGCCACCTCCTGACTGATGCCTGGCCCGTCATCGGCAACCTGCACGACCAGCATCGACCTATCAGCAGTTGTTTTGAGCCATACCTGCCCACCTGGCTCGGTGTACTTCAGCGCGTTGCCAATCAGGTTGTCTAGCACGCGCCCCATTAGCGCCCGGTCGGCAACCACCGTGGCCGTGTTCGCGGCCGATTCCACCCAGATGTGCTTCTGCTCTACCTCGGCCTGCGGGGCATAGCTGGCCGCTTTCTCGTGCAGCAGATCGGCCACAGACCATGGTTCAGGGTGCAGTTGTAAATGGCCTGCTTCCAGGCGTGCCACATCCAGAAGTTGGCTGATGAGCAGCAGCATTTGCTGCACCGATTCCCGTGCCTGGTCCAGAAAGCGCTGGCGGTATGATTCTTTGGATGGGTCTCTCAGGCTTCGCTCAATCAAATCCAGGCTGAGGCCGATGGCGGTTAGCGGCGTGCGCAGATCGTGGACAATCATGTCGCTCAGGTCGTCACGCATGGACTCGGCAGCACGCAGGTTGGTGTAGGCTTCTTCCAGCTCTTGCGCGCGGGCCTGTATCAGCCGGTCACCGCGGTTCACGACCAGCAGCAGCAGGGCAAAGAGCAGGCCCAGAGACAGAGCACTGATCAGCAGCCCGGCCAGGCGCGCATTCACCACAAGCTGGGTTATCTCCGGGGTGGCGGCGACAATGGCTACATCTTGCGCCGTGTCCAGGGCCAACTGGGCCAGCAGGGTACGTTCTACCAACTGCGAAATAAGGTGCGCAGCTAGCAAAGAGAGGCCGCCGGTGGCCATCAGTCCCAGGGCGATGTAGTAGCGGGTGAGGCGGAACTGGCGCAGTTGTTCATAGTGGCGCGATAGGGACCAGACAGCGGTGACAACGCCCAACAGCAGCAGCAGGTGATAGAGCCACCAGCTCAAGTTCCAGACCGGGAAACCGTGCAGGCTGATGGTGCCAATGGCGCACCAGGCGGCCACCAGGGCCATGACGCCGTCTACTTCTTCGCTCGTTTGCCGCCAGGTGCGCCACAAGCGGAGGGTGGCAAACAGCCAGATGTACAGGGTAAGCCCATATACGACTTGCTGGTGCCAGGGGGACGCCTGGGCGTCGATGCTGGCCAACAGGTTGGGGAAGAAGGCCACGACGATGGCGAACAGGCCGCAGAAGCTGGCCAGGACCCACTGAAAAAGGTGGAGATGCCGGACGTTTAGCCTGTTTGTGGGCGTGTCCAGGGAGGCGACGGCGAAGATGATGCCCCCCACGAAGAGGGTAAGCCAGCCAGCCCAGCGAACGCCGGGATTGAAGCTGGTGATCAGGGCATTGGGCGTGGTGACGCCGTGAATGAAGAAGAGGGTTCCCATGGCTGCGAAGGCGGTGGCCATGAGGCGGTGGCGCGGCTGGCTGGCCTGACCCAGGCTGATGGCGGCAAAGATGGTGACCACCAGGGCGGCAAAGGTGAAGAAGGTGACGATGTAGAAGTGTGCGCCCGGTATTTCCAGGGCGCGGTCTGCCTGCGGGAACAGGCTCAACAGACCCAGCGCCAGCAAGGGCAAGATGAGGCTGAGAAGTATCAGGCTGCGTTTCATCATGGTACTGCTCACTGGCCGCAGGGCGGTGATCTTTGTGGTGACTGGCAGGTTTGCCGTGGGTGATTGCTCCCGGACCCGGCCGGGGTGGTTACAGCATCGTCGGTTGCAAACACAACAGCAATCGCCAGGCCCCATTATAGTATGAGACGGTTGATTTGCGTATGAAAGAGGCGCGAAAAAGGCGCGAACGCCCGTGGCAGCACTCGCCCATTGGCGTATAATGGATTCAAAGTGCGGCTTTGGTTGCCTGGCGTCCCCCTTTTGGTATTGTCCCGGCCGGGTCCATTGTGACAGCGCAGACCAGGTGCGGCGGTGGCCTTTGCATGCTGCTGCTCAGGAGAGAGATGGCAAAGAATAAACTTGAAGTGGTGGCTGAGGTAATGCTGTGCGGGCTGGAAACGTGGGGCGGTTCTAATGCGTTGGCTGGCCGCGCCGCGTTTGAGCGACGCGGTAGCCAGGGCGGAAGCGCCTCCTGGCTGGCCTATGAGGGAGCCGGATAGACCTGTGTCCACCTCGTTGCTAAACTGCCTGGTTACCGGGGCTAGTGGCTTTTTAGGCCAGTCATTGGTGGCTGCCTTGCGGCAGCAGGGTCACCGGGTGCGTGCCTTTGACCTGCGGCCGTCGCCGGAGCCGGACAGCACGGCCATGGTGGGGGACCTGCGCCGCGCGGCCGACGTTGCGGCGGCTTGCCAGGGGATAGACACTGTGTTCCACACCGCTTCGTATGTTGGCTGGTTGCCGGCCGATGCGGCCACCATCCACGACGTCAATGTGAACGGCACAGCCAACTTGATCCGGGCCTGCCAGGCGGCCGGGGTGCGACGGCTGGTGTACACTGGCTCCATTGACGCGGTGTTTGAAGGGCGTCCGATTCGCCTGGGGGATGAGACATTGCCTTATGCGCGCCGCCCGCTGAATACTTACAGCCGGACGAAGGGGGTGGCCGAGCAAGCGGTGTTGGCGGCTAACGACCCGGCCGGGCTGCAAACCTGCGCGCTGCGCACGGCCGGTATCTTTGGCCCTGGGGACCGGCACCGGCTGCCCAGCGTGATCAACCTGGCGCGGCAGGGGCAGGCGCTGCGCCTGGGCAGCGGGCAGGCGCGGTTCAACCACGTGTACGTGGGTAACGTGGTCCATGCTCATGTGCTGGCTGCATCGGCACTGGCCTTGCGCCCGGCCGGGGCGCCGCCGGCGGGGCGCGCCTATTTCATTGTGGATGACGAACCGACGAATTTTTACGATTTTGTGGGGGAGTTTTTGCAGGCGTTGGGCTATGCACCGCCAACGCGCAGTCTGCCCTACCGCCCCGCCTACCTTCTGGCGGCACTGCTGGAGGCTGCCCAGCGGTTGGGGCTGAAACTGCCGCCCACCGTGCAGCAGTTCACCCGCTATACCGTCGCGGCCACTTGCGTGGAGTTTAGCTTTAGCCATGCGCGGGCGACGCAGGACTTTGGGTATGAGCCGCAGACCGGCCGGGCGGAAGCCGTTGCCACAACGCTGGCCTGGCTGCGCGCGGCCGGCTACGGGGTGGATGGCAACCCGGCCGGTTGAACTGCACTTGATAGACAGCCAGGGCTCCTTCTGCAAACTGGCCTTTTCCCCGTTTTGTGCCATAATTCCGGACCGTTAAGGTTGTGTTGGCAGTTAACCAGTCGTGTTGGCCTTGCGTCTAAGTGAGTGTCAGGAAACAACTTCCCTTTATTGTTTGTAGTAACCGCTTTAGCGGTGTGGGCGGCTGAAGCCGCTACTACAAACTGATTTTTGGACGCTCACTAAGTTGGCGTGTGGCACGTTTGAGTCAGCTCTCTTTCCCGGATGGTAACGGGTACTGGCAGCGGACGAATCTCAGAAACAAGAGGAGAAGCTTATGGAAAATCAGAAGAGCAATAACAACGTTTTGATTATCATCCTGGGCGCGGCCCTGGTAATTGCTGTGATTGCCATTGCATTCATGGCCGGGGCATTGCTGTTTGGCAATGGCGATGAGGTTGCTGAGGCCACGGCAACCCCTATTAGTGGGGATTTGCCAGAGCCTGGCGTTACTGTGATTCCTACCTCGCCACCCGTCCCTACGGAAATTGTGCCCACGCTGGTTGTGCCTACACCAGCGCCGCAGTCCCCCACGGCTGAGGTCATTGCCCGCGACGGGGTGAACATTCGTACCGGTCCGGGTACGGTCTATCCCTCTTTGGGTGCGGCCCCGCTCGGTTCCCGAGGTGAAGTGGTTGGCGTAAGCGCGGACCGCGAATGGTGGGTTGTGCGGGTTCCAGGCGCGCCCAACAGTCAGGGTTGGGTCGCGGCGGCCTTTGTTACGGTTGAGAATGCCGAAAATGTGCCGGTGATCCAGGCGCCGCCCATTCCTACGCCGGTGGCCACGGCCACGGCCACGCCGCTGCCTGGTCCCACAGCCACCGCGCTGCCGGAGATCTTCTTCACCGCTGATCGCACCCGTATCTCGGCCGGTGAAACGGTGCGGCTGACCTGGGCCGTGCAGAATGTGAAGGCGGTCTTTTTGTATCCGGTTGGTGCCAATTTCGCCGATTTCCCGGTGATTGGTCAGGGTACCTCCGATGTGCAGCCGTTTATCAATACCACTTACGAACTGCGCGTGATCAAGAGCAACGATGCCATTGAACTGCGCCCGATCAGCATTACGGTCGACAACTCGTTGACGAATGGGCGCTGGGTGTTGCTGTCCATTAGTAATGGCCAGAACGCCCTGATTGGGGTGCTGCCGGGCACTGAGCTAACAGCAACGTTCAATCCTTCCGGGTCGGTGAATGGCTCCGGTGGCTGCAATACCTACAACAGCGGCTTCACTGCCTTCGATAAGACTGTGCGTATCGACCCGCCGTCCTCGACACAGCTTGGCTGTGAACTGCCGGAAGGGGTGATGCAGCAGGAAGCGAGTTTCTTCAGTTTTCTGGCCCAGGGGCGCAGCTTTGCCATTAGTGGCAACCAGTTGTTTATCCGCGATGCCAGCGGCCAGCCGATCCTGGTGTTTAATCGCTAGGGTTGGCCAGGTGTTGTTTGGTGCCGGGGAAGCGCATGGCGTTTCTCGCGGCGCGTGAAGCAGTGACTGGCAACTGCGGGAAACTTGACTGAACCGATGTACCGAACCCGGCCGGGACCCTCCCGGCCGGGTTTTTCTTTGCTGGCCCCTGCGCAACGGCCCTGCCGTGCGCTATAATGATCACATGCACAACGAGAAACCCGCCCACAAGAGGAAGAGTGTTCGATGAGCCTGGAGACAAATGGTCAGTTCTATCTGGGTCGCCACGTAGATGCTGATACCGGCCGGGACCTGGCGCAAACATTTCTGTACGACCCGGCTGACCTGGTGACGCACGGCGTTGTCGTCGGCATGACCGGTTCCGGCAAGACCGGCCTTTGCCTGGGACTGTTGGAGGAGGCCGCGCTCAATCGCATTCCGGCCCTCATGATCGATCCCAAAGGAGACATCACCAACGCCCTGCTGCACTTTCCGGAACTGGCCCCGGCCGACTTTGCGCCCTGGATCAACCCGGACCAGGCGCGGCGCGAGGGCAAGAGCACCGGCGAACTGGCGGCCGAGACGGCCGCGCAATGGCGTGCCGGCCTGGCCGATTGGGCGATTACCCCCGACCGCATTCAGGCGCTGCAGGAGCGGGTGCAGTTTGCCGTTTATACCCCCGGTTCTGACGCTGGCCTACCCATTAGCATTCTGGCCTCGCTGAAAGCGCCGGAGATCGCCTGGGCCGAAAACCGCGAGATGCTGCGGGAGAAGATTGCCAGCACCGTCACGGCTCTGCTGGGGCTGATTGGTCTGAAGGATGTGGACCCTCTGCGTTCACGCGAGCACATCTTGCTGTCCAACATTTTTGAGCAGGCATGGAGCCAGGGGCAGGACCTGGACCTGGGGGAGCTGATTCTGCAAACGCAAGAGCCGCCCTTTGACAAGTTGGGCGTACTGCCGCTGGACCGCTTTTTCCCGGAGAAGGCCCGCTTTGAACTGGCGATGCTGCTGAACAATATCCTGGCCGCCCCCTCGTTTCAGACCTGGATAGAGGGCATGGCCCTGGACATCCCCCGTTTGCTGTATACGGAGGATGGCCGGCCGCGCCATACCATCTTTTACATTGCCCATTTGTCGGAGGCGGAGCGGATGTTCTTTGTGACGCTGCTCTTTTCGGCGGTGGAGAGCTGGATGCGCACCCAGAGCGGGGCCACCTCGCTGCGGGCGCTGCTCTATTTTGATGAGATTGTTGGCTACCTGCCCCCGGTAAGCAATCCGCCGTCTAAAACGGTGATGCTGCGCATGTTGAAACAGGCACGAGCCTTTGGCGTGGGGCTGCTGCTGGCCACGCAAAACCCGGTGGATGTGGATTACCGGGCGTTGTCGAATGCGGGTACCTGGTTCATTGGCAAGCTGGCCACGGAGCAGGACAAGGATCGGCTGCTGGATGGACTGGCCAGTGCGGCGCAGGGTGGGCTGGACCGGCGCACCTATGATCAGATGATCTCGGCCCTGGGTAAGCGGGTTTTCTTGCTGCGCAACGTGCATAACGCCTATCCGCTGTTGTTCCGCACGCGCTGGGCTATGAATTATCTGGCCGGGCCGCTGACGCGGATGCAGATTGGGGCGCTGAACGCGCTGGCGAACCCGCAGCCCGCGCCGGAGGAGACATCCGCGCCGGAGCTGGAGGAGACGCAGGTGCCGGAGGAGGCCGATTTGCCGGAGGCCCCGGCCGGGACCCCGCCGGCGACGATGATGGCAACGACAGTGGCCCCGGCCGGGGCGGCGGCGCGCCAGGAAGCAGTGTTGGAGCTTGGGTTGGAGACCCGGCCGGAAGTTCCTAACGGGCTGGCGGCGTACATCTTCCCCTTGACGATGACTTTGGCGGAAGCGGCTCCCCGGCCGCTAGCCCCTTTGCTGCCCCAGGCGCAGGCGGTAGGGTTGTTGTACCGGCCGGTGCTCTTTGCCCAGGCGCATATCGCCTTTTATAACCGCAAATACAACCTGAACCTGGTGCGCCAATGGGCGGTGTTGGTGCGTGACCTGCCGGTTAGCGAAGTGCTGCCGTGGGAGCAGTTTGCGGCGGAGGTGGTGGACCCGCGGGTGGTGGTGGCCGAACCCCGGCCGGGGGCGCGCTTTGCGCCACTGGAAGGGGGGCTGGCCGATGGCCGGGTGCTGCGCTCGCTGCGCACGCACTTTGGCGAGTGGTTGTACCGCAACAGCCAGCTCATGGTGCGGCAAAATGAGACGTTGGGCGTCGCGGCCGGGCCAGACGTGGCGGAGGCCGACTTCCGCCAGATGTGTGCCTCCGCCGCCCAGGCGCGGGCGGCGGAGGAGAGTGGTAAGGCAATGCTGCCCTTTGAGCGCAAGCTGGACACGCTGCGCAAGCAGCAGGCCAAAGCTGAAGATGCGTTGGCCGCCAGCGAGCAGCGCCTGGCTGATCGTCGTTCCGATGAATCGATGGCTCAGGCTAAGGCGGTGATCGGCCTGTTTAGCAAGGAGCGGCGGCGGGCAGTGCAAGGCAAGCAGCGCCTCACGGAGAAGGCGCGGGTGGAGGTGGAGAAGAGCCGCCAGGCGCTGAGCAAGGTGCAGCAAGAGATGGCTGGGGTGGAGCAGGAAAGACGCCGGGCGCTGGCGGAGATACAGCAGCGCTGGGCCGGTGAGGCTGCTCGTTACGAGGAGGTTGCCCTTACACCGTTTAAGAAGGATGTGCAGATGGAGCTGTTTGGTGTTGCCTGGCTGCCCTACCACCTGGTGCAGTTGGAAGGCCGCATCCACCAACTGGCCGGCTGGCAGGCTGCTTCCTGAGGCTGGCGGGGTTACGATTGCAGCGCGTATTCTTGGAAGGGGTTTTCGCAGGGTGGGCCGTCGGTGATGTGTAGGGTGCGCTGGTGCAGGTCCATGATGATGGCGGTGATGGTGCTGTAGCGCTCGTCGATGGGGGCGGCCGGGTCTTCGTGGCGGCAGATGGTCTTGGGTGGGGTGGTGTGGTCCTGCAGATAGTTTTGCAGCAGGGGGATGCTCACCGGCCGGGAGCGGCGCAGCAGTTCCTGCATCCGGTCGTAGCGACGGCAGGAGGTGACCCGGTATTCGGGGTCTGGCTCGGTGATGCCTAACCCGGCCGGGTCGACGAAGTGGTTGGTGTGTACCAGGCAGCCGTCGTCCCAGGTGAGCTGGTTATCTGCCTGGGGGGCGGCTTCAATGTCTACGGCCAGGTCGGGCACCTGGGCGATGAGGAAGTTGGCGGAACAGGCCCGGCCGGGGCCAACTACCACGTTGACCGCTGCCGCAAACGTCCACTGGCGCAAGATCTCGTAGCAGCGCACATGAAATGGCTTGCTCAGGCGGGTCCAGTCATCGTCCATGCTGGTGATGCCGTTGATGGCCAGCCCCAGGCCCGCTTCGTTCAGCCCAATCTTGCCGCCGAAGATGCCGGCTTCGGTGAAGGCCAGCGTGGCCGGCTGGCCGGGCGCGCTGGTGTGCAGCAAGGCCCCGCGCACTTCGGGGATCCAATCCCAGTTTTGGCCGAGGAGCAGATGTTGGTTGCTGGTCCCGGCCGGGGCGACGGCAAAGGCGGTGCAGCCATCTACCGGCGGGGCAGCGGTCCCTTTGGCCAGGGCGGTAACCACGTTGTTGTAGTACAGAATCTCATAGCGCACGTTTAGCGCGGCGATCTCGGCCAGCGAGAAACCGCTGCCGGCGGCGATGCCGGCCATCCCGGCGTGGTAGCCGGCGTTGTCGGTGGCGATGGCCGCGGCATAGCGCGCGGCGCGCTGCAGCACCTCGGCCTGGCTTACATTGGCCTCGCGCCAGAAGCGATCGAAGTAGATGGCCAGGTTGTGGGCAATTTGGGCCTGGAGTTGGCGGCCGTGCTGCACACCTTGTTCGTAGGGCGTGCCGCTGAGGTGTAGTACGGGCAGGGTCATTAGCGTCTCACTTCTTGGGTCTATGGGCGTTTGTTTGGTGTTGTCGCCTGGCGTTAAGTGGCCAGGTCCTTGCGCAGCCCGATCCAGGCCGGCTGTTTCTCGAAGCCCAGCCGCTCGTTGATGGCCAGCATGGGCTGGTTGAGGCTGCTGTTGAAGGTGACGAGCCGGGTGATGCCATGCGCCTGAGCGTAAGCAATTGTCCGCAGTTTTAGCGCCAGGGCAATGCCCCGGCCGCGGTATTCGGGGCGTACACCGGTGAAGCCAACGTCTAGTTCGTTTTCATGGGCTTGCATGCGCCAGAGGCTGCTCTCGCCTACGTAATGGTCGCCGTCCAGGGCGATGAACCAGGCGTCGGGCAGGCAGTTGGGGTTGTGGAGGCTGTCGGTGAGGTACTGCTCCTTGTTGGGGGGCGTGAGTGGCTCTACCGATGGCTCGCCCTGGGTGGCGGCCCGGGCTAGATGGTACAGTTTTTCATTGCGCTGCGGGTCGCTGGCCAGGTCGGCCACGGTGCTGAGGGTGATGCCCTGCTGCACGAGGCGGTCGAAGGCGTATTGGTAGGGGGTGAAATCGAACCCGGCCGGGGCCAGGCGGCTCTCCCAGGTGCGTTCTTCCTCGACAAAGCCGCGCCCGGCGGCAAAGTGCAGCCCGGCGGTGTTGTCTTCTCGTACCCGGGTGCGCAGGCAAACGGGCTGGTAGGGTGCCAGGGCGGATAGCAGTTGCTGGTACAACGCCCGGCCGGTTCCCAGCCGCTGGTGCGCCGGCAAGACCTCTACGCTCAGGTGGAACTTGTGCGGGTGGTAGATCCAGGCAAATTGCTCGAAGCTGGCCATGCCTACAATCTGGCCATTTTCCTCAGCCACAAAGCGCTGCCAGCGGCAGTTGGTGGCACGATGCTGGTCGAAGTATTCGATCTCGGCCGCGGTTTCGGCGTTTTCGGGATAAATAGTGGCGACGATATGGGCGATGGCTTCGTAGTCGCCCGGGAGTTGTTCTCTTATGTGCATGGTCTGGTGCTCCGGCATTGGGGTTGGCCTGGCGCTTTGCCCAGGCATAAGTCACGGCAGTGAGGCTTTGGCCACAGCAGGGGTGGCCAGAAGCCTCACCGCCGCGATCGTGGTAGGAAACGGCCAGGCGGGTCTTAGAAGGGTAGTCCAACCGGTACCTGGTCAGACACCACCAGCTCTTCGTCGGCCGCGCTGCATTCCCTGTGGAATTCTAACCCGGCCGGGCGCGGACGGAAACCCAGTTGCAGGTTGATCTGGAACATGGGGTTGTGCTCTTCATTGTCCGTATCGACGGTCTGGTACCCCAACTCCTGGGCGTACTGCAGCGAGAGTGTCTTTAGGGCGATGGCGATACCCTGGCGGCGGTGGCTGCGCAGCACGCCGGTCAGCCCGGTGTTCAGCTTGTGCTCGTCGCTGCTGTGCCGCCAGAGCATGGTCAGGCCCACATACTCGCCCTGGTCCAGGGCCACGCGCCATGCTTCGGGCATGAAGTTGGGGTGCTTGAGCGACCCGTTCTCCCACTCTTCCTGCGTTTCCAAGGTTAGCGGATCGGCGAAGGGGACGTCTTGGGCCATTGTGTTGATGGCGTTGTAGATTTTGTCCTTCCAGGCGGGATCGCTGTCCATTAGTTCGCGCAGGTCTTTTATCTCGATGCCGCTGGCCAGCACCTGCTGGATGCGGTGTTGGAACCGGCCGGGATCAAACGTGGTCAGGTCGAGCGCAGAGATTGGGAAGCGCATTCTTTGGGCGAAGCCGTGCTGCTCCAGGAAGCGGATGCCCTCTGGCTGGTCTTCGCGGGACCAGCAGGTGAACTGCTCCGGCTGGCGGGGTAGAAGCTGGCGCATCAGCGTGTCGTACAGTGCGGAGCCAATCCCGTGGTGGCGGAAGTCGGGGTGGACGTTGACGGCCACGAAGTATTTGCCGGGCACGTAGGACCAGAAGTTTTCGCCGCAACTGGCATGGGCCACAACCCGGCCGGGTGTTCCCGGCGTCCCGGTCAGCTCGGCCACGAAGCGGCTGTAGAAAAACTTGGGGTTGCGCCGCTCATCGTCGAACTTCCAGTCGAAAACGGTATCACCATGGTCAGGCCATACCGCATTGTAAGTTTCCAGGACACCTTCATAGTCCAGGTCAGAGTAATCGAAAGGGCGGATCTGATATTTCATGGGTTAGACTCCTGCGACGGTGGTGGCCAGTTGGGTGATGGGCGTCCCGGCCGGGCTTTCTTTGGTGAAGTCAAGCCAGGCCGGCTGGGGCACAAAGCCCAACTGCACATTCAACTGGTACATGGGGTTGTTCTCTTCGTTGTCAGTTTCAATGGCCAGGTAGCCGCGCTGTTTGGCAAAGCGGATGGCGGTGGCTTTTAGCGCGGTGGCCACGCCAAGGCGGCGATGGCTGCGAGCGACGCCGGTCAGGCCGGTGTGCAGCTTGCTCTTGTCGGCCTGGTTGTGCCATAGGGCGCTCATGCCGATCCAGCGGTCACCGTCAAGGGCAATGAACCATGCTTCGGGGAAGTAGTTGGGGCTGGCCAGCACGCTCTTTTGGAAGTGTTCAAAGCTGTGTTGGGTGAAATCGTCGTGATAGGGTACGTCCTGGGCCAGTTCCCACTCCAGGTCATACAGCTTCTGCTGCCAGTTGGGATCCAGGTGCTCCAGCTCGGATAGGGGGCGGATGGCAATGCCGCGGGCCATGACGCGCTGGATGGTGGCGGTGTACCGGCCGGGATCAAACGCCGTCACATCCAACTCCGAGCGCTGGAAGCGCATGACACGCTGAAAACCACGCGCTTCCAGGAAGCGGATCGCGGCCGCTTTGTCCTCGCGGGTGCTGGTGGTAACGTGGGTGGGAACCGGCTCCTGTTGGCCAAGTTCGCGCCACAAGTAGTCGTACAGGGCGCTGCCATAGCCATGACGCTGGTGGTTGGGATGGACGTGGACGTTGATGAAGTACTTGCCTGGCTTGTACGACCAGGAGGTCTCGCCCAGCGTGCCGAAGGCGACGTTCTGGCCGTCCGCTTGCAGGATGTAGCGCCGAAACAGGTACTGCGGATCACGCGCGCGGTCCCAGTGGCGCCACTCTTCGGGGAGGCTGCGCTGGTCTGGGAAGTTGGCGCTGTCGATGGCGACGAGTGCCTGGTAATCATGGTCGCTGTAGTCGAAAGGTCGGATGTGCATGGTAGTGTTCCTCGCTGGGGTGGTACCCGGCCGGGATGCAGGCCGGCTTTGCTGGTGTGTTTGCGGATTGGGCAGGGAGGTTTGGGTAGCTTGTCTCATGTTCATTCTCCAGTAAGTATCAGAACCGCTGGAATGGGTCAGGGAGTGGGTTGAACCCCCAGACGGGCCAGTTCGGCGGCGACATCGACGCGCGGATTGAAGTGGATAGTGGCCATGCCCAGGGCCTGGGCGGCGGCGATATTGACTGCGCTGTCGTCGATGAAAACGGCCTCGGCCGGTTGGCGACCCAGCCGGGCCAGGGTGCGCAGGTAGATGGCGGCGTGGGGTTTCATCACCCTTTCCACAGCCGAGCCGACGATCAGGTCGAAGGCGTCAGCAATGGCGAACTTGTGGGTGAGGGCGTGGTGCAGGTTGTCGGTGGCGTTGCTGATGATGGCGGTTTGGTATCCCGGCCGGAGAGCGCGGATCAGGTCTACCAGGCCGCTGTCCAGGACATCGCCGGCCCAAAAGTCCTGCTGGAAGGCGGCCAACTGGGCGGCGTCCAGGGCCAGCCGCTGGCCAACCCAGGCCCACAGCGCGACGTCAGTAATCTGGCCGGCCTGGGCCGCCGTGCCCATCTCGCTGCCAAAAACAATCTCTTCAGATTCCCGTTCAGCCAGCCCCAGCCGTTCTTCCCAGGCGCGGCGGCCTGAGTGGTCGTGGGTGCGGATCAGGACACCGCCTACATCAAAGATCACTGCTTGAATCATTACCTTACTCCTCAAAGTTTCATTCCCAGCCGCTGGTGATCAGGTCTGGGAGCACAAAAAAAGAGACGCAGACAGGCCGGCCCCGGCCGGTGCTTGCGTCTCCTCATTGCCAATGCGACGGTGCCAAACCGCCGTTCTGCCAACAAAAAAGGCCGCAGCACCGGGTTGTGCGCTGCGGCCTCGCGAAGGACGTTGAATTATGTCAACGATTAGCAGACGCACGGGTTCCCGGGTTGGGCAGTTCACTACCCATGGCAACAGAAGCGATGGCGATACGGATGATGATCATGGCTTCGTGCGTCTCCTTTACGTGGTGTACACAAACTTCGTTTGTGCCACTTGTTACTCTAGCATAGCCGGCGGCCGCTTGTCAATCGGCAATCGGTGGATTGTAACCAACTTAACACGTAGGTTGACACGCCGGTTACCGATGGCGCGCCCTCCACGCAGATTGATCCAAATGGCGGGCCAGCGCCCGCCTGAAATCAGCCCAATTTGGGTTAGCGGCGCTGTGACCAGAGGATGAGCAGTTGCGAAACGACCAGCAGGACCGCCAGCGAGATCACTTTGAAGGTGGTGTTGTTGGCCAGCGCCAGCAGGCCAAAGCCAAAGGAGATGCCGGCGATGACCAGGACCGTCTGGCCGGTGGACAGCCCTTTGCGGATGAGCCGGTAGTGCAGATGCTCGTTGTCAGCAGTGAAGAGGGATTGGCCGCGCCGGAAGCGCACCCAGAAGGTGTTCAGGATGTCCAGGATGGGCAGCCCCAGCACCAGCAGCGTGGTCGCCAGTTTGGCCCCCGACAGGATAGACAAGGTGCCGATGGTGAAACCCAGGAACATGGCCCCGCCATCGCCCAAGAAGGAGCGTGCCCGGTGCCAGTTGACGGGTAGAAATCCCAGGCAGCAACCTAACAAGGCGGCCAGAATGATGGCCAGGGCGGCCTGGTCGAAGAGCAGGGCGACGATGCCGACGACGATGGCAAAGCTGATGGCCACGGAGGTGGCCAGGCCGTCGATGCCGTCAATGAAGTTGAGGGTGTTGGTGGTGCCCATGATCCAGATGATGCTGATGGCGGCACTAAACCAGGGGGGGAAGCGGAGGATACCGCCCAACGGGTTGTTGGCGTAGGGCACGAGCAGTTCGAAGTGGATGACGACGAAGCTGATGATAAGCAGTTCGCCAACCAGCTTGACCCGGCCGCTGAGGCTGCGCACGTCGTCGATGACGCCCAGGAGGGTGATGAGCAGGGTGCCGACGGCTAGCCCTTGTACTTGTTGGTTTTGCCACATCCCGGCCGGGAGGAACCACCACAGCGCCAACCCATAGGCCAGCAGCAGGGCCAGGCCGCCAATGCGGGCCGTGGGTGCCCGGTGAATGCGCCGCGTATGCTGCGCCGGGTCGTCCATGGCGAAGCCGGTGCGCCGGGCAAACTGCACCAGCCCCAGGCTGAGCAGCAGGCTCAGGCCAAAGCCGGTGGCGACGATGAGCAAAGGGCTGGTTAGCATGGTGGTTGTGTAGGCGCCTCGCGGGCCGGGTGGCCCGTGCCGGACCGCGCGCGGGGCGGCTTACTCATCGAGCAGGATGACCGGTTCCTGGTAGTAGCGCAGCCGGCTGCGGGCCAGCTTGTCGGCCAGCCATTGGTTGAACCAGGCGCGCTTGGCGGCCAGCGACTCCGGCTGTTTGAGGCGCTCCAGGTCGGCGTTGAGGCGCAGGATGCGGCCGGGGATGACGAAACGGGTTAACCCGGCCGGGAGGAAGTTCCCCTCGGTCGCCGCCGTGAAGACTGTTTCCGGCGTGAATTGGGGAAAGATGGCCACGGCGGTCATCTGTGGGAACTGGCTGAGGAGCCGGGAGAGGTCGGTGAGCAGGGTGCGCTCCACACTGCCCCAGCGCGTGTAGCGGGCCACCAACTCGTTCATCACGTGCAGCCGGTCGCTGCCGGGCGCGGCCAGGGCCAGGGTTGCCTCGCCGGTGCGGTCCAGGAAGTAGCAGAGTGTCTCCGGCCGGGCAAAGGCGTGCTGAATCTGGTCCACGGCCAGCGGGGCCAGGTGCAGTTCGGGGATTTGGGCCAGATCGGCCAGCAGTTCGCGCCCCGGCCGGGGGCTGGAGATGGCGTGGTACCAGGTATGGAGAGTGAAGTCGTCGCGGTGGGCGTCGATCACTTGCAGGATGACGTGTGGATAGCCCAGGCGCTGCAGCGCCGTGTAGCGCGTGGCCCCGTCCAGGATCACGTACATGTCGTTCCAGTAGGTGGCCACCGGCGGGTTGACCAGCCGGCCATCCATTTTCAGGCTCTCCATCAGCCGGTCGACGCGCTTGTTGTCGATCTGTTCGTGGGGCGTCACCCGATCCACCGGCACCACCTCCAGCGACAGCGCCTCGTTGGGCCGCTTCACCCGCAGAATCTCCACCACCTGCTCGGCAATGGCTATGTCGGCGTCACGCTGGCGGCTGCCCAGGATGTGAGTTACGTGGGGGGCGACCAGCACGCGCGGGTGGCGGCGCACCAGAGCCGCTTGCTCGCTGCGGGTGCTGGCGGCCTGCGGCGGGAATTCCGGCAGCGCCGCGCCGGCCAGCCGTTCGCCGTCTAGCGCGGCTAGCAGCGCCGCGTCATCTACCAGGTCGGTGTGGCCCAGGTTGATCAGGCAGGCAGTGGGCTTCAGCCAGCCCAGTTCGGCCGCGCCGATGAGGGTTTCTGTTTCCGCTTTGAAGGGCACATGCAGGCTGACGAAATCGGCCTTGCGCAGCAGGTCGATGAGATCGGTGGCCACCACGCCCGCTTCCAGGGCCAGTTCGGGGGTCAGGCGGGGCTGGTTGACGATGACGCGCATGTCAAAGGAGAGGGCGCGCCGGGCTACCTGCTGGCCAATCAGGCCAAAGCCGATGATGCCCAATGTCTTGCCGGCCAGCCCGGCGCTCAGTGCCGGGTTGTGGCGGGCGGCCTGCATGGCCAGCAGCAGCATGTGGGTCATGGTGTGCTCGGCGACGGCGACGGCGCTGCTGCTGGGGCTGGTGCGGACTTCCACGCCCACGGCGCGAGCGGTGCTGACGTCGACGTGGTCCAGGCGGGAGCCGGCACAGCCGATAACGCGCAGGTTGTAACCGGCCTCGATGACGTAATGAGGCAGGCGCATGTTGGGGCCAACGATGATGGCCTGGTATTGGCCGATGATGGCTTGCAGGTCGTCGCTGCTGAGGCTGGTTTCAATGTCGACGATGGCGGCCTGGCGCAGGCGCTCGACCCCGGCCGGGTGTAAGGGATGACAGACAAGGATGCGTGGGAGGTTGCTCATGATTCTAATTTCTGGGCTGGTTGTTTTTGATCAGATGCCGGGTAAGGCAAGGTTATTTTAGTTGAAAATGGTGGATTGGACATGAGCGATGTCGACATTGCCACCGCTGATGATGACGCCGGCCCGCGCCCCGGCCGGGAGCGGGTATTGCCCGGTGTACAACGGGGCGAGGGCCACGGCTGAACTTGGCTCAATGATGATCTTCATCCGTTCCCACACGAAGCGCAGCGTGGCGGCGATATCTGCCTCGCTGGCGGTAGTCATGTCGTGCACATAGCGGCGCATGATGGCCAGGTTGCGCTGGCCGATGAAGCGCGTGCGCAGGCCGTCGGCCATGGTTTGGGGGACATAGTCAAGGGTGTGGATGGCACCTTCGCGCCACGATTGGTTGGCATCGGCGGCGATGGCCGGCTCGACGCCGACTACCTGGCAGCGGGGGGAGCGGGCGGCAGCGGCCAGGGCACAGCCGCTGATCAGCCCGCCGCCGCCCACGGGCACAAAGAGGAAATCCAATTCGCCGATTTCGTCGAACAGTTCCCAGGCGGCGGTGCCCTGCCCGGCGATGATCTGGTCGTTGTCGTAGGGGTGGATGAGGGTGTAGCCCTGGGCGGCGATGAGCTGGGCGGTTACCGCCTCTCGTTCCAGGGCGTCGCAGGGGACGATGGTCGCACCGTAGCCTTGGGTGGCGCGGCGCTTGATGAGGGGGGCGTTGTGGGGCATGACGATGGTGGCGGGCACGCCCAGCAGCCGCGCGGCCAGGGCCAGTCCCTGGGCATGGTTGCCGCTGGAGTGGGTGATGACGCCGGCCTGTTTCTCGGCCGGGCTTAGCTGGCTGACGGCGTTGTAAGCGCCGCGAAACTTGAAGGCGCCCACGCGCTGGAAGTTCTCGCACTTGAGGTAGATGGCCCGGCCGGGGCTGCCGGCCAGATTGTTCAGGGTGCGCGAATGCATTACGGGGGTGTGGTGGACGATGCCGGCCAGCCGCTGGGCCGCGGCGGCGACATCGGTGGGGGTCACGGTTGGTTCCATAGTTGTTGGTCCTCTTGGGGCTGCCCGGTTGTTGTATCCGGCCGGTGGCTAGACCAGGGGCATGACCATCTCGATGCGATGAAAGGCGTCGAAATAGCCGGCCTGCTCAAAGCCGGGCCATTTGGGATCGTTTTCGGGCAGGTTCTCGCAGATGGCGTCTTGGGTGGGGTAGTATTGGTGCAGGGTTTGCAGCAGGGCGGCGGTGACCCCGGCCGGGTCGCCAGCGGTTACTTCTACGACAATGTGGGTGAGCTGCAGCAGGCTGGGCTGGAAGCTGACCCAGCCCCGGCCGCCGTCGCTGGTATCTACGGCGATGGCGGACAGGTCGCCCACCTTGCGCATCGACTCCACTTCGTTGAGCCAGTTGGGGCGGTCCTGGCGCTGTTCCAGCAGGGCCAGCGCGCCCTGGCGGTTGTAGGTGCGGATGTTGCGCACTTGGGGCCGGAATACTTGCTCGCCAGGCCCCAGGGCGCGGTAGGCGGGGGGCCGCCGGGCGACGATTAGTTCGCGGGTCTCCTCAAAGCCGAGGCTGATGAATAGTTGGTGGGCGGGTGTATTGCCCTTGATGACTTCCAGCCACATGATGGGCATGTGGCGCTGCCGGGCCTGTTCCAGCAGGTATTCCATGATGGCCCGGCCGGTGCCTTGCCGCCGCCCGGCCGGGAGAACGCCCAGGCGGGTGATCCAGCCCCGTTGGTAGCGGATGCCTAACATGCCCAGCCCCAGGATGACGTTGCTGGACACCGCCGCGCAGGAGCCGTGCAAATCGACGTCGTAGATTTCGACGTAGCGCTTGAGCCGTTCCACGGTCATGGGCATCGGCACGATGTAGTCGATCCGTGTCTCGTTATAGGCGCTGGCCAGATCGGCCAGCGAAAGCTGGGGAGCAGGAATCAGTTGCATGGCACGACAATTCGACGGTGATGGAACACCCCGGCCGGGTGTGTTGGTCAGGCGCTGAGATAGGCGGCGATTTGCGCCGGGAACTCGCGGATGTCGATGGGCTTGTTGATGATGCCGTCATAGCCGTACCGTTCGATCATCTCGGCCGTGATCTCCGGCGGCCAGGCAGTGAGGGCCACGAGGCGCGTGGCGTGTAGTTCGCTCACCTGTTTTAGCAGCGTGACGACGGTATGGCCATCAATATCCGGCAGGCCGATGTCAATGAGCACCAGGTCAGGGATCTGTTCTACGGCCATCTTGATGCCGCTTTCGCCGGTGGTGGCATGCAGCATCCTGTAGCCATGGGGAGCCAGGACGCGCTCAACCAGGATGCTGTTTGCCGTGCTGTCCTCAATCATGAGAATGGTGGTCATCTTCTTCCCTGAAGGGCGCGCTGGGGCGGTGTGGCTGCTGGCCAACGGCCGCGGCCAACGGCCGGTTGCAATTGTTGACAAGGGGAACATACCAAAAGGCGCGGTGGCTGGCAACCCGGCCATTGGGGGTGGCCGGATTTTTCGTTGACGAGTGCCAGGTACAGGGTGGAACGATGCCACGTAGAGCAAGTTTTGCTGCGGCACTTCACGCCCACCCATGGGCTTGTTGGCATTTCTGCTGCCTTCGCATTAAGATAACCTGACCATCGCGCGTAGGAGGAACTATGTTTGCCTCGGCCGGCGAAGCGCCGCAGCAAGCCAAGATGAGCCGGGTTTCCTGGCGGCAGTGGGTGAGTACCTACTGGCCGGCCGGGTTGCTGGTGTTGGCGCTGCTGCTGGCCCTGGCCGGGCAGTGGTTGGTATCCGGCCGGGAACGGGCTGCGTTGGGGGTGGTGTGCTTTGCGGTGGCTGCGGTCTGCTTTGTGGTGCCTATCTGGCGCGGGCCGGTGCTGCAACACGGTCCGTACCCGCGGCGCCTGGCGGCCCGGCCGGGCCGGGCGTTGGTGGCGGCGCGTGTGCTGCGCTTTTTCCTGGCGGCCAATGCGCTGGCCCTGGCGGTGCTGGCTTACCAGGGTTTTGCCGGCAACCGGCTGATGGGTGGCTTGTGGCCGTGGCTGGCGGCGCTGTTGTGCTTTGGGCTGGCTTTTGCACAGTGGCCGGGAAGCTCCCCGGCCGGGGCGCGGCGGCGAGTTGATTGGACGATGGTAGCGGCCCTGGCGGCTATCACGCTGCTGGCCATTGGCTTCCGCGTTTACCGGTTGGACCTGGTGCCGGTGGATATGACCAGTGACCATGCGGAGAAGCTGCTGGATGTGCAGGATGTGCTGGATGGGGCGCGCCCCATCTTTTTTGAGCGCAACACCGGCCGGGAGATGTTCCAGTTTTACCTGACGGCGGCCCTGATCTGGTTGACGCCGCTGACGGTGAGCCACCTGGCGTTGAAGGTGGGCACGGCCCTGTTTGGCATTCTCACCGTGCCCATGACCTACTTTTTGGCGCGTGACCAGTATGGGCGGCTGGTGGGGCTGCTGGCGGCCTTTTTCCTGGCCGTCTCGCACTGGCACGTGGCGATTACGCGGGTGGGGCTGCGCTTTCCCTTCACGGCGGCGTTTGCGGTGCCGGCGCTGTATTTTTTGCTGCGTGCTCTGCGCCATAACCGGCGCAATGATTGGCTGGCGGCGGGGCTGGTTCTGGGCGTGGGGCTGCATACTTACACGGCCATGCGGGTTGTGCCGCTGTTGTTTTTGCTGCTGGTGGGGGTGAAGGTGTTGGCGGATGGCTGGCGGGTGTGGCGACGCCCGGCCGGGGCCGCGCCGGAGCAGAGTGCCTTCAGCGTGGCGTTTTGGGTTAATGGGGCATTGGGTGGGTTGGCAGCTAGCCTGGTATTCTTGCCCTTGCTGCGCTACATGCGGGATGCGCCGGAGAGCTTTTGGTACCGGGCACAGAGCCGCTCGCTGGGCGGGGCGGAGCTAGGGTTGGCGCAGGCGTGGTCTGTCTTTTGGGGGAATGTGCGCGCGGCGCTGCTGATGTTTAATTACAAGGGAGATGTGGTGCCGATCAATACCGTGCCTGAATCGCCGGTGTTGGGATTGGTGTCGGGCGGGTTGTTTGTGCTAGGGGGGGTGTATTTGTTGTGGCGGCTGCTGCGCCTGCGGCAGCGGCGGGATGTTTACCTGGTGGTGATGGTTGGGGCGCTGCTGCTGCCGTCTATTTTGAGCCTGGCGTTCCCGCAGGAGAATCCTAGTGTGGTCCGTACCGGTGGGGCGGTACCGCTGGTGATGATCTGGGTGGCGCTGCCGCTGGCGGCGGTGCTGCAGCGTCTGTGGCAGTTGGGCACCCGGCCGGGGCGGGGGCTGGCTCTGCTGGTGGCTGCCGGCCTGCTGCTGCTGGCCGTGGCCAATAATTACCGCTGGTATTTTGTGACCTACGACGCGGAGACGCAGGAGGCGCTGTGGAACACGGGGGAGATGGGGGCGGTGGTGCGCGCGTTTCTGGCCGATGGCGGCAGTATGGCCGATGTCTATCATGTCCCGTTCCCGTATTGGGCGGATACGCGGAATATTGCCATTGAGGCCGGGCATCCGCGCTGGAACCAGGTGGTGACTGAGCCGGGAGAAATGCGCCTGAACGCTGAAGATCCAGCGGCGAAGTTATACCTTATCTATTATAATGATGAAGTGTCGCAGAAGCTTTTGTCAACGATTTACCCGGCCGGGACGTGGCAGCGCTACGATTCGGCGCGGGCGGGGAAGGATTTTTGGGTACTGTATGTTCCGGCGCGAACTGTTCCGTAGTGGGTTGGCTCCCGGCCGGGCAAGGGGTGAAATATGCTGCTAGAGAAGACCGATTTGTCCCTGGCTTTGTCTGACAGAGCCTTTAAGTATATCTACCACCAACAGCGGCAGCGCCTGTATGACCTGGCCATTGCCGCCTTTGAGGAGCGCCTGCCCACCATTGTCGTGTTTGAGGGGTGGGACGCGGCCGGGAAAGGCACCATCATCCGCTACCTGACCCGGCGGCTGGACCCGCGCGGTTTCAAAGTTGTTTCCACCCAGGCCCCTCAGTCCCACGAGCTGATGATGCCCTGGCTGTGGCGTTTCTGGATGCAGCTCCCCCGGCGCGGCCAGATGGCCATCTTTGACCGTAGTTGGTATGGCCGGGTCATGATTGAGCGGGTGGAGCAGCTTACACCTATTCCTGACTGGATTCGTGCTTACGAAGAGATCAACCAGTTTGAGCGGACACTGGCGGACGATAACACGCTGATCATCAAGTTCTGGCTGCATATTTCGGAGGTGGAGCAATTGCGGCGCTTCTCCTTGCTGGCCCAGGACCCAGCCCGGGCCTGGGAAGTGACCGCTGAGGATTGGGAGCGGCATCGCAAGTATGACGCGTATCTGGCGGCGGTGCGGGATATGTTGAACAACACCAGCACCGACTACGCCCCGTGGACCGTGATTCCGGCGACCGATCCAAACTACCGGCTGTATGCTGTACTGCGGACGATTATCAATGGCATTGAAGCGGCTTTGGGTGAGAGGCCCACGAGCTGGGCCAGCGTGGACAAGCTGGAAGAGGAAGCGCGCGAAGCTACTGAGGGCAAAGCGGCCCGCAAGGCGCGCAAAAAGCAGAAGAAGTCTGCACCTGCGGGCAATGAGTATGACGATTATGATGATGATGACGCCGATGACGCCGATGACGCCGATGACGCCGATGACGCCGATGAAGCTGATGACGGTGACGACGCGGATAACGGTGACGATAACACCAATGGTGCGCGGGAGGGTGGCGACAACGGCAACGCTGTTGTGCAGATCGATCTGGTGCATGAAGCGAACCTGGCAGAGCCGGAGGAGTAGGTGAGGATGTTGGAGATTATCGACCTGGACAAGACGGTTTCTAAGAAGAGTTACGGGCATCAGCTGAATAAGTACCAGACGGAGCTGCGCGCTTTGGGGTATGAGGTGAACCGGCAGCAGCGCCCGGTGGTGTTGGTGTTTGAAGGTTGGGACGCGGCCGGGAAGGGAGGTGTTATCAAGCGGCTAACGGAGCGGCTGGACCCGCGTGGCTACCAGGTGCTGCCTATTGCTGCGCCCAGGGGGGAGGATGCGGAGAAGCATTATCTGTGGCGCTTCTGGCGCCGCCTGCCGCCTAGGGGCAAGATCGCCATCTTTGACCGCAGTTGGTATGGCCGGGTGATGGTGGAGCGGGTAGAGGGTTTTGCCACCGAGGCGGAATGGCGTCGCGCCTATCAGGAGATTAAGGATTTTGAGGCGCAGTTGTCGGGCTTTGGCACGATTATCCTGAAGTATTGGGTGCACATTAGCAAAGAGGTGCAGTTGGCGCGTTTTGAAGCGCGCGAGGATACGCCGTATAAGGCGTGGAAACTGACGGATGAGGATTGGCGTAACCGGGAGAAGTGGGACCTGTATGAACAGGCGGTGGAGGATATGCTGATCAAGACGACGACGGTGCGCGCGCCCTGGCACATTATTCCGGGCAACGATAAGCGGTATGCGCGCCTGGAGGTGCTGCGGACGGTGGTGGAACGGCTGAGTTCGGAGTTGAATTTTGAGCCGACGCCGGAGAATCTGGCGAAGCTGCCGCCACTGGCGGCGCCGGCGCCCATTCCTGATTGGGCGCGCGAGCGGGCGGCGAAGCTGGGCTTTAAGATTTAGGCTGGTGACCGGTTCAATTTGCGGTGTGATTGGACCAGTTTGCCGGGGTTAATCCCCGGCCGGGGGTGGAACTGGCAGGTCGGCTTCGGCTACAGCCTGCCACTTCTGCCCTTCTTCAATCAGCATGACGGGGATGCCATCGCGGATGGGGTATTTCTGGCCGCTGTCGTCGCAGACCAGCCAGGTGTTCTTGACCAGGCGCAGCCGGCCGGGATCCTCCCCATACTCTTTGGACTGTACGGCCAGGGGGCAGCGCAGGATTTCTAGCAGTTCGGCGCTGATGGGTAGTTCATTTGTTTCGCTCATAACTCGTCTCCAAAAGAATCGTTTGCATTGGGCAGCATTGTGGGACAGATCATACGCAGGATGGGCGCGGCTGGCAAACCCGGCCGGGGGTGGTCTAGGGCTGCACGCTGCGGACACAGCGAAAACCGAGGTCCGCGCTGAGGAAGCTCTCCTCCAGGGCGTTGCGGTTGGTGCTGCGGATGCGGTCTGCCTGATTGTTGTTGGGCCAGCCACCGCCGCGCGTTACCCGGCCGGGGCCACCATCCGGGCCAGGTGGGTTTTGCGCGGGGCTGTCCTGGTAATAATCGGCGGCGTAGAAATCGGCGGTCCATTCCCACATGCTGCCGGCCAGGGCCAGGATGCCAAAAGGACTTGCCCCGGCCGGGAGCGCATCCACCGGCTGCAAGTCACCGTAGCTGCTGCTGGCGAAAACGGCGCGGCTGCTGTCTGGTGGTTCATTGCCCCAAGGGTAAACGCGGCCATCCGTGCCGCGGGCGGCATATTCCCACTCTGCTTCAGTGGGCAGCCGCGCGCCCATGGCCTGGCAGTAAGCCACTGCGCCGGGCCAGCTTACATGGTTCACCGGGTAATTCGCGTAGCCATCCAGGGCCAGATACTCCCGGCGACCATCGTCCGCCGTTTGCTCCAGCAAGTAGCTGGTGGTGCCGATGAGTTCGCGCGGCAGGAAGCAGCCCAGGCCGGGGCAGCTTTCCCGGAACTGGGGCAGCGTGTTGAGGAAGGTGGCATATTGGGCCACGCTCACTTCGTACTTGTCCATGTAAAAGGCATCGAGCATCACGTTGTGGGCGGGACGTTCATCGTCACCGACTTCCGGGCGCGTGCTGTCGGTGCCCATGGCGAAGGTCCCGGCCGGGACGAGGCGCATCGGCATCCCGTCCTCAGCGCGGATGATTTCGGTAGGTAGGGGGGTGGGGGTGACCGGGCGGGTGGCACTGGCCGGTGGTGTGGCGGTGGGGGATGGGGTGCTGGGTAGCGGGGTGGGGCTGGCCCCGGCCGGGCGCATCGTGGCCGCCTGGGTGGCCGGCCGGGTAGGGGGCGGTGATGTGGCGCGCGGGGTGCCGGCGACCTGGGCCAGCGCGGCCGTGGCCGCAGCTGTCAGTGTGGTTGTGGCGGTGGCTGCCCCGGCCGGTGGGCCGGCCACATTGACCGGGCGGCGAAAGGTGGCCCCTAGCCAGGCTCCGGCCAACAGGAGTAAGGGCACCAGCAGCAGGAGCAGCCAGACGCGCCAGCGCGCCCCGGCCGGGGTTGCTCCGGGCGGGTCTGCTGGCGCGGTGTAGGGCTGGGTGGGGGGGCGCAGCGGGTGGCCGGAGCCAGCCATCTGCTGGCGGCGGACCACCGTCACCACGTCGGCCAGGGTGACCTGCTGCAGTTCCTGGCGCTGCCAGCGGGCAAACAGCCCGGCGCACACCTGCTGCAGGGCGGCCGGCTGCCCCTCGGTCAGGGTGTAGAGCAGGTCGGCCACGTCGGCATAGACTTTGTAGGGCACCGGTTCCTGGATGTAAGCCAGGCTGGCCTCGCGGCTGAGCGGACCCACCAGCGCAATTTGCGGCAGCCGGAAGGGGCTGAGCGCCTCGGTGGGTAGGGTTGACTCCCGGCCGGTGCGGGCAAACAGAAATTGGATGCGATGCTGCTGCTGGCCTAGCTGGTAGAGGTACGCCCGAATCTCTGCCGCCAGTGGGCAATCCCCGGCCGGCTGCAGCAGCCAGTCGGCGTCGTCGGCCAGGAGTACCAGATATTGCCCCTTGAGGGCGGCCAGAACCGGTTCCAGGAAGTAGTTGGCAAAAGCGCGCTGTGGGGCGGCGTTGAAGCTGCGCCGCGTGGGCAGGGTCAGGCGCAGCCCCTGGGCTTGTAGGCTCCGGGTGATTTGCTCGGCCAGGGTCCACAAAAAGGCGTCCAGCGAATCTTGGGCCATGCCGGGCAGGGGGATGTAGGCAAAGCGGTGCGTGTCGCCCGGCTGGCTGTTGAGAAGCTGCTGCAAGAGGGTGGTTTTGCCCATGCCGGCCAGGCCCACCAGCAGCAGGGGCTGGTCCCGGTAGTAGACGATGAGTTTCTGCCTGATCCAGCTCAGAAGCTCCTCGCGGCCATAGAACAACCCGGCCGGGGTGTTGCTGTTGGCGTAGGGGTTGTCCAACGTGGTCCGGTTGGCCATGGTTGTGAGCAGGAAGCGTGTGTAACCCTGGTGGTTCGTTGACATGACTTCGATTTCCGTACGGCGGCGGCACTCTTACCGGCATTCTATCACGCTGCGGCCTGGCCGCCCAAAGAAAAGCAGCGCTGGCATAGGCGCATGCAGACAGGATGGCAAATCCCCGAATTGTCGCCCTCTAGATCTTGTTAGTCGACGGCATTGGTCATATACTAATGTTACTCGCGTCATGTTAGTACTATTGACCCTCTGCCGCAGTGTACGGCGTCCACAGATGGTCAGGGCCACTTGTAATTTCAGTTCATCATTTTCCTATTATTGTAGTTGTCCAGGTGTCTGGTTCTTCCCCGCGAATCTGCGCAAGCAGCCGGGAGACAGATGCAAGCCAGTTCTTAGAATCGCAGGTGCTGATGTCAGCCATTGAATGCGTGAAACTGGTATTCAGGAAGACCTGGTTGTTGGCCGCCATAAGCCGTTTCGCGCTGGGTTATGGCCAGTTCTGCTTGCGTGCCAGGTTGGCAGCCATGCCCCGGCCGGGATCAAGTATGCAGCTGCTCCCGGCCAGCGGCGATGCCAGCCGCCAGAGAGTGTGTAAGCCTGTTTTGCTCAAGGAGGTGAACTCAAACACATCCAGTCTGTACTGAAGTGACGTTTTCAGTTTTTGGCGAATGGTTATTGTCACCATCACTTCGTTTTGGAGGGTTAGTAAGATGAGTATGAAGCGAAATGTCTTGATGTTGCTGGTGCTTTTATTGGTTATGGGATTGGCCGTAACCTGGGTGTCGGCTGATAGCCCCCAGATCGCCAAGGCGGCGGAGGGTTCCAGCGACGTAGAAATGGTGCCGACTGCGGGCGCGTCTGGAGCAGCCACTACCGGCTGGCCTGAGGGTCTCAACCCTTACGCGCCAGAGGGAATGGCTTTCTACAGCGAGACTGAACCCAACGATACGCCGGCGACGGCCAACATACTGCCTGGCAACGATGTTGTCGTGTTGGGTGATATCAGTCCCGCGGCAGAAGTTGATTATTTCTCATTCACCGCCAACGCGGGGGATCACGTCTATGCGGCTACCATGACCCAGTTCTCCAATGGTGGTTCATCAGACACGATAGTGAGCATCATCGGCGCGGATGGTGTGACTGTTCTGGAAACCGATGACGACAGCGGTTCTTTTAGCAGCCTTTCTTCGGCCATTGGCGGGACGATCATCCCGGCTAGCGGAACCTACTACGTCTTGGTTGATGGTTTTAGCACGACGAGCTTGATCACACCCTATCGGCTGCATGTAAGGGTGATCAGTGGCACGCCTGGTGTTGAGAGTGAGCCTAATAATGACTTGGCCAATGCCGACCCCTTGCCGGCTTCTGGCTGGATCTCAGGCACCATTTCTTCTACCACCGACCCCGATATCTTCTACTTCAACTTGAATGCGGGCGACTCGGTTTTCATCGGCCTGGACATGGATCCCGGCCGGGTGCCGGCCAACACCAACTGGAATGGCCGGGTGGGGTTGGGACTTTTCAACAACTTCTTCCTGCTGGCCAATGATAGCAGCACAGTCAAACCGCATGCGGAAGCCTTCTTCATGACGGCGCAGCAGGCGGGCACCTACTATGCTTACGTGGACAGCACCGTTACTACCGGGCTTGGTCCTAACGCCGCTTATCATCTGAGCGTAAGCATCTATCCGGCAGAAGCGCAGAACTGCACGACCATTGCCAGCAGTGATGTGCCCCAGCCCATTGGACCGGCTGTCGGGACGACCTCCTCGACTATCCTGGTGCCGGGCACGATGACCGCGCCCATCACCGACCTCAACGTGACCCTGGTTCTGTCGCATACCAACATGCCAGACCTGGATGTGACCCTGGTTGGTCCGACTGCGGCCACGACGCCGTTGTTCACTGACATCGGTTCCAACACCCAGGTGGACATGGACGCGGGGTTTGATGACCAGGCGGCTCTGCCTATTGGTGCGTTTACCGTGGTCAAGGGCATGATCTACACGCCAGAGCAACCCGGCCGGTTGTCAACCTTCAACGGCACCGTGCCCGCGGGAACCTGGACCTTGCAGTTGGCCGACGACTTGGCAGCCAATGCTGGTGTATTGCAGGCCTGGAGTCTGGAAATCTGCGATGCTTCCACGCAGGCGGCCATCTCTCTGAACAAGACGGTGGGCACCGACCCCGGTGTCTGCGCGGTTACAGATACGATCGACGTCCCGGCCGGGACCGAAGTCACCTACTGCTATGAGGTGACCAACACCGGCACGGCCACGCTGAACTACCACGACCTGGACGACAGCGAGCTGGGCAACATCTTCAGCGGGCTGCCCTACGCCCTGATCCCCGGGGCCAGCGCCTTTATAACCCAGTCGGTAACGATCAACGCCACGACGGTGAACACCGGCACCTGGACAGCTTACAACCCGCTGTGCAGCACGCCCAACGTGGCTATCCCGGATAACAACCTAGACGGGGTAACAGACACCTTAGCGGTGAACCTTACCGGCAGCATCAGCGACCTGAACGTTGATGTGGATGTGCTGCATACCTGGGTGGGTGACGTTTCGCTGACCCTGACCCATGTGGACACGGGCACCAGCGCGACGATCATCGACCGGCCGGGGGTGCCAGCCAGCACCTTTGGCTGCGCCGGCAACGACATCGCCGCCACGCTGGACGACGAAGCGGCCACCCTGGTGGAAGACGAATGTGGCGCGGGCGTGCCGGCCATTGCCGGGAGCTTCATCCCCAACAACCCGCTGTCCGTCTTCGACGGCGAAGACCTGTCCGGCACGTGGACGATGGTAGCTACTGATGCCGCCGGCGGTGACACCGGCACCCTGGTGCAATGGTGTCTGCAAGCGGAAGGGCTGAGCGAACTGGCCACGGCCTCCGATACGGCTACGGTGAACGTCCTTGCCACTCCTCCGGATATCACAGTAGACCCGACCAGCATGAGCAGCAGCCAACCGCCGGACACCACGGTGACCCAACCGCTGAATATCAACAATGTTGGCGGTTCGGCGCTGGACTGGACGATTGAAGAAGAGCCGGCAGGCAGCCTGCTGGTGCTGGGTGAGATGGCGGGGGCCAGCCAGGCCGGTGGCCGCAGTGCGCCCGCTGGGGCCATCGCGACGAGCGCCCCGGCCGGGGCGACGGCCGGCGCCTATGACGGGCCCAACATCGTTCTGTACGACCAGACCGACTCGCCCGGCATTAACAGCATCACGTCGCAAGACTTCGAAGCAGCCAACGACCCCTACGACAACCAGGCCGCCGATGACTTTGTCATCCCGGCCGGGGATGGCTCCTGGACCATCGAAACGGTCGAGGTCCCTGGCGTATACTTCAACGGCACCGGGCCGCTGGTTAGCGTCAACGTCTGGTTCTACCAGGACGCGGCCGGACTACCGGGGACCGAGGTGTACTCTGCGCTGGGCGTCATCCCCACCGACGTGGCCGGCAGCCTGACCATCAACCTGCCCGTGCCGGCGGTTCTGCCGGCGGGCACCTACTGGGTGTCGGTGCAGGCGCGGATGGACTTTGTGCCCTTCGGCCAGTGGGGTTGGACCGAACGGACCGTCCAGTCGAACAGTGCTTCGGCGTGGCGTAATCCGGCCGGTGGCTTTGCGACGGCGTGCAACAATTGGGGCGCCCGAGTGGCCACCTGCCTGATAGGTGGTCCTGACCCCGACCTGTTGTTCCGCCTGAGCGGGACGATTGGCGGTGCTGGCGACGTTTGCAGCAGCCCGGCCGACGTGGCCTGGCTGAGCGTCAGCCCCACCAACGGCACCACAGGCCCGGCCGGGACAACCCCGGTCGACGTGACCTACGACTCCACCGGCTACGCGGCCGGTACCTACAACGCCACGCTGTGCGTGAACAGCAACGACCCCGATACGCCCACCGTGGCCGTACCGGTGGAAATGATAGTGGAAGTGGTCAGCGAACCCGATATCACTGTGGACCCGACCAGCATGAGCAGCACCCAGCCGCCGGACACCACGGTGACGCAGCCGCTGGACATCAACAATGTCGGCGGGGCAACGCTGGACTGGAACATCGATGAAGCCAACGTGGCCCAGTTCAACCGTCCTGGCGTTCCGGATGCCGCTTCTGCGATCGAGAGTGCCGGCAGTGCCGGACCGGTGAACCTGCACCCGGCTCCGCTGAGCGGCTTCGAATGGCCGGAAGCAGTGCTGTGGGACAACGGTCCGCTGGTCACCCATCCGGGTGGCGGCGCGGGCGGCGCGGACGAAAGCCGGCTGCAGAACAGCAGCTTGCTGATGACCACGCTGGGCTTCGGCCACCAGGTGTTGAACAACAACTGGGTTGCCGACGACTTTGTGGTCAGTGACGCGGCCGGCTGGACGGTGGACGCGGCGACCTTCTTCGCCTACCAGACCGGTTCGACGACCACGTCGACGATGACCAACGTCAACTGGATCTTGTACGACGGCGATCCGAGCGGCGGTGGTGCGGTAATCACCAGCGGCAGTGGCTTGCAGACCAGTATCTGGAGCAACATCTACCGCGCGACCGAGACGACCATCGGGGCGACCGACCGGCCGATTATGGCGACGACGGTGAACATGGGCGGTCTGTTCCTCCCGGCCGGGACCTACTGGCTGGCGTGGCAGACTGCCGGGACCCTGGCTTCCGGGCCGTGGGCACCGCCCATCACCATCATTGGCCAGACCACAACCGGCAACGGCCTGCAATCGCTGGCCGGCACGGCCAGCTTTGCCCCGGCGAACGACGGCGGCACCCTGACGCAGCAAGGCTTCCCCTTCATTCTGGAAGGGAGCGTGGGCGGCGGCGGTGGCGGCGGTTGTGACACGCCGAGCGACATCCCGTGGCTGAGCCTGAACCCGACGGCGGGCAGCACGGCGGCCGGCGGGACGACGACGGTAGACGTAACCTACGACTCGACCGGCTACGCGGCCGGGACGTACAGCGGACTGCTGTGCGTGAACAGCAACGACCCGGACACGCCGCTGGTGGAAGTGCCGGTAGAGATGATAGTGGAAGGCGGCGGGACGAACCCGGCCATCGTGATGACCAAGACGGTGGGCACGACGGCGGGGGTGTGCGCGACGACCGACAACATCACCGTGAGTACGGGCACGCAGGTGTACTACTGCTACGTGGCCGAGAACACCGGCGACGTGACCTTCAACTTCCACGACCTGGTGGACAGCGAACTGGGCATCCTGCTGGACAACTTCAACTTCGTGTTGCCGCCCGGCGGGGTCAGCCCCGAAGTGATAGTGCCGGCGGTGATCAACGCGCCAACGGTGAACACGGCGACGTGGACGGCGGTGACGAGCATCGGTGGCTACACCTATGACGACACCATCAACTACAACTTCGAAGACATCGCGGCGACAGGCACAGCCTTCATCCTGGGCGATGACGAAGTGAGCGGGCCACTGCCAATTGGCTTCAGCTTCGACTTCTACGGGGTGACCTACACGGACATCCGGGCCAGTTCCAACGGCTTCCTGACGGTGAACAACGACACCAACAGTGGCTGCTGCACGGGTCAGGCGCTGCCGACGCCAGGCAGCCCGGACGGGCTGATTGCCGGCTGGTGGGAAGACATGGATCCGGGCGAAGCCGGGTCGGGGTTGTACTACGAGACGCTGGGCACGGCCCCGAACCGCTACATGATTGTGCAGTACACGAACGTGCAGCACTATCCGAGCGGGACACCGGTGACCTTGCAGTACAAGCTGTATGAAGGCAGCGACGTCATCGAGGTACACTACCTGGACGCGCCGTCGGACGGCGGGACACACTCGGCCGGGCTGGAGAACCAGGACGGCACGGTGGGCATCCAGTACTTCCTGGGGACGACCGGGCTGCCGGCGTTGAGCGCAGTGCGCTACACGCCGGAAGTGGCGCAGTCGGCGTCGGCCAGTGACACGGCGACGGTGCAGATTGCGGACCCGGACATCGTGGTGAATCCGACGAGCCTGGCCAGCACGCAGGACCCGGACACGCAGGTGACACTGCCGCTGGACATCAGCAACGTGGGCACGGCGGACCTGACGTGGACGATTGACGAAGCAGCGCCAGCGCTGCCGGTATCGGTCTCGGTGCCGGTGGCGACGGGCGGCCAGACGGTAACGATTGGGGACGGCGTTATCAGCCGCCATCCGGATGCGAAGCCAGGCGTGCCGAACTCGGCGACGCCGGTGGTAGAGCGGCCGGCGGGGCTGACGACGATCACCCACTCGGTATCGCAAACGATTGTGCAGTTCAATTCCGTCTCTTGTAACGCGGGCGGGCTGCATACAGACAACAGCTACCTGCGCTACTTCACCCTGTCGGACTTCGGCATCACGGCGGACTTCGAAGTGGTGGAGGTGGAGATTGGGATTGAGACGGCGACGGGGGCGACGGGGTCGCAGCCAGCCGAGATGCGGCTGTACACCTGGGACCCGAACACGTCGTTTACCTTTGCCAACCTGACGCCGATAGGCTCGGCCAACGTGACGGTAGCCGACCAGGGTCTGACGATTCTGACGGTGCCGGTGAGCGGGGTGGTCCCGGCCGGGGGCACGCTGGTGGTGGAGTTCTTCACCCCCAACGGCCAGACGGCGGGCAACAGCCTGTTCGTAGGCTCCAACAACCTGGGGCAGACAGGGCTGACCTACCTGGCGGCGGCGGACTGTGGCATCACAGAGCCGACGGACACGGGCACGGTTGGCTTCCCGGACATGCACCTGGTGATGAACGTGACGGGGCAGTCGACGGGGCCGTGCTCGGCGCCGAGCGACATTCCGTGGCTGAGTCTGAACCCGACGGCGGGGACGACCGCGCCGGGTGGGACGACGACGGTGGATGTGACCTTCGACTCGACGGGCTACACGACGGGGACGTACACGGGCACGCTGTGTGTGAACAGCAATGACCCGGACACGCCGTTGGTGGAAGTGCCGGTGGAGATGACGGTGCAGGGCGAGGTGCCGGTGGCCTCGATTGCCCTGACGAAGACGGTGGGTCTGGACCCGATGACCTGTGCCACGACCAGCAACCTGGTGGTGGGACAGCCAAGCACGGTGGTGTACTACTGCTACACGGTGAGCAACACGGGCAACGTGACGCTGACGGTGCATGACCTGCTGGATGACCAGTTGGGGACGATCTTCACTGGCTTTGCCTATGACCTGGCGCCAGGGGCGAGTGTGGACACGGTGGCGGCCGGCCTGACCATCAGTACGACGGTGACGGGCACGGTGACCAATGTGGGCACGTGGACGGCCTATGTGCCGGGTGGTCCATCGGCGACGGCGACGGCGACGGCGACGGTGACGGAGCAGCCGACGGATGTGTCGCTGAGCGGCTTTGGCGGTGAGGCGCAGTTGGCGCTGCAGCCGGTGCTGCTGGCGGCGCTGCTGATTCTGACGCTGGGCCTGGCGGCGCTGTGGCGGCGCAAGGCGGCCGAGGGATAGGCTTTGGTGGTATGTGACTGCTGGTTGACCCGGCCGGGGCTTGTCCCGGCCGGGTTGGCCAGCGGCTGATGAGGGGTGTCCCCGGCCGGGGGCACCCCTTTTTTTGCGCCCGACGCTCACTTGTCTATTAGCTTGCTTTCATGTACCATTTATTTGAGTCCTTTCTACCCCGTCAGACCGTTGTAAGCCAGGTGTTTGGCCATTTGCATAGATTTCCGCATAGCAATTGGCCAGACCCAAACCAGTTCAGGAAATCACATATGCTGAAGTTCGGTATTGGAGGTGTGAAACTGGTGTTCAGGGAGACCTGGTTGTTTGGTGTCGAGATCCTTTTTCGTTATGGGGCCAGCCCGTTTCCTATCAGGCCACAGATTCATTTGGCCGACCCGGCCGGGCCGGTGCAAATTGCCGGTGCCTGAGCCTGTTTAGGCCAGGCATGATGCTCGCGGCGAAAAAGTGCGCACACGCAATTGAAGGAGGTGACCCCGAGAAAATCTAGTCTGAACAAATTTGGCAATTTCAGTAGTTGGCGAATTGGTATTGCTACCATGACTTCTTTTTGGAGGGTTTTACGATGCGCAGAATGCGATATGCTCTGTTAATAATGGTGCTAGCCCTGGCAATGGGGCTGGCTGTAACCTGGGTTTTTGCCGACAGTGGGACAGGAGCCTATGATGCTGAATCGGCACGAGAGATGGACGCCGCACTGGCGGCTGAGGCTAACCCACAGCCCGCCAGCGATATCCCGGCCTTTGATCCCACCGGCATCACGTATCCCCTTTTCATGGGGGTTGATGACGCCACGGTGCCGGCCTATACGATGGATCCGACCACGAACATTTCGGTGACAGCCTTTATTGGCTTTCAGGTTTGGGGTTCGGCCTACGATTCCGTCAATGACCTGATGTACTTCAATAATGGGTCCACGCTCTATTCCTGGCCAGTAGGCTCTGGAACGATTAACACGTTGGGAACGATTGTGGACCCGGTTGGTGCAACGCAGTCCATGGTTGGCCTGGCCTTCTACAATGGGCAGCTTTACGGTGTCAAGAATATTGCTAACGAGGCCATCTGGGCCATCGACACCAATACTCTGGTGGCCACGGTATTCATTGACTATGCGGACGCTGACTTCGACCTGGGTGGATTCGCCGCCGACCCCAACACGGGTGAGTTCTATGCCACCAACGACGATACGACGCCCAATGGATCCGGGCTGTTCCGCATAAATCCTGATGGCAGCGGCACCCTGATTGCGCCTTACCCGGCCGGGCAGACGGACATCGACGGCCTGGCAGTCAGTGACGATGGCTATGCTTACCTGGTCATTGATGAGCCGGGCTTCATCTACGTATATGACCTGGTTGGCAACGCCTATACCACGCCACTGGACAACCCCTGGACCAGTTCGGAGGTCTTTTCGGGCGGGGCGTACATAGTCCAGCCGAGTGGTGCGGCCATCTCTCTGAACAAGACGGTGGGCACCGACCCCGGTGTCTGCGCGGTTACAGATACGATCGACGTCCCGGCCGGGACCGAAGTCACCTACTGCTATGAGGTGACCAACACCGGCACGGCGACACTAAACTACCACGACCTGGACGACAGCGAACTGGGCAACATCTTCAGCGGGCTGCCCTACGCCCTGATCCCCGGGGCCAGCGCCTTTATAACCCAGTCGGTGACGATCAACGCCACGACGGTGAACACCGGCACCTGGACAGCTTACAACCCGCTGTGCAGCACGCCCAACGTGGCTATCCCGGATAACAACCTAGACGGGGTAACCGACACCTTAGCGGTGAACCTTACCGGCAGCATCAGCGACCTGAACGTTGATGTGGATGTGCTGCATACCTGGGTGGGTGACGTTTCGCTGACCCTGACCCATGTGGACACGGGCACCAGCGCGACGATCATCGACCGGCCGGGGGTGCCAGCCAGCACCTTTGGCTGCGCCGGCAACGACATCGCCGCCACGCTGGACGACGAAGCGGCCACCCTGGTGGAAGACGAATGTGGCGCGGGCGTGCCGGCCATTGCCGGGAGCTTCATCCCCAACAACCCGCTGTCCGTCTTCGACGGCGAAGACCTGTCCGGCACGTGGACGATGGTAGCTACTGATGCTGCCGGCGGTGACACCGGCACCCTGGTGCAATGGTGTCTGCAAGCGGAAGGGCTGAGCGAAGTGGCCACGGCCTCCGACACGGCTACGGTGAACGTCCTTAGTAACGAACCGGACATTGTTGTCGACCCGACCAGCATGAGCAGCACCCAGCCGCCGGACACCACGGTGACGCAACCGTTGGACATCAACAATGTTGGCGGGGCAACGCTGGACTGGAACATCGATGAAGCCAACGTGGCCCAATTCAACGGTCCGTTTGTGAACAACCCGCTCTCAGCGAGCGAAGAAGTGGGCAGCGCCGGTGCTGGCAGCAGCAACCCGGCTCCGCTGAGCGGCTTCGAATGGCCGGAAGCAGTGCTGTGGGACAACGGTCCGCTGGTCACCCATCCGGGTGGCGGCGCGGGCGGCGCGGACGAAAGCCGGCTGCAGAACAGCAGCTTGCTGATGACCACGCTGGGCTTCGGCCACCAGGTGTTGAACAACAACTGGGTTGCCGACGACTTTGTGGTCAGTGACGCGGCCGGCTGGACGGTGGACGCGGCGACCTTCTTCGCCTACCAGACCGGTTCGACGACCACGTCGACGATGACCAACGTCAACTGGATCTTGTACGACGGCGATCCGAGCGGCGGTGGTGCGGTAATCACCAGCGGCAGTGGCTTGCAGACCAGTATCTGGAGCAACATCTACCGCGCGACCGAGACGACCATCGGGGCGACCGACCGGCCGATTATGGCGACGACGGTGAACATGGGCGGTCTGTTCCTCCCGGCCGGGACCTACTGGCTGGCGTGGCAGACTGCCGGGACCCTGGCTTCCGGGCCGTGGGCACCGCCCATCACCATCATTGGCCAGACCACAACCGGCAACGGCCTGCAATCGCTGGCCGGCACGGCCAGCTTTGCCCCGGCGAACGACGGCGGCACCCTGACGCAGCAAGGCTTCCCCTTCATTCTGGAAGGGAGCGTGGGCGGCGGCGGTGGCGGCGGTTGTGACACGCCGAGCGACATCCCGTGGCTGAGCCTGAACCCGACGGCGGGCAGCACGGCGGCCGGCGGGACGACGACGGTAGACGTAACCTACGACTCGACCGGCTACGCGGCCGGGACGTACAGCGGACTGCTGTGCGTGAACAGCAACGACCCGGACACGCCGCTGGTGGAAGTGCCGGTAGAGATGATAGTGGAAGGCGGCGGGACGAACCCGGCCATCGTGATGACCAAGACGGTGGGCACGACGGCGGGGGTGTGCGCGACGACCGACAACATCACCGTGAGTACGGGCACGCAGGTGTACTACTGCTACGTGGCCGAGAACACCGGCGACGTGACCTTCAACTTCCACGACCTGGTGGACAGCGAACTGGGCATCCTGCTGGACAACTTCAACTTCGTGTTGCCGCCCGGCGGGGTCAGCCCCGAAGTGATAGTGCCGGCGGTGATCAACGCGCCAACGGTGAACACGGCGACGTGGACGGCGGTGACGAGCATCGGTGGCTACACCTATGACGACACCATCAACTACAACTTCGAAGACATCGCGGCGACAGGCACAGCCTTCATCCTGGGCGATGACGAAGTGAGCGGGCCACTGCCAATTGGCTTCAGCTTCGACTTCTACGGGGTGACCTACACGGACATCCGGGCCAGTTCCAACGGCTTCCTGACGGTGAACAACGACACCAACAGTGGCTGCTGCACGGGTCAGGCGCTGCCGACGCCAGGCAG
Source organism: Ardenticatenaceae bacterium (assembly GCA_020634235.1). Taxonomy (GTDB): domain Bacteria; phylum Chloroflexota; class Anaerolineae; order Promineifilales; family Promineifilaceae; genus JACKCB01. Next base: position 156,931 of record JACKCB010000001.1, on the reverse strand, counting down.
CCCGGACGGGCTGATTGCCGGCTGGTGGGAAGACATGGATCCGGGCGAAGCCGGGTCGGGGTTGTACTACGAGACGCTGGGCACGGCCCCGAACCGCTACATGATTGTGCAGTACACGAACGTGCAGCACTATCCGAGCGGGACACCGGTGACCTTGCAGTACAAGCTGTATGAAGGCAGCGACGTCATCGAGGTACACTACCTGGACGCGCCGTCGGACGGCGGGACACACTCGGCCGGGCTGGAGAACCAGGACGGCACGGTGGGCATCCAGTACTTCCTGGGGACGACCGGGCTGCCGGCGTTGAGCGCAGTGCGCTACACGCCGGAAGTGGCGCAGTCGGCGTCGGCCAGTGACACGGCGACGGTGCAGATTGCGGACCCGGACATCGTGGTGAATCCGACGAGCCTGGCCAGCACGCAGGACCCGGACACGCAGGTGACACTGCCGCTGGACATCAGCAACGTGGGCACGGCGGACCTGACGTGGACGATTGACGAAGCAGCGCCAGCGCTGCCGGTATCGGTCTCGGTGCCGGTGGCGACGGGCGGCCAGACGGTAACGATTGGGGACGGCGTTATCAGCCGCCATCCGGATGCGAAGCCAGGCGTGCCGAACTCGGCGACGCCGGTGGTAGAGCGGCCGGCGGGGCTGACGACGATCACCCACTCGGTATCGCAAACGATTGTGCAGTTCAATTCCGTCTCTTGTAACGCGGGCGGGCTGCATACAGACAACAGCTACCTGCGCTACTTCACCCTGTCGGACTTCGGCATCACGGCGGACTTCGAAGTGGTGGAGGTGGAGATTGGGATTGAGACGGCGACGGGGGCGACGGGGTCGCAGCCAGCCGAGATGCGGCTGTACACCTGGGACCCGAACACGTCGTTTACCTTTGCCAACCTGACGCCGATAGGCTCGGCCAACGTGACGGTAGCCGACCAGGGTCTGACGATTCTGACGGTGCCGGTGAGCGGGGTGGTCCCGGCCGGGGGCACGCTGGTGGTGGAGTTCTTCACCCCCAACGGCCAGACGGCGGGCAACAGCCTGTTCGTAGGCTCCAACAACCTGGGGCAGACAGGGCTGACCTACCTGGCGGCGGCGGACTGTGGCATCACAGAGCCGACGGACACGGGCACGGTTGGCTTCCCGGACATGCACCTGGTGATGAACGTGACGGGGCAGTCGACGGGGCCGTGCTCGGCGCCGAGCGACATTCCGTGGCTGAGTCTGAACCCGACGGCGGGGACGACCGCGCCGGGTGGGACGACGACGGTGGATGTGACCTTCGACTCGACGGGCTACACGACGGGGACGTACACGGGCACGCTGTGTGTGAACAGCAATGACCCGGACACGCCGTTGGTGGAAGTGCCGGTGGAGATGACGGTGCAGGGCGAGGTGCCGGTGGCCTCGATTGCCCTGACGAAGACGGTGGGTCTGGACCCGATGACCTGTGCCACGACCAGCAACCTGGTGGTGGGACAGCCAAGCACGGTGGTGTACTACTGCTACACGGTGAGCAACACGGGCAACGTGACGCTGACGGTGCATGACCTGCTGGATGACCAGTTGGGGACGATCTTCACTGGCTTTGCCTATGACCTGGCGCCAGGGGCGAGTGTGGACACGGTGGCGGCCGGCCTGACCATCAGTACGACGGTGACGGGCACGGTGACCAATGTGGGCACGTGGACGGCCTATGTGCCGGGTGGTCCATCGGCGACGGCGACGGCGACGGCGACGGTGACGGAGCAGCCGACGGATGTGTCGCTGAGCGGCTTTGGCGGTGAGGCGCAGTTGGCGCTGCAGCCGGTGCTGCTGGCGGCGCTGCTGATTCTGACGCTGGGCCTGGCGGCGCTGTGGCGGCGCAAGGCGGCCGAGGGATAGGCTTTGGTGGTATGTGACTGCTGGTTGACCCGGCCGGGGCTTGTCCCGGCCGGGTTGGCCAGCGGCTGATGAGGGGTGTCCCCGGCCGGGGGCACCCCTTTTTTTGCGCCCGACGCTCACTTGTCTATTAGCTTGCTTTCATGTACCATTAATCTTGTATCGTTCTTACCTCGTCAGGCCGCACATCTTTTGTGAAAGAACCCACTTCCTGCTTTGTCTTTCCTACGCTGTGGCCTGCTGCTTGTCTGCTGTTACGCGGTCGCCCGGCGACCAGTACCGGCAACCGGGCTTCGGCTGAGGTATTCCTTTGTTGGCCAGGGAATGGTCCTGATTGTGGCTTTGTGCCAGTTTAGTTCTATAGCAAGGAGAGGTTAATTGTGAATTTCAGGAAGTTTGTTGGTATCAGCATGATTCTGAGCGTACTGTTAGCTGGTGCGTTCCTGGTTGCGGGCAGCAGCCGGCTCGGCGTGGAGACGCTCAGCCGCCAGCAGGCCATGGCCTACGCCCTGGCCCCGGCCGGGGCGGCCGGACAGGGTGGTGAAGTGGGAGCCGCAGTTACCAGTGGCGTGAGCGAGGCCGTGGCCAGCGCTCCCCTGCGCAGTATGCCTGTTGGTGAGTATTTTCCCGAAGCTGACCAGTACCAGCGCTGGTTGAACGGCGAAATTGATGTTGACTTTGAGGGCGTTTCACCGGCCCTCAAGGCCACCCTCCTCGCCGAGGCCATGAGTTTGCCGGCGGCGCTGCGTAATATGGCCCCGGCCGGGGGACCGACCGTCCTGACCGGTTTCGATTCCATCGACTCCAATGAATGTTGTGGTGGTGGCACTGTTGTCCCGCCCGATCCTGAGATGGCGGCCGGACCCAGCCACCTCATTGCCGTGGTTAACCTGGCACTCGAAGTCTACGACAAGAGCGGCAACTCGCTGGCCGGCCCGGTCACCTACGGCACATTCTTTGCGCCGTTGGGCGCAACCTGCTCCACCGGCGGCTTTGACCCCAACGTCCTCTACGATGAATCCACCGACCGCTTCTACATCGGTGTAGACGGCGATGGGGATTCCTACTGCCTCGCCGTCTCGCAGACCTCTGACGCTACCGGGGCCTACTGGCTGTACAACTTCCCGGTTAGCCCGGGCAGCATCTTCTTTGACTATCCCCATGCCGGCGTTGGTAACGATGCCGTTTACGTAGGCGCGAACCTCTTTGGCTCCGGTCAGGGTTGGGTCTATGCTTTGGAAAAAGCGCCGATGCTCTCCGGTAATATCGCGGCGTGGGTAGGGCAGCAGCTCAATACCGGCCACCAGACCCCGCAGCCGATGAATCTGCACGGTTGGCAGCAGGGTACCTGGCCGCTGACCGGCCCGCACTACATCTTTGCCGGCACGACCTTTGGCAATGCCCGCTCCTTCGAATTGTATTCCTGGGACGACCCCTTTGGGGCCAACAACTTCCAGTACATCACCAACTTCGACTTGCAGGCGATTCATGGCGTGCCGGTTGGTTCGCCGATAGGCAGTGTGCAGCAGGGTGGGGCCACCATTACCGGCAACGACCCCCGACCGCTGGACTTTGAATACCGCAATGGCTATGGCTATACGGCCATGACCGTCTCCTGTAACCCGGGCAGCGGCACAGTGAATTGTGTGCAGTGGGCTAAAGTGAACCTGGCCACACAGACAATCGCCGAAACGGACGTGTTTGCCACCAACGGCCAATACCGCTATTTCCCCGATATGGCTGCCGACCACTGCGGCAACGCGCTGGTTGGCTATACCAAATCCAGCGCCAGCAGTTTCCCCGGCACCTGGGCTGCCGGTCCGGTAGTGGCCGGGTCCAACCCGGCGGAAACGCTGCTCAAGGCTGGCGACCAGACCTATTCTGCTTTTGCCGACCGTTGGGGCGATTACACCGGCATGACCATTGACCCTGATGGGGTCACGTTCTGGTACCTTGGTGAGTACAGCAAGACCAACGGCAATACCAGCGCCAACTGGGGCGACTGGATTAGCTCGGTGACTCTGGATTGCCAGACTTTTGACTTCAACCTTTCGGTGACGCCGCCCGTCGTCGATGTTTGCATCCCTGACAACGCCGTTTACGCGGTGGCCGTTGGTTCGTTTGGTGGCTACAGCGACCCGGTGACGTTGAGCGCCAGCGGCGTGCCCAGTGGTTATACGGCTGGCTTCAGCGCCAACCCGGTTAACCCACCGGGCAACAGCACCATGACCCTGACGGGCAGCAATGGCGCTGCGGCCGGCAGCTACGACGTTGACGTGGTGGGTGTGGCTGTGACCAGTACCCATACCACGACAGTGCAGCTCAATCTGTTCGACGCCGCGGCGACAGTCTCCCTGAGCAGCCCGCCCAACGGCGCGACCGGCGTGGGCCTGGCCCCGACCTTCACCTGGACGGGCACCGGCACCAGCTACACCATCGAGATCGCCACCGACGCCGGCTTCACCAACATCGTGGAAACGGCCACGGTTGGCGGTACCACCTACACCAGCAGCGGCCTGGCCGCCAACACCACCCACTTCTGGCGGGTGACGGCGGACAACGTCTGCGGTGGCAACACCTCGGCCGCCTGGAGCTTCACCACGGTGGACCTGCTCTGCTCTTCGCCCAACCTGACCATCCCGGATAACAACCCGACCGGGGTCACCAACGACCTGATTGTGGGCAACAGCGGCAGCATTGATGACCTGAACGTCTCCGTGGACATGACCCACAGTTGGGTTGGTGACGTCGTTTTCACCCTGCAACACGTGGACACCGGCACCACCGTCACCTTCTACGACCGGCCGGGCGTCCCCGCCAGCACCTTTGGCTGCTCCGGCGACAACGTGGACGCCACCCTGGATGACGAAGCGGCCACGCCGGTGGAAGACGAATGCGGCGCGGGCGTGCCGGCCATTGCCGGCAGCTTCATCCCCAACAACCCGCTGAGCGCCTTCGACGGCGAAGACCTGGCCGGCACCTGGCGCATCACCGCCAGCGACCTGGCCGGAGGCGACACCGGCACGCTGAACACCTGGTGCATCGACGCCGGGACCAGCGGCGGCGGCACGCCGGACATCACCGTCAACCCCGCCAGCCTGTCCAGCACGCAAGCCACCAACACCGTCGTGGTGCAGCAGTTGACCATTGGCAACGTGGGCACGGCCGACCTGAACTGGATGATTGACGAAGCGGCGCCTGTGCTGCCGGTGCGGCCCTCCACGCCGGTGGTGACGGGCGGCCAGACGGTAACGATTGGCGACGGCGTCATCAGCCGCCATCCGGATGCCCAATCGGGCGTGCCGAATTCGGCGACGCCGGTGGTGGAACGGCCGGCGGGGATGACGACCATCACCCACTCCGTCTCGCAAACGATTGTGCAGTTCAATTCCGTCTCCTGTAACGCGGGCGGGCTGCACACCGACAACAGCTACCTGCGCTACTTCACCCTGTCTGATTTCGGCATCACCGATCCGTTTGATGTGGTGGAGGTGGAGATTGGGATTGAGACGGCGGTAGGGGCGACCGGGTCGCAGCCGGCGACAATGCGGCTGTACACCTGGGACCCGAACACGTCGTTCACTTTTGCCAACCTGACGCCGATTGGCTCGGCCAACGTGACGGTAGCCGACCAGGGTCTGACGATTCTGACGGTGCCGGTGAGCGGGGTAGTCCCGGCCGGGGGCACGCTGGTGGTGGAGTTCTTCACCCCCAACGGGCAGACGGCGGGCGATAGCCTGTTCGTAGGTTCCAACAACTTGGGGCAGACGGGGCTGACCTACCTGGCGGCGGCGGACTGTGGCATCACAGAACCGACCGACACGGGCACCATCGGATTCCCGGACATGCACGTGGTGATGAATGTCACCGGGCAGGCGGCCGGGGGAGGTGCATGTTCAGCCCCCAGTGACATCGCGTGGCTGAGTCTGAACCCGACGGCGGGGACGACGATACCCGGCGGAACGACGCCGGTGGACGTGACCTTCGACTCGACCGGCTACCCGGCCGGGACCTACACCGGGACGCTGTGTGTGAACAGCAACGACCCCGACACGCCATTGGTGGAAGTGCCGGTGGAAATGGTTGTGACCGACGTGGTCATCAATCCCGCCATCGTGGTGACGGCCACGGTGGGCCTGGACCCGATGACCTGCGCCACGACCAGCAGCCTGGTGGTTGGCCAGCCGAGCACGGACGTCTACTACTGCTACACAGTGGAGAACACGGGCAACATCACCCTGTCGCTGCACGACATCATGGATGACGTGGGCACCAACCTGAGCGGGGTGGCCTACGACCTGGCCCCAGGGGCGACGGCGGACACCGTGGCCCTGGGCCTGACCATCAGCGAGACGGTGACGACAGACACCACCAACACGGTGGTCTGGACGGCCTACCTGGTCACCGGGGCTTCGGCAACGGCCAGCAGCACCGCCTCCGTGACGGAAGCGCCGACGGCCGTAACGCTGTCGAGCTTCGGCGTTGATTCGCCGGCGCCGCTGCTGCTGCTGGTGGTAACCCTGGCCGCCCTCCTGGTGGGGCTGGGGCTGCTGCTGCGGCGGCGTTCGCAACTGCTGTAGCCTGACCTGTCTTTGTTCTGCTAGTTGATGAGGGGTGTCCCCGGCCGGGGGCACCCCTTTTTTGCTGCGGCCCGGCCGGGGTTAGGACCAGATTACGCACCAGCAAAGTACGCATGTACCGCAAACCGAAAATGGTTCTGGTTGGTTTCTTGCTGGGAATGCGGTATGATTAAGCTTCCGTTAATCTTCTTCTGATAAGAAGAAGAAATCGACATTGTAGCCCGATTTTTCGAGTGGTGCCGACCTTGAACGATACAGCCCCACCATTCTCTGTCTGAGGGTGGGCTTAGGGGTAAAAGGAGGTGATGTGCGAAGATTCTTACGGGTGACAACTTATTTGGCGATTTTGGTCAGTTTTCAGAATAGGAGGTAGATAGTGGAAAAGCGTACAATCATTCGAGTTAGCTTGATTCTGGCAGTTTTGCTGCTGGGTGCCTGGGCACTTAGCAGCGTTGCTGGCGTAGGGCCGGACACGGTGGCGCGGCAGCAGGCTGTTCGTTCGGCCATGGCCCCGGCCGGGGTAATCCCCAGCGGGACGTCTGACGGCAGTGTTGTTGAATATGGCCCCATTACCCCCAGTGTGGTCAACCTGGCCGATGTGCCGGTTGGCGTACCCAGCAAGGGTGGCGCCACCTATGAGCAGTGGCTGAATGGCGACATTGACCTGGAAGAAGAATATCGCGTGAGTGCCATTGAGGTTGCGGCCCTGCGTGATGCGGCCATGAAGGCGTCTCCCAACGCCAACATTCAGAAGGCGGAGTTGGGCGGTGGTCCGGCCTTGCTGGACAGTTTCGACAGCCTGGACGTGACCGAATGCTGTGGTGGCAGCGGTACTGTTGTCCCGCCTGACCCGGAAATGGCGGCCGGCCCGAACCACCTGATTGCGGTGGTGAACCTGGCATTTGAAGTCTACGACAAGAGCGGTAACAGCCTGGCTGGCCCGACAACTTACGATAGCTTCTTTGCTAACGTTCCCGAATGTGGTGGTGGTTTTGACCCCACGGTAGTCTATGACGAAGAAGCGGATCGCTTCGTGTTGGGCATTGATGCCGACGGTACGCATTACTGCGCCGCGGTGACGGCGACCTCTGACCCAACCGGGTCCTGGTACATCTATGCGGTGCCGGCGCAGCCCTTTGGTGGCGAATTCCACGACTATCCGCACACCGGTGTGGGCGATGAGTACATTGTGGTTGGTGCCAACCAGTTTGGCGGCGCTGTTCCGAATGGCTTTGAAGGACGCGTGTGGGCCTTGGACAAGGCTGACATGTACGCGGGTATGGCGATGACCCCCGTTACGGCCAGCACCTCCGACCTGTATGGTACGCCGCAGCCGCTGCACTTGCATGGCTTTGCCCAGGGGACCTGGCCGGCCTATGGCAACACTCACTACTTCACGACCGACCTCTATGACGGTTGCTCGGTCCAGATTTGGGAGTGGAATATCCCGGCTGCCCCGACCATTACGGGGAACCTGGACTTGTGCACGGCAACTGGTGTTGCTGGTTTGATGCCGGTCCCGGCGCCGCAGTCTGGTGGCGTGACCATTGAAGGTAATGACTGGCGTATGCGTGGTTTTGAGTATCGCAATGGCTCGGGCTGGATCGCCGATTCGATTGGCTGTAACCCTGGCGCGGGTACGGTTAACTGCGCCCGCTGGGTGCAAGTTGATCTGTCTGGTGTGCCCAGTGTGGCGCAGGCGGGTGTGTATGCCAGTGATGGTGAGTACCGCGTCTTCCCCGACCTGGCGGTGAACCATTGTGATGACATGGCGATTGGCTATACCAAGACCAATAGCGACACATTCCCTGGCATTTGGTACACCGGCCGTCAGGCTGGCGACCCGGCCGGGACGCTGCAAGGCGAGTCGGAATTGAAGGCGGGTGAGGTGACTTACTTCTCCTTCGACGGTGCGCCGCTGCGCTGGGGTGACTACACGGGTATGACCATTGACCCCGATGGTGTGACTTTCTGGTATCTGGGTGAGTATGCTAAGGATGTCCCGGCCGGGCCGGCGGCAAACTGGGGCAACTACATTGGTTCGTTTGCCTATGAGTGCGATGCACAAGGCGAGCCGGACCTGGTGCTGACCAAGACCGTGAGCACCGATGGCACCTGTGGTATGACCAGTGCGATTACCACCACCTGGGGCACCGATGTGACCTACTGCTACTCGGTGGAGAACATGGGCACCGTGACCGCTACCACCCACACCCTGACCGATACGGTCCTGGGTACGCTGCTGACGGATGTGCCCTATGACCTCGGTCCGGGGGACACCTTCGTCTACACCACGACTGTAACCATGGCTGCGCCGCCGCCGCCTTATCCGTCTGACGTGACGAACTGCGCCATCTGGACGGGTATGGATGCCGCGGGTGCGCCTTACCAGTCGAACGAGGCGTGTGCCACGGTGACGCTGCAAGCGCCAACTGATGTGTCACTCTCCGGGTTCGCTGGTGAGACCGGCCGGGTGCTGTGGCCGATGATGTTGGTTGTGGCCCTGGTGGGCGTGGGCGCAGCTTTTGTGCTGCGGCGACGCTCCTGGCAGCGCTAGATCGATTCTTGAAGTTGTTTGCGTTATGGAATCTGAAGCGGTTCTGTAACTGAGGTGGCGAGGGTGTCCCCGGCCGGGGGCACCCTCGCTTCTTTTGGGGCAGTGATGAGGTGTGCTGATGCGCGTTTATTGTAGGGACCTGGCCGCGGATGACCCGGCCGGGGTGGCTGCCGCGGCGCAAATTGCGTTGGACGCTTTTGCTCACATTCCGGCATTTTGCGACACGTATGAAGATGCGCTGGCTGAAGTGCGTGAAGCGCTGGAGCCGGAGAAGATCTGCCTGGCGGCTTTTGCGCCCGGCGGCGAGATGTTGGGTTGGGTTGGGGGCATGCACAGTTATGCGCTGGTGTGGGAGCTGCACCCGCTGGCCGTGGCCCCGGCCGGGCGGTGGCAGGGGGTGGGGCGGGCGTTGGTCACGGCTTTGGAGGCGCGGATTGCCGCGGCCGGTGGCCTGACTATCCAACTGGGCACCGATGATGAGTTTGGTGGAACCAATCTATTTGGCCAGGAGCTGTATCCCGACGTGCTGGGGGCGGCACAATCATTGGTGAGTGTGGCCAACCATCCTTTTGTGTTTTACCAGAAGATGGGCTTTGTGGTGACGGGGTTGGTGCCGGATGCCAACGGTTTTGGCAAGCCGGACATCATGATGTGCAAGCGCGTGCAGGGATAGGGGGAGCAGTTGCCGGCGGTGTGACGCCCCTGGGGGCGGCTGTGGCTGCCGTACCGGTTCAGGCCAGGGGTTCGACCAGGATTGATTCGGCAACTTGCAGGCCGATGACGGCATCCTGGCCCGGGCTGAGGATGAGGGTGATGGGGCCGTCGAAGGGTGCCCGGCCGGTGACCTCAATCTCTGTGTCGGGGACCAGGCCGATGTCGGCCAGGTAGCGCAGCATGTCGCTGTTGGCGTCGTCTACGATGCGGGCCACACGGGCTTTGTCGCCAATGTCCAGCGAGGCGAGGGGGCAGGTTTTTACGGTAACCATGCTGCCATCTTTGGCCGGAATTGGGTCGCCGTGGGGGTCGAAGTTGGGGTAGTTGAGGGCCGCGGCGATCCGCTCTTCTAGCTTTTCGCTGATGACGTGTTCCAGAATGTCGGCCTGCTCGTGGACTTCATCCCAGGCGAAGCCGAGGGCTTCGATGAGATACAGCTCAATCAGCCGGTGGTGGCGGATGACTTCCAGGGCGATTTGGGACCCGGCCGGGGTGAGGGTGACACCGTAGTGCTTCTCGTAGTTGACCAGGTTCAATTTGGCCAGCCGCTGGATCATGCTGGTTGCCGAGGCTGGTTTCACCTGGCGCGCTTCGGCAATGCGCGAGGTGCTGACCGGGCTTTCTTCTTCAGCCAGCACGTAGATGGTCTTCAGATAATCTTCGATGGCCTGGTGGTTGAGGTTGTTGCGCTGCAAGGAGGACCCGGCCGGGAGATTTTCGATTCGGGGCATGACGTTCCTCTGGTGTGTGCCGGATGTCGACGGTCCCGGCGCAGTTGGCGAAAGGTGCTTACATGTTATACTTTGATTGCGATTCGGGCAACTGTCATTTGCCAGGCAGGCCCACCCCACGCATGACCCTGTCCCGGCCGGGATATTCCCGCAGCCAGGCAAGCACCCAAAAGAGTGGCCAGTGAAGCAGATCTGGATACGGAAAGCGGGCGAGCCAGACGTTTTGCAGATTCAGGAGTTGCCAGACCCCATCCCGCGTACCGGCGAAGTGCGTATTCGTGTGGCGGCCTGTGGGATCAACTTTGCCGATGTCCTGGGGCGCATGGGCATTTATCCCGATGCGCCTAAGATCCCGTATGTGCCCGGTTATGAGGTTGCCGGCCGGATTGACGCCGTGGGCCAGGGCGTGGCGGGGCTGAAAGAGGGGGATGAGGTGATGGCCCTGACCTACTTCGGTGGCTACAGCGACGTGGTTTGTGTGCCGCAGAAGCACGTTTTTCGCCGGCTGGATTGGATGCCGGCCGAAGATGGCGCGGCCATTCCCCTGAACTACCTGACTGCCTACTTGATGCTGGTGGTGATGGGTTCGCTGCGCCAGGGCAGCCGGGTGCTGATCCATGGCGCGGCCGGCGGTGTGGGGTTGGCCGCCCTGGATATCTGCCGCATTGTGGGGGCCACGACCTTTGGCACCGCTTCGCCGGGCAAGCATGCGTTCCTGGCCGAGCGCGGCCTGAATCACGCAGTGGATTACCGGCGCTGGGACTATGAGCGCGTGCTCAATGACCTGACCAACCAGCAGGGGATGGATATCATCCTGGACCCGCTGGGAGGGGTGCACTGGCAGAAGAATTACCGGCTGCTGCAGCCTACCGGCCGGCTGATCTGTTTTGGGGCGAGCAGTGTCTCGACCGGCAAACGGCGTTCGCTGCGGGGGATGGCCCGATTGTTGTTTACGATGCGCTACTACAGCCCGCTGCGCCTGATGAATGACAACAAGGGGGTTTTGGGTTTTAATCTGCCGCGCATGTGGGAGGAGGTGGCCGTCCAGCGGGAGGGGATGCAGCAGCTTATTGGCTGGTATGACGAGGCGTTGTTCCGGCCGCACATCGATACGGTGTTTCGTTTTGACCAGGTGGCCGAAGCACACCATTACTTGCAGGACCGCAAGAATGTGGGGAAGCTGTTGTTGGTGCCATGATGCACGGGGGGGCGTGTTTCCCGCTCCCTCTCACCCGCTCACCCTTTTACCTCCCCAATTACATCGCGCTAGCCCCCGGCCGGGGTGGGGTAGGCGACGATGATAACGCGGTGGGAGTTGTCGGTGTAGGGCCAGCAGGTGATCAGGGTGATGCGTTCGTCGTTGGTGGGGTCCATCCAGTGGGCGTTGGCCAGGCGAACTTCTAGCGGTTGTCCTCGTTCCAGCAGGATATGCTGCTCGCCCACGCGGTAGCTGTGGCTGCCGTTTTCATCGTAGAGCACGATTTCGTCGCCGATGGCCAGGTTGACCAGGTCGCGGAAGACCTCGCCGTAGACGTTGTGGTGGCCATTGAGGACGGTGTTGCCGGGCTGGCCCAGGGGGGCGCTGGTGTTGTGCCACCCGGCCGCGTAGCTAGGTGGCACTTGCCAGCGGTAGAAGCGCTGCTCCCCCACGCTCACCTCCTCCAGGCCGACGCCGACAACCGGGGCATCAACGGACAGGCTGGGGATGACCAGGCGGATGGGCTGGCCCGGGCCGCCGCCGCCGTAGAGGCGCGGAGCGTTGGCAGCGCTGGCTTCGGAGGGCAGGTTGGCCAGATCGTTGGGCGTTTCGGGCAGGAGGGGGGTGTCGGCGGGTGGCGCCCCGGCCGGGGTGGGGTCGGCCGGGGGGCGCGTGGGAATGACTGCCAGGGGGATGAGGTCGGGCAGCCCTGGTGGCCCAATGGGGGTGAGCAGGTAGATGGCTACCACCGCGAGCAGAATGATCAGGCCGCTGGTCATGAGCACCACGCTGATGGGTATCCGGGCTTCACGATTGGGAGACTGGCGTCGTTGGGACAAAGGCGTTACCTTGAACAGGTGGGATGAATGTGGCGGAAGTATAGACGATGGCCGGCTATCTGGAAATAGTTGTTTATGGCTGAGCATCCGGCCAGGTTTCGTGTAGCAATAAGGGGAGAATCTCCCCGGCCGGGCCGGTCAGGGGGAAGTTGACGTAGCGGGTTAGCGGTGTGCGCTCCGGGTTGATCTCGACCACGGTGGCCCCGTGCTCCAGTGCTTCCAGGGGCAGCTCGGAGGCGGGGTAGACGAGGGCAGAGGTACCGATGGTGAAGAAGACATCGGCAGCGCGGGCGGCATTGTTGGCGGCTTTCAGCGCCCCGGCCGGGAGTGCTTCGCCAAACCAGACCACGTCGGGGCGCAGCAGGCTGCCGCAGCGGGGGCAGGTGGGCAGGCCCGGCCCGGCTGGCCAACCTTCGATGAGCACGTCTTCGACGGCGCAGCGGCTGCGGGCCAGGCTGCCGTGGAGTTCGATGACTTCCTGGCTGCCAGCGCGCTGATGCAGGCCATCTACGTTCTGGGTGATCAGGGTGAAGTGGGGGACCCGGCGGGCCATTTCGACCAGGGCCAGATGGCCGGCGTTGGGCGCGGCCTGGCTGGTTAGCTCGCGCCGCCAGCGGTACCAATCCCACACCAACTGTGGGTTGCGGTAGAAGGCCTGGGGCGTGGCCAGTTCTTGCGGATCGTAGCGGGCCCACAGCCCGGTTTGGGCATCGCGGAAGGTGGGCACGCCGCTTTCGGCGGAGATGCCGGCCCCGGTGAGTACGGCAACTCGCCCGGCCTGGCGTAGGTGGTTGATGAGTTCGGTGGGGATGATCATAGGAGCTCCTTGGACTGGTTTGGGGGTGGTTTTGCCCGGCCGGGATCAGACTTTTAGCAGTAGCCGGGCCAGGCTGAAGTAGATGAGCAGCCCGGTGGCGTCGACGATGGTGGAAATCATGGGGCCGCTGATGACCGTGGGGTCGATGTGCAGCCGGTCGGCCAGGGTGGGCACGACGGTGGCGATGGTTGTGGCCCAGATGACCACGGCCGGCAGGGTGAAGGCGACCACCAGGGCCACATCAAGCCCGGTGTGCCAGAAGATGGCGCGCACAAAGCCAACTGCGGCCATGGCCAGCCCCAGAATGGCGCCCACGGTGACTTCGCGGCGGACGGCTTGCCATACGTTGCCCAGCCGGACCTCGTCTAGGGTGATGGCGCGGATGATGGTGGCTACTGTTTGCGAACCGGCGTTACCGCCGGTGCCAATGATCAGGGGGATGAAGAGGCTTAGGGTGATGATGGTGCTGATTTCGTCCTTGAAGATGTTGATGACCGTGCCGGTGAGGGTGGAAGCAACAAAGAGCAGCAGCAGCCAGCCGATGCGTTTGCTGACGACACGGGAGATGGAGGCGGCGAAATAGGGTTGGTCCAGCGGCTCGGAACCACCCAGGCGCTGGATGTCTTCGGTGGCCTCCTCGGCCAACACGTCCAGGGCGTCGTCGACGGTAACTACGCCCAGGAAGCGGCCGGCGTTGTCGACCACGGGAATGGAGATGTAGTCGTAGCGGGAGATGAAATCGGCCAGGTCTTCCTGGTCGGCGGTGACGGGGACACTGACCACGCCGGGCTGCATGATATCGCCTACGGTGACCTGGGGTTGGGCCAGCATCAGGTCGCGCAGGGGCACGATGCCGATGAGTACATCGTGGCGGTCGACGACGTAGAGGTAGTGCAGCATTTCCTGGTCTTCCAGGCTGCGCAGGTAGTCGATGGCTCGGGCGGCGCTCCAGTTGCGGCGCAGGCGGGCTACGTCGGTGGTCATGAGCCGGCCGGCAGTCTCGTCTTCGTAGGCCAGCAGCTCGCGGACGTCTTCGGCCTCTTCCGGTTCCATCAGCCCCAGCAGCCGCTCGGCGATGGGTTCGGGAAGGTCGGCTACGAACTCGGCGGCGTCGTCCATGGGCAGCTCGTCCAGCAGGTCGGCTAGCCGCTCATCATCGACTTTTTCTACCAGTTCTTGCCGTACCAGGCTGCCGGTTTCGTCCAGGACTTCGCTGGCGATGTCGTTGGGCAGGATGTTGAAGATGGCCAGGGCGGATTCGTCGCTGAGTTCGTCTAGCAGGTCGGCGATGTCGGCTGGGTGGTAGTCGGCCAGGAGCGTTTTCAGGTCGTCGGTGCGCTCAGCGGATACAAGGGCTTCGATTTCTTCGTTGTCTGGCAGGGGAAAAGCTGAATCGGGCATGGGCCACCTCGTTTGTCCAGGGTTTGCCCCTGAGTTCTGGGCTGCTGGATGGTTGGCGATGTTGTATGTGTCCCGGCCGGGCGCGCTGATGCTTTCCGCCAGTGAACTTGGGGGAATGGCCTGGAGCTTGTGAATGGCCGGTTGGCGTGCTGGTGCGTCTGGAAGACGAGGTTGATTATAGCTGATTTTGGCTGCCCTGTAAGGTGATTGGGGTGGATTGGCCAGATGGCCAGGGGGAGAGATCGCCCGGCCGGGCATGGGCTGGGGGGTGGATTCCTGTTACAATCTGGGGGTGCGGCGGGATGGTGGGTTCTCGTCCCGGCCGGGGTGAAACTGCGATGCTCTACGTACTCTATTTGCTCAACGCCCTGCTGATGATCTTCTTGCCTTTGGCTCTGGCCACGGTTATCGAGCGCCGCTGGTCGGTGGATTGGGGGTTGTTTGGCGTGGGGGCGGTGACGTTTGTGGCTGTGCAGGTGCTGCACATTCCCTTCAACTGGCTGCTGGGGCAGTGGGGCGTGCTGCCCCAGGACGTGTCGACGCCGGCGACGGTGGTGACAACGGCGTTGATCCTGGGGCTGTCGGCTGGCGTGTTTGAGGAGGTGGGGCGCTATCTGGCCTACCGCTACTGGGCGACTGGGGCGCGCTCTTGGGCCGAGGGGCTGATGATGGGCGCGGGACATGGGGGTATTGAGGCGCTGCTGTTAGGATTGCTAGCGCTGGTGAATACGCTTTTCTTGTTTGCATTCCAGGCGGACCGGCTGCTGGCGGTGGTGCCGGCGGCGCAGCAGCCGCTGCTGGAGGCGCAGCTTAGTCTGGTCTTTTCGGCGGCCTGGTATGATGCGCTGTTGGGGGCGCTGGAGCGGGTTCTGGCGATGACGGCGCACCTGGCGCTGTCGGTGATGGTTTTGCAGGTGTTTGTGCGCCGGCGCATTCGCTGGTTGTGGCTGGCCATTGGCTGGCACGCGCTGCTGGATGCGGCGGCGGTGTATGCGCTGGTAACCTGGAATGCGTATGTGGCGGAGCTGTTGGTGGGGGTGATGGCGTTGTTGAGTGGGTTGATTTTGTGGCGGTTGTATTGTGCCCGGCCGGAGGCGGCTGCTGTGCCGCTGAGTGCCGAACCGCTGCCGGAGTTGATCCCGGCCGGGACCCGGCCGGTGGCCCTGGACCCCGATAAACTGGACGATACTCGTTTTCAATAGTGTAACTATGATTCAAACAGAAGCGTTGACGAAGAAATTTGATGGGCTGACGGCGGTGGACCGCCTGACGCTGTCGATTGACCAGGGGGAGGTCTTTGGCTTTTTGGGGCCGAATGGCGCGGGTAAGACCACCACGGTGCGCATGCTAACCAGCCTGATCGCGCCGACCAGCGGCATGGCGATGGTGGCCAATTACCGAGTGGGGGAGCAGAACCAGGAGATTCGCCGCCATGTGGGCGTTCTGACGGAGACGCCGGGGCTGTATGACCGGCTGAGTGCTGAGCGCAACATGACGATCTATGCGCGCCTGTATGAAGTAGCGGATGTGGCCGGCCAGGTGGAGAAGTATTTGCGGATGCTGGGTTTGTGGGATCGTCGCCAGGACCCGGCCGGGACGTTTAGCAAGGGGATGCGTCAGAAGTTGGCCATTGCCCGTACGCTGCTGCATGAACCGCAGGTGTTGTTCCTGGATGAACCGACGGCCGGACTGGACCCCGAAGCGGCCAAGCTGGTGCGTGACTTTGTATCGGAACTGAAGGCGGAGGGGCGGACGATCTTTGTTTGTACGCACAATCTGGATGAGGCGGACCGGTTGTGTGACCGGATTGCGGTGTTTAAGGGACAACTGCGGGTGGTAGACACCCCGGCCGGGTTGCGCAAGCAGCTCTACGGTCGCCAGGTGGTCATCCACCTCGGCCAGGAGGCACAGCCATACGTGCCGGCCGTTCGCGATCTGATTACGGTCAAGAATGCCCAGGCCGTGGACAACAAGCTCGTGCTGGCTCTGGAGGAACCAGAGAAGGCAAACCCCGACATCATCCGTGCCCTGGTCGCGGCCGGGGCCGACATCCAGTTTGTCGGCGAGCTTCGCCACTCACTGGAAGACATCTACTTGCAGCTCGTCAACGCCTGAGAGGACTCCCATGGACAAGATCAAGACAATCATCGGCAAAGAGTGGTCCGAAGTATTCAAGAACCGCCTGGTGCTCTTTAGTGTGGCCTTTCTGCCGCTGTTCTTCATCATCCTGCCGCTGCTGACCATTGCAGGCACCTCCGGCATTAACGACGAAGTGGTGCAGGCTGCGCCGGCCGACACGAACTTCACCGAGACATCCGGCCTGCCAGGTGCAGAAGCATACTGCCAGGGACTGACCGAACTGGAGTGCGTGCAGGTCTATACCATCAATCTGTTCAGCTTCATGTTTATGATCTTGCCGGTGGCTATTCCGGTGACCATCGCTGCCTACAGCGTTGTAGGGGAGAAGGCTGCCCGCAGCCTGGAACCGCTGCTGGCCACCCCCATTACCACCATAGAACTGCTTACCGGCAAAGCGCTGGCGGCCGCCATTCCGGCCGTACTGGCGACATGGTTCAGCTACCTTATTTATGCCTTCATCGCCTACTTCCTGGCTACGCCATTGGTATTCAAGGCGATATTGCAGCCAATGTGGCTGTTGGCCATCTTTGTGGTCGGTCCGCTGCTAACGCTGCTGGCCGTCTGTGTGGCCATCATCGTCTCATCCCGCGTTACCGATCCGCGGGTCGCCGAGCAGTTGTCCATGGTGGTGATGCTGCCGATTATCATGATCATCATTGGGCAGTCCATAGGGGTGGTCCTGCTAGACAGTACGATGGTAATTCTCCTGGGGGCAGTTGTGCTGGTGCTGGACATAGTGCTGGGTTACATTAGCATTCGGGCCTTCCAGCGTGAAAATATCCTGACGCGCTGGAAGTAGGGGCGTTTGCGTATTCTTTCACTTTCGCTATAATTCCCAGGCTGTCTCTTAACAGCAAAATTCACACATGCTCTGACAAAACCAGGTGTGCCTATCTGGTGCTGTTTGGCCATCTTTCAACCAGCCGCTATGTACGGCTGTCTCCCCCGAAAAATGGCTGGTGGCACCACTGGCCTGATAGGTTCTGGTGCGCGTGAGGAGCATGGAGGAAAAACACACTACAAAGGAGAATACCCCTATGGCCGTTGTTTCAATGAAAGCACTGCTGGAAACTGGCGTGCATTTCGGACACCGTACCCGTCGTTGGAACCCCAAAATGAAGCCTTACATCTTCACCGAGCGTAATGGCATCCATATCTTGGACCTGCAACAGACGATCATGATGATTGAGGATGCTTACAACCTGGTGCGCGATGTTGTCGCGGAAGGTGGCACCATCCTCTTTGTGGGCACCAAGCGCCAGGCCCAGGACACCATCGCCCGCGAGGCAAGCCGTGGGCACCAACCCTATGTCAATGAGCGTTGGCTCGGCGGCACCCTCACAAACTGGCAGACCATCCGGCAGCGTATCAAATACCTGAACAAGTTGGAAGCGCGGCGCGACGCCGGCGAGTTTGCGCTGTTAAAGAAGAAAGAGCGCCTGACGCTGGAACGCGAAATTGATAAGCTAAATCTGCGCCTGGGCGGTATCCGCACCATGACGCAGCTGCCGGATCTCCTCTTCATTGTTGACGTGCAGAACGAAGAGACGGCTATTCAAGAAGCGAACAAGCTCAAGATTCCCATCATCGCCATGGTGGACACCAATTGTGACCCTGACCCGATCGACTATGTCATTCCTTCGAATGATGACGCCATCCGGGCGATCAAGCTGATTATTGGCAAGATGGCCGATGCGTCGCTGGAAGGGTTGGCCATGCGCAAAGAGACGATGGCCGAGGCGGAGAGCGACCTGGATGAGTATGGCCGGGATTACGATGACTTTGACGGCATGGAAGACCTGGAAGATGAGAAGCTGCTCGGCGAAGCCACACTGGCCAAGCTCCGAGTGACTGAACTTGACGAAGATGCCGATGACAGTGATGACGATGATTTTGAAGACGTTGACATCGACGATGATGATGAGGAGACTGAATAAGCGATGAAGATTACCACAGCCATGGTCAAAGAACTGCGCGATGAGACCGGCGCTGGTGTTTTGGATGCCAAGAAAGCGCTCGAAGCGTATGACGGCGACTTTGAGAAGGCGCTGCAGGAGCTGCGGGCGAAGGGTTTGGCTAAGGCGGCCAAGCGGGCGGAACGTGAGGCCAAGGAAGGGGTCATTGAGATGTACGCCCATCCTGGTAATCGTGTTGGCGTGATGCTGGAGCTGAACTGCGAAACGGATTTCGTGGGAAAGAATGAGCGTTTCCTGGAGTTGGCCCATGAGCTGGCGCTGCACATTGCGGCCATGAGCCCCACTTATGTTAGCCGTGACCAGGTACCCGCGGTCGAACTGGAGCGGATCCGCACGGAAGCGTTGGATGAAGGCAAGCCGGCAAACATTGTCGAGAAGATTGTTAGCGGACGGGTGGAGAAGTTGTATAAAGAGCAATGTCTGCTGGAGCAGCCTTTTGTGAAGGATGAAGAGCGGACGGTGAATGATCTGGTGCAGGCGGCGATTAGCGTCCTGGGCGAGAACATCGTGGTCCGCCGTTTTGCTCGCTACGAGTTGGGCGAGGATTAGTTGGACTGATCGTCTGGGGGTCGAGGTGTTTGTATGGGCACCTCGACCCTCTTGGCAACTGTGTTTCTTGACAACCGACTCTCTTTGATACGGAGCGATAATTCGTATGGAACAACCGCAGTACCGACGTGTCTTACTGAAAATGGGGGGCGAAGCGTTGGCTGGTCCCGATGGTTTTGGCATTGATCCGATGCGTGCGGCTGAAATCGCTGAGGTTGTGAAGGAGATCTTTTCGCTGGGGGTTGAGGTGGCGGTTGTGATTGGCGGGGGGAACCTGTGGCGTGGTTCAGTAGGTATTGAGCAGGGTATGGAGCAGCCAACAGCGGACCACATGGGGATGCTGGCGACGGTGATGAATGCTCTGGCTTTGCAGGATGCGCTGGAACGGACGGGGGTGCCGACGCGGGTGCAGACGGCGATAGAGATGCGCACGGTGGCTGAGCCTTATATTCGCTTGCGGGCCAAGCGCCATCTGGCGAAGGGGCGGGTGGTTATTTTTGGTGGCGGAACGGGCAACCCTTACTTCACGACTGACTCGGCCGGGGCGCTGCGGGCCATGGAGATTGGGGCGGATGTGCTCATTAAGGCCACGAAGGTGGATGCTATTTATGATGATGACCCGGTGAAGAATCCCAATGCGCGGCGCTTTGACCGGATTTCGTATATTGATGCTCTCAATTTGCGCCTGCGGGTGATGGACAGCACGGCAATTTCGCTGTGCATGGATAATGATATGCCAATTGTGGTGTTGAATCTGTGGCAGGAAGGCAGCGTGCGGCGATTCATCATGGGTGAGTCGGTGGGCACGCGGATTGACCATTTTGAACGGGAGACGTAGCTGTCATTGTGTCTTGCTGCCGGTGGTGAGCTGTGCTGATGTAGGGAGGTAACGATGATCCTGGATTTCTTGACCGACGGTGAGAAGCGTATGCGTGGGGCTATCAAGTCGCTGGAGGAAGATTTGGCGGCTGTTCGCACCGGCCGGGCGTCACCCCACTTGCTGGATAAACTGGTGGTAGAGCTGTATGGCGCTGAAATGCCCCTCAACCAGGTCGCTTTGGTGTCTGTCCCTGAACCGCAGCAGTTGGGCATTCGTCCCTTCGACCTTGGCAGTTTGAAGGCGATTGAACGGGCAATCAACAAGTCTGACCTGGGGCTGACCCCTAATAACGACGGCAAAATCATCCGGCTGAATATCCCCATGCTGACAGAAGAGCGGCGGCGTGAGTTGAGGAAGCACATTGGTGGTCGGGTAGAAGAGGCGCGGGTGGCGATTCGTAACGTGCGGCGGGATGTACTCACTGACCTCCGTAAATTGAAGGAGGAGAGTGCGATCTCCGAAGACGAATTCAAAAAGGGCGAGGTGGATTTGCAGAAGCTGACTGACAAATATGTTGGCGAAGCGGATGATTTGGGCAAGAAGAAAGAAGCCGAAGTGATGGAAGTGTAGTTTGTATGGCACGGCGTAAGAAGAAAGCGCTCGATCTGGCAGCTATTGAGGTTTTGCCCCGGCACGTAGCCATCATTATGGATGGCAACGGTCGCTGGGCGCGGCAGCGCGGTCTTCCGCGTGTGGCCGGGCATCGTGCCGGGGCAGAGAATCTACGCCGTATCATTAACGCCTGTGTTGAATTCGGCGTGCAGATTTTGACTATCTATGCTTTTTCGACTGAGAATTGGGACCGGCCGGAGAGCGAGATCAGCGGCCTGATGAAGATTTTTACCAGGGCGCTGGATCAGGAGTTGGACGAGCTGCATGACCAGGGCGTTTGCCTGCACCACCTGGGGGATTTGAACGGGATCGACCCGACGCTGCAAGACAAAGTGCGACGGGGGATTGAGAAGACGAAGGACAACAACCGGCTCATTTTGAACGTGGCCTTTAACTATGGCGGCCGGGCGGAAATTCTGCACGCCGTGCAGCAGATTCTGGCGGATGGTATTGCGCCGGAGATGTTGACGGAAGAGTTGTTTAGTTCTTACCTGTTTACTTGTGGTTTGCCAGACCCCGACCTGGTGATTCGCACGAGTGGTGAGCTGCGGATCAGCAATTTCCTGATCTGGCAGGCGGCCTATGCTGAGCTGTTTGCCACGCCAACCTACTGGCCAGACTTTGGGCGCGAAGAGTTGTATGATGCGCTGCTAGAGTACAGTCATCGGGAGCGAAGATTCGGCGCACTGCCGGAGAGTACCTGAGCATGAGGCGTTTGCCCAGGCCATGACCAGCCAGATACGGTTGTCGCTATGCTTCTCCAACGGATCATTGTTACTTTCACGCTAGGCCCTTTGGGGCTTTTTCTCATCTACCTGGGCGGGTTGTATTACTTTGTGCCGGTCTTTTTGCTGCTGCTGCTGGGGGCGATGGAGTACACCCAGCTGATGAAGCGGCTGAAGCTGCGGGTATCGCCCTGGCTTTTTCTGCCGTTGGTGGGTGTGATGTTGGTTGATGGCCAGTGGCCGGACCTGAACTTGTTTGCCCCGCTGACTTTGCTGGCCGTCTTTTTGCCCATGTGTTATGCCCTGTGGCTGTACGAGCGGCGGTTGAGTGAGACGGTCCCGCTGGACTGGCTGGCCACGGCCGGCGGCGTGCTGCTGTTGGGCGGCGTGGGCAGCTACTTCTTCCGGGTGCGCGGCGTGCCGGAGTTCCCGATTCAGTGGACGATGCTGGCTATGTTGGGGACGTGGATCGCGGATTCGGGGGCGTTTGTGGTGGGTAAGAGCATGGGCCGGCACAAGTTGTCGCCCCGGCTAAGCCCAAACAAGACGGTTGAAGGTTATGTGGGGGGCATTGTGCTGGGAACATTGTTCACGGTGGGGCTGTCGTTCCCGCTGGGCGTTGCCTGGCTGCCGGCGTTGGTGCTGGGGCTGTTGGCTTCGGTGGTTAGCCCGGCCGGGGACCTGGGTATCTCCCTGCTGAAGCGCGAAGCGGGGGTTAAAGACTCTGGCACTTTCTTGCCCGGCCACGGCGGGGCGCTGGATCGCATCGACAGTCTTATCTGGTCGGTGGCATTTGCCTATTTTGTGGCCATCCTGCTATAAACGTGGTGGCGGCCCCGGCCGGGGCCGCCCTGGCTTTCCATTTGTCCATTCCCAACCCTGAGCTGCTTCCCTGAATTTGCTAGCTATACCGATTCGCGAGGAGTCCTGATGCAGAAGATTGTTACCATTGAGCGCTTCATTCTAGAAAACCAACCCCGTACCGCCAAAGGCGAGTTTACCAATCTACTCTACGACATTGCCCTGGCGGCCAAGGTCATTGCCAGCAAGACCAACCGCGCCGGGTTGGCCAACATCCTGGGCCGGGCCGGATCGACCAATATTCAGGGCGAAGTGCAGCAAAAGCTGGACGTCTTCGCCGACGACGTCATCTTCCGGCTGTGCGACCACACCGGCCGGCTCTGCCTCATGGCCTCGGAAGAGCACGAGGAGGTCATTCACATCCCGCCCCAGTTTGAGAAAGGCAGCTACGTGCTGGTGTACGATCCCCTGGACGGGTCGGCCAACATCGACGTAAACGTAAGCATCGGCACCATCTTTGGCATCTATCGCTGCCTGGACCATGACAAACGCGGCCGGTTAGAGGATGCCTTGCAGCCGGGGCGGGACCTGGTTGCCGCTGGGTATGTGCTTTATGGCTCCAGCACCATGCTGGTTTACAGCACCGGCCAGGGTGTGCATGGTTTTACTCTGGACCCGGAGATTGGCGAGTTTCTGCTTTCGCATGAGGATATCCGGCTGCCCGAACCGCCGGGCTACTACAGTGTTAACCATGCCTACTACACGCAATGGACGCCTGGCGTGCAGAAGTTCGTGCGCTGGCTGCAAGGCGTGGAGACGATGCCGGCCAAGCCCTTCCAGCTCTCCGAGCGTTACATTGGCTCACTGGTGGCCGATTTCCACCGTAATTTGCTGGGTGGCGGCGTTTTTGCCTATCCGGCCGAGAAGCGCAAGCCGCAGGGCAAGATCCGGCTGCTGTATGAAGCCGCGCCGCTGGCCTTCCTGGCCGAACAGGCGGGCGGGTATGCTTCCAATGGGTCTTCTTCGATCCTGGATGTTGTGCCTACCGCGCTGCACCAGCGGGTGCCGCTGTATATTGGCAACCGCAAACTTGTGGAGCAGCTAGAGGCTTTCATTGCCGCGGAGTAACGTACCCGGCCGGGTTGACCGGCGACCAACCGAAAAATTGACGCTGGCTGGTGTAACTGCTATACTTCCCTTGCCGAGAATGATTGTCAGTCTATCACCTCAAGTGGATTGGGCGATTGGGGCGCAACGAATACAAACGTTGTCAGTCATCGCCAACGAACAAGACTCCCCATCTTTATACAAACAATACTTTGCCGCGATACGCTCCAATGCTGAACGGCAAATTCACGAAGGTTGCTCCCATTTGCGAACGTAACTAAAAAGATATAGACAGGCTGTCGGGTTTGCTGTCGCCGATGGGTGTTGTCTATCATAGGACCGTGATTCGGGAGCACGAAAACACCGGCCAGAAAGAGACAATTTGAAGTACAAATCAACTGCTGGGGGGCATACGGGTTGAGAACAGCAGGCTTGCCGGTGCGGGCTTGGGCCTGGCCAGGTGGCCTTGTTTAGCCATGAGGTAACCGTTTAGTGCTGACAGGTTGTGCTGCCACAAATTTGCTCATTATGGGCGCTCACGAGACCTTTCCGGCCCACTGAACGTTTACGCGATGAGATGCGTCATTATGGAGAATTACAGATGGATATTGCAGAACTAGAATCGAAACGGCTGGTGGAGCTGCGCGATATTGCGCGCGAGATTGGGGTGCCGGGTTTTAGCACGATGAAGAAACAGGACCTGGTCTTTGGCATTATGCGTACCCATGCGCAGCAGCAAGGGCTGGAGTTTCGCGGTGGCGTGCTGGAGATTGTGGAAGACGACAAACAGCCAATGGGCTTCTTGCGGACCGACCGCAACTTCCACGCTTCACCCCATGACATTTATGTGTCGAATTCACAGATTCGCCGCCTGGGGATGCGCTCCGGGGATATGATTATTGGCCAGGTGCGCGTGCCCAAGGAAAATGAGAAATACCACAGCCTGCTGCGCGTGGAATCGATCAACGGGATGGACCCCGACCTGGCCAAGCGGCGCCCCCGCTTTGAGCGGCTGACGCCAATCTTCCCGCAGGTCAAGATTAAGTTGGAAACCCGGCCGCACATCTTGTCTACCCGCATGTTGGACCTGGTAGCGCCGATCGGGCGCGGTCAGCGTGGCCTGATTGTATCGCCACCAAAAGCGGGTAAGACGACGGTGCTGAAGGATATTGCCAACGGGATTTCGGAGAACTACTCCGATGTACACATGATTGTGGCCCTGATTGGCGAGCGGCCGGAGGAAGTGACCGATATGGACCGTTCGGTGGAAGGGGAGGTAATTAGCTCGACCTTCGATGAACCGGTGCGCAATCACTGCATGGTGGCGGAGATGGCGTTGGAACGGGCTAAGCGGTTGGTGGAATCCGGCCGGGACGTGGTCGTCCTGCTAGATTCCATTACCCGCCTGGCGCGGGCCTATAACCTGACTGTTTCCCCCAGTGGCCGGACGCTGTCTGGTGGTCTGGACCCGTCGGCGCTGTATCCGCCCAAGCGCTTCTTTGGCGCGGCGCGTAACCTGGAAGAAGGGGGCAGTCTGACGATTATCGCCACCTGCCTGGTGGACACCGGCAGCCGCATGGACGACGTCATCTACGAGGAATTTAAGGGCACCGGTAACATGGAACTGCTGCTGAGCCGCCGTTTGCAGGAGCGCCGCATCTTCCCGGCCTTCGATATTGAGCGGTCGAGCACGCGGCGGGAAGAGCTGCTGTTGTCTGGTGATGAGCTCGCGCGGGTCTATACCATGCGCCGGATGCTGGCCCACCTGATGGATACGCCGGGCTATGACATCACCAGCGCCACGGCGGCGGTGCTGCAGCGTATGCGCAATACCAAGGACAATTACGAGTTCCTGGAGACGCTGACCAAGGATATGATTTAGGCGGGCCACCGGCCGGGACGCGGTGCGGCCTGGTCTGGTAGACCGCTTTCCATAATGAACGCATCCTGAGAAGGCGGGCCAGGGTTCTCCTGGCCCGTTTTTTGTTGCCCCCAAAATGTGGTAGGATGGCTCGCTTGTGGCCGTGGAAGGGCTGCCGGCGCGGTGGCCAGGTTTCTGCCTTTGGGCGGGGCCGGCGTGGGCGACGGTCCTCTGGCAACGAGGTGTGAGGATTCTATGAATGATGGAAATCATGGCTGGCAGCGTCTTGGGGGGTATCTGGTTTTGCTGCTCGTGGCCATTTTGTTTGTTCTGGGGAGCCGGAGCGGGTCGTTGCGTGGTTTGTTCCGGCCGGATGCCCCGGCCGGGGACCCCACCACCGCGGTTGACCTGGAAGCAGAAGAAACGACGACGCTGGCTGTGCCCGCCCCGGCCGGGGTCGACGACAGCGGCTACAGCCTTAGCGAACTCCCCATCCTGACCGACAGCAGCCTGGTGCCTAACCCGGTGGCCATCACCTACAAACCGGCCTTGCCGCAGCACAGCTTCATCACCTACACCGTGCAGGCCGGTGACACGGCCATTGGCATTGCCCAGCAGTTCGGCATCAAAGAAGAGACGCTGCTGGGCGGCAACGCCTTTCTGAGCAGCGACGCCGGCATGCTGCAAGCCGGTGCGGTACTGACCATTTTGCCCATCGATGGGGTGCTGCACGATGTGGTGGAAGGGGATACGCTGGAAGGGCTGGCCGCGGCGTTCGACATCCCGGTGGAGGATATTATCGCCTACGCCCCCAACAACCTGGAGTTCCCCTACCGTTTGCAGCCGGATTCGCAGATTGTGCTGCCCGGCGCGGTGCGCGAGGCGTTTTTCTGGGAGCCGCCAGTGGTCATTCGCTCGTCAAACGGTTCCGGCTCGTCCGAGGCGCTGCAAGGGCTGTACGTGGCCAACCTGGGCACCGGCAGCTTCATCTGGCCCGTCTCCGGCCGGAACATCTCGCAGTATTACTGGTATGGCCACCCAGGACTGGACATTGCTCTGGTCGAAGGCTCAGGGGTGTATGCGGCCGACTCCGGCACGGTGACGTATGCCGCCTGGAGCCCTTACTGCTACGGCAACCTGATTGTTATCAACCACGGCAACGGTTACGAGACGTTTTACGCCCATCTGAGTGGCATCAACGTTTATCCGGGGCAGGTGGTGAACAAGGGCAACCTGATTGGCGCGTCGGGCAACACCGGTTGTTCGTCGGGGCCACATCTGCATTTTGAGATTCGCTATAACCGCAACCGCTACGACCCGCTGAGTTATTTGCCTTGATGCTGGCGGCAATAGGTGTGGGCGCTTACGATTCGCTCGCAATTAGGTTTGTAGTAAAGGCTTCAGCCGTGCAGACCGCTAAAGCGGTTACTACGGACGGAAAGTCCAAAGTTGATTTTGGGCGGACCCTTAATGCTATTCCTTGGCCTGTCTTATGCTGCCGTTTACCGGCCCGGCATGCAGGAGTTGTTCACGCAGCCTTTCGTTTTCCGCAACCAGGTCGCTGATGATCTGCTCTTTCGAGCTGGCCGGATCATCCCTGAGCCGGCTCCAACGTTCGTCTGCCGCAGGTAGGTCGCTCAGTAATTCTGCGGGTGTTTGCTGCCAGAAGAGGTTGCTGTTCCACACATTCACTTTGCAGCGTGTCTCATGCTTGCGTCCAAGGATATCGGTGAACTGCACGTTGTAGTGCTGGTTGTCTCGATCGTAGCCAACGAATTTGAACGCGATCTCAAGCGGCTCGCCCCCAACGCGCCGGATTTCCGTATCGATACGCTCTTTGTTCTTCCGATCGCGCATGGACATGAACATACCAATCGCCAGCACGACAAATAGAAGTAGTACGAAACCAACTAGGGGTTCCATGGTCTTCCTCCGCTCGCCCGACGGATGCGGGCGTTTGACCCATTTTAACGTAACCTGACCTGGTTATATAGTACATTACGGCTGTTGCGCCCGCCAGTTGCACCGGCCGGGCCGCCAGGGTAAGGGGGCGGATCACTACTTTATCTTTGTGTGGGTTCCCGTATGGTGTGGGGCTTGGGCTGTTGGCGTGGCGGGTTAGGTCTGACGCCAGTCCATCTTGTGCGCCACCAGCCAGAAGGCGAGCAGGGTGAAGCCGGACAGCACCAACAGGTCTAGCAGCACCCGGCCGGTGAGGGGGCCGATAAGTACCTGGCGCAGGGCAGAGGCGGCGTAGGTAGCCGGGCTGAACCAGCCCAGGGTGGCCAACAGCGGCGGCAACCGGCCGGGAGGGATGAGGACCGGTCCCAGCGCCAACAGCAGCAGGGTGAATAGGGTGCTGAGAGAACCAGCTTCCTCGGGGGTGCGGGCGCTGGTGCCGATGAGCGCGCCGAAGCCGGCCAGGGGCATGGCCGCCAGGGGAATGACCAGCAGCAGCAGCGGGTGGGGGTGGATGGGCACGCGCAGCAGCAGCGCGCCGCCCAGAATGGTAACGGCCAGCGCCGGCAGGGAGAGCAGCAAAAAGGCCAGCACCGCCGCCAGAATCAGCGACAGGCGGTGGATGGGCAGGGTGGCGAAGTAATCTAGCGTGCCGGCAAAGCGGATGTAGGCGAAGTGGCTGGCCAGCCGGTTGAGTGTCTCGAACATGAGGGAGAGAACGATGTTACCGACGAGGACGTAGCTGAGCGCCTCCGGGCCGCTGTCGCGGGCGAAGATGCCCATGGCTACCACAAAGGTCAGCGGCGCAACCATGCCGGTGATGACCATGCTGCGCCACGCCCAGCGGTAACTGGTTAGCTCAACAAGAAAGAGGTCGCTTAGCTGGTTGGGGAGGGATGGGGGGCGGCGGTGGTTCATGGGAGAGAGGGGGTGAAGGGGTGAGGAGCGCTGGTGGTCTTCGACGGAATGGGTTGGATGCGTTACGGATTACGGGGTTGGGACTGGGCATTGGCGTAGTGTAGATAGAGGTCCTCCAGGGTGGCGGTGTGCAGGCGGAAGTCGTCCAGTTGGCTCAGGTCGAGGCTGTCCAGGGTTTGCTGGACCTGGTGGCGTTCCAGGTAGAGCAGCCACCGGCCGGGAGCCAGTTCGCGGGGGTTCGTCCCGGCCGGGAGGGTGGGCGGGTGCTGCGGGGCGAAGAACAGCTCCAGGCGCAACTGCTGGTCCACAGCCTGCTTGAGGATGCCCGGTTTGCCCACGGCCACCAACCGCCCCTGGTGCATAATGCCCACCTGCTGGATGACCTTCTCCGCTTCGATAGCGTCGTGAGTGATGAAGAAAATGGTTGTACCTTGTTCACGATTTTGGCGGCGGATGACTTCCCAGACCAGGGCGCGCCGCTGCGGATCCAGGTCGTTGGTGGGTTCGTCCAGGATAAGAACGGGCGGCGAGCCGGCCATGGCCACGGCCAACTGCAGCAGCCGCCCCTGCCCGCCGGAGAGGCGATTGGTGGGCTGGCTGCGCAGGGCTTCGATCTGCCACAGCGCCAGCAGCCGGTCACGCTCTTGCCGGGCCGCGGGGCGGCTGAGGCCGCGCAGGTGGGCGGTGAAGTAGAGTGCCTCGCCCACGGTCAGGTTGTTCAGCGAACGGCCACTTTGGGGCATGTAGCCCACGTTGAGGGCCACAAAGAGAGGGTCGCTCTGAACTTCGCGGCCGTAAAGGCGGATGCTGCCGCTGGTGCGCCGCAGCAGGTTAACCATTTGCCGCACCAGGGTACTCTTGCCGGCGCCGTTGTCACCCAGCAGGCCAAAGATCTCCCCGGCCGGGACCTGCAAACTGAGGTCATCATTGGCCGGCTGGGCCTGCCCGGCATACCGCTTGGTCAGGTTCTCGATGTCGTAGACAAGCATGGCGTGCTTCCCATTGGCCGGGTTCGTTGTCTGTTGTCTGTTGTTCGGGGTGTTCCCGGCCGGGTTGGCACATTTATAGCATAGGCCGGTCCACAGTGCCCAACGCCCAGGCGCTGGCCCGTGTACGCCTGGGCAACGCTGGCGCTCCTGCGCTTTGGGCGCTTGACGGCAATGCAGGGGTGATAGACAATCAGGGCCTTGCTGGCAGGCTGGCTCTGGTTTGCCTGACCAAATGATTCTGATTTTCGGTTTGTCCAAACGATGCACATTCGTCGCCCACAGTTTTTTGCCTTCTTCCTTCTGGTGTTTTTGCCGGTAGCCTTGATGATGTGGTGGTCCCGGCCGGGGGCCGGGGCCAGCGGGTCGCCAACCATGGCGGCTGTACCGGCGGCGATGATCAGCGAGCCAACGGGCACGCCAACCGCCCCGCCGGCTACGGCGACCGCTACGCCGAGCCAGACACCCAGCCCAACGGCCACGGCGACTGCCCTGCCGACGGCGACGCCGCGGGCGACGTCAACCACCCGGCCGACGAATACGGCGACGCCGCTGCCCAGCGCCACCCCGGTCGACCGCACCTGCCCAGACCCCCGGCCGGAGAAGCCCATTTACAATCGCAATTACCTGGGGGCTGCGCCGTGGCCTACACCCGACCCGGCCGGGTTCAGCCCCCATTTCTGGTTTGGCCCGCCGCTGCGTACCGACGACGCCATTCGCCTGAACAGCAGCTATCCCTATGGCTATGATGGCGGCGAGCGCTACTTGCTGCACAACGGGGTAGACATTGCCGGCGGGCTGGGCACGCCAGTGCTGGCGGTGGCCGATGGCACGGTGGTGGTGGCCCAGGATGATTATGGCGAACTGTATGGCTGGCGCTGCGACTGGTATGGCCACCTGCTGGTGCTTGAGCTGGATGAGCAGTGGCAGGGGCAGCCGGTGTATGTGTTGTATGGGCACGTGTTGAACTTCATGGTTGCGGTGGGCGACCACGTGACGCAGGGGCAGCCGGTGGTAGAAGTGGGTGTGGGCGGGGCGGCCACGGCTCCCCATCTACACCTGGAGGTGCGCTTGGGGGGTAATGAGTTCACCATGACCCGTAATCCGGCGTTGTGGCTGCCGCCGCGCGGCGAGAATGGGGTGATTGCCGGGCGGTTGTTGGACCCGGCCGGGCATCCCTGGCAGGGGGTGCAGATTACGGCGGCCGGGCCATCGACCTACGTGACCTGGAGCTACCTGGATGACCCGCTGCATTTTATCAACCCGGATGATCGGCTGGCCGAGAATTTTGTGGTGGGGGATGTACGTCCCGGCCGGTACCGCATTCTCTTGACGGTGCAAGGGGTGGCGTATGAAGCGTTTGTCGAGGTGGAACCCGGCCGGGTGAGTACCGTTGAGATTGTGACGGCGCCATTCAAAACGCCCACGCCCCGCCCGCCGGCTACGGCAACGCCGGCGCAGACGCCCGTGCCGGAAGCTACCAACCCGGCCGGCGACACAGCCACGCCCGAAGCAACCACGGAGCCGGCCGCCACGGCTACCCCGGCCGACGGAGCAACGGCCGAACCTTAGCCCTGTTCTCCGACATGAGGGTGTGCCGCTACCTCTGTGGCAAGCCTGCCGCTGCGGCGCTGTGCCCATAGCGGCGCATGATGCGCTGGAGCTCGTCCAGGGGCAGGGCGTAGGCGGTGCGACCCTGCCAGCCGGTCATCGTCTCGGCCGCGCTCAGGGCGTTTAGCACGGCTTCTTCCACCGCTTCGGCAGCAGCTTCGAAGAAGTCGTTCAGGTGGTGGTTGGGCAGCATTTGCAGGGGTAGCGCGGCATCGGCCCCGGCCGGGAGATGGTTCCCGGTGGCAAAGGCCAGGAAGAGGTCGCCGCTGCCGTTGTGCCCCACGCAGCCGGTGCGGGCCAGGCCGATGGTGGCCCGTTGGGCCAGTCGCCGGCATTGGCAAGGCAGCAGTGGGGCGTCGGTGGCCAGGATGACGATGATGGAGTTCCCGGCCGGGGGGCTGTTGAAGGGGGTGGGCACCAGCGACGGTGGGATTTCGCGCCCCACAGGCACGCCATCCACGCGCAGCAGGCTGCGCGAGTAGTGACCGTAGTTGCTCTGCACCAGTGCGCCGAGGATGTACCCGGCCGGGAGCTGGCGCGAGGCGGTGCCAATACCCCCTTTGAAGTCGTGGCAAATCATGCCGGTGCCGCCGCCCACATTGCCCTCGGCCACCGGCCCGCCCCGGGCGGCGCGTATGGCCGCGAAGACGTGTTCCTGGGTCAGGTGAAAGGCGTCGGCGTCGTTGAGCCAGCCGTCCCACGTTTCGGCCACCACCGACAGGTGGAAGGTACCTGTGCCGTACTGCTGGATGGCGTAGTTGACCAGCGCATCGTGGACGGTGCCGACCTGGTGGGTGTTGGTGAGGGCGATGGGGGAGGTGAGGGTGCCCGATTCCTGAAGCCAGGCGATACCGGTCATTTCGCCGCAGCCGTTGAGCTGGTGGTAGCCGGCAAAAACATGATCGTCGTGCTCGCTCTCCGGCCGGGGTAGGATGATGGTGACGCCGGTGCGCGCGGTGCGCGGCTGGTCGTAGATGAGGGTGGTGTGGCCAACCTGTACCCCGGGCACGTCGGTGATGGCATTCTCCCGGCCGGGGGGATAGGTGCCGATGATGATGCCTAAATCGCGTAGTCTGGGGCGCATGTTTATATCTCCTTGTGTCATTGGTTTGCCTCGTCGGGTGTCCGGTGCCGGGCAAGTGTCCGCGGCACCGCGGAACTAGAACGTTGACTTTCCCGGCCGGGTCTGCTACTATTTTCACCATGATTCAACGAACCGCAACTCACGACTCCTATAACGAGGCCGCCGCCGCTAGCCAGCCCATCAGTCTGGTTAGACGGTTTGCCTGAGTTGCCAATTCAACACCCCCAGGCGAGGAACCGCCAGACTGAACAAGCTTCGGTCTGGCGGTTTTTTATTTCTGGCGTACTCTGCGGTAAAATTCCGCGACGAATTTCACAAGAGAGAGAGGCACATGAGGTCAATCGCAACACCCAAAACAAGCAAAGAAATCCGCCAATCTTTCCTGGACTTTTTCCAGGAAATGGGCCATACCGTGGTGGCCAGTTCGCCGCTGCCCATGCGCGACAACCCCACCCTGTTCTTCACCAACGCCGGCATGAACCAGTTTGTCGATACCTTTCTGGGCAAAGAAACCCGCCCCTACAAGCGAGCGGCCACGGCGCAGAAGTGTATGCGGGTCCAGGGCAAACACAACGACCTGGAAAATGTTGGGCCATCACCGCGCCACCATACCTTCTTTGAGATGTTGGGCAACTTCTCCTTTGGCGATTACTTCAAGCGAGATGCTATCCGCTATGCCTATGAGTATCTGACCCGCGTGTGTGGCATCCCGGTGGAGCGCCTGTGGTACACCGTTCACACCAGCGATGATGACGCCTACGGCTATTGGATTGAGGATGTTGGCGTCCCGGCCGGGCGCGTTGTACGCATGGGTGACAAAACCAACTTCTGGATGATGGGCGACGTTGGCCCCTGCGGCCCCACCAGCGAAATCCACTACGACTGGGGCACGGATTACTGCACCTGCGGCGAGCCTGACTGTCGCCTGGAGCTGGACAACGGCTGTGATCGCTGGCTGGAAGTTTGGAACCTGGTCTTTATGCAGTTTAACCAGGACGCGGACGAGCAGCGCACGCCGCTGCCCAAGCCCGGCGTAGACACCGGCATGGGATTGGAACGCATTACCGGCGTGCTGCAGCAAAAACTGGTGAACTACCACACCGACCTCTTTGCCGCCGCCATGGACCGCGTCCAGGTCTTGTTGGGCGACGACCCGCAGGCGCGCGTGGCGCACGAGACGGGCTACCGGGTCATTGCTGACCACGGCCGGGCGGCAACCTTCCTCATTGGCGATGGCGTCCTGCCGGGCAACGTTGGTGGCAGCTACGTCCTGCGCATGATCATCCGCCGCGCGGCCCGGTTTGGCCGCAAGATTGGCTTCAGCGAGCCGTTCCTGGGCGAAATTGCCCAGGTATACATCGATGAAATGGGCGATGTCTATCCGGAGCTGCAAAACCGGCGGGATTTTATCTTGCACACATTGGCGCAGGAGGAGCAGCGTTTTGCCCGTACTCTGGACGCCTCACTGGCGCAGTTGGAAAGCATTCTGGACGTCATGCATAACTTTGGCCGGCGCGAAATTCCCGGCGACGTCGCCTTTAACCTGTATGCCACGCATGGCCTGCCGCTAGAAATCACGCGGGACGTGGCGGCAGAACATGGCTTTGGCGTGGATGAGGCGGGTTTCCAGGCGGCGCGCGATGCCCATGCGGCGGCCAGCGGCAGCGGTGCTTTTGGCGAGTATGACACCGCGCAAAATGTGTACAGCAGTGTCCGTGACATGCTTTTGGCCGGCGGGCGGCTGCCTGACGAAGGCGTTAACTATGACCCCTATGGCGAGCCAACGCTGGAAGCGGAAATCGTGGCCCTGATCTGCGATGGCGAGCGGGTGAACTCGGTGGCCAGGGGCGACAAGGTGGAGTTGGTCGCCACAGCGACGCCTTTCTATGTGGAAGCGGGCGGCGAGGTGAGTGACACCGGCCGGGTTGTGGTTCAGGGCCAGGGGGTCCTACAGGTGACACAGGTGACCCGGCCGGCGCCCGGCCTGATTGTGCACGTGGGCCAGGTTGAGGCTGGTCGCCTAAGCGTTGGGCAGATGGCCCGGCTGGAAGTGGATGACCAGCGGCGTGCCGACATTCGCCGTAACCATACGGCCACCCATGTGCTGCACCGCGAACTGCGCCGCCATTTGGGCACGCACGTTACCCAGGCTGGTTCCCTGGTGGCACCCGATCGGCTGCGCTTTGACTTCACCCACAGCCAGGCGGTAGATGGGCAGACATTGTCCCAAATCGAAGCGTCCATCAACAATACCGTGCTGCGTAACCTGCCCGTTGCTGTTGAGTACATGGGCCAAAAAGAGGCGGTCGCGGCCGGGGCGATGGCGCTCTTTGGCGAGAAGTATGGTGACGTGGTGCGTACCATCAAGATTGGCGACCCGCAAAACCCTTACAGCTTTGAGCTGTGCGGCGGACTGCACGTGCACGAGACCAGTGACATCGGGCCGTTCCGTTTTGTCAGTGAGGGGGCGGTTGCGGCTGGCGTGCGGCGCGTGGAGGCAGTGACCGGCCGGGCGGCCTACGAACTGGTTACCCAGCGCATGCAAACCCTGGACCGGCTGGCCCAACGTCTGAACGCTCCCCTATCTGAGGTGGAAAACCGGTTGGAAGCGTTGTTGGCGGAGCAAAAGGGGTTGCAGAAGGAAGTGGAGCAACTGCGCCGCCAGGTACTTCTTGGCCAGTTTGCGGTGCTTATGGCCCAGGTTCAGACCGTGGCCGGCGTGCCGCTGCTCGCGGCCGAGGTGAACGGTGCTGACGCCGATGGCCTGCGCTTCATGACCGACCGCTTCCGTGAGCGGCTTGGCAGCGGGGTGGCCGTGCTGGCGGCGGTGCACAATGAGCGGCCGGTAATTGTGGCCGCCGTGACCGATGACCTGGTGAAGCGCGGCGTGAAGGCTGGCGACCTGGTGCGCGAAGTGGCCAGGATGGTGGGCGGTGGCGGTGGCGGCCGGCCGCACCTGGCGCAGGCCGGTGGCCGCGACGCCAGCAAACTGCCAGAGGCGCTGGCCGCGGTGCCCGCCCTCGTTGAACAGGCGCTAAGCTGATGTTCCGGCAAGCTTCCTTGCCACCCGCCTGATTCGCGTAATTGGCGCACTCTCTTTGGAAACCATGCACGCCATTCACCTGGACCACGACGACGACATTGTCTCGATTTGTGACCGCCTGGATTGGCTGGTGGGTGAAACACGTGTGGTGCTGGTGCTCCCGGCCGGGGCGGACTTACTCGTGGAGTGGCTGGACCTGGTGCAACTGCGCCGCCATGCCGACCGCCTGCGCCTGGAGGTGGGCCTGGTGACGCTGGATAGCCGGGTGGCGGGGCAGGCCAGGGCGTTGGGCCTGCCGGTGTTTGCCACGGTGGAGCGGGCCGAACAAAGCCGGCGGGGTTGGTGGCGGGGTCGCCGCCGCCGGCACAAACCATCCCGGCCGGGGGCGGAAGTCGTCCTGGGGCAGGCCGGCCACCTGAAATCTTTGCCCGATGACGCCGACCGGCGGGAAATGTACCGGCGCTCCTCTCCCCGGCCGGGGTGGCAGCAGTGGCTGGTTCGTTACCTGGCCATTTTGTTGTTTTTCCTCACCCTGGCCGTTCTGTTTGCGGGTGTGGCCTACACCGTTCCTGGGGCCACCCTGACCCTGCGCCCGGAAGTGGTGCCCCTGCAAGTGAGCAAACAGGTGGTGGCCGACCCGCTGCTGGACTCGGTGAACTTTAGTGGGGCGTCGGTGCCCGGCCGGCTGCTGATTGTTACGGCCGAATGGCAGGCGGACGTGGAGACGACGGGCATGGTAGAGGTGCCCGATGCCCCGGCGCGGGGGCAGGTGCTGTTTGTGAATCGCCTGGACCAGCCGGTGACGGTCCCGGCCGGGACCCAGGTGAGCACCTCGGCCGGAACGCGTCTCGTCTACCAGGTGACCGAGGCGGTGGAGGTGCCCGGGGTAGTGGGCGGTACGGCTGAGGCGGACGTGGTGGCCATCGAACCTGGCCCACAGGGCAATGTGGCGGCCAACCTGGTAAACAAGGTGGAGGGCAGCCTGGGGTTGCAGTTGGAGGTGCGCAACCTGGAGCCGATCAGCGGCGGTGGTTCCAGGGTGGCCCGGGCCGTCACCCAGGCCGACCAGGAGCGGCTGCGAGCCCAGGTGCTGCAATATCTGCAAGCTGTAGCCCTGGCCGAAATGACCGAGTCGCTCACCCTGAATGAGTTCCTGGCGCAAGATTCGCTGCGGGTGGTGGAGATTTATAACGAGACCTACTCCCATTTCATCGGCGAACAAACGGACCGGCTGGCGCTGGAGATTCGGGCGGAGCTGCACGGTACGGCGGTGGATACCACGCAGGCCAATGACCTGGTGTATGAAGCGCTGGCGGCATCCATCCGGCCGGGGTATGAGCTGGTGCCCAGCAGCCTGAACTTTTACAGCGGCGAGGTGTTGGGCGTAGATAGCCAGGGACGGGTGAGTTTCATGATGATTGGGGAGGGGCTGATGGCGGCCCGCCTGGAACTGGAGGAGCCGCTGCAAGCGGTGGCCGGGCAGGAGACTGGGCTGGCACTGACCTACCTGTATGAGCAATTGCCGCTGCGCGACTACCCAACAGCGCGGGTCTGGCCAGACTGGTTTGGCCGGCTGCCCTATCTGCCGGTTCGCATCCGGCCGGAGATTGAGACGGGCGGGTAGGGGGGTGTTGTGGTTGGGTGGGAGTGGTTACTCCCCGGCCGGGTATAGCCGGGCCGCCAGGTGGCGCAGCTGCTGAAAGCGCACCGGCTTCACCAGCACGATGTTGGCCTTCTCGGCCGGGTACCCTACCGTTGTCGTTCCATCCGCCGTAGCAATGATCACCCGCGTTCGCGCCAGCCGCGCATCTTCGCGGATGTGGCGTAGCACCACCTCGCCCGACAATTTCGGTAGGTGCATGTCTAGCAGGACCACCGCCGGCATTTGGTCGGCCAGCACTGCCAGCGCTGCCTCCCCATCGTACCGCACCATAGTTTCATAGCCAGCCGCGCCAAATGCTTCGGCAAAAATGGCCGCCAGGTCAACGTCGTCTTCAACGATAAGGGCCAGAGGTTTGTTGTTCACGCCACCGGTTCCTCTACGGGTGTAAATGGCAAGATAACCTGAAAGGTGCTTCCATGCTCCAGGCGGCTTTCCAGCCGGATCTCTCCCCCCATCAAGGTTACCAACTGCCGGACTATGGACAGGCCCAGGCCAACGCCACCATACTCCCGCGTTTGCATGGGGTGGGCCTGCCGAAAGGCATCAAAGATGATCACTTGCGCCGTCTCAGAAATGCCTGGCCCTGTATCGCGCACCTGCATCATCCAGTGGTCGGCATCTAACCATTCCAGGCAAATGTGAACGCTGCCCTGAGCTGTGAACTTCACGGCGTTGCCGGCCAGGTTAACCAGGATCTGGCGCAGACGTTCGAAGTCACCCTGCAATTTGGGGGGCATCGCCGGGCTGACCTCGCTGGTTAGCTGAAGTCCCTTCTGCTCGGCCAGCACATCCAGCACCGCGTGTACATCCTGCAGCAGGTGGTGTGGGGTGAAGGGGCCAACGTTGAAGAAGAGCTGCCCCAGCTCGATCTGGGCCTGATCAAGCATGCCGTTGACGTGCGCAATGAGCTTCTCGGTATTGAAGATAATTCGCGACAGGTACTCTGCCTGTCGCTCACTGGGGTGGCTGCTGGACCCGCTTTGCAGGATTTCTGCGTAGCCCAGGATGGCGTTTAGGGGGGTGCGCAGTTCGTGGCTCACCTTGGTTAGCAGTTCTGATTTCATGTTGGCCATGGCCAACGCTTCTTCTGCCTGCCGCCGGGCGGTCACATCTTCGGCGATGGCAATGACGCCCCAGGGCGCGGGTGAAATGTGGGACAGCCAGTAACGCTCGCCTATTTTTCCTTCGGCTTCCATTGCCCGGCCGGAGCGCATGGCCTCGAAGTATGCCGTGTAGGATTTGGTCTGGGCAAACATGGGAAACAACTCAATCAGGTTCTGGCCGGTCAATGCCTCGGCCTGGCTGTCCACCAGATCGGCGTAGGCCTGATTGCAGTAATAAATGGTCATGTCTGGTGTTAGGGCCAGAGTGGGCTGCACAATGCTGTCTAGCAGAACGCGGTGCTTGTTCTCGCTGAGCACAAGCGCCTCTTCCGCCTGTCGCCGCTCGGTAACGTCCTGGCCGGCGCCCAGCACTCGCTGCAACTGCTGGCCATCTTCACTCATAATTGGCTGGCCATACTCCCGCACCCAGCGAACCTGGCCATCTTTGGTGCAGATACGATATTCGCGGACGTCGCCGTGGCCTGCGACCAGAGCGCGTTCCCGTTCTAGCGCGATTTCCTGGTCGTTGGGATGCACCAACTGCCGCCAGGTCTCGAATGCTTCGACATCTGTGGCGGTGTAGCCGGTGATACGGGTAAAGGCTTCGGTAATCCACTCGATCTGCAGCCGGCCATTGGCCGCCACACGAACAGCGTAAGCGTAATCGGAGGTCAGTTCTGATACGACGCGGTAACGTGCTTCACTCTCGGCCAGTTGTTGGTTGAGCGTTAGCAGCGGGTTGAACAGATTCTGGCGCAGGATGGAACGGGTGAAAAGGATAGCGCCAATGGTGGCCATGAAGGCAGGGGAGAAGGCTGGCAGCAGCGGGTTGAAGATACGGCCGAGCAACCCACCCAGGGCGATGAAGCAGCCACCCCAGAAAAAATCCAGGCTGATTTTTTGCCGGGCGTGCCACAAGATGACGACGGCCAGCAGATAAGGCAGCATACGGAGCAGCCAGGCAACCTGCCCGGGGAGCGTCGCCTGGTAGGTGAAACTTCCATCTGGGGCAATAGTCAGCGTCTGGTAGGAGCGCCCTTGCAAGTCCAGCACGAAAACGATTGTCAGGGTGGCCATCACGATTAGACCGCTCGCTACCAGCCAGCGGTTGGGATGCTGTTGCCCCTCATACAGGGCCAACCCCAACAACAGCCAGCCACCTAGCCCAAACTGCCACGCGGCGGCATGAAAATAGGGGTCGGGCGTTTGCCCACTGACCACAGCCAGGCGTATGCCCAGGGCTGCTATGCCCCACAGGGCCAGCGACAACAGATAGGCGGCCATGAGCTGATTGCGTCGCTGCCCAGGCGCTTGCCACAGGACGAGGAACATCGTACCCAGGGCAATGGCTGTGCCGGCCAGGCCAGTCAAAATGCTGAAGGAGAGCTGCGCTTGAGCTGACATCACCTGAATTATAACACAGCCCACCTAGGTACTGCGCCTGGTAATTCACGTGATGTTTGCTAGGTAATTGGTCATGTTGCGCCGGGTTTTCTGGGCCGCAAGTTGAAGGCATTGTTAACGTAGGGCTGACGTAGTTCTCACTTTGGTTAAGTTGTGCTACAAAGTGCGGCATGATGAATACCTCGCAGCCTGATCCGTTTCCCGGCCGGGTGATGGCCCTTGACCTGGGTGAAAAGCGCATTGGCGTCGCGCTGAGCGACGAAACGCGGACGCTGGCCCGCTCCTATGCCGTCATCCAGCGCAGTTCGCGTCAGGCCGACTTTGCCCAGATGGCGGCTATTGCCGCGGCACAGGGCGTCACGCTGCTGGTCGTTGGCCTGCCGGTGCCGTTGGACGGGCAAGAGGGGGCGCTGGCGGCCTGGGTGCGTGATTACGCTGCCGATCTGGCGCATCATTTACAGCTTGAGTACCTCTTGTGGGATGAGAGCTTTACCACCCGGCAGGCCAGCCAGAGTATGCGCGAGCGGGGCCAGCGAGCCCACCAGCAGCGAGGTCGGGTGGACGCGGTTGCCGCGGCCTTCTTGCTGCAAGATTATCTGGACAGCCTGGCTCGTTCACCGGCCGGGCAACCGGCTGGCGACCCGGCCGCGACCCCTTCGACGACTGCATGAGATTGTTCTGTGAGTTCTAACGCCGACCGGCGGCGGGCTGCACCTGCCCCCCGCAAGAACCCCTATGACGAGCGCCCCGGCCGGGGCCGGACCCTGGTTATGTGGCTGCGCCTGGGACTTCTGTTCATGGCCGTAACCGCCTGTGTTACGGCCGCCTTTGTGCTTCGTGGCTGGTGGCAAGACACGCAGGGGGCGGCGCGTATCCGCCTGGAGGGTGGCAGTCCTGACCTGAGCGTTTCTGAGCGCCTTTACCTGGAATCCTACCTGGCGGCGCGCACGGAGCAGTTGGCTGCCCCGGCCGGGGCAGCCGGTGACCTGGTGCCCTTCACCATTGCCGCCGGCGAATCGGCCAACCAGATTGCCGCCAACCTGAGCGCCGCCGGTCTGGTGTCTGACCCCGTACTGTTTGTCAACTACGTGCGCTACTACGGATTGGACAGTGCCCTCGTAGGCGGCAATTTCCTCCTGGAACCGCAAATCACCATTCCCGAACTGGCGGCCACCCTCAGCAACCCTTATCAAGATATCACGCTGAATTTCCTCAGAGGTTGGCGGTTAGAGGAGATGACACGCTACCTGGCGGCGACCCGGCCGGGCAGCATCGACGCTGATGATTTCCTGGCCATTGCCCAGCGACGGCAGCAGTTTGACCTCTCGCCCTACGACTTTTTAGCCAACCACCCGGCCGGGGCCTCCCTGGAAGGGTACCTTTATCCCGACAGCTACCGGGTGACCGTTGACGAAACCGCGGCCGACCTGGTAGCGCAGATGCTGGCCAACTTCGGCCGGCAAGTGACCCCGGCCATGCGCCAGGCCTACGGCGTAAATGGCCTGACCGTGCGCGAAGCGGTCACCCTGGCCTCCATCGTGGAGCGAGAAGCGCCGCTCGACGAAGAGCGGGCGCGCATCGCCGGCGTATTCTTGAACCGCCTGGCCCAGAGCATGCCTCTGCAAGCTGACTCGACGGTGCAGTATGCCCTGGGCTATGACGCGGCCAGCAGTGACTGGTGGAAGACGCCGCTGCTGCTGAGCGATTTGCAGTTTGATTCCACCTACAACACCTACATCTATGCCGGCCTGCCACCCGGCCCAATTGCCAACCCGGGGTTGGCCTCTCTAACGGCGGTGGCTTACCCGGAGGAGAGCGATTTCTTGTTCTTCGTTGCCGACTGCACGGATCCGGGCCGGCACCTGTTCAGCGTAACCTACGACGAACACCTGGTAAATGTGGCGCGATGTCGCCCCTAAGCCGCTCCCTGGCCGCCAGATGGCCCCGGCCGGGGCTGCTGCTGCTTCTGCTTTCCCTGGGCTGGGCGCTGGCTGGCTGCGGCAGCGGGGTTGCGCCGGTGCTAAAAATCGGCCTGGTGGCTCCGTTTGAGGGGCGCTATCGCCGCGTGGGCTATGATGCTATCTATGCTGCGCGGCTGGCGGTGCGCGAGATAAATGCGGCGGGGGGCATTGGCCCCTACCGCGTAGCCCTGGTGGCCCTGGATGATGGCGGCGACCCGGCGCTGGCTTTTGATGTGGCCGCCAGCCTGGTCACCGATCCGGCGGTGGTGGCGGTGGTGGGGCATTGGCTCACCCCGACCACGCAGTTGGCGCAGAGACAGGTTTATGCCCCGGCCGGGTTGCCTTTGCTGCCCGTGGGGGTGTCGCCCTTCTTGCCGGCCGACCCGGCCGGGTTGCCCGCAGACTTCCAGGCAGCCTACGCCGCCGTCACGCCCTTTGACGAAGTAGCCGGACCCTACGCCGCACCCACCTATGACGCCTTTTACCTGCTGTTTGCAGCGCTGGCCCAGGCTGAAGCGCAAGGGCAAATCACGCGAGTTACTGTTGCACAAATGCTGTCGGATGTAGAATACCCAGGTATTACCGGCCGGGTTTACCGGCC
Source organism: Ardenticatenaceae bacterium (assembly GCA_020634235.1). Classification (GTDB taxonomy): domain Bacteria; phylum Chloroflexota; class Anaerolineae; order Promineifilales; family Promineifilaceae; genus JACKCB01. The sequence goes on along the minus strand of JACKCB010000001.1, from coordinate 115,223 downwards.
CTAAAAATGCCGTAGAGATTAAAAGGCAGGAGGGTATTCACATGAAGCGGATCATTGGGATCATCATCATCTTGGTTGCCATCGTTGGCGTGCTTATCGGCATTGCCGGCACCTATATCGGCTTCAGTTTTGTAGACAGCATCGGCGCGGGCATTGCCAGCAGCCTTAACCTGACCCAGGACAGCCTGGACACGGTGATCGAGACGCTGGAACTGACCAAAACCACAATTTCACAGTCCAATGACGCCCTGGCCACGGTGGAAACAACCGCCGGCAGCGCCGCCACCACCATTAGCGACACCCGGCCGCTCCTGGAGCAGATCGGTACCGTAGCCAGCAACGATGTGCCCAACAGCATTGAGGCTTTTCAGGGTACCGTGCCCAACCTGGCCGAAGTAGCCGGAGCCATCGACCAGACGCTGCGGGCACTAAGCGCTTTCAAGGTGGACCAGGACCTGGGCTTCACAACCTTCACATTCGATCTGGGCATCGACTATGACCCGGAGGTCCCGTTTGATGAAAGCATGACCGCCCTGGGCGACAGTTTGAATGGGTTGCCGGAGAATTTGCGCACGCTGGACACATACATCGCCGTAACCTCGGACAACCTGGCCACGATCAGCCAGAACGTGAACCAGATTGCCGAGGACCTGGCCGTTATCAACGGCAGTATTGCTGAGGTGATCCCGCTGCTGGATGATTACATCGACATTGTCCAGCAGATTAAGGATGGCATGGCCAACGTGCAGACGGCCGTTGACGCGCAGTTGGGCAATGTCAAACTCGGCATTCTAGTAGTCTTCATCTGGTTTGGGCTGACGCAGTTGGCCCCGCTTTACCTGGGTATTGAATTGGTGCGCGGCGGCCGGGACGAGTCCGACAAAAAGGACGAACCGGAGATGTCTGCTGGAGCGGACGAGCGCGAAGAAAAAGAAGAGTAAGCCTACCCCGGCCGGGTAGGCAAAGGATGGTGCATGGCGCAAGGTTACACACAACGATGGCGGCGCTGGGTCGGGCTGTTTTGCATGCTAGGGTTGGTTGCTACGGCCTGTAGTGCAAACGAGCCAGGCGATGATCCAGTCCCGCTGTTCACTCCGGCCCAACCGACCGCCATGCCCACCCCCACGTTGGCCGCCCAGGTCAACGCGGGGGCGGCCAATGGCAGCGGCCTGGCTGCGCCTGCGCCAGTAGATGCCGCGACGGCCACCGTGCCGCCTACGGCTGCCGCGACCGCTACCCCCATCCTGCCACCGGAGGAGAGCCTGGCCCAGGGGGACCGGGCGCTGTACGAAGGCAACTCGGCCCTGGCGGTGGAAGCTTACCGGGCGGCCCTGGCCAACCCGGCCGGGTTAAGCGACGAATTCCGCCAGACCGTCCAACTGCAACTGGCCAGGGCCTACCTGGCCGAAGCCCGCTACCAGGATGCGGCCGGAGTCCTGAACCAGTTCCTGGCGGCCAGAGCCAGCCAGGGTGACCCCGGGAGCCAGGGCAGCGAAGCCTATTACCTGCTGGGCCAGGCCTACGCTGGCCTGGGCAGCCACGACGCGGCCGTCGGAGCCTATCAGAGTTACCTGGCCGCCAACCCCCACATGACCGCCTACGTGCAGCCGCGCCTGGCCGAGCAGTACCTGGCGCAGGAAGACACCGCCGCGGCCATTGCTGCCTACGAGGCGGCGCTTACCGGCTCGTCGGAGCGGCTGTACGAAATTGGGCTGCGGCAGACCCTGGCCGACCTCTATCTGGCCGGCGAGAATTACGCCGCCGCTGTCGAACAGTTTGATGCCATTTATGCCCTGGCCCGCACCGACAACACACGCGGCCAGATGACCTACCAGGCGGGGCGCGCCGCCCTGCTGGGAGGCGACAGCGAAACAGGCTATGCACGCTACCTGCGCGGTGTCAACGAGTATCCGCGTGTCTACGAATCCTACCTGGGGCTGGTGGAGCTGGTGAACGCCGGCGTGGCCGTCGATGCCTTCCAGCGGGGGGTGGTAGATTATTATGCGGGTGCTTACCAGCCGGCTCTGGAGGTGTTCCAGGCCTATATTGCCGCCAACCAGGGCAGTTACCGGCCGGAGGCCCACCTCTACCGCGCCTGGTCGCACGAAAACCTGGGCAACCTGGACGCCGCCCTGGCGGAACTGGAGGCCTATGCCGCTTACGGCCAGGTTACAGCCACACCACCGCCGCCCACCGGCACGCGCAGCCTGGATGAAAATCCGCCCCAACTGATTGGCACCCCATCCTCTTCTGGCACCCCGGCGGCTACGGTGACGCCAACTCAGGTGGCAACGCCAATACCTTCCCCTTCGCCGGTACCTGTGGCCGGGCCTTATGAGGCGGCGGCGCTAATTGAGCGGGCTGATATGCTGCGCCGCGCCGGCCGGGCAGCGGAGGCGCTGGCCGATTACGAACGTTATCTGGCGACCTTCCCCGCTGGTGAGGGGGCGGCCCATGCGCTGTTGGCGTTGGCCGGTTTGCAGGAGGACGCGGGGGATATGGCGGCTGCCGTAGCGGCCCTGTTGGCCCTGGCCGATGGCTACCCGGCGTATGAACCGCTGCCGGAGGCGCTGTTCCGGGCGGGAATGCGGGCGTATGAGGCCGGGGATTTGCCAACGGCGCAGTTGCTGTGGCAGCGGGCGGCGGACCAATACCCGGCCGGGACCTACGGGGCCGCGTCTTTTGTCTGGCTGCTGCGCACAGTGCCGGCGGAATCGGTGGGGCCTATTGCCACGGCTGTGCTGAGCAACACCCGGCAAACTGGCTACTACGCCTTGCGTGCCCGGGAGTTGGTGGCCGGGCAGCGAGCTTACCAGCCCCCGGCCGGGTACCAGTTTGAGTTTGACGACGCGGCCGCCCAGGCCGAGACCGAGGACTGGCTGCGCAGTTGGCTGCCGGCGAGCGCCGCGGCCACCGTCACCAGCACCCTCAGCAGCGCCATCATGCAGGATGGCCGCTTCGCCCGTGGCCAGGCGTTGTGGCAGCTTGGCCAATGGGCCGAGGCGCGGGGCGAATTCGAATCCCTGCGCGCCGATTACGCCGGCGATGCCGTGGCCAGCTACCAGTTGGCCCTCTTTTTCCGCGATATGGGGCTTTATCGTTCGTCAATTGGGGCTGCGGCGTCTATCCTGGCCCTGTCCGGCCAGACCGTTTTCGACGTTCCCAGCCTGATTGGCCGCTTGAACTACCCCGCCTACTACGCCGACCTGGTGCTGCCTCTGGCCGAGCAGTATGGCTATGACCCGCTGCTGCAATTTGCCCTGGTGCGCCAGGAGAGCCTGTTTGAGAGTTTTGTGGCTTCCTACGTGGGCGCGCAGGGATTGAGCCAGGTGATGCCGGCTACCGGGGATTACATTGCCGGACGGCTAAACTGGCCCAACTACGAAACGGCCGACCTCTACCGGCCGTTTGTGGGGCTGGCTTTCGGTGCCTTTTACATCGGGCAGCAGATGGGGCTCTTTAATAACAACGCCTACGTAGCTCTGTCGGCCTACAACGCCGGGCCGGGAAACGCCGCCCGTTGGTATGAGATTGCCGGCGACGACGTGGACCGCTACCTGGAAACGGTTGACTTTGCCGAAACCCGGCTGTACATCGAGCGTATTTACGAAGGCTATTGGTATTACCGCCACCTGTATGGGCAGGATGAGTAACTTTTGCCGGCAACGTTATGAGTTTCGATTGGCAAACGGATGAGGATCACTGGGATGATGAGCCGATTATCGTGCCGGCTGCTCCCGGCCGGGGGCGTCTGCGCCACCTGTGGCTGGCTGCGCTGGGGCTGCTGCTCCTGGCCGTGGTTGGCTGGTTGTTCTACCGCCAGGTGAGCGCGCACCTGGTTACCGTGGAGACGGGCGTTGAGGATGACGTGTTGGCCAGTGTGCGGCTGCTGTATCTGGCGGCTACGGAGCAAGATGCCGAGCTGCTGACCTCGGTCCTCTCCGGCCGTGATGATCGCTGGGTGGCCACGCAGCAAATCCTGGCCCAGACTGGCACCTTGTTGTCCCGGCCGGGGCTGGGGCTGCAACTGGTGGCTCAGGAGCCAACCACAGACACCACGAGCATTAGCCTGTCTCCTGACCTGACCAGTGCGGAAGTCAGTTCCCTGGTCACTTATAGCTTTGACGTGGGCAACGGCCTGACTGACACGGTGCAGTTGCAGTTAGACACCGTCTACCGGCTGGGGCCAGACCGGTGGCTCTACGCGCCGGGCGATCCCGAAGCATGGGGCGAAATGCAAACGAGCGAAGGGCGCTATGTGGCTCTGGTCTACCCGGAATCCGACAGCGAGATTGCGGTTCGCTTGCTGCGTGACCTGGATGCAAAGGTGGCAGAGATGTGTGCTATGCAGGCCGGCCTGAACTGCCTGCAAGACACGCCTATCTGGGTGCGCCTCTCCCCCAATCCGGGTGCGCTGCAGGTTGAAGATTCGCTGCGCGGCCTTTCCTTGGACCAGCGGGAGCTGGTGCTGCCGGCGCCGGCGCTGGTGGGCAGGCCGGTAGATGCGGCCGGTTACGAGGCGTTGTTCCGGGGTTATGCGCGCCAGGTGCTGAGCCATGCCTTTCTCGGCCGCGTGGGTTGGCAGTGTTGTGCCCATGCCGCCATGGTCCAGGCGATATTGAATGACCTGCTGGCCGAGTTGGCGCTGGCCCCCCGGCCGTTGAGCCGGGCTGATTACCAGGCTGTGCTGGCCCAGGGGACAGGCCTGGGGGAGATGTTTGAAGTGTGGGCGCTGGAAACGCCCCGGCCGGGGCCAGGCGACGTGCTGGCTTTGCAGATGGTGCTGGCCTTCCTGCGGCAGCAGCAGCCGCAAAACGGTTTGCCGGCGATGATCAACCGCCTGGGCAGCGCATTTAGTTATTGGGATTGGGTGCGCCAGTTTGTGCCGGCGACGGTGGTGGATTTTACGCTGGAGCGGGAGTGGCTGCGTTTCCTGGTGGACCAGGCAGAGGGGATGGCCCTGCCACCGCCGATCCCCTGGCCTGCCCAGGACGTACTGCTGCTGTGTGATCCGGGTGGCCAGGCTGAGGATGGGGCATTGTATCGCTTTGACCCGGCCGGGGAGACGCTGACACCGCTCCCGGCCGCTGCTGGTCCGTATCGCGCCCTGGTGCCGCTGCCCGGCCGGGAGAGCGCGGCTCTCTTGCGCGTGGTGCCCGCCCCCTTCAACTCTTCCTTCATCACCCTGTCGACCTGGCTGGATGAACCGGCCGCACCGCAAGCCAGGTGGCAAAGCGCCGTTGGGGAATTCCTGTTTCTGGATGATGCCTTGGCGGCGGATGGCCAGACCCTTTTCCTGACGGTGCGTGACCAGCAGTTGGGCCAGATGGTTGCGTTGGCGTTTGATCTGGCGGCGTGCGCTGGCAGCGCGTGCGAGCCACAGCTTTTGCCTGGCCACGCTGTCTGGTCGCCAGACGGGCAGCACCGGCTGCAACTGCTGCCCGTGTCCCGGCCGGATGCCCGGCCGGGGGTGCAGCTTGCCGACGCCGGCGGCCAGGTGCTGCGCGACCTGGGGCAGGGGGGCACGCCATTTTGGCTTGATGACCGGACCTTTGGCTTTGTCTCCCAACCGGTGACCGGAAGCGAGCCGGTGCTGTTGGTTGGCTCCCTGGACGATGTGGCGTTGGTGAACTGGTTAACTGGTGCGGAGATGCTGGCGGCGTTACCCGATGCCAGCTTCGATCAATCGTACGGGGTGGAAAAGGTTTTGGTTCAGCCCGCGAACCCAGCCGGGCTGTTTCTGCTTGTGCGCCGGGACAACCGGGCTTTGGCGGATCTGCTGGCGGTGACGCCCCCGGCCGGGGCGGCGACAGCTTCGGCGGTGTGGCAGTTGAGTGTTGCTGGGCCGCTGCTGCCGGTGGCGTCGTTTTCGCCGGATGGGCGCTGGCTGGTGGTGCTGGGTTTTGACCTCGCGGCCAGGCGGGGCGAACTGCTGTTGTATGACCCGGCCGGGGAACAGGCGCAGAGGCTGGGTGTCCATGCGGCCGAGAGCGGGGTGGCCTGGTCGGCGGATGGGCAGTGGCTGGTGAAGGCGGATGGTGGCTGGCTAACGCTGCTGCAGCCCGACAGCGGCTACCAGCGGAGTTTTGTCCATGATCTGGTGCGTTGTGGCCCGGCCGGGTGGGTGGGCAAAACGTCCCCATAAGCAAACACGCCATACCCTGGGGAAAGGGCATGGCGTGAAACAATCAGGAACAGGCTAAGTAAAAGCCAGGAACTGGGGGATGGGGGCTAGCTCATGCTCGAACCAACGGTCTTCTTGTAACGGTAGGTAATGCGCCCACGCGATAGATCGTAAGGCGTCATCTCTACCCTTACCCGATCACCCAGCAAAATGCGGATGTAATAGCGGCGCATTTTGCCAGACAGGTAGGCCAGGACACGATGGCCATTATCCAGCTCTACCGTGAACTGCGTGTTCGGTAAGGCCTCAACGACCGTTCCCTCAACTTCCAGCTTTTCTTCCTTCTTAGCCATATTTCTCCTTTAACTGAATTGGGCCAGGTCCTGCCGGAACAGTTCCCGGCCAAAAGGCCTGCTCTAACGCCGCCGGGTGGCGGCTGCCTGACGACGCCGCATACGACGAACAGCTTTCTTCTTTTGGATACGCCGTAATTCGCTCTTCGGCACATGCCATCGCTTGCGACGGATTAGACTCATTGTACCAGCTTTTGCGACTTGCTTGCGAAAACGACGGAGCATGCTCTCATCGGTTTCGTTCGGCATTCTTTGAACTCGCGGCACGCACATCACCTCCTTTTTTGAGGGATTCGAAATATAGAGACAACCAGTGGATGGCTGCCGCTAGGATTCGTCTAATTCAGGGGACGCAACGGCGTCTTCGGCAGGCGTATCTGCTTCGTCTTCTGCGCCGGTTCCGGTATCGGCCGGGCTTTCGGACCCGGCCGGTTCTTCGGCTGTGTCATCGGCAACGACTGTGGCTGCGTCTGCGACCTCTTCAACTGTTTCCGGTTCTTCGACCACTTCCGGCTCAGGGCTGCTGATGGCCTCGACCGTCTCTGGTAGTTCAACCACTTCGGGCGCGGCGGTGTCCATGACCTCAACCGCCTCCGGGGCTTCGCCGGCCCCGGCCGGGGCTTCCTCGGCCTGTTTTTCTGCCGCCGCCGCCGCTGCTGCTGCCGCGGCCAGCTCACGCTGCGTCATCCAGTCAATCTGCTCCCGCGCTGTCACTGCTTTCAGGCTCAGGCCAATGCGCTCGCGCTTGGCGTCGACGCTGATGACACGCAGCAGGTGCGTTTCACCTTCGCTGACTACTTCGCGAGGGTTGTTAACGGTGGCCCGGGAGATTTGGGAGGTGTGCAGCAGTCCTTCGACTCCTGGTTCCAGCTCCACAAATGCGCCGTAGTCGACGATGCGGATGATTTTGCCTTCGACCAGATTGCCCACCGGATAGTTCTCTTCGACCAGGGACCAGGGGTTGGGCAGCAGTTTCTTGCGGCTGAGGCTGATGCGCCCTTTCTCGCGGTCTATTTTTAGCACATAGACTTCGAGTTCTTCGCCGATCTTCACGACTTCGCGGGGGTGGTTGACGCGGTACCAGGCCAGTTCGGAGACGTGGATGAGGCCATCAACCCCGCCGAGGTCTACGAAAGCGCCAAAGTCACGCCAGCCACTGACCCGGCCGGGCAGCACAGAGCCCACGTCGATCTTGCTCATCAGCTCCTTGCGCCGGGCCTCCAGCCAAACCTTTTCTGCGTCACGCTGCGACAGCACCAGCCGGCGCTGCCGCCGGTCAACTTCAATCACCCGCAGGGGAATAATCTCCCCGCGCAGTTTAGAAAGCCGCTGCTGCCGCTGCCGGTCATTGAGGTTGGCGCTGAGCATGGAGAGGTGTGAGGAGGGGATGAAGCCGCGCAGGCCACCGAAGTCTACCAGTGCGCCGCCACGATTGTAGCCAACGACCTCGGATTCAAATATCTCCTGGCTTTCCAGCATTTGCTCGGCGCGGATCCAGTCTTGATTGAGTAAAGCCATGTGGCGGGAAACATAGAGACTGTCCGGCTGGTCGGTGCTCAAGATGTAGACGGCAATCTCATCGTTGACCTTCATCGACTCGCGCTCCCCGGCCGGGAGCTTGTCGAGATCAGCCGGCTGAACAATGCCATCGCGCTTCAAGCCCAGATCAACAATGACGCCCTGCGGCGTAATTGACACGATAATACCCGTGCGGATATCACCCACCTCTGGTAGGGCGTAGTCATGCTGGTCCAGAAGCTGTTCCATCTCTTGTAAGAAGTCGGCGTCTTGTTGTTCCATATACCTGGTCACACTCGCTAAAATAGATTTCAAAAAAAAACTCGGCGCATCATTTCATTTGACGCAACCGAGAAAAATGCCCGAAATGGTGAGAACTAAGCTCGTCAGGGGGTATGCTTCTAATTGCCGAAATTAAGGTCTGAACGAAGTCGCAAAGTCATCGTACGGTACTGAAGATTATTACGGTTGTTCACAAATGAAAGGTTGCTAGCAACTATCGAATTGTAAAGCACTTACCCTAAGACCCTCTGCGGGATTATAGCTGCTAGGAGTACCTTTGTCAACGAATTTTGCCTTGCGCAGCGTGGGGGCTTAGGGGGGGGAGGCGGCCAGCGCTGCGCAGGTGGCTGATGGGCGGGACGTTTCAGCGGAAGAGAAGGCGAGATTGCCCGGTGAGTGCGTCCCAGACGTCGCCCATGGTATCGGCCAGGGCCACCGGCCGGGACAGTTCGTGGGCGATCTGCTGCGGTGTCAGGTCGTCCAGGGAGACCAGGTCAGGATGGTCGAAAGTGACCCGCGGCAGGACCACCAGGTCACCACAGCCGGCGGCCTGCAGTTGCCGCACAATGTCCTGACCCATCAGCAGCCCGGCCGCGGTAATGGTCTCGCCCAGCCGTTCGTTGATTACCGGCAGCACCTGGACCGCGACGCCGGTAAGCGTGGCAAAGCTTTGCGCCGCCTGGCGCAGTGTCGCGGCGAACATGGTGCCGGTGGCCAGGGTGAGGCTCTGGTAGGCGAAGGTCGGGGGGACCACCCCGGCCGGGAGGCTGGCCTGTATTTCCGCCTGCACATCCTGCCACTCATCCAGGAAGTAACGCACCATCCCCAGACCATTCTCTTGCAGCTCCTGGTCGTCATAGGCGTCGGCGGGGGGGACATCCCGGCCGGTGACCAGGTACCACTCGTCGGTGGGGTAGGCGAAGCGGCAGCCCAGGCGGCGGCGGAACTGCGCTTGCAGCCCCTCCACATAGGCCAGCGTAGCCGCTGCCTCGGCCGGCGTGTGGATACGCATGCCGTACTTGTGCTGTTTGGTCAGCCCCACCGGCACCACGCTCACCGACTGCACCGCCGGCCACAGCCCGGCCAGCTCGTTGATTGAACGCTCCAGCCACGGGCCATCGTTAAACTCCGGCACCACGACCAACTGCGTGTGCATCTCAATGCCCCGCTCGGCCAGCCAGCGCAGTTGGGCCATGATGTCGGGCGCGCTGGCGTTGCGCAAGAAGCGGCGGCGCAGCTCGGTGTCGGTGACGTGTACAGAGATGTACAGCGGCGACAGGCGCATCGTCTCAATACGCCACCAGTCATGCTCGCTCAGGTTGGTGAGGGTCACGAAGTGGCCAAAGAGGAAGGAGTAGCGGTAGTCGTCATCCTTGATGTAGAGCGTGCGCCGGAACTTGGGGGCCATTTGCAGCACAAAGCAGAACTCACACAGGTTGTTGCAGCGCCGGATGTCGGTGTCGAAGGTGGGGTGGGCAAATTCCAGCCCTAGCGACTGGTTGTAATCCCGCTCGGCTTCGTATAGAAATAGCTCCTCCCCACGCCGGACGAGCAGCTCCAGTGCTTCGTCGGCACTGTAATACTGCACGTCGATGACGTCTTCGACGGCGTTGTTGTTGATGGCCAGCAGTTCGTCCCCCGGCCGGAGCCCGATGTCGTCGGCCACGCTGCCCGGCTCAATGGCCGTGATCCGGCCGCCGGTTGGCGGACCGGCCTTTTTCAGCTCGATGCGCGCCTGCATCCAGGGAACCGTCGTTACCCCGGATTGCAGGTTAAGCTCAAATTCGTGGCGGTCATCATCATCTTGGAGGTCGATTTCTTGGAAAAGCGGCATGGGGGGACGATCCTGTTGGGGATGGGTGGCCAGGGCAGGTGCGCTACTTGCGGGCTGCGTGGCGCGAGGTGGCCGGGGCCGGGCGCTGCCGGGCAGGGGCCTGGACGGCCTGCTGTAGGGCGGCCACTTCCGCTTTGGTCAGGTGGCGCCACTCGCCCGGCCGGAGTTCGGTTAGCCGGAGCGGTCCGATTTGTACCCGCTGCAACTGCTGTACCGGATGGCCTAATTGGGCGGCGATGCGCCGTATCTGGCGCTTGCGCCCTTCGCGCATGGTAATTTGCAGCAGGGTGTGGTTGGTGTGTTGGGCCAGGATTTTGATCCCGGCCGGGACCGTCATCTGCCCATCCAGCAGCAGGCCATTGGCCCACTGCTGCAGCGTTTCCGGGCTGGGCTGTCCTTCCACCGTCACCCGGTACACCTTCTCGTGTTCGTAGCGGGGGTGGGTCAGCCGGTGGGCCAGGTGGCCATCATTGGTCAGCAGCATCAGCCCTTCACTCTGCTTGTCCAGCCGGCCCACCGGGTAGAGGTGGCCGGGCAGTTCGACCAGGTCGCGCACCGTTTGCCGACCCTGGGCCATCTCGTCTTCGGTGGAAGAGAGCACGCCGCGTGGTTTATTGAGCATGATGTAGATGGTGGCTTCAGCTTGCAGCGGCTGGCCGTCGACGGCTACGGTGTCAGTGGTGGGATCGGCTTTGTCGCCTAACTGCGCGACCTGGCCGTTCACGCTGACCCGGCCGGCGCGAATCAGGTCTTCGTTGTGCCGGCGCGAGCCAAGCCCGGCGTCGGCCATGAGCTTTTGCAGGCGGATTTTCATGGGTGGTCACCACGGCTGTCGTCTGGTTCCATCCCGGCCGGGGTGTCTGGCGGCAGTTCGGCATTTTCTGGCTCCTCCGCGGCCAGTGAAGGCAGTTCGCTGGTGGAGGATAGGCCAAAATGCTGCAAGAACTCCGGCGTGGTGCCGTAAAGAATTGGCCGGCCGGGCGTTTCCATCCGGCCTACTTCCTCAATCAGCCCTTTGCTCAGCAGGTTGCGCAGCGCGCCGTCGGAATTGACCCCCCGGATGTCGTCGATCTGGGGGCGGGTGACGGGCTGCATGTGGGCGACGATGGCCAGCACCTCCAGCGCCGCCTGGCTGAGCCGGCTGGTCACTTCCAGGCCCAGGAAGCGCTCGATGACCTCGCTGGCCTGGGGGGCGCTGGTTAGCTGCACGTCGTTGCCGCTCCACTGCAACCGGATACCCCGGCCGGTGTAGTCGTCTTCCAGGGTTTCCAGGAGGCTGCGCACCCCGGCCGGGGAGATTTCCAGTGTATGGGCCAGCCGGGACAGGCTCACCGGGCCGCTGGCCACAAACAACATGCTTTCCACCAGGGCCGCCAGGCTCAATTCATCATCTTCGGCATTCAATGCTTCACTCATTCCGCTCGCGTTCGCCAGCTCCTTTTGATTCGGACCATGATTGGCTATAATCTTGCTGCTACAATTTGTCGATTATACCCAAACGCCGGCCATTAGGGCGAACTGACATCACGGCCAGACCAACGTGCCTGCCACAGAGCGCCGGCCGGCTGAGCTTTAGGGACAGGAAAAACATCATGCCGCTCCGTACACCGCTTCAATATGCGCATACTCACCTAAACCGCCACATGGCCGAGCTGCTGGACTTCTTGCGTATCCCCAGCATTAGCACGCAGCCGGAGCGCACGCCCGATGTGCACCGGGCTGCCGATTGGCTGGCTGAATCGCTGCGCCACGCTGGCCTGGAGCATGTGCAGGTAATTGCCACGCAGCGCCACCCGCTGGTGTATGCCGACTGGCTGCATGCCGGGCCGGAAAAGCCAACGGTGCTGATCTATGGCCATTATGACGTGCAGCCGGCGGAGCCGTTGGCATTATGGCATACCCCACCCTTTGAGCCGGTGGTAATAGATGATTATATCTACGCCCGCGGGGCAGCCGATGACAAGGGGCAGGCGTATATCCACGTGAAGGCGGTGGAGGCTTTCTTGCAGGGCAGCGGCCGGCTGCCGGTCAATGTGAAGTTTATCATGGAGGGTGAAGAGGAGAGTGGCGGCGAGAGCCTGGCCGCTTTTGTGCCACAGCAGACGGCGCTGCTAGCGGCGGACGTGGCGGTTATCTCCGATACGGCCATGGTAAGCAAGGATGTGCCGGCGATTGTGTATGGTTTGCGTGGTATGTGCTATATCCTGATGGACCTGACCGGCCCCGGCCGGGACCTGCACTCTGGCGGTTTTGGCGGCGGCATTAACAACCCCATCAACGCCCTGGGCCATCTCCTGGCCCGGCTGAAGGACGAGGAGGGGCATATCCTCATCCCCGGTTTCTACGACAAGGTGCGTCCCCTCAGCGCTGAAGAGCGCGCTGTCCTGGCCAAATTCCCGCTGGATGAGGCGGCCTGGCTGGCCGAAACAGGCGCGCCGGCGGCCTGGGGCGAGCCGGAGTACACGCTGGTGGAGCGGCTAGGCGCGCGCCCCACCCTGGATGTTAATGGCGTCATTGGCGGGTACACTGGCCCCGGCAGCAAGACGGTGCTGCCTTCTACCGTCCATGCCAAAATCTCCATGCGCCTGGTGCCCGATCAGGACCCGTTGGAAGTCCGCGACCTGTTTTGCCGTTACGTGGAGAGCCTCTTGCCACCCAGCATAAAGGTCACCTTCACATTCCGTGGCGGTGCGCCAGCCAGCATTACCGACTACAACACGCCGGCCGTGAAGGCGGCCGAGCGAGCTTACGCGACGGTGTTTGGCCGCGAGCCGGTGCTTATGCGCGAGGGGGGCAGTATTCCGGTGGTGGGGCTGTTCCAACAGCATTTGGGGGTGGAGACGGTGCTGATGGGCTTTGGCCTGCCGGATGACAAGATTCATGCTCCTAACGAGCGTTTTTACGTGCCCAATTATGTGCGCGGCATCCAGACCGTGATTCACTTCCTGGCAGGGCTAGACGTGCCGGGCAGCATGGCGTAAGGGTAGGGGGATGGGCGAACCCGGCCGGGTATCGTCTGTCGCAAGAAAACAAAAAAGCGGCACAGCCATTCTGCTGTGCCGCTTTTTCTATGGGCCGGTACCCGGCCGGGAGCTAGAAGGCGCGATTAGCGACGCTTGCGCGCCAGCCCACCGGCCAGACCCAGGACGAGCAGGCCAGCCAGGGCGGCGACCCAGAGCGTGCTGCCGCTGCCGGCAGTGCCGGTCAGCGTGCTCAGGGAAACGTCGGTGGGCGCATCATCTCCGCGAGCATCCAGGCTGAGGATGGCGTTCAGGCCCGGCTGCCCACCACCGGCAAAACCGGTGGCATAGACCGTGTAGACGTGCTGGTCCTTGAACGGCAGTTGGCTCAGGCTTAGGACGACGGTGCTGGTGCCGGCCAGACGGACTTCTACATCGTAGAAGCCAAAGGGCACGGGCAGGTAGGTGCCCACTTCCTTGAAGGCGACGTTACCGAAGAGGATGGTGCCGTCCGTCAGGGTGATGTCCACGGCCGGGGCGTCGGGCGAGGCGTGCAGGAAGCGGATGTGGGCGTTCCCGGCGGCGGGGATGGTGTTATCATCCACCAGCACCAGGGGCTCAATGTTGGCCAGGTCATTGACCGCGGCGACGGTGTAATCGGTGTTGGGGGCCAGTTCAAGGGTGGCCGCAATGACCGCGGGGCCAGGCTGCCCGGCCGGGACGACTTCCACGTAGTAAGCGCCGGAGGGCAGAGCGGCGTAATCGGTGATACCTTCAAAGGGTGCGTTGGCAAAGGCGACGACACCGTCGACCAACACGTCCACGTTTGGCGCATCAGGAGACAGGTGGGCCACGCGCACCCGCGCCAGGCCGGCATCTTCAATCAGGGCCGCATTTAGGGGCGGCGGTCCGCCGGCGGCAAAGCCGGTGGCGAAGACGGTGTAGACCGTTTGGTCACTGAAGGGAATGCCGGGCAGCGATAGTACGACGGTGCTGGTGCCGGCCAGGCGGACCTCCAGGTCATAGGTGCCGGCAGCCACGGGGAGGTAGTTGCCCACTTCCTTGAAGGCGATATTGCCGAAGAGAACCGTGCCATCGGTGAGGGTGATGTCTACGGCCGGGGCGTCGGGCGAAGCATGGACGAAGCGTACGTGCGACTGGCCAGGGCCGGGGATGGTATTGTCGTCCACCAACACCAGCGGTTCGATGTTGGCCAGATCGTTGACGGCGGCGACGGTGTAGTCGGTGTTGGGGGCCAATTCAAGGGTGGCGGCAATGACGACGGGGCCAGGCTGCCCGGCCGGGACGACTTCAATGAAGTAGGCGTTCGACGGCAGTTCAACGTAGCCGGTCACTGCTTCAAAGGGGATATTGGCCAGGGCGACGGCCCCATTAACGCGAACGTCCACGGCCGGGGCGTCGGGCGACATGTGGGCCACGCGGACGCGGGCGATGCCGGCATCTTCATTCAAGACGGCATTCAGCGCCGGGGTGCCGCCGGTGGCAAAACCGGTAGCAAAGACGGTATACACGGTCTCGGCCCCAAAGGGCACACCCATCAGCTCCAGGACGACGGTGTTGGTGCCGGCGACGCGCACCTGCAGGTCGTAGCTGCCAGCGGCTACGGGCAGGTAGCTGCTGGCCTCGCCAAAGGCCACGTTGCCAAACAGCACGGTGCCATCGGTCAGGGTAATGTCCACGGCCGGGGCGTCGGGCGAGCCGTGTACGAAGCGCACGTGTGACTGGCCGGGGGCGGGGATGGTATTGTCGTCAATCAACACGACGGGGGTGATGTTGGCCAGCTCGTCTGTGGCGGCCACGGTGTATTCCGTATCGGCAGCCAGGGTCAGGGTGGCTGAAATGACAAAGGGCCCGCCGCCGCCGGCCCCGGCCGGTTCTACCTGGACCAGGTAATCGCCGGCGGGCAGCGTGGCGTAGTCGGTGATATCTTCAAAGGCAACGTCGGTGAAGGCGTAATTGCCATCGACCCAAACGTCAACGTTGGGCGCATCGGGCGACAAATGGGCAACGCGCACGCGCGCATCCCCAGGCGGTTCGGCGGCGAAGCTGGTGGCGGCAACAACCAATACCAGGGTCAATAGGGCCATGGCTGTCAGAATACGTTTCATTGTTTTCCTCTCCTTTGAATGTAATTGTTGTCCAGAGACAATGTTGAACAAAGGGGTGCAGTTACGGGGCTTTGCCCGGCACCCTGTAAGTCACCAAAGCTATTCACGTTTTGTTGCTATTTGTGTGGCAGGATCTGGTCTTGCGCTTCCCCGCCGATGTTTATCGGTATCTTATGGTTTCGTGGATACACCTCCGCGCTGTGTTTGCTTTTGTCTGAGCCGGAACTCAGTGAAGTTACCTTTTCTGCGTATCTATTGTTAATTACGCACGGCTGCCCAGTTTGCATTTATAATTTGCAACGAATTTGGGAAATAGGTTGACAAAACAGATACAAAACCTGTTCAAAAAAGAAAAGGCGCTCGATTTCGATGGAAACCGGGCGCCTGGGAGGGCAGGTAAGTCTGTTGGTGAGGGGTATTAACTGCGCAAAGCGCCCAACAAGACGATTTCGCCGGTGCGCTGCGGGCTGCCCCCGGCCGGTTCAATGGAAACACCAATGGCAGTGTAGGTATCGATAGCCACATTGGCGTTGACCAGCAGCACACCGTGGCCGGTGGTGTCTACCAGGAAGGTCTCGGCGGTGTCGTGGCCGTCGTCGCGGATGAGCAGTACCTGGTAGGCGAGTTCAGCCGGCAGTTGCTCCAGCCCGGAGACCACGAGCAGGGCTGTCTTGCCATCAGGCGTCATGACCATTTGGGCGACGCCTGCGGGATGCTCTTCGGTGCCTAGAAGGGTGGTGACGGCCACATCAGGCGCGACCAGGGATTGATAAACGGCGAGGACCTCTTGCAGCGTGGCGTTGTTCTCGTTCAGGGCGGCCACGGCGGCCTGGAGTTCTGCATTAGCGGCGTCCAGGGTGTCGTTCTCTTCGGTCAGACGGGTATTGACTGTGACGAGGTCGGCATTTTCGCGCAGCGCGGTCTGCAATTGGCTGTCGAGGGCGGCGTTGTTGGCGGCCAGCGAGTCGCGGTTCTCTTTGAGGGTGGCGTTTTCTTGCTGCAAGATTTGGACTTGCTGGGTGAGCTGGCTGGCGTCACTCTCCAGGCTGGCGATGTGATTGGCTTGCCGGTCAATTTCCTGGTTCATGGCCACGGCCCAGATGCCGCTGAGCAGGGCCAGGGCAAAGAAAAGGCTGGCCAGGGAAAGACCCACCGCCTGGCTTCTTAACCAGTGCAGTATCCCCGGCCGGGATTCCCGGCCGGGTGTGGTTACGCGGCTGGCAGGCAAGCGCTGGTGGGCATCCAGGTTGGCCCGCCGCAGCAGGTCATTTTTCAGCGCCGGCGATGGCGGCAGCGGGTCGGCGGCGAATGGGAGTGCCGCAGTAACCAGCAGCAGCGCTTCCAGCGCCGCCTGTGCCTCGGCGTTCTCGGCGACGTACTTCTCGACCGCCAGGCACTCCTCGGCCGATAGACCGCCCAGTGCGTACAGGGGGAGTAAATCCTCTAGGTGCTCGTTCATGTCAGTTCTCAAACCCGCTCGCCAGCAACGTTTTCTGCAGTTTTTGCAGTGCCAGGCGGGCACGCGTGTGCACGGTGCCCAGCGGCACATTGCACTCATCGGCAATCTCGCGTCGTGTCTTGCCCTGAAAATAGGCCATTTCGATGATCTGGCGCTGGTCAGGTGGCAGTTCTGTCAGGGCCTGGTGTATTTGTTGGCGCTGCTGGGCATCCCAGGCCAGTCCGGCCACGTCCACCTCATCAGGCCGCTGGTAGTGAGTTTCTTCCAGGGCTACCGGCTCCGGCCGGGCCTGGTGTCGACGCAGCAGGTCGATGGAGGAGTTGCGGGCAATGCGAAACAACCAGGTGGCGAGAGAGCCTTTTTCGGCATCATACCCATCTGCCTTGCGCCATAGACTCCAAAAGGTCTCTTGCACAATTTCCTCGGCCATCTCGCGATTGCCGATTACCCGGAAGCACAGCCCCATTACAGAGGATGCGTACCGGTCATAGACCATTTCGAAAGCGACCACGTCACCGCTGGCAATGCGCTGCATCAGTTGTTGGTCGCCAAGTTGATTAATTTCCATAGTCCAAACAAAGTTGGATCGATATCTAAACGTTAATACGTATGTACGTCTGTTTTGAATCTATCCTGGTGAAACGAAAATCGGCGAAAGGCGATAGTGCCTGAACGGCGGATTCCACCGGCCGGGACCGGGGTGCATCTGGCGTTTATTATGCCCAATAAGCTAATGCCCGCCAACAATCGGCTGCCGGCCAAGGGCGTAGGCATAGGGCATGGCGTCGGTGTTGAAGGCATAGCCAATCTGGCCGTGAGTGTCTACGGCGACGAGGCCGCCATGGCCATTGACGCGCTCGGCCAGCAGGCGGATGGCCGTTTCGCAGGCGGCCATGGCCGGCAAGCCACTGGCCACAAAGTCGCAGACGCGCTTGCTGATGACCAGCTTCATCAGCGCTTCGCCGTAGCCGGTGGCGCTGACGGCGGCTGTCCAATTGTCGGCATACGCGCCAGAGCCCACCAGCGGGCTGTCGCCAACCCGGCCGGGGAGCTTTTTGCGCGTGCCCCCGGTGGAGGTGGCGGCGGCCAGGTTGCCCTGCTGATCGCGCGCCGCCGCGCCCACGGTGCCCATCGCCCCCGGCTCCACAAAAATCGTGCGCGTCAGGTATTCCGGGTCTTCCTGCAAGGAGAGGTAGCGTGCCAGCTCCTCGTCCACCAACAAGTCGGTAATCTGGCAGCGCGGGAAGCCGATGAGGTCGGCGAAGGCTTCGGCGCCGCTGCCCACCAGAAAGCTGTGCTCGATATCGGTCATGATGTGGCGGGCCAGGCTGATGGGATGCAGCACGCGCTGCACGGCGGCCACAGCGCCCAGCTCCAGCGTGCGGCCATCCATGATGATGGCATCCATCTCCACTTCGCCGCGGGCATTGAGGAAACTGCCCCGGCCGGCGTCCAGGTAGGGGCAGTCTTCCAGGATGCACACGGCGACTTCAACTGCCTGCAGGGCGCTGCCACCAGCGACGAGCACGCCCTGCCCGGCCAGCGCCGCTTGCTGGCAGGCCGCCTCGGCCTCGGGCAGCCGCCCGTTCTCCATTTTCCAGGCCCCGGCCCCGCCATGAACGATAACTGCTGTTTCCATATAACCTCCTGCGAAAGCTGTAAGACGGACGCGCCAGCTTAACGGACTGCCTTTACGCAGCTCGCCGAGTATAGCAGCTTTGGCCGCAGAGCGTGAGGCCCGGCCGGGGCGCGGCGGCCATGCTGCAATGCGCTACGGTATTGACAGGTGCCCTGCTTCTGCTAAAATACAGGTCGCTGCGTTCCTCAGTAGCTCAACGGCAGAGCAATCGGCTGTTAACCGATCGGTTGTTGGTTCGAGTCCAACCTGAGGAGCCACAAGGCGGTGGGTATTTTGCCCACCGCCTTTTTTTTCGCCAGGCCCCGTATTCCGGCAGCCTGCCTGTGACCAGCAGGGTGGCCCGGTTGGGCCGGGCATTCAGGGTTCGCCAGCGGGAGGCAGGTGTGACGTCTGGGGATGCGTTTGATTTTGCCCGCTATTTTGCCAGGGTGCATCGTGGAGCGCTGTGGCACGAGATGCACGTGGGTATGGCGGTCTATGCGGGGGCGACCCGGCCGGGGCTGGCTGTCCTGGATGTGGGTTGTGGCCCCGGCCGGTTAGTCCACCATTTGCAGGGGCAGCGGGTGCAGATCGTGGGTGCTGATGCCGACCCGGCCGTGCTGGCCAAATCCCACAGCCTGTTTCCTGGGCTGCCGCTGGTGCGGGCGCTGGCGGAAGCGCTGCCCTGGCCAGATGGCGTGTTTGATGCGGTGCTGGCTGGCAATCTGCTTTTCTTGGTGGCGGAGCCGCTGGTGGTGCTGCGGGAGATGGTGCGCGTAACCCGGCCGGGGGGCCGCGTGGCCCTGTGGAATCCCAGCGAGCACATGAGCCGGGCCGCGGCCGCCGCCTACGTCCGCGCCCAGCCCACGCTAGACCCATTCGAGCAAAAGCACCTGGTTAACTGGGCCAGAGTGGCTGAAAATAACCGCCGCTGGAGCGCGGCCGACCTGCAAAGCTTGTTTGCCCACACAGACCTGATAGAATTCGAGAGCGTAACCGTGATCGAGGGTCTGGCGCGCTATGTGCGTGGGCGCAAACGCCCGGCCTGATCCTATCTGGCAGCGGACCGGCGCCGTCCGTCCCCCGATTCCTTACCACATCCCAAGTTCAAACAAGGCTCAGGGAGCGCCGCGTGCCAGTCGGCCGGAAGGTAGTGTGTCCCGCCGCGCCCAGCCTATTGTTTAGGAGCATAATCATGAAGAAGTATGAGACCGTGGCCCTGATTATCCTGGATGGTTGGGGCATTCGCGAGATGGAACACGGCAACGCCGTGCGCCTGGCCCACACACCCAACTATGATCGCTGGCTGCGGCAGTACGAACGCTGCATTCTGGATGCCTCGGGCGAGGCTGTGGGCTTGCCGGCCGACCAGATGGGCAATTCTGAGGTGGGACACCTGAATCTGGGCGCTGGCCGCATTGTCTATCAGGACCTGACGCGCATCAACAAGGCGATTGCTGATGGCTCTATCATGGACAACGAGACGCTGCTGAACGGGGTGCGCCACGTGCAGCGGACGGGCGGTAAATTGCATGTGATTGGCCTGCTGGGGGCTGGCGGGGTGCACAGTCACAACCAACACCTGTACGCGGTGCTGCGCTACGCGCACCAACACGGTTTGTCACCGGTTATTCACGTCATTACCGATGGCCGGGATACACCACCGCACAGCGGCCTCGGCTTTTTGGCCGAATTAGAAGCGGTCATGCAGGAGACGGGCGGGCAGATTGGGACGGTTAGTGGCCGCTACTATGCCATGGATCGTGACCGCCGCTGGCCGCGAACCGAGCTGGCGTACCAGGCGATGGTGCAGCGCCAGGGGGAACACGCGGCCACGGCTGCCCAGGCCATCCAGAGTGCTTACGATGCCGGCGTTACCGATGAATTCATTGTGCCGGTTGTGGTGGACAGTGCGCATGATGCGGGCATCGAGTCCGGGGACTGTTTGCTGTTCTTCAACTTCCGGGCGGACCGAATGCGGCAGATTGTGAAGTCGTTTGTGCTGCCCGAATTTGATGGCTTTGTCCGGGCACCCCTGGCAGACCTGGCAGTGATTACGTTTACCGAATACGAGTCCGATTTGCCGGCGATGGTGGTCTTCCCGGAGCAGGAGATTCGGCTGCCGCTGGCCGAGGTGATTGCCCGGCAGGGGGCCAGCCAGTTCCACGCGGCGGAGACGGAGAAGTATGCCCACGTGACCTACTTTTTTAACGGCGGCGAGGAGACGCCTTATCCCGGGGAGGATCGGCAGTTGGTGCCCTCGCCAAAGGTGGCCACGTATGATTTGCAGCCGGAGATGAGCGCCTACGAACTGGCGGAAAAGGTTGTGGCCCGCATCCAGAGCCATGATGATGCCTTTGTTCTGGTGAACTTTGCCAACCCGGATATGGTTGGGCACACGGGCGTGCTGGCAGCGGCCATCAGGGCGTGTGAAGCGGTGGATGAATGCGCCGGCCGGGTGGTGCAGGCGGTGTTGGACAAGGGGGGCGTGGCGCTGGTTACGGCTGATCATGGCAATGCGGAGCGAATGATTGATGAGGTGACGGGTGGCCCGCATACGTATCACACTACTGGCCCGGTCTCGTTTATCATGATTGGGGATGTGTATTTTGCCCCCCGGCCGCGGGGCATTTTGGCCGATGTTGCGCCGACTGTGCTGGCGCTGCTGCAAATACCGCAGCCGCCGGAGATGACCGGCCGGAGTGTGCTGCTGCACCAGGGGCTGTAAGGCGGGGTGGGTAGGCTGTGCTGAAATTGAAGCCCGGCCGGGGTGTGTCCCGGCCGGGCTTTTTTGCCGGGCATGGGGATCAGGGGGCCTGGTGGATGGGGAGTAGGATGTGAAAGGTGCTGCCGCTGGCTTGTGGGGCCTTCTCCGGGCTGCTTTCTACCCAGATACGGCCATTGTGAGCCTCGATAATGCCACGGGCAATGGGCAGGCCCAACCCCAAACCCCCACCGCGAAAAGCGGATTTGCTGGTGGAATGGTGCTCAATGGAACCCAAGATGTGGAACTGGTCGAAGATGCGGCGCTGCTCTTCCAGCGGGATGCCGATGCCGGTGTCTTGTACCACCAGGTCCAGATAGATGTTGTCTACTTCCCGGCCGGTGATGGTGATCTGGCCCCCATCAGGCGTGAACTTGACCGCGTTTTCGACCACATTATTGATGGCGATGCGCAGTTGGATGCCATCTGCTTCAATTGCCGGCAGGTCTTCCAGGCCGGAGACAGTGATGGTTAGCGGGCGCTGGCCGATTGCTTTCAAACGGTCGCGCACAATCATCTCAACCAGTTGGCGCAGGTGAACCGGCCCGTAGGCCAGTTCCATGGTGCCTGAGGCGATGCGCGACACGCTGACAATTTCGCTGATCACGCGGCCGATGCGCTCTACGCCCATGCTCATGCCGTTGACGAGTTCGTGTAGGGCGGCGGGGTAAGCCTCTTGCGGTGTTTGCCGCACGTGGTCGTCCAGCAGGTGAGCATAGCCTTCGATGAGCGTGAGGGGGGTGCGCAGTTCATGGGAGACCAGGGCAATGAAGTTGCTCTTGGCGCGATCCAGTTCGCGCAGGCGCTGGTTGGCGGCTTGCAGCTCCTGAATCTTGTCTTCCAGGTGGGAGACAAGCTGCTGGGCGTGTTTTTCCAGGTGCTGTAGGCGTTCGCGGTCGTTCAGTTCCTCGCGCCGGCCGGAGAGGTATTCAGAGACTTCTTTGGGAAAGGTGAGGATGTCGATGGGTTTGGTTAGGAAGCCATCGCAGCCGGCGGCCAGAGCGCGTTCGCGGCTGTTGGGGCTGGCGTTGGCGGTTAGGGCGATGATGGGCACGTCTTGGAAGTTGCCAAGAGCGCGCAGCCGGGTGGTAATCTCGCGCCCATTTAGCCCAGGCAGGTTGATGTCCATCAGGATGAGGCTGGGCGGTTCTTCGCGGGCCAGGCGGATGCCGCTGAAGCCGTCATCGGCCAGGGTGACCGTGTAGCCGTGGTTTTCTAGCACGCGCTGTACCAGGCGCTGGCTGCCCTTGTCGTCCTCGATGTAAAGAATCTTGGTTGAATGACTCATGTTAACGCCAGAAACTGGTTACTCGTGGATGGGCTGGAGGGTGGCGAGGTCGTCCCGGCCGGGGCCAGGCAGCAGGTCTGGTTGCCAGATTGGCAGGAGTATGTGGAAGGTAGTGCCCTGGCCCAGTTCGCTCTCGAACCAGATGCGGCCGTGGTGCATCTCTACCAGCGACTGGGTAATGGGTAGGCCCAGGCCGGTGCCCTGCACGGTGCGGGCGGTCGAGTCGGCCTGCTCAAAGGCTTTGAAGAGACGATCGTAGTCCTTTTGATCAATACCGATGCCGGTGTCGGCCACCAGGATATGGACAAAGTCCGCATTTTCGCGGGTGATGTGACAGCGGATGGTCCCGGCTTCGGTGTATTTGGCGGCGTTGGACAGGAGATTGAGCATGATTTGCCGCAAGCGGACCACATCGGCGGCGATTGGCGGCACATCGGGTGCCACGTGCCACTCGATATTCACCGGCCGGTCTTCGATCAGGCCGCGTACGGTGGCCAGCACGCTGTCGACCAAATCGGGCAGATCTACCGGCTCTATCACCAGGGTCACCTTGCCGGCCTCAATCTTGGCCAGGTCCAGGATGTCGTTGATCAGGGTTAGCAGGTGCTGGCCGCTGCTGTTGATGGCGGTTAGATCTTCCTCTTGTTCTGGCGTGATGGGGCCATCGATGCCCTTGAGAATGACCCGCGAGAAGCCGATGATGGCATTGAGCGGGGTGCGCAGTTCATGGGTCATGTTGGCCAGGAAGCGCGTTTTCAGGCGGTCCAGCTCGCGCAGCCGCTCGTTGGTGGCCTGGATGTTTTCAAAGAGGCGCGTGCTTTCGACGGTGGCGGCCAGGCTGACGCTCAGGGTTTCTAGCAGGCGCAGGTCGCGGTCGGTAAAGGCGTTGGCGGCCTGGCTGTAGATGCTGACCACGCCAATGGTGCGCTGGCCCACGATGAGGGGCACGGAGAGTTGGGAGAGGGTGCTGGCCAGTTCCACCTGGTATTCGGGCAGTTCGCGTAGGTCGTTGACCAGGAGGGATTGGCCCAGCCGGGCAACCTGGCCGGAGATGTTTGCGGCCAGGCCGATGCGCAGTGGTCCGGGGTCGCGGTCACTGCCGCGGCTGCCGATGGCTTGCAGGCAGTCCTCGGCCGGGTCCAGGGCATAGATGACTACGCTGGCCCGGCGCATTCCGGCGTGCAGTGCTTCGACCATGTTGCTGAGCCGCTGGCCGGCGTCTACGCTGCCGGTGGCCGCCTGGGAGATGGTGAACAGGAGTCGGAATTCGGCCACGTTTTCTTGCGTTTGTTGGAAGAGGCGAGCGTTGGATATGGCCAGGCTGGCGTGGGTGGCCACGGAGCGCAGCACCTGGGCGTCGTTGTCGCGGTAGGCGTTGGGCCGGCTGGACTGTACCAGCAGCCACCCGGCCGGGCGCGATTCTTCGCGCAGTTGTACCCATAGGGCGGAGGGCCGGTCGGACAGGAGCGGAATCCCCAGCGGGGCCAGGAGCTTCGGCACTTCTTCGCGCTGCGGCATTTTGTCGGACAGTAGGAATTGTTCCAGCGGGCTTTCAGCGGGTACCCGGCCGGATATCGGTTCCTGGGGCACGCCGTCTGCCAGCAGGCGCGCGGTGCTGAACTGGCCATCATGGGGATGGTACTGTGCCAGCCAGAACAGCTCTGTATCCAGCAAGCGGGAGAGTTCCCGGTGGAGTGTTGTTAGCAGCTCATCCAGGTTCAGGATACCTGACAGCCGGGTACCGATCTGGTTCAGCTCAATCAGGTCGCGGGCCTGGCGCGTGGTCTCGGCGAAAAGGGTGATGTTTTCCAGGAAGGTGGTGAGCTGGGCGACGGCGTTGGTGGCGAAATTGAGATTGGTGCGGCTGAAGGGGCGCAAACCACTGGTTGAGTCGAGTACCAGGATGGCGTTTAGTTGCTGCTGGATGATAATCGGGATAAAAACGGCCGCTTCCAGCTTCAGTTCGGCCAGGTAGCGGGCGGCGGTGGGATAGCTGGCCGCCGTGGCGGCTGTGATTTGCAGCGGCTGGCGGCGAAAGGTCAACGAGGCGTAGAGGGTGTCGTCTTCGGTTGGAAAGCGCAGTCGGGGCTGGGTGGTTTGGGTGCTGTCTGTGGCCAGATCATAGGTGGCGGTCACCCGGCCGGTGAGGGAATCCTGGTCATACTGCACCACGCGGCAGGGGGAAATCCCGGTATATTTGGCTACCTGGATCAACGTTAGTTCGAGTGCTTCTTCGGCCGTCAGCGCCTGGCTTAGTTCGCGGCTGATCTTGTAGAGGGCGTTGGTTTCGCGGAGCAGGAGTTGGTTTGCCAGGGCTACGCTGGCCTGCCCGGCCAGGTTGAGGAATGGCTGCAGCTCCTCCTCTTGGAAGGCGTCGGCGCTGGCGCGGGCAATAACCAGGCTGGCCAACCACTGCTCGTCGATGTGCAGCGGGATTACTGCGGCGGCGCGCACGCTGTTGCGCTCGAACAGGCGGCGGGTGTGGCGGTCTAGCATGGGGTCGTTCTGGCCGTCGCTGATGAGGAAGCGTTTGTTTTCGGCCAGGCGGTCAGAGAAGGGGAAGTATTCGCGCTGGAAGCGTTCCTGCTGGTAGAACAGCGGCAGGCCGTAGCGGCTCCATAGATTGCTGATGCGTAAGAAGTCGGCCGACTCGGGGTCTGCGCCCACGATAAAGGCGAGATCGACGTTCTGGCTGGCGGCGGCGTAGTCGACGAGTGCCTGGCCGATTTCGGCCGGGGTATGGGCTTCGCTAATGCCGCGGCCGGCCTGGTAGAGCTGGTTGAACTTTTGGTAGTTCTCTTGCACCTGGGCAAAGAGGTCCGCATTGTTCAGGGCGACGGCTACCTGTTCGGCCAGCGTTTGCAGCACGGCGATCTCTTCGGTGGTGAAGGCGCCGATTTCGGTGCTGTGGACGTCTAGTGCGCCCAGGACGGTATCGCGGGCGCGCAAGGGCAGGGCAACCTGGGCCTGTGTGCTGGCTAACGGCGAGGGGGGCGGCCGGAAGTGGGTCGCGTGGTGGACGTCGCGGACGACGGCGGGACGGCTGTCGCGGATGGCGGAGCAGACGACGGTGCTGTCTCTAACTGGGATTTTGTAACCCTCTCGCAGGAGTTGTTTCCCGGCCGGGTCGGTGGCAGCCCGCAAGACGGCCATCTCGTTCTCCAGCATGAACAGACCGACGTGATGGAAGCCGAAGCGGCGTTGGATGAGATTGACGACCTCTGCCATGAGGGCCGAGCGGTCCAGAAGGGTGCTGATGACCTGGGAAACCTCGGCCGCGGCCTGGAGCTGTGAGGAGTAGGCGCGCATGGTCTGGATGAGGCGGGCGTTGTAGAGGGCGCTGCCCATTTCGCGAGTGAGGGCCTGGATGAAGGCCTCGTTTTCAGCGGTCAGGGTTTTGTTGGCGGGTAGTGAGAGCTGGCCCAGCGGTTGGTCACCAACCAGCAGCGGAAACTGTGGGGTGCTGCCATCCCCGGCCGGGCGTTCGCTGCCATCCCCGGCCGGGCTGCGCCGCAGTTGTATGGTGTCGTCGGCGAAGGTGGCTTGCAACTGCGTGTGGCTTGACTGCCAGATGTCGTCGATGTAGCGGCCGTGCAGAATCTCCAGCTCGCGGGCCCGGTTGCGGGCATCGCGAAAGAGCTGGATGTTGCGCCAGTGGGCGGCCAGGTTCAGGGCAAAGGTGTTTAGCAGCAGCGAGGAGATGTTGTGGCCGGCGTGGGTTACGGCCAGGAGTACGCCCAGGGTGTATTTGCCGACGTACAAGCGGGCGGCCATGATGTTGGCGCTGGTTTGCCCGTTGGCGGAAGGGGTGTCCCCGGCCGGGACTGTCAGCAGGTCGTTTTTGCCCTCTTGCAGCTTTTGCAGCAGGCCGGCAACCGGCTCTTGCGGGGGCGTGTTGGGCCACGAGGTGCCGGTTGTGGCCCGCAATTCCCACTGCTGCGCGGTGCGCTCCCACTCAAAGATCGCCACCTGGTTCAGGTTCAGGTCATCGGTGATGTGGTTGGCTGCCGCGGCCAGCAGTTCATCCTCTTCCTTGATGCGGGCCAGGTTGGCGTTGAGGTGCAAGATGCGTTGTAGGGCCTGGTTGCGCTGCTCTTGCTCCTCGCGCAGGTCTCGTTGTTGCTGCAACTGGAGGTGCAGGGCTGATTGCAGGGCGACCAAGGATTGTTCGTGGTTGCGCTGGTTTAGCTCTTCGCGGGCGGTGGCCAGGTGGGCCAGAAAACTGAGCTGAAATTGGGTGAAGCGCTGCCGGGCTTCGGGCTGGACTTCGGGTGGGAGCTGGCTGAGCCAGGCTGTGTTGGCCAGGGCTTGCAGCATGGCCCGGCCGGTGCTGATGGCCAGACCCCGCGCGGCAAAAACGTGGGCCGCTTCTTCAATCTCCAGGGCGCTGATGGCGGCGTCGCCGGCCGCTGTGCCGGCGATGGCGGGCAGGGTGGGCAGCACCACTCGCTCGGCCAGGGCGGCCAGCTCTTGAGCGGCGGTTTCGGCCTGGCGGCGCGATGCGAATGCCCCGCGGTTTTCCCGCGCATGTTGGTGGAAGGCCTCGATGAGGGGGCTGATTAGCTGCAGGTCTTGCGACGCGCCGGCCATCATGCTTCCTCCGGAATGGCGTGGCCGTTGCCTGTGGCTTCCCCGGCCGGGGAGAGGCCCTGGCCCAGGATCAGGCGCACCTCGCTGCCGCCGAGATGCTCGGCGATGGCCTTTAGGCCCAGGGCAACGATGGTATCGACGTCGGCGCTGCGATGTAGCTGGGCGCTAATCTGGTTCAGCCGCTGTTGCTGGCGTGCGCGCCCTTCTGTTTGGGCCAGCAGTTCGGCGTTGTCGATGGCCACGGCCAGTTGGTCGCACATGGTTTGCAGCACCTGGATCAGCTCGGCCGAGAAGTCGTTGGGCTGGGCGCTCTGCACGCTGAGGGCGCCGATGATGCGGTTGCGGACGCGGAGCGGTAGCGCGACTTCGGAGCGGGTGTTGGGCAAGCTTTCGTGCCGCTGCCACTCCTGGCTCTTTTGCACGTCTTGGGCGATGCGCGGTGTACCATCGGCGATGGTGCTGCCGACGAGGGAGCGGCTGCCCACTGGCACGCTGAACTGCTGGGCAATGAGGGAGCGACCGGCCTGGCCGGTGGCGGCGCGTAGGATGGCGCTGTTCCCGGCCGGGTTAACGAGCAGGATGCCAACGTGGTAGAGGTTAAAGCGCTGCTGGATAAGGTTGACGGCCTGGTCCATCAGCTCATCCACGTTGAGGATGGTGCTGGCGGCGGCGGAGACTTCGGCAGCTGTCTGCAACTGCAAGGTTAGCTCCGATTGGCTGAGCAGGGCTTCGCGTGTTTGCTGCAGCAGGCGTTGGTTTTGGATGGTGGTGGCTGCCTGGCGAGAGAGGCTGAGGAGCTGTTGGGCTTCGCTGGTGTCCAGGTTGAGCGGTATGGTGCTGAAGATGGCCAGGAAGCCGATCCAGTCGTCGCCGGCCAGGAGGGGAATGGCGGTGAAGCTGCGCCGCTCTTCGCTGCCGGCCAGGGCCAGGTACCCGGCCGGGTCGATGAGAACGTCGTTAGCGGCATCGGCAATAGTGATGGGGCGTTCTCGTTCCAGTACGGCCAGCACGGGGAATTTGACCAGTTTGTAGGTTTGCCTGGCGGGGGAAGTGTTGTCTGGCCAACTGGCGGCGAGGGTGACTTGCCCCGGCCGGGTGTGCCCCCACGGCTCACTGAACAGGAAGATGCTGGCCCGACCGGTTTCGTCCAGCATCTGCGGCCGGATCAGGGCGCTCAGCACCTCTGGCACCGTCTCGGAGAGGTTAATGCGCCGCCCGGCCTGGTACAGCTCTTCGGTCATCTGTTGGCTGGCCCGGATGGTTTCTAACTGGCGCAGGTTATTAATGGCGATGGCCAGCGGCCCGGACATAATGGTTAGCAGTTGGACATCTGTTTCCGAGAAGGCTTCGGGATCGTCAGCGTTTTCCACAACCAGCACGCCAATCAGTTCGTTGACCACGATCAGCGGCAGGCCCAGCCAGGCACTGGCCATGCTGCCCACCGTTTTGCCTTGCAGGCGGGTTAAGTGCTCCTCAAATGCTTCGTTGATGAACAAGGGTTCGCGGGTGCGGGCAACATAGCCCGAGAGTCGCTCTGAGGTGGGGAAGATCTGGTCCGACAGGTCAATATCCCGCCCATATTCAAACGCATAGACCCAGCGCAGATGCTCCTTGTCTTCGGTGAGCAGGAGGATAGACATCCCCGTGGCTTCGGTGAGCGAGAAGATCTCTTGTCGTGCGCCCTGGCAGACGGTGGCGAAGTCATTGGCCGTGGACAGGATGTGACTGACCCGGTTTAGGGTGCTCATTTGGGCGGCCCGGCTGCGCGCCTCGGTGGCCAGGATGGCGTTGTTCAGCGCGGTGGCTACCTGGTTGGCCATGGCCTGGGTTAGTTGAATCTCGGCCCGGCTGAAGGTTACCTGGCCCGCGTCGCGGTACAGTTCCACCGTGCCCAGGGCGCGGTCGCCAAAGACCATGGGCACTTCCAGGGAGATGGCGTGGTTGTCCTCTAGCAGAATTTTGCGCTCGGCTTCTTCCAGGGATGGATCGTCTACGTAGCGAATGAGCGGCTCATGTTTTTCCAGCACCCAGCGCGTGCCCTGGTGCAGGGCCAGGTCATAGGGACCGCCCTGGTCGGATGGGTCATAGCCTTCGACAATGGTGCCGTGTAGATCGTGGACGTACTCGGCCTGGGTGATGAGGGTGTTCTGGAGGCGTTCCCAACTGGAGACGGCGCAGCGGGTGGCACGCAGCTGCTCGGTGAAGACGCGGGCGGCGCGCCGGTAGATCTCGCCCACGTCCAGGGTGGTGGTTAGCATGCTGATCATGCTGAAGACAGCTTCGGTTTCGTTGAGTCGCCGCTGAATTTCGCCGAAGAGACGGGCGTTGTCCAGGCTGCTGGCGATCTGGTTGGCCATGAGTTGGAGAATGGCCACGTCTTCTTCGCGGAAGGCGTTTTCTTGCTGGCTGTGTACGTTCAGGCAGCCTAGCGTTTCGCCGCGGGCGGATAGGGGCAGTACAACTTCGGAACGGGTGTCGGGCAGCAGGGGATTGGGTTGGTAGTCGGGAATGGCATGGGTGTCGGCGATGAGCTGGACTCGTTTGGTGGCCAGGGCCAGGCCAATGGTGGACCGGTTGCTGATGGGCACGCTGTGCCGGCGTGACTTGAGGAGATCGCCGATTTTGCCGGTGGATTCACGGATGACGGCGTTGCGGCCGGTCTTGTCTAGCAGGTAGATGGCGACGTGGTAGAAGCCAAACTGGTTGCGGATGAGGCCGACTGTCGCGCGCATGAGCTGTTCCATGTCGAGCGAGGCGGTGGCTACCTGCCCTACTTCAGCGCTGAGGCTTAGTTTTAGGAGGCGCTGCTCTAGATTGGCGGATTTGTCTTGCAGCTCGGCGGCCAACTGGGCCGCCGCGGCCAGGTTGCGCTGCAGGGCCAGGGCAGAGAGCCAGGCGGTAGCGGTGAGGGTGGCGGAGACGATGAGGAAAGGGGCGACGGGTTCATTTATCTGCCGCAGGTAGATGGCGGCCAGACTAATGAAGAGGACGCTGTAGACCAGGCTGGCCTGGAAGTTGTGGATGAAGGTGATGGCAACGACGGAGACGAGCAGGAGGTAGCCGAGGCTGGCGGCGTTGGCCGGATCGCCAATCATGAAGGCCAGGAGGAGGGTGTTGAAGCTGAGGAAGTAGAGGTGGGCGGCCTGGAGGACCCGGCCGGTGCGCACTATGACGAAACTGAGGATGGTGGCCAGCAGATTGAAAGCGCCGGCCAGAACCAGCAGCCGCACGGTTGCCGGGCTGAAAGGGCCGTGCTGGCTGATCTGCCACAGGCTGTAAACGATGGTGAGCAGCAGAAGCAGCGCCAGCAGCACCTGTAACTGCCGGCCGCGGCGGCGCGTTTCAGGGTTTTCGCTGTGAATTTGCAGCAGCCTGGTGATGACAGGCATAGGTGTTGCTCAGGCCTCCGGCGGGGCGAGGGTTGGGCCGGGCTGTTAGCGGCCCAGGTCCCAGATCTTCTCGCCCGATAGTATTTGCAGGACTTGCTGCGGGAAGTAGTCGGCGTCGATGGGCTTGGCAATGAAGCCATCGAAGCCGGCTTCTTGTGCTTTTTTCATTTCAGTGGGGTTGGCCTGGGCCGTAACGGCGACTACGGTGGTTTCTTGCAGGCGAGGATCGGCGCGAAGCTGGCGCAGGGCTTCGTAGCCATCTTCGTGCGGCAGGCGCAGGTCCATGAGAATCAGGTCAACTTTGGGCATGGTTTTGGCGAAATCAACCACGCCCCACCCGGTTGTCTTCCACTCGCAGTTCTTCACGCCGGCGTAGGCTAGCAGGCGGGCGACCAGTACGAAGTTGGCCACGTTGTCCTCAACGACCAGTACGTCGGCATCTTTGGGATCGATCGGACTTTTGTTTGTTGAAACCATATCTCTTTTTCTCCACGCGCAAGGGGATTTTGAGTGCTTTGTGATTACGTCCCTTGCTGGCGTAGGATACTAATGATGGTACAAGAATGCAAGGTGACTAGGACTGATTACCCCATACCCGGCCGGAGCGGGCGGGCACGCTCATGGTTACGTCGGGCTGCAGTGGGTGGCCGTCTTTGCTGAGTAGGTCGGGCAGGTGGTCTAAGGGCAGGGCCAGGGCGGCAGCGGGCAGGTGGAAGTGGGCTTCTTTCCGGCCGGGGTTCAGGGCTACCACGGCAACCTGGCTGCCGTACTGCCGCCGGTAGACTACCAGATGACGGGTGGCCAGCAGAATGGAGAAATCGCCACGGCGTAGGGCGGGCAGCGCTCTGCGCAGGGTGATGTAGCGGCGCACATCGGCGCGCAGGGCCAGGTCCCAGCTTGCGGTGTTGTCCCAGGGAAAGGCGCGGCGGCAGTCGGGATCGCCCCGGCCGGGGAGGCCAATCTCATCGCCGTAGTAGACGTTGGGCGCGCCGGCCACCGTCATCTGGCACAGGAAGAGCAGACGCAGCGCGGTGCGGTCCCCCTGGACCACGCTGAATATGCGCGGTGTGTCGTGGCTGCTCAACATGGTCATTTGTGCCTGCACAATCTCGGGGTGGTATTGGTGATGCAAGGCGTGCAGCCCCCGGGCGAACGCCGGCCCATCCAGCAGGGGCACTTCGCCGATGCCGGTGCGTTGGATATCGGTCTGGTCGAGCGTTTGGGCGGCCAGAAAGCCCAACGCCAGCCGCGCAAAGGGATAGTTCATCTGGGCATCGAATTGGTCGCCTTGCAGCCAGCGGTCACCCTCTTCCCAAAGCTCGCCTACGATGTACGCTTCTGGGTTCACGGCCTTGCAGCGCTGGCGGAAGGTCTGCCAGAATTGGTCGTCGTCAATCTCGTTCGGTACGTCCAGCCGCCAGCCATCGATGCCCTCTGCCAGCCAGTGGGTGGCTACCTGCCAGAGGTATTCGCGCACGGCCGGGGTGTCGGTGTTGAATTTGGGCAGCTCGCGCTGGTTCCACCAACCGGCGTAGTTGGCCGGCTTTTCGCCGTCGTAGGCGCTCAGCGGCCATTTCTGGATGTGAAACCAATCCAGGTAAGGGCTTTCGGCACCCGTTTCCAGGATGTGGTTGAAGGGGAAGAAGCCGCGGCTGGCGTGGTTGAACACGCCATCCAGGATGACGCGAATGCCGCGCTGGTGTGCCGCGGCCAGCATGGCCTTGAAGGCCTGGTTGCCACCCAGAAGCGGATCTACCTGGTAGTAATCGAAGGTATGGTAGCGGTGATTGGATGCGGACATGAAGATGGGGTTGAAGTAAATGGCGTTGACGCCCAGGTCTACCAGGTAATCTAGTTTTTCCTGCACGCCGGCCAGATTGCCACCCTGGAAGCCGTGTGGCGTGGGGGGAGCGCCCCAGGGTTGTAGATTACCCGGCCGGGGGCCTTGCGGACTTCGGGCAAAGCGGTCCGGGAATATCTGGTAGAAAACAGCATCCTTGACCCAGTTAGGTGTAATGATCGTCATATTGTGTTGCGTTACTCCTTGACCTTGTGGTAGATGTCTGCTTCGAGAAGTGCGGGGCGGTGTGTCACCTTTCACCTGACGAGCTTCTGAAGTTCCAATGGATACCGATTATAGCCCACAAGCCAGGGACGTTAACAATTGCAATGGCCAATCGGGTGTATAATCTGTGGCACCAACGTTGTGCCCGCCCTTGCTTTGTGGCCAGGGTGGCACGGCAAATTGTGGTCCGGAGTGTTATGATGGATGATACCCATCCTAATGCGGATAAACTGTTAAAGTTAGGTGAAATCGCACCGGATTTTACCCTGGTGAACGGCGACGGGCAGCGATTGCAGCTTGCGGCGGCGCTGGCGCAGGGGGTGGTGCTGCTGGTGTTTTATCGGGGTGATTGGTGACCGTGGTGCCAGCGCCAGTTGGTGCAACTGGCGAGCGCCATGGATGCGTTTGTAGCGGCCGGCGTGCAGGTGTGGGCCGTTGCGCCGCAGCCGGTGGCGAATAACCGGGCGCTGCGCGAACGGCGGGGATTGCCGTTCCCAATTCTGGCGGACGAGGATCTGGTGGTCATCCACCGCTGGGGGCTGTTCAATGATCTGGACCCGCAGCAGCGAGCGATTCCATATCCGGCTGCTTATCTTATTGGCCAGGATGGGCTGGTGGCCTGGCGGCACGTGGGGTTGGACACGCGTGACCGGCCGGGGCTGGACGAAATTCTGACGGCTGTGCGCGAGCTAGGAGCGAGATAATGGGTACCTTACGTCGGTTCCGGTTGTTAGAGCCACTGATTATCCTGGTGGTGATTGTGTTGGCTTTTTGGTATTTGCTGAACACGCTGAATACGGGCAACCCGCTCTGGTTTGTGCCTTTTCAGCCGGAGTACACGCCCAGCCGGATTGTTGTGCACGACTACGGGCAGTCGGTGGAGCTCCGGCCGGGGGATGCGGGCTTTGACCAGTTGGCGGCGGCGTTGAATGAGACCTTGTCGGCATTCAAGAATCGGGACCTGGTGCCCATTGGCATTGGCGACGAAACGCTGCGCGCTTACTACGAGGAGGGGTTGGTGGTGGAGGCGTTTTATGCCACGGAAGTGCGGTTTAACCTGCCGGCCCGCTTTGAGGGCATCAATACGCTGCTAATTCCGGTGGATGCGCGCCACGCGGAGAATAATTACGTTTTCCTGGGGCGCAACCGGGAGTTTCTGGCCAGTGCCTTGCAGGTAGAGAGCCGCGAGCCGCTGGATAATGCGCTGCGGGTGTTGGGTTACCTGGAGTAGCCAGGAGTTGTTAGATGCAGAAGACTTTGGCGATGCGGGTGCTGGAGGGGCAGAAGATTCCGTATGAGGCGGTGGCCTACCCGAATACGGAGCGGGACGCGGTGAAGGTGGCGGCGCATTTGGGCGTCCCGGCCGGGCAGGTCTTCAAGACGCTGGTGGTGGTGCGTGAGCGGGGCAAACCGCTGCTGGTGCTGATCCCGGCCGACCGGCAGTTGGATATGAAGGCGTTGGCCGCGGCGGTGGGCGAGAAGAAGCTGAAGATGGCCACCCACCAGGAGGCTGAGCAGTTGACGCGTTTGCAGGTGGGCGGCATCTCTCCCCTGGCCTTGCTGAACAAGGGGTTTGCCATTTACCTGGACCAGTCGGCGACGGCGCTGGCGCAAATTTATGTCAGTGCGGGCCAGAAAGGCATTAACCTGCGGGTGCCGGTGGCGGGGTTGATCCAGGTGACTGGGGCGCAGGTGATTGCTGTGGCGAGTTGAGGGCTGCTGCCCCCGGCCGGTTCATGGCCGCCAGATGAGCGGTTGGAACTGCTGGTAAGGGGCAACCCACAGCCACAGCGGCTGCACGACGGGGTGGGTAACGCCATCGGCCACAATCAGGGTGAGCGGGAGCACCTGGGGCTGGGTGCTGAAAGTTGAAGTCAGGACCAGTGAGAAGGTGACCAGTTCGCCGGCGGCGAGATTGCCTTGCCACGTCAGGTGGCCGGGGCGCAGCAGGGCGGTGCCGCTGCTGCTGGCCAGGGTGCCGGTTAGGGGGGTGAGCGGCGCGGGCAGGCGCACGGTGGCGCTGATGGTGCCGGCTGTGCCGTGGTTGGGCAGGCGCACGGTCAGGGTGACGTTTTGCCCGGCCGGGAGGGGGTTGGCGCTGGCTTGTAACCAGGCGGTGCCGGTGTCGGGCGCATCGACCCAGGTGGTGGCTGTCTGGCTGAAGGTGAGGTGGTGACGACCGTCGGTGATGGCGACGGGGTTGGGGATGGCGGCCCCGGCCGGGAGGGTGGCCAGGGGTTGGGCGCGATAACTGATCTGGTGTTCGGCCCCGGCCGGGATGAGGCCCTGCCAGGTGATGCGGCGGGTGGTGGGGTCATAAGCTGCGCCGCCGGTGAGTGAGGCGGGGTCCAGGGTCAGGCTGATGGGCAGGGTGTTGGTGAGGCTGGCCGCTGTGGCGGTGGCGGCGTTGTTGGGGAGGGTGATGGTGTAGCTGAGGCTGGCCCCGGCCGGCGCGCTGCGCTGGCTGACGGCAAACTGGCTGCCACCCAGGTCGGATAGCCAGCCGAGTGCCTGGGCCAGGGCCAGGGGTTGGGCGGCGGCGGGCAGTTTTTCCAGGGGAATGCCCCAGAAGCTGGTGCGCCAGACTGACCCGGCCGGGTCGTGACCGGCGGTCCCCAATCCGGCCGCCCCGCCGCCGTTGTGCCACAACAGGACCTGGCTGTTCCCGGCCGGGACGAGGGCATCGGCATTGTTCTGGTAAGGGGCGAAGGCCAGCGGTAGGGGGGCAACGTCGCCGGCCAGGCTGTTGGCCCCGCCCAGGACCAGCGTCGGCGTCACCGATTCCTGGAAGTCTAGTACGCCCAGGTAGGGGGTGAGGGGATTGTTTCGGTTGTAGTAGAGGTAATCCTGGCTGCTGAGGAAGAGCCGGCCGCCCTGGTCTAGATAGCGCACCAGTGCCCCGGCCTCGCTGGCGTTGACGGGGGCAAACCAGTCGTAGCCGGTGTACCAGAGGACAAAATCATAGGCTTGTAGGAGTTCGTCGGGGGGTGTGCCCCGGCCGGTGCCGGCCCAGCCGGTCTGCCACACGTCGTAGCGCAGTCCCAGGTTGTCCAGCGCGGCGCGGTAGAGGGGGGTCTGGTCGTAAAAGAGGTGGTCGTCGACCAGCAAGATGTTTTCCGGCGTTTTTAGGGTGATGCGGCTGGTGGCAGTGAATTGGGCGTCATTGGCCGAGAGGGCGGTGAGGGTGAAGTCGTAGACGCTGCCTTCGGGTAGGGCGGCGGGGGTGCGAACGGTGACTGAGGTGTCGATGGCCTGGCAGGGGCCGAGGGTGATGGTGGGGCTGAGGACGTGGGTGGGCCAGCTTGCGCCGCTCATGGCCAGGCTGAAGGTGTCGGTGAGGGTTTCGCTGGCGTTGAAGAGGCGCAGGGTGTAGGTGTAGGTGCGGCCGTTCAGGGCGATGTCGTCGATGTGGGCCGGCGAGAATTCGACCCCGGCCGGGTCCAGGGGGCGGTCGAAGTAGGTGAAGCTGCGGTCGAGCAGGGCGCTGCGCCCGGCCGGGGTGCTGACTCCTTCCAGGCCGAAGGCCAGGTAGGCGATGTGGTAGCCTTTGGCTACGCAGCGACCGCGCAGCAGCCCTGCGCCTCGCCCGTCGGGATAGGTGAGGCTGGTGCTGGTGAAGGAGTTGATGCCGGGGGCGACGACGTCCAGGCTGTCCTGGTTGTGGGCGGCGTCGCCGCTGTTGAGGTTGAGGGTCAGGCCGCTGAAGATGGAATCGCCCCGGCCGGTGATGGTGAGGCCCGGCTCTGGCAGGAGCTGGTCCAGGTATTGGCCGCGCATGGCGGTGGACCACCACGCTTCGGCCAGGGAGCCGCCATCGAAGCCGCCCACGTTTTGGCCGCTGATGAACAGGTCTTTGCCCAGGCCCAGGTAGTGGCTGATGACTGTGCCGGCGTTGATGAGGCCGGGTGAATCTTTGGGTGCCGACCAGAGGACGGCGTCGTAGGGGCGCAAATCGTCCAGGGTGGGCACTTCGTGGATGGGGTTGTAGATGGGCCACTGGTCGTAGGCCAGGTTGAGGTCTTGCAGGGCGGCGCGGTAAGGGGCGGTTTGCGAGTCGTAGTACCATTGGCCGCTGTCTACCAGCAGGATGCGCCGGGCCGGGGGCAGGAAGAAGCTGCTGCTGGTGGTGCTGCCGGCGCTGACTTGCTGGCTGGTGTGGGCCAGTTGGTGGCCGGTGTGAGCGATGTGCAGGTTGTAGGTCCCGGCCGGGAGGTCTACGCTGTAGAAGCCGTTGGCGGCGGCGGTGACGGTGATGGGGGTGCCGGCCAGATGGATGGTTGCGGGGAGCGGGATGAGGGTGTCTTGTTCGTAGATGTAGCCGGATAGTGTGCCGCGGGCCAGGGGGGTTAGTTCGATGTTGAGGTTGGTGGTGTGGCCAATCTGGACGCCGACGTGGGGTATGTGGCGCGGGGCGTAGCCGAAGGCGCTGGCGCGTAGGTCGTACAGGTCGGGCAGCAGGGTGGCGCTGAACTGGCCGGCGGCATCGGTGGTGAAGGGGATGGCTGCCCCGGCCGGGGTGGTGAGGGTGATGGCGACGCCGGCCAGGGGTTGGCCGGCCTGGCGCACGGTGGCCTGTACCCGGCCGGTAGCTGCGGTCAGCTGCGTTTGCACGGCGGCGTAGGCGTCCAGGCGGCCCCAGCCGCCCAGGTTGTTGGGGAAGCTGGGGTCCAGGGGGATGGCGGTGCTGGTGAGGATGTAGGTGAGGTCTGGGCGGGTGAGGCTGGGGTTGGCGGCGAGCAGGAGGGCGATGGTGCCGGCGACGTGGGGGCTGGCCATGGAGGTGCCGTTGGCCAGGGCGTAGCGGTTGCCGGGGTAGGCGGAGAGGATGCGGGTGCCGGGCGCGGCCAGGTCGGGTTTTTCCCGGCCGGTGAAGATGGAGGGACCGGCGGAGGAGAACCAGGCGATTTTGTCGCGGCTGTCGCTGGCGGCCACGGCGATGGTGTTGGCGTACCCGGCCGGGGTGGCAATGCTGCCGGCGGTCTGGCCGCTGTTACCGGCTGAGAAGACGGTCACGGTGCCGGCGGCGTTCAGGGCGTCGATGTCGGCGATGAATTCGCTGACGAGCGGGTTGGCTCCCCAGGAGCCATTGATGACATCGGGGGCCAGCTCCGGCCGGCCGTTGGGGGCCAGCAGCCATTCGAAGGCGGCGTGCAGCACGGAGAAGGCGGAGTACCCATGGTCATCGAAGGCGCGGGCGGCAATCCATTGGGCGCCGGGGGCGACGCCGATGCCGTTTTGCCCGGCGATGGTGCCGGCGACGTGAGTGCCGTGGCCGTAGGGGTCTTGGGGGGCGACGTTTTGCCAGTCTACGGCGTCGAACCAGTTGTCGGCATGGTTGACGCTGCCGTTGCCGAGGTTGCCGCGGTAGCTGCCGTATAGGTCGGGGTGCAGCCAGTCGACGCCGGAGTCCATGATGCCGACGGTGATGCCGTGGCCGTCGATGCCCAACCCGCGCCAGACGTGGGCGGCGCGGATGCGGTCTATGCCCCAGGCAGACAGCCCGGCCGGGAGGCTTTGGCCGCGGCCGGTGATGATTTGGGTGGGGATGGCGGCTTCGTCGGGCAGCAGGCTTTGGTCGAAGCGCTCTAGCTGCACGGGGCTGTCGGGGCCGATGTGGCGGACCTCCGGCCGGGCGGCCAGGGTTTGCAGGGCGCTGGCGTCGGCGGTGAGGGCGATGGCGTTGATGATCCAGAAGGGGTGGTAGTGCTGGACGCTGCCGGCGGCGGTGAGCTGGTCTAGCTGGCTGAGGAGGCCGGCCTGGCTTTGTTGGGCGGTTTCTTGCAGGCGCTGGACGACGGCGCGCCGCCGGGCGGTGGGGTCGCTGGGCAGCCCGGCCGGGGCCAGGTCGGCCTGGCTGGTGAGGTAGAGGATGACGGGGATGGGTGTGGAGGGGGTTTTGTCCCCGGCCGGGAGGGAGGCCAGCGCTTCTTGTAGTTCGGGGGCTAGTTTATCCTGCCAGGCAGCGGTGGCCGGGCTGGATTGGGCGGTGGCCGGCAACAGCAGCAGCAGGGACAGCAGCGCCAGCGCGCCAATGAACGTACAGATGAGCAGCGGATAACGATGTTTCACAATGCCTCCCGGCCGGTTGGTAAGGTACAACTGTCAAGACAGGCAGCGGCGGCATTATAGCATGTTTGGGGGAGGCGAACAGGGAGGAAGACGGGGATAGAGGTCCTATCCCCGTCGGGGTGGCAGCGGTTATTGTGCCTTGCGCCGGGCGAGTTCGGCCAGGATTTCGCTGTGGCGCTGGCGGGTGATGGGGTAGCGGTAGACGACGATGTAGCTGATGAGCAGGATGACGACGGGGGCCAGGCCTACGAAGGCGCGCAGGGCGGTGAGTACGGCGTCGGGCTGGTTTTCTAGCAGGGGAGCGCCGGCGTAAGGGGGCTTGACGTAGCCGGTGTAGGCCAGGACCAGGTTGGAGATGGCGATGCCCAGGGAGATGCCCAGCTTTTGCAGGAAGACGAAGAAGCCGTAGAAGATGCCTTCGCGGCGCTGGCCGCTTTCTAGTTCGTCGTAGTCGATGACGTCGGGCAGCATGCTCCAGGGGATGAGGTAGCAGACGCTGACGCCGATGGCGGCCAGGGGGGCCAGGATGTAGAGGTAGGTGACGTTCCCGGCCGGGATGAAGAAGATGAGCAGCCCGGCCACAATCCAGGCTGATGTGCCCAGGTAGTAGACATTCTGCTTGCCAATACGTTCGCTGATGCGGGTCCAGATGAGCAGGAAGACGAAAATGGAGAGCTGCAGCAGAAGCAGCAGCCATTGGAACTGCTCCTCTGCCTGGCCCCAATACTTGACGTACAAGATGAGGTTGTTTTGCACGAACTGGATGGCCAGCCAGGAAAACAGATAGATGAGCGTGGCGTAGATGAAGGGGCGATTGCGAAAGACGGTTGCCAGACCGGCGAAAAAGCCCATCTGCGCTTCTTTCTTCTCTTCGTGGAAGTATTTCTCCTCGGTGAAGGCGAAGGTGATGAGGTTGGAGAGGACGATCACGGTGGCCCAAATGGCGGCGCTGATGAGGTAGCCACGCAGCACGGCCGGGCCAGTGAACGAGCCGATGATGACGGTGTGCAGGAAGGCGGCGACGGTGCCGCCCAGCACGGAGAAGCTGAAGCGATAGGAGTTGAGGCTGGTGCGCTCATCATAATCGCTGCTTAGTTCGGGGGTCATGGCGGTGTAGGGCACGTTGACCGCGGTGAAGCCGGTGTCTAGCAGGACGGCGACCAGCAGATAATACCAGAACTTGCCGATGTCGCTTAGCTCTGGCACGATCCATTGCAGGAAGAAGGCCAGGGCGAAGGGTACTGCGCCAAACAGCAGCCAGGGGCGGCGGCGACCCCAACGGGTGTTGGTGCGGTCGCTGAGGGCGCCAATGATGGGGTCGTTGACGCTGTCCCAGATTTTGACGATGAGGAAGATGACGGCGGCCAGGGCGGGGGGCAGGCCGGCGACTTCGATGAGGAAGGCGTTGAGGAAGAAGCCGTTGATGGTGGCCACGATGGCTGGGCCAACGTCACCAACGCCGAAGGCCAGTTTGGTCCGGATGGGCAATGTTTCTCTGGGAACTGGGGATGTGGTCATTTCTCCTCCTGGCATGTTTGCGGCATTATACTCTGCTTTTGCACGCGCTGGTAGCGGGTGGTTGGCAGTTCAGCAATTCCAGATTTGAAATTGTCCCGGACAAAATGAATGGGAGTTGAGGCTTTGGCCGGTCTTCACGCACCGGCTAAGTGAGTGTCTGAAGACAACTTCCCTTTTCTGTCTGGGTGTAGTAACGCACCGTTTTGGCTACCAGTCTGGGCGCTGCGAACTTAATCGACATCGGTCATCGGTTACAAGTTAAGGGTTTGAGGCATTTGTCAAGGGCCATGATTCAAACATAGATATCTCGTTTTTTCGCTTTCGTTTGACAATACCTAAGTCAGCAGAGCGGTTTGCCAGATACTCTGGCAGAGGCCGGACATCGCCTCGCTCAACGGCTTTGGTGTAATAGTAGATTGAGCGGAACACCATCTCTACCGAGATACGCTCAAATGGCAACTTTAACAATCCGGCGACCTCGTCACAGAGGTCAATTAACACGGTATAGACAATCCAGGTAGACCAGAGTTGCAGTTCAACCGCATTTTGCGAACCACACCAGAAGTAGGCCAAACCAAGTAACCGCTTAATGGTGGCGTAGGCGCGTTCAATTGTCCAACGACGATAGTAGAGGGCCACCAGATAACGAGCGGGTAATTGCTCCGGGTCAAGTTCATTGGTTAGGAAGCGCCGCCAGGTGTTCCCATACAACACTTCCACCAGGCGGACTTGCTGGCGGTCATCACCCGTGCCTATCCAGACAACGGTGTCGCGCAAGACAGGCGTTTTGACCAGAACCTGGGCCACTTCATATTTCAAATTGCTCTTGGCGCGGGTGATAAAGGTGACACCCTTCTCGGTCAACTGGCAAAAGCGGGTGAAGTTGGTATACCCCAAGTCAAACAGGAGCAAGCTTCCGGCCTGGATGTGGGCGAGAATTGCTTCCCAGAAGCTCTGGTCGTGACTGGTCGCCTTCGTGTCGAACCAGATTTTGTCTGGTAGTTGTGACCCCAGGTGGAGTAAAGCGGTCATTTTGCCCGCCAGCGGATGGCTTTCCAGGTCACGCAGTAGGCCCACTTTACGGACAAGCACATCGAGGGTTGACCCATCGGCAATCAAGCAAGCGGTGAATCGTGCTTGTGCCCAGGCAATTTCTGGCGCCAAGGGACGTTCCCGTTTTTCCCACCGTTGCTGCATCAAGGGCAATAGCTGGTTCAGAACGTTGAGAAACAAGAGAGCTGGCAGGGTGTTGAATCGTTCCGCAAGCGCTTGTTGACTGACCGGTTTGGGGTCTTCCCAGAGAACCGCTTCATCGCGAATCAGGCGCACCAGTTCATTTACAGCAGCAATTTGCCGCCAAACCGCACTCAGCAACAGGGCCATCATCACTGGCAGCGTGAGGGTACGTTGGCGCAGACCCATCTGTCGGAACAGGTCACACTGCAATAAAGTGAGCGGGTGCACCATATTGCGAAACAATGCTTCTACTTCTGCGGTTAAATTGTCAACGAGCGGTCTTTTTTGTCTATCGGCCTGAATGGCTCGTGTGTGCCGGACGGTACTTTTGGATTTGTTGTCTGTTTTTTTCATACGTGAATTGTAGCCAATTTCTGGCTTGACAACTCACAAAATAGCTTAACTTGTAGGCAATGCAGTAAGTGGAATAAGATTGAACACCGCCTTTTTTCCTTCATCACACAGAACTGGCGCGGCAAACCCCTTGTCACCCATCAGGTCATTGTCGACCTCATCTCTGCCACCACGACTGGCAAGGGGTTGCAAGTTCATAGCCGACTTGATGACCGGCTCTATCAGACCAACCGCCGCGTCTCTGACAAACAACTCGCAAACGTTAATTTAGAACCTGATTCTTGGCATGGCGAATGGAATTATACCATCCGTCCAAACCCCATTACTCAATCATGAATTCATCTAAGTTATTCTTGGACAGACCCTAAGGTCTCGACTCCCACGGTAATTGGAATTGCTGTTGGCCGCTGCTTCTGGCCGATTGGGAAGGGTGGGGTATGATGCTGGCAATTGACTTGCTGGCCGGTGATGGAGGCGCATTGACATGGCTGCGGAACTTATTCTGGCGCTGGATTATGGAGGCACCAAGCATACGGTGGGGGTGATTGGCGTGGGGGAGCGGCAGTGGCGCGCGCAGCGGCGGATTTTTGCCCCGGCCGGGGCGGACGCCGCGTATGATCTGGAGACGACCCTGGCGGCGGCGCGGGCGCTGCTGGCCGGCCGGCAGCCGGTGGCGATTGGAGCTAGCTTTGGTGGGCCAACGGACCATGCGCGGGGGGTGGTGGTGCGCTCGGATCATGTGCCGGGTTGGGAGCGGGTGCCGCTGCAGGCGCTGCTGGAGGGGGCGTTTGCCGCCCCGGCCGGGATCGACAACGATGCCAACGCCGGGGCGCTGGGTGAGCATCGCTATGGGGCGGGGCAGGGGGTGGCGCACCTGCTGTATGTTACGGTGAGTACTGGGGTGGGCGGCGGCTGGATTCTAAATGGGGCGGTGTGGCGCGGTGCGGATGGGTTGGCGGGGGAGATTGGGCATACGGTGGTGGACCCGGCCGGGGCGCTGTGTGGCTGTGGCAAGCGAGGCTGTGTGGAGCGATTGGCGGCCGGGCCGTTTATGGCGGGGGATGCGGCGGTGATGTTGGCCGCGGAACCCGGCCGGGGGGCAATTTTGCGCCGCCTGGCCGGGCAGCAGCCGCTGAGTGGGCAACTGCTGAGCGAAGCGGCGGCGCAGGGGGATGATGTGGCCCGGGAGATATTGCAGCGCGGGGCGGCGGCGCTGGGGCTGGGTATTGGCAATGCGGCCAACCTGATGAACCCGCAGCGGGTGGTGTTGGGAGGCGGCGTGACGAAGGCGGGCGAATTGTGGTGGGAAACGGTGCGCCAGGTGGCGCAGGCGACGTTGGTGGCGGGGATGAGGCTGGCGGTGGTCCCGGCCGGGTTGGGGGACGATGCGCCATTGTGGGGGGCCGTGGCCCTGGCCGAGGCGCGGCTTGGCCGATAGGGCAGATGCCAGGGCCGGCTAGCTTCCGGCAAACAGGCGCAGCGCCTCATCCAGGCAAGCCAGCGAGCCGATCAGCGAGATGTGGTCACCGTAGGCCAGGCGGGTGTTGCCGTGCGGCACAATCAGCTCATTCTCCCGCTGCACGGCCAGCACCAGCACGTCGCCGGGCAGGTGCAGATCGCGCAGCCGGCGGCCAACATGCTCGGCGTTGCGAATTGTCACCTCGTACACTTCCTTGTCATCATCAACACGGGTCAGCAGCTCAAACATGGAGGGATTGCGGGCCATCAGCGTCAGGAAGGCGGCCTGGTCCAGGGCCAGGTTGAGCGTTTTGACGCCCAACTGCTCAAAGCGGCGCAGTTGCATTGGCTCTGTTGCCGGGGCGATGACGTGTTCAATGCCGTGCAGGGTACGGGCCAGCTTGCAGGTGAGGTAGCTGCGTTCCGGGTTGCTGTGGGTGTCGATGAGGGTGTAGGCCTGGTTCAGGTAGGGGCTTGCCTGTGGGTCTTCACGGTCGGTGGCGGCCTGCAGCGTCTGGAAACCCTGGCTTTGCGCTGCCTGGATGCGCGCCGGATCGGGGTCGATGATAAGCACCTGTTCCAGGTGGCCGCGCAGTTGTTGGGCGACTTGTAGGCCCAGGGTGGTGGCCCCGGCGACGACGAAGAGGGGGGGCTTGCTGCCTTCGGTGCGCGGGGGGGCGATGCGATTGAAGATGAGTGGGGCGGCGGTGGCCAGCAGCATGGCTACCAGGATGATATCGGCGTTGACTGCTTCGTCGATGAGGCCCAGGCGCAGGGCGATGGCGGCCTCGGCGATGATCAGTGATAGGCGGGTGGAGAGCAGTATCCCGGCGGAGATGGTTTCGCGCCAGGAGAAGACGAAGCGGAAGAGGAGGGCGGGGACCATCTTCACGGCGAAAGCGGCAACCAGTAGAATGGGTACCAACAGCAGCGCCTGGGGGGATTCTAGCAGGGCGGAGATGTCGAAGTCGACGCCGATCATGATGAAGAAGATGGGGATGAAGAAGCCAAAGCCGATGGCTTCTAGCTGGTGGAGGGT
This sequence comes from Ardenticatenaceae bacterium, assembly GCA_020634235.1. Classification (GTDB taxonomy): domain Bacteria; phylum Chloroflexota; class Anaerolineae; order Promineifilales; family Promineifilaceae; genus JACKCB01. Next base: position 71,176 of record JACKCB010000001.1, on the reverse strand, counting down.
ATCTTTGTCCTCCGGCCGGGCCAGCAGGGAGAGCATGGCCCCGGCCAGAAAGGCGCCCAGCACCAGTTCCGCACCCAGGATTTCGGCCAGGACTACGAAGGTTAGCAGGATGGTGAAGGCGACGCGGATTTTGATTTGGGCCGTGGCCGAGCTGAGTTCGTCCAGGGTGCGGCGCACGGGCCAGACCCGTTCCAGGAAGCCGGTGAAGCGGTAGATGAGCAGGAAGGCGATGAAGATGATGCCGACGAGTAGGATTTCCAGGGTGAGGCCGCGGGAGAGGGCGGCAACCAGCACAGTGAGCAGCAGCACGGTGCCGAAATCGGCCACGATGGCGGCTACGAGGATGCTCTGGCCAAAGCGGCCGCTGTTGTGGCCGCTCTCTTTGAGGACGGCGAAGATGATGCCCAGGGAGGAGGGGGCGAAGATGAGGGCCATGATCCACAGGTTGCTGACGAAGCCCACCTGGACCAGGGCGAGGGCGATGACCAGGGACATGAGCAGGGTGAGGCCGAAGGCCAGCAGTCCCAGGGGGAGCGGCCCGGTGAGTTTTTGGCGACGGTTTAGGGTCTGACCCCGGCCGGGGGGCAAACTGAGGCTGGAGAAGTCGATCTCCATGCCGCCCAGAAAGAAGAGGAAGGCGAAGCCGAATTCGGCCAGCAGGTCCAGGACGGGATCGTGCTGCTGGATGAGGCCGAATCCGCTGCCGCCGATGATGATGCCGGCCAGGATTTCGCCGACGACGATGGGCAGCCTGATCCGTTTGAAGCGGGAGAGGACCAGGGGGACGATGAAGGCCAGAAAGATGACGGTGAGTAGGGGGATGAAGGAGATTGTTTCAGATTCCATAAGAGGGGGGGGGCGGAACCCGGCCGGGTCAGGCCACGTAGGCCAGTTCAGAGGCCAGAATTGAGCGCAAGATGGCCACCATGCTGGCGTAGGTCGGATCCATGCCGAAGTAGGAGAGGTTCCTGGCCCCCAGGTTCTTGCCCTTGCTGAAGGGCGTGTCTGAGGCGTAGTGAATGATGCCGATGCGGAAGGGGGCGTTGTGTAGATTCACCAGCTCGTTGTGCGGATAGCGCTGCGGCCGGATCATTTCATAGATGCAGCTCAAGAACGGCCCGGCTTCCATCTCCATGTCGGTATACCCTTCGCGGTAGAAGACGGACATGTAGCCGCTGTTTTGCAGGAAGGTGCCGCGCACGGTGATCGCCTTCTGGTTGTCCATGACGTTGCCATAGACCAGGTGGGGGGCGACGTCGTCGGCGGTGAAGCAGTTGCTAAACAGGTAGGTGTTGAGCGATTGCTCGTCGTGGACCACGCTGGGAATCATTACGTCGCCGATGCGGCCGTTGAGGGTGGCGGCTTTGCCCATGATGTAGACGCCGCGAAAGCTGGCGATGTTGCGCGAGACTTCTGACAGGAGCTGGTAGGCAGCCATGCCCAGGGGGAAGTCGATGTTGATGATGAGGGCGCTGCTGTGGGCCAGCTTCTCTACCCCAGGAAGCCGCAGGCGCGGGTCCAGAAAGGCGGGCTGGAGCTGGTTTAGGGCCACGACCTGCACCTCGACATCGAACAGGTGCTGGCTGGGTACGCGGCGCACGCCAACCTGAACCTCTTGGGCCAGGCGCTCCGGCCGGGCGTTGGCGTCATCGCTTTCGTACTTCTTTTGCACGTAGTAGAGGAAGTTCTCGCGGCTGCTGGGGACGTTGGTGGCCAGGATATCTTCGTACTCCTGCCGCAGACCGGCTGAACCTTCTTCCTGGAGGTAATCGACCAGGCGCTGTTCCTGGCGCAGCGCGTGGCCGCTGAGCAGGTTGGCCATGCTGTGGGTGTTGCTGGAGATGAAGTAGATGGGCCGGTCCTCAAACAGGACGTCGGGCACGTTTTGGGCGACGTTGTGCCACCAGCGGCGGGTGGCCCGGCGGTAGTCGGCCAGGGAGCCGCTGAGCAGGCGCACGGAGAGGAGCTGCCGGTGCTGGCCAATGGTTAGCAGGCGGGCGGCGGTTGCGGTGTGCCAGATGTTTTGCAGTCGTTCCAGGTCGTCGATGGGGATGCCGGTGAGTTGGCTGAGGGTGCTGAGGGTCCCGGCCGGGAGCATCTGGCCTGTGTATGGCTGCAAGATTTGCTGCACCCCGGCCGGGTGGAACAGGCGGTGCAGCTTGTCCCGTTCAATCTGGTAAGCCACCAGCGTGGGCACAATGTCGTCGATGTCGGAGCGGCTGGCAATGTACACCGCCAGCGTCTCCTGGCCATCAAAATAGCTGCGCCGCCGCCGAGCCGGCGCTTCCACCAACTGCCAGCTCTCGACGTCCGGGTAGCCCTTCTCTCGGAAGACCGCCTCCGATTGCCCCATCACCACCAGCCGCAGCTGGCTGAGGCAGGGGGGCACGCGCAAAATGGCATAGATGAAGGCCGCCAGGTCGGGCTGGGCATCCTCCGCCCCCACGTGCAGCGCGGAACCCATGCGCGTGTGCGCCTCGATCAGCGTGCGAATCTGGACGTCGCGGCTGCTGCGCAGCAGGGAGTAGTAGGTGCGGATGTAGAGATTGATCTCATCATTCTGGCGACTGGGTACGGTGCGGTCCATTGGTGGCCTTTTGGGGGCAGCGCGCAGCATCTGGGCGCTGCTCCCCAGACTTAATTGCCGTCGTTTTCGGCCGGCGGCGCCGGCGGAGCCAGCGGCGGCAGCGGGTCAAAACGCAGAATGCGCCCGTTGCCGGCGTCGGCGATGTAGACGTAGTCCTGAGCGTCGATGAAGATGCCGTTGGGCAGACCAAAGCCGTCCAGGTCGGGGCTGTACTGGCCGAAGCGGCCCAGGTACTGTCCCTCGCCGCTGAAGATGAGCACCCGGTAGTTTTCGGGGTCGGTGACATAGACCCGGCCGGAGCTGTCTACCGCCACATAAGGCTTGTTGTTGGTGGAATTGCCGGCCCAGGCATCTACCGGCCATTCCAGGCTGGGGAAGAAGCTGGCATCGAAACGCTGGACCCGGCCGTTCCAGGTATCGGCCAGATACAGCAGCCCATCCCCGGAGACGGCCAGGCCAACCGGTTCATTGAACTGGCCTGGCAGGGTGCCCTGGCTGCCCACCTGCTGCACAAAATTGCCGTCACGGTCAAAGATCTGCAGCCGGTGATTGCCCGTATCAGTCACGGCTAGCTGGTTGTCGGGCAGCAGCACAATGGCTCGCGGCCCAAAGAAATAGCCGCCGCTGTCTGCCCCCAACTCTACCACGTTGCCACTCTGGCCAATCACCTTGACCAATTCGCCGGTGAGCGTGAACTTCTGCAAGCGGTGGTTCCAGGTGTCGGCCACATAGACGAACTCATCGTCGACCGTAATGCCCCAGGGCTCGTTGAACAGGCCCGGTTCGCTGCCAAACGCGCCCCAGGCGCGCAGGAATGCGCCGCCGGCATCAAACACCTGGACGCGATGGTTGTTGCTGTCGACCACGTACACATTGCCATCTGGCCCGACGGCCACATTGCGCGGCGCCAACAACTGCCCCTCGGCTGACCCGGCCGCGCCGATCACCAGCGACGGCAGCAGTGTTAGCTCGCCACCGGCATAGGGGTCTACCGGCGGCTCTATGGCTGCCGCCCCGACGCCGTAATCCCACAGGTTGGCCAGCACGTCCTTGCGGATGTACAGGCGTAAATCGTGGCGCAGCTCCCACTGGCCGGTAGTCACCTGAGCCGGTTTGTCAAACACATCGCCATATTGGGTGTAATCCCGGTAGAAGAAGATATCCCAGATGGCGCGGCGCACGTCGGCACTGGCCAGGCCGCGCGGCGAGGGGTAGGGCGCTTCCGGTGTCTCCTGGTAATCGGCCAGGCCAAAGAGGGCGTTCCAACTCAGACGACGGTAATCCTCAATGGGCCACCACAGGAAGGTGTAGGTGCGCACTTCATAATCGTCACCCAGGAGCGGCTCTACGGTGTTCCAGTTGTTGCTGCCAACCACAATGACCGGGGCATCGGTGATGCTGCGATCGGGGCTTTTGCCGAAGTACCGGCGGTTGGGATATTCCTTCAGGTACCACTGCATGGGCCAGGTGGAGTCATCATCCCAGGCGACGACCATGCTCTTGTCGCCGTAGAGCCGCAGCGAAAGCTCGTCAATCTGGGGCATGACAACGGACTTCACGGCCGGGGCGGCATGGGCGTAAACCATGAACTCGCGGGCATAGTCGGCGTTGGGGAAGCTGGACATGTAGGTGAAGCGCATGGTCAGCACACTGAGCAGCAAGAAGATGCTCAAGACCCAGTTCAACTGCTTCTGGGGCCAGGCCAACTGCTGGCCCACACGCCACAGCAGGTAGAACAGGCCGCCGGCCACCAGGACACTGCCCAGAAAACGGCCAATGCCCGATAGATTGCTGGCCGCCTGGTCACCCAGGCGAATCTGGCCCAACAATAGCGGCTGCATGGCCAGGAATAGTGCCACGATAAAAATGGAAGCCAGTCCCAGGAAGATGAGGTTTTGCCGGCTGAGCAGGCGGCGCAGGCCAAACTCACGGATGCGATCGTTCAGATACCAGCCAGTCAGGAGAGCCATAGGAATGACGAAGTGCGTGGTAAGCCAGGGCATCTTCTCGCCGGCAATGCTGTAGGCGAGCCAGGTGAGCAGCATCCACCAGATAAGGTTGGGGACGAAGCCCACCAACTGGTCCAGGGGGAGCAGGCCACGCCAACTGCGCTTCAGGCCATATTGGGCCATGAGTTCCTGGCGCCGCCGTAGGAACCAATACAGGGTACCTACCAGGAATAAGATGCCGGCCAAGATCAGGCCGACGATTTTGCTGGTTGCCGGCGCGTCACCGCCGCTGATGAGGATGCGGCCATAGACCCAGTTGCCAAAGCTGAACAGGAACATGCAGAGCAGGACCAGGGTCAGCCAGTAGCCGGCAATCTTGTTCAGGGCGTGGCGGCGGGTCCAGTGGCGCACCGCCAGCAGGGCAAAAATGACCGGCAGGAATTCGTAGAAGGGCACGATGAAGAAGTAGTAGAAGGAGGGCTGGTTGCCGCGGGCCACTTCTTGCTGCTCCAGCCAGTAGCCCAGCGAGCCGATCATGCCGCTGCCCCAGCCATTGGGGTTGGTGAAGACGGAGGTGTAGAGGATCAGAAAGATGCTGTGGAAGATGAGGGCGGCAATTAGCCAGCGCCGCCGGTTCCACCAGAGGCCGATCAGTATGGCGACGACCAGGGTGATTACCAGGAAGAAGCCAGAGCGCAAGATGCCGGATGTGGCCAGCGACGACCAGCAAACGGCGTTAAACAGCTTGCCGGAGACGATCTGGAAGGCGGACATGGTCTCTTCGCCGGGGAGGACGCAGCGGTTGAAGGTGTAGTCCTGCGGGTTGTAGCCGGCGAGTTTGGTAAGCAGGGGTGAGATGAGTGGCAAGACCAGGGTGGTGTACAGAATGATTAGATCGAATTCGGGGAACTTCTCCAGGTGGGGGCGGTAGGCGATGACGGCCAGGAGGAGGCCCAGCCCCAGTCCCAACATGCCAACGACTTGCAGCCAGCGCAGGATGGTGATGGCTGTGGTTGCGGCCTGGGTAGCGGTGGCCACGGTGGGGGCATTGGGATCGGCGGCGAAGCCCTGGCCTTCGGTGGTGCCGCTGACGCCCACAGCGGTGGCTGCGTTCTGTTCGGTAAGGCGCAGCCCGCCAAAGCCAACCATGAGGAGGATGAGGGCGACCAGCAGGACGATGAGAGCGGGGACCAGCTTGTGGAATTCCGATCGCAGCCAGGGGGCGGGCAGAATTTTGCTGGCGAGCCGGATGATGAGGAAGCTGCCGAAGATGGCGACGTAGATGAAGGCTACTTCCTTGGTGGCGAACATGAGGGACAGACCGGCCGCGAACCACCAGAGATGTTTGTCCCTGGCGTGTCGCAGGTAGTACCAGGTGGCAATGAAGACGATCATGGCCCAGGTGATGACGTAGATGTCGTGCCGGATGTAGCGGGAGTAGTAGGTAATGAAGGGGGAGATGAGGAAGAGGAAGCTGGTGGTCAGGGCGCCGATCCGGCCGAGCCAGTGGCGCAGGAAGTAGGGCATGAGCACGAGCAGGACGCCCAGCAGGGCGACGGGCAGGCGGGCGGTGAAGTCGTTGGCGCCCAGCAGCCAGTAGGTTAGGGCGGTGACGTGAAAGAGGAATGGCCCGTGCATGAGGGGTGTGTGTTGGAAGCCATCCCCGTTGTAGAACTGGAAGGAGAATTGGGTGTGCAGGCTTTCGTCGTGGCTCATGACGCGGTCGCCCAGACCCCACAGGCGGGTGATGAGGGCGACAATGAAGATGACGGCGTAGGCGATTTTCTCCCAGTCGAGGCTCATCAGCCTGAGCACCGGCCGGGTAAGCAGGCCAGTTGGGGATTCTGATGGTTCCGGAAGGTGGGTTAGTTCGGTCATTAACGGGTTCTCTCTTGACGTTGGGTGTGGCAATGGGTTTAGGGGGCGGGGCTGGCGACGGGCGTTCCCCCGGCCGGGGCCGGGGGCGGGGCTGGGGCAACACTAATCTCGGTGGGTGGAACCACCGTCAGGGTGCCGGCGGCCTGGGCTACGGTGGCGGTCATGGTGGGTTGGCGCGTTGTGGTGGCGGCCAACGCTGTCTGGGATGGGCTGTGCCATTCAGCCGGCTGGGACCAGCCGGCCGGTTGGACGGAGCCTGGCCAATGGCGGTAACTGCCCAGGGTTAGCAGCAGCATCAGGGCCAGCGCGGCGAAGATGACCCGCCCGGCCGGGGCGCGGAGCCAGCGGATGGCGGTGGCCAGCGGCTGGGTCGTGCGTGGCGGCGGGGGCATCAGGTGCTGGAGCTGGGTGGGACCCGGCCGGGTTGCCTGGGCCACCGTCTGCCGGATCAACTGCCCCAACTGGCGCTCCCGCAGGACCGTGGCCCGGCAGTCCGGGCAGGCAGCCACATGCAGCTCAACCGCCTGGCGTGCCTCTTGCGGCAGCAGATCCAGAACATAATCGGAGAGGAGTCGGGAGGCGTGTTGGTGAGTTAGCATCGTCATGATTCGTGTTCCTGGCTAGCGCAGGTCTTCGTTGGCCAGCAGTTGGTACAGCGTCTTGTGGGCCAGGCGCATGCGCGACTCAGCCGTTTTGGCGGGGATCGATAGAATCTGGCCAATCTCCTCGTAGGTCAACCCTTCGTAGTAGCGCAGCAGCGCCGTTTCGCGCAGCTTGGGTGAGAGGGCGCGCAGCGCGGCCCAGACAAGCTGCTCTCGTTCATTCAGCAGCAGCCCTTCGTCCGTGGCCGGCAGGTGGGGGTCGGCCAGTTCATCATGCTCCGTCTGGCTCAAGGAGAGGGTGGGCAGCCAGCGGCGGCGGCGCTTGTTGCGGCAACGGCTCACGGCGATCTGGTACAACCAGGTCTTGAAGGCCGCTTTTTGCGGATCGTAATGGGCCAGGCGGCGAAAGGCGTACTCAAAACTGTCTTGCAGCACTTCCTCGGCATCTTCCCGGTGCTGCAGCAGGCCGTAGGCCAGGCGGTAGATGTAGCTGGCGTAGTGCCGGTAGAGCAGCGCATAGGCTGCCTCGTCACCGGCCAGGCAGCGCTCCAGGATAGCCAGCGGCTCTTCCCCTGCTGGCCAGGCATCTGCCCAATGGAGGATGCTGGAATCGGAGAGCGTGTTCATGTCTTGAACCGTTAGCTGCCGTGGGCCAGATCGCTGCGCACCCAGACGATGATAGTCTCCGGGGTGATGGGCAGCGGTGATTGGTGAAAGAGCCACCAGCGCAAGGTATCGCTGACGCTGGTCGGCTGGTCAGGCGTGGGGCCGGCGCTGGGGCGCAGGTGGCCAAAGTCGGCCCCGAAGTAGTCGCTGCCCAGGGCGACCGCTTCCTGCCCGGCCGGGGTGATGACAATGCGGCTTTGTGTCCCGGCCGGGATCGTCTCGCCAAACATCGCGGCCGGGTAATGGCGTAAATACCAGCGCAGGGCGGGGCTGTCCACGGCCGAAACAATGTCCAGACCTTCGTCTGAATTGGTTGACTGGCGCGATACCTCCGTCAGGACGCGCTGCAGGAGCTGCAGGCCGTTATCGCTGGCCTCGGCCACCCACCGCTCACGGGGGTCATTGGCGGCACGATGGGTTAGCCACCAGGCCGTGCCCCAACTGTAGAGCATGAAGATCACCAGGATGGCGGCCAACGTGGCCTGGCTGGCCACTGTTTTCTCCCAGGTACGCGCCAGATTGATGACGGCTACGGCAAAGATCAGGGCCACCAGCGCCAGCCACAAATGCCCCATCTGTGTGGCATCGTAGGCGCTGATGCGCAGGTAGCGTCCCAGATTGAAGTAGACAATGCCCCCTACCACCAGCAAGAAGACCAAGAGAATCCCTTTACCCAGGCGCACCGGCAGGGGCAGCGTTTGCTCGGCCGTGGGGTCGGGCGCGGTGGTGAAGATGTGGTTGGCCCACAGCCCAATCAGCAGGTAGGCAGCGATGGTTACCAGCAGCGTGTTGGCCGGCTGGCCCCATTGCAGCAGAGCCAGCAGGACGGCGGCGGTGAACCAGTAGACCAGGAAAGTGGGCAGCGGTTGGTTGTGCCAGGTGGCCCAGGCCAGCGCACCCACGCCCAGCAGCAGCACCAGCAGCTCGTAGCGCATCAGGATGAGAATGGGGCTTAGCCAGTCTAGCAACTGCCCTTGCAGGCGAAAAGCGGTTAGCCACTGCCCCAGCCCGTTGGCGGCGGCGCCCAGCCCGGCCAGGTTCCAAAAGAAAAGGGTGCCGCTGATGAGGAAGGTGACCAGCCCCCAAAGCGCTGCTCTACGCCAGGCGGCCCGCCCCGGCCGGGGGCGTTCGGCCACCAGCGCCGGACCGGCTAACGCCTGCACCAGCCAGGCCAGCCCCAGGGTTAGCAGAAAGCTGTAGAAGAGCGCGCCGGCGGCCAGGCCCAGCCCCAGGGCGGCGGCGGCGGTATTCAGCCAGCGCGGCGCGCCTTCGGTCAGGTAGCGATGGGCGGCGATGAGCAGCAGCAGCCCGGCAAAAAGGGCGATGGCCTGGCCACCCACCGTGCGCGAGGTGATGGCCAGGGTGGGGGAGACGGCCAGCAGCAGGCTGGTAACCAAGGCCCCACCCAGCCCCAAATGTTTGCGCCACAGCCAGGGGAGCAGCACCAGGGCCACGCCAAAGAGGGCGGGCACCAGCCGCATGATGGTGTCGCTGCTGCCCAGGAGCGGCATGAGCAGGCTGGTGAAGCTGAAATAGGCGGCGCTGCCGCTGTTGGCAAAGGCGGCCAGGGCGGCGCTGCCGGCGTCGCCGGGCTGCCAAAACTGCCAGGTGTTCAGGGCCACCTGGGCCTCGGCCGGGGAGAGGGGGATGGCCGGCAGGTTGGTCAGCCGCAGGATGGCGGCCAGCAGAGCGACCAGCCCAAAGAGGGCGTCGCCCACGGTGAGGCTGGCCAGGAAGCCCGGCCGGGGCGCGGTTGCCGCTTCCTGGGCTGTTTCGGGCAGGCGCACGGTAGCTGCGGCGCTGTAGGCGTTGTCTGGCAGGGGTTCGCTTGTTTCCGGAAAGGTTTGTTCACTCATGAAATACCTGACGCCGGGTTTGTACCCGGCCGGGGGCGTTTTCAGCCATCACTGTGGCAGCCAGCGGTAAATGGTGACGCTGTTGTTGGCGTAGGCCACCGCCAGCCGGCTGGCCAGTTTGTCCAGCCCTTCGCTGCCATAGGTGGCAATTTCCAACGGGCCAAGATAGACGAATTGCACGTTGTAACGATCCAGAATCTCGGCCGTTTGTTCCCAATCTGGCTCGGCGTAGACTTGCTGCACGGCGGGCGTGCGCAGCCCCGGTTCCGGAGTGCTGCTGCCGCGCCATTGGTATTCGTGCCCGGCCCAGCCCAGCACGGTGGGCAGGCCGGTGTGGGCGGAAATCCGGCCAAAGTTGCTGTACTGGCCGCCCACAGCCTCCAAGATGACCGCTGGCCCGCTGACGTTTTCCCGCAGCCACATGATGGCATCGTACTCATCAGGATTATACACGCTTAGCTGGGCCATTCCGTTCAAGGTCGGGGGTTCGGCGTATTCCTGGGCACGGGAGTTGACGGCGTAGAGGGGGAAAAGCAAGGCTCCGGCCAGAAGCAGGGCGTAGCCGGCGGCGGCCACGATGCCGCTGGTTCGCGCGCGATGCCAGAGGTAGTCGAGGGCAAAGAGGGCGGCCACGCCGAACATGACCCAGGTCTGGTAGTAGAATTTGAAGATGGTGTTGATGCGCAGGCCGAAGTTGTCGCGCAGGTAGACGAATTCCGGTCCCAGGGTGAGCAGGACGCCGGTGAAGATGAGCAGTAGGACGAAGGGTAGGGCGGTTTGCGCCGGTGGCAAGCGCCGGGCGGTTGTCTCCGTGGGGGTGGGGCTGTCCCCGGCCGGGACTCTCTCACCCGTCTCTTCGGCCACATCCCGCTGCAGCAAACCGGCCCAAACCATCACAATTAGCCCGGCCAGGGTGGCCAGCAGCAGGGTCAGGGCGGGGTATTGCAGGCGGGCGGCCAACCCGGCCGGGATCAACGCCAGCAATGCCTGCGTGCCCCAGCCCACCTGCGCCAGCAGCGGCGAATCGGGCAGGCGCGGCGGCAGGGCAAGCCCTAATTCGGTGGCCATGCTCAGCACCCGGTCGCTGCCCTCGGCCGAGATGGCCACAACCCAGCCCAGGAAGAGCATGAGCAGCAGCAGCCCGCCCACCAGCCCCGCCGCGCTGAAGAGCGCCAGCCGCCAGCGCCGCCGCTGCTGCTGCGCCACCAGGGTGCCCAGCAGAATCAGGATGCTCCACAGCGACATGCCGAAGATGATGACGTAGTGCGTGAGGCGGGTGGGGCGCATGAACATGGGCAGCAGGAAGGGCGGCCCGGCCTGGGAGCGGAAGCCGATGTAGAATGGCAGGTAGAGCAGGGCCGCAGCTACGCCCAGCAGCAGACCAACCATGGCGGCCTGGGTGAGGAAGCGGTTGTCCCAGCGCCCGGTGCGCTGCCACTGGCTGAGGACAAAAGCGCCCACGACGACGAAGAGGTGAATGAGGACATCCCAGGTGTTGAGGAAGGAGAGGCCGCCCAGAACGACCACGGTCAGGGCTAGCAGGGGCAGCCCAATCTCGCTGATGAGCAGGCGGTAGCGGTTGATGAAGCCCACCTGCTGCCAGGTGTTCCCGGCCGAGAGGGGGGGATCATCCTCTTGCCCATCGCTGCGCCGCCACCAGGCCAGGGCCACGGCCAGGCTGACAAAGGCGAAGGGTAGAGCCAGGACGTGGGGGTGCATGTCGCCCAGCACAAAACTGAAACCGGGGAATTCGGCGATGGGTTCCAGCCCTTCCTCGGCCCGGCCGGAGAGGTGATATTCGTGGATGACCCGCGAGGAACGCCACCACCACCAGCCCGACCCTTCGTAGCGCGGCGGTGTGGCCGGGTCGGGCGGGGTGTTGATGTCGCGCACGTCTACCCAGGCCCAGAACCCGGCCGGGCCAATGCCGTAGCCGTGCAGCGCTTCCAGCACGATTTGCAGGTTGCCGGCGAGAGGGAGGGCAATGGCCGCCACCAGCCCCAGGCCAACGGCGGCGCGCTGTAATCGGGCCACGTTTTCGCCGGCGGCGCGCCGCCCGGCGGCGATGAGGTTGTAGACCAGCCCGTAAGCACCCAGGGCCGACCCGGCGGTGAGCCAGGCGATGGCCAGGTTGAAGGCGATGGCTTCGGGCACGGCGGCCAGCCGGGCCAGCACGGAGGTCATGACGTAGCCAAAGTAGTAGTAGCTGATGGCAAAGCCGGAGAGCCAGGGGTCGAGCGGCGGGAAGGTGTCGCTGCGGCCGACGGCGTTCAGGAAGGCGAACTCCATTGGCTTTTCGGTGGCCACAATGGCCGGGTTTTGCGCCCGCACCCAGGTCCAGAGGGCGAAGATGAGCAGGAAGACGCCTTCGGTGATGAGGATGTAGCGCTTGTTATCGCGCAGCCAGGGGAGCAGCCCCGGCCGGGGGGCATGCCGGTAGGCCCACAGGGAAGCGGCCAATAGACCGCCCAGGGCCAGCAAGATACCGCCCAGGTTGTTGCCCACAATGCCCAGGCTGCCCAGCAGCCAAAACAGATAGCTGACCAGCAGCAAGCCCAGCATCTTGCTGAAGGCATATCCTTTGTCGGGCAGGCGCTGCAGCAGGGTAAAGGCCAGCGGCGTGGCCGCTGCACCCAGCATCATCAGTACCAGCCACCAGCGAAAGGCGGCGAATAAGTCGGGCAAGGGCATGATGGGTCCTGTAGGGCGTTGGGCGGGGGAGGCAAGCCGCTCTGCGGCGACCGGCGCGCTGCTTAGCGCACTACCTCATAAACGCTGACGCCGCCGTTGCGGAAAACCTCGTTTAGATAGCCCTGTTCGGCCATCTGGTCGAATTTGCGCATTCCTTCGGGGCTGAAATAGGTCCATTCCAACTGGCCGGCGTAGACGTAGGCTACGTTGTACTTGTTTAGGATGCGCAGGGCCTGGTTGATGTCGGTGGTGTTGTAGAGCGTCTCCACGTCGGCGACGCGGTTCCAGATTAGGGAGTCGGGCACGGCGGCGCGCTGCTGCCGCTGGTGCCAGTCCCAGCCGATGATGGTGGGCAGGCCGGTGTACATGGCGACCCGGCCGGTGATGGAACGGTAGGGGTTGCCGCCATGCGCTTCCACAATAACCGGCGACCCGCTGATGTTGGCCTGCATCCAGCGCAGCGCTTCATATTCGTAATTGAGCGGGATAGATTGCGGGCTGCCATCCAGGGCGGTGTCGCCGTAGCTGACGTACTGCATGAAGGCCATGCCGTCGGGGGTGTTGGGCGCTTCTTGCGACATGCGTGTTTCCCATTTGGCTTTGGTGGCCAGGAGTGGGTAGAGGGCAGCCGCGGCGATGAGCAGCACAAAGGTGGTTTGCCAGACGCGCCGGCCGGGGCGGCGCCATTCCCGGGTGATGGCCGGCCAGGCCCAGGCCAGGGCCGCGCCGCTGGCCACGCTCAGCATGACCCACACTTGCAGGTAGAACTTGAAGACGGTGTTCATGCGGCCGATGTCGCCGTCCAGGACGATGAATTCGACCAGGGCGGTGAGGCCCAGGGCGGAGGAGATGAGAATGAGGACGACGCGGCGCTCGATGGCCAGGCTGGGACGCAACCCCAGCAGGCCGGCGGCAATGGTCAGGGTGAGGACGACGGGGGTGACCCAATAGCCTTTGAGGGTCAGGATGAGCAGGATGAAGACGTACAGGATCAGGCTGAGGATGAACGGCCACATCCAGGGGCGCAGTTTCTGTAACCCGGCCGGGGTCCAGCCCCGCGTCCAGTCGCGGAACTCGCGGGCCAGGTGGGTGACGACCAGCAGCAGGAACAGACCGTAAATGGCCAGGTAGTTGCTGAGATGGGTGTAGGAGCCGGGCCAGAGGCTGAAGGATTCGTAGCCCGCGCCGTAGTTGGCGATGTAGGGCCAGAAGGTGAGGGTGGACAGCCCGGCCAGCAGCAGGACCAGCAGCCCGGCCTGGCCCAGGACGCGCATACTCAGTTGGCGCTCTTGCGCATAGGCGTAGTAGACGGCGGCCAGGCAGCCTAGAAAGAGGTAGGTGGGCCAGTCCCAGGTGTTGGTGGCCCGCAAAACGCCGATGGCCAGGCCGCCCACCAGCCACACCAGGGCTGTTTCAGGGAGGGTGGCCTGGCCCGGCCGGGTGAAGCGGGCCGTTTGCAGGACCAGCGAAACGGCCCAGGCCAGGGCCAGCAGCGTTAGCGGCAGGCTGATCATGTGGGCGTGCAGATCGGCATAGAGGAAGGTGAAGAAGGGAAATTCGGTGATGGGGGCGACTTCGCCAGGGTTAGCGTTGATGGCGCGGGTGGCCGTCCAGAACCAGTCGCCGGTGCCGATGGGTGCGGGCTGCCCGCCGATGATGACGTTGAAGGCCCCGCTAAGGGTTTGGGCGGTGGTATCGATGAGGCCGATGCCGGTATTGAGGGTGCTTTCGCCGGCCCGCTGCCAACTGCCAACCAGCACGCCTACTTCGGCCAGGTTGCCGAGCAGCACGCAGAGCATGACGGCGGTCAGCCCGGCCCCGACGGCGCGCCAGCGGAGGGTGGTGTGCCAGCTTCCGCCCGGCCGGGGTGTGGCCAGTCCCGTCGCTTCTTCGCGCAAGGTACGCTTGGCGGCTAGATTGTAAGCCACGCTGAATGCGCCCAGCCCGGTGAAGCTGAACAGCATGGGGATGATCAGGTTGTAGGCGATGGTGGGGGCAATGCCCAGCAGCTTGGTCAGCGCGCCGACGTAGACGAAGCCGTAGTAGTAGTAGTTGATGTAACCGCCGGCAAACCAGGGGTCGTAGGGGGGAAAGGTGGTGCTCTTCAGGACGGCGGTGAAGTAGGAAAGGTCCATCGGCTTCTCGCCGCCCCAGATGATGTCCCAGACATCGGGGTTGCCCAGGCGAATGAGCAGGCTGATGAGGAAGAGGGCCAGGCCCAACAACTCTACGAAGAGGATGTAGGCCAGGTTTTGGCGCACGAACTGGTTGATTTCGACCCGGCGGCGCAGGTAGAGGAGCAGGTTGAGCAGGGTCAGCAGCCCGACGCCCAGCAGCAGGGTGGCGCGGGTGTTGGGCAGCACACCGGTGCTGGCCAGCAGCCAACCAAAGTAGGAGATGAGCAGTAGGGAAAGGATGCGGGCCAGGGCGTAGCCCCGGCCGGGGAAGCCCCGAAAGACCACGAATGCCAGGGGGAAGGTTAGCCAGCCCAGGCCAACGACGGCCAGCCACCAGACCGCGGCCGCCAGCCAGGGGTTGCGGTTGAGCAGGCCCTCGGGGTTGAACAGCTCGCGGAACGTGCCGTTGGCCTGCTGCAGCGCCTGGGCGGCGTCGCTGAGCAGCAGCCCGTTGGGGGCCTTGGTGGCCTGGCCGGGATTCATGACGATGACTTCGTTCAGATCAATCGTGCCCAGTATCTGGCGCACTTTGGCGGGGTCGTAGGCCTCGGTCTTGCGGAAGATCCAGACCGGCGGGTGGTCGTAGACGCTGAACGCCTCTTCGGCGGCCAGCTCGTTGGGCGGCGGCCAGCCGATGTCTGGCAGTGCGCCCCAGCCCAGGGCGCCGCCGGTGTCGCTGATGTACAGCGGCCCGATGTGGATGTCGGCATGGGCCTGGTTGACCAGTTCGAAACCCAACTCGCCGTTGAAGAGTGCTTCGTAGTAGCGGATGTTGAGCGGGTAGGTGAGCGGCAGCCGGGGGGTAGACCAGATGCTGCGCTGGCTGCTGAGGGCGATGTAGTCGGCTTCGTCGATCCAGGCGTACATGGCCTGGCGTTTATCTTCGTTGTTGTCGGGCCAGGTGATGGGGCGCTGGCCGCCTTCGACTTCGGTGTAATAGGCCCCGTAGCTGCTTTTGCCGTCGATGTTGGCCGGCAGCAGGTCATCCCAATGTTCGTTGACGATGTGGCTGGTGTCGGCGACGAGCGCCCCGCCAGGGCCGGCTTGCGCGGTGAGCAGGTAGGTTTCCCCGGCCGGGATGGTGACGCCCTCGAAGTGAACTGTGGCGGCCTCTTTCTCGCTGCCCAGGTTGGTGTTTAGGGTGGCTTCGGCCCGAATCTGCCCGGCCGGGTCGGACAGGGCCAGTTGGAGTGTCTCTGTATCTTCAAAGATGCCGTCGTAGTCGCTGAGGTAGTTGAAGCGCAGGCCGGTAACGGTGCCGCCGTCGGGCAGGTTGATGGGCAGGGTGAGGGCCAGGCCGCCAGGCTGAAAATCGAACTTTTTGAGCGGCAGTTGCAGTTCGCGCGGCTGGCCATCTTGCGTGTAGAGCAGGGTGGCGCCGGTGGGCACGTTCTCATAAATCCAGCGCGAAGCGGCGACGCGGGTGAAGGGTTGGCGGTAGATTTCGGTGAAGGCGTTGGCCCAGAGGAAGGTGGGCAGGATGACCAGGGCCACAAGGCCGGCCACGGCGGCTTTTTTCACCCGGTTGTGGCCGGCGCGCTGCCACAGTTCTACCAAGGCCCAGGCGGCCAACAGCAGCAGGAAGGGGTAGACGGGCAGGAAGTAGCGGATGGATTTGACCCAGCGGGTGGCCATGAAGAAGAAGTAGCCGCCGACCCAGGCGACGGGCAGCAGGTGGGCGATCCACCCCGGCCGGGTGCGGATAATCTGCCACACGGCCCAGAGGAAGCCGACCCAGGCCATGATGCCGGCGGTCAGGCCCATGCCGTAGAGGACCATGTTGCTCAGCGGGAAGAGGATGGGCGTGCGGTTGGTCCATTGCAGGGCCGGGGGGAAGCTGGCCTCGGGGCTTTGCTGCCCCTGGATTTCGGACATGTTGCTGCGCCACTGGGGGTTTAGGCCCACGATGGCCCCGATGGCTGTCCGCAGGGCGGAGGGTTCCTGGCCGGTCTCTTCTAGCGCGGTCTGGCGGATGATGTTGGCGTCGGCGAAGGCGTAGGGCTGGGCCAGGCGGAAGGTGAGCAGGGACATGAGCGCGGCCAGGGCAACGCCTAGAATGACAACTTGCAGGTCGAGGCTCCCCGGCCGGGTCCACAGATAGGTGATGTTGGGATGGCCTTCCCCGCGGCGGGCCAGCCAGGCGATGCCGGCCACGCCAGCCATGGCGGCCAGCGGGGCCACGTTGATGCGCGAAGCGACGGTTAGACCCAGGAAAAGGCCAAACAAGAGCCACCAGCGCTTCTGGCGGGCGTTATCGGCGGCGCGGACGGCCATGTACATGGTGACGGTGGTCAGTCCGGCGGCCCAGTTGTCCATGGTGAAGAAGTGGGACTGCTGGATGGGCATGACGGCCAGGGCCAGCAGCAGGGCGGCGAGGAGGCCGGCGCGCCAATCGTACAACCGGTAACCGATGAGGAAGATGAAGAGGACGGAGACGAGGTCGATGAGGCCGGAGAGGGCCCGCCCGACGAAGTGGATACCGTCGTAGCCGGTGTAGTTGTGGGTGCAACTGTCCAGGAAGGTGGCGCAGGCCTGGTTTACCCATTCGGCCACGTAGCGGGTGGCGGTCATGGGGAAGTTGCCGTAGACGTAGAAGCCGTTGCCGCTGTTGTAGGGGTTTAGGCTGGATTCGGAAGTGCGCAGGTAGGCGAGGGGATCGGTGACGGGCTGGAGGGAGGTGGCAACGCCGGTGAGAAAGCGTTCGTCGGGATGGAGATGGGTGCCGTCGTCCCAGTTGAGGCCATTGAAGCGGAAATAGGCGCCCAGCAGGATGATGAGGATGAGGGGGATGAGAACGAGGTCCTCCCACTGCCAGCGCCGCCGTGGTTGGGGCGCTTCGGTGGCGGTGGGGGTGGTGGTTGCCCCGGCCGGGGTGTCCGGCGGTTCGGCGGCGTCATCTGGTTGTGGTTCGATTTCGTTTTCGATGGTCATAACCCGCAAAGAGACCCTTGGGCGGGGTTGGATGTTGGCTGTCCCGCATGGGTCGCTGCCTCTTATACACGCAAATGCTTAGAATTGCTTAGCCTGGTGCTGAGCTTCAGATGAGAAAGAGCGTGGTGACCGCCCCGGCCGGGGCGGAACTCACAAGCGGCTGATTGTAGCGAATGTGGCGGGCAGGCACAAATGGGGGCGGCCAGGGTCGTGGACGGTTGGCTGCGCGGGCTACCAGTCGCCGGCGTAGGCCAGGTTGTACGGCTGGGCGTCTTGTGCGGCGTAGGCGTAGTGCAGCTCAATGAGCTGGCGCAGGTGCAGCAGGTCGTGGGCCACCCAGGCGGCAAACATGTCGCCGGCGTACATCTGGCCAAAGGGGCTGACCTCCAGGGTGGTCCAGTCGATGGGGTCTAGCTGGCGCAGCCAGGCCAGCGATTTCTGGCGCTCATCCAAGAAGTTCTGGCGGGATTGGGCCAGGTCGCGGCTGTTGTAGCGGCGTTCGGTGACCCAGCCCTGGGGGTTGATGGGCGGCCAGGGTTGGCCCGGCCGGTGCAAGATATAGTCCAGCCGCACCCGGAAATCGGCGCGCTCTTCGTCATGAAGGTGGTTGATCACCTCCAGAATGGACCAGGCATCGGGGGCCGGCCGCCAGCGTGCCTGCTCATCACTAAGGCCGCTGGTCAGGCTGCCAATCGCCGCTGCGTGGTGGGCCATTTGGGCGAGGTAGTGTTGGAGGTTCATGCGAGTTTCCCTGTTGGGCGTGAATTGTGATTCGTCTTTTCTGTTTCGCCGTTGTTTATGGTGCGGTAACCTGGAATCTCACCCCGGCACCCTTTCACCCCTTCACCTTCTCTCCCGTCACTCCGACAACAAGATCACCAGGTCGGTTGTGGACAGGACGTCGGCGGCGGTGGCGTCGGCCGGCAGGAAGACGGTGGCTCGCACGAACAGCCCCGGCCGGATTTCAAACGCCTTCAACTGCGTGCCATCCTCGACAAAAATCTGGTCCACCGGCTGGGTGTCTACACGGTACTTCAGGCCATTGGGCGCTTCGATGAGGAATTGCGGCTTGTCGACCGGGATGAGGGAGGCGTTAACGATGATGCCTTCGACGATGAAGGGTTCGCCTTTGAGGATGGGATCGGGGTTGACGGGCAGGCCGCCGGGGTTGCTGTCCCCGGCCGGGGCGGGCGCTTCCGTGGCCGCGGCTGGCTCCGCCGGGGTATCGTCCCCGGCCGGGGCGGGCGGTTCGGTGGTGCTGGTGGCGGCCGGCGCAGCCGTCGGCGCGGTGTCATTCCCGGCCGGGGCCGCCGTGGGTTCGGCGTTGGCACCACAAGCGGCCAACAGCAAGGCGATAATCGCGAGCAGCAAGAATCGTTTCATGGGCACTCCTCAATGGTCTGGTGTTTGCTGAAGGTTGACCTCACCCCGGCCGCAGGAAGCATAGCAGTATTGCCCCGGCCGGGACAAGGCATTGGCACGTTTACACGCTCTCCGGCTGGTCATTGCCCAGCAGGACTTGCAGGCTGCGGATGACCGCCGCGGTGGGCACGTCGTCTTCCGGCTGGAGCAGGGCCTGGGCGGCAGAGAGGTGGGGCAGCGCCCCGGCCGGGTCACGGTTGGCCAGTGCCGCGCGGGCCGCCAGGTGCAGGTCGTCCAGGGTCGCATCACCGGTCAGCCCGTCGCCGTCATCCATGTCCACCATGAAGCGGGCCAGGGGCAGGAGGTCGGCGGCATCACCGGCCAGCTCCCCGGCCGGGAAGCGGTTGAGCAGCAAGAAGGCCTCAAAGCCGCGGCCACGCTGCAAATGGGTGCGGGCCAGGGCCAGCCGCTGCGGTGGGGATTGGGTCGCTTTTTTACCCCCGGCCGGGCCAATCCCGGCCGTCTTCTCTTCGATGAAGCGGCGGATTGTTGGTTCTGAGATCACGCCGGTGAACTCGCCGATGGGCTGCCCATTGCGGAACATCTTCACGTGCGGAATGCTGCGAATCTGGTAGCGCGCCGCCATGCGCGGGTTGTGTTCGGTATTCAGTTTTACCAACACAAACGGGCTGTCCGTTTCGTCGGCCAGTTTCTCCAGCACCGGTCCCAGCCGGCGGCAAGGGGCGCACCACGCCGCCCAGAAGTCCACCATCACCGGCTGCTTGAAGCTACGGCGCAGCACTTGCACCTCAAAACTGTCGTCGCTTGCCTCAACGACGCTCTGCCGCCCGACAGCGCGTTTCTTGTTCTTGCCAAAAGGTAACCATTTGAACATGGGGTTCTCCGTTGCCTGTATCGTCTGCTGTGCCCACGGTTTGAGGACACCTGGCGATTATAGCAGGGATTGGCGCAGGTACAGAAAGTGACTGCGGGGACCGGCCGGGAAATGCTGCGGCAGGTAGTCGATGCGGCGGGTGTCGGCTACCCGGCCGGTCTCATCTGGGGCATCGCCGTAGCTGCAGCCGTTTTCGGTGACATAGAGCCGGGGGACGCGGTAATCTTCGTGTAGGCGGCAGAGCAGGTCGTAGAGGCCATGGGGGTATATCTCCCAGTCCATTTCTGTCCATTCGGCCAGGCGACGGAGAAGCGGTAGCTCTGGATGCCCAGGGATTGCATCAGGGCTACGTCTTCCGGCCAGCGGTGGTAATGGTCGCAGGCCACGTCGCCGTTGTCGTGGTTGGTGATCTTGCCTGGGGTGTGGCTGAAGCGGTCCCAAATGGATTCGCCTTTGCCGTCGGCCTGCCAGGCACCCTCAATCTGGTAGGCGGCGGTGGCCACGCCCCACAGAAATTGGCTGGGAAACTGTCGTTTGCTCATCGTTGTTCTCCTCTGACAATGGAGCGCGGACAGCTCGTCCGCCCTTTGCGGTCTGGCAGACCGCGCTCCATATTTTCGTTCATTTGCTGGTGCGCTGTAGGCGCGTGGTGTCTCCTAAGAAGTTGGTGCGCGAACAGCGCGGATGGGTTGGCTTTGGGGGCATCGGGGGGAAGCTGGGCGTCAGGTGAGGGGAATTGGCAGTGAGGCGATGAGCTGTGCGGCCTGGGTAGGGGTCAGGATGGCGGGCAGGTCGGCCAGCCCCGGCCGGGAGAGCAGCCATGTCTCATAGTGGATGGCTGATTCGCCGGGAGCGATGGTTTGCAGCGGCCCCAACGTCTCTAGCTCCAGGAAGCGGTTGTAGACGTACACTTCGGCATTGCTGTCCAGGTCGGGGTGGAGCTCGCCCGGCCGGGGTTGGAACTCCTTCACAAACAGCACCCCGGCGTGCCAGTAGGCCAGCCAGCCGGCATGGTTGAAATAACCCACCTTGCAGGGCACCTCATCCGCCTCTCCGGTCACCAGAAAATAGTCGTCGGCCGGGTGCAGGCGTGGGTCTTGCCAGCGGGTGTAGGGCCACAGCGCCAGGCTGCGGTTGGGCTGCAAGCCGTCGGGGTCCAGCGGGGCGGTGCGCTGGGGCAGGATGGCCGTGCCCCCCAACGGCAGTTGGGTGATGGCCCAGGGAGCCAGGGTGACGGGCCAGACGCCTTCGTTACGCAGTTCGTGGCGCAGTTGGATCCCCGGCCGGGAAGCTTCCAGCGTTACCTCCAGGCTCTTGGCAATGCCCGTGGCGGCCTCGGCCGGCTGGGCCAGGCGTACACCGTGGGCAATGGAGGCGAGCTGGAGACCGCTGTCATCCGGGAAGTAGGTGCGGGTGGCTGTTTCTGGGGCGTGCCACAGCCGGTGCCCGCCCCACAGGCGGAAAGGGCCGTGGGGGGTGTCCCACTGCATGTCGGGGAGTTCGGCCAGCAGGTTTTGCGGGGACCCGGCCGGGAAGAGGCGGACAATGCGCGGCCCGGCGCTGGCCAGCACCTCCAGGCGCAGGTGTTCGTTTTGCAGGGTATAGGTGGGCATACCGTGAAAATCAGTTGTGGCCATGGGTGTCTCCTCTGAAAATGGAGGGCGGACAGCTCGTCCGCGCTTTGCGGTCTGGCAGACCGCGCTCCATATTTTCATACATTGGCTGGTGCGCCGTCGGCGCGTGGTGTCTCCTTCAACGTGCCGTCCAGGCTCCATTATAGCTGCTGGCGGGCTTTCAATTCCAGGTAGCGCTGGATGACGGCGATGGAAAGCTGGTTGGCGGGCACGTCCAGGGTGAGGACGCCCTGGCGCTGTAAGTAGTCCAGGGCGATCTGGCGCTCGGCGAGGAGCTGGCTGGCGGCGGTTTGCTGGTAGAGGGAGAGGGTGTCACCCGGCCGGGTGGTGGCCGCGCGGTGGACGTCGGGATCGCTGATGGCCACAACCAGGGGCAGGCTGCGCCGGGCCAGTGCTCCGGCGTGCTGCACCAGGGCCTGCATCCCCGCGCCGCCGCTGAGGTCGGTGAAGATGACCACCAGGGCGCGCCGGCGCTGTTTGAGGGCCAGGTAGGTAAAGGCCCGCCCATAATCCGGCTCCACCGGCTGCGCCTCCACCGCGTAGAGCAGTTCCAACATGCGGTAGAACTGGCCGCGCCCCTGGTGCGGGGCCAGGTAGCGGTCTACGTCATCGGCAAAGGTCATCATGCCCACTTTGTCGCCCATGCCGCTGGCCACGTAGCCCAGCAGCAGCACCGCGTTGATCACGTAGTCAAGCTTGGCGATCTGGGCGACGGGGCTTTGCATCATCCGGCCGCTGTCGATGATGGCCATGATGCTCTGGCTGCGCTCGGTCTGGTAGGCCATGGTGATGGGGCGGTGGCGGCGGGCGGTGGCTTTCCAGTTGATGCGCCGGTATTCATCGTCGGGGGTGTATTCGCGCAGCCGCTCGAACTCGGTGCCCTGGCCGGTGAGGCGGGAATGGCGCAGCCCCAGTTCGCGCAGCCGGTTCTGGCGCAGGAGCAGGTCGTAGCGGCGCACGTCCAGCAGGTTGGGATAGACCTTCACCGGCCGGGTGGCATCAATGCGCCCCTGG
This sequence comes from Ardenticatenaceae bacterium, assembly GCA_020634235.1. Lineage (GTDB taxonomy): Bacteria > Chloroflexota > Anaerolineae > Promineifilales > Promineifilaceae > JACKCB01. Next base: position 48,934 of record JACKCB010000001.1, on the reverse strand, counting down.
CGGATGATCAGCCCCATGGGGCCGTCCCAGCGCAGGTTTAGCTGGCCAAAGGCGTAATCGCCGCGGCGCAGTGGCCGGACGTAGTAAGCGTCTTGCCAACTGGCGCGGGGCCTGACACTGCCTTCGAGGATGCGCTGGCCAATTTGGAAGGCGTCGGGTGGTTCATCACGCAGCCAGAAGTGCACCGGCCGGGGCTGGCGGCTGTAGACGGTGAGGTGAATGGGGTTGTCGGCCCCCAGGCTGAGCTTGGAATCGTGCTCGCGCCGCAGGTCGAAGCGCTGAATGGGACCGGCGGCGCGCCAGTCCAGGGCGAGCAGCAGCAGGCAGAGCAGGGCGTAGCCAGCAGCTACCCAGCGCAGCGGCGCCACCCAGGTGGCGGCGGCGATGACGGGCGCGGCCAGCAGCAGCAGCACAATGCCGCGGGTGGTCAGGTACATGGGGCAGGGTCCCGGCCGGGTGGGGTCATCGCGGCACTTCTACCTGGGCCAGCAGGCGCTGGACCACGGCGTCGGCGTCCAGCCCTTCGATTTCCGCTTCGGGCTTGAGCAGCAGGCGGTGGCGGTACACGGCCGGGGTGATCCATTTGACGTCGTCGGGCACCACGTAGCTGCGCCCCTGGATGGCGGCATAGGTTTTGGCGGCTAGCAGCACGTGGGTGGCGGCGCGGGTGCTGGCCCCCAGCACGATGTCGGGCGAACGGCGGCTGGCGGCGGCGATCTGGGCGATGTACTTCAGCACGCCTTCCTCGACAACGACCTGGTTGATGGCCTGGCGGGCGGCGGTGACGGTCCCGGCCGGGAGGATGGCCTGCAAGCCAGCGCTGGCCAGTTGGTGGGCATCGAAGCCCTGGTGATAACGGCGCAGCACCTCAATCTCCACGTCCATGGCGGAGTAGGGCACCAGAATCTTGAACAGGAAGCGGTCTAGCTGGGCCTCTGGCAGGGGGTAGGTGCCCTCGTATTCAATGGGGTTTTGGGTGGCGATGACCATGAAGGGCGGCCCCAGGAGGTATTGTTCCCCTTCCAGGTTGATCTGCCGCTCTTCCATAGCCTCTAGCAGGGCTGACTGGGTTTTGGCCGGTGCGCGGTTAATTTCGTCGGCCAGCAGGAGCTGGGTGAAGATGGGGCCGCGTTTCAGGTAGAATTTGGTGGTGGTCACGTCGAACACGCTGGTGCCCAGAATGTCGGAGGGCATCAGGTCGGGGGTGAACTGGATGCGGGTGAAGTCGGCCTGGATGAGGTGGGCCAGGGTTTTGGCCATGAGGGTTTTGGCGGTGCCGGGCACGCCTTCTAGCAGGACGTGCCCGCCGGTAAACAAGGCCACGACCATCAGGGCGAAGCTTTCTTCCAGGCCTACCAGCACTTTGTCGGCCTCCTGGCGCAACTGGCGGTAGATTTCTTGCAGATCGGTTGGGTTCATAGGGTTCTCCGGTTTGGGGGCTGTGGCTTCCAGGCGGCGCAACAGGTCTCATGCGCCGTTTTGCCTCTCGTGTAGCTGGTCATGGACGGCCTGGGCCAGTTGGATGAGCTGGTTTTCGCTAAGGTTGGGGTCTTGCAGGCGGGCGAGCAGCCCGGCCAGGGTGTTGTAGTCGCGTTGGGGGTTGAAGGCGGTCAGGCGCTGCACAAATTCTTCGTCGGGCAGAGCGGAGTCCAGGCGGTAGCGGCGGCCCAGTTCGCGCTTGAGCTGCTGGTGGTAGTGGGTTTGGACGGCCTGGCGGTGGCCGGCGCGGCGGTTCAGGTTGGCGATGGCGGTGATGTGTTCCAGCGGGGTGCGGCGCAGCAGCTCGCGGCGCAAGGGCACGGGGCGGCCGAAGCGCCGGCCGCGCAGGGCGAGACCCAGGAAGATGATGGCTGCGGCGTAGAGTAGGGCTTGCCCGGCCGGGGTGTAGCGCAGCCATTGGCCCGGCCCTTGCACGGCAGCCGTCTCGCGCAGGCCGTGATGCCATTCGTCGAACCAGATGGTTCCCCCGGCCGGGGCCAGGGAGGCCAGGTTCAGGGCCAGGTCGGGGTTGCCGGCTTCTTTAAGCCCGGCGTTGGTGAGCGGATAGGTGAGCAGGCTGGCCACGACCCGGCCGGTGCCTTGCGGGAAGGTGACCATCACCGGCTTGTCGCCGGCCCAGAGCAGGGGAGTGACGTCCTGGCGTTCCCAGACCAGGTATTGGGCAGCGGCGGTGTGGTGTAGTTCGTTGAGTGGCGGCGAAGCCAACCGTTCGTCGGCCCGCACTGGTACGGTGTCCTCATCGGTCAGGAAGCGCAGTTCCAGCTCATAGTGGGCCAGGGTGGGGAGGGCGGACAGGGTGCTGGTGACCAGCACCAGGGTGCCACCCTGGCTCACCCAGTCGTCTAGCTGCTGCCACTCTTCGTCGGTGAAGAGGCTGGTTGGCTCCAGGATGAAGAGCAGGTCGGCCCCGGCCGGGGGCTGAAACAGGCCGGGCATCTGGCTGCCGGTGGCATAGCCCAGCTCGCTGAACCAATCATGCAGGGCCATGGCGCCATCCGGCCGGGTGGAGAAGGTGGCCAGCGGTGGCAGATCTGCCTCTTGCTGTACTTGCCAGAAGGCGGCCAGGGCGGCCATGGCCAGGAGTAGGAGCAGGAGGCCGATGACCAGCCAGGTGTCTTTGGGCAGGCGCTTCATCGTGCTCCTGGCGGCCGGGGGCGGGCGCGTTGGGGAATGGGTGCCCGGCCGGGGCGGTATTTTCGCATAGGCAACATGAGGCTCACCCCTGTTGGCGCAGCCGGGCGACCTGGGCCGCGTAGCGTGCATAGGCCGCTTCGTCGAGCGGCTGGTAGCCATACCAGACCTGGTCGAACACCTCGACGACCTGCCGCAGCCGGGCGGCCAGCTCCGGCTGGTTGTCTACAGTGCGCAGGTATTCGCGGTTGGTGCGGGTGCGGTCGTAACGCAAAATGCCGCGTTCGTCCAGGGTTAGCAGGGAGGCCAGGTAGAGGTAGCGCACGGCGGTGCGGTAGTCGCCGCCCTGTGACAGTGTTTCGGCCTGCCGCGCGGCCGCGCTGGCGGTTAGATCAGGTGTGTCGCTGGCCTCGGTCTGGGGGTCGATGGTGGTGGTGAAGTTGCCCAGCAGGCTGCGGGCGGCGTAGGCCAGGACGATGAGCAGGGCGATGATGCCGAGGAGGGTTAGGGCATAGGTGAGGATGGGGCTGCCGGGTGCGCTGAGGCCGCTGAGCTGGCGGAAGAGGAAGTTGAGGAATTGTTCCCAGAGGCGGGCGAGTGGGCCGGGCTGGGCGTCTGTCCATTGGTATCCCGGCCGGGACAATATCTCATCCAACAACTGCCGGGCGGCCTGGGCGGAATCCGGATCATAGGTGGGGGCGGGCCAGGTGCTGCCGTTTTGGCGGGTGAGGTTGGCCCCGGCCGGGGAGACGAGCCAGCCCAACAGCAGGAGCAGGGCCAGGCTGGTGGCCGGCCACAGGTGGCATTTGCGGAAGTGCGGGCGGCATAGATTGCTCAAGGATGGTGTGCCTTTGTCAACCGACCATTGCCAGGAGCAGGGCTAGCAGGACACTATACAGGCCAAGTATGAGGCCGACGAAGATCAGGGTTAGCACGGCAAAGCTGCCCATGTCCCGGCCGGTGACTAGGAATTGGCGACCCTTCTCGCTGGGTGTTACGGCCGGTAGCTGGTCACTGGGCGGGCCTGGCTGGCCGGTGGTCGTGTCCAGCGCCGCCAGGCTCATGTCCAGTCCTTCATAACGTACGCGCAGGTCAAAATAGGCCAGGATGAAACAGGAGATTTGCAGTGGCAAATAGAGCAGGGTGGCCATGAGCGTAACCATGGCCTGGACCACGGCCTGGAGGGCCAACATTCCGGTGAATGCTTCTGCCCCCTGTTCGCCAAAAGTCAGCAGCCCCAGGGCGGCAATGATGGTTGAGGGAGCCCCGACCACGATGTAGTTAAACAGGTAAAGGATGAGGGCAAAGCCGATGAGCCACCAGAAGCGCTGGCGGGCCAGGTTCCAGGCTCGGCGCCAGGCTAGCGTGACAGTTTGCTTTTCCAGGACAATGACGGGAGCCTGCAGGGGAAAGATGACCCAGCCTAGAAAGAGCAGCATCCCGCCCCCGGTGATCCAGCCGATGCAGGGGATGAAGATCCACCAGATGAAGATGCCTATGGCCAGCAAGAAGGTGACTAGTAGGGCGATGACCAGGGGCAACCAGTCGCCGCGAATTCGGCGGTAGGCGTCCCGTACTCCGGTTTGCATGTGGCCCAGGTAGCTGTCGGCCACCAGGCGGGTGATGGCGGCGGTGGCCACGCCCTGGACGAGCACGTAGCTGAGCAAGGTGGCCAGCCCGCTTAGGGCGGTCCCGGCCGCGTAGCCCGGCCCCAGATTGCCCAAGAGATCGGCGGTGGAGGCGGCGGTGCTGGCAAAAAGCTGGTTGAATCCCTGGCCGGTGAGCAGTGAGCCAACGAGCTGCAGCAAGGTGAGTGGAATCTGTACCACGGCCACAATGCCGATCATCTGGATGAAGTGCCGGCGGTAAAGACGAATGGCCCGGTCGAGGATCTCGCCCAGGCGCAGCGGGCGCAACTGGTTTCCGGTGGTGGCGGGGATCATGGTTCTGGGCTATTCCGTGTTTGGGGTGTGGTCTGCTTTGTCATTTGCGGGCAGGGTAGCAAAATCAGTCTGGTTCGTCAAGCGCGCCCCGGCCGGGGCACAGGCGCATGATTCCGCTGGCGAAGGCGTCTTTGCCGCCATGGGCAGGGTGGCGTACCTGCTGGTGGGTAATGCCCAGCCGGGCCAGGCTGTGGGCGGCATGGCGGCCTACCGCCACTACCTGCCGGATGGGGAAGAGAGTGAGCAACCGGTCAATGAAGGGGGCACCAAGGGCCAGTTCGTCCCGGCCGGGGGGGCGGTTGCTTTGGGGGTTCCCCGGCCGGTGAGGGTGAAACGGGTAGGCGTTCCATAACAAGGGCAGGGGCTGCACCTGGGCCAGCACTTGCCAGACGATAGTGGCTGAGGCCTCACGCTGCAGCCTGGGCCATTCGGCGGTGGGCTGGCACTCCCCGGCCGGGCCAAACAGGCCATGGGCGGCAATGCCCTCGCGCAGTAGTTGTTCGCTGGTGAACGGGATGCCGGACAGGCGGCAGCCGCGGTAGCCGGCGGCCTCGCCGACGAGCAGGCAAGTGGGCTGGCGGGCCTGCATCTGGCGCAGGTAGTGGCGCAGGTTGGCCTGGCGCTGGTGGTTGGCTGGGTTGCCGGCGGCGTACTGGTTGTACCCGGCCGGGGGCAGCGGCGTTTCCGCCAACAACGCCACAAATTGCGCAATTACATCATCCATGACCGGCGGATGATAACAAAGAACCGGGGCAAAGTCACCGCTTTGCCCCGGTTCAATGGGGTCATGCTTTAGATTGGCCCCTCACGGATGGGCCTGCTTTGCCTAATAGCGCAGCAAAGCCCCGATCCGCCCCGAAGCATCCAGGTCGGGGTTCTCGCTAATGAATTCGACAACCCCACGCTGTTCCAGGGTGCGCCAGGCGGCCGCCTCCACCACATCCTCGACCGGCGCAAACACGTTGTCGCCGAATAACTCATCGTCGGCCGAGGCAGCCAGATAGCCGCTGTTTGGGTCCTGGTAGCCCTGCGAGCGGTAGCCATCGCTAATGACCAGGGTATCTACCCGTCCGTCGGAGATCATGCGCAGGGTGGCGGCCAGCCCGGTGACCGCGGTACCGCCCCGGGCCGCTGTGGCCAGCATATCGGCCACCAGCTTCTGCTCGCGCTCGGCGTTTATCTGGCGCAGCAGCGCCAGGGAGCGGTCGCGCACTTCGTTTTCACCGGCGTCCATGTCCATGGGGAAGGAGCCGGCCAGGCAGCTTAGCAACTGCTTGGGCAGCTCTTGCTGAAACTGGGCCACGTTACCGGCTGTGCCCCCCAGGAATAGCCGCCGGATGCCCGACTTGCCAAAGAAGCGCGCCGCTTCGGCCGCGGCGTCGCGCATGTTGCGCAGGGCCTGTTCATCCTCGGCCTTCACGGCCTGGCCGCCCCGCATCCCCATCACGGACGAGCCGCCGCCATGCTTTAGTTTGCGCACGTCCTCACCCATGAAGCCAGCCGTGGCTTGCAGTTCGCCCAGATGGAACCGGAAGAAACGCGCGCCCACGCTGTCTACCAGGATAACCCCGTAATGGGCATAGTGGTCCAGCAGATGAATTAGTGGTTTCACAAATGGCCGGCGCATGATCCGCAGGCGATTGCGGAAGCCAATTGCCACCGGATAGGCGCGAAAGAAATCCTTCTCGGCACAAGAGAACACGGCGATGCCCGGTTTAGACCAGTCAAACGTATAGCCAAAGTATTTCTCAATTGCTTCTACATCGTCGGCATAATCGGTGGCAGACTCTTTGAGCATGCCCCGTAGTTGCAGTTTGATCGTTTCCAGGGTTTGGGCCGTGGTGTCGGTGGTCAGGTACAGGCTCAAGATTCTGCCGTTCCCTGCGTCAAATGCGAGCAATTCTTGCAAATCATCTTGGCTAAACATGTTTTCCTCCTAGCTTTGATTGGACACGCCCTAAACAGCAGGGCGTGCGATTAGTGGGAGAAGTGTTGTTAAGGAACTGCAATGAACTGGCTGGATTTTCCCCTTTTCCTTTTTGGTAGAATGTCCCGGCCGGGGTGCGGCTTTTGCTTCTCCGCGCCCCGGACCTTGATTTGGCCATGCCTCAGGGGCGTGCCCCAAGGGTTAGCGGTACGTTGATGGTCTGGCCATCGCGAATGATGGTCAGATCGATGGTCTGGCCGACTTCGGTTTCAAAGACCAGGTAAGAGATCATCTCGTTGAAATCACGCACTGGCTGGCCGTCTACGGCGATGATCAGGTCGCCACCACGCCCATCGCTGGGGTTGGCGGCGATCAGCCCGGCGGCCTCGGCCGGGCCTTCTGTGGTGACGCGGGTGATGTAAACCCCAACGCTTTGGGGCAGACCATACAGCTCTTGCTCCACCAGGGTCAGGGCTTCACCCGAAGCGCTAATGCCCATGTAGGGATAGGTGTAGGTCTGATCGGCGATGAGGGCCGGGGCAATGCGGCGCACGGCATTGACGGGGATGGCGAAGCCGACACCGGAATTGGTGCCGGTGGTGGTGCGGATGGCGCTGTTTACCCCAATGACTTCGCCCTCCAGATTTAGCAGTGGGCCGCCGGAGTTGCCGGGGTTGATGGGGGCATCGGTCTGGATGACCTGGGGTAGGGAGTAGCTGCCACCAAAGCCGGTGTCGCGCTCTGAGGCGATGCTGCGCCCCAGGCCGCTAATGATGCCCAGGCTCATGGAGCCTTGCTGGCCGAACGGGTTGCCGATGGCAACGGCGAACTGGCCGACGCGGACCTGGCTGGAATCGGCCAGGGAGACGGGAACAGCGGAAGGGGGGAGCTGGTCGACTTTGATGACGGCCAGGTCACTGTCTATGTCGGTGCCGACGATGGTGGCCCGCTGACGACTGCCATCGGCGAAGACGACTTCGAAGTTGTCGCCACCCTGGATGACGTGGTTGTTGGTGATGATGTGGCCCTGGTCGTCGAACACGAAGCCGCTTCCTGATCCCAAGAATGTGTTGCTGACGCCCGTCAGAATATAGACGACGGAGGGATTGACTCTATTGTAAAGGTCTACCAGGGCGTCTTGCAAGTCAGAATTGAGGTTTAGGAGGGTGTTTTGGCCGGCAATGGGTTGGGTAGCGCCGTTGACGGCGGTTCTGGCCTCTACGGTGGCCACGGCGGCCTGGATAAGCGCGGCCTGGTCCGGGCTGCTGCTGTCAATCGGGTCCATGACGGCGTTGCAGGCCAGGGCGGCCATGAGGAGAAGGGCGAGGAGTAGAAGAATGGGGTTGTTGATTTTGGAAGGTTTCATGTAAACGAGATCCTTTTGGGCAGGAGGGGGCGGTGGCGGTGCCCCGGCCGGGGTGTGCCAGAGGTTACTGAGTTTTGCGCAGCGCGGCCAGTTGTTCATACAACTGGCGTTCGGCGGGGGAGAGTTGTTGGGGGACGCTGATGTTGATGTGTACGAGCAGGTCGCCATACTCGCCTTTGGCCTGGGGGTTGGGCATGCCCTTACCGCGCAGGCGAAACCTGCGACCGCCCTGGGTCCCGGCCGGGATGGTGAGGTTGACTGGGCCATTGAGCGTGGGCACACTGGCCTTGCCCCCCAGGACGGCGGTCAGCAGATCGACACTGACTTCAACCTTCAGGTTGATGCCTTCGCGCTTGAAGAGTTTGTCTGGCTCTACCCGAATGATGAGAAAGAGGTCGCCGGACCCGGCCGGGCCTTTTTGCCCTTTGCCGCGCAGGCGCAGCTTGCTGCCGGTTTGCGCCCCGGCCGGGATCCTGGCCGTAAAGCGCTCGCCATCCACTTGCAGGATGCGCGTGGTACCGTGGTAGGCTTCTTCCAGGGAGATGGTGACGTGGTGCTCAATGTCCCGGCCGGGAGCAGAACGCGCCTGCGCACCCATGCCACCCTGCCCCATGTTGCCAAAGATGGCGCTGAAGAACTCAGAGAAACTGCTCAGGTCCTCCGGGTTGATGTTGGTCTGGTAGCTGGTACCCGGCCGGGTTTGCCACTGCGAAAAGTCAAAGCCGCTAGGCTGGCCGCCCATCTGCTGGTACTGCCGGAAGTTGCTGCCTAGTTGGTCATACTTTTCCCGGTTCTCAGGAGTGCCAAGGACTTCGTAGGCCTCGTTGATCTCCTTGAACTTCTCTTCGGCTGCCTTATTGTTGGGATTCTTGTCGGGGTGATATTGCCGGGCGAGCTTGCGGTACGCCCGCTTTATCTCTTTTTCGTCTGCTTTCTTGTCAACACCAAGAATTCGGTAGTAATCCTTGAATTCCATATGGCTCGCTCATTTTTCCGGGTAGAGGCGTAGACAGCGACATCGGGTCACGCTGCCTATTACTGCAATTTTATGTCTCATATTCGGTTCGTGTCAAGAGGGGGAATTGTTTCTTACACAATGCTAACGGTGACCTTAGCATTGGCCGCGAGCAGTTGAATCCGCCGTTGGCCCATGCTATGATGGGTGCGGTATGGCTGGCGGTTCCCGTTCACCACACCTGTTGTGTCGAGCCAAAACAAACCTTTCCTCAGGAGAAAATATCGTGAATCTATGGCAGAATGAGCATCATCTTACCAACCCCGGCCGGGTCCGGCTGCCGACTGTCTTGTGGTTGGCGTTGGTTTTGCTGCTAGGCATGCTGGGCGCTGGCAGCCTGCACGCCCAGACCGCCGCAGCGCCCCTATGGCCCGTGCCCCCGGCCACAGCCGGGGAGTTCAAGGCGGGGGAGCTGCTGGTGCAGTTCCGGCCGGAGATGCCGGCCGGGTTGGCGGCGGCTGTGCCGGCCGAATATGGTGCAGCCCATGAACGCTACCTCTACCGCAGCAGTGTGGCCCTGTGGCGGGTCCCGGCCGGGCAGGAACTGGCTATTGCCGCCCAGCTAAACGCCGACCCGCGCATCGCCTTTGCCGAGCCAAACTACCGCTACACCGTGCTGGACACCATCCCCAATGACCCGCAGTTCAGCCGCCAGTGGGCCCACCCAATCATGCAATCCCCGGCCGGGTGGGACCTGACGGTTGGTAACAGCGGCATCACACTGGCCGTCATCGACACCGGCATCGACCTGAACCACCCTGACCTGGCCGGCCGGCTGGTGCCAGGATACGACTTCGTCGATAACGACAGCGTGCCGCGCGATGGTTTTGGTCATGGCACCCACGTGGCCGGCATTGCGGCGGCCATTACCAACAACGGCACCGGCGTGGCCGGCGTCGACTGGCTGGCACGCATCATGCCCATCCGCTCCCTGGACGACCAGGGTTCTGGCTACAGTTCCGACGTGACCGATGGCATTGTTTGGGCCTATACCCAGGGTGCCGATGTTCTCAACCTGAGCCTGGGCGGCCCCGACTATTCGCAGGCGATGCAAAACGCGGTGAACAGCGCCCACGCTGCGGGCACGCTGGTGGTGGCCGCCATGGGCAACAGCCGTACCGAAGGGAACCCCACCAACTACCCGGCCGGGCTAAACAACGTCCTGGCCGTCTCCGCGACCACGCGCACCGACCAATACGCCTACTACTCGCAGTATGGGCCACACAACGACGTGGCCGCGCCGGGCGGCCAGATGTATTCGCTGCACGACAGCAATGGCATCTACAGCACCTTGCCCACGTACTACGTCTTCCTGAATGGCTATGGATACTCGCAGAACTACGATTACCTGCAGGGCACTTCCATGGCCGCGCCCCAGGTTGCCGGATTGGCGACGCTGCTGCTGGCCATGAACCCCGCCCTGTCACCAGACCAGGTGCAGGCGGTCATTCAGGCGACGGCGGTAGACCTCGGCCCGGCCGGGTGGGACCCCGACTATGGCCATGGGCGGATCAACATCTATGCCGCCCTCTTCTCCCAGATTCCGGCCCCGGCCCCGCCCAACCTGCTGCCTATTGACAACGCCGACGGCGATGGCAGCTACCTGGTAGATTGGCAGGCGTCGCCCTGGGCCACGCTCTATGAGTTAGAAGAGGCCACCAACCCCGGCTTCACCGATGCCGCCGTGGTCTACAGCGGGGCGGCCACGGAGCTGGCGCGCACCGGCCGGGGGCCGGGCAGCTACTTCTATCGCGTCCGCGCCCAAAACCAGGCTGGCAGCAGCGGCTGGAGCAACATCCAGGCCACTACGGTGGTTCCCAATGCGCCCACGCTGCTGGCCATTAGCAACGGTGGCCAGAACGACGCCTACCAGGTCTCCTGGACGGCAGCGTTGGCGGCCAGCGGCTACCTGCTGCAAGAAGATGATAACGCCGGCTTCAGCAGCCCCACCACCCGTTACATGGGCAGCGCCCAGGCTTACCAGGTAACGGGGCAGCCGGGCGGCACCTGGTACTACCGGGTGCAGGCGTACAACCAGGGCGGCAGCAGTCCCTGGAGCAGCAGCCAGAGTACGATGGTAGCCGCTTCTAGCCTGGCCAGCCCCGTGCTGGCGGCCATCGACAACGGCGATGGCGATGGGGCATACACGCTGGATTGGTCGGCGGTGGGTGGGGCAACCGGCTACATTGTGGAGCAAAGCGCCAACCCCTTCTTTGTGCAGCCGACGCAGGTCTACAGCGGCACGGCGACGACGCTGGCGGTAACGGATCAGCCGGGTGGCACCTGGCATTACCGCGTGCGCGCCGTGAGCGCCAGCGATGCCGGGCCGTGGAGTAATGTGCGGGCGGCGGTGGTCACGGCATACCAGTACCTGCCCTGGTTGCAGCGACCTTAGCGATCTGGTCGTACCGTGAAAGAGAGACAGCCCAACCCGGCCGGGTTGGGCTGTCTCTTTTCAACTGCCTTAGAAGAAGCCTGCCTGAATCCTAGTACAAGAACATTGGCTTGCCCAAGACGTGGCGTACCTTGGGCTGATACTCCTTGGCGTCGTACAGCTCATCCACATCCACCCGCTTCAGACCACTGGTCACGGTACTCATGGGAATGTGCGTGTATGTGCCATCGCGCAGGGCGACCATGCGGCCGCTGGCATTGCTCAGGATCAGGTCCATGGCCATGTTGGCAAAGTTCACCGCCACCATCAGGTCCAGCGCGTCTGGCGCGCCAGAGCGCATCAGGTAGCCCAGCCGCTGGTTGATGATGTTCTGGCCGGTCAACTGCTTCAGCGCCTCGCCGGTAATCTCGCCGATGCCGCCCAGTTTGCGGTGGCCATAGGCATCCGTTTCGCCGAACTCCACCACCTTGCCACCGATCATGTGCGCCCCTTCGCTGATGGTCACGATGGCGTAGTTGCTGGGATTGCTCTGCTTGTCCTTCATCACCAGGCTGGCCAGCTTCTCCGGGTCGAAGGGCACTTCGGAGATAAGCGCCCGGTCCACGCCGGCCAGATAGGAGCTAATGAGGCTGGTCTCGCCGGAGTTACGGCCGAACAGCTCGATGACGGCGATGCGCTCATGGGAACCGGTGCTGGTGCGTAGTTGGTGGATGAACTGGACGCTGCGCGTGACGGCGGTGCTGAAGCCGATGCAGTAATCGGTGCCGTAAACGTCGTTGTCCATTGTTTTGGGGATGGCTACCACCGGGAAGCCTTCGCTGTGCAGCCGTTCGCCATAGCTCAGGGTGTCATCGCCGCCAATGGGGATGAGGGTATTGATGCCCAGGTACTCCAGGTTTTTGAGGACGTGTGGGGTGAAGTCACGCAGGCTCTTGTCGGCCGCTTCTGCTTCTGGGTGTTCCGGATCGCGCAGGAAGCCGGGCACGCGGTCTGCTTTAACCCGGCCGGGATGGGTGCGGCTGGTATGCAAGAAGGTGCCGCCCGTACGGTCAATGGTCCGTACGCGGATGGGGTCCAGCTCGACAAAGCAGTCGTTGAAGCTGGCGGGATCATCCCGATTGAACTCCAGCAGCCCGGCCCAGCCCCGGCGAATGCCCAAAACGGTGTGCCCTTCTCTGGCGGCGCGGTTGACAACGGCCTTAATCGAGGGATTCAACCCCGGCACGTCGCCCCCGCCGGTCAAAATTCCGATCTTCATAATGCTCTCCTTGTTGTACGTGTTTGCTAACGTCATGCGGCGGCAGGTTAGAATTGGCCGCGCGCGGCATGTTTCGTTGTACGTGAATGATTCTGTGCAGGTGCTGTTCCCGGCCGGGACACGGCTCCACCCAGGTCCGCAAATCGGCCAGCGATTACCACGGGCAGGAGCTTGCTGGCCGCTGTGCTATGCCGTCTCTTCGTTGTTTTGCTCATGCGGCGCGGGCTGGGCCAGCACGCGGGCCATCTCGCGCAGTTGCATCCACCACTGCCGGCGCGGCCGGGGAAACTGCTTGTCCATCAGGCGGGGAATGTCTTCCAGGTTGGTGAACTTGAGTTCGCCTCCCGTCTCGCCGATGGTCGCGCTCACCGGTTCTGCTTCACCAATCTGCTTTTCCAGGTACTCCACGCAGTGGGCGGCAAAGCGGGTGGCCAGGATACGGTCAAAGGGTGAGGGGTCGCCGCCTTGCTGCATGTGGCCCAGGATTGCCTGGCGCACGTCAAACAGCTCGCCGCCTTCCTCTTCAAATAGGGCGCGCATGAACTCGGTGGTGTAGACGGTGTTGGCCTTTTCGTTGCGAATTAGCAGCCCCAGCCGCTTACCGCGCTTGAAACCGGTCGTCAACTGCTCCACATCGCGGACGAGGTCTTGCAGGGTGACGCCTTCCTCGTGCATGTAAACGCGCTCGGCCCCGCTGGCCATGGCCCCCATCAGGGCCAGGTAGCCACAGTACTGCCCCATGACTTCGACCACAAACGTGCGGCGCGAAGCCACAGCCGACTGCTTGATTTTGTCGACGGCGTTGATGATGCTGTTTAGCGCCGTATCCGCACCCACGCTCAACTCGGCGCCGGGCAGGTTGTTGTTGATGGAGGCCGGCAGGCAGACGATAGGAATGTTGAAGGCAGGGTAGTTATGCCGCTGCGCGTACAGCTCTAGAACACCGCGGTAGCCGGTGTAGCCGCCAATTAGCAGCAGCCCTTCGATGTTGTGTTCTTCCAGGGTGCGGGCGATGGCGTAGAAATCGCGCCCTTGAGGTAGGACCCGGTTGGTGCCCAGCTCGGCCCCGCCGCGCGTGGCCCAGCCGGTAACGCTCATCCAGTCCAGCTCGCGGATTTCGCCGCGGGCCAGGCCGGGGAAGCCGTTGCTAACGCCGAGCATGGTGTGCCCTTTGTCCGTGCCCAGGCGCACGGCGGCGCGCACGGCGGTGTTCATGCCGGGGGCGGGGCCGCCAGAGTGCAGGATGGCGATGCGCCGCCGCACCTGGCCGGGCACGGGGTCGTGGGGCAGGGCGCGCACCAGGGTGCGCACGGTACGGAAGGATTCGCGGAAGCTGCGGCCACGCAGGGTCATGGCCTGTTCGAAGTTGCCAGCCCTGACGGCCTCGCCGACGGCTTCGGTGAAATGCAGGCATTTGTCCAGGGGGGTGCGGGTGATCTGGTTGCCACGCATCCCGATGACCAGGGGCTCCCCGGCCGGGTCCATACTCCGAATTGCCTGTACCGAATCGTAGCCCAACAGCGTACTCAAGTTGCGGTCAAACGCGCTGGGCGAACCGCCGCGCTGCACGTGACCCAGCACCGTCACCCGCGTGTCTTCGCCCAGCCGCTTTTCCAGCACCTCCTTCACATAGGCGCTGGTGATGGGATTGCCTTTGCGGTCCTGCGCGCCCTCAGCAATGACCACCAGGCTGTCGCGCCGGCCGACCTGCCGCCCCTTACGCAGAACGTCACACATCTTGGTTTCCCAATCGTCCACGTCGGGCGGTGACTCAGGGATTAGCACCCAGTCGGCCCCGGAAGCCAGCGCCCCCATGAGCGCCAGGTAACCGCAGCGCCGGCCCATGACCTCCACCACAAAGCTGCGCTGGTGACTGGCGGCCGTGCTGGTAATGGCGTCGGTTGCTTCCACAATGCGATGCAGCGCGGTGTCGGCCCCGGTGGTCAGATCGGAGCCAAACATGTCGTTGTCGATGGAGCCGATGATGCCCACAATGGCCAGCGTAGGGTGCTTATCGGCCTGTTCCTGGCTGATTTCGTAGTTGGCTACCAGTTCGGCCAGCAGGCCGGTCCACTCGCGGTGCAGCACGTCGGCCCCGGTCAGGCTGCCATCGCCGCCGATGACGATGAGGCCATCGATGCCATGCAGCAGCAGGTTTCGCGCCGCCTTTAACCGGCCGGGACGCTCCCGGAAGGCCTGGCAGCGAGCGGAGCCAATAATGGTGCCGCCCTGGTGCAGAATCCCGCCCACATCGCCCCATTGCATGGGCTTAAAGCGCTTGCCACCATCGACCATGCCCTGGAAGCCTTCATAAATGGCGTAGACTTCGAGGCCTTCATTTAGAGCGGTCCTCACCACAGCCCGAACCGCCGCATTCATGCCGGGCGCGTCGCCGCCGCTAGTAAGAACTCCAATTCGCTTCATAGCTAGATTCCTTTTTGTCGTCCTGTGATCCTGGCCAAGACAGATGCTGCCAGAGGGCAAGGCTGGTGTGCGCCCGGTTTGGTACCGCCACGCGCCATAAGAAAGCGCGGCCGCTCACCCTGGCGATTAAGACAACGTTAGTATACCCAGAACTGGCCAATTTGCCCGCCGTTTGGCGGCGGTGTTGGGCCAGATAGGGTTGTCTGGGGACGGTAGCCGGGAGCGGCGGGCCTTGTTATAATCTGGCTGCGATGCCAGGCCCTCGTAGTTCAATGGACAGAACGGTCGCCTCCTAAGTGACAAATGATGGTTCGAATCCGTCCGGGGGCATTGCAACCAGGGGCGAGCCAACGGCGGTTGGGCGCTACGCCTTTAGCCTCTCGACCAGCTTGACGTACTCCTGCATGGCCCAGTCGGGCGATTTGCCGCGCATTTTGGCCCAGGCGTCGTACTTGGCGCGGCCAACGGGGTCGGTGAACCCCGGCCGGGAGCCGGTGACATTGCCCGCGGTAGCCTGTTTGTACAGTGCATACAATTGCAGCATCGTGTTGTTGTCGGGCCGCTTGCTCAGCTTCTGGGCATCGGCGGCGGCGGTTTCAAACTGGGATTTTAAGTCGCTCATGGTATCTCCCTGGCAGGTCAATAGACGTCATAAATCATAGATGAGACTTGTTGTGCCGCAGCGGCAAGCTGCCGGCTGCACCTGGCACGGGGGATGATACTGGCAGGCTGGCAATTGGGCAAGACGGACGGCGATAGGTTCAGCCTCCAGGAGGTTGCCGCGTCACGACGGGCGTGCGGTTGACCTGATGGTTGATTGTTGCCTGTTGCTTGTTACAATCGGGTGCGATGCGCGAAAAGTGGAGTGCCTTCGTCGAGAAAGCCTGGGTGCGGGATGGGTTGGCTGTTGGCTTGCTGCTGCTGCTGGTTGCTTTGTTTATGGGGCCGGCGCTGCTCCCCGGCCGGGTGCTGCTGCCCCTCGACATTGTTACCCAGGGTTGGCCCCCCTGGCAGCGCCCCAACCAGCCCGTGGCCGTCCACAACTGGCTGCTGACCGACGTGGTCAACTACATCCTGCCGGTCAAGCTCTTCATGGTGGAGAGCATCCGCAGGGGCGAGTTCCCGCTGTGGAACCCGTATGTCCTCACGGGCTATCCCTTCACCTACAACACCCAGGCCGGGCTTTTCTATCCCCTGTCCGCATTTTACCATGGGCTGCCCTGGGCCAGCGCCGTCGATGCCACCATTGGCACTCAGTTGGCGTTGGGAGCCATTTTCATGTTTGCCTACCTGCGCGTGCTGGCCCTGCGCCGGCTGGCGGCGCTGGCTGGGGGCGTGCTGTTCGCCTTCAACGGGCTGATGATGGTCTGGCTGGAGTGGCAGGTGGTGCACGCGGCCATCATCTGGCTGCCGCTGCAACTGCTGCTGGCCGAAAAGATGGTTCAGGCGCTGAGCGGCGGGCGGGTACAGCCCGGCCGGGCGGTCACCTATGCGCTGCTGGGTGGCCTGGCCCTGGCCATCCCCTGGCTGGGCGGCCATTGGAACTGGACGCTGTACACCAGCATGACCCTGGCCGTGTACCTCTTGTGGCGCATCTGGCCCCTGCTGCGTGCCGCCGATTGGCCCGGCCGGGGACGGCTGGCCGCCCTGGGCCTGCTCTTCTTGGGCAGTGGCGTGGCCCTGTCCCTGGTGCAGGTGTGGCCGGCCTTTACCTACCTCAGCCAGACCCACCGCCGCCCGCTGCCGTTCGCCGATTCGCTGCTCAGCGGCCTGTGGGATCGGGCGGTGGTGCTGCTGGTGCCCAATTTCTTTGGCAACCCCAGCCACAACAATAACTGGTGGGGCATCGACAACTACAACGAAACGACGTTGTACCTGGGGCTGCTGCCCCTCTTCCTCATTGGCCTGGCCCTGCTGCTGCGGCGTGACCGGCTGACCTGGTTCTATGCCGGGTGGGGGCTGCTGGGGCTGCTGTGGACGTTGGGCACGCCGGCTTATGGGCTGCTGTATGTGCTGCCCGTCTTTTCCGGGCTGTACCCCGGCCGGGCGGCGATCCTGGTGGTGGTGTGCGGGGCAGTGCTCAGTGCCATCAGCCTGGACCGGCTGATGGGGGGCGGTTGGCCCCGGCCGGGGCGGTTGGTGCGCGCCGTGGCCGCCATTGCTGGCGTGAGCCTGCTGGTCGTCTTGGGGTACAGCCTGGCCTACCGCGCCGACGTCGCTCGTACTGCGGACTATTTGCTGCCCTGGTTTGGCTGGGCGCTGCTCTCGCTGCTGGTCAGTGCCGGGCTGATCCTGGCCCGGCTGCGCGGCTGGCTGCGCCCGCGCCCCTTCGGCGCGCTGGCCCTGGCCTGGCTGGTGGCCGACCTTTACCTGATGAGCTACGGCTACAACACCATCTCGCCGGTTAGCGATTTCTACCCTGAGTCGCCCATCGTCGATTTTTTGCAGCGCGACCCGGAGCCGTTTCGCATTGCCACCCCGGCCGAGGGGATTGTCTTCTATCCCAACACCTCGCTGCTGGCCCGCATTGGCAACGCCAGCGGCTATGAGCCGGGGCTGCCGCGCCGCCATGTGGACTTGTACAACGCCGCCGAAGGAGAGAGCGCCATCCGCTTTAACCGCATCCTGATGCCGCTCAAAGGGCTGGATTCGCCGCTGATGGATATGCTCAACGTCAAATACATCACCACCATTGCCGATTGGTGGCAGGCGAATTCGGTGCCGGATGTGGCCCAGACGCGGGTGGATGGCTGGCTGCCGCTGACGGCGGACAGCCCGGCCGGGCAGCGATTTGTGGCTGGGGATGCGGGCCTGCACCGCGTAGACCTGCCGCTGCGCCTGGAAAACGCCCCGGCCGGGACGGTGACAGCGCGCATTTTCACCGGTGACGGTGGGCTGGAGCTGGCCCATGCCGACCTGGACCTGGCCGGCCTGCCGGCCGAGGGGTGGCACAGCTTCTATTTTGCTGCTTTCCCGTCGGAGTGGGGGCGCGAATTCCGGCTGGTGGTGACATATGACGGCCACGGAGCGGTGGCCGTGGGGCAGGCGCATGAGGATGTTTACCCGGCCGGGACACGGCTGGCCGGCGACAGCCCGGCCGGGGATGACCTGGCCTTTGCCACGTACTACTTGCCCCGGCCGGAGCTGGCCTTTGAGGAGGGCAAGACACGCATCTACGTCAACGAGGGTTATTTGCCGCGGGCTTATGCCGTGCATGAGGCCATCGTGGCCGGGGATGAGGCGGCCGCCCTGGCGGCCGTGGTGGCCCACGCCGCTGAATTGGGGCAGTTGGTGGTGCTGGAGGCGAGCGATGGGGCCGTGCCACCAACTGTGACTCCGGCCGGCGGGGCATCAGTGGTGACGGTGACGGCTAACCGGCTGAACCGGGTCACCCTGCAAGCGGAGATGGCCGCACCTGGCTACGTGGTGCTGGCCGACAGCTACTACCCCGGCTGGCAGGCCACGGTGGATGGCCAGGCCACGCCCGTTTTCCAGGCCAACTATTTGCTGCGGGCGGTGTACGTCCCGGCCGGGGTGCATACCATTGAGTTCCAGTTTCGCCCCCCCGATTTCTTCCTGGGGGGGCTGGTAAGCGGCGTGACGCTGCTGCTGGTACTGGGGGTGCTGGCAGTGACGGTGGTGCGCCGCCGGCGGGGGGCCGCATGAGCCGCGCCCACCGTTGGTGGCTGGCGGCCATTGTGGCTGCCTACCTGCTGCTGGGCGTGGCCACCAGTCTGGTGGTGCCGTTGGGCGAAGCGCCGGATGAGCTGGACCATTTTCGCTTTGTGCAAACGCTGCTGGCTTCCCGCCGCCTGCCGGTAATGTCCCCGGTGGCGGCGGAGAATGTGACCATGGAGGCCAACCAGCCGCCGCTGTATTATGCCGGGGCGGCGCTGGCGGCGGCCCCGGCCGGGCCATCCGCGCTGCTGGAACTGCCCTTTAACCCTTGCTTTGCCCTGGACCCGGCCGATCCCGGCCGGGCGCAGTTCTATTTGCACACGCTGGCCGAGGGGTGGCCGTTCACGGGCGCGGCGCTGGCTTTTCACCTGGCGCGGCTGTGGTCGCTGCTGTGTGGTGCGGGGGCGGTGCTGCTGGCCTGTCTCCTGGGGCGGCAGCTTTGGCCGGCGGATGGCCGGGTGGGGCTGCTGGCGGCGGCGCTGCTGGCCTTCAATCCCCAATTCCTGTTTATCACGGCCAGCGTGAACAACGACGCCCTGACGGCGCTGCTGGGTGCGGCGATTGTGGCTCTGGCGGTGGTCGTGGGCAAAGAGGTACGCCCCGGCCGGGTGCTGGCGTTGGGGGTGCTGTTAGGATTGGGGGCGCTGACCAAGCTGGCTTTGTTCGCCTTGTGGCCGGTGGCCTTGCTGGCGGTGGTGTGGCCGGCGTGGCGGGCGACGGGGGCGGTTCGTTGGCCCGGCCGGGTGGGGGCGTTGGCCCGCCGGGCGCTGCCCAATTTGCTGCGCGTGGGGCTGCCGCCGCTGCTGCTAGCCGGCTGGTGGTTCTGGCGCAACCGGCAGTTGTATGGCGATCCGCTGGCCTGGGCGGTGCATTTGGCGGCCAAGGGGGCATCGGTAGTGCGCGAGGGGGCGTTTTCCGGCCGGGATCTGGCTGAGTTTGCCAGTTTCCATTTCCAATCCTACTGGGCCTGGTTTGGCTGGCTGAATATCAAGGCGCCGGGCTGGGTCTATGGGCTGCTGCTGGCGCTGCTGCTGGCCGGCGCGGCCGGGCTGCTGCTGCTGGTGTGGGATCGCCGGGAACCCGGCCGGGTTGGGCCGGTTGGGTTGGCGCTGGCGTTGAATGGGCTGGCGGTGGCCGGGGTGTATCTTTCGCTGCTGCGTTACGTACAGACGATTAACTGGTCGGGTTACCAGGGGCGGCTGGCGTATGCCGCGGCCGGGCCGCTGGCGGCGCTGCTGGCGTTGGGCTTGTGGCGGCTGGGCGGCCGCTGGGCGGCGGGTTTGGCGGGCGGCGGGCTGGGGTTGTTGGCGCTGGGGCTGCTGGTGGGGATTTTGGGGCCGGCTTATCCCCGGCCGGTGGTCTACCAGCCGCTGCAGGTTCACGAGGCGGCCTGTGCCCGGTTGGGGGAGTGGCAGGTGGTGGGCTACAGTGTGGCGGCGGAGGTGGTGCCCGGCCGGGTGCTGCCGGTAACTTTGTTTGGCTATGGCTTGCGTGATGGTACGGGGCGGGTGGGGCTGGACCTGGTGGGGCGGGAGGGTGTGGTGGTGGGTGAGGCCCAGGCGGCGCTGAGCTGGCAGGCGGGCCAGGTTTTTTCGGCGACGCTGGCGCTGCCGGTGGCGGCGGAGGCGCTGCCGGCACAGGGGCTGCTGCGGGTGGTGGGGTTGGACCCGGCCGGGGAGTGGCTGCCGGTGACGCACCCGGCCGGGCGGCCGGTGGAGACGCCGTTCCCGCTGGCGGTGGTGGGGATTGTGCCGGCGGCGGTGCCGCTAGTTACGCCTAATGGGTTACGAATTGCACCCTGACCCGGCAAGCTGTGGCGTGCGTTTGGGCGTGATGTCAACTGCGGCCGGGGGCAGCTGGGGTGACTTGAATGACGCGGAGATGGCCTTCGCGCTCCAGCTCAGCGATGAATTCGTCCAGTTCGCTGGCCTCGAAGACGTTCCGGCCGGGGCTGCGCGTGGGGTGGCCGATGACCAGTACCTGGGCACGGGTGGCGATGGCGAACTGGAGCAGTTGCTTGCGGATGCTGCCCTCGCGGACAACGAAGTCTACGTCGGTGACGCCGCGGCGCTGGGCACGGTCGCACAGGATCATCATGGCGAAGGTGCCCATCTCTACCAGTTCGTTGTAGACCACGCTTAAGGGGCCAACCGTGGCGTATTGCAAAAATTCGGCGTCCATGATGTGCAGGAAGGTCAGCCGGCTGCTGCCTTCCAGGGCCAGGTTGATGGCCTGGGAGACGGTGTCGCGGCTTTCGGCCCCACCGCGCACGGCGCAGATGATCTGCTTGGGCTGTGAATTGGTCATGATGGTTGTCCTGTGGCGGGCGGTTAGGACCCGGCCGGGTTGTTCACCAGAAAATGGAAGATTAGCCACAGCGTGGCCAGGCTGACGGTGACGAGCAGGGCCGGGAAACCTTTCTTGAAGAAATAGGCATAGGTGATGGGGTAGCCGGCCCGCTCGGCGATGCCGGAGGTGACCATGTTGGCGGAGGCGCCGATCAGCGAGCCGTTGCCGCCCATGGCCGATCCCACGGAGAGGCAGTAGAAGAGGACGTTGCTGCTTGCACCGGGCACGGTGGCGGTGAGGTAGCCGATGACGGGCAGCATGGCGGCGGTGAAGGGGATGTTGGCGATGAGGGTGGACAAGAGGGCGCTGAACCAGACGACAACAATCACGGCCAGCAGCAGGCTGCTGCCTACGAGCTGCCCGATGCCGTCGGCGATGAAGCTGATGAGGCCCACTTCCTGGATGGCGCCGACGACGACGAACAGGCCGATAAAGAACACCAGGGTGGTCCAGTCTACGGCCTCGATCATCTCTTCGATGTCCGGCTTGACCCAGACGAGGAGGGCGGTGGCGCCCATCAGGGCGGTGACGGCGGGGGTGAGGTGGATCAGTTCGCCGGCGACGAAGAGGATGAGCATGAATGCGCCCACAATGCCGGCTTTCTTGAGGTGATCTGGTTCGGTGATCTGGGCCCGTTCCGCCAGTTTGTCGAGGAGGAGGGCCGAGACCCGGCCGGTGCCGCCAGCGCGTAGTTCGCGCCGGTAAACGAATTCGCAGTAGAGGATGAGGCCGAGCATGGCCAGCAGGACGCCCGGCGTCAGGTTGGTGAGGAAGTCGTTGAAGGAGAGTCCGGCGTAGGAGCCGATGAGGATGTTGGTGGGGGTGCCGATGAGGGTGCTGATGCCGGCTACGTTGGAGGCCAGTACTTCGGGCATTAGCAGGGCCAGGGGGTTGATGTTCAGGGCCAGGGCGATCTGGACGGTGATGGGGGTCATCAGCAGCATGGTGGTGACGTTGTCCAGGGCGGCCGAGGCGATGCCGGTGATGATCATGAGGATGATGACCAGCAGCCAGATGCGCCCGCGAGAGAGGCGGTAGGCGGTGAAGGCCAGCCACTGGAAGACGCCGGTCCGTTCGACGACGGCGATGACGATCATCATGCCCATGATGAGGAAGATGACGTTCCAGTCGACGTATTGCAGCGCGCCGCGGAAGCTGAAGATAAACAGCTCCTCAGACAACGGCCGGCCCAGATAGCTGACGGCGAAAACGGCCGACATGCCCAGCAGGGCGGCCAGGGTGTTGTGCAGTTTGCCGAAGGCGATCAGGGCCAGCATGGCGATGAAGATGAGGGTGGCTACCCAGAAGGAGAGGGTGACCTGGCGCTGCAGGATTGTGTCTGGCAGGAGGATGGGTTGGCCGGCGCGCAGGCTTTGCAGGGCCTCTGCATCCAGGGGGACAACCGCCGGCTGGAAGTGTTCGCGTTCGATGTGGACGGTTAGTTGGTCGGGAACGGTTCCGGTTAGGGTCAGGGCGTAGCGCCCATCGGGCTGGGTGTGGGCCTGGGCGAGGGGATCGGCTTCGCCGGCGGCGCGCAGGCTGACCTGGGCGTCGGCCACCAGTTGGCCCTGGCGGTCGTAGACGGTGCCGCTGATGAGGCGCGTGTTTGCGGTGGTTTGGCCCTGGGCGTTGTGCCGGGGTAGGGAGAGCAGGAACCCGGCCGGGAGCAGCAAGATGATGAGCAGATAGAAGCGCAGCGGTTTGGCCATGGTTTACAGCTCCTGCGGCAGAACTACTTTTGCGCCGGTTTGGGCTTCGATGCGCTGGATAAATTCCTGGTGCAGCGCGGTGGTGAAGACATTGTCTTCTTTGTGGAACTGTGGCTGGCCGATGACTAGATAGGCGGCGCTGACTTCATGGCACAGGGCGACGATCTCCTCGGCCACGTGGCCGTGCCGGATAACACCCTGGGCCTGAATGCCTTCTGCCTGGGCCTTAGCCTGGGCGGTGAGCAAGATGAATTCGCCCATTTGGGCCATCTCTTTGGAGATGGTTTGGGTACGGCTGCTGGCGGTGCGGTCCAGGAATTCGAGGTTGACGACGTACAGCAGGAACAGCGGTAGGTCTGTCTCTTTGGCCAGCATAATGGCGCGGTTGATGGTAGGTTGGCTGTCTGGCCCACCCCGTACGGCACATACGATCCCGCTCATAATTGTCCCTTTTTCCGGTAGCGGTGCTGTAGAGGAACTGAATCCGGCTGACCTGGTCATTGTACCAGAGTGGTGGATGCCTGGTCAATCGGGCGCGGCCGGCCGGCAATGATTGATCGGGTTCGGGACAGAGTTGGCTGGTTTGAGGGCTTGACTTTCCAATGGCGCTGCATTATACTGTGTGCAAAGTACTTTGAAATGCAAAGTACTTTGTGAACCGAATTGTAATGGAGGCCGATTATGTCACAGCAAATCAGTCTTAGGGAAGCAGAGCGAAGGGCGTTCAGATCCGCGCATAATGACGGGTTGTGGGACATCCTTTTGGGTTCTGTCTTCTTGATGTTTGCCTTTGCGCCGCTGCTCAGCCCATATTTGGGAGATTTCTGGAGTTCGGCGCTGTTCCTGCCGGTGTGGGGGCTTGTTTACCTGGTGGTTTGGCTGCTCCGCCGGTTCGTGGTTATTCCCAGGGTTGGCGTTGCCAGGTTTGGCCAGGCGCGCACAAAGCGGCTGAAGAAGCTTTCCTATGTGATGCTGGCGGTCAATGTCCTGGCTCTCATTCTGGGTATTGTGGTTGCCGCCAACCTGGGGGGCGTCCCAGGGCAGATGATTGCCGTGGTACTTGGCTTGTTTTTCCTGGTGGGCTTTAGCCTTTCGGCCTACTTCTTGGATCTTTACCGGCTGTACTTCTATGGCCTGCTGGTGGCGTTTTCGCCGCTGGTTGGGGAATGGTTGTACGCCAATGGGAAAGCCAGCCACCACGGTTTCCCGCTGGTCTTTGGCATCACGGCCGGGATAATGATCCTGGTTGGCCTGGTTCTCTTCATTCGTCTGCTGCATGACAATCCTGTGCCGTCTGGGTCTGAGGAAGAGGACCTGGTGCAGGAGGCTTAAGATGACTGTTTCACAGAATGACGCCGAACTGCACCCGTTGGCCGAGATTGACCAGATCATTCACGCCCCGGCCCGGCTGATGGTGCTCACTTATCTTTACGTGGTTGAAAGCGCCGACTATGTCTTCTTGATGCGCGTGACCGGGCTGACGTGGGGTAACCTGTCAACACATCTTGCCCGGCTGGAGGATGCGGGCTATGTGAGGCTGGAGAAGTCGTTCCAGGGCCGGAAACCGCATACGACTATCAGTCTTACCCCGCATGGCCGGTCGGCCTTCCGGGCGTACAAGAAGAGTATGCAGCAGGTGCTTGATGATTTGCCTGATTAGGGTGGGGGTGGCGGTTGGTAGATTGGTCCAATTGGCAAAGTTGGACCAATCTACTTCTGGTCGCGATTGGCCGGAAGTGGGTATGATCGGGGGATGTTAAGACGATGGCTGCCCTTGCTGCTGTGGATGCTGCTCATATTTGTTGTTTCTGGCCAGCCGAAGTCGGCCATTGCCGATTTTGGGGTGTGGGATTTGCTGGTGAAGAAGGGGGCGCACGTGTTGGCCTATGCGCTGCTGGCGGTGTTGGCCGGCCGGGCACTGCCCCGGCCGGGCTATGCCATCCTCTGGTCCCTGGCCTATGCCGTGTCGGATGAACTGCACCAACGTTTGGTCCCCGGCCGGGTGGGCTCCCCGGTAGACGTGCTTATTGATGGGTTAGGGATTCTGCTGGGGGTGGGGGTATTGTGGCTCTGGCGTCACTTGCGGCACCGCTCAGCGGCAGGACCTCTATCGGGCCAAAAGGCTCTTGCTGCCGGGCCACCACCTCGCGACGCTTGATCAGTTCCAGCAGCGCCAGCAGGGTAATGGCAATCTCCACCCTATCCGGCCGGGGTGTGAGCAGCGCCTGGAAGCTCAGCCGCCCCTGCGTTTGCACCGACCGGCGCACATGCTGGAGCTGTCCCTCGATGGTTAAGCGGCGCGGTTGGACCACGGCCACACTCTTCTCCAGCTTCTCATTGCGCGCCAACACCTCCGCCATCGCCCGGATCAACGACGTGACCGTGATGCCGCTCAGGTCCAACCGGCTGTCAATCTTGGGGCGGGGGGGTGGGGCCACGCGCAGGTAGGTCCGCAGCCCCGCTTCCTCCCGGCCATGCAGCCAACTGGCCGCCTGCTTAAAGCGCTTGTACTGCCGCAGTTGGCGCACCAACGTCTCGGCCGGGTCCTCTTCCTCCTCGCCGCCGGGCACGGCCGGGGGACGGGGCAGCAGCGCCCGGCTCTTGATGAGCACCAACCGGGCCGCGATGACCAGGAAATCAACCAACCGGTCGATTTTGCCCTCTTTGAGCTGCGCCACCTGGGCCAGGTACTGCTCGGTCACCTGAGCCAGCGAAATAGCCGTCACGTCCAGCGCCTCCTTGTCAATCAGGTGCAGCAGCAGGTCAAAAGGGCCGCTAAATTCCGGGAGCTGGATCAGGTATTTGTCCATGAGCAAACGGCTAGCCGCCGATGGTGGTGATGAGAATAGCGGCAGCCAGGATAACCAGCAAGGCGACGGCCAATACCAGCAGCAGTTGGTCCCGCTTGTGCTGCGCCGCCCTTTGCTGGCGCAAGATTGCCTGGCGCTCGGCCTCAATCGCCTGGAACTCTGCCATGCGCTGCTGTGATGATTTTTCTTCCATGGCCTTGATGTGGCGGATGGTCTCGCGGCGCTCATCCAGCCAGCGCTGCCGGTCCTGGGCCGCGTGGCGGCTGAGCAAATCGAAGATGTCCATCGCTTCGCCGCACTGCTGGCAATATTCCTCCCCGGCCCAGTTGCCGGTGCCGCACCTGGCACAGGTGCGAGTTAGCGGCGTGCCGCAGTGGCCACAGAAGGGGACTTCCTTGCTGTGGTAGGTACTGCAGCGCGGGCAAAGGTGACCTTGTAAGATGAAGCGGCTGCTGCACGCGGCGCATTGAATCTGCTGGCCGTGCCCCGCCAGATCGATGGGGCTGCGGCAGTTGGGGCAAGCGAGTTCGTGGAGGAGATTGTCCGGCATGGTGGCGTCATTCGTGATGCGAAATCTGTGATTGGTGAAGCTATCGCTTAACGAGCCGACCGGTCGAGCCGTCGGCCAGCTATTTTGGCCTCATTATACAGTAAACGAAGCCATTCATCTGTACCAGATCGGTGGTTTGGTAATTTTGGCCAATGGCGTCCAGGATGGGCGGGGGGTAGAACTGGGCGCGCAGGACGATGGTATCGAACGCCTGGGTGTTGAGCATGGCCAGCATTTCGGTCAGGTCGACCTGGTTGTTGTTGTAGAGGTTGAGTAGTTGGGTGGGGTTGGTGACCACGTCCCGGCCGGTGTACAGATTGAAGCCGGCCTCTTCGCTGAAGGCGGGGGTCTGGCCGGTGGCGATGAGGTTGGCGATGGTGATGCCGGCAGCGGTGTCGGTGGCGGTGGGGGGGCGGCCCAGCAGGCCCACCCCGGCCGCGTCGACATAGGGAATGCTTTCACCCGGCCGGGGGGCGGAACAACTTGTCTGGGGTGCGATAATCACCTCAGTGGGCTGGCCCAGCAGCCGGGCCAGCGCCTGCTGCGCCGGCGTGTGCGTAGGCAAGTGAAAGACCAGGCTGGCCTGGTACAAAAAGAGCAGCGGCACCGCTACCAGGGCCGCAAACTGCCAGTTTGGCCCGCGCCGCGCTGCCCCATCTAGCAGCCGGTTGAAGGCCAGGCCGGCCAGAATGCAGCTGGCGGCAATGGCCGTAGCAAAGTAGGATTCGCCCGCACCCCACTTGCCGGCGGTGACGCTGTTGGCCACAGCCACCACAAACCAGATGGTGTACACCGACAGCCGCTCAAAATAGAGCTGGTAGACGGCAAATGCAGCGGCGGCCAGAACGAGTACGGCGTGCAGTTGAAACCACTGCCGGAACAGCGCCTGCGCCTGGCCGGGCACAAACGGGTTGATGTTGGCCGTCACCGTATTGATCAGCCATTGCCCATCTGTTTGCCAGTTGATGAACAGGAAGACCAGCCCGGTGGCCAGGGCAAAGCCGGCCGCCCACAACACGGCTCGCTTTGGCTGGCGCAGGAAGAGGAAGATGAAGACGGCGGCTACGCTGGCGTAAGCGAGCTGCTTCGTGTAGCCCGCCAGGAGCAGCAGCAGCATAATTAGCAGCCAGCCGCGATTGCTGCGTCGTCCCTGGGCCTCTTCCCGGGCGACGACCAGGCTGGTGACCACCACCGCCACTGTCTCTAACATGACCATGAACAGGTGCTGCCGGAAGAGGGGGCCAACGTGGTAGATGTAGTTGGAGGCCAGGTAGGCCAGCCCGGCCAGGGCGGCCAGCCACCAGCGCCGGCTGGGCTGTGGCCCCAGGCCACGGTAAACGGCGTAGCCGATGGCGGCGGCGGTGATGAGGGTGCCCAGGTAGGCCACGACCCGGCCGGTCCAGTACTGCGGCCCAAACAGCCAGACCAGGGGCACGATGGCCAGGTGATAAACGGGCGGGTAGTTGGAGGAGTAGAACGGGTAGGTGTCGATATCCTGGTAGGGCCACTCCCCCCGGCTGAAGAGCAGCGTGTCCATCAGCTCAAACCCTTCGCCCTGGTCGTAGTCAAATGGGAAGCGGAACAGGGCCACGGCGTACTGGCTGTATACCAGGAAGTAGCCCAGGTAGGCCGCCAGCGCCAGGGCGATGAGCAGCATGACCAGAAGGGATTGGAATCGCAGTCGTTGTCGGGTCACGATGGGTCCAGTTGGTGGGGGTCAGGCGGGCCGGTCGCCCAAGGGCAGCAGGCTGAGGCCTACCAGCAGGATGGCCACAGCCGCCAGCAGTACCAGCCGCTGGGTAGGGCCAACGCCCTGAAACTGGCCAGCGCCCAGCAGATCGGCCAGGAAGGGGCCAAAGATGCCGGCCAGGCCGGCGAGGATGAAGAGGTAGCCGAGTTGTCGTTTGGTCATGCGTTGTGCCTGCCTGCAAAGCTGCTATCCGGCACCCGGCCGGGGCGATTGGCGGCTATTATGAGCGAAACAGGCGAAAATTCAAACTGGCTCATGGGGCATCCCGCAAGCTGCTGTGTAACTCCCTTTACATCCCCCGTCAATTTGGTATAATTTTCTGCCTAATCACCCAGGACTGTGCCGCTCATTGGCAGCGGTTTTTTTTCGTCTTATGGCGTATTCAGAATCATGCACTGGGAACGTGGGTGTCCCACAAGCCCATGGGCCCAGAAGAAATCGATAACTTCGTAGGTAGGTGAATTATGACGGTAGGTAGGGCTAAGCCACATTTGCTCACTCCTGAAGGTTTGGTCCGGCTGACAGAGGAGCTGCATCAACTGCGCACAGAAGGGCGGGAACAACTGGCCGATCGGCTGCACAAGGCGCTGGAAGATGGCCAGGACGATGATTTCGTTGATAATGCCGAACTTGAGGCTGCTCGCAACGCCCAGGCTTTTTTGGAGGGCCGGATTCAAGACCTGGAAGAGATTCTGGGGAATTATCAGCTTATTCAGGATGACGATTCGCCGCATGACGTGGTGAAGATTGGTGACCTGGTAACGATTATCGAAGAGGGTAGTGACGAGGAAGAGCAGTATTTGCTGGTAGGCGCGGCGGAGGCGGACACGATTCGTGGCCGTATCTCTAACGAGAGCCCGCTGGGCCGTGCGCTCTTGGGGGCGCGCAAAGGCAGTACGGTTGACGTGATGGCGCCCAACGGCAAGCTGCGTTTTCGGATTAAGGGTATTGAATAGCGCTCACTCGCGGGCTGTTGACCCTTGCGCTTGAGCATAAGCCCGTGAGCATCACGGGCTTTTTTTATGGGTCTGGCGGCGCCGCTAAGTATGCCCCGAAGCAAATCGGCCCAGTCCGGGCTATCTAGAGGAGAAGCACATGGCTTGGGAACCTACACCATTGGAAGAGCAGCGTCTGGCGAAGCTGGCGCGGCTGCAAGAGGCCGGGATAGATCCGTATCCGCTGCGGTCAGCACGCAGCCACACAGTGGCTGCGGCGGTGGCGGCGTTTGAGGCCGCGGAGGGCACCCCGGCCGGGGATGAAATCGCCGTTACCCTCACCGGCCGGGTGGTCAGTATGCGCGACATGGGCCGGACCATCTTCACCCACGTCGAAGACGGCACCGGCCGGGTGCAGCTCTTCCTGCGGCGCGGTGAAGTAGACGAAGAAGCCCACCTCAACTTCCGCAAGCTCGTCGACCTGGGCGACTTTGTGGAAGCCCGTGGCAAGATGTTCCGCACGCGCATGGGTGAGGTCAGCCTGCACACCGAGGGCTGGCGCATGCTCAGCAAAGCCCTCAGCCCACTGCCCCTGGTGAAAGAGCGCGAGGTCGATGGCCACCTGGAGCGCTACAGCGCCTTTGCCGACCAGGAAGAGCGTTACCGCCAACGTTACGCCGACCTGGCTGTCAATCCCGAAGTGCGCGCTGTGTTTCGCACCCGTGCCCGTCTGCTCAGGGCCATGCGCCGCTTCATGGACGAGAACGACTTCCTGGAGGTCGAGACGCCGATCATGCAGCCGCTTTATGGTGGTGCGGCGGCCCGCCCCTTTACAACGTACCACAACCAGCTAAAGCAGGAGCTGTACTTGCGCATCTCCTTTGAGCTGTACCTGAAGCGCCTGCTGGTGGGCGGGCTGGAGCGCGTCTATGAGATTGGGCGCGATTTCCGCAATGAAGGCGTGGATGCCACCCATAACCCGGAATTCACCCAGATGGAGTTCTACGCCGCCTATTGGGACTATCATGACGTGATGGATTTCACCGAGCGGATGTTGGCCTACCTGGCGGAGGACCTGCACGGGAGCACGACCATCAGCTACCAGGGGGAGACCATTAACCTGGCCGGACCCTGGCAGCGCATGACCCTGCGCGAGGCGATTATGCAGTTTGCGGAGATCGACTATCTGGCGCACCCGACGGCGGAATCGCTGGCCGCGGCGATCCAGGCGATGGGGGGCCACACCCCGGCCGGGGCCAGTTGGGGCAAGCTCATCGACGGCCTGCTGGGCGATTTTGTCCAGCCGCATCTTATCCAGCCCACTTTCGTCACCGAGTACCCGCGCGACATCTCGCCGCTGGCCAAGCGCATCCCTGGGGACCCCCGGCACGTGGAGCGCTTTGAGTTTTTCATCGCCGGCATGGAGATGGGCAACGCCTTCTCGGAATTGAACGACCCGTTGGACCAGCAGGCGCGCTTTGAGGAGATGCAGCGCCTCTACAAGCCGGGCGAGGACGAGGCCCACCCCATCGACGAGGATTATCTGCGGGCCATGCGCTATGGCATGCCGCCCAACGGCGGCTTTGGCACCGGCGTCGACCGGCTGGTGATGTTGTTCACCGACCGGACAACCATCCGTGAGGTGCTGCTCTTCCCGCACCTGCGCGAACGGGAGCATTGAGCAGGGCCGGGCGGACGGAACCCACAGGACATTCGGTAGAGGCGCACACTGTGCGCCGGAAGAATGGCCGGCACGTGGATCCACCAGGATGGGGGGGAACCGTTGGGCAATGGTTCAAGACGTCGCCGATCATAGCACCTGTTTGTAGGGCAAAGGAACCGGGTTGAGAGCGGTTACCCGGCAAATTGTGGCGGCGTAGTTGTTGTGGATGGATAATACTTGATGAACGGCACTTAACGGCCGTGCACCAATGCCTTCATAGAAGCCCGACTATTTGCGAGGCCGATCAGCGGCATCTCAACCCACCACCGGACAAGCTCGGCCCGTCCTGGTGAAATCCGTAGGAAGAGACATGAAAGATCCCTATTCCGTGCCAAAATCGATGCAAGAAACTTATGATGCCATCACGACATTGACAGATGGTTTCTGCGCGGCCAAACTCAATGAAGAGTATGCCGACATGTGCCGCGTGATGACCGCCAAATTGTGCCGCAAACGACCGTCGCCCCTGGCGAGTGGACAGGCAAAGAACTGGGCCGCTGGCATTGTCCATGCCATCGGCACTGTCAACTTTGCTTTCGACAGGAGCCAGACGCCCCACATCTCCACGCCTGACATCAGCAACTATTTTGAAGTCGGCAAAGGTAGCCCGGCCAGCAAATCCAAAGTGATTCGTGACCTGTTCAGAATCGGTTTGATGGAGCCTGAATGGACACTGCCTAGCCGCATTGAGAAGAATCCCATGGTCTGGTTTGTCTCGGTCAATGGCATGGTGACGGATGCGCGTTACCTACCTCGCTATCTTCAAGAAGAGGCATATCGCAAGGGGTTGATCCCTTATATCCCTGCTGACCGCGAGTAGGATCGGTTTGTCAACCGGCCGGGTAGCTGCCGACCACGCTTTCCCCCACCACCGCTACCAGAACCACCCCGGCCGGGGTACAATCCCCCCATGAACAGCAGCCAGAGCTACCGCATTGCCGTCATTGATCTGGGCTCCAACACCGCCCGGTTGGTGGTCATGGTTGCCCGGCCGGGGTACGCCTACCGCCTGGAAGACGAAATCCGTGAAGTGGTCCGGCTGCGCCAGGAGATGAGCCCGGCCGGGTTAAGCGAAGCCGCTATGAGCCGGGCCATCGCCACCCTGCGCCTCTTCAAACGCTTTTGCACCAGCACCAACGTCGACATCATCCTGCCCACCGCCACCAGCGCCGTGCGCGAGGCGGCCAACGGCCCCATCTTTCTGGAGCGCGTGCTGCAAGAAGTGGGGCTGCCCCTGCGCCTGCTGGATGGCAGCCAGGAAGCCTACTACGCCACCCTGGGCGCGCTCAACGAAGTGCCTATGTCTGAAGGGTTAGTGCTGGACATGGGCGGCGGCAGCATCCAGTTGAGCTGGGTCGAGAACGGCCGCTTCCAGCACGGCACCTCGCTCACCCTGGGGGCGCTGGCCCTGGCCGAGCGCTTCGTGCGCCACGACCCCATCAGCGACGACGAATGCCAGGCGTTGGCGGTGGAAATCGCCCGGCAGCTAGGCAGCGTGGATTGGCTCAAGCAAAAGCGTGGGGCGATGCTGATTGGCGTGGGCGGCACCATCCGCAACCTGGCGCGTATTGAGGCCGCGCGGCAGGCCTACCCGCTGCAGAACCTGCACGGCTTTGTGCTAACGCGTGACTCCGTGGCCGCCAGCCTGGCCCAGTTTTGCGAGCTGCCTTTGGCCCGGCGGCAGCGCATCGACGGCCTGCAAAGCGACCGTGCCGACATCATCACCCCAGGCACCATGGTGCTGTTGGCCGTGCTAGACCGGCTTAAACTGGATCATCTGCATATCTCCCTCGGTGGCCTGCGTGAGGGGGTTTTCTTCGAGCGCTTCTGGCAGCATTTGCCCTATCCCGTCATCCCCGATGTGCGCCACTTCAGCGTGCTGAACCTGGCGCGCAGCTACGATTACCTGAAGCTGCACGCCAACCACGTCCGTTTTCTGGCCGGCCGGCTTTTTGACCAATTGGTGCCGCTGCATGGCTTTGGCCCGGCCGAGCGCGAGCTGCTGGATGCCGCCGCCCTGCTGCACGATCTGGGCACGCTCATCGGCTACGAGGGACACCACCGCCATTCGCAGACGCTTATCGATTACAATGGCCTGCCCGGCTTCACGCCGCGCGAGGTGGCCATTGTGGCCCTGCTGGCCCGTTACCACCGCAAGGGCAGACCCGATGGCTCGCCCTATGCACTGGTGCTGCAAGAGGGGGATGAGATGCGCATTAGCCAGCTTTCGGCCATCTTGCGCGTGGCCGAGTTTCTGGAACGGGGGCGCAATGCCACGGTGGATGACGTTTCGGTGAGCTGGAATGACGCCGAGCTGCACCTGACGCTGATTGCTGATGAGTATCCGGCGGTGGAGTTGTGGGAGACCGAGCGTAACGCGCTGCCGCTGCTAGAGAAGGCTTTCCGGCGCCAGGTGCGGCTGGACAGCTTGATCTCGCCGGGGGAATGGCTGCCTGACCCCGGCCGGGGCGTGGTTGGCTAGCCCCTTCTGGCACGCGTCCGTCCATGTTTTCACCAGTGAGGATTTCCATGACCCTGAAGCGACCCTCCTTTTTCCTGGCCGGGCTTTTGTGCCTGCTCATGGGCAGTGGCCTGGCCCTGGCTGCTGCTGGCCAATCCCGGCCGGGTGGCCAGCCGGCGGACGACTACCTGGTTAGCTTTGTGCCCGTTGCCGGCGGCTTCTACCAGCCGGTGGGCATCTTTAACGCCGGCGATGGTCGCTTGTTCGTCATCGAGCGGCAGGGCATCATCTGGATCATCGACCAGAACGGCAGCCGCCTGCCCCAACCCTTCCTGGACATCCATCACAAGGTGGACGATGCTTTTTGGGAGCAGGGGCTGCTGGGGCTGGTTTTCCACCCCAACTATGCCCAGAACGGCTATTTTTACCTGAACTACAACGACCTGAACGGCAACACCAACATTGCGCGCTTCCGGGTGAGTGCCGGCGACCCAAACGTGGCCGATCCGGCCAGCGAGCAACTGCTGCTGCTGGTGAACCAGCCCACCGACACGCACAACGCCGGCGATTTGCATTTTGGGCCGGATGGTTATCTTTACTTTGGGCTGGGGGATGGCGGCGGCATTGGCAGCCTGGGCAATGCGCAGGATGGACAGACGCTGCTGGGCAAGATGATGCGCCTGGATGTGGACAGCGCCTTCCCCTATGCTATCCCGCCAGACAATCCCTTTGTGGGTAACAGCGCCGTGCGCGACGAGATTTGGCTGCTGGGGCTGCGCAACCCGTGGCGTTTCAGCTTCGACCGTCTGACGGGTGAGTTGTACATTGGCAATGTGGGCGGGGTGAATTTTGAGGAGGTGGAGTATCTCCCGGCCGGGGCGGCTGGCGGCAATAACTTCGGCTGGCCTTGCTACGAAGGGACCTCCCCCTACCGGCCGGAATATTGCGCCCCGGGGACCCAGTTTACGTTTCCCATCACTGGCTATGCCAACCCGGCCGAAGGGTGTGCCATGATCGGTGGCTTCGTCTACCGCGGCACGCAGTTCCCGCTGATGGCCGGGGATTATCTCTTCTCTGATGCCTGCAAGGGGAGTTTGTGGCGCGCCCGGCCGGGGGGCGGTGGCACCTGGCAAAGGCGGGTGGTCAACGCTGGCTACCTGGGGCTGAGCAGCCTGGGCGAAGGGGCAGATGGTGAACTATACGCGGCCGGGCTGCATGATGGCGTGGTCTACCACCTGGTGCCCACCACGCCCGGCCACATCTTCTTGCCCGCGCTGACCGTCCCGGCCGGGTTTGACGCCCTGCCCGGCGCTGGCTATAATGCGCTAAATTACACAGGTGAACAACAGCGACGGAGATAAGTAACCCGGCCGGGGCATCCAGAAAGTTGGCGGCTGCTGCGAGCCAATCGCCAGGACAGGTGAAATCCACTCCCGAGTTGCTCAGCCAGAAAGCAGACCACCGCCGGTGGCCACACAAGCTGAGCCGGGTACGCCCGTTAACGCGCTATGAGCCTGGGCCTTACCCTTGCGGTCTGGTCTGGGGAATCCAGGTGGCACCGCGAGCCCCCTCGTCCTGGAGATGAGGGGGCTTTTCATGTGTTATTGTGACGGAGAAAAAACATGCTGGACATCAATCTAATACGGCAAAAACCGGAATGGGTAAAGGCGCAAATCGCCCGGCTCAACGACACCGCACCCATTGACGAAATCCTGGCCCTGGATGAGCGCCGCCGCGAGATCATCCAGGACGTGGAAGAGCTGCGCCGCCAGCGCAACGAAGCCTCCAAGCAAATCGGCCGCTGGCTGGGGGCACTGAAGAAGCTGGAAAACGACATCCGCGCCGCCGAAGCGGGCCAGGACGTGGGCCAGCCGCTGGATTACCTGCGCAGCCAGCTAAACAGCCTGCAGTTCAACGCCGACGAGGCCAAAGAGGAAACGCGCCAGATTGGCGACCGCATTGGCGCCCTGGATGAAGAGCTGCGCAGTGTGGAAAGCAAACTGCGCGAGCACATGCTGTGGGTGCCCAATCTGCCCCACGAGAGCGTGCCCGACGGCCCGGACGACAGCCTCAACATCGCTTACGAACCGCAGGGTGCGCCTGCGCCCCAGTTCGATTTTGAGCCCAAACCACACTGGGAGCTAGGCCCGGCGCTGGGCATCATCGACTTCGAGCGGGGCATCAAGATGAGCGGCAGCCGCTTCTACGTCCTCATGGGTGTGGGTGCGCGCTTGCAGCGGGCGCTGATCCAGTTCATGCTCGATTATCACGTCCGCCAGCATGGCCACACCGAGGTTTATCCGCCGTTCATGGTCATGTCGGAAATGTTCGTGGGCGCGGGCCAACTGCCCAAGTTCCGCGACAACATCTACCGCGACGCTGAAGAAGATTTCATGTGGCTGGGCACCGCGGAAATCGCCCTGACCAACCTGCACCGGGACGAGATTCTGGAGGAAGCTGATCTGCCGCTGAACTACGTGGCTTACACCCCCTGCTTCCGCCGCGAGAAAATGAGCGCCGGCCGGGACGTGCGCGGCATCAAGCGTGGTCACCAATTCGACAAGGTGGAGATGTACAAGTTCACCACGCCGGAACAGAGCTATGCGGCGCTGGACCAACTGGTGGCCGAGGCCAGCGACATCTGTGAGGCGCTGGGGCTGCGCTACCGGCGAGTGGAAATGGTCACCGGCGACCTGGGTTTTGCCGCCAGCAAGAAGTATGATCTGGAGTGTTGGGCGGCCGGCTGCGGTGAGTGGCTGGAGATTAGCTCGTGCAGTAACTGCGAAGATTTCCAGGCCCGGCGAGCCAATGTGCGCTACCGCCCGGCCGGGGGCAGCAAGCTGCAATACGCCCACACCCTCAACGGCAGCGGCCTGGCCCTGCCCCGGGTGATGATCGCTATCATAGAGAATAACCAGCAAGCGGATGGCAGCATCGTCATTCCGCCCGTTCTGCGCCCCTACATGGGCGGCCAGGAACTAATCACTGCCAGCTAAGGGGGATACCCTCCGGAAAGATGATAATCGCCGCGACGCCATCACGTTGCAGGAGTTCAAAATAACCTATGAAACCATTTACGACCGCTCACTACCGCATGCTTGTGCTGGCCCTCCTGTTCTTGCTCCTGGCCGCTTGCCGCCAGGAACAGCCACCGCCGGAGGATGTGGTGCTGCCCCCCACGGCCACGGCCACTGCGCCGGCCACGGCTACCAACACCCCCTCGCCCGAGCCTAGCAGCACGCCGCTGCCACCCACCGATACCGCCGTCCCCACGGCCACGCTGCCGCCCACGGCCACGCCCACTGTCGGGCCGACGGCCATTCCTTTTGTCGTAGTCCAGGTGACGGATACCGAGAGCGGCAATCCCATCACCGGCGCAACGGTGGCTCTGTTCATCCCCAACCTCAACTTCTCCGTGACGGAAGAGACGGGCGAAGATGGCACGGTGACCATCAACAATCTGGCTGCCGGTACTTACCCGCTAACCGTGTCGGCGCCAACCTATGGGGAGATTACGCAGGAGGTTCAGGTTGGCGGCGGCGAGAATCTGGTGCCGGTGACCCTGCAGCGTCTGCCGCCGCCGGAGGTTTTTGGCGTGGTCAACGCGGATCGCACGAACCTGCGCACGGGACCTGGCTCCAGCTTCAGTTCGCTGCGCAAATTGAGCTTTGGCGAATCGGTGCAGGTGATTGGGCGCACCCCAGACCAGCTCTGGCTGCTGGTGACCACCAGCGACAGCCTGGAGGGTTGGGTAGGCTCCTCGCTGGTAGATACGGACCAGCCGGTGGAGATTGTGTATGTAGCTACGCCGGCCCCCACGGTCACGCCCACGCCGCTGCCACTTATCCAGGGCACCACGGTCATCGACGCGAAGCTGCGCCTCCGGCCGGGGCCGGAAGAAGCAGTGCTTGCCGACCTCCCGGCCGGGACTCAACTGCAAGTCATCGCCCAGACCGCCGACCAAAACTGGCTGCTGGTCCGCACCGCCGAAGGGCTGGAAGGCTGGATCTTCTTTAGCCTGGTGGAGCTGGATGCCTCGCAGGACCTGATCCCCGGCTTCACCCCCACGCCCATCCCCGGCATTACCCCGGAACCCGGCGGCGAGGGAACGCCCCAACCGCCCCCGCCCCCGCCGGGTGGCAACGCCACCGTGGTCCCCACGCCCGTACCCGGTGTGGTACCCACCTCGGCCCCCTTCAACCCCATCGCCCTGCGCGACAGCATGACCTATCTGGACCTGTACATCATTGACATTGGCGGGGCACTGGACCGGCTGCTGGTCAGCGGTGTCAACCAGGCGGACTGCGACAACTTCTTACTCAACTACGGCTACGTTCTGGGCAGCGCCAGCTACAGCAACGTGCCCGAAACCTGGCTGGGCATCTATAGTGCTTACCAGGCCTCCATTGCTGAGGTGCTGAACACCAGCGAAGCGATTGCTCTGGCCTGTACCCAGGCAGGGACCATCACGCAGTTGAACTACAGCGTGGCCCGTGATGCTGTGAACAACAGCCACGACCGGCTGGTCGCGGCGATTGCTCTGGCCAACCAGCTCTTGGGCCAGTAGGCCAGTAGATTGTTGGTGGGGTGGTGGCGCAGCGACCTGCGCCGCCGCCCCGCCAATGGCCAGACAAATGGGTGTTGGGGGGCTACGTCCTATCGAATCGCCGGCCAAGCTGGGCAAATTGAGCGGCCATCATGTCCCGTTCGACCTGCTTGCGGGCGATTTTTTGCTGCAGGTCGGCCAGCATCTCGGCCAACAGCTCCCGCCCCTGCCGCCGGGCCAGGGCAATGTCCAGGCTCAGTTGCACGGTGGGGTGGTGCTCCAGTTGCTGTAGCTGGGTGGCGATGGCTTGCTGGCGCTGCTGGCAGGCGGCGATGGCCGCCTGAAGCTCGGCGGTGGTCTGGGGGAACCCCGGCCGGGACGCGGCCGGTCCAATTGGGGCCGGGATGGGGGAGACTGCCTGGTCTACGCGCTGCAAGGCCGCCAGATCATGGCTGGCGTACGCTTCGTTGATCGCCGCCATCACGGCGGTGCGCCGCTGCCGTTCGGCTACATTGGTAGTCAGATCGGGGTGGTAGCGGCGGGCCAGTTGGCGGTAGAGCCGCTTCAGGTCCACAACTTGCGGCGGGGCTGCCCCGGCCGGGGCGCTGGCGATGGGCGTTGGGGGTGGCTCCGGGTCTACCCAGGTACGGCGAAACTGCTCCTCCACCGGCCGGTACTCCTGGCCAAACGTGCTGGCATTGCGCTGCCGCTGGATCTGTGCCAGCAGCAACTGCACCTCCGCCTCCAGGGCGGTCAGTTGGTCCAGCGCCGGCCCCAACTGAGCCTCAATGCGCTGTTCCAGCACCTGGATGTCGGCCAGACGCTGCGCCAGTTCCGCTTCGGCGGCAGCCAGCGCGGCCTCGCTTTGGGCCAGGCGGCGGCGCAGCGCCTCAAGCGGATCAGGCATCGGGCTTAGCCTTGCGCTTCGGCCAGGGCGGCTTCGTACATGCGTACAATGCGCTGCACAATGATAGGCCAGGTGTATTGGCGGGCGTGGTAATAAGCCTGGTGGCCCAGGCGAAGCCAACAATCCTGGTCAGACAGCAGGGCGTAGATTTTTTCGGCCAACGCTTCCGGGTCGCGGCTGGGCACGTGGAAACCCGTTTCGCCGTCGCGCACCACAAAGGCCAGCCCGCCCACCTCGGAGGCGATGACCGGGGTGCCCATGGCCATGGCCTCCAGCGCCACCAGGCCAAAGCTCTCGTAATGGGAGGGCATGACGACCATTTCGGCCGCGGCGTAGTAGTTGGGCAGGCTGTCCTGGTCTTTGGAGCCGAGGAACGTAACCAGATCGTGGATGCCCAGTTCGCGGCGCAGGGCTTGCAAGCGGGCCATTTCGTCGTCGGGGTCATCGGCCCAGGGGTCGCCGCCAATAATGGCTACGCAGAGATTGTCCAGCGCGGCCGGCTGCCGTTTCTGGATGAGGGCCATGGCTTGCAGCAGGGTGTCGATGCCCTTGAGCGGCTCGATGCGCCCGGCGAAGAGGATGATGCGATGGTTATGGGGGATGCCTAACTGGGCTTTGGCTTCGGCTTTGGGGATAGGGTGGAAGCGCTCCAGGTCGACGCCGGGGGGAATGATGACGACTTTGTCCATGCGGGCACCATACAGCCAGTTGAGCTGGGCCAGCTCAGCCGGGGTGGCAGCGATGATACGGTTGGCAGCACGGATGACTTGTTTTTCGCCGTCAATGCGCGCCTGGGGTGCGCGTTCTTGCTCGTTGAGGGCGATGCGGTTCTTCATGTGCCCCAGGGTATGGAACATATGGACAATGGGTACTTGCCGGCCCCAGATAGCCTGCAACTGCTCAGCCACCAGCCCAGACAGCCAGTAATGGCTGTGGATGATGTCATAGTGGTTCCCTTCGGCCTGGGCGAACTGCACGACCCCCTGGGTGAATTCGTCCAGGTAGCGGCTGATGTCGGCAACGGGGATGGGTTTTTCAGGCCCGGCCGGGATGTGGATCACCCGCCCGCCATTGCCCAGATCGTGCTTGATGCGCGGCTGGCAATCATCTTGGGAGCGGGTGAAGACGTCTACCTGAACTCCCTGCCGGCCCAACTCGCGGGCGGCGTCACGCACGTACACGTTCATGCCGCCCGTTTTCTTGCCGCCCAGCAGCGCCAGGGGGCAGGTGTGCACGCTGAGCATGGCTACGCGCTGGATGGTCTCCCGGCCGGGGAGCAGGGACGCGCTGTTGTCCATGGTCTACTCCTGGGGCGCTTTGCGCAGAGTGATGCGGTGGATGGTGGTATCTTGCGCGCCAAAGCGGTACTTGTACTCTTCGCTGCCGCGCAAGAAATCGAACGTGTCGTGGCCGGTGTTGATGGCGTGTTCGATGGCCTGAGCCGTGAGCACCACCCCCGGGCTGAGGAAACCAAAGGCGGCCGGGTCCAGGCCGGAGTTGTAAACCCAGACCCGCCCTTTGTAGTCGAGGTTGAAGAGGGCGGCCGCTTTCTGGCCTTCGATGGTCAGGAACATGAGCTGTAGCGTGCCGGCCGCCTGGGCAGCCGCGGCCACGTCCTGAAAGACGGCCCGCCGGGCCGGGTTGAGCCAGGCCGCCTTTTCGGGCGTGCTCAACTGCAGCAGGCGTAGGAAGTCGTCTACCGCCTGGGTTACGTCCTCGTCGGGGCGGACGATGTGCAGGTTGACATCGGCGGCGCTGGCGCGGCGCAGCTTGCGGCGCAGCTCGTGGCGCTGCTTCTTGTCCAGGCTCTCCAGGTAGGTGTCGAAGTCGCCGGGTAGGGTGATGACGGGGCAGACCTCCTGGATGTCGCTGCTGTGGGACCAGCCCTGTTCGGCGGCGATTTCGGCCAGGATGGCCCGGCTGGGGGACCCGGCCGGGATGTTGCACAGCTCCAGGGTGTGCCAGGCCGGAAACTGGCTGCTGTTGAGCAGGTCTATGGCGGCCCGCCAACCGGCTGCGGCGTTCCCGGCCGGGGCGATCAGGTCCAGGTAGTCGGTCTCCTCCACACAGCCATTAAAATGCACCAGCCCGTCCTGGCTGTAGACGCACAGCACAGCGGCCAGCGCCCCAGCTTCGCGGACGGTGATGGTGTGCAGCGTGCCTGGTCCCAGGTGCTGCCACCAGGCGCGCTGGTAAGCCAGCGATTGGAACGGGGTATCGGTCATACCCCGGCCGGCCAGATCGTCCCAGTCAGCGGCCAGGTCGCTAAAGGCGCGCTCGCCGTGGATAATGTCAGCTTTCATGGTCCTCCTCGCGGCATCGTTGGTCATGGTTGAGGGCTGGTGGTTGTGTACGCTCACAGGCTGGTTGCCTGTTGCAGGGCGGTCTGCAGCTCCTGCAGATCGAGCGGTTTGGTGAGGAAGGCGTGGGCCTGGGGCAGGGCTTCTCGCCAATGGAAGTTGGCCCCCGTCTCGCCCGACATCAGGATGATGCTGGTTCGGGGCAGGACGCGCAAAATAGCCCGGCCGGTGGCGATGCCATCGACGGTGGGCATCATCACGTCCATCAAAATGACATCCGGCCGGGTGCGGGCGGCCAGCAGGTAGGCTTCCCGGCCGGTGGCGGCGCTGCCCACGCACACCACGTTTTCCAGGATGGACAGCATCGTCTGCACTGTCTCCCGCGTCAGCGGGTGGTCGTCCACAATCAGGACGCGGATCTGCCTAGCGCTCAATTAACTCCCTATCATCGCCCACGCGGCGGGTCAGCCGCAGTTCGTCCAGATGCTCCAGCCAGGCGATGGCATATTTGCGGCTCGTCTGGAACATATCGCGCATTTCGGCGGCGTTGATGCGGCCGTGCGCCGCCAGGTGGGCCAGCAGTTGGGCCTGGAGTTCCCGGTAAAAGGGGGTGGTGTAGACAACGTCTTCGCGCAGCGGCTGGAGTTGTCCCAAACTGACCAGGGCGTAGTAGACGTCCTCCCCCAGCGCATTCTTGCACTCTTTGACACTGGGCGAGTTGATGCCGGCCTGGGCAAACTGGGCCATCAGCCGGGCGATGGCCGCTTCCTGGGCCGGCGTGAAGCTAATGGCGAAGCCGGCCGCGCATACCAGTGAGCCGCTGTTGTCGATGTCGCCGGTGGCCTGGCATTGGCTGAGCAGGGCATTGAGCAGCGGGCTGGGGATTTGCAGCCGGCTGCGCAGCTCCTCGCGGGAGATGCCGGGGCGCAGCGGGTATTGGGCGTGGTACTCGTGGACCAGGGCGAGCATGCGCTGGCGCAGCCGCTCCCAGCCGGCCCGGCTCATGGCTTGCTGCTCGAACAGCACCACTTGTTGGGTGTCGATCAGCTCTTGCCAGGCGGCGCTGGCCGCGTCTTTCTCCAGCCCGGACTGTTTGAAGACCCCGGCCGGGGTGGATGGTTCCATCCTGCTTAGTGCTTGCAGCAGCAGATCGGCCGGCGTGCCCTGGCTGAGCGTTTGCAGGCGGGCCAGCACCTCCGGCCGGAAGCGGCGATGACGCCGGCCGGGATGGGGGTCCAGCACCTGGCCGCCCCCCAGGGTGGCGCCGGGCGACGGGCGGCGCAAAATGAAACGGTCGCCGCGCACCGTGGCCGCCGGCTGGCGCAGGGCCAACTGCAGCCAGCCCGTTTCGCCTGGGGCAATCTGTGCGGCGCCCAGAATGCGGGTGCGGGCCAGGACCTCGGCCGCGCCCAGGAACAGTTTCACGTCGCTGTTGTGCTTCAGCGGGGCGTCGGCCTCAGGCAGGTGGCGGTAGACGGCATCCAGCAGCAGGGTGCCGCGCACCAGCCCCGGCGCGGCCACCACGTCGCCGCGCTGCAGCTCTTCTTTGTTCACGCCGGTCAGGTTGATGGCCACGCGGCTGCCCGGCCGGGCGGTGTCTAGCCTGGTGCGATGGGTTTGCAGGCCGCGAATACGCGCTTTAAGCCCGGCCGGGTGGATTTCTACCGCATCGCCAACGCGCAGGCTGCCGCCCACCAGTGTGCCGGTGACAATGGTGCCAAAACCGGGCAGGCTGAAGACACGGTCAATGGACAGGCGGGGGCGGCCGGTATCCGGCCGGGCGGGGGTGGCCAGCAGTTGTTGGGCCAGCGCCCGGCGCAGTGCCGGCAGCCCGGCGCCGGTGCGGGCCGAAACGGGCACAATGGGGGCGTTGGCCAGGACGGTGCCGCTCATCGCTTCGCTCACGTCCAGGGTTACCAGTTCCAGCCAGTCTGGCTCGGTGACCAGGTCGGTTTTGGTCAGGGCGATGACGCCGCCAGACACTTCTAGCAGGTCGAGGATGGCCAGGTGTTCGGCGGTTTGGGGCATCACCCCTTCGTCGGCGGCGACGACGAACAGGGCCAGGTCGATGCCGCCCACCCCGGCCAGCATGTTCTCGATGAAGTCGCGGTGGCCAGGCACGTCGACCACGCCTACTTCGGACAGCTCCGTCCCGGCCGGGGCGGGCAGGCCACTTTCGGCGGCCACGGCCACCCCCTCGGCCAGCAGATCCAGCCAGGCAAAGCCCAGGTCGATGGTCATCTCCCGCGCTTTTTCCTCGGCCAGGCGATCCGGGTCAATGCCCGTCAGCGCCTCTACCAGCGTCGATTTACCGTGATCTACGTGTCCTGCGGTGCCAATAACGTACATGGGGCGATTCTTGTTGCGTGCTGCGCGTGTAGCCGTTCAGACCTGACAGATTTTTTACCAGAGGTATGCGCCAGGAATTGGTTCGATAATCTGCCAGGTTTTCAGGCGAAACTCCGGAGCGACATACTAGAAATCTTCGCGGACGGGGACCAGGGCCGGTTGGCGGCGGCGGTTGGGGTCCTGGGCCAGCGTC
The DNA here is from genome assembly GCA_020634235.1 of Ardenticatenaceae bacterium. Taxonomy (GTDB): domain Bacteria; phylum Chloroflexota; class Anaerolineae; order Promineifilales; family Promineifilaceae; genus JACKCB01. Next base: position 5,715 of record JACKCB010000001.1, on the reverse strand, counting down.
TTTTCTACTTCCTCTTGCCAGATGCGCGGGATTTGTTTGATGGCGTCGGTTTGGGCCGTTTGCACCCGCCACAGCACTTCCTGGTCCTGGACACTCTTGTCGATCTTTTTGTCCAACAGGTCTATCTGTTCCCGGATCTGGCGCTCGTTGCGTACCGCGTTTTGCCAGCGCTGCTGCATATCTACTTCAAAGTTCTTCCACTTCTTGTCTTGCTCGCCGGTGAAGCCGTCCCAGCGCCCCTGCATCCGGTGGAATTCTACGCGGGCCAGTTCGCTGGCCTCGCGCTGCCGCTGCTCGATGTGCTTCTGCCACTCGCCCAGCGTTTGCACGGCCATCCTGGCTTCTTTGTACTGGTCAGAGAATTTCACCCACTGCTGCGAGTAATTTTGCATCTCCGACTGCTGGTCCTCGATCATGCGCGCCCAGGCGTTCAGCCGCTGGTTGCGCTCGTATTCGCCCAACTGCACTTGCTCGGCCCAGCCCTTGATGGAGTTGCGCAGCTCGACCTGCGCTTCAGACAGGGAGCGCAGGTTGGTCTCCAACCGGTTTTGGGCGTCGCCCAGAATATCCAGCCGGTTTTGGATAGGTTCCCAGCGCTTGCTGATCTCCAGCAGCGTGGTTTGAATGTCGGTGATGCTGCGGTTGTTTTGCCGCTCCCCTTCCTCCAGGTAGGCCAGGTCATTGACCCAGCTTTCGATGCGGCTCTCGATGGGCGGGATGCGGTTTTGCAGCACGCCAATGAGATTGGCCAGCCGCGCCTCTTCCGCCTGGCGCAGTTCCATCTCGTTTTGCAGGCGGGGGATGGCCGGCAGTTCACGGCGGATATCGGCGATTTCGCGGGCGTTGCTCTCGTGTTCCACGCGGCGCAGCCGTTCGCCCTCTTCCTGGGCGCGCAGCCGGCGCTGGTCGTACTGCTCGATCAGGCTGACGATTTCATCTTTGAACTGCACCAGTTGGGTGTCGAATTGGGGCAGGCGGGCCAGTTGGGCGGTGACCGTGGCCAGCCGCTGTTCTAGCTCCTTGATGCGCTGGTCGCGCCCTTCGATCTCGCGGTCTTGCATGGCCGTGCGTTGTTCCAGTTCGGCCAGCCGTTTGACCGATTTGCGGCGCTCTTCGTCGAGCCAGTTCAGCCGATTGCTCAATTCGCTTATTTCTTGGGCCAGGGGGGTGGTTTGGGCCATCGGGTGTGTTCTCCTGAGGGGATACGGTTTGCCTGCGCTGTGTTCCGTCTTAGGTTAACTTGCGTCCTTGAAAGGCTTGGGGGCCGGCGGCCTGCCGGGCCACGGCCGACAACTGCATTATAAAGCGGATGGGGGAAAAGGTAAAACGGTGGCTGTCCCCCGGCCGGGGGCGTATAATCGCGCCATGCACATCGGAATTGACAGCCGCCTGCCCTATTACCAGATGGGCGGCATTAGCCAATACACCTTGCATTTGCTGCCGGCACTGGCCGCGCTGGACGGGGAGAACCGCTACAGCGTGGGGCACAGCCGCAAGGAGACGCGCACCTTGCAGCCGGCGGCGGCCAACTTCGGCCGCATCAACTTGTGGACCCCCTGCCACCACCGGCTGGAGCGCTGGGCGCTGGCCGCGGAGCTGCTGCCCCGCGGCTGTGATGTGTGGCACAGCCCCGACTTCATCCCCCCGGCCGGGGGGGCCAGAAGGCGCATCATCACCGTACACGACCTGAACTTCCTGTACTATCCGCAGTACCTCACCGCCGGCAGCCGCCGCTATTACGCGGCGCAGATCCGCTGGGCGGTGCGCGCCGCCGACCACATTGCCGCCGACAGCGAGCATACGCGGCAGGACCTGCTGGCCCGGCTGGGCGTGCCGCCGGAGAAGGTGACCACCATCCCCCTGGCGGCCAATCCTCGCTACCAGGCTGCGGTCCCGGCCGGGGCAGTGGCCCAAACCCTGGCCGAATACAACCTGCCGCGCGGCTTCGTCCTCTTTGTGGGTACCCTGGAGCCGCGCAAGAATGTGCCGGCCCTGCTGCACGCCTACGCCCGGATGCGGCAGGGCGGCGGCCCGGATGTACCCCTGCTGCTGGTGGGCGGCAAGGGCTGGCTGTATGAGCAGATTTTCGCCACCATTGGCGAGTTGGGCCTGGGCGACCGGGTGCACCACCTGGCCGGGGTGGGGGATGCGGCGCTGGCCCACCTGTACCACGCCGCCGGGGTGCTGGCCCTGCCTTCCCATTACGAAGGGTTTGGCCTGCCGCCGCTGGAAGCGATGCACTGCGGCTGCCCGGTGATTGTCAGTGATCGCGCCTCGCTGCCGGAGGTGGTTGGCCCGGCCGGGCGGCAACTGCCGCCTGATGATATCGATGCCTGGGCGCACGCCCTGGAGCAGGTTCTGACCGACAGCGCGCAGCGGGCGGCCATGATCCAGGCTGGCTACCAACAGGCGGCGCGGTTTACCTGGGAGCGCACCGCCCAGGCCACGCTGGCCCTCTACCAGGCGTAAGTCTCATGAAGCTTCTCCTGCTTACCCCGCAGCTCCCTTACCCGCCGCAGCAGGGGACCAGCCTGCGCAATTACCACATTTTGCGCGGCCTGGCCGGGCGGCACGCGCTGTCGCTGCTGAGCTTTGTGGAGCCAGATCAGCCGCTGACCGCGGATTCGCCGCTGCACGCCTTGTGCCGGCGGATTGTTACGGTGCCTGTGCCGCAGCGCAGCGGCCGGCAGCGGTTGTGGCGGCTGCTGGTGGATTCCCGGCCGGATATGGCCCACCGTTTGCAAAGCGACGCCTTCGACGCGGCGCTGCGCGGGCTGCTGGCCGAAGAGGCTTTTGACGTGGTGCAGATTGAGGGGATTGAGCTGGCGCGGGCGCTGCCGCTCATCCGCCAGGCCAGCCCGGCCAGCCGTATCCTGTTTGATGACCACAATGCTGAGGCGGAGCTGCAATACCGCAACTTTCTCACCGACCTGCGCCAGCCGCGCCGCTGGCCGGCGGCCGCCTACTCCCTGGTCCAGACCGGCCGGCTGCGCCGCTTTGAGCGCCGCACCTGCCAGGCGGCGGATTGGGTGAGCGTGGTCAGCCCGGCGGACCGGGCACACCTGCGCCGCTTGCTGCCGGCGCTGGACCCGCTGGTGGTGCCCAACAGCATCGATGTTACCCAGTACCAGGTGGCGGTGACGGATGACACCCCCCGCTTTGACGTGGTGTTTATCGGCAAGATGGATTACCGGCCCAATATTGATGCCGCGCTGTGGTTTGGGCGGGAGATCTGGCCGCGGGTGCTGCGCGCCCGGCCGGGGAGTACCTGGGCCGTGGTGGGGCAGAAGCCGCACGCCCGGCTGGCCTGGCTGGGCGAACTGCCGGGGGTGACGGTGACCGGCCGGGTGGCCGAGGTGCAGCCTTACCTGGCCGGGGCGGCGGTGTTCGTTATGCCGTTTCGGGTGGGCAGCGGCACACGGCTGAAGTTTATCGAGGCGATGGCCGCCGGCAAGGCGATTGTGAGCACGACGGTGGGCGCGGAGGGGTTCCCGGTTGGGCATGGCCGGGAGGTGCTGCTGGTGGATGAGCCGGCGGCGTTTGCCGCGGCGGTGGTGGGGTTGTTGTCCCGGCCGGGGGAGCGCGCTCGCCTGGGCCAGGCCGCCCGGCAGTTCGCCGCCGGCTATGATTGGCGGGTGGTGGTGCCGCTGTTTGAGACGCTGTGGGGGTGAGGGGGTGAGGGGGTGGGGATATCAATGGTATTGTGTAGGGGCGGGACGGCGCGGTATGGGGTTGGCCATAGCAAACGGCGTATGCGCCGCGCCGTCTCGCCCGATGATGGTGATGGGGGGCAATGCGGGCGAGACAGGCGGGAGATGGCCTGGTTCTGCAAGCCCGGCCGGGTTGCCCGCCTGTCCCGCTCCTACGACATGGGTTGTCTTGCTGCCACGGCGCGTGCCTGTGCCGTTGCGGGTAATCTGCTAAAATTGACCCGGTTACAGCGCGTACAGCGTGGAGCATGGAGAGTGGCGAGTGGCAGAGACAATTAGCCGGTATGAGATTGTGCGGGAGTTGGGGCGGGGTGGCATGGCCATCGTTTACCTGGCCCGCGACCCGTTGATGGACCGTCAGGTGGCGGTGAAGGTGCTGCCACGCCAGTTTACTTTTGACCCTGGTTTTCGCAGCCGCTTCCAGCGTGAGGCCCAGATTGTGGCCCGGTTGGAGCACCCGGCGATTGTGCCGGTTTATGATTTTGGCGAATTTGACGACCAGCCGTTCCTGGTGATGCGCTACATGGCTGGTGGTTCGCTACGCGGGCGGCTGGCCGATAAGCCGCTGCCCGTAACCGAGGTTGCCGGGCTGTATAACCGGCTGGCCGCCGGATTGGACAAGGCGCATCGCCAGAGCGTTATTCACCGCGACATTAAGCCGGACAACGTGCTGTTTGATGACGAGGGGCTGCCATACCTGGCCGATTTTGGCATTGCCCGGCTGGCTGAGGCCAGCCAGACGATGACCGTGGCTGGTACGCCGACTTACATGAGCCCGGAACAGGTGCATGGCAAGCAGACGCTTGATGGCCGGGCTGACATTTATGCCCTGGGGGTGATGCTGTTTGAGCTGCTGACCGGCCGGCCACCCTACGAGGCCAACACCAACGCCCAGTTGATGTTCAAACATGCTTACGAGCCGGTGCCTGACGTGTTGGCAGCTAACCCGACGCTGCCGGCCGGGGCGCGAGAGGTGATTGTGCGCAGCATGGCCAAGGCACCCGCTGACCGCTATCGCACGGCGGCTGAACTGGCAATGGCGGTACAGTGGCTGGCTGGCCGGACCCCGGCCGGGCCAATTACCCCCACGCTACCCCCGGCCGGGGATACTACCCTGCTGGACAGCCCGCCACCGGCAGCGCTGCCGCAAGTGAGATTTGATGTGCCGCCGCAGAAGGAACGGCCAGAGGCCGCGGCCGAGAGAACAGCGCAGCCGGCTCGGGTGCGGCCCGCGGCGACACCGCAGCAGCCGCCAGCGAAAGCTGAGATGCCACCGCAAAAGCAACGGCCGGCTGGCCAACCACCGGCCGGGCAGTTGGCGATGAAACGGCTTGCAGCCTGGCTGAAGGCTTTGCCAATGGCGGTGTGGACGGGAGGCGGATTGATCCTGGTGGTGGCCTTGCTTGTTCTTGGCTTGCGTGGCCTGCTGCCCGTGGATGGCGATGAGGCGGCGACCACCCAGGCGCCCGTGGCCGTCCCCACTCAGGATCCCTCGAGGCTCCCAATGTCGGCCACGCCGATTGCGACCCAAACCCGGCCGGGGGATGGCATGGTGATGGTGTACGTGCCTGAGGGCAGCTTCCTGATGGGCAGCGCGGATGGTGACCTGGATGCTTATGACAGCGAGTTCCCGCAGCACCAGGTGACCCTGGACGCCTTCTGGCTGGACCAGACGGAGGTGACAAACGGGCAGTATGAGCGGTGCGTGGCTGACGGGGAGTGCCGGGCGAATGACGACTATGGTTCGGACTTCTTCAGTGGCGAGAACCAGCCGGTGGTGGGCGTTTCCTGGGATGATGCGGTGGCCTACTGTGCCTGGGCGGGGGGGCAACTGCCGACGGAGGCGCAGTGGGAGTATGCGGCGCGCGGGCCGGAGAGTTTGAAGTATCCGTGGGGCAATGATGCGCCGGACGAGACGTTGTTGAATTACAGTCTTAGTGTTGGCGGGACGACAGAGGTGGGCAGCTACCCGGCCGGGGCGAGTTGGGTTGGGGCGCTGGACATG